>CAVSPS010000007.1:0-140807 GCA_963729925.1 uncultured Solirubrobacterales bacterium | reverse complement strand
ATAGACGGTCCCTCCTGAAGCTCCAGACGAGTTGTCTATCGCGAACGGTGCTGAGAGGTTTACGATACCGAAACCATTAACCAACGAGCCAGCTTCATCAAAGACCTCAACGTTCGTGTTGCCGTTTTTGGAAGCTACGTAGAATTTATTGATCGTCGAACCATTGTCTATCGCAAAATTTTCTATCCTCTCCCCAAGGGAAGACAACGTCAGACTCTTCACATACCCGCCGGACAGTTCAAACTCCCTCAGCGCACCTCCAACTTCGGCCACCCACAAATCGTCTTTACCGTCCACCGCGACCCCTTCCGGTTGGCCGAAAGGCACGAATTTGCTCCCCAAACAAGCCGGCGGGACTTCTTCGGCTTTTTCACACGTACCCGTGACCTGCCGCACCAACGGCCGCACGAACTGCGCTGAGGCCACTGACGGGACCAGCAACACCAGACAGAGCGCCAGGAGGGCGATAAGCGAGGTTTTGTGCGCTGTCGGTGTCGGCTTCACGGTGTCTCCTTGAGATTCATGTATGGCGTTGGGTGCAGCTACCCGGACGGCCTTGTGCGACGACCGTCCGGGGAGCTGACTGGTATTGGCTTCTGGGGAAGAGTGGTGCCCGACTATTTGCCTTCGGGAGCAGTCACGGCCCACGTCCCGTAGGCTTCCGAGGACGTTGAACCGGCTTCCGGCGTAACAGCTAGATGGGCGCCAGTAGTGTTTGCCCCGAATTCAAATCTATCGGAAGTGAGGATAAGGGCTTCGGCCAAGCCGCTCACGTTTTGGTCGAAGCCGCTGTTTGCCCCTTGATACACGCAAAGGTTGCCGGGTTCGGCTGTGGGTGCGTTGGCACTACCGTTACAAGTCGTTCCGTTGCCCCCGCTCGGGACGTAATGCACTTCTTTTTCGCCAAGTTCTTTGGCGAGTCGAATGGGGAACGAAATCGCAGTAAGTGCGCTTGCTGCTTTTTCCGGCGCATATAGAACCCACGTGCCAGTCTCCGTCTGTTCAGGGGGAAGAACGCCTCCGACGGTCCATGGCGAGCCTTCTTTACCGGCAACGCCGGCTTTGCCCGCTTTGCCTTCTTCGCCCTGCGGCCCCGCCGGTCCCGTTTCGCCCTTGCCGCCGGCGCTGCCGGCCGCGCCTGCGGGACCGGCCGGCCCGGCGACACCGTTCGCCCCAGCCGCGCCGGCGGGCCCAGCCTTGCCCTTCAACGACGCCAGCACCTTCGGGCTGATCTGCTTCGTCGAGGTGATCAGGTATTTCTTGGCGGCGTACGCGCCGCCGGTCATCGCGAACACGAGCGCGAGCGTCATCGCGACGTTGGCGTAGGTGAAGCGCTTACGTATCTTCGAGAACATCGTGTTTTTCCTCTCGTTGCTGTTCTTGTTTGCGAAAGCCCTCATGGCTCCCTCTCGTTTCACTGCAAGTCTTCGGTGTGAGCAGGCCGGAGAGCGAGATCCGGCCAGGTTTGGGCGCGGACGGCCCGTAAATCGGGCGTTTGCGCGGCTCGTCGAAAAATTCCGTCGCAGGCGCCGCGTACGGTGTACGGTCGAGCTCGCGCACCGGGGCGGGCTTGCGCGCCGGGTGTGCGGATCTCCCAACAGGGGCCGTGGCCGAACAGCGCCACGGCCCCCACCGAGGGAGGAGACGGGATGGGAGCCCCGTCGGGGCCTCTGCGAGCACCACCCGAGAGGTACTGGTGGGGCTCGGACAGGCACCTCGCGGGCGCGATCCGCGATCGCGGGCGTCTCTCATGACGCCGCAAGCCTCTCTCATGACGGCGCAAGCGTCTCCGCGGGCGTCTCTCATGACGCCGCAAGCGTCTCTCATGACGGCGCGCCGGCATCGTCAGACGCGGCGCCCTCATTTGAGGGCACGCGAGAGCTTTCTCGCTCGTGCTCCCAATTGTTCAGAACCTCTCCCACTTCAAACCCTCATCCCTGTTACCCACTGCACCTGCAAAGTTTATTATCAGCTCGCGAGAGATCTCGCTTGCTCTTTCTTATGCTTCACACCGAGGAATTGGAAACGGATCCATCAAACTCAGCATCCGAGAGTCAGCGATCGCTCGACGCCTCGCCTCTCCCCCGATCCTCGCTTGATGGTCCTCCCCTCTCCCTCTCCCTCTCCCTGGGCTCCTCATCTCCCTGGGCTCCTCATCTCCCTGGGCTCCTCATCTCCCTGGGCTCCTCATGACCGCCGCCGGCGGCCCCTCTCCTGCGGTGCTACCCCTAGAACACGGCCTCTCGCTGTTAGTTGCGGCGGCTCGCTTTAGGTTGGCTTGAACGCTATCCGATCGCCCAGGGTCCTGTCAAGGGGTGGGCGAAAAGTCCACCAACACGGGCGTCCTGGAGGGTCTGGGGGCGGGGAGCGGGGCGGGGAGCGAGGCGGGTGGAGCGTGAGGGGTCATGGGCGGAGGGGGCGTGGGGGTCATGGGCGGAGCCGGGGCCTGAGGCGCGGAGGCCGCGCTAAGCTGTGGGGCATGACCGCACCAGCTACGGCCAGTGTCGAATTCGACCAAGAGCTGCTGAATCAGCTACGTGAAGGCGCACCCGGCAAGACTGACCGCGAGCTGCTCGAGCAGCTCGCGGTAAACCAGCTCGGCGACAAAGCCCTCGCCGAGATCCGCGAGGCGTTCGCCGACATCCCCGACGAGGAAATCGAGCGCGAAGCCATCCGTGCGATCCACCAGACCCGAGCAGAATCAGCCGCCGCACAACCGCCGGCCAGTTGAACCGCCTGGTCGTCGCCCCGAGCGTCCTCCTTGCAGGGATCGCCGGTCATCCACACGGCCTCTCGGCGACGCTGCTGCGAGCCGTCCACAAGAAAACCGTCGAAGCCGTCGCCTGCCCGGCCCTGATCGCCGAGGTCCGCAAGACCTTGCGCAACAACCCCTACTTCAGCGCCCGGGTAACCGAGCAAGCCGCGCGCCAGGCGATCACTCAAATCGAAACCAATGCCGTCATGTTCGGTAACCCGATCGATCCCGAACCGATCATCCGTGACCCCAACGACGACTACATCGTCGCGCTCGCCCAGACCGCCGGCGCTGCGCTGATCGTCGCGGCTGACAAGGACCTGCTCGAGCACTCCGGGCTGCAACCCCCGGCGATCAGCGTACTCGCGATCTGCGAGCTGCTCTGGCTGATCCAGCCGGTCTGAGACGCGGCGGCCAAGGACGTTTCGCGCCAAGTTTTCTCCAGGGCGCGCCGGAAATACTGGGGTTGAGCCCGCGATCAGCCTGCCGGCGGAGAGTTCCGTCGCGGTCGATCTCTAGCTTTCTGACTGACGGCGCCCAGCGCGGACTGGGTCGGCGAACCCACGGGGTCGGCTCGAGAAGCCGAACGGGAACGGGGCGCAGGGTGAGGAGAGAGCTCGCGGAGAGCCGTGAGGCGATCGGGGCTGTCCGTCGAAAAACGCCGTCCCACCCTGTGCGTAGGGTGCTCGGCCCAAGCGATCCGATCGGCCCCCATCGCAGGAGGGAGCAATGAGCGAGAACCCCGACACGCCGCCGATGCCCGCCGTGGGCGAGCTGCTGCCGCGTGGCGCGGAGGCGTTCGGCGTCCACGTCAAGCTGGCCACCTACGCGCTCGATCCCACCAACAAGGTCGCCGTTTCGAAGGTCCGCGGCTTCGAGGAGATCCTCGGCATTACGCTCGAGGACATCGACTACCTCGAAGGCGCGATCTACACCGGCGCCGTTCTGGTCCCCGTCAGCGAAGTGCGGGACAACCCACCCTGGGGACCGAAGTGCGTGATCGACCTGCCGATACGGGGACGCGGGGAGAAGAGCGGACGCGTCATCAACGTCAGGACGGTCTGGGAGATCGCCGGCGGCGGCGAGGAGCCGCGACTTGTGAATGCCTACTGCAAGCCCTAGACTGGAGACCATGGCCACCATCACCAAGCACGCAATCGGCGAACACGATGTCGTCGCCTTCACCGAGACCGTCGCCAAGGCCGAAAGCGCCGGCACCTGGCCGGCCGGCACCATCGGCGCCGTCATCAGCGACTACGGCGACCACAAGCTGATCGACATCGTGGGCGAGCAGGGCGAAACCCTCGACATGCCCACCGTCCCCGTCGAGAAGCTCAAGCTCGTCGAGAAGCACAGCTGAGCCCAGCGGCGCGAGGACCCGATCGCTTAGATCGCCAAGGACGCGATCGCGCCAAGTTTTGGGGGCGAAGGCCTGGAAACGTTGGGGTTCCGCGGCGGGCTCGTGAAGTTCTGGGGTCCGGCGGAGAGTTCCGTCGCGGTCGATCTCTAGCTTTCTCGACGGCGCCCAGCGCGGTCTGGGTCGGCGAAACCCACGGGGTCGGCTCGAGAAGCCGAACGGGAACGGGGCGACGGCCACAGCCGCCAGCAGGATTTGGGGCACCGGAAGCAAGCGGTCATTGAAAACTGAATGGAGCTCGTCCGTGCCGGGGGGGCCGCGCTACACTTGAGCCATGCACGACACGCTGAATCTGACGATCGTCTATGAGCCCGACGAGGACGGCTGGATCATGGTGTCGATCCCCGAGATTCCCGGCGTCCTCAGCCAGGGCCGCACACGCAAAGAAGCACGGGAAATGATCCTCTCGGCCCTGAACGACTGGCTGCGCTTCTACGTCGATGACCAGAGCGCCAACAGGCTGCGCGAGATCGCGCCAGACGCCGACACCGAGCCGGTGCACCTGAGCTTCGCGGCGTGAAGCGCCGCCAGCTCGAAAAGCACCTGAAAAAGCACGGCTGCAAACCGGACAGAGAGGGCGCCGAGCACTCGTGGTGGGAAGCGCCGGGCGGCAAGCCACGGACATCGATCCCGCGCCACAACGAGCTCGGCTACGGACTGGCCCGCGACATCTGCAAGCAGCTCGGGGTCCCGCCGCCCGAGGGATCACGATGAGCGACATGACCATCCGCGTAACCACAGTCGAGCCCCTTGACGATCACAGCCTGCGCCTGACCTTCAACGACGGCCTGGTGCGGGACGTCGACATGCCCACCGTCCCCGTCGAGAAGCTCAAGCTCGTCGAGAAGCACAGCTGAGCCCAGCGGCGCGAGGACCCGATCGCTTAGATCGCCAAGGACGCGATCGCGCCAAGTTTTGGGGCGAAGGCCTGGAAACGTTGGGGTTCCGCGGCGGGCTCGTGAAGTTCTGGGGTCCGGCGGAGAGTTCCGTCGCGGTCGATCTCTAGCTTTCTCGACGGCGCCCAGCGCGGTCTGGGTCGGCGAAACCCACGGGGTCGGCTCGAGAAGCCGAACGGGAAGGGGGCGCAGGGTGAGGAGAGAGCTCGCGGAGAGCCGTGAGGCGATCGGGGCTGTCCGTCGAAAAACGCCGTCCCACCCTGTGCGTAGGGTGCTCGGCCCAAGCGATCCGGCGGGCCTTCGCCGGAGGAGAGATCCATGACCGATTCGCCCAACATCGAGGATCCCGACGCGTTCCCACCCCCCGTCGTGGGCGACCTGCTGCCGCGTGGCGCGGAGGCGTTCGGGGTGCGCCGCAAGCTCGAGGCGTACTCGCTGGACATCAACCACGACGACGGCGGTCCCAAGGCACGGGGCTTCGAGCGCATCCTCGGCATCACGATCGACGCGATCGACTACCTCGAAGCGCAGATCCTGGCGCGCATCCTTGACACCCCGATCAGCGAAGTTCGCGACAACGCGCCCCACGGCGTCAACTGCGTTGTCGACATGCCCATCGCCGGCATCGGCGCGAAGGCCGACCGCGTCGCCACCGTCAGGACCGTCTGGATATTCGACCGGCCGGGCGCTCCCCCGCGATTTGTAACCGCCATCCCGAGGCCCTAGACTGGAGGAACCATGGCTACCGTCAAGCACGCAATCGGCGAAATCGACGTCGTCGCCTTTACGCAGCCGGTCGACAGGGACGAGACCCTGACCCAGCCCCCCAGCAGCCACAGGGGGGTCGGCCAGTGGCCGGCCGGAACCACCGGCACCGTCGTCAGCGACTACGGCGACCACAAGATGGTCGAGATCGTCAACGACGCCGGCGAAACCCTGGACCTGGTGACGGTTCCCGTCGACCAGCTGCGGCTCGTCGAGAAGCACAGCTGAGCCCAGCGGCGCGAGGACCCGATCGCGCCAAAAATTTCGCCGTGCAGGGCGGAAACACGGGGGATCGGGGGGTTGGCGAAGGTTCGGGCGAAGGTTCCCAAGGGCGCGTAGCTTTCTCGACGGCGCCCAGCGCGGACTGGGTCGGCGAACCCACGGGGTCGGCTCGAGAAGCCGAACGGGAAGGGGGCGCAGGCGACAGCCGCTAGCAGGATCTGGGGCACCGGAAGCAAGCGGTCATTGAAAACCGAAGATATGGGGCGAGGTGGAAGGACAGCCACGCCGCCTCGCTGGTGGCGGCCCAGAGGTTTGTGGGCTTGCCGGCCAGTCTCATGCGATTCGCAAGGTCTTGGTCTCGCGTTTCAGGGGGCGGATTCCGAGCCGGGGCCCCTGGACCAGATCGCCGGTAACGGTGATCGCGTCCGGGGCCGCGATCACCGGAGCCTCCCGTGCGGCGCGCTCACGGTCGGAGATCAGCGTCGAGAGTAGTTCCGGGTTGCCGATCGGGTCGGTCGCGAGCCGGTGAAGATCTGAGATGTGCAGAAGCGTGTAAGTCACAAGGATGCCCAGAAAGACTAGGAACTATGACCTGATGGCAGCATCAGCGTGGCGCGAGCATCAAGTCGATGACAAGCAACGTCGGAGCGAGCCTCCTTGTAGCGCCACCCGGCGGGATGGCGCGGCATAGATTCCTTTACGCCGTCCGATACATCCGCGCTGGTAGTAATATACTGCCGATATGGATATAAGCGAGCTGTTTCCTGCCGGTCCGATCCTCAGCGAGGAGCGCCAGATCGGCCGCGTCCCGGCGATCGAAGCGCTCGCCGCCCGCATCCGCGCCGGCGACGTGACGCGGATCTTCGACCGCCGACGCTGGGGCAAGAGCAGCGTCGCGCGAGCCGCGCTCGCACGCCTGGAGACCGACGGACTCATCGCTCGGCGCCTGCCGCTCGACGAGTACCCGACCTCAGAGGCAGCCGCCACCTTTCTGGCGTCCGCGTTCACATCACCGGCCGCGCGCATGGTCAAGAGCACGCGGTCGCTCGGCAGCCGAATCGGCGATCCCTTGAGGCGTGCCGGCCAGACGCTCGGTAGCCCCGAGACGAGCCTGATGGGTGAGTTGCTCGCCGGGCTGGGCAGCGAGCAGCTCACGCTGCAGCGCGTCCTTGAGCTGATCCCCGAGGAGCTCGCCAGAACAGGCAGACGCGCGGCGCTCGCGATCGACGAGGCACACATCATCGCGAAATGGAGCGAGCAAGAGCGTGCCGCGCTGCGTGCCTTCTTCGCGCGCGAGGACCGCCGGACGGGCGTAGTCCTGGCGAGCAGCGAGGCCAGCGCCGAGGAGACGCTCAAGCAGCCCGAGGTCCTCGGCTACCTCGGCGAGCACTTCCGGCTGGCGCCGATCGCCGAGGACGACTGGCGCCATGGCCTACGCGAGCGCTGCGATCACGCAGGCGTACCGATCGCACCCGACGCGCTCGATCTACTGCTGGACGAGTCGCGTGGCCATCCGTACTGCACGATGCTGCTCGCGAAGCACGCGGCCGAGCTTGGCGTGACCTTCGGCGAGGTCACCCTCAGTGTTGTGCAAGTCGCTCTGCCCACCGTACGCGAGCACGAGGCTTGGAAGCTCCGATGAACATCGCCGCGAGTGAGATTCCCAGCGGCGCTGGGCTCGTGCGCTACCTCTACCCCAATGGACCACCGTGGGCGCGCGCGCTGCCAGCACCCGGGGAGACACTGATCCTGCACGGTGACCCCGGCTCCGGCATCGACGAGGCGCTGGAGTGGATCGCCGAGACCACCCATCCCGCCGGACCGGTAGTCACGCTCGATCCGCGGCTCGTCGGCGATTACCCCTCGCTCGTCCGCGAGCTGGTGAGCTCGATCGCAGCGGACGCCTTCGAGGAGGATCTGTCCGCGCGCCTCGCCGTGATCGGCGAATCACACGGCGGGCCATTGCCTGAGCTCCCCGCGGGACGACCCGACTTTCTGCAAGTCGCCGCAAAACTAGTCGACCCCTCAAACAAGTATTCGCAAGGCGCCCTGGCGGAGGTCCTGCGCTACCTGCCATCCGGACTGCTCGTGGTGCGCGACGCGCACCTACTCACCGCCCGCTGGGCACACGACGCTCTCTGGGAGCTGCGCGGAGTCGTCCAAAACACCCAGCGCCACGCGCTCGTACTCGGCTCACTGACCGAGGCCCATCACGTGCTCGTCGCCCCCTCCGCGGCATTCCTCGGCGCCGGCAGGATCGACCCAGTAGGCACCGACAGAGGACCCAACACCTGGGAGCGACTCGTCAACGCGCACGAGATCTCGATCACCCGTGAGGATCTCCACTTCCTTCTCTCTCACACACACGGACTAGCAATCCCAACCCTCAGTCTTCTTATAGACGCCGAAACAATAGGTGCCAGCACAGCCCTGGAGAATCACGTACAACGCGCGTCCGAGCAGATCCCGGCAGTGCTCGAGACCGCGCGGATCATCAGCCGCTACGGACCATCGCTCCTGTTGCGTCTCGCTCGCGGCCTGCCGCCCTACGCACGGCCATCAGCGACCGCACGCGACACAAACCGCGCGCTGCGCCAGCTCGCATACCACGGCCTCGTGGCACGCGCCGGCACGCGAGCATGGCGCGTCGCGGACCCGCTCCTCTCCGACGCGCTGCTATCACGTCCGCTGCCCTCCCAACTCACCTGACGAGGATCCAGGATCACGGCAGATGGGCCGTGCGGAGCGCGGGCTGTCGGCGGTCGGCCAAGAGCACTCGGGTGGCCCGGGGGAATCGCACCCCTTGAGCAGCATGAACTTTTATGTTATGGTCTTGTGCCTGTTCGGGAGATCATGATGGCGATCGACACCAAGGACACCACAGTCACAGGCCAGGCGTTTGACGAGTTCCTCGAAGGCCAGCTCGCCGACCCTTCGTTCAGGGCCGGTTTTGAGAAGAAGCTCGCGAAGGTCAAGAGCATCGCCGAGGTGCTGCGGGTCATCGAGCTTGTTCGGGAGCGAAAGAACATCCCGAAGGCCGAGCTCGCCAGACGCATGGAACGCAAGCCGGAGGCGATCTCACGACTGTTGCGCGGCGAGGGCTCCAACCCGACCCTCGACACCCTCATCGACCTGGTCGACGCGATCGGGCTCGAGCTCGACATCCGCATCCGCCGCCAGCCAGCCAAGCCGGGCGGCAAGTACTCGCCGCTGAAGGTCCACTCCACCGTCTGAGGCTCGCGAGAAGCCTGCCGGCAAACGCGTACCATGCGTGTGGCGCCCCAGCGGAAGGACAGCTACGCCGCCTCGCTGGTGGCGGCCCATCGGCTTGTGAGCTTTGCTGGCAGATGTTTGTGCGGTCCTGACGGTTTTGGTCTGATCCAAATCCTGGCGGGTGAGACTGGCCGGACGGGTTGTGGCTGCGGCTTGTGGCGGGTGAAAGGGAGCTGGGGATTCAGGCACCGGCCCAGAGTCCCTGCAGCGGGATCGCGGCGAGACGGTCGCCGAATGGGACGGTCGCGGGCCCGGTGTACAGCAGCGCTCCGAAGGCGAAGCGCTCGCCGAGGCGCTCGCGCATGAGCCGCAGGCCGTGGAAGTCCGATCGTCCGGCGCTCGCGGCGGCCTTCGCCTCGATCCCGACGACGGTGCCGTCGCGGCGTTCGAGGACCATGTCGACCTCGTGCCCATGCCGGTCACGAAAGTGAAAGGCGCGCGGCGGATCGGGATCGACGCTTGCCTGACGCACGATCTCCATGACGACGAACGTCTCGATCAACGCTCCAGCGATCTGAGGATCGCCCCAGGCACGTTCGGCGTTTGCGCTGAGCAGGTACGCCAGCAGGCCGCTGTCGACGATGTGCAGCTTCGGCGCCTTGACGAGCCGGCTCAACAGGTTCGAGTGCCACGCCGGCAGGCGATAGATCAAGAACAGCGTCTCGAGCAAGTCGACGTATGCGCGAACCGTGTTCGCGGCGATACCCAAATCGCGGGAGAAGTCGTTCAGGTTCAGCGTGGAGCCGGTGGTTGCCGCGACGGCATCGAGCAGCCGGCGAACGTTGGCCCGGTCGTGCACGCGAGCGATGCTTCCCAGGTCGCGATCGAGGACGGTGTCGAGGTAGGAGTCAAAGAACGGGACACGGCGATCGGGCGAGCGCCGGCGCGCCTCGGGAAACCCGCCCGCCACGAGCATCTGCGCATGCGCACGGCGTCCGCTCGCAGCGTCAACGACGTGTGGCGCCCTACCCGCGAACAGCGCCGCGATCAGACCCGGCGGCACTCCCCGGAGCTCGGCCTGGGAGAACGGCCACAGTCGCAGATACTCCGCACGCCCAGTCAGCGCGTCCGCGATCGTGGGCGCGGTCAGAATGTTCGCCGACCCCGTCAGCAGAAAGCGACCGGGACGCTGGTCCTGATCGACCGACTGCTTGATCGCGAGCAGCAGATCCGGAGCGCGCTGCACCTCGTCGATCGCCACCGGTCCCTGCAGATCGGCGACGAAGCCCGTCGGATCCTCGAGCGCGCCACGGCGCCTGGCCTCGTCATCAAGGGTGATGATGAGTCTGCTGTCTGGCTCGCCCTCGGCGATCTGCGCCACGAGCGTGCTCTTGCCCACCTGCCGAGCACCCAGCACAACGACGACCCGCGTATCCGCAAGCGCGGCCTGCACATTCGCCCGCAAGTGCCGCGCAACGAGCGCCGGCGCTCCCGCAGAAGACGAACCTGAACCTGGCATATCCGCAATAATAGCTCGGCGGATCTGCAAAATCTAGGGGGCAGATCCGCAATCCTCGGGGGATTGATGGCCCACCTCCGCCCAGAGCGACAGTTGCGTCGGTGATGATCCCACTCATGCCACGGATCGCCGGCTTCGACGGCCTCGTCGTCAAGCTCTTCTTCAATGATCACCCACCATCGCACTTCCACGTCTACCATTCATCGTGATGGAACCCGCAATCGCACCCGAAATGGTCGCGGTGATCCCACGGTCCGCCCACACCGTCCGGATCGTGTTCGCCGACGGCGAGGTCCGCGACGTCGACATCACACCACTGCTGAACACCCCGGCCTTCTCCCCCCTACGTGAGACCGCCATCTTCGAGCAAGTCAAGGTTGACGAGGAGACAGGCACGATCGCCTGGCCCGGCGACGTCGACCTCGACCCCGACGTGATCTACGCGGCCATGGATCTCGGCCCACACACGGCCCGGGTCCACGTGCTCGAGCCTGCGTGACGTCCAACGGACAGGACGGCAAGGACGCGAACGCGCCAACTTTTCTGCGGGGCGGCCCGGAAACATTGGGGTTGAGCCCGCGATCGGCCTGCCGGCGGAGAGTTCCGTCGCGGTCGATCCCTATCTTCTGACTGACGGCGCCCAGCGCGGACTGGGTCGGCGAAACCCACGGGGTCGGCTCGAGAAGCCGAACGGGAACGGGGCGACGGCCAGAGCCGCTTGTGGAATTGGGGGGTTTTGGTTTCGCGTTACACAGGCTGGTGAGACTGACCAGGCGGGGTCTGAGGACCGAGGGACTGGCGGCCGGCGGCGGGGGTGGTCGGTACACTGGGGGCATGGCCACCAAGGAGCGCCTGCACCAGCTCATCGACGAGCTGCCCGACTCGGAGATCGAGCCCGTAGCGGAGATCCTGGCCTCACGCTGCAACGATCCCGCCGACCCAGAAGCCGTAAGGCCCGGCGACATCGTCGACGAGTGGGGGAACCTCTCTGCCCTGCGTCGTGCATCCTCAGCCGGGAAACTGGGCCGGCTCGATCGAGAAGAGATAGCTGAGCACGGCGAGACGATCAGCGATGCGTTTGCTCGTGCCGAACGCGAGCAACAACAGTGAGACGGGGTGCTCGGGTGGCCGGGGGCATTGCAGCCCCCGGCTCCCACGGATCCCGGCGTGACACTCTCGCGTCACCGGGCTCTTCTTGCCAGCCGCTCAGGGCGTGGGGACCCACCGCCAGTGGGCGAACAGGCCGGGGCTCGTTTGAGTAGCCCGGCCTCAAGCGCCGGCCCGCCTTGATTCTGACGCGGGACGAGGCTATCGCGAGCCTCAACGAGGTATTCGTCGTGCTTGGCACCACCACGATCCGGGCTCTTCCCACCGAGGTCGAGCTCGGACCCGAGGACGGTATGCCACGCACTTGTGTGTTGAACGCCGATCAGATCGATACGGCGGACAAGGTCTTCTTGATCGAACGCATCACCGAGCTCAGCCCCGCGAAGATGGACGAAGTCTGCCGGGCGCTCGCCGCGGCCAGCGGCTGCTGAGGAGGCTTGCGCGCGAGAGCTTTCTCGCTGGCGCCTCCAATTGCTCATCACCTTGTTCAACGAACCCTCATCCCTTGCCGACCCCACCTACAAAGTTTGTTATCAGCTCGCGGCTTCGCGAAATTCCTGTCGCCGAGTGAGACTGACCGGGCGGGTTGAGCACCGAGGGACTGGGCGACCACAACGACAGTCGGCTTCGATAAGATGAGTACGTGAGCCCGACGGTCTTTCGCGAAGGGCCATTCCGATTCTTCTTCTTTTCACGCGAGGAGAAGAACAATCACTTCGCAAGCTGAAGTAACCAACATCTCCCGGCACGGCTTCTGGCTGCTGCTCGACGAGCGAGAGCTGTTCCTGCCGTTCGAGGAGTACCCGTGGTTCAAGCGAGCGCCGGTCGAGGCGATCCTCCGGCTCGACCAGCCGCAACCCGGCCACCTCCATTGGCCCGACCTCGACGTCGACCTGTCCGTCGACTCGATCGAACACCCCGAGCGCTACCCGCTGACGGCGAAGCTTTGAGTCAGGCTGGGCTGGAGACGCGGGGGCGTGGGGAGCGGGTTGGGGGTCGTCAGCGACGGGACAAACGGTCCGGGCTGGAGCTTGTCCGTCCTCGGGGGCCGCGGTAGAATGTGGGCATGGCAACCAAGGAACACCTACACGAGCTGATCGACCGGCTGCCGGACTCGCCTGAGACCGAGCGGCGGCTCGCGGCGGCTGAACACGAGCTCGAGGCGAACGGGACGAACGAGGATTCAGCCAAGCCGGCGGACCACGAGAGCCCCAGTGGCGACGCGCCCAGGGTCGACATCAGCGCCATCTTCAATCTGGGCGCCTCGGGCGTCTCCGACGTCTCCAGCAACGTCGACAAGTACCTAGGCGACTCGCTCTGGCAGGAGCACCTGCGCACGACCGGCCAGTCCGACCGCGCCCGTTGAGTCTGTTCGTAGACACGTCGGCGTTCTATGCGGCGGCGGACGAAGACGATCGGCACAACGCGCGCGCGCATGAGATCCTGACCGGAGACCACGTGTTGGCCACAAGCGATCATGTACTCGTTGAGACCTGGCGCCTGACCAGGGTGCGTCTGGGACGTGCGGCCGCCGAGAAGTTCTGGAGCGGTCTACGGTCGAGCGCCACGACCATCCACACCGTTCTCCCCGCCGACCTTGACGCCGCGTGGCGAATCGGCGAGCTCTTCTCCGACCAAGACTTCTCGATCGTCGACCGCACCAGTTTCGCCGTCATGGAGCGACTGGGCGTCAGGAGCGTCGCGACCTTCGATGAGCACTTCTCGATCTACCGCTACGGCGCCCGCCGCGACCGAGCATTCGACGTCCGGCGCTGAGTGGGCGCGGCGGTTTGCACTGGCCCCGGCGCGGCGGATCCCACTGAGAAACGGCACTCCGAGCAACACCGGGGCAAGGACGCGAACACGCCAGGTTTTCTGAGGGGCGGCCCGGAAACATTGGGGTTGAGCCCGCGATCGGCCTGCCGGCGGAGAGTTCCGTCGCGGTCGATCCCTATCTTTCTGACTGACGGCGCCCAGCGCGGACTGGGTCGGCGAAACCCACGGGGTCGGCTCGAGAAGCCGAACGGGAACGGGGCGACGGCCAGGATCGTGTAGCCGACCTGGAGCGCCGGCTCGCCGAGACCCAAGAGGAGCTCACCGCACGTCGGCGTGGTCCAACCAAAGGTTGGCCGTGGGCAGGCCGGGGGTTTGGTGAGGTGGTCCGAGCGTGCCGCACCCCAAGCGCCGCGTAGCTACCAAGCGCTGGCGATCGGGGCCCAGGATCGGCCTTCGGCGGAACCAACAATCGCTGGATCGGCAAAACCGATGACCACTGTGAGCACGTCTTCAAACTGCTCGGGCAGCCGGTCCTCAAGCCGCTGCCTGCGGCGCCACGCCGCCCGATCTCCTCGTCTCGTATCTCCTCTGCCGTCGCGCTCTCCACGTCGAAGATGACTCCGTCGTCCAGCGCTATCGCTGCGACCTCGCACACGGTCGCTCTGATCGCTTGTATGTCGTTCTCGAGCGCTTGTCCTTGTAGATCGATGTCGCGGGTCGGGCGGCGCTCGTCGAACGCGGCCAGCAGGACCCCGCCCTTCAGCACGAGCTGATCGGCGAACCGAGAGCCGGTCAGCCGGGCCAGGAATGCCTCCAGCACGTAGAGCTGCAGCAGCTCGTCGACAGGGCGTCGGTTCTCGCGCGCCAGGTTGCGCAGGTCCAGGTAGGCACGCCCCGCTGTTGTCGCTCGGGTGGGTGCGTTCACAGCAGGATCTCCAGTGACTTGCGCAGCGCCGGCTCCGCTCCGGCGAAGTGCTTTGCGAGCTCGATGAGCTGCGCGGGGTTTCTCCCCGGCTGGCCCGTCCATCGCCGCAGCGCTTCCCAGGCGATGTCGTTGCCTTGAAGGTGACGGGTGCGGACGATGTCGATGAGACAGCGCTCCGGCGAATAGATACCGAGCGGGGTGCGAGCGCCGACCTCGAGTGTTTCCCGGCCTAGGTCGAACGTGGCGCGGTCAAACTGGTGCAGACGGCACGGCGCCTTCAGAACCGGGCGCGTGCTGCCACGCGGGATCGCGACGTCGATTGCCGCCGGGATCGAGTCGATCAGCCCATGACGGGCAAGCGCCGTCTCCAGGCACAGCGTCGCCCGGGGAGCACGCTCGGCGATCTCGATCAGGTCCAGGTCGGCGGGCGGCGCGTCGGCCCACCGGTAGACGCCGCCGCCGAGAGCGACGATCGTTCCCGCGTCGCGCAACCGGTACAGGCGAGCGTCGCTCAGGCCGGCCGCTCTGGCCTCGCGGTATCTGAACGTGTCACCGAGCAGCTCTCGTTGGTCGGTCGTCTTCATGAGAGGAAATCATACCCACTGAATGGTGGGGTGGGTAGGATTTTCTGCGTGGGATCTGGGGCGGCTCAGCCGCTGATACGCGCGACCCCCTCGATCGGGTCCGCTGTCGAACCCACACAGCCACTGCAAGTGGCGACACTCACGGCCAGGCCGTGCAGCAGAAGCGGCAGCACACGTAGCGGACTCCGTCGTGCCAGCGGGCACCCGCGAAGACGACGTATCCCAGCGGGCACCCGCGCGCGTGGCTCGGGGGTTCTTCGCGCGCGCGTCACGACCAAAAATAAACTAATAACCAACTCCCGTGAAACTACAAAGCGTAATACTTCAACAGTAACGCTACCACAGGACGGCGTTTCTGCCACCCTCGTTCCCAACTAGCCCACGCCTACCCTCTTCGGGGTGGCTGAGCCAAAATCAAAAGCTTTCCAAAACCACATTCACTCATAGGAAATAATTATTAGCTCGCGAGAGTGCAAGCCGCTCGTATGACGGCGTAGGGACAAGCGGTCGCGGGCGCCCGCGCCGACGACATGCTAGATCGCCGGCGCGGGCAGCTGATCGGAGCCGAGGTCCATCAGGCCGCCGTTGGCGGGAGAGAGTTAGTCATCTCCGTCTGAGCCACTCGGCGAACAAGGGATCGAGTAGAAATGGTGTCCCCTCGTCATCGCGCTGAACGTGACGTTCGTCGGCGAGCAGTCGCTCGAGCGCCTCGCGCAGCGTCGAGCGCGCCACCCGGTGCTCGCCGGCCACAACGCTCCCACTCACAGGCTGTCCGTCGGCGAGCGCCATCAGCACGATCCGCTCGACACGTCCTAACCCATCCCACAAGGCCTGCTGCGCGTCACGCGTCTCGGCCAACGCAAGGTCGATCGCCGCGGCCGCGAGGTCACCGGGGGGTTGTGGGGTCTCGAGCAGGTTGTAGAGGTGGTGTGCCAGGAGCACCGTGCGCTGGGGATGTCCCTGTGTGAAAGAGACCAGTTCGTCCACGGCGCCGCCGGCGTCCAATCCATCGGCGCTCAGCAACGCCTCGACGTCACGAGTCGCCTCCCCCACCGGCAGCAGCGGCAACTCCAGCGGCCGCGCCTGGCCATAGAACGGCCGCTCGTGATCTGAGAACAACGCACGCATCAGCGAAGGCTGACTGCCGGCGAACACGTACGTCGCAGCGTCACCGTGATGCTGGATCACAGACCGAACCAAACCATCGAGCGCGTCATCGGCGACCAGCAGGTCCTGAAACTCATCCATGCACACAACCGTCACCCCACCGCCGGCCTCATGCAACCGCAGCGGGACATCAAGCAACTCCAGCAACGCAACGCGGGCCTCATCCGAGGCAGGCCGGCCGGCACTCGGAGCAAGCCGCACCCGCAGCCCGGGCACACCGGCGCTCACGCTCAACCGCTCCATCCAGCGGCGTACACTGCGACGCGGGTCCGCGGGCAGCGCGCTGAACGCCTCGGCAACCCGCGCCGCCACGTCGCCGACCGTCGCCACCTTCGACAGATCCACTCGCACGGCGCGATGGCCGACCGCGCGCATCGCCGCGACATGCGCATCGAGCACGCTCGTCTTGCCGAAGCGCCTGGGAGCGGCCAAACGAATAGCAACCCGGTCGCCCGCGGCGCTCTGCAAGCCGTCGAGCTCCGCACCACGGTCGATCAAGCGGCTGGGGTCAACCGGCCCCTGGTAGCTGAACGGATTCACCGTACATCAGTGTACGGGATTCCCGTACAGTTGCGCGTCCCGAGCGGGCGCCTCGGCTCGTGAAGGGCAATCGCTGCGCATCCTCGCTGTGCCGGCCGAACGGGAAGACCCCCGTGCTCGGGATGATCGAGCGTGGTGGGGACGTGCGGGCCGAGGTCATCGCCAACGTCAAACGCGACACGCTCCACACATCGTCTTACGGTTTGCGGTGCTTGCGTCCCGCCGCTTTGCTTCGGTGGCGCCTGTGCCTCGCAACCTTCGACCTGTGGTGGTGTTTGTGCTTGAGGTGGTGTCTGCCGCGGTTAAGGTCGGCCGCGGCCTGGGGGATCGCAGAACTCGGCGCCTGGACCAACGACCCACCGGATGCCTGGGAGCTTGACCCCGAATTGGTCGACAGCGTCTGGGGGCTCAGCGGCTGAAATACATCTTCGCCGGCAATGAAAGTTTGCCGTGGGCCGTTTGTGGTGCCGGCGCTAGAGGTCGCGGTGACGGAGTATTCGTAGCGTTCGCCAGGTCGCAAGCTCACGCCCGCGCTGTTCAGATCGATGCTTACGCGTTGACCGACAAACGAGCCGAGCAGCTTGCCGGCAGGCAGCGGATAGGTGTACTTGGGGCGCTCACAAGGCGGTTCTGTTTCTTCACAGAGCGGGGCTGTCGCCAAGTGAAATTCATAGGTTGTTTCAAGCCCCTGGGTGTTGATCTGGGCTTCCAGAGTCGCGGCGATGGACGTTATGTGCGACACCGACTCACTTTCGATCGACGGCGTCGAAGCCGTCGTGAATGTCTGGTCGGGCCCGTAGACGGGCGGCCCTTCCCATTCGATCGTGTCTTCGCTCGGCACCGACGGGGCGGCTATGGCGCGGTAATGGTAGGTGGTCCCGGGCTTGAGCTTCACGCCAGCGCTTTCGAGACCGAGGCTCACCGGCTGCGCCGCCAGCGGGTTCTCGAGGTTGCCCCAGACGAGCCCGATCGGCAGCGCCCCCTGGACATGGGTTCCTATACAAATCGTCGAGCTCGGTTCCGGGCATACCAGCTCGGATGTGTATTCGCTTGGGTCGTTGACGAGCTGGAACTGGTAGCGGACGTTCTGGCCCTCGGGGTTGATCTGCGCTTCCAGCTCCGCGTTGGTGCCGGTCACGTCCGACACAGACTCGCCGGCGATGACCGGCGCGGGAGCCGCCGTGAAGCTCTCGTGGGCATCTTCGGTTTTGCCGGCGCTGTTGGTGGCTATAACCCAGTATGTGTAGGAGTAGCTGGGCTGCAGATGCGTCACCGTCGCGCTGATCCTCTGACCGCTGCTGCCAGCGGTGATCGTTCCTTCACCGGCCTTTTCCACGCTTATCGACATACATGCGGCGCTCCCCGGTGGCGTGTTCTGGCAGTTGGCGTACTCAAGCCAGAATTCGTAGGTGGTCTGAGCGCCGCCAGGGTTGACCTGCGCTTCGAGAGTCGCCCTTTTCGAGGTGATACCGGAGACAGACTCACTTTCGACAGATGGCGGAAAGGGGGTGCCCGAGGGCGTTGTGAAGAATTGGTCTTGGCCCTGAGCGGTGCCGGCCGTATTGGTCACTTCGATGCTGTATCGGTACTTGGTGCCTGGCTTCAGCGTCACACCCACCGTGTTCAGATCGAGGCTCACGTCCTTGGTTTCCGAAGACGCGGGAAGGACCCCACTTGGCAATGGAATGTTCACGGGCCCGTTCACGGGCCCAGGGCACGGTTCCCCAGAGACGCAGTACATCGGACAGGCTTCGTTCCCCGATAGGTCGCACCCGTATGCCAAGTGGAACCGATAGCTCGTTTCGAGACCACCGGGGTTGATCTGTGCTTCCAGGGTCGCGTCGACGGGCGTGACCTGCGAGACCGACTCGCTTTCGACGACTGGCGCCGCTGCCACGGCCGGCACGGGCAGCAGCGCAGACCCGAGAGCGCCCACCACGATGCCCAGCACGAGGCGTCTAGCCCGGCTCATGGCCCCGGCGTCCACGGCTGTCCTGGTGCCTATCGCTGAACCCGCCATACCGTCGCACGGTCATCTGCATTGATCCCCAGTCGCTCGGGAGCGTACCACGACGCGAACTGTTAGCGCGATGCCAGTGCAGAACCCGGTACAGCCCACCCCCAGCGGCCCGCCGCCACGCGATGTCGTCCTCGGCCCCGGACCGGTCTTCCTGCGCTGGACGCCCGCGAGCGCCGAGGAATACCCACAGCTTGTGCGCCAGGTGGCGCAGTTCGACGCGGGCGAACGCGACTGACGCCGCCCAGCGAGCCGCCGGCTGGCTGTGGGAGCGAAGCCCGTTTGGGCAGCCCCCGGGGCGACTTGCCGTCCTTGATGTGCCGTCGGAGCGCTCAGGCCGCGTGAGCGGGCGCCGACGACTCGCGGCTTGCCTCGCGCATCATCTCGATCGCTCTACGTGCGCCCTGGGAGAGCAGCATCGCGCTTTCCGCAACCTCGCGGTTGACAGCAGGTGTGGTCTCTACCAGCCGGTCACCGCAGACCGTGTGGGCGCGCTCAAGTGTGCTCGGCTGAGGACGAGCGCCGTTTCTCATGCCCTTAGAGTACCTCATGCGGGCTCAGCATTCGCACGTTCGATGCGCGTCGCCAGCAGTTGTGCGAACGGCTCTGCATGCCCTGAACCAGAAACAAATGCGGGGACCAGCACGTCGTCGTGAGCGATCATCTCCTCGGCGCCGATGAACCTCACGTTCGGCAGATGAAGGGACCATAGAGCTGCCGACAGAGCGACGAAGGCCGTGCGGTGGTTGCCGTCGGCGAAGGGATGAACGCGCAGGATGCCCGCGTACAGGGCCGCTGCCACGCGTGTGCGGTCGAGAACGCTTGCCGCCTCCACGTCGCTGACACCGACCTGGCTGTTGAACGACGCGCAAACGGCGGCCAGTTCGCCGCGAATCGCAAGCGGATCAGCCCCTGCGAGCTGCCGCATGCCGCCGCCCGGCGTCACGACGCCAAAGAACGCCGGCTCGCGGCGGAAGCACCCTCCATCGTGCGGGAAGTGGCGCGCAAAGATCGCCCCGTGCCACCAGCGAACGCGCTCTGCGTCCACCCGCAGCGGCCTCCGCCAGAAGGCGCGCTGCGCATCATCCAGAACCCGCGCCAGCTCGTCGCCGAGCGCCTGCCACGTCTCCTCGGGCGATAACCCGCGAGCACAGTAGAAGCGCGACTCCTCGCGGTCGCGGTAGCGTGGCTGCCGAGGCGTGTCCATTCCGGCGAGGATCTCAAGGTGTTCGGACCGTTCCCGGAACGAACCCGTCGCACGCGGTCGACCATCGTCAGCGCAGGCAACGGGTGCGATGATGCACGGACGAATACGGAGGACCGATGGGCGATCCAGGATTCGAACCTGGGACCTCTTCCTTATCAGATGCCCCGAAGGACATCTGGAAAGATGCCGATTTGGAGGACTTCTTCTGGTAGTTAAAGCTGAAACCGCGTGACGAAAATAGTCGCAATTTCCGGGCGATTCTAGGCTGATTGGGACGGTAGATCGGCCTTCCGTCCCAATCAAACGCCGATGAGGGACGGTGGATGTCAGGCCGAGAGAGCACTCACCAAGCATCGTCAATGCTGCGGGAAAGGAGTCGTAGCTCGGGCTGCGTATCGTACAGGCGATGCCAGAGCAGAACCCGGTACAGACCACCCCCAGCGGCCCGCCGCCACGCGATGTCGTCCTCGGCCCCGGACCGGTCTTCCTGCGCTGGACGCCCGCGAGCGCCGAGGAGTACCCACAGCTTGTGCGCCAGGTGGCGCAGTTCGACGCGGGCGAACGTGACGCCGCCCAGCAAGCCGCCAGCTGGCTGTGGGAGCGAAGCCTGCTCGTGCCGGCGGAGTCGGTCGCCCGGCTGCTCCTGGACAACGGCCGCCTGCTCGGGTTCTACGCGCTCGCAAGCGGCGCCACCGAACTGACCCGCTCCCAACGTCGCGCACTGGGCGCCAGCGACCGTCGAACGCAGCCCGCGACGCTCCTGACCCAGATCGCTCGCGACGTGCGGGCACCCGCCGGCACTGGGGGACAGCTACTTCTACACGCCGTCGCCCTCGCAAGGCGCGCGGCCCAAGAGATCGCCGCCACGATGCTCGCGCTGGACCCCCACGACAGCGAGACAGCGAAGATGTGGATCGACCGCTACGGCTTTCGCGACTCCGCTGGGCCGGGACCCGGCGGACACGAGCACCGTCTTTGGATCCCGCTCGCGAGCAGCAGCTAAAGACTGCGGCCTTCGCGCTCCAAACGCTCGAGGAACTCCGTGGCTTCCCGGTTAGTCCGGTGCACACGGGGATCCCGCAGAGCCTCCTCGTACTCGTCGGCATCGACGACTACGGTCAAAAACCCAGCCTTGGGGGCCTGGGCCCTGTTCTTGGGATCAATCGTCGTGGCCACCGCTTAAGCGTAGCAAGCGAGAATCTCGAGCCTGAACGCTCGCCTTGCTCAAAACCGATCGCCTCCCTGCGCAGATGATCCGCCTGCTCAACCCCGCGCTGCGGGCAGCGGACCGAAGGCGCGCATCCGCTTCGACCTGCACACCGCCAAGGCCGCCCTGCAGCGCCTCCATACCGACAGAACCCCGGCGCCGGCGCCCCCGAAACCCGCCGTTTCGCAGGCAATTGTTGCAGTGGGCGATCCTGGATTCGAACCAGGCACCTCTTCCTTATCAGAGATTGACTTCGTGGTGGGGAATTGGCTTGCTGAAGCCATATCCGATTCGGAGTGGGCTTCCGTGTGCTACCAATTTGCTGCCAGGGCCTCCGCTCGTGACGCTGCTGGAACCGACGCTGCGAGCACAAGATCGGCTCGTCGCCTCGCGGTCCTGGTGCTACGTTTAGGCCATGACGCGAGCCGATCTGCACCGCCTTGTCGATGAGTTGCCCGACGAGAGCGTGGACCCCGCCGGGGTCCTGCTGGCTCGTGCCAAGGACCCAGTGCTGGCGGCCCTTGAGGCTGCTCCCTTTGATGACGACGAACCCTACACCGGGGATGATCGAGTGGCGTCTGAGGAAGGCTGGGCGGCCTACCAGCGAGGCGAGGCGATCAACGTAGCCGAGTTGCGCGCGGAGCCTGACGCTGACGCCTGAACTGCCCGAGTGGGACGCGGTAATCGCGCCCGCTGCCGCGAAGTCCCTGCGCAAGCTGCCCCGCAACGAACGAGAGCGCATCCTCGCGGCGATAGAGCGACTGCCAGCAGGCGACGTGCGCAGTCTTAAGGGCCGACCGGGCGAGTGGCGTCTGCGCGTGGGTGATTGGCGAGCCCTCATCCGTCTCGACTCCGATGCCAGCGTAATCGTGGTGACGGCCGTCAAGCCCCGTGGCGGCGCATATGACCGCTGAGCGCTGAGACCGCCTCTACGGCGTTCAGGCGACCTCGTTACGGATGCTTGAGCGTGCTTGCCATCGTGGCCGGGGAAGATCAGGCCAGCGTCAATGCCAGTTCGTTTCTCTGAGCTTCTTGAGCTTTGTTTTCCGCTTCACGGCGATCACCGCGTTCCGGCCGAAACCTTCGATGGGCGATCCTGGATTCGAACCAGGCACCTCTTCCTTATCAGAGATGGACCTCAAGGGACCGGATCTGGCTTGATGAAGCCATATTCGGTTCGGAGCGCCCTCCTGCGTGCTACCAACGTGCTACCAGAGTCCGCCGCCGTGGGGCTGTGGGACTGGCGTGGCGAACACGAGATCGACTCGTCGCCTCGCAGCGTCGATGCTACGTTTAGGCCATGACTGTGAAGGAGCGGCTGCATAACGCGGTCGAGACGATGAGCGACGAGGAGGCGCAGGTGGCGCTTCGCACGCTCGCCGAGTCCTCCGGCGACCCGGTCGCCTGGATGCTCGATCACGCGCCGCTCGACGACGAGCCCGAGACCGAGGAGGAGCGCCGCGCGGTCGCCGAGTCCCACGCCGACCGTGAACGGGGCATCGAGCCCATGCCGCTTGAGAGCGTGATCGCCGAGTTCGACGGCGACCTGTGAGCGCGTCGCATTGGCACGTCGTCGTTGATGACCGCGCTCGCAAGGATCTCCGCAGGATCGACCCGCCGACACGACAACGCATCCTGCGCGCCATCGCACGGCTCGCCCAGGGCGCGGAGCTGACCGGCGACATCAAGCGGCTTCAGGGTTCTCATGAGTACCGGCTGCGAGTCGGCGACTGGCGCGTACGATTTGAGCGCGACGACCAGCGGCTCATCATCACTATCGTGCGCGTCTTGCCCCGTGGCCGCGCATACGACCGCTGAGCGCTGAAAGCTCGCCCGGACAACCCTGAGCGCCATCACCAGCGAAAGTCGGCGGCTACCGGGACCGTGACATTTCCTCGACCCGACGAATCGAGTGTTCCCCGCCCACGCCGACATGCAGTCGATCTTCACGCCAGGCAACGCCTACACGATGCTGCGGGCAGTCGCGGAGTGCGTGAACGCCCTCTACGCTCCGCCGACGTTGAACGCTGGCCGCGCTCGCCTCGATGAGTCTGCCCGCTGAGACCGGCCCGCATCTCGCTCCCGACCGCCTCTCGGTCTGGCCGATGGAGGACGGGCGCTACGGGCTCGATGCCACCTACCACGGAGCGACCGGCTTCGACCGGGCGGAAGCGCAACGACAGCTACTCCAGGCGACCAACCTCAGCGCATCTGTCCGTCAAGAGCTTGGCGACGATTGGACACTTCGCCTCGGGCCGCTGACCCACAGCGCAGCGTGGACGGCCATCGAAGCCTTCCTTGGCCCGCCAGGTAGGTGAGGAGGCTCTCCTTTCGTGCTACCAGTTTGCTACCAGTGGTTGCCGAATCGGGCCTATTTGGGCCTATACGGCGTCCACAGCAAACGACCAGGGAGAGCGCGCAACCTCAGTATCCATGCTGCTTTTCAGCCGAATCATTCTATGGGCGATCCTGGATTCGAACCAGGCACCTCTTCCTTATCAGGGACGCCGGATTCGCGGGATAGAAGGCTCGGAATGCAGTATGGATACTGGGGATTTGGGGGTCAGGAGGACCCGCGAGCGAGCGTCCGCAAAGTCCGCAGTTTGCGGGCGATGCCGGGTGATATTGGCAGGGCTGCCATTTCGCAGCGCCGCCCGCCGCGCGGCGTCTGCCTCGCTCCGGGGCATCGCCCTCCTGCTCGACGCAGCCGCTCAGGCCGCGATGCTGGGCGCCAGAACCTTGATCTGAGCCTTGTTCGGGCCAAGGTTCAGCGCGGCGTAGATCACCGACCGGTCAAGGTCTGCGCCGCCGGGCCAGGCGATGGTTCCCAGTTCCTCGTCCACAGTGACCTGCCCGAACACCTCGGGGTCGCGCAGCGGCGCGAAGACTTCCGTGTCCAGCAGCGGCGTGATGTCCACGTCACGGACCTCTCCGTCGGCGAACATCACGCGGACGACATGCTCGGGCCGCGGCGTCGCCGCGATCATCTCGGGGGCGATTGCAGGCTCCATCACGGTCAATCGTAGCGCCCCGTCGGATGCTGGTCTGCCTGCGCACGCGTCCAATCAGCATGAAGCGCGTCGCGATGGCGACGGCACCATCTCGTGACCTCGCTCGCCTGCGCTGCCGGGATCACGCCGTCGATCAGCTCGCCTGTCTCGATCGCGAAACAGGCTTCCACTACGCCGCGGTTCCCCGGGCGTCCAACGCGCGCGTGAACGTGCGGCGGGGGATGGTCGCCGAAGTAGACCATCACGACGACGCCGCTGAAGCTCGCGAGCCTTGGCATCCACGTAGCATACGGCGACGTGCGGAGACCCTCTCGAGCGTCGCCCTCCGCGTCATGTTTCGGCGAAGACACGACCCTCCGTCAGCGCATCTGACCTGCGTCGTGGGCGTGGAGCGCTACAGGTGGCTGACTTTGAGCCGGGGCTTTAGCTCTTGAAGCTCCTGGACGATCACGTCGCGGTGACATTCGGTGTGGTCGCGCTCGAAGCAGAGCAGGCAAGCCGGTTCGTCGCCAAGGCTTTCAGCGAGTTCGACCAGCGCCGAGCGTGAACCGTTGTTCAGGTGTTTGCGGTAGACATCCGCGCCGCCCTCGACGTCCCCAGCCCAATAGCGCTCGCGGTTCGGCTTGGGGTTTCCGAGCGCCTTGACGTGGACATATTCGATGCCGGACTCGCGCAGCGTGTCACCGAGTGCCGTCTTGGAGAATCCCCGGCGCCGCGACAACGGCAGCTCGCGGACATCGATCAGCCGCTCGACACCGGCGGCGCGCAGTCCGCTGACCAGCTCGTCAAGCGAGCGACCCTCGTAGCCGACTGTGAAGAGCTTTGCGGACACGGTTGGCACCCTATTCGCCGCTAGAACAGCGACGCCTCCTGGGGCCATGCCGCCCGCTTCGGATGCACGAGCCCTAGGATCAAGAACGAGCCGGGGTGTTTGAGCATGCTGCCCGTGATGAAACGAGTGTCGTAGCTGTCGCCGCAGTATTGCTCGAAGAACTTGGCCCGAATCTTCGCGTGGATCGCTTCCTCCTCGTCGCCCGCCTCGGCAAGACTGCGGTAGAGCGCGCCAAGCTCCCAATCGATGAGAGACATGTCGTGCTTCGTGCACGCAGGGTCAGAGCAACGATATGAGAACTTCGCCTTGACCGGCAGCGGCTCCAGCGCCGCTCGCGTGTCGTCGCCGGCCCGGTCGCCAAACAACGACGCTTGGTTGAGCAGCGCCCGCTGCGAGTCCGCGAAGCCCTTCTCGGCGGGCGTGACCTTCAAGTCCATGACCTCGGCCGGCCGGAAGACGCCGAGAGTCTTGCGTTCGTTTTTCTGGCCACGCTGTGGCTCGCACATCGACTCATCCTCGACGGCATCGAAGAACAGCAGTCGTCGGCGCCACGTCCCGCCGTCGGTGGAGATCGATTCCCCGACCTCGATCGAGTCGAGGACAGGCGAGAAGCTCTCAGGGCGTGAGTCCTTGGTGCTCTTGTTCGCTTCCAGTTCGATCACCTCGTACTTCTTGAACCGGCCCGCGCGCTGTAGCCCACGATAGTCCAGCGGGAAGAGCCTGATCCAGCTACGCGGCTGCTCCATAGAGATGCCCGCAACGCACACGGCCTCGGTCTGCGACACAGGGTCGATGACCGGATACGCCTTGACGACGGGCAGGAGCTTGAACCTCATGGCCATCGATCGTGGCAGCCAACTCGGATAGAACGCGCCTCGGTAGAGGTAGACGCAATGCGAGCGAATCTGAGCGGATCTCAGCGCGCTGGCTCCTAGCATCCGCCGTCTGGCGCCGACTCCGCGATTGGCGGGCTGCGGGCTGCTATTGGCGGGTCCATGAGTTCCCCGACGAACGTGAAGGTCATTCGCATCGCCTCAAGCGCCTGATCTGGGCGATGCCCCGCGAGGGCGGCAACATACGCCTGGCGACCCGGTATCTCCTTAGCCGGATTGGAGGGCTCGGGGAGGTCGTCGGCGGCACGCCACACCCAGGACTTGACGGGCCCAAACGCAGCCGGAAATGTGATGGGGAAGGTGAGCCCACCCGAAACCCTGTCCGTGATCAAGGCGTCTGCCCACTGATGATGAACGCGATGGGCGATCCTGGATTCGAACCAGGGACCTCTTCCTTATCAGAGAAGCGCTCTAACCAACTGAGCTAATCGCCCTTATGGCTCTGCTATGCGGTTTCTTCCAATGCTGTCCTGAACGTATAGGCCGATATGGAACATCTATGGAAAAATTGCGCTCGACAATCGTCGTGTTGCCGGGCCATCTTATCGTCGCCGAGTCACGCGCGTCGGCATTGAGCGCGTTGCTGCCGGACGACCTAATGCTTTGCGTTTGCGGCCCCTCGCTCGCGCCTCGCGCGCGAGGCGCCTCGACTCTCGTCGCTGATCGCGGCTATCCCGAATCGTGACGTGGAGTGCGTGCATCTTCATGCCCCAGTCCGGAAGCGCAGCCAAGGCGCGGCCGATAAGGGGCACGCGCCGGTCGCAGCGCGTTGATCCGATCGACGAGCTTCTGGTCGATCGGAGCCTTGTCAGGCTCGTCACAGCAAGGCGGCTGGTCCTTACGGCGACGGCCGATGTCTGCGAGCTCGGGGATGTCTACGGCGCCGTCGATGTGCGGGTTCTCTTCGTCGCTGTGCTGCCCGACCCAAGCGACCACGATGTCATCGTGATCGCCGAACACCAGGTGCATACGCCAGTCGGCGTAGAAGCGCAGACCACAGATATGAGCGTCCCCACCATCGGGGGCGCGCATCCTGTAGTGAGCAGCCTTGCAGCCTTCGTCCTCCAACCGTTGCACCGCCTCCCAAAATCTCTCCTGCGCTCGTCCGCGAAGGGCGCGCACCCGTGGCGCCGTGCGCCGGGCCACAGTGACGTTGAACGTCACCGCCGCGTAAGCGGCTCGGTGTTGCCCGCGAGTGCATCGGCCAGACCCTCGCACGCACCGTCCTGCGCGAACTCACGTTGGTCTGCTGCGGCCGCGAGCAGCGACTGCCAGCGCTTCTCGTTGCCCGCCGTCTTGCGTAGTTGCTCTAGATCCCGACGCAGATCGACAACACTAGGAAAGGCCAGCATCATCGGGCGCTCTCGCACCACATCCATCAGTCCTCGACGTGCCCAAGCTCGAACGGTCGGCTGGGAGACTTCGAGCGCGTCGGCAGCTTGCGCCACGTCGATCTCGGCAGGGCGCATGGCAGACACGACGTGCTGAGTTTGCTGAAGTTGATCTAGCGCGTCCTGAATGCTTCCGTGCTGAAGGGCGTCTTCGGTTCGATGCAAGGTGTCGGAGAGAGTGATGAAACCCAGCGTCAGGGTTCGCTGCTCGCGTCTGGTCATACGGAGAGGATAGCACTTCTTTCGCTAAACGGCCAGAAGGACGAAAGAAAGTCAGGCTGACAGACGTGGAGCGAAGCGTCACCCCAGCCCTCCGGCAAGTCTTCCGCCAATGACCGAGCGTATACACCCAACCATTAGACGCGTCACGATTTCTGACGCTAACCTTGGTGCTGCGCGCATGTTGGGCAAGAAGTCTTCGATGTCGGTGGCGACCAACTCGGCGGCGTCTAGGAACTTGTGGGCGTGAGCCAGTCGTGTAGCAGCTTGGGGTCGGCCGCAGATCTGAGTCCGACCTGCACGTCGTGGCGTCATGTTGCGATGCCCTTCTTTCCTCGGTTCGACAGCAGGTCAGCGAAGTCGGCGCCCGCCAGGGTAATCGACTGCTCACCAAGTGATGCGACGATCGGCTCCTTCCGCCGCACCGCCGCCGCGAGTTGGACCGGCGAAAGCTCGTGTAGAGATGCGTGGTTGCCAGACCATCGCTCGATCTTCTCGGCCAGCAGATGTAGTTGCTCGCGCCACGCGCCGTCGTCCTCGGGCACAGCGTTGGGGCGGACGATCAGAAGGTCGACATCGCTGTCGGTGTGGCCGTCTCCACGAGCAGCCGAGCCAAAGACCGATGCGTGAAGCGGTTGGCTTCGCCAGCTCTTGATCTCTCGGCGGACGCGCTCGATCAGCTCTGCCCGTAGACGAATGAGCCCTTCTGCGATGTTGGCGGCAACGTGGTCGCGGTTCAGTACGAACAGGGACGCTGGACCCGCCTCCTGGACAGTCACGAGGCCATGAGAGACGAGCCGATGGAGCACGAGGCGCACTCCTCGCTCCGAGCCGCGTGGCGCCAGACGCGCGACCTCCCGACCCGTAAGTGGGCGGGTCGTGTGAGCAAGCACATCGAGCACGGGCCCATCCAAGCTGGGGCAGATCACGGCATATGGCTGACCCAAATCCATCGTGGTACTATATTACCCGAATGCGTAGTTTAGTGCTCGCGCCGGGGATTACCCGTACCCGGCTTGCGTCGTCAATACACTACGCCCGGGGCTTTGGACCGGCCCGCAGCCTCCGCGCCAACTCGAGCGCTTCCTCCGGGCTTGCGAACGACAGCTCCGCTCGGTAGCCGTCTTTCTCAACCCGCACACGCACCTCCGCTCCCAGCGCCTCTCCGAGCGTCGCCGCGATCGTCGCGGCCGCCTCTTCCTGGTCGGGGTGCATTTCCGGTCGCGTGCGCGCGCGCCGCTTCGTCTCGCTCTCAGCCCCACCGGCCTTGTTGGCCTCCCTCGCGCGCGCTTCGACGACCCGCACAGACCAGCCCTCCGCCGCCGCGTCCCGTGCAAGACGGCGCCTCGCGGTGTGATCCTCCGCCAGCAGCAGCGCCCTACCGTGTCCCTCGCTGAGCCCCCCCTGCTCGAGCAGCTCGATCACCTCGTCCGGCAGGTCGAGCAGCCGCAGCAGGTTCGACACCGCCACGCGGCTGCGCCCCACACGCCGTCCCACCTCCTCGCGCGTCAACCCGAGCTCCTCCACGAGCGCCGCGCACGCGCGGGCCTCCTCGATCGGGTTGAGATCCTCGCGCGCCATGTTCTCGATCAGCGCCAGTTCGAGCGAGGCGGCATCGTCGCGAGCGCGCACCAACGCCGGCACCTCCTTCAGCCCGGCGATCCGGGCCGCTCTCCAGCGGCGCTCGCCCGCGACGAGCTCGTAGGTGCCGCCCGGCTTCGGCCTCACGAGCACCGGCTGCAACACCCCGCGCTCCCCGAGCGACCCGGCGAGCGCGTTCAAAGCCTCCTCGTCGAAGCGCCTGCGCGGCTGGTTGGGATTGGGCACGATCAGCTCCACGGGCAGCTCGCGCAACTCGTCCGCGGTGTGCGCCTCGCCCGACACGCTCAAAATCGCCTCCAAACCGCGTCCCATCCCCCTCCGAGGCGGCGTCATGAGCGCACCCCGGGGATCCCCCTCGGCCGGCGAGCACGAACAGGGCCGCTGAGCGGTCTGCTGGCGCGTCCTCGCAAGAAAGAGGTCCGGGGACAGTGCTCGGCACGGCCCCGGGCCGATGACGCCGCGAGGGCGTGATCAGCGGGCCGCTCAGCCACGCGCCGCCACCTCCTTCGCGAGCTCGAAATATGCGGTGGCCCCCGCGCTGTGGGGGTCGTGGTGGGTCACCGGCAACCCGTAGCTCGGCGCCTCCCCAACCCTCACGTTGCGGGGTATCACCGTGTCGAACACGAGATCGGTGAAGTGCTCGCGCACCTCGCGCTCCACGTCACGACCCAGCCTCGTCCTGTTGTCGTGCATCGTGAGCAGCATCCCCGCCACCGTCAACCGCGGGTTCAGCTCGCGCTGCACAAGCGCGAGCGTCTCGAGCAGCCCCGCCAACCCCTCGAGCGCGAAGTACTCCGTCTGGACAGGCACGATCACCCTGTCGGCCGCCACCAGCGCGATCACCGTGAGCGGCCCGAGCGACGGCGGGCAGTCGAGCACGATGTACTCGAAGCTGTCCCGGATCGGCTCGATCGCCTCGCGAAGTCGCCGCTCGAACGCGTCGATGCGCGGCAGCTCGACGTTCGCGCCCGCCAGTCCCGGGCTCGCCGGCAGCAGCCTCAGTTTCTCCACCGAGCTGTCCACAATCGCCTCCGCGGCTGTGCTCTCCCCAGTCAGCACCTCGTACAGCCCGGGCGCTTGCGACCGCTCCAAGCCGAGCCCAACCGTCGCGTTCGCCTGCGGGTCCACGTCGATCACGAGCGTCTCGTAGCCTGCCTCGGCGATGCACGCCGCCACGTTGACCGCTGTCGTCGTCTTGCCCACGCCCCCCTTCTGGTTGGTTATCGCGTAAACCTTTCCCATGCTCGCCGGCACGCTAGCGCCGATCGCGGTCGGAGGATCGCCGATCGCGCCTGAAGATCGCATCTCTCAACTTCAGCCTCACCCAGCGAGCGGCCTCTTACGGGCAGTTCCGGCTCGGCGCGGGAATCTGTCCGGTGTTTCCCCAACCTTCAAGTAGACGTGCAGGTGATGGTCGCGCGCGCTCTCAAACGGCTGCACGCTGCGGATCTCCACGAGCTCCAGCCCCAACTGGGTGGCCGCCGCAAGCGCGGCCTCCTCCTCGGCGGCGTCCCTGCGCCCACGCCAATCGACGAGGATCCCTTCGTGCGCGAGCAGCGGCGCCGCGTACTCCAGCACGACGGCGGGAGGGGCGAGCGCGCGGGCCAGCACCGCGTCGTGGGCGCCGAGACCCTCCGGCCACTCCTCGGCCCTGCGCTCGACGACGCGCGCATTGTCAACCCCCGCCGCCGCGATCATTCGCCGCAAGAACTGGCACTTCTTGGATTGACTCTCAAGGAGCCAGACCTCGCTCCGGGACAACGCCACCGCCAGCGCCAACCCCGGGAAGCCGGCGCCCGTCCCTATGTCGGCGATGCGCCTGGCCGATCGGAGGCGATCGACGTCGAGTGCAACGAGCGAGTCGGCGAGATGGATGTCGATAGCCTCCTCGGGGCGGCGCACGGTCGTCGGCGCGAACTCGTCCAGCGCCAGGGCGCTCAGGATCGTCGCGAGCCGATCGATCTGCCGCTCCGACATCCCATAGCGCTCGCCCAAGCGGGCCAGCGGGACTCTCGTTTCAGCGGCCGCATCCATGGGGTGTTGCGCTGGCGGGAGCCGGAATGGTTTCACGTGAAATCATCGGATTCGGGACTACACCGCTACGCGCAAGGGCGGCGCAGCCTTGGTTTGCGGCTCCGCCGTCCCAAAATACAAGCCACGCTCACAGCCGCGACCTTGGGACGACATCGTCAAGCCACGGCGGGCTCCACCACCAGATACCGCTCGGGTTCCTCGCCCTCGCTGTGGGTTTCGACGTCGCCGCGCTCGCGCAGGTATTCGTGGACGATGCGCCGCTCCGACGCCGGCATCGGGTCGAGCTCGACGGCCTCACCCGAGCGAAGCGCCTGCTCCGCCGCGTCGAGCGCGATCGTTCGCAGGCTCTCAGCGCGGCGCTCGCGGTAGCCGTCGGCGTCGATCACCACGCGCGCATCCGGCGAGCCTCCGCGAAAGACGATCCGCTGCGCCAGATGCTGGACCGCGTCGATCGTCTGTCCCCGCCGTCCGATGAACAGGCCCACATCCCCACCTTCGACACTGCCCCTCAGCAGCCCCTCGGACTCCTCGATCCGCACCACCACATCGAGGCCAAGACCGTCAACGATCTCCTCGAGCAACTCGCGCAGCACCGCCGCCGGGTCCTCGCGCTCCCGCTGAAGCTCCTCGGCTTGGCTCATCCGTCTTGACCCTTCCCGGCTTTGTTCCCGGCTTTGCTCATCGTCGCTTCCCAGCTTGGCTCATCGTCGCCTACCCGAGCGCTTCTTCTTCTTGCGCGGAGGTGGAGGCGGCGTGCTCCCGCCGCCGGCCAACGCCGGCGCCGGCGCTCCCTTTCCTCCCCCTCTCGCAGGCTTGCCGTTCGGCGATCCCTTGCCACCGGCCGATCCCTCGCCGGCCCCGCTCCCCGTTGCCGGTGTCACGGTCGGGGGCGGACCGATGGAGCGCCGCACGAAGTATCCCTGGCCGATCGTCCACAGATTCGTGGTGACCCAGTACAGGAGCAGGCCCGCCGGGTAGCGATAGAGGATGACCACGAAGAAGAGCGGCAGAATCATCATCAGGCGCCGCTGGTTGGGGTCCGCCGAAGCCGACATCACCATCGTGGAGGCAAGCTGAGAGCCGACATAGAGCACCAGCAGCACCACGAGCGCCACGCCGGTCGCCTTGTTGGTGATGTCCGGTAGGAAGAGGAACTTGCCAGAGCCCGGAGCCACCTGCTGGCAACTGGTCTTTTCGATGTATTTCGCGGGCACGCCCGCCACGCTCGCGACGGTGGCGTGGTACAGCGAGTTGTAGTGGCTCACGAGGGCTTCCCCGCAGATGTGCTTCTTGAGGTCGGTCCTCAACATGTAGAACAGCGAGATGAACACCGGCAGCTGCAGCAACAGCGGCAGGCAGGAGGCAAACGGGTTGACTTTGTGCTCCCGGTAGAAGGCCATGATCTCCTGCTGCTGGCGCTGCTTGTCGTCCTTGTACCTCTCCTGGAGCGCCTTCAGCTCCGGCGCGAGCCGCTGGAGTTCCTGCATCGAGCGGAACTGCTTCAGCGTCAGCGGCACCAGCACCGCCCGAATCAACACGGTGAGCCCCACGATCGCCAGGCCCCAGCTGCCTCCCACGACGTTGTCGTGAATGAACACCAGGATCGATTCGAACACCGTTATGAGCGGCGAGAACGCTTCCTGGATGACGTTGGCGGCGATGAACATTTAGAGCGAACGCGCGGTGCTAGGAGCCGCGGCGGCGGTCAGCCTTGAACAGCCCCTGAGCCTCCACCGGGTCGTACCCGCCGTGGCTCCACGGATTACACCTGAGCAAGCGCCACACCGCAAGCACGAGGCCCCTCAGTATGCCGTACTCGCCCACCGCCTGTACCGCGTAGCGCGAGCACGTCGGCTCGTACTTGCAACGCCGCGGCAACGCGGGTGAAATCAGGCGCCGGTAGACCTCAATCGGGGCCACCACGATCGTGCGTGCGCCGCGCTCGATCCTCATGCGTCCTGGCCTCCCGTGGAGCGCAGCCCGGCGCGGGCGAGCAGATCGCCGAGCGCCCCCTCGATCCCCTCCAGACCCTCTCGCTCCGCCAGATCACGTGCCTCCGGGCGCGCGACGACGACGACGTCCTGGCCGCCGCCCAGCTCCGTCTCCACGCCCTCGAAGGCCTCGCGCAGCAGTCGCTTGACGTGGTTGCGCTCGACGGCTCCGCCCACCTTGCGCGACACCGACAGGCCGAGCCGCGGGCGCTCCACGGCCTCGTTCGGGAACGAATAGAGCACGAGATGGCGATTGGACACAGAGCGGCCCTGCCGGTATACCCGCTCGAACTCCGCGCTGCGCGAAAGACGACGGCCGCGGCGGCTGGTTCGCGGCATCATCTCGTCCGGCGCCCGTCGCTATACGGACAGACGCTTGCGTCCCTTCTCGCGCCGGCGCTTGAGCGTGAGCCGTCCAGCACGCGTGCGCATACGAGCGCGAAACCCGTGTGCACGGGCGCGCTTACGTTTCTTGGGCTGATAGGTGCGCTTCATGATCGATGTTCTCCGGCCGCGCTCGTATTCCTGCCGAAACCGTCAGCGGTGACGCCGGCCACGGCAGACCGGCTTGCGTCGGGCAGCGCATTATAGGGATCCCGCCCGCTCCACGCTGGGAGGGCGGCGGTGTTGTGTCCCGCGATTCGGCCTGCCCCGCGCGCGCGCGTGCCCGCCCCGCGCGCGTGCCCCACACGCCGCGTGCCTGCCCCACACGCGCGACGCCGCGTGCCTGCCCCACACGCGCGACGCCGCGCGCCTGCCCCACACGCGCGCGCGGGGCAGGCTCCAGCGGGGCTTCCCCACAACTGCTCCAGCGGGCTTCTCACAACCCGCGACTGCAGAATTTCCCGCCATTTGCGACGACGAGCAAAATGATGCGGGCGCGAGCCGGCAGGCTCGGATATATTCGGTCCACCGGGCCCTCCGCGGCCCCAAACGAATGATTTCGCCCGCTTTCTCCCACAAGGAGCAGGTCCCCGCTGCCGTGAGCACCGAGCTCGAGCACATCTTCTCCCAGGTCAAGACCGAGCTCTCGGCGACCATCGACGAGCCCGTCTACCGCATCTGGCTCGAGCCGCTCAGGGCGGTGGACCTCACGGGCGACAACCTCACGGTCGAGGCACCGGCCCAGACCTGTGGATGGGTGAGGGAGCGCTTCGGGCGCGTGCTCCAGGCGTGCGCCGCGGCCGTGCTGGGCCCCGACCTCACCGTCGACATCGTCGCGTCCGGCTCATCAAAGTTCCCCCCCCAAACCGGCGCGCCCACCTCCCGCACAGCTCCGTCCACAGCCCCGTCCACAGCTCCCCCACAACCCAACCAGCCCGTCTGCGGCAATCCAAAGCTCACGTTCGACCAGTTCGTGATCGGAGACTCCAACAGGCTCGCCCACGCCGCCGCTCTTACCGTGAGCGAGCTGCCGGCCCAGGCATACAACCCCCTCTTCATCTGCGGCCCGCCCGGCGTCGGCAAGACGCACCTACTGCGGTCCATAGCCGCATTCATCGCCGCCTACAGCCCCGGTCTGCGCGTGCGAGCCACCACGGGGGAGTCCTTCACCAACGACTTCCTCAGGGCGCTCTCAACGGGCCGGCTCGACGCGTTCAAGGGGAGCTTCCGCCACGTCGACGTGCTCCTGATCGACGACGTGCAGTTCCTCGAGCGCAAGACCAAAACCGAGGAGGAGTTCTTCCACACCTTCAATGTTCTCTATGACGCCGGCAGTCAAATCGTGCTCACCTCAGACCGCCCGCCCGCCGACCTGCGGGCGCTGGAAGATAGGCTTCGCGAGCGCTTCCAGTCTGGGCTGGTGGCCGACATCCGCCCGCCCGACTTCCCCACGCGGCTCGCCATCCTACGCAAGCGAGCGCAACACGACGGCATCGAGCCGGTCGACCCGCGGGCGCTCGAGACGATCGCTGAGCGCATCGCCGTCAACGTGAGGGCGCTCGAGGGAGCGCTCATCCGCGTGGTGGCCTACAGCTCGCTCACCGGACGCCCACTCGACGCCGAGCTGACCGTCGAAGTCCTCGACAGCCTCTATCCCACGACCAGCGCCCCTGAGCGCTCGATCGCCGACATCAAGGCGGCCGCCTGCGAGCAGTTCGGAATCTCATCCGAGGAGCTCGTCTCCCACGGCCGCGCCACCCGCGTCGCCTGGCCCCGGCAGGTCGCCATGTATCTCGCCCGCGAGCTCACCCGAGAGTCGCTTCCCGCCATCGGACGCGAGTTCGGCGGGCGCGATCACACCACCGTGCTGCACGCCTGGCGGCGCACTAACGAGCGTATGTCCACCGACGCCCACCACCGCACCGCGGTGGAAGAGCTCCGTGCCCGCCTATCCGCTCCCGCTGCTGACCGATCGGCTTGACACACTTCCACGGCTCTCCCCACAGCCCCCACACAGGCTCCACCGGCGTATCTTCAGAATCTGGCAAGAACTCCACATACACACAACCCCTACTAAACCTATAGACCCTCAGGTGCATAAGTGAAGCTCTCCCTCTCCACCGCCGAGCTGCTGGCTCAACTGCAAACCACCACCCGCGTAGCCTCCACGCGCGCATCGGTGCAAGCCCTCTCCGGCGTTATGTTCTCAGCCGAAGGCGACCGCGCCGTGCTGCTCGCCACCGACATGGAGGTCGGACTGCGCGTGCCGCTCCAGGCGGAGGTGCTTCAAGCGGGCGTCTCCGTGCTCCCGGCCCGGCTCGTGCTCGAAGTGGCTCGCTCGCTCCCGGGCGACACCGTAACGATCGAGCTGCGCCCCCAGGAGCAGGACGTGGAGGTGATCTCCGGCTCAGCCAAGTTCCAGCTCCGCACACTGCGCTCCGAGGACTTCCCCACGCTCCCCAGCCCCGCACCCGACACGCGCATAACGCTGCCCACCCAGGTCTTCGTCGACACCGCCCTACAGGTGGCGCGATCGGCCTCAAAGGACGAGACGCGACCGGTGCTCACCGGGGTTCTCATCTCCGCCGGCGGCCAGGAGCTCACGATGGTCGCCACCGACTCCTACCGCTTGAGCGTCAAGCACACTCCACTCGAGTCAGCGCTCGGGGGTACGATCGAGGCGAACGTGCCCGCCCGTGCCCTCCAGGAGCTGGCTCGCATCGCTGGGTCCGTCGATGCACCCGAGCTCACTGTCAGCCTCGGGCAGAACCAGGTGGTGTTCGAGATCGGCGACATCGTGCTCTCCTCGAGGCTCATCGACGGCCAGTTCCCCAACTATCGCCAACTGCTCCCCGAGTCGGTCGAGCACGAGCTGCGGCTCGCGAGCGCGGAGATCGCCGACGTGGTGCGCCGCGTGAGCCTGCTCGCGCAGAAGAACGCTCCGCTGCGCCTGGGCTTCAACGAGGGGGAGCTCACCGTGTCCGCCGTCACCCCCGACGTCGGTGAAGCGAGCGAGACGTTGCCCGTGCCCTTCTCGGGCGAGCCGTTTGACATCGGCTTCAACCCGGAGTTCCTGCGAGACGGCCTTGAAAGCGTCGAGTCCGAGGAGCTCGTGCTCAAGCTCATAAGCCCCCTACGCCCCGGCCTGATCGAGTCTCCCAATGGCGGCGAGTTCGTATACCTCATCATGCCGATCCGCCTCAACACGTGACGTCATGGCCGGCGCATCTCGCGTCCTCCCTCCCTTATGTGCGTAGCACACCGCGGTCGGTGCGTCCTTGACCTGCTTGGCCCTGACGTCACGGCTATCTGCGAAAGGCGTAAGGTGCTGGTCGTCAGCGTGCAACTGCGCGACTTTCGCAGCTACGCGCGCGCCGAAGCACGTCTCGGGGAAGGCCTAACCGTCGTTCACGGCGCCAACGGCGCCGGCAAGTCAAACCTGCTGGAGGCGCTCTACTTCGGCTGCACCGGCCACTCCCAGCGCACACGCACAGAGCGCGAGCTGGTGCGCTTCGGGGCGCCGGCTACCCGCGTGGCCGTGGGACTCTCCAGCGAGGGCCGTCGCCACGAGCTCACGGTCGGATTCCAGCCGGGCTCGCCGAAGCACATGACCGTCGACGGCGCCCCGGTCGAGCGTCTCACAGACGTGCGAGGAGCGGCCGTTGGTGAGCGTGTTCTCGCCTGAGCGCCTCGAGTTGCTCAAGGGCCCGCCCACGCTCCGCCGCGCGCACCTCGACCAACTCGTAGCCGCCCTCTGGCCCCCCCGCGTGGCGACGCGCCGCGACTACTCTCGCGCGCTCGCCCAGCGCAACGCTCTGATCGCGGGCATACGGACGTCCCGCGCGTCCCGCGCGACGCTCCCCAGCTGGGATCTCGAGCTCGCCCGCCATGCGCTCGCGCTGCGCGAAGATCGAGCGGAGCTCATCTCGATGCTCGCGCAACCGTTCGCCGAACGCGCCGCCCAGCTGGGGTGCAGCGGCGAGCCGCGCCTCGAGTACCGCCCGCGCTCGAAGGCCACGAGCGTCGAGGAGCTCCTCGCGGAGCTCGCCGCGCGCCTGCCGAGCGACCTCGAGCGTGGTTTCTCCACCCACGGTCCCCACCGCGACGAGCTCGCGCTCCTGCGCGACGGTCGCGAGCTGCGCTCCTACGGCTCCCAGGGCGAGCAGCGCTTGGCGCTGCTCGCGTTGTTGCTTGCCGAGCGCTCGGTCCTCGCGCGCGAGCGCGACCATGTACCGCTGATGCTGCTCGACGACGTCATGAGCGAGCTGGACGTAACGCGGCGAGAGCTGCTCTCGCAAGAGCTGTGCAGCGGTGGGCAGAGCGTGGTGGCGAGCACAGACCTGGCGCACGTGCCGGGATCGGGCGACGCCGGCGTCACCCGCCTGCGAATCTCGCCCGGGGCGATCCTGCAGGAGGCGGTGGCGGCGTGAGCCGACGTTCGCCCCGCCCGCTGTCGGCCGCGCTCGAGGGCCTCACCGCCGCGCTCGCGCCCGCCACCACGCTCGCCCGCTCACAGCAGGCGTGGGAGCAGGCGGTCGGCCCGCGGGTCGCCGCCGCGGGACTCCCCACGGCCGAGCGCGATGGGGTTCTCACGGTCACATGCACCGACGCGGTGTGGTCGGCCGAGCTCGATCTGATGGGCCCCGAGCTCGTGGATCGCCTGAATGTGGAGCTCGGCGAGGCGCTCATCCACAAGCTCCGCTGCCGCACCGGCTGAGGCCCACCCGAAGCTCGCCCGAGCAGCTCCCTCAGGCCTGCCGGAGGGCCCCTGCTGCCGGTGCCTGCCGGATGACCCTCTCAGGCCTGTCGGAGGACCGCCTCTCGGGCTTGCCGGAGAACATCCCCCGGGACCGTCCGACGGACCTGTCCCGGGCCCCGCCCACCGGCCCTGTTTTGGCTTGTTTGCAGGCATTTCAGCCCCACTGCCGGGGCGGGTTCGGGGGGTCGCTGTGCTATCGTTGGACAAACAAGTCCCCCGCCCCGGACTGAGGCCTGGAACACCCGGGCTCCGGGGCGTTTTCGCGTCATCGGAGGATCATTGGCGACCGACATCTCAAGCTCGCAAACCAAGGCTGCCGCCAAGGGTGGCGCCAACGACCCTTCGATGCTCGCCAACGCGAGCTACGACGCTCAAGACATCACGGTTCTGGAGGGCTTGGAGGCCGTCCGCAAGCGACCCGGCATGTACATCGGCTCCACCGGAATCATGGGCCTGCACCACCTCGTGTACGAGGTTGTGGACAACTCCGTCGACGAGGCCCTCGCCGGGTTCTGCACCGAGGTGTCGGTCGCGATCCACCCCGACAACTCGATCACCGTCTCCGACGACGGCCGCGGCATCCCGGTCGCGATCATGGAGAAGGAGGGCCGCCCGGCCGTCGAAGTGGTGCTGACCGTGCTGCACTCCGGTGGAAAGTTCGGCGACGGCGGTGGCTACAAGGTCTCCGGCGGGCTGCACGGCGTCGGCGTGTCGGTCGTCAACGCGCTGTCCGAGCAGCTCCGCGTCGAGGTTCGCCGCGATGGGCATGTCTTCTCGCAGGAGTACTCGCGCGGCGTCCCCCAGCAGGAGCTCCAGCGGGGCGAGAAGCTGGCCGCCGGCGCGCCCACCGGCCTGACCGTCACGTTCCTGCCCGACGCCGACATCTTCGAGTCGCTCGACTTCGACTTCCACACGCTGGAGGAGCGCCTGCGCGAGACCGCCTTCCTCACGCGCGGCCTGAAGATCTCGATCGTCGACGAGCGCGCCGAGGGCCACTCCGCCGAGTTTCAGTACGAGGGCGGCATCGAGGACTTCGTGGCCTATCTCAACGAGAACAAGGACACGGTTCACCGCAAGGTCGTGTTCTTCTCGGCCGAGGGCGACGAAGGGGCCGTGGAGGTGGCGATGCAGTGGAACTCCTCCTACCAGGAGTCGATCCACTCGTTCGCCAACAACATCGCCACGCGCGAGGGGGGCTCGCACATGTCGGGCTTCCGCTCGGCGCTCACCCGCACGCTGAACAAGTACGCGCGCGACCACGGCCTGCTCAAGGAGAAGGAGGACAACCTCTCCGGCGAGGACGTCCGCGAGGGCCTGACCGCGGTGATCTCCGTCAAGCTGCGCGACCCCCAGTTCGAGGGCCAGACCAAGACCAAGCTCGGCAACCCCGGCATGGCGGGCTTCGTCGAGTCGATCGTCAACACTGGCTTGGGCGAGTTCCTGGAGGAGAACCCCTGCGAGGCGCGCGCGGTGATCATGAAGTCCGTCCAGGCCCAGCGCGCGCGCGAGGCGGCGCGCAAGGCACGTGATTTGACGCGGCGCAAGTCGGCCCTGGAGAACTCGACGCTCCCCGGCAAGCTCGCCGACTGCTCGGTCAAGGACCCGTCGCTCGCGGAGCTGTTCGTGGTCGAGGGCGACTCCGCCGGCGGCTCCGCCAAGCAGGGTCGCGACCGCAACACCCAGGCGGTCTTGCCGCTGCGCGGAAAGATCCTCAACGTCGAGAAGTCACGCATCGACAAGGTCCTGCAGAACACGGAGGTCCAGGCGCTCATCACGGCGATCGGCACGGGGGTGCGCGACGAGTTCAACCTGGAGAACGCGCGGTATCACAAGGTCATTCTCATGTGCGACGCTGACGTCGACGGCGCGCACATCAGAACGCTCATCCTCACGCTTCTGTTCCGCGAGATGCAAGCGCTGATCGAGGCCGGCTACGTGTACATCGCAAAGCCGCCGATTTACAAGCTCAAGCAGGGCTCCAAGGAGCGCTACATCGAGAAGGAGCACGAACTCGAAGAGATCCTGCTCACCGATAAGTGGGACAAGATCAACGTCTTCGACCGTTATGGCGGCGAGTTCAAGCTGACAGAAGCCCGCTGGCAACGATTTGGGCGGCTGCTCAAGCAATACGAAGGCTGGTGCTCATCGTTGCGCGTCGTACACGGCCATGACATGGTGCAGTTCCTGGAGGAGTCGTCGCTGCTGGGCGAACAGGTGACGAGTGCCGAGGCCGCGATCGAGTTGCTCTCCCGGGAGGGCTTGGAGGGCGAGACGCACGCCACCGAGCTGCTCGACCAGGATCCGCTTGAGCTGCGCGTGAAGGCGATCGAAATCAGAACCGGCTTTGCGCGAACCCATCGCATTCGCCGCAGCCTGTTCGACTCCCAGGAGTACCGCCAACTGGTAGATGTGCACCGCAAGCTGATCGAGCTCGCCGGCACGCCGGCGTTCGAGGTGCGCCTCGGTGATGGCCGTGATGTCGCACCCTCCTTCGAGGCGCTGCGCGCCGCGGTCCTGGCCGTCGCCCAGAAGGGCATCAAGCTGCAGCGCTTCAAGGGACTCGGAGAGATGAACTCCGAGCAGCTTGCCGAAACAACGATGGACCCGGCCAGCCGCACGCTCGCGCAGGTCACGCTCGAGGACGCGGCAGCGGCCGACCGCACCTTCTCGATGCTGATGGGCGACCAGGTCGAGCCGCGCCGTGCGTTTATCGAAGAAAACGCCCGCTCCGTGGCGAACCTGGACGTATAGAGGGGTGAGCGAGCATGGCCACCACTGACACTTTGAGCGGCGGCAACATCGAGCCGCGGGCTCTCGAGGACGAGATGCGCACCGCGTATCTCGACTACGCGATGTCGGTGATCGTGGGCCGCGCGCTGCCCGACGTGCGCGACGGGCTGAAGCCCGTGCACCGCCGCGTGCTCTACGCGATGAACGAGCTCGGTCTCGGCCCCACCCGCTCCTACGCGAAGTGCGCCAAGATCGTGGGCGAGGTGATGGGCAACTATCACCCGCACGGCGACACCGCCATCTACGACACGCTCGTGCGCATGGCCCAGGACTTCTCGATGCGCTACGAGCTGGTCGACGGCCAGGGCAACTTCGGCTCGGTTGACGACGATCCGGCCGCCGCCATGCGCTACTGCGTAACTGGGGACACCCGCGTGCGCACCGCCACCGCGGGCACCGTACGAATCGACTCGATCGCTCCGCAGGCCTTGCCCAACTCGGACACCTCGGTGGATGTCGAGGTGCTTGACCGGCTTGGTCGCCCTGTGCATGCATCCGTTGCCTTTCACTCGGGCGAGCATCCGACGCTGCGACTGCGCACGGCGGAGGGCTATCAGCTGACCGGGACGGCCAACCACCCGGTGCTGTGCCTCGTCGACATGGTCGGCGTGCCGCTGCTGATGTGGAAGCTGCTCGAGGAGATTGGCCCGGGCGAGCGGGTCCTGATCCAGCGCGCGACCGAGGCCGCGGATAGGTCCTTGGACGAGCGTTCCCGCATGCTCGCTTTGCTGGCCGGCGCCTTCGTATCGGAGGGTTGGTTCGGCGACAAGCGCGCCGGCTTCAACAACCTCGACAGGGACTTCTTCGACGGAGTGGTCGAGGCGTACGACCGGGTGATCGGCGGAGCGCGTTACGTCTACTCGCGGACGATCAGGTCTGGAAGCCTCTGCCACGAGCTGGACGTGCAGAACCTCTCTGCGCTGCGCGATAGCCCGCTGGCCGAGCTTGAGGGCCTCTCCAGCGAGCACAAGCGTGTGCCCGAGTTCGTGTGGGCGGCGGACGGTGCCTCCAAGCGCGTGTTTCTCCAGGCGCTGTTCGAGGGAGACGGCTCCTCATCGTTGCTTCCTCGCAGCACCATTCAGGTTTCCTACTCGACCCGCAGTGCCGACCTGGCGCACGACGTGCAGCTGCTGCTGCTCGAGTTCGGCGTGGTTTCGCGACTCAGTCGCTCTGCGCGCGGTGAGATCAAGGTCGTGATCACCAACCGCCGGGACGCCCGTCTGTTCGGGGAGCACGTCGGCTTCCTCGGTGCGAAGCACTTGAAGCTGGAGCGCGAGCTTGCGGACATTCCGGTCGAAAGTCGCGCGCTGAGTCATGACCATGTTCCACATATCGCGCGCTACATCCGCGCCGAGGGCGGCTCGACCTACACCGAGCGTGATTGGCTGAGACGTCACAACGTCGATCGCATCGAGCGCTGGGAGCAGGGATCCACCGCCATCCTCGAGCGAATCCGCTCGAATGAGGTGCGCGAGGTCGTGAGCCCTCTCGTGACCGGCGACTACTACTACGCCAAGGTCGCGTCGATCGAACCCGCCGGCATTCAGCCTGTCTACTCGCTGAGGGTCGACACCGACGACCACTCGTTTCTGACGAACGGATTCGTCAGCCACAACACCGAGGCCCGCCTGGCGCGCATCGCCACCGAGATGTTGCGCGACCTCGACATGGACACGGTGGACTTCGTGCCCAACTACGACGGCAGCCGTCAGGAACCGCTGGTGCTGCCGGCGCGCTTCCCGAACCTGCTCGTCAACGGCTCCTCCGGGATCGCGGTGGGCATGGCGACGAACATCCCTCCGCACAACCTGCGCGAGGTGATCGCCGCGACGATCGCCTACATCGAGGATCCCGAGATCGACCTTGACGGCCTCATGCGGCACGTCAAGGGACCGGACTTCCCGACCGGCGGCATCATCCTCGGGCGCCAGGGCATCCGCGATGCGTATGAGACCGGGCGCGGACGGGTGCGAGTGCAGGCGAAGGCGCACATCGAGCCGCTCAGGCAGGGCAAGGAGGCGATCGTCGTCACCGAGCTGCCGTTCATGGTCAAGAAGGCCGGGGACGGCAATCTGATCACCAAGATCGCCGAACTGGTGAACGAGAAGAAGATCCCCGAGATCTCAGACCTGCGTGATGAGTCGGACAAGCGCGGCATGCGTTTGGTGATCGAGCTCAAGCGCGACGCGATCCCCAAGGTGGTGCTCAACAAGCTCTACAAGCACACCTCCATGCAGAGCACCTTCGGGGTGAACATGGTGGCGCTTGTGGACAACGTGCCACGCACGCTGAACCTGAGAGCGGTGATCCACAACTACGTGGCCCATCAGCGCGAGGTGATCGTGAGGCGCACCAAGCACGAGCTGTCCGAGAAGGAGGCCCGCGCCCACATCCTCGAAGGGCTGCTGGTGGCCCTGGAGAACCTCGATGCCATCATCGAGCTGATCCGCGGCTCGCGTGACCGCGAAGCCGCGCGCGAGCAGCTCGTCGAGCGCTTCGAGTTGAGCCCCATCCAGGCGACCGCGATCCTCGACCTGCGCCTCTCACAGCTCACGGCGCTCGAGGCCGATTCGATCAAGCAGGAGCACGCCGACGTGACAGAGCGGATTGCGGAGCTGCGCGCGATCCTCGGCGAGGAGAGCAGGGTGCTTGCGGTCATCAAGGAAGAGCTCGGAGAGATCTCAGAGCGATTCGGCGACGAGCGCCGCACCGAGCTCAGCCACTCGGAGGACGAGATCGACATCGAGGACCTGATCGCCGACCAGCAGATGGTGATCACGATCACCAACACCGGCTACATAAAGTCGCTGCCGCTCGCCACCTACCGCCAGCAGCAGCGCGGCGGTCGCGGGATCACGGGCATGGACATGAAGGACGGCGACTTCATCGAGCACCTGTTCATCTGTTCGACCCACGACTACCTCCTGTTCTTCACCAACCGCGGCAAGGTGTATCGGTCGAAGGTGTACGAGCTGCCCGAGGCATCGCGCACCGCCAAGGGCCGCGCGCTCGTAAACGTGCTCCCGCTGCGCGAGGGCGAGCGCGTGCAGGCGGTTCTCTCCACGCGCGACTTCACCGAGACCAAGTACCTCGTGTTCGCCACGCGCAAGGGTACCGTCAAGAAGACCGAGTTGATGGCCTACAACACGCCGATCAAGGCCGATGGCATCATCGCGATCAACATTCGCGACGACGACGAGCTGCTGGCCGTCCGCGCCGTGGAATCGGGCGACGAGGTCATCATGGTGTCCCGTGGCGGCCTGACGGTGCGCTTCGCCGAGTCCGACGCTCGCGCGATGGGGCGCGACACGACAGGCGTGCGCGGGATGGACGTGGGGGATCGAGATCCCGCCCACCCCAACGAGGTCATCGCGATGGACATCGCCCGCGACGACATGGACCTGCTCGTGGTCACCGAGAACGGCTACGGCAAGCGCACCCAGATAGCCCAGTACCGCAAGACCCACCGCGGCGCGAAGGGCGTGAAGACGATCGGTCTCACCGAGCAGAAGGGCGCGCTCGCGGGCGCGCTCGTGGTGCGAGAGCACCACGAACTCGTATTTATCAGCGTGGGAGGCATGGTCCAGCGCACCTCCGCCGGGGGAATCTCACAGCAGGGCCGCTCGGCGACGGGCGTGCGGGTGATGAACCTAAAGGACGACGACATGGTGAGCGCGGTGGCGCTCGTGGTCGACAGCGCCGAGGCCGCGGACGTCCCAGCCGCCGAGGGCGGGCTGCCGGCCGATGTCTCGCAAGGACCCGAGGCGCCGCATCGAAGCGGCCCTGTCGAGGGGCCCGCCGAGGGCGACGGCGAGAGCGACGCCGCCGAGGAGCCCGGCGAAACCGACGGCGAGCAGTAGGTCAGGCGCCGTGTGAGTCGGCCAGGCTCTGCCTGAACGCCTCGACCAGATGGGCCGCGGGCGCGGAGATGCCGTCGAGGGGGTGCAGCACGGCGAAGCGCCGCAGGAAGCGCAGGCCGTCCACCGGCACCACCTCCAGGCGATCGGCCGGGGAAAGCGCCAGACGGGAGAGGGCGGTCGGCAGGCACAATTCGTGAGCCTCCTCCTTGGCGGCTTGCGTCGATCCGACTTCCGAGGCCGCATGGAGCGCCCCGAGCCCATGCTCGGCCAGTGCCGCGTCGAGCACCTGGCGCGTGTGGGCGCCCGGATCGCGCAGCACGATCGGCGTGCCGAGCAGCTCTTGCGGGGTTATCGAGTCCCGTCGCGACCACGGGTGCGCGAGCGGGACGGCGATCACGATCTCGTCGTCGAGCAGCGGGATCTCGATCGCGCCCGTCACCGACTCTCCGAACATGCACGCCGCCACGCCGATATGGGCCTGGCCCGCGCGCACCATCTGCTTGACCAGACGCGAGTTGGCGATCACCACCTCCACGGGCGCGCTCGTGTGACGGCGCATCGAGACGAGCGCCTTCGACATCAGGAACTCCGCCGCGGTATGGCTGATGGCGAGCTGCACCGTCTCATTGGTGCCCCGGATCTGGTCGAGCCGCTCGGTGAGATCGTCCATGTCCGACAAGAGGCGCCGCGCATGCGCGTAGAGCCGCTCGCCCGTTTCGGTCATCGTGACGCCCTGCGCCGTGCGCTGGAGCAGGGGCGCTCCTACGAGCTGCTCGAGCGACTTCAGGCGCTTTGACACGGCGGGCTGGCTGAGCCGCAGGCGCACCGCAGCCCTTCCGATCCCGCCCAGGTCGGCGGCGGCGCAGAACGCCTGCAGCTCGTCGAGCTGGGGGCTGCGCACAGGCCGGTAGTCGGAGGTCATGCGTAAAGGTTATGCCCTCCAACACCCGAGCGCATGACTTCCTATGGATTTCGTCCCCGCAGACGCTGACTCGCGGGAATGTCTTAGGCAGGACAGCGAAAACGAAAGGCGGGTAGAACATGGAGCCTCAGAAAGCAGATCAAGAGCGGTTCGACGACGCGGTCAACCGGAAGGGCAAGGTTGTATTGCAGGTGCTCGCGGGCGCGGGGATCCTCGCCGCGCTCCTCATGTCGATGGTCGCGCTCGTGCAGACCGGCGAAAAACACGAAGCGACCGCGAGCGCGCGGGTGACGCCGGCGGCCGCGACGACAGCGGCCGGCACCGCGCAACCGGCGGCGCCGACCGCGCCGGCGGCCTCCACGAAGGTCGTGGACCTGAAGATCGTCGGCTCGTACAAGAAGGGCCCCGACGGCAAGATGCACGATGCCTTCACGCAGACAGAATTCGCGGTGAAAGTGGGCCAGCCGCTGAAGCTGCAGATCGACAACACCGACGACGTCCCGCACAGCATCAACGCACCGGTTGCGGGCGTAAACATCATCGCGCAGCCCGGCACCCACACCTACACGCTGGTTGTCAACAAAGCCGGCAAGTTCGAGTGGAACTGCATGCTCCCGTGCGACACCGACGCCAACGGGTGGGCGATGCAGAACCCCGGCTTCATGAGTGGCTACATCACCGCAACCTGAGGCTACCCGCCCAGAGGCCGTGCCCTCCGCGCCGGAAGAGCGCGGGGGGCATGCGCCTTTAATCCTTTAACCTGCCCCCATGCAGGAGATCCTCCCGGGCCTCTACCACTGGACCGCCGTCCACCCGAAGATACACATCGAGGTGTCCTCCTACTGGCTCGACGGCGACGGCGTCCTGATCGATCCCGCTGATCCCGCCCGACGCCGGCCTCGACTGGTTCGCCGCCCGCCCGACGCCTCCCGGCGCGATCGTTCTCTCAAACCGCCACCACTACCGTCACAGCGGCGAGTTCGCAGGCAGGTTCGGCTGTCCCGTCTACTGCAACCGCGCCGGGCTGCACGAGTTCACCCATGGGGAGCGGGTCACGGGCTTCGACGTCGGCGACGAGCTCCCCGGCGGTCTGCTGGCATGTGAGCTCGGCGCGATCTGTCCCGACGACACGGCCCTCCACCTGCCCGCGCTGCGCGCGCTCGTGATCGCCGACGGCGTGGTGCGTGGCGCTCCGCACGGCCAACCGGGCCCGCTCGGCTTCGTGCCCGACTCGCTCATGGACGATCCCCCCGCCACCAAGCAGGGCCTGCTCGAGGCGTGCGCGCGGCTGCTCGCGGAGCTCGACTTCGACCATCTGCTGCTTGCCCACGGCGGTCCTCTCATCGGCGACGGCCGCGCCCAGCTGCAGGAGCTCGTGGACAGCGGCGGGCGCACCGCGTTTGAGATGTAGCATCCCCCCGTGCTGAACCTGCCGACCGATCTTCCCGGCCATGAGCTTGTGAGCGACGGTCTCGCCGATCTCGCCGCGGGCCGGGAGACGGAGTCGGCGCTCTTGGTGGCGATGGCCGCCCCGCGGCTGCGGGCGCTGGGCATCGACGTGCCTCCGGGCGGAGGCGATTGGCCCTCGCACCGCCTCTACGAGCTCCTCACGGCGGCAGGCGACGGCGCCTATAGCCGCTACAACGCGCTTCTCGCGCGCATGGTCAGCTTCGCGCGGGCAGCCGAGCATGCGGCCCCCCGTTGACGAGCCGCGCCTGCGCGAACTCGCGCGAGCGCTCGCGCGCGTGGCCCGCCGGCCGGTGCGGATCTATCTCACCGGCGGCTCGACAGCCGTCCTCGAAGGATGGCGCCAGACGACAGTCGATGTCGACATGCGTCTCGAGCCCGAAGCCGACGAGCTTCTGCGCGAGCTCCCCGCTCTGAAGGAGCGTCTGCAGGTGAACATTGAGCTCGCCTCACCGCCGGATTTCATCCCCGAGCTTCCCGGTTGGCGCGATCGCAGTCCATTGGTCCTCCAGGAGGGCGACATCGAGATCCGCCACTTTGACCTCTACTCACAGGCGCTCTCGAAGATAGAGCGGGGCTTCACGCAGGATCTCGCCGACGTTCGCACGATGATCGACCGCGGCCTGGTCGAGCCCGATCGCCTGCGCGAGCTCTATAACGCGATCGAGCCGCAGCTCTACCGTTACCCGGCGATCGACCCGCCCGTCTTTCGGCACCGGTTGGAAGCGGCCCTGAGAAACCTTCACGGCGCGGGCCCGCTCGTTTGAGCCGGCAGGCCCTGCCAACCGTGCGCCCTCCTGATCGGGGAGGCTCTTCCAAACGACGGGCCCGCACGACCGGCAGGCATCCAAGGCGACCGGCCCACATCGTCATCCCCGTCCGCTACATTGCATGGACCAGAGAAAGGAGGTGGTCCTACGTTGACTGACAGTACTTGCGGGACTCTGGAGGTGGCCGGCCGTTAGGCCGAACTACTCGGCTGGACCCGCCTAGCGGAATCCAACCCGGGCCACCACCGCGAAGGTCGTCGGACTTGTCCCTCCGACTCGCAGCGTCCTCGCCGCGCCATACGGGCGCGCTTGGCGATGCGGAGCCGACGCGGTCGTGTCCAGCACGGTCGAAAGCGGAGGGCGCCTGGTCGAGGGCGCCCTCCGCGGTTTTGAGGGCCCTCCCACCGGGCCCGTGCGCGAAGGGCCGTAGCCCCCGGGACGCGTGACCCCCGAGCGTCCCCAGCGCCTGCGGCCCCCCCGGGACGCGTGACCCCCGAGCGTCCCCAACGCCCGGGGCCCCCTGAGATCGACCCTCTACGCCTCAGGCGGCGGCGGGCAGATACTGCCGCCACGCCGCCGGGATGGTGGGGCTGGCGACGTGGATGAAGATCTCAGCGCGGGGGGTGCGCGGCTGATGGCGCGGGTGCATTCCCGCCTGGCGCGGCAGCATGTCGCCCTTGCGCCTGTTGCACGGGGCGCAGGACGCCACGATGTTGTCCCAGCTCGACGTGCCGCCCTTCGAGCGAGGGATCACATGGTCGACGGTGAGGTTGGAGCGCGACCCGCAGTACTGGCAGGTCCAGCCGTCCCTCGCGAACACCGCGCGGCGGGTGATCTTGCGGCGGTGGGTGTCGCGCGGCACATGCACGTAGGCGACAAGCCGGATCACCACGGGACGCGCGAGCGTGGAGCTCTCGGAGTGCAGCTCCCACAGCCCGCGCTCGATCAGCTCGGCCTTCGCCTTCAGCAGGAGCACCACCGCGCGTCGCACCGAGCACACGTTGATGGGCTCGTAGGTCGCATTGAGGACGAGCACCCGGCCACCCATCGTCGTATTCGACGATGGGCTCGGTCCGTGCCGCTGGTGCTCTGAGGGCGGCACGGACCCCACTGGCTCTGTGGGCGCCGTGCTTTCCATCTTCAGCGCCGCAGTGTAGCGATCCGCCCATCCCTCCGGCTGCGATCCCCCGCCCGCCCGGCTGCCCGTTTGGCCTCGCCAGAGCGCCCAACACCCAGCCTCCCGCGGAGCTTCGACATGCGAGCGCCCCGCGGAGCTTTGGCGTTCAAGCCGCCGGATAGGACCCGAACACGCGCACGCGCTCGCACATCTCGCGCAAGCCCGCGAGCGCCTCGGAGACACCCGCGTCGGCCGGCGAGCCCTGGAGGTCGAGGAAGAACATGTACTGGCCCAGCCGCTCGCGCATCGGGCGCGACTCGATCTTCGTGAGGTTGATGTTCCGCTGGGCGAACTCGTCCAAGCAGCGCACGAGCCAGCCGGCGCGGTCGGCGCCGGCGCCCCAGAACACGAGCGACGTCTTGCTCTGCGGAGCGCCCGGCGCACGCAGCGGCGGGCCCCCCAACGGGGAATCCTCGCGCGCGAGCCATACGAAGCGGGTCTCGTTGTCCTCGCGATCCTGGATCCCTTCGGCGATCACCGCGCACCCGTAGAGCTCAGCCGCGAGCCGCGTTCCGATCGCCGCCCACTTACCACCCTCCGCCCTGGTGCCCGCAGTGCCGGCGCGTTCGCCTGCCGCGCGAGCCCGTCTGCCGCGCGAGCCCGTCCGTCCGCTGCGTGCGTCCGGCGAACCGCTCGCCCCGACCGCCGCCTCTGCCTGCCCTGCCCTATCAGCGTCGCCCTCGGCCACGAGCCGCACCGCCTCGGCCGTCGAGGTGGCCGCCACGATGCGCGCGTGGGGGAGCCGCTCGTGAAGGAAGCGCGTGCACTGGCCCGGCACGTGGGGGTGGGAGACGATCGTGTCCACATCTCCAAGCTCGATGGGCGTGCGGGCGATCAGGTAGTGGCGCACCGGCAGCACCACCTCGCCGACGATCGCCACGTCGCTCGCGTTCCCCGCGAGCGTGTCGAGCGTGACCGTCACCGATCCCTCGATCGAGTTCTCGATCGGCACGAGCGCCCACTCGACCTCCCCGTGCTGTACCGCCATCAGGGCGTCGCGGATCGTTTCGATGGCGACGGGCTCCACGGCCGTGGCGTCGACGCTGCCGAGCAGCGCCTCCTCGCTGAAGGTCCCCTCCGGGCCGAGGTAGCCGGCGCGCGGGAGGGCGTCAGGCATTGGCGGCACGCGGGCGAGGGTGTTAGGCGCCGGCGGCATCCACGGTGTCCGTCGACGCCGTCGCCCGGGTACCCGGGGCGGGCGGCGCAGACGTCGATGGATCGGATGCGAGCGCGGCGCTCACAGCCTCGGCCTCCTCCGGCGAGAGCTCGAGCTCGCCCTGCCCGTCCCACACCTGCTTGGCGTACACGCGCGCCTGGTCGCGATGGTGGATGCACGTGAGCACCACTCCCGAGCGTCGCTCGTCGAGCAGCGCGATCGACATCGACTGCTGTCCGGAGAGCTCGTTGTAGGCGTCGTACCGGACGAGCGACCGGTAGGCGATGGCGCCGGTGAGCGCGGTCTCGACGCCGTTGAGGCGGCCGTCGAGGCGCGAGGCCACGTCTCCGACGTAGTCCTGGAGCGCTTCGAACGCTTCCTGAAGCGATGCGCTGTGCGCGATCACGTCGCGCTGGGAGCCGTCGCCGAGCACCATCTTCTGCGCGCCGCGCATCCGGCGCATCGAGCGCATGAGCGCGATGCACGCGATCAGGGCGAGAACCGCCATGGCGAGCGCCGCGAGCGCGACGATCCCCTGCGTGTCGTTCAGCGAGGCGGCAGTCATCGAGAACAAGTTAGCCGCTCTCGCGCCCACGGCGGCGAGCCAAGCCGAGCGGTTTCCTCGGTGTTTGCGCCCGCGGCGCAGCCTGGTCTGTCAGAACGTGTCTCAGACACGTTCTCAGTAGACCGAGCGCAAGCCCCGCTCCGCGGCCTACTTCGCGAAGATCACCAGGTAGGTGCCCTTGTTGTTTTCGGTTTCCGTCTCGCCGGGCACCGGCTCGATGTTGACGCTCACGCGCGACGCCGCCCCGAGCGCGACACCGCTCACCGGGATGTCCACGTTCGACGTGCTCCCCGGTTCGGTCTTGTCGATCAGATGCGACGCGCTGAGCGTCTTGCCTTCGCTGGTCACCGACACGTCGACCTTTACGTTCGTCTCGGGGTCGGTGCCTGCGTTTTCGACCATCACCGTGAACGTGGGGTTGGCGCCGCCGCTGACATGGTTGAGCGTGGGGGAGGGCGCGAGCGTGTTCGCGCCGACGCTCACGCCCTTCAGCGAGTGCCCATGGTTGCCCGGCGCAACGGCCGTGCCGGTCGTCGATTTGCCCGTGAGCTTCGCCTGCACGGTGGAGCTCTGCAGCCATCCGAGGTTCGGCATGAAGCGGCTCGCGGCGGTCGTCTGACCTGTGATCCCGTTTGCCGCGAGCGTCTGCTGTATCAGCGGCGCCACCCGCTGGGAGTAGACGACGTCGGAGGCTAAGAGGATCTCCATGGCGCCCGCGATCTGCGAGGTGGCCTGCTGCGACTGGCCGCCGAGCGCGGTGCGCACGAGGTTGGCGATCTTCGTGAGCCCTTCCACGCGCATGTCGAGCGTCAGCAGGAAGTTGCGCTGCGCGGCGGTCATCTCGCTCGGAACGCTCACACCTTTGGCTTGTTCTGCCTGCTGCTGGGCCTGCATGCGCAACTGGTCGACTTGGGAGCCCACGTCGAGCGCCGACTTGCCCGCTGCGCCGGCGAGCGTCGCGAACAACGGGCGCGCCACCTGCGCCTGGGATTCCTGCGCGATCTTGCCTACGTTCGTGTTGTAGCTTTCGAGCGCCTGCTGTTTGCCTCGCTTCAGGCAGCCGTTCACGAGCAGCACGATCACGATCAGCAGCACCACGCCGATGGCCGCGGCGATCCGCCTGCGCACCATCATCGCGTGATGGTCGATGTCCCCCGGTCCGCCCGCCCGCTGCGGACGGCGCGGCTGCGGTCGCGGCGGCTGCTGGGTGTGCGCCGGCCTGACCGTGGTCGGCGGCTCCTCGTCATCGTCGTCGAAGAACGACAAAAAAGTGCTCCTTGCAGGGCTTGTGAAGCTCACCAGTATGACCCCACCGGCCGCTGGAGTGTTGCGCGGGGGGCCCTGCAACTTCTCGGTCACTGCGGGATCGCGCGATTTCGCGGCAGGGAAAGGCCGTCGGCGCGGCGAACGCGGGGTCGGTGGACCACTCAAAGACCCTCGTCCAATCCCGCCGCCGCAGCTCGTGGGGCCCGCGCGGCAACGGAAACCCGCGCGGCAACGGAGGCCCGCGCGGCAACGGAAACCTGCGCGGCAACGGAGACCCGCCCGGCAACGGAGACCCGCCCGGCAACGGAGACCCGCCCGGCAACGGAGGCCCGCCCGGCAACGGAGGCCCGCCCGGCAACGACGTCGCGGACGCCACCGGCGGCTCGAGGCTCGCAACGCCGCCCGACGGCCCGCGCATCGGCGCCTCCGACGAGCGCTCGCAGCGCCGCGGCGAGCTTCTGCTCGGGCGCTACCGCCTGCTCGAGCGTCTCGGCGCGGGCGGATTCGGCACCGTGTGGCGCGCCCACGACGAGCAGCTCGATCGCGCGGTCGCCGTCAAGCGCATCCCGCTGCCCTCTGTGAGGGAGCGCGAGCGAGCCACGCGCGAGGCGCTCGCCACCGCGCGCCTGTCCCACCCGGCGATCGTGGCGCTCTATGAGGCGAGCGCCGACGAGGACGCCTTCTACCTGATCTCAGAGCTCGTGGAGGGCGACACGCTCGCGCGTTTGATCGCCGACGACGAGCTCTGCGACGAGGAGATCGCCGAGATCGGCGTGGTGCTCGTCGAGGCGCTCGAGCACGCGCACGGGCGTGGGGTGATCCACCGCGACGTCAAGCCCCAGAACGTGCTCGTGCCAAGCGACACGACCGGGCAGACGCCCTCGCGCGACGGCGGCTCGCCGGCCGTCGCGAAGCTCGCCGACTTCGGTGGCGCGCGACTGGCCGGCGACGACGCGTTGACGCTCACCGGAGACGTGTACGGCACGCTCGCCTACATGGCGCCCGAGCAGAGCGAAGGCCACGAGGCGGGCCCGCCCGCCGACCTCTATTCGCTCGCGCTCGTCCTGTATGAGGCGTTCAGCGGCGTCAACCCGGTGCGGGGTCGCACGCCCGCCGCCACGGCGAAGCGGATCGGCGCCCCGATCGAGCCGCTCGAGCGCCGCCGCCGCGATCTTCCGCGCAAGCTGACCCGCGCCCTCGACGTGGCGCTCGGGCGGGACCCGGATCTTCGCGGCACGCTCGCCCACCTCCACGAGGCTCTCGATGAAGCGCTCGAGCACGGATTCAAGCGGCCCCTCTTCGCCCGCCGCCCCCGTCTTCAAGAGCCACTCGACCCGCCCGAAGCTCAACCTGCTCGCCGCGTCGCATTGCCGCGCCTGGTGTGGATCGGCTGCCTGCTCGCCGCCGCCTCCTGGCAGGCGGCGGTCGGACGGAGCGGCGTGTCTCTGCTGCTGCTCGCGGCGGGGGCGCCGTTGCTGCTCCTGCCTCGCCGTTCGGGGCCGGGGTGGCTGGCCGCGGCGCTCGCCCCAGCGCTCGGCGTCGCCGGCCTCGCGGGCGCCTTCCCGGCGCTCGCCGGTCAGCGCGCCGGATGGCGCGCGCGCGCGGGCCTCGCCGCGCTCGGCTTCTGGTGGGTCACACTCGCCGAGCCGCTGCTCGCGAGGCGTCTATGGCTGGGCCCGTCCGGCGGAACGCCGCCGCGGGCGGTGTGGGAGGCGTCGTTCGGCAAGGCCGCCGCGCACGTGGTCGGCGCGACGCTCACCTTCGAGCTCCTGCTCGGGGCGGCGGTATGGGCGCTCGCCGCCACGATCCTGCCGTGGATCGTGCGCGGACGCAGCGCCGCGCACGACGTGGCCGCCGCGGTGGCTTGGACGGTCGCGCTCGTGGCCGCCACTCCGCTGCTCGCACACGCGCTGCTCGCACACGCGAGCCAGCCGAGCCCGCGCGGCGCGCTCGTGGGGGCGGTGCTGGGGTGCGCGCTGGCAATCGGCGCCCGCGCCCTGCGCGGGCCTGTCTGACACTCCAACACACGCTGTCCGCGCGTCCCCATCGCGTGGTGCCCGTAAAGTGGGTATCACCGTCACTGCCAACGGTGGGCATCACCGTCGCGGCAAACGGTGGGTGTGATCGCCATGGCAATGCCGGGGCCCCTGAGATGAATCCGCTGAGGACACTGGAGAACATGATCGCCGGCCTCGTCGAGGGCACTTTCGGGCGCGTGTTCAAGGCGGAGGTCCGTCCGATGGAGCTGGCGCACAAGCTCGCGCGCGAGATGGACGAGAACACGACTGCGTCGGTGTCGCGCGTGTACGCGCCGAACGAGTACTCGGTATGGCTCTCCTCGAGGGACCGTGCGCGCTACGAGGGCGTCGAGCAAGAGGTGATCGACGAGCTGTGCGCCTACTTGCTGGAGCACGCCCGAGGCGAGTGCTTCGCGCTCGCCTCGGGCCCGCGCATCACCTTCCACACCGACGAAGCGCTGCAGCTCGGCGAATTCGGGATCGAAGCGCGCCTGGCCAGGCCGGAGGAGAGCGCCGAGCGGGTCGACGAGGGCCCGCCGCGAGCTGCCCGCGGGCGACGTGGCGCGCAGGGCCCCGCCCGGGATGCCCCGGCGGGCCATGCGTGGGATGCCCCGGCGGGCCCCGCCCGGGATGCCCCGGGGGGCACTCCCAGCGGTGCGCCCCCCGGTGGACGTCCCGGCAGGGTGGGGGAGGCTCCGCACGACGAGCCTGGGGAGATCGGCAACACGATGATCTTCGCCAACTCCGAGCGCGTTCGCGAGGCCGTCGAGCGCACGGGCGCGCGCAGGCGCTCCAAGGCGCTGCTGGTGGTGTCGGGGCGGCGCCTGCTCGTGCCGCCGCGCGGCGCCGTGATCGGTCGCAGCCGCGACTGCGACATCGTGCTCGAGGACGCGGGGGTGTCGCGCCGCCACGCCGAGCTGCGCCCCGAGGCCGCGACGAGCTGGACGATCGAGGATCTCGGATCGACGAACGGAGTGCGCGTGAACGGCGGCGCCGTCGAGGGGGCCCACGAGCTGCGCTCGGGGGACCGCATCGAGATGGGCTCCACTGAGATGCTTTTCGAGATCGCCCCATGAACACTCTCGCGCCCGTATCGGTGATGTTGAAGTTCGGCTTCCTGGCCGTGCTCTACCTGTTCCTGCTGTGGGTATCGCGCAGCGCCCTACGCGATCTGCGCGGCGACGGCGCCCAGGGGGATGGGAGCCCCGCCCACCCGTCCGCCCACCCGCAGGCGGCGCCGGCGGACGCCACCGGCCTGCACTCGGCCTCGACGTTCGGGCCCGCCGATCTTCTCAACCGCGCTCCGCGTCTGGTGGTGGAGCGCGCTCCCGGACACGATCCGGGGATGATCTACGACCTCGGCGGGGACGTCGTGCTCGGGCGCGGCGACGCGGCCGAGATACGTCTCGGCGACCCGTTCGCCTCCTCGCGGCACGCGCGGGTGTACGAACAGGGCAAGATCCTCGTGATCGAGGATCTCGGATCGACCAACGGCACGTACCTCAACGAGGAGCTGCTCGACGGCCCGCTCCCGCTGCACCCCGGCGATCGCGTGCGCATCGGCGACTCCGAGTTCACCTTCGAGGTCGACTGACGATGTTGCGCGTGGCCGAGCACTGGCACGGCACGGACACCGGCCTGCAGAGACGCGCGAACGAGGACTCGCTGCTCGTGCGCTCGCCGCTGTTTATCGTCGCCGACGGGATGGGCGGCGCGCAGGCCGGCGAGGTCGCCTCGCGTGTCGCGGTGGACACGTTCAACGGTGGCCTCCACGACAGCTCCGATCCCGAGGGAAGCCTCGCCACGCAGGTACGGGAGGCCAACTCGCGCATCAACGAGCTCTCCCACCAGAGCGCCGAGCGCGCGGGCATGGGCACCACGATCACCGCCGTATACGTGGGCGAGCAGGAGGTGTCGGTGGCGCACGTCGGCGACTCGCGCGCCTACTGCCTGCGCGACGGCGAGCTGCTGCGCCTCACCGACGATCACTCGCTCGTGGACGAGCTGATCCGCCAGGGAAGGCTCACTCCGGAGGAGGCCGAGGAGCATCCGCAGCGCTCGGTGATCACGCGCGCGCTCGGCCCCGAGTCGACCGTCGAGGTGGATGTGCGCTCGATCAGAGCTCGCGCCGGCGACGTGTACCTGCTGTGCAGCGACGGGCTCACCACGATGATCGGAGAGGACGCGCTGCTCGACGTGCTGGTGTCCCACGAGCGCCTGCGCGATGTCGGCGAGGCTTTGATCGCGGCCGCCAACGCGGCGGGCGGCAAGGACAACATCACCGTTGTGCTGGTTCGCGTCGAGGAGATCCTCACCGAAGCCGAGCTCCGAGACGGTCACACGACGGGCACGCTCGTGCCGGCGCCACAGGCCCCCTCGACACCACGAGCACGCCCAAATCCTCCAAATCGAGGAGCCCACCTGGATGCGACCGTCCGCGACGAAGCGCTACCGCGGTCGGGGCAGGCGCCCGTCACGCCGCGCCGCCCGCGCAACCCGGCGCCGGTGACGCAACCATCCCGCGGGGCGCGCCTGCGCAGGCGCATGCGCCGGCTGCGCGCTCCGCTGGTGGCGCTCGTCGTCGTGGGAATGCTCGGTGCGGGGGCCTACCTGGCGTTGCAGTCGGTGTACTTCATCGCCACCAACCAGCGCGGGCTCGTGACGATGTACCGCGGCGTCCCCTACGAGCTTCCGGGCGCCATCAAGCTGTACAGCAGCGACTACGTGTCCGGCGTGAGCGCGTCCACGCTCCCAGCGGCCCGCCGTCAGGCGCTGCTCGACCATTCACTGCGCTCCGAAGGCGACGCGGCCGACCTGATGCGTCAACTGGAACTCGGGCAGCTCAGCGGAGGGTGACCCGGTGGCGCTTGGATTCAGCTCGAGAAGACACCGACTGACCTGCGGGACGGACCACACGTGAACCGCCCGATCATGCGTCTCTACGGCCTCGTGGTGCTGCTGTTCGCGCTGCTCGTCGCCTTCACCTCGCGCTGGACGATCTTCGAAGCGTCCTCGCTGCGCGCCAACGAACTGAACAAGCGCGGCGTGCTCCAGCAGCAGCGGATCGACCGGGGAGCGATACTCGCCGCCGACGGCACGGTGCTCGCGCGCAGCGTGCGCGGGGCGGAAGGGATCTACACGCGCAGCTATCCCACCGGAGCCGAGTTCACGCACGCCGTCGGCTACTCCTACATCACGCTCGCCCAAGCCGGCATCGAGAGCTACCGCAGCGCGGCGCTCAACGGGCAGACCGGCACGAGCGTGCAGAGCATCCTCGACGAGCTGCAGGGCCGCAAGCGTCAGGGAGACGCGGTGCGCACGACGCTGCGACCCGCCGCCCAGCGCGTCGCGATATCCGCGCTCGGCGAACACGAAGGCGCGGTGGTGGCGCTCGAACCGAAAACGGGCGCGGTCGAGGTGATGGCGTCCACGCCCGGCTACGACGCCAACACGCTCAGCTCGTTGAGCGCCTACGAACGCCTCACCCATCAGGCCGGCTCGCCGCTGGTGAACCGCGCCACCCAGTTCGGCTACGCGCCCGGGTCGACGTTCAAGGTGGTGACCGCCGTGGCAGCGATCGACTCAGGGCGCTACACACCGGAATCGACTGTAAGCGGTCGCAACGAAGTGTCGATCTCCGGCGTGCCCTTGAAAAACGACAACAACGAAAGCCTTGGGCAGATCACTCTCACCGAAGCGCTCGTCCACTCGGTGAACACCGTGTACGCGCAGGTGGCCGAGGAGCTCGGCAAGCACACGATGGCGCGCTACATGAGCCGCTTCGGCTTCGACCGTAAGCCGCGACTCGACTATCCGGCTAAACAGATGTCCACCAGCGGCGAGTATCTGGGCGAAAGGCTGCTCTCGCCCACGAGCACCTACGTCGATGTGGGCCGTATGGGCATCGGCCAGGACAAGCTCCAGGTGACGCCCCTGCAGATGGCCGAGGTGGCCGCTGCGGTCGCCAATCGCGGCACGCTCATGACCCCCCACCTCGCCTCGGCGATAGTCGAACCCGACGGGCGCGTCGTCCAGCGCATCTCCCCGCAAGCGCAATCCGTCGTGATGAAGCCCTCGACCGCCGAGGCGCTCACCAAGATGATGGAAGCCGTTGTGAGAGAAGGCACCGGCACGAGCGCCCAGATCCCCGGAGTGCAGGTGGCGGGCAAGACAGGCACCGCGGAGACCCAGATAGGGACGGCGATCAACAACGTGTGGTTCATCGCGTTCGCGCCCGCCCAGAACCCCACCGTGGCGATCGCGGTGACGCTCAAGGGCGTCCCCGGCTTCGGCGCCGCGTTCGCCGCGCCCGTGGCCAAGCAAGTGATGGAAGCGCTGCTGCATGGTTGATCGCGCAAACAGCTCGAGGGGGTGGGCAGGGCCCGATCGCGGGAACGGCGCAGGCACGCGCGCAGGCACGCGCGCGCGGGCGCACACGGGGTGCGGGCATGGTTGAGGCGGGCACCATCGTCGACGACCGCTACCGCGTCGTGGCCCGCCTCGGGTCGGGCGGGATGGCGGACGTGTACCTCGCGGAGGACAACCTGCTCGGGCGGAGGGTGGCGCTCAAGCTGCTCCACCATCGCTTCGCCGAGGACCAGGAGTTCGTCGAGCGCTTCCGGCGCGAGGCGTCGAGCGCCGCGGGCCTCTCGCACCCCAACGTCGTGGGTGTGTTCGACAGGGGCGAGTGGAACGGCACCTATTACATCGCGATGGAGTACCTGCCCGGACGGTCGCTGAAGGCGGTGGTGCGCGAACACGGCGCGCTCTCCCCGACGGACGCCATCGACATCGTCGTGCAGATACTGCTCGCCACGAGGTTCGCCCACAAGCGCGGCATCATCCACCGCGACATCAAGCCCCACAACGTGATCCTCGACGAGGAGGGCAGGGCGAAGGTCACCGACTTCGGGATCGCGCGGGCCGGGGCGTCGGACATGACCATGACGGGGTCGATCATGGGCACCGCGCAGTACCTCTCGCCCGAGCAGGCCCAGGGTCATGCGGTGAGCGAGACCTCAGACCTGTACGCGGTGGGAGTGGTGCTGTATGAGCTGCTCACCGGCAGCGTGCCGTTCGAGGGCGACTCGGCGGTGAGCATCGCGCTCAAGCAGGTGTCGGTCGAGCCGGTGCCGCCGAGCGAGCGCAACCCGGAAGTGTGGCCCGCGCTCGACGCCGTGGTGATGCGCGCGCTCGCCAAGGAGCCCTCCGCTCGCTTTGCGAGCGCCGACGAGTTCATCGCGGCGCTCCAGCAGGCGCGCGTCGGGATCGCGCCCGCGCCCGCGCCGGTGCCCAACGGCCCGCCGCCCACGGCGGCCGCGCTCGTGGTGCCGTCGCTGCCCGCCGGCCGGGATGGCTCTCCCGAGGGCGAGGACCCCGGTCGGGGGCGCAGGCGGGCGATGTGGGCCGCCGCCGGCGTGGCGGCGCTAGCGATCCTCGCCGCGGTCCTGTTGCTGCTCCTGCTCCCTTCGAAGAAGGGCCAGGTGACGGTGCCCGACGTCACCGGCAAGACCCAATCCGCGGCCGTGGCGTCGCTGAGACGCGAGGGCCTGCAGCCGGTCGTGTCGTCCGCCGCCAACGCGCATGTGGCGATCGGCCTGGTGATCGGCACCACCCCGCCGCGTGGCACGATCGTCAAGAAGGACTCGCGCGTGAGCGTGTTCGTGTCCTCCGGTCCCGGAATCGTGACGCTGCCGAACGTCTACAACAAGACGGGCGCCTCGGCGCTGAAGATTTTGCGCGAAAAGGGCTTCCTGCCGGCCCCGCAGAGCCAGTCGAGCGACACGGTGGGGAAGGGTCTTGTGATCTCCACCGACCCGGCCGCCCTCACCGAGGTGCAGGTCGGCGGCCCGGTGACGGTGTTCGTGTCCTCGGGGCCGCAGGAAGCGACCGTGCCCGAAGTGACGAATGAATCGCAGGCGAACGCCACCGCGACGCTCGCCGCGGCCCACCTGAAGGTGACGGTTGTGAAGCGCGAAGTCGCGCAACCGGCCGCGGGGACCGTCATCTCCCAGTCGCCTGCCGCGGGCTCGCGGCTGAAGGTGGAAGGCCGGGTGACGATCGTGGTGGCCCAGGCGCAGGCGCAGACGGCGGTGCCCTCCGTGGTGGGCCAGAGCGAAGTGCAGGCGGTGGCGACGCTCGCCGGCGCGGGCTTCGCGTCGAACACCGTCACGCGCACCGTCACCGACGCCTCCAAGGTGGGCATCGTCGTGCAGCAGAGCCCGCAAGCCGGCCACAAGCTCGCCAAAGGCGCGCTCGTGACGATCGCGGTGGGCAAGCTCTCCCAGCAGACCACCTCGACCCCCACGACCCCCGCTCCCACGCCGCCCGCGCCGGCGCCCGCGGCCGGAGCGCCCGCCGCGAGCGGGTAGCGGTCCTTCGTCTTCGCGGCACCCCCCGCGCGCGCACGCGCGCACGCGCGAGTCACCCCCCACAGAGCATCAAACCCCCGCGGTGCATCAAACGACGGAGCCCCCGCGGAGGCCTACCGGAACAGCGTGATCTCGGAGATCTCCGCGGTGACGGAGGCGGGCGGGAGGCGGGTGATCCAGATCAGGTAGTAGCGGTAGATGCGGGCCGGGGCGTTGATGGGGATCGTGGTGCGCGCGCCAACCGCGCGGGCGGGCGCGAGGGGCGTCCATCCGAGCGCGGCGAGGCTCTTGGTGGCGCTGGATTCACTCGGGGCGAGCGAGGCTCGCGGAGGCGTATACGGCCGCTGAGAACCCGGGCGTGGGCGTCTGGATCTCCACCGCGCGCGCCGCCACGCCCGGGGCCGCGTCGAGGGAGACCCCGAGACCGGGCTTGGAGAGGTTGCCTTCGATGTAGTGCTCGGTGCTCCAGAACGTGTTGAGGTCGCCGTCGATGACGTTCGAGACGCCTTCGGCGTGTTCGGGGCCCGTGCCGAACGGGTTGTAGGAGGAGGCGGCTTTCTGGGCGAGCACGACGGGAGTGCCCGCTCCCGAGCGAACGTCCGGCGCGATGCCGGTGCCGGAGTGCGTGTGGCGCAGGGCGGCCACGAGCGCGACCGCGACGACGAGCGCGAGCAGCGCCGACGAGATGGCCCAGCGGGCCGGATGGCGTATGCGCCACGGGAGCACGCGCCGGGCAGGCTGGGGGAGGGTGCGCAGGACCGCGGTCACCTCACCCGTGGCCTGCCCGGAGCGGGCCGTCTCGATCGCGAGCGCGGCCTCCATGTCGGCGATCATGCTCGCCATGTTTGGATAGCGCCGGTGGAGGTCCTTGGCGGTGGCGCGTTCGACGAGCGCGGCCGTGGCCGCCGACACCTGCGGACGCGCGAGCTGTACGTCGGGGACCTCCTCGCGGACGTGCATCATCGCCACCGCCACCGGCGAGTCGCCCTTGAAGGGGACGGCGCCGGTGAGCATCTCGTACAGCACCACCCCGAGCGAGTAGACGTCCGACTGGCCGGTGACGGCTTCGCCGAGGGCCTGCTCGGGGGAGACGTAGTCGGTGGTGCCGAGCACGCGGCCGTCCATCGTGAGCCCGACCTCTGAAAGCGTGCGGGCGATCCCGAAGTCGGTGATCTTCGCGCCGCCCTCGCCGCTGAGCAGCACGTTCTGCGGCTTGACGTCGCGATGGACGATCTCCTGGCCGTGGGCGGCGCCGAGCGCGCGCGCGATCTCGATCCCGTAGGCGAGCACGGTGGGTGCGTCCAGGGGCGCGTCGCGGCGGATGAGGTCCTTGAGCGTCTCGCCGTCGACGTGCTCGAGGACCATGTATGGAGTCCCGCCCGCCGTGCCGCGCTCGATGCCGGCGGAGTCCTCGGTCGTGTCCCACTCGCCGGCGTCGATGACGGTGACGATGTGGGCATGGCTGAGCTGCGCCACCGCGCGCGCCTCGCGGCGGAAGCGCTCGAGCTGGTCGGAGTCGGAGGCGATGTCGCGGTGCATCAGCTTGATCGCCACCTGCCGTTCGAGCACGGTGTCGAATGCTCGGTAGACGGTGCTCATGCCGCCCTGTCCGATGCGCGCGTCGAGGCGGTAGCGCCCGCCGAGTGTGGTGCCGAGGATGGCTTTGTTCACGATTTGGACCTCGAACGCCTGAGTATGCCCTTGCGGGTCGGTGGTGAGTGTGAGCGTTTTATTTTTTTGAGAATGGGGCGTGCTGGGAGGTGTTATCGCGCATCCGTCGGACCACAAGCGTGGCGAGCGCACCGCGGTAGGCGAGGGAGGCGGGCAGCAGGGCCGCGCGGCGCTCCGGGCCAAGCACCCGTGTGCTCAGCAGCGTGGACACGAACGCGCCCGCCGCGCCCGCCGTGAGCGGGAGCGCCAGCCCGCGGGGAGTCCCTTCGCGCGCGAGCCGCGCTCCCTTCAGCAGCGCGGCGCCCGCTATGACGGGCAGGCCCACCGTCCACGAGAGCCGGTCGGAATCCTCGCGTGAGAAGCCCCGTGCGCGCGCGGCGGCGAGCGTGGCCCCGCTGCGCGAGACGCCGGGGATCAGCGCGAGCGATTGCGCGAGCCCGAGCGCGAGCCCGTCGCGCGGACCGGCGTCCGTCGCGGAGCGCGCGTCGCTCTCGTCCGTGGGCTGCGTGGTGGTTGAGCGCAAGCGGGTGACTCGCGCGCGCGCGCGAGTCATGCCCCCGGACGCATACACCTCCTCCCCGGACGCATGCATCTCCCCCCCTGAGGCATACATGTCTCCCCTCGGACGCATGTATCTCCCCCCTGGAGGCATGCATCTCTCCCCGGGACGCATACATCTCCCCCGCGATCATCGCGACCGAGCCGGCGAGCAGGCCCGCGGCGATCGTGGCGGGCTTTCCCAGCCGGCGTTCGATTTGCCCGCCCAGCGCGTAGCCGGTGAGCGCCGGTGGGATCAGCGCCGCGGCCAGGAAGTCAAGCCTCGCTCCGACTCGCGGGCGGGACCGGCCGGCCGATTCCGTCGCTGTGGCCGGCGCGGCGCCTTCGCCGGCGCCGTATGGACCGCTCCCCCACGGGGGGTGCGCGAGCAGGGCCGCGGCGGTGCCTGCGTGGAGCGCCACCTCGAAGGACTTGCGCAGCTGCGGGTCGAGCTCGGTGTAGGACCAGCCGAGCAGCCACGGCACGAGCGTGGTGTGGGCCGAGGAGGAGACCGGCAGAAGCTCGGTGGGACCGTGCAGCAGCCCGAGCGACACGGCGTGGCGGAGCGGGAGCCTGGGCGTGCTCCACCCGTTCCGACCGCGACTGGTCCGCGCATCCCGCGTGCGTCAGCTCACGTCGGCACGTCGGCCGCGGGCTCGCTGTCCTCGGGCGCTGGGCTTGGCGGCCGCGAGCGGCGGCGTATGACCGCGTAGAGGATCCCCACGACGACGAGCGCCACGATCGCGTAGTCGACGTACTCGAAGCCCTTGCGCACGCTCTTCCAGTCGCCGCCGAGGGCATGTCCGGCGAGCGCGAGCGCCAGCACCCACGGGATCGTGCCGATGAGCGAGAACACCGTGAAGCGCCCCACGGGCATCCGCGCGATGCCGGCGGGCAGCGACACGAAGGCGCGCACGAGCGGGATCATCCGCCCGAACAGCACCGTCGGCTCGCCGTAGCGCTGGAAGAAGCGGTCGGCGCGCTCGATCTGGGCAGGACCCATGTGGAGCTTCGCTCCATGGCGTTCGAACAGCTCCAGGCGCCCACCGCGGCCGACCGCGTAGGCGAGCCACGAGCCGACCATCGTGCCGAGCAGTCCGGCGAGCACGATCGCGGTCATCGTCATGTGGTGGCTGGAGCCGCTCTGGGTGGGGTCGGCGACGGCGAATCCCGCGAACAGCATCACCGCCTCCGAGGGGATCGGGATGCAGGCGCTGGAGAGCGCCATCAGCGCGAAGATCCCGGGCAGGCCGGCGTCGCGGACGAAGCGCTCGGTTTCGTTGACGAGCGTTTCAGAGATCGACGCGAGGACGAGCAGGTGGGGCATGCGCGCGCAACGATACCTTCCTGCCTGTCATGCGCGTGTGGATCGATCTCACCAACAGCCCGCACGTGCTCGTGATGCGCCCGGTGATCGAGCTGCTGCGCGAGGACGGCCACGACGTGAAGGTGACGGCGCGCGACTTCGCCCAGACGCTGCAGCTGCTCGATCGCTTCGGGATCGAGCACACGGCGATCGGCCGCCATCGCGGCGAACGGTTGCCCGCCAAGGCGCTTGGCCTCGCGAGCCGCTCGGCGGCGCTCGTGCGCTGGGCGAGGGCGCACGCGCACACACGCGCACGCGCGCGAGGTGGGCCCTTCACGAATGGACAACTCCCCCGGCCGCGACGCGAAGGCGACCGCCGGTGGGTGGGCGCGCCCTTCGACATCGCGCTCGGCCACGGTTCCAACGACGTGAGCGTGGCGGCGCGGCTGCTGCGCATTCCCTGCTCCACGACCTTCGACTACGAGTGGGCGGCGGTTCAGCACCACCTCAACTGCCGGCTGGCGCAGGCGGTGGTGGTGCCCGACGCGATCCCGCCGGAGCGACTGGACCGGTACGGCGCAAAGGGCAAGGTGCGCGCGTATGAGGGGCTGAAGGAGGAGTACTACCTCGCCGACTTCGAGCCCGATCCCGTTGTGCTCGCGGAGCTCGGGGTGGACCGCGGACGTCCGATCGTCGTTGTGAGGACGCCGCCGGAGGTGTCGCTCTATCACCGCTTCGAGAACGATCTCTTCGCGGACGTGCTCGCGCGCCTGCGCGAGGTGGCCCTGAGGGACGGGGTGCAGTCCGTTGTGTTGCCCCGCACCTCGGCCCAGCGAGACCAACTGCGCGGCGTGCCCGGGTTCACGGTGCCCGAGCGGGCGATCGACGCCCAGTCGTTGATCGCGTTCGCCGATCTCGTGATCTCCGCCGGGGGCACGATGAATCGTGAGGCGGTGGCGCTCGGTACGCCGGTCTTCACCACCTTCGAGGGTCGTCTGGGCGCGGTCGACGAGCGCCTGATCGCCGAAGGGCGCCTGCGCAAGCTGGGCGGCGTCGAGCAGCTCGAGCTGGTCAAGCGCGACCCGAGCGCCACCCCGGAGCGCGTCCGACGCGATCCGCGACGCCTGGTCGAGTTGCTGCTCTCCCCGCTGAGAGCGGCCAGGCCGTAGAATCACGAGGATGCGCCGACGGATCAGTGCGCCGGCCCTGTCCTTCCACCGGCACTCGCTTCCGAGGCTGGCGATGGATGGCGCGCTCGTGGCGTTCGCCTACTACCTCGCGTTCGAGTTGCGCTTCGACAACGGCCCGAAGGGTCGCTACGAGATCCTTCGCGAGCGCACGGTCTGGTGGGTGCTCGGCGGCAGCCTGCTGGTGCTGGTGCTCGCCCGCGTGTACCAGCGCCGCTGGCGCTACTCGGGCCAGCGCGACTACGAGGCGGTGGCGCGTGCGGTGACGGCGATCGTGCTGCTCACGGTCGTGGCGATCGAGGTGGTGCGTCCCGTGCAGATCCCCCATCAAGTCTTCCACCGCGGGGTGGCGGCGGGGGTGGTCGACGGCACCACCACCGTGGGCTTGCCCAACGGAGTGATCGCGCTGTTCTTCCTGCTCTCCCTGCTGCTGCTGGTGGGGGTGCGGGTGATCGCGCGCAGCCTGTATGAGCGCCGCCCGCTCGGCGCGTTCCGCGCGGGCGGGCGCAGCGAGCGACGCGTGCTGATCGTGGGCGCCGGCGACGGCGGACGGCTCGTGTTGCGCGAGATCCTGCGCAACCGCGAGCTCGGGTTGCAGCCGGTGGGGTTCGTCGACGACGACCCGCGCAAGCGCGGGTTGCGCATGGACGGGGTGAAGGTGCGCGGCGACACCGAAGACGATCTGCCGCGCATCCTGGATGAGACCGAGCCCGACGAAGTGATCATCGCGATCCCCTCCGCTCCGGGCTCCACACGCGCGCGGGTGGTGCGCGAGTGCCGCCGCCGGTCGGTGCCGGTGCGCACGCTGCCCACCGTCTTCGAGCTGCTCCAGGACCACGGCGCGATCTCGCGCCAGGTGCGCGAGGTGCGCGTGGAGGACGTGCTCGGCCGCGAGCCCGTGCTGATGGAGCTCGACACCGTCGGCGCCTACCTCGCGGGCGAGACGGTGCTCGTGACCGGGGCGGGCGGCTCGATCGGCTCGGAGCTGTGCCGCCAGATCGCGCACGTGGGTCCGCGGAGGATCGTGCTGCTCGACCACGCCGAGGACAACCTCTTCCAGATCGAGCGCGAGTTGCACGACGAGCGCCACGTGCAGCCGTCGGTGCTCGCCTCGGTGCTCGCCGACTGCAAGGAGGAGGAGCGCATTCGCGAGGTGTTCGCCGAGCATCGCCCCACCGTGGTGTTCCACGCCGCCGCCTACAAGCATGTGGGCCTGATGGAGTCCAACCCGGTCGAGGCGGTGCGCAACAACTCGATTGCCACGCGCGTCGTGGCGCAGGTGGCGGGTGAGATGGGGGTGGGACGGTTCGTGCTCGTGTCGACCGACAAGGCGGTGGCGCCCGCGACCGTGATGGGAGCGTCGAAGGCGCTCGCGGAGTTCGCCTTGGAGGGAGCCACGGCGCGCTTCCACGGCACGCGCTACGCGGCGGTGCGCTTCGGCAACGTGCTCGGCTCCTCGGGCAGCGTTGTGCCGATCTTCCATCGCCAGATCGCGCGCGGCGGGCCGGTGACGGTCACCGACGATCGCATGACGCGCTACTTCATGACGATCCCCGAGGCGGTGCAGCTCATCATCCGCTCGGGCTCGCTCGCCTCCGACGGAGGCGGAGGGGCCGATGTGTTCGTCCTGGACATGGGCGAGCCGGTCAGGATCATGGACCTCGCGCGCGCGATGATCGAGCTCTCGGGCCTGGACCCCGAGCGCGACGTGGAGGTCGAGATCGTGGGCAGGCGCGCGGGCGAGAAGCTCCACGAGGAGCTCTTCAACCGGTACGAGCAGCCGCGGCCCACCGCGGCGGAGAAGATCATGCTCGCCGAGCGCGAGCCGCTCGCGCCCGAGACGGTGCAGGCGATGTTCGACGAGATCGGCCTGCTCGTGCTCGAGGGCGATGCGGCGGGCCTCGCCGCAAGAGTGTCCGAACTGTCGGCCGTGCGCGCCGAGCTGTCGGAGTCGGTGTCGGGACGCGACGTGGCCGCCGCCGCGGTGAAAGGCGCGCGCTCTGGCGGCGCTGCGAGCGAGGGCGCGCGCTCTGGCGGCGGTGCGGTGAAAGGCGGGCGCTCTGGCGGCGGGGCGGGCGATGGGTCCGGCAACCGCGGCGATGCGCCTGCGACCCTCATAGACTCCCCAAATCAATGAACACCCCGCCCCCGGACCCATGATCGCCCTACCGCTGGCGCTGTCGCTCTCGAACTCGTTCACGCAGGTCGGCGCGATAGCCGCCTTCGCGGCGCTGCTCGGAATAGCGATCCTTTCGCTGCTCGTGTTCTCCCAGGCGCGCGAGATCAAGCGCCTGCGCGAGTGGGCTGGGCGGGCGCCTGAGCGGGCCGCCGAGATGGAGCAGCGCGTGAGCGCCGACGCCGCCGCGCGCGTCCAGCGGGGCCCCACCCCTCCCGCCGCCGGCGCGCGGGTACCCCCTGGCGCACGGGTACCCCCCGGGGCGCGAGTACCCCCCGGGGCACGGGTGGTGCCGCGCAAGACCCCGCTGGTGAGCGCGCCGGTGTCGAGCGCCGTGAACGCCACCGCGTCCGCGGCGGTGCCGGGTGTCGTGGGCCCGCAGACGCCGGGTGTCGTGGGCCCGCAGACGCCGGCTGCCGGGGCGACGTCTCAGGCTGCGCCGAGCCCGCAGACACCGGCCGCTGTCGAGTCGAAGCCTCAGGTGGCGCCGGGGACGTCCGACCCGCAGCCGCCCGCCGAGTCCCCCGCTGCGTCCGACGGCGGGACGCCGGCCCCGGTCACCGCGGCCGCACAGGCCGGCCCATCCGCACAGGCCGCCCCATCCGCACAGGCCGGCCCATCGGTCCAGGCAGATCGGTCTGCCGAGGCCGGTGCGCCCGCGCCTGTCACGCGCCCTTCGGGTGTGTCAACAGCGCCGGCGGGCGGGACGCCCGCCGGCGCTGCAACCGGCGCGGAGCGGCCGTCGTCTGCCGTCGAGCCCTCTGTTGCGGCGCCCGCCACGGGAGCGCCCGCCACGGCGGCAGCCGTCGCCCGGGCTCCCCTGCCGCCGTCGCCCTCGGCGCCCGCGCCTCCGGGAGCCGCTTCGCTCGACCAGAAGCCGGGCGGCTCGGGAGCCGCTTTCGCCGCGCAGGGCGCCGCCCCCGCCGCGCAGAAGCCCGCCGCGCGCCCGCCGGCGCCCATGGCGGCGGCACGCCGCACCCCTTCGCGCACGGTGGCCGTCGCGGGCTCGAGCGCTCCGGGTCGCTCGCCCGCGCCCTCGCGCGAGCGCTCCGCGAGCGCCATGGCGGGCGGCGGCGCGCCTGTGTCATCCGCTCGCGCGGCGCGGCCGCCGGGGGGCGGGGGCGGTCCGAAGTACTTCAAGCGGGAGCGCTCGCCCGCCCGCGCGACGGCGCTGATCGTGGGGGGCTTGATCGTGGTGGCGGCGGCGCTCGTGTTCGCCGTGTCGGCGCTGAAAGGCGGCGGGTCGGCCGCGCCGGCGACGAGGAGCTCGGCGTCCAGTGAAGCGCCGCCGGCGACGAAGACCCATACGAGCGCCCATGAGGCGGCCTCTAAGCCGGCCGATACGTCGGTGGCGGTGCTCAACGGGACGAGCACCGAAGGTCTCGCGCATCACCTCGCCTCCGATCTGCAGCAGAGCGGCTACACGCGCGCGGTGGCATCGGCGGCGGTCCCGCAGGGGAGTCATCCGGCGACGGTGGTCGAGTATACGAGCGGCCATCGCGCCGACGCGCAGGGGGTGGCGAAGGCGCTCAACGTGACGCAGGTGCAGGCGATTGACGGCGCCACCGCTGCGCTTGCGGGATCGGCGACGGTGGTGGTGCTGGCGGGCGCCGACCAGGCGGCGCTGCTCGGCGGCGGCGGCGCACAGAGCAAAGGCGAACCGGGCGCGGGCGCGGCGGGCGGCGGCGGAGAAGCGGCCGGTGGGGGCTCGGGCGCGGCAGGCGAAAGCGGCGGAGCGGTGGGCGCCGGTGGAGAAACCGGCTGAGGCGCCGGTGAAAGCGCCGCAGGCAGCGGTCGCCGAGGGCCCGACACGTGGATACTGACCGCTGGATGGCGGACTTCCTCGACATACCGGCGCGGAGCGCCAAGCCGCGCGAGCGGGGCATCACGCATGTGATTGACCGCGGGCTGTCGGTGGCGGCGGTGGATGGGCTGGTGGAGACGGCGGGGGGCAGCGTTGACATCGTGAAGCTCGGGTGGGGTACGGCGCTCGTGACCGCCAACCTCAAGCCGAAGCTCGAGCGCTATGCGGCGCACGGCATCCCGGTGGTGCTCGGCGGGACGCTGACCGAGCTCGCGATCAAGCAGGGGCGCGTGGAGGGCCTCGTGGCATGGTTGCGCGAGCTGGGGTTGCGTCACGTCGAGATATCGGACGGCACGATCGCGCTGGAGCCGGAGGTCAAGGTCCATTTGATCCGTCAGCTCGCGAGCCATTTCACGGTGCTGTCGGAGGTGGGCAGCAAGGACGCTGAGGTCATCATGGCTCCGTATGTGTGGGTGGAGCAGATCGAACGCGACCTGGAAGCGGGCGCGTGGAAGGTGATCGCCGAGGCGCGCGAGTCGGGGAAGGCCGGCATCTACAGGGCGGACGGCGAGGTGCGGACCGGTTTGATCGACGAGATCGTTCACGCGATTGACGCCGACCGGATGATTTTCGAGGCGCCGCTGCGCGAGCAGCAGGTGTGGCTGCTTAAGCGCTTGGGGAGCGAGTGCAACCTCGGCAACATCGCGCCCGAGGACGTGCTGTCGCTGGAGACGTTGCGGCTCGGACTGCGCTCGGACACGGTCGAGCGCTTCGCTCGGGACGGCAGAGCTTGAGCGGCACCGGCAGCGGCAGCGGCGCGCTGCCGAGCAGCCCGGGCACCGGCGGGCAACGGCGTGGCGGCCTCGGTGCGGGCAGTCGCCAGAGGGCGACGCGCACCGGGGAGGACCCGCTGGCGAGAGTGGTGTTTGCGTTGCTCGTGCTCGCCACGTTCGCCGCGTTCGGGTTGACCCAGTGGCTCAAGCACACGCCGACCGCCGTGCAGTCGATCGAACTCTCTCCGTCCGTCTGGCCCGGGCGCAGCGGCCCGGCCGGTGTCGAGCAGATCTCGTTTCGCATCGAGCGCTCCGACAGGGTCACGGTTGCCGTGATGAACTCGCAGGAAGACGTCGTCACAACGATCACAAGAAACCGCCCGCTGCGGGCCGGTGTGCGCATGTTCCTCGGATGGAACGGACTCCTGCCCAGCGGCAGGCCGGCGCCCGCGGGGACGTATCACATCCTCGTGGGCCTGCTCGATCGGCGGCGTGAGGTCCCTTCGACGAACGCCTTCGAAGTGCTCGCTTCGCCGGCCGGGGGGAGCGGGCGATGAGTAGCCGGGGCGCGATGTGCGCGAGTGTGCTGCCGGCCGATAGCCGGAGGGAGCGCTCGTGAGCCGGGGCGCGCTGGCGGCCTTCCCCCTGATCGCCGGCCACGGGCTCGCCGTGGTGAGCACCGTGGCCGGTGCGATGCTCGTCGTGGCCGTGCTGCTCGCGCTGGCGATGCGCAGCCGCCCGCGGCTGTTTCCGGTGCTCGCGATCGTCGCGCTGCCCCTCCGCCTGCCGATCTATTACGACGGGCGCACCGTGAACCTGCTGATACCGCTCTACACGGTGATCGGCGCCGGGATGCTCGCCCACCTGGTGCCGCGGCTTGTCGGTCGGCGGTCCGCTTACTACACCGGTCGTCCGCCGATGGCGCTCGACTGGCTGCTGCTTGGCTCGATTGTGCTCTACAGCGTGCAGGCCGGCTACTCGACCGACGTGAGCAAGGCGATGCAGAACCTGGCGTTCTTCTACATTCCGTTCGCGCTGCTGTATGTGCTCCTGCGTGAGGCGCCGTGGACACCGCGACTCGTGCTCACCTGCTTCGCTGTCGCGGTTGGCCTGGCGGTCCTGTTCGCGGGGGTGGGGTTCGTCGAGTATGGGGTCAAAGCGCTGCTGCTGAACCAGAAGCTCGTGGAGAGCAACCGGTACGGCAACTACTTCCGTGTCAACTCGCTCTTCTATGACCCGAGCATCTACGGCCGCTTCCTGGCACTCGTGATGGTGGCGCTCACGGCGGTCGTGCTGTGGACCCGCCGGCGCCGCGACGTGTTGATCGGGACGGGCCTGCTGCTGTGGCTGGGGCTGGGGCTGCTGACGAGTTTCTCTCAGTCGAGCATGGCGGCGCTCCTGCTCGGTCTGGCGGTGCTCGCCGCATGGCGCTGGGACGTGCGCGGCACGATCTACGTGACGGTGGCGCTCGGCGCGATAGCGGCGAGTGCGGCGTTCGCTGCACCGCCGAGCCTGCACACCGGCCTGAACGGCTCGGAAGGCTCCGCCAGCAACGCGACGAACGGGCGCACGAAACTGGTATCCGGGGGACTCGGGCTCGTCGCCGAACGGCCGCTCGAGGGCTATGGCTCGGGGTCGTTCGAACGCGAGTACAAGCTCCATCGCAAGGCGAGCACCGCGAACGCGACCTCGGCCTCCCACACGACCCCGGTGACGGTCGCCGCCGAGCAGGGGATCGTCGGCTTCGCGCTCTACATCGCGCTGCTCGCCGTGGCCTTTGTGACGCTCTTCTCCGCCGCGGGGCGCTCGCCGCCGCAACCGAAGCCGGGAGACACTCGCCTTGCCGAAGCGGGGAGACACTCGCTCACGCTCGCATCCCCCGTTTGGCCGGCATCCCCGGTTCGGCCGGCGATAGCAGCGTGCTTCGCGGCGCTCGTGTTGCACACATGGGTGTATGCCGACTTCCTGGAGGACCCCGTGACGTGGACGCTCTTGGGCATCGGCGTGGCGCTGGGGGCGAGGCGGGGTGGGGATTTTGTGGGAGACGAGATCCGCTCCTCATCCGAAGGACCGCCCACGTCGCCGGTCGCCGCGCGGGGGTGACGCACTGCGCCGGAAAGCGCGCGTGGCCGTGGTGCTCCCTCTCGGGGCGCACGGAGGCCCGTGTGCGGCCTCGCCACCTCCCGAGCGCCCGTTAGGTTCTGCGCGTGCGCGACTACCTGAAGCGGCTCGTCACCACTGGCGCGGCCTACCAGGCCGCCGAAATCTTCGCCAAGGGCATCGCGCTTGTCACGCTGCCGCTCTACACCCGCCACGTCTCGACGGCAGGCTACGGCGCGTACAACACCCTGCTGACGGCGGTGATCCTGTTCGAGCATCGTGCTGCGGTCGGGATCGGGGAGGCGTTCGTGCGCTTCTACTTCACCGACTCCGAGGACCGCGCGGCGTACGCGGATAGCGCGCACGGCGACGGCGACGGTGGCGTGGACGACGACGGTGGCGGCGCTGCTCGGCGGTGGCTTTCTCGGCGCGAGCTCTCGCGGCTGGTGCTCGGCTTCGACGACCCGCTCTTGATGGACTGCGCGATCCTCGGGCTGTGGGCGTTTACGAACATCGAGATGGCATACGCGCAGCTGCGCGTGGACGAGCGCGCGCGCGCGTACATGTGCGCGTCGGGGGCGAACGTGGCGATGACGGTGATGTTCACGATCGCGCTCGTGGTGTTCGCCGAGCCAGGGCGCGCGCGGCCTGCTGCTCGGCAACTTCGGCGCTTCGACGATCATCGTGCTCGGGCTGTGGTGGGTGCTGCGCAGGCGCTTCTCGCTGCGCGTGCGGGTGGCGGATCTGCGCGCGATGCTGCGCTTCGGCCTGCCGACGGTGCCGGCCGACGCGAGCGTGTACGCGCTGCAGGTGGCCGATCGCTTCTACCTCTTTCGCGGCGTGGGCCACGGCGTCCGCGGGCGAGTACTCGATCGCGCTGCAGCTCGCCACGGTAGTGTTCGTGTTCGGTGCGCGGCTTCCAGTACGCGTGGCCGCCGCTTGCCTACTCGATCGACAGCGACGCGGAGGCCTCGCGGCTGTATTCGATCGTGACCACCTACTTCGTGCTCGCCACGGGCGTGGTGGTGGCGGGCGTGGCGCTGCTCGGGCGCTGGCTGGTGCGGCTGCTCGCGGCGCCCGAATTCTTCGGCGCGTATAAGGCGCTGCCGTGGCTCGCGCTCGGGTGGACGCTGTACGGGCTCTATCAGGTGATGATCGTGATCACCGGGCGCGCGCGGGTTACGCAGCGTAACGTCCCCGCCGCGGTGGCCGGGCTCGTGGTGAACGTGGCGCTGCTGCTCGTGCTTGTCCCGAGCGGCGGGCTGGGCCTGGGCATCGCGGGCGCCGGGATCGCGCTGTGCGGGGCGTATGTGACGATGGTGGCGGTCATGCACCTGCTCACCCGCAACGTGTTCGCGGTGCGGTTCGAGTGGCGCCGGCTGGCGACAGCTCGCGGCGATCTTCGCCGCGGTGGGCGTGTCGGGCGAGCTGTTGCTGCCGGCGTCGGGCGTCGCGGGCCTGCTGGCGCGCGTGCTGTGGCTCGCGCTCGTCCCCGCGCTGCTGATAGCCACGCGCTTCTTCGCCCCCCACGAGCGCGAGCAGGCGCGCGCGCTCGTGGCCGACGCGCGGCGGCGCGTGGCCGCCTTCCGCGCGCGCGGCGGCGAGGTGGAGGCGTATGCCGAGGACCCGCTACGCGACATCTGAGCGTAGCACTCGTGCTACAATGTCGCGGATGACTCGTGAGATAACTCAGCGACAGCTGCGCAACGACAGTGGCGAGATCATGCGCGAGCTCGATCGCGGCGAATCGTTCGTGGTGACGCGAACGGCTCGCCGGTCGGCGAGCTGCGGCCGATCCGTCGTCGGCGATTCGCGCCCAAGGACGCCGCCTTGGCGGCGTTCTCCGGAGCGGCCCTCATCGACTACGAGCGGCTGCGCGGCGATGTCGATCTGATCCTGGACCAGGACCCCGCGCCTCGTGCCTGAGGCGAGCCGCCGCCCTCGCGGCCTGCTCGACACATCGGTAGTCGTCGCTGGAGCGCATCGGGCCGGAGTCGTCCCCGACGAACCGGCGCTGTCGGCGCTCACGCTCGCGGAGCTGGTCGCCGGGCCACACGCGACCGAGGACCGCGACGAGCGCGCTCGTCGCCAGGAGCGCGTCCAGCTTGTCGAGGCCACCTTCGAGCCGCTGCCATTCGACGACGGCGCGGCACGCGCGTACGGCCGCGTGTACACGGCCCATCTCGCCGCCGGACGCAAGCCACGCGGCCGCGGCCGTGCGATCTTCTGATAGCGGCGGTCGCTTTGGCGAACGACCTTCCTCTGTACACGTGCAACCCGGATGATTTCTCGGTGCTCGCGGAGCTGATCGGATCACGCGATCGAGGTTCACGCGATCGAGCCGTCTGCCGGCGGAACGTAGTCAATCGCGGTTGTAGCGCTCGGCCGCCTCGCGCAGCCCTTCGCCGCGCGAAGGCCACAGCGTCGCGGTGACGTGGCGCAGGTAGCGGCGCGGGGAGTGGCCCGGCAGGACGAGCGCGGCGAGCGCGCGCTCGGCGTAGAAGACGGCCGTGAGCCAGCGCACCGCGCGCGCGGCGGTGGGGGAGTGGTGCTTGCGCATGTAGAGGTCGCGGTTGCGCGCCATCTCCACGATCCGCGGCTCGGGGACGGCGTCGGTGGAGAGCTGCTCGTGGTGGATCGCCACCGCAGTCGGGCACGTACAGGCTGCGCCAGCCCGCGTCGCGCAGGCGCCGCGCGAAGTCCACCTCGTCGGAGTACACGAAGAAGTCCGGGTCGAGATAGCCCACCTGTCGGCCGCCGCGTCGCGCCGCACGAGCAGCGCCGAGGACTGGCACCAGTCGACCTCGCGCGTGCGAGCACCCTTGCTCTGCACGGTGTAGAGGCGGTGCAGGAACAGCGCGCCCGCGAGCGCCGTCAGCGGCGTGGGGAAGCGCCACGCGCACGCCTGCGTGTGCCCTGGGATGCCGCTCGTGTCGGGAGGCCCGGGCGCCTCCTGTCCCGCGGGCTGTGTGCCCGCGTCGAGCCGTCCCGACGGGGCGCAGCAGCTTGCGCCCGCGCAGGCCGCTCCGGGTGCGCTCGAGCGCCTCGTGCAGCGCGAGCGTGGCGCCCGGCGTGCAGCTCGGAGTCCTCGTTGAGCAGCAGCGCGTAGCGTCCCCGCGCGCGGCGCAACAGCTCCGAGTCGTTCGACGCCTTGCCGCGGCGCTCCTCGAGCGCGATCACCTCGTCGACGGCCGGATGCTCGCGCGCCGCCTCCGCCGACCCGTCGCGGGAGCCGTTGTCGAGCACGAGCACCTCGCGTGGCGAACGGGAGCGCCGCGCGCTCGCGCGCGATCGCGTCGAGCCCGCGCAGCAACAACTCCCGCTGTGAGGTGTTCACGACGCAGTAGGTCAACTCGATCTCGGCCATTGCGTGGACTTTATGCACTAGCATTGACATGGGCCGCTTCACATATGGAGGGATCGATGGGGAACAGGTCATCTCGTCCGCGCGCGTCCGCGCGGTTGCGGGTTTCGTCCGCCGCGCTCGCGGCCGGCGCGCTCGCCACGGCCGCCGTGCTCGGGCAGCGGCGCCGCCGGCGCCGCCGCGCCGCACGCGAAAGCGGCGCGCACGCTCAACCTGAGCGACAGCGCCAACCTGCGTTCAGAACAACCAAAAAGGCATCGAACTGAAAGAGTCGGGCACGCGCGAAAGGCAACCTTCCCGGGCAAGATCTTCATCCAGCTGAGGATCGGTCGGGCAAGGTCGGTGACGGCGAGGATCCAGGTGTACCCGACAGCGCACGGCTCCATCAGCGCGAGCGCGAGCGCGACCTACCGTGTCGTCACCTCCTCGAGCGCGTCGTTCTCGGGCACGCTGAACATCACGGGCGGCAGCGGCCGCTACTCGAAAGCGAAAGGCTCCAAACTCAGCTTCAGCGGCGCCGTCCACCGCCCGAGCAACGCGGTGTCGGTGCGCGTGAGCGGCACGATCTCCTACTAGCGAGCTCGGAGGCATCTTGTCCATCGCGCTGACATCGGGTCCGCCGGACCGCCCTCATGACGCTTGTCCTGCTCGTCTGCGGCACGCCTGCCCGTCGCGGCGCGGGCATCCGAGACGGTGGCGCTGCACGCCTCCTTCACGCCCGACCGGCTCGGGCGCCTCGACGACGATCGGGTTCGGCTTTCACATCTCGAGCACCACCGGCGGGCCTGCCTTCGCCCTTGACGCACGTCGATCTGCGCATGCCGCCGAACATGAACTACATAACGAGCTCGCTCGGAATCGCCGAATGCCGGCCGCAACGGCTGGTCGAAAAGGGGCTCGCGGCTGTCCGGCGAACTCGCGGCTCGGCTACGGGAGCGCCTTCGTCGAGGTGCCCTTCGGTCAGAACGCCGGGCGCGAGATCCCCGAAATCGCGGCGCTCATGGGCCCGCCGCACAACGGCAACGTCGTCGTGCTGTTCTACGCCAACGGGCTCGCCCCGGTGTACGCGCAGATCGTCTTCCAGGGCGAACTGGTGTCCGGCGGCGGCCCGTTCGGCGAAGACCTGTCGGCGGCGATCCCGCTGATCCCGAGCGTCACCAACGGCCCGCCTGTGTCGATCATCAACGTTTCAATCGACGATCGGTCCAAACCACCTCACCTACTACCGGCGCGTGCACGGGCGCCTCGTCGGCTACAAACCCACGGGCGTCTCGGTGCCCGACCGCTGTCCGCGCGGCGGCTTTCCTTTCAGCGCCGACTTCGCCTTCCTGGACGGCAGCACGGTCACGGCCAAGAGCGCCGTGCCCTGCCCCAAGCGCCACAAATAGGACCGTCACGCCTCGACGAGCTTCTCCCTGACCAGCTCGTTCGCCGCGCGCGCCGAGCCTGTTTGTCAGTCCTGCAGCGCCAGGCCCGCCGGCACCCGTGCCGCGAACTAGCCGGGGATCGCGACCATCAGGACCGCCGCGGCGGTGACGAGCGCGAGGCTCGAGAGGGCGACGATCACCCCCACCGAGCTGACGACCGGGTAGTTGATGACGAGGTTCAGCGCGCGGTCGAGCAGCTGCTGACCGAACAGCCCGACGAGCGCGCCGCTGAAGCAGCCGACGCCGAGCAGCAGCACGCTCTCGAGCACGAGCGTGTGCCACAGCTCCACGCGCGCGAACCCCTCCAGCTTGAGCTTGGCCAGGCGCGGCCGGCGCTGCCAGATCATCGCGCCCATCGCCGCGCCCATCGCCAGCACCGCGGCCACCAGGATCAGCGTCGCGATCTGCGACAGGCGTTCCAGCCCCTGGCGGGTGATCGCCTTCAGCTTCGCTTCGTGCTGCTCGGCGGTCTGCACCTGCAGCCCCGTTTCATCGCCGAGCGCTGCGTGCGCTTCGCGCGCCAGGAGCGCCGGTGGCACGCCGGGCTTGGCCAGCAGCTGGAAGGCGCCGGCGTCCTGAGAGTTCCACGCCCGCGCGTAGTCGTCGGCGTTCATCACGATCGCCCCCGGCGCCCAGCCGATGTTCGTGCTGACCGCCGCCACCCGGAAGCGTCGACGGCTCGGGCGAGGGCAGCGCGAACGCGTCGCCGATCTTCAGTTTGTGCGCTTGCGCGAGCGCCAGCGACACGACCGCCCACCCCCCCGCGCGCACGCGCGCGTCGGCGCTCGCGACGTTGCCTTCCACCAGCTGGCTGGGCGGCACCAGCGGCCTGGCGTCGCGTGGCGGGGCGATCACCCACACGCGCCGGTCGCCCCAGTCCAGCAGCCCGCCACGGTAGACGCGCGCTTCGCGAACACCCGGCAGCGCCCGCAACCGCGCCAGCCGCGCGGTCGGCACGGGCGAGGTCATCAGCAGGTTCGAGTCGCCGGCTGCCGACACCCACACGTCGGTCGCGGCGTTGGCGTCTTCGGCGGCGTTGTAGAGCCCGGCGAGCAGGTCGCTGTGGGCCCCCTGGATCGAGACGCTTCCGAACACGGCGATCGCTCCCGTCGCGGCGATCGCGATCGCGCGCGAGCGCCCGGCGCGCAGCTCCATCACGGCGATGTGCGGCACGGCGCTGACGATGCTCGGCGCCAGCCTGCGCACGAGCCCGAGCGTCATCGCCAGGGGTATCGCCAAGAGCGCCAGCAGCGCCGCAATCAACGTCACCATGCCGGCTATCGCCGCCTGCGGCGCGGCCAGCAGGATCGCGAGCGTCGCGGCCAGGCACGCCAGCCCGAGAGCGGTGAGCGGCCGCGAGACGCCGTCCGCGTGCTGCTCGCGCTCGGCCACCGCGGCCAGCGGGTTGCGCGAGACGATGTCACGCAGCGGGCTCAGCACGGCCACGCTCGCGGCCGCCATGCCGCCGCCGGCCGCGACGGCGACGCTCTGCCAGTTCACCACCCGCTCCGAGCCGACGGCGAACGCGGATGACAGGTAGCCGGGGTTGGAGTGGAACAGGTGGATGGAGAGCTCATCGCCAAGCACGAGCCCTATCGCGCAGGCGATCGCGCCGAGCACGAGCGCGTCGAGCATCAGCACACCGATCACCGCCCGCGGCGTGTACCCGTCGCGGCGCAGGTCGGCGATCAGGCGCCGCCTCTGCGGCACCGTCAGCAGCATCGCGTTGAACGCGAACAGGAAGCCGACGAGCGCGCTGATCACCGCGAACAGCTGCGTCGACTGGTTGGTCGCGGCGGCGGCCTTCGCGAACAGCCGTTCGTCGTAGTCCGAGGACTCGACGGTCAGCCGCCCCGCGGCCAAGCGCTCCAGGCCCGCCCGCACGCCCGCTTCGCGTCCGGGCGCCGACTCGATGAGGATGCGCGTCACCTTTCCCTGCAAGCCGCTCGCTTCCTGGGCGTATTCCAGCGGCGCCACCGCTATCGGGCTGTTGACGAGCGGGCCGATCTGCCTGGCCGAGAGTCGCGCGTACAGCGCCGCTTCGCTGTAGTTGCCGCCTGCCTGCAGGAACAGTGGCTGGCCGTACTTGCCAACGCCGATCGCCTGCGCGACCGGGCTCGGCAGGACGACCAGGCCGAGGTTGCCGAACGGGGTCAGTTCGACCTTGCGCACGAGCGCGCCGCCGAGCTTGATCAGGTTCTCGTCCGCCCCGACCAGCTGCACCGACCGCTCTCCCTTGGGGCCCCTGGCGTTGGCCTGCACTTCCAGCAGCGGCGCCGCCACGCGCACGCCCGGCAGCGCGCGCGCTTCGCCCACGATCTTTTCTCCGAAGCCGTGCGCGTCGCGCGCGCTAAGCTGCAGCGTCGCGCCGCCGACGATGCCGCTGTTGAGCTGGCCGACCGAGCTCGACAGCGACGAGCTCGCGATCTGCGAGGCGAACAGCAACCCGACGCCGGCGGCGATGCCGACGACGGCGAAGCACTCCTGCAACAGTCGCGCGCGCAATCGTACGCGGTAGAGGTGCAGCGCGTTGGCGAACCTCATTCCGCTTGTCCGGCCGCGCTCGTGTCCACGCGCCCGGCGCTCACGCCGCGCCCGTCCTCTGGCCGCTCTGCGCGGGCGCCGGCGCCAAACCCTGAGTCGGGTCGTACTCGCCCAGCCGCCCGTCGCGCAGCGCCAGCACGCGGTCGGCGTAAGCCGCGGCCTGGGGGTCGTGGCTTACGAGCACGATCGCCACGCCGCGCTCGCGGCACAGTCCGGTGAGTAGCTCCAAGCACCTCGCGCCCGCGCTGCGTGTCGAGGCTGCCGGTGGGCTCGTCGGCGAGCAGCAGCTTCGGCTCGGTCGAGAGCGCGCGCGCGATCATCACGCGCTGGCGCTCGCCCATCGACAGCGTCTCTGAGCGGTGGTTCAGGCGCTCTCCCATCCCAAGGTGCTCGAGCAGCGGCCGAACGCGCGCGTGCGCCTGCTTCCACGGCGTGTCCTTCAAGCAGCTTCAGCACGGTGTTGTCGATCGCGCTCACGCCCGGCAGCAGGTCGAAGCTCTGGCGCACGAAGCCCATCTCGCGCAGCCTGAAGTGCGAGGCCTCGCGCTCGGACAGCGAGGAAACGTCGCGCCCGCCGACCAGCACTTTGCCGCTGGTGGGCGCAAGCAGCGCCGCCACCATCAACAGCAGCGTCGTCTTGCCCGATCCGCTCGGCCCGTACAGCGCGACCATCTCGCCGGCGTCGACCGTCATCGAGACGCCGTCGACCGCCCTCACCGTCTCCTCCCCAGCCGTCTCGTAGTGCTTTACGAGGTCGCGCAATTCCAGCATGAGATCACCCTACCCCGACCCTCGTCTTCCCGGTGTTCTCGGTGCCGGTCTGCGCCAAACCCCGACACTAGCTAGCGCCCCAGTCGGCGCAGTTTGAACACGAGCATCGTCGGCTTGGCCAGCGGCCCCGCCGTGGCAAGGACGGACTCGCCGATCGGCTCGAGCTCTGGCCTGCGCGCGTCGGGCGTGGACAGGTAGTTGCCGATCATCCCGGCGAGGAGCACGCTGTGGCGATCGGCGTGGGGAAGCCCCTCGGCGGCGGTGCGCGCGCGCTCGGCGAACACGCGCAGGCGCTGCGCGGCGCATTGTGGCCCGTAGTACTCGATCAGGCTGCGGTGCCCGGCCGCCTCGTCCTCGTGTTTGTCGATCAGGTTGTCCAGCAGCGAGTGCAGCCCGCCGATCCAGGGGAAGTAGGCGTCGGCCAGCATCTTCACCTCGCTCGCGGGCAGATCCTCGCGCGCGGCTGCCGCGATCAGCACGTGCACGCCAAGCGAGGAGCCGGCCGCCGCCGCGGTCTCCCACCACTGCAGGTCGCTCCCGGGCGGCGTCGCCGCGCGCGCCCAGCGCTCCAGCTCGGTGTGCTCGCCCTGGGCCTCGCTCAGGTTCAGGCTCTGGAAGGCGACGATCCGCGTGGCGGCGGTGAGCGCGTCTGACCTGACCATCTCGCGCGCCGGCAGCGTGGCGAGCGCCGCGCGGCACTCGTCCAGCAGCAAGTCCAGGTAGCCGCCGTCGTCGTGGTGGGGATGGTGCTCGTACCAGTCCTTGCGCTCGGCCTCGGCGCCGTCCCCGAGCGGTGCGAGCGCGAACAGCAGCGCCTCGTGCAGGCTGCGCCCGTCGGCGATCGGGTTGGCGGTGGGCTGCTCGCCGAGGATGTCGAGTAGGTTGTAGGCCGCCTGGAAGGCGGCGCACGCACGCACCACCTGTCCGCGCCTGCGCCACGGCACGAAGGCCGCGAATGCGCAGGCCCCCTCGATGTTGCTGCGCTTGGACTCCAGCGCGTCGAGCGCGTGCCCGCGCAGGACGGGCCCCGGCATTCGCAGCGCGCGCCGATGCCAGCGCGCGGTGTGCCAGGCCACGCGCGGGAACACCGTCAGCCAGTAGCTGGCCGCCGCGCTCGCGAACGTCGCCAGGAGTCCTATTGTCTTGCGCCGGTGCTTGTTCACGTCGTCGATCCCTCCGCCTACACGCCACCCTACGACCATGCGTTGTGCGGTGCGTTGGGGGCAGCCGGCGTGGACGTCGAGCTGGTGACCAGCCGCTTCGCCTACGGGAACACGCCGGCGCCGGTCGGATATGCGCGTCGCGAGCTGTTCTACCGCCATGCGCTCGGCGCCCCGGGCGGGCGCCTGCGGACCGCCTCGAAGCTCGCCGAGCACGTGCCCGACATGCTGCGCTACCGCCGCCACGCGCGCGAGGCCGACGTGGTTCACTTCCAGTGGCTCTCCGTCCAGTACGTCGATCGTTGGCTGCTGCCGGCCCGTCGTTCGCCCGGCGGTCGCCGCCGCCCGCTCGTGCTCACCGCCCACGACGTGCTCCCGCGCGAGCCCCGCCCCGGCCAGCTCGCGGCGCAGCGGCGTCTGTACGACCGCTTCGACGCGATCGTGGTGCACTCCGAGCACGGCCGCTCCCGTCTCGTGGAAGAGCTCGGCGTCGAGGCCGGCCGTGTGCACGTGATCCCGCACGGCGTGTTCACGCACCTCGCGCGCGCGCGCGAGGGGTGGGTGGGGTCTTCACTGGAGAGCAACAACCCCGTGGTGCTCATGTTCGGCCTGATGCGCCCCTACAAGGGCATCGACGTGCTGCTGGAGGCGTGGCGCGGAGTGGACGGCCAGGCACCGATCGAAGATGCCGAGCTGTGGGTTGCCGGGATGGCGCGCATGGACATCTCCGCGCTGCAAGCCGCCGCGCCCACGAACGTGCGCTTCGATCCCCGCTTTATCGGCGGCGACGAGCTGCCCGGCTGGTTCGAACGGGCCGACCTCGTGGTGCTCCCCTACCTGCAGGCCGACCAGTCGGGCGTCCTGTTCACCGCGCTCGCGTTCGGCAAGCCGCTCCTGCTCAGCGACGTGGGCGGCTTCCCGGAGATCGCTGACACCGGCGCCGCGCGCATCGTGCCGGCGGGCGACCCGCGCGCGCTCGGGCTGGCGCTGCGCGAGCTCCTGCGCGATAAAGCCGCCCTGGCCGAAATGTGCGTGAGGGCCAGGGCAGCCGCCCATGGCCGTTACTCCTGGGAGGCCGTAGCGCAAGCCCACATAGAGCTGTATCGCTCCCTTTGAGCCCCAATTTCGCGATCGCCGTCCCAAGCCGACCGTAGAGTTACCGACATGGCCGATCGCTGTGTGTCGAAGGCGCTTCCCTCCGTGCCGTTCCGGGGCCGTACGGCCCGGAGAAAGGAGGTTGCCCATGCCCGATGCATTGAGCGTTTTGGCCATCGCTCTGCTGGTCGCCGTGCTGGTCATCGACCGGTTGACGAGATAGCGGGGCGCCCTGGTGGTCGCAGTAAAGACGGCTCCGGCGGCCACCAGGGACTTTCCCGCAGTACGCCCGATGCATTGAGCGTCTTGGCCGCCTACCAGGGTAGCGCCGTTACAGGCGACACGCAAGGAGGCTCCTGACATGAGGACCGTCCTGGAGATCGTGTTCTGGACGTCGGTCGCCCTGATCGCGTGGACGCAGCTCGGCTATGCCCTCGTCGTCGCCGTGCTCGCGCGCCTGCTCGCGCCGGCGCCACGAGCGTCCTCAACATCGCGAGAACGCCCAAACAATCCCCCCCATCCACATGCAGGCTTCGACGCCGCCGCGCAGGTCGAGGCGGGGGCCGTCGAGTTGCCGTTCGTGTCGCTCATCGTGGCGGCGCACGACGAGGAGGCGGTGATCGGCGCGAAGGTGCTCAACGCGCTGGCGCTCGAATACCCGCGCGAGCTGCTGCAGGTGATCGTCGCGTGCGACGGCTGCGCGGACGCCACCGCTGAGCGCGCGCGCGCTGCCGGCGCCGACCTCGTGCTGGAGCTCCCGCGCGGCGGCAAGATCGCCGCGCAGGACGCCGCCGTGGAGCGCGCGCGCGGCGAGATCCTCGCCTTCTCGGACGCCAACGCCTCGTGGGAGGCGGGCGCGCTGCGCGAGCTGCTCGCCGCCTTCGCCAACCCGCGCGTGGGCTACGCGTGCGGGCGGGTTCGCTTCGTGCAAGCATCGGACGGCGCTCCCCCCATCGCGGGGGACCCCCCATGGCGGGGGACAAGCAGGCAGGCCACCAACCAGGAGGGCGTCTACTGGCGCTACGAGATGGCCCTGCGCGCGCGCGAGTCGCGCCTGTCGTCGATCACGGCGGGCAACGGCGCCATCTACGCCACCCGCCACGACTCCTACATCGTCGTCGACCCGATCATGGGCCACGACCTGTCGTTCCCCTTCAACATGGTCAAGCGCGGCCTGCGCGCCGTGGACGTGCCGAGCGCGCGCGCCACCGAGAAGATGGCGCCCTCCATCGAGGGCGAGTGGCGGCGCAAGCGGCGCATGATGAGCCACACCTGGCCGATCGTGCTGCGCGGCGGGATGCTCTCACCGCGTGGCTACACGCCCGGCTATGCGCTCATGATCGTCTCCCATCGCCTGCTGCGCTACCTCACGCCGTTCCTGCACCTGCTCGCGCTCGCCGCCAACGTCGCGCTCGTGGCGAGCGGCGCGGGGACGCTCTACACGGTGACGCTCGCCCTGCAGCTCACGCTGCTCGCCGCCGCCGCGCTCGCCGCCGCGCTGCCCCTGCGGCCGCTGCTGATCGCGCGCTACTACGTGCTCACCGCCGCCTCCCCGGCGGCGGGGCTGTGGGACTGGCTGCGCCACGGTACTTCGGCGTCTTGGCAGGCGGCGGAGGGCACGCGGTGAGCACGCAGGGCGGCGTAAGGCACGCGGTGAGCACGTCCGGCGGCGGCGAGGCGGGGTTGGTGTGTGTTGTTTTGGGGGGTGACTCGCGCGCGCGCGCGCGAAGAAGGCTCTCTTAACGCGCGCGCGCGCGAGTCACCCCGCTGAGAGGCATACAACCCCCGCATGCAAGGCCGGCCCGTGACTCGCCGCGCCATCGATATCGTCGGCGGCTGCCTGGCCCTGCTCGTCGCCGCGCCGCTGATCGCACTGGCGATGCTCGCCATCCGTATCGAGTCGCGCGGGCACCCCATTTACAGGCAGCGCAGGGTGGGCAGGGACGGGCGGCCGTTCGCCCTGCTCAAGCTGCGCACGATGGTCGATGGCGCCGAGCACATCGGGGCGGGTCTGGCGATCAACGAGGACGACCCGCGCGTCACGCGCGTGGGCGCCTTCCTGCGCCGGACCTCGCTCGACGAGCTGCCCAACCTGCTGAACGTCGTGCGAGGAGACATGTCCTTTATCGGCCCACGCCCCACCATCCCCGTGCAGGTCGCGCAGTACACAGACCGTCAGCGCGGGCGGCTCGCGATCAGGCCGGGCATCACCGGCTGGGCGCAGGTCAACGGTCGAGCATCGCTCCCGTGGAGCGAGCGAATCGAGCTCGACCTCCACTACATCGAGCACCGCTCGCTCGCGCTCGACCTGCGTATCCTGTGGCGCACCGTGACGATCGTCTTCGGCGGCTCGGGCCTCTACAAGGGTCAAACGGGGGGATGGGGATGACCCCGAGCATCATGCTCACAGGCGTCGGCAAGCGCTACGACATCGTCTCGTGCTTTGCCGCGCTCACAACCGTCGTGGCGGTCGATCCGAATCCGCTGGCCCCCGCGCGCTACGCGGCGCACGTGCGCGCGAGCGCCCCGCCGATCGACGATCCGGAGTACGTCCCGGAGCTGGCGCGCCTATGCGAGCAACACGGCGTGGGCGCGGTGCTCCCGCTCACCGACCTCGACATCGAGAAGCTCGCCCGTGCGCGAGAAGAGGAGTCCCAGCCCGCCCTGCCCGCGCTCGTGCCCTCCGCGGAGGTGGCGCGCGCCACCTACGACAAGTACGAGGCCCACCTGCTGCTCGAGCGCCTCGGCTTGCCCTCGCCTCCCACGGCGCTCCCCCATCATGCCGATCTCGACGCGCTCGACTACCCGCTGATGGTCAAGCCGCGCCGCGGCTCCGGCGCGCGCTCCATCCACCTCGCCCACGACCCCTCCCAGGCGCGCTTCTTTGTCGACTACGTTCACGAGCCCACGATGGTGCAGCGGACGATGGGCGGACCGGAGCTGTCGATTGACTGCCTCGGCGATCTCGATGGACGCTGCCTCAACGCGATCCCGCGCACGATGCTCGAGTCGCGCGGGGGGGAGTCCATCAAGGGGACCGTCATCGACGACCCCGAACTCGTGGAGCTCGGACGCAGGGCGATGGAGCTCCTGCGCGTGCGCGGCCCCGCCACCATCCAGGTGTTCCGCGACCCTGAGCTCGGGGTGCGCATCACCGACGTCAACACCCGCTTCGGCGGCGCCTTCCCGGCGCCCGCGCTGGCGGCGCTCCCCGGTCGCTCCTACCCCGAGCTGATCGTAAAGATGGCGGCCGGCGAGCCGATCGCCCCGCACGTCGGCGAGTACCGCAGGAACGTCACCTTCACGCGCTACTACTGGCAGCTCGAGCTCGACGAGCGCATGCAGCCCACCGGGAAAGACATAACAGCCGGCGGTCCCCCGCGGCCAAAGTGTCAGAATGGGGACCCATGAGCGATTGCTCGAAGTGCGGAGCGCAGATGCAGGAGGGGCAGGACTGGTGCCTGCAGTGCGGCGCGGGCGCGCCCGAGAGCCTGAGCGGCGGCGGCGGCCCCGGCTGGCGCACGGGCGCGGCGATCCTCGGCGCCACCGCCCTGCTCGTCGTGGGCGCGTCGGTGGCGGCGTATGCGGCCTTGAACAAGACCAAGCGCAAGCCCGTGGTGGCGGTCGCGTTGAGGACGCCCACGACCGTCGTGCCCCCCGCCACCGCACCGGGCACGATCCCGCCCCCCACCACGACCACCCCGGGCGCTCCCACCACGGTGAGCCCCACTCCGCCGAAGATCCCCACGCAGACGCCCACGCCGAAAACGTCTGCCGAACCGATCTTCCCGCCCGAAACCAAAACCACCAAAACCACCGCCACCACGAAAACGACCGGCGCATCGACGAAAAGCTCTGAAGGAAGCGGCTCGGAAAGCCCTGAAACGGAATCCGGCGCGGAACCGCCGAGCCCGATCCTGCTCGACACGAACGCGGCGAGCACCTACAACCCCTACGCCTACCCCGCCTCCCTGTTCGGCGACCCCAGCCTCGCGATCGACGGCGAAGCCAAAACCGCCTGGACGGCTCAGGTGCAGGCGGAAAAGGCGCCCAAGATGGCCGAGGGACTGGTGCTCGACCTGAAGAGCCCCCAGAAGCTCGGGAGCGCCACCGTCAAGACCACCACCACCGGAGTCACCGTGGAAATCTACGGCGCCAACGGCCACACTCTCCCCGGGTCCATCACCGAACCCGCCTGGAAGCGCCTTGTGGGCGTCAAAGTGCTGAAGAAGAAGACCACCGCCCTGACGCTCAAGACGAAGGGCAAGACATACCGCTACGTCGTGCTGTGGCTCGCCAAGGCCCCACCCTCGTCGACCGCAGCCGCCCCCGGCAGCGTCGCCATCGACGAATTCGAACTCTTCCCCTGCCGATAGGGCGCCAGACGGCGTCCTACCGATCGGAGATCGACGGGATCTCCGATCGGCCAGCTCGCGTGCGTAGCACGCCACGCGGGCGGGTGGGCATTTCAATCTGGTCTGGCTTGCCCCTCGACCGCCAGCTAACGTCCTCAGGCCGTGCGCGTCTTGGTGCGCCGTGTGCGGGCCGCCCACGCCTCGTCGAGGAACGCGGCGATCTCGTCGGTGAGGCGCTCCGGTTTGATGCGCAGCTCCACGAGCGAGTCGGCTTCGATCAGGCGCGCGTTGGGAAGCTCTTCGGCGAGCATCCCCGCGTCGGAGAAGGGGTGCACCGGGTCGCGCCGGTGGCCGAGCACGAGCGCGGGCATCTTGAAGGTGCGCCGTTCGGTGCGATGGGGCGCGATCCGCCCGAAGTACAGACCCTGGATCAGCGCACCCCCGGGCCCCGGGTCCTGGCGCACGATGTCGAGCACCACGTTGCCGTAGTAGGGCAACAGCCGGCGCGGCACCGCCCGCGCGCCGCGCGCGACGAGCTTCATCAGCGGCTCGCCGAACGTGAGCGCCACGAGGATCGGCGTGAACGTGAGCGCTGACGCCAGCAGCGCGTTGTCGAGCACCGGCATCTCCACGATCATCCCCCGCAAACGCTCCGGCGCGCGCGCGGCGACCTCCAGCGCAGCGTTCGCCCCGAGCGAGGTGCCCATCACGACCGCCTCCGGGATCTCGAGGTGGTCCATGAGGGCGACCAGCTGCTCGCCGAAGGAGTACATCGAATAGCGCCACATGTCGCGCGGACGGTCCGATTCGCCGTGCCCGAGCAGATCCACCGTGATCACGCGGTTGCCTCGCGCAGCCAGGGCTTTCGCCAGCGGGCGGTGCATCTTCTGGGAGAGCAGCAGCCCGTGCACGAGGATCACCGGACGCTCAGCGGCGGCTGTCCGCCGCGAGGTCTCACCGCGCGTGCCCTTGCTCGTGAGCGCCGCCAGCCCCGCCCCGTACTCGGTGTAGGCGATGCGCTGGTCGTGGAAGAGAAACGACGGCACCCACTCAGCCTATCGGTCGGCTGGGCGGAGCGCGCCAAAAAGGCGCGTGAGGCGCTCGCCGGCGCGAAGAGCGGATTTCGCGACCCCTTTCCGAACCCCGAGCGTGCGACGTGCGCAGTAACGCGGACCCGGACGAAGCCGTGGATCGTCCGGGTCCGGCCCCTCTCCGGGGCCATCCGTAGGCCTTATGGGATGGCCTGCACCTAAAACCCCTCGACACCTCGGAAGATGCGGTGCTGAGACCTCGGAAGGTGCGGTGCTCGCGTGTGCGGCGTGCCCCCGCATCGCCCGCGCGCCCGCCTGCGCGATGCGCACCCACCCGCCTGCGCGACCCCTGCACGCCCGCGCGCGCTAGCTTTAAGTTCGGGACGACCAAACTTCAGGAGGAGAGAGCATGGCCAAGCAGCCCCGTATCCTCGCCGGGCAGACCGCGGCGATCACAGGCGCCGCGCGCGGAATCGGCAAGGCGACGGCGCAGGCGCTCGTGCGTCAGGGCATGAAGGTGGCGATCGGCGACGTGGATCTCGCCGCGGCGCAGCAGACCGCCGCCGAGCTTGGGCGCGAGCACGATCGCGGTCCCGCTCGACGTCACCGATCGCGCTTCGTTCGCCGCCTTCCTCGACCGCGCCGAAGAGCAGCTCGGGCCCGTCGACGTGCTCGTCAACAACGCGGGGATCATGCCGATCGGGCGATTCGTCGACGAGGACGACCTCACGGCGAGGCGCATGGTGGACATCAACATCCACGGCGTCATCCTCGGCATGAAGCTGGCGCTCGATCGGATGGTGCCCCGCGATCGCGGGCACATCGTGAACATCTCCTCGCAGGCCGGCAAGTTCGGGGCGCCGGGCGGCGCGACCTACTCGGCCACCAAGCACGCCGTCGTGGGCCTCAGCGAGGCCGTGCGCGGCGAGTTGCGGCTGATGGGCGCCCATGTCGATCTGAGCTATGTGATGCCGTTCGTCGTCAACACCGAGCTCGGCTCGGGGTCTCGGCGAGGCGCGCGGGCTGAAGGTGCTCCAGCCGACCGACGTGGCGGACGCGATCGTGGAGGCGCTGCAGACCGGCCGGGTGGAAGTGTGGGTGCCAAAGTCCTCGAAGCGCACCCAGACGCTTGGGGCGCTCCTGCCGAGGAGGCTGTCAGAGGGGATGGCGCGCGCGATGAAGGCCGACCGCGTGCTCGCGGGCGCCGACGCGAACGCGCGCCGCGACTACGAACTGCGCGCGGCACGCTCAGAGCCCGCCCTCGCGCCGGCGCGCGAGCAGGCGCAGCTCAGCGGACGGGCGAGTCAGCCACTCGGCGATGAGGCGGCCGATCTCCGGCCCGGCGTCCTCCTGGAGGAAGTGCGAGGCGTTCTCGATCACGCGCGGGCGCTCGCGGCCGATCGCCTCGGCGAAGCGCTCGCCGGTGGACAGCGGCAGCACCGGGTCCGAGTCGGCCCACAGCATCAGCGTGGGACGCGTGTCCGCCTTGAGCGCGTCCACCACGCGCCGGCCGGCCGCGGCGCCCGGGGCGTCGGGGGTGCGCGGGATCATCAACGGGAAGGCTCTCGCCCCGGCCTTCGACGCGACGCTCGGGTAGGGGGCTTCGTAGGCGGCGATCACCTCCTCGCCGGGGTCGTTCTTGCAGGCGCCGCGCACGAGGAAGCCGACCGGCAGGTCCTCGGTGCGCTCGACGAAGTCGCGGAACGCCGTCCACGCGTCGGTCATCCTCTGATGGCCGGTGAACAGGCCCGTGTCGAGGATCACGAGCCGCTCGAAGCGCTCGGCGTGCTCGACGGCGAGTCGCAAGCCGATGGGGCCGCCCCAGTCGTGTACCACCATCGTGGCGCCGCGCAGGTCGAGCTGCTCGATCAGCGCCGCGATCGCCCCGACATGGCGGTCATAGGAGTACCAGTCGATGTCGATCGGCTTGTCCGAGCGCCCGAACCCCGGCAGGTCCGGCGCGATGCAGCGAAAGCCCGCGTCACGCACGGGCGCGAGCACCTTGCGCCACAAAAACGACCAGGTGGGCTCGCCGTGCATGAACACCACCGGAGCGCCCTCGCCCTCGTCGATGTGCGCGAGCCGCAAACCCTCGTGCTCGCGGTAGCGCGCCTGGAAGGGAAAGTCGGGCAGACCTTCGAGCAGCTCGTCCGGGGTGCGCACCGCGTCGGTCATCTCCCCGCGAAGCATATTCATATTGGGGAAGACCGGGCCGCATGCGGCCCGGTCCCGGCCGGTACATGTACCGGCCGGCCGGACCGTACATGTACGGTCCGGAAAGAAGGAAAGGATTGGCGTGCGCCTGAGGATGCGTTACCCTCGCCCGCATATGCACGCAGCGATCGTCCATCTCACCCCGATCCTGGGAGCCGAGAAGAGCAGGACGCCGTTCTACATCGCGGGCGGGGTGCTGGTCGCGTGGGCCCTGATCGTGTCGCTCGGCGTCGGCCTGCGCGACGCGAGCTTCCCGCGCACCGCCGGCGTCGAGCGCGCCGTGATGGCCATCACTGCGGTGCTCGTGGTGGCGACGGTGTCGATGGCGGTCGCCACCTCGGGCGGCTCGGCGAGCAAGGCGACGGTCGCGACCTCGGGCGGCTCGACCGGCAAGGCGACGGTCGCGACCTCGGGCGGCTCGACCGGCAAGGCGACGGCCGCTCCCAGCTCACAGGTTGGCCGCGAAGCCGCGTCGGGCTCGGGCAGCTCCTCGCTGAAGGAGGCCGCCGACCCCGAAGGCCAGCTGCGCTTCGTCACCAAAGACCTGTCCGCGCCCGCCGGCCGGGTGACGATCAGCTTCACGAACGTCTCGCCCTTGGAACACAACCTCACGGTCGCCCAGGGCGCCAAGGTGCTCGGCGCCACGCCCACCTTCGCCGGTGGCGCCAAGACGCTCACGCTGAACCTCAAGCCGGGCACATACGTCTTCTACTGCGCCGTCCCGGGGCATCGCGCCGCCGGAATGGAAGGAAAGCTGACCGTCCGGTAGCCGGAAGGAGCGGCGCCTCAGCGGCAATCGCCCGGCGCCGCCCCATCCTCAGCTCACTTGCAGCTGGACGAGCTTGAGATCGTCAGTTTTTCGCCTGTCTGGTAGAGGAAGCTCGACTTCACGACGAACTTCTTTTTGACGCACTTGCCGGCGCGGATGAAGGCGGTCGAGCCTTTCCCGATCGTTTTGATCGTCAGCCGCAGTTCGGTGATCACGATGTTCACCGGGCCAAGGGTCTGCACCGGCACTTCGGTTGTCATCCGGTTGGCGGACACCTTGCCGTGCAGCACCAGCCGGCTGCCGGCGCCACCCTGGGGGCTGAGCATCAGCAGCACCTGGTTGTTGCCCGCGAACGCCGCCACGCTCTCGGGGATCTTCGGGAGCACCGGAGCGCCGTTCGCCAGCGCGGTGCCCGTGCCGAGTTTGCTCTTGGACGGGCACACCGCGCCGCCGGTCGCCTGGATTTCGGTGTCGGTCGCTTTGCACTGCGTAAGCGCTTTGCTTTTGAAGTTGAACCTCGTGTTCACGGGGAACGTGAGCGTCAGCACCTTCAAGCCCTTGGGCTGTGCGTTGGGCGCGCCCGGATCGGATGACGCGATCGTTGCCTTGACGCCGCTCGACACGTTTGGTTTGGTGGCCGTCAGCGTGACTTTCGCGCTCTGTTTGAACTGCGGGCTCGCCAGCGCCATGCCGGCCATCGCGAGCATCGCCGCCGCGAGTACCGCGGCTGTGAGCTTGAGCCTTGTCATATCCGTCTCCTTCGTTTCATGGGTGGTGTCCGAGCCTTGAGATGAGCGGCGCCCGCCAGCGAGCGCGCGGGGTCTTTGCGACCGGCGGTTGGGGTCCCGCGTTCACGCGCGTGGGCCACCAGCTCCAGCGGCCCATCACCTCCACCGCCGCCGGCAGCAGCACCGGGCGCACGATGAACGCGTCGAGCGCCACGGCCACCGCGACTCCCACGCCGAACTGCCTCACCGTGAGCAGTTCCGTCGTCGCGAACGGAATCAACGCCGCGATCATCAGCAGCGCCGATCCGGTGCTCGCCGCCGCCGTGCGCCGCAACGCCGTGTCGAGCGCCTGGTCCACCGTGGCGCCTGCACCGACCTGCTCGTCGCGGAGGTCCACCGTGGCGCCTGCACCGACCTGCTCGTCGCGGAGGTCCACCGTGGCGCCTGCACCGACCTGCTCGTCGCGGACGATCTCCTCGCGGGCGCGCGCCAGCAGCACCACCAGGTAGACGAGCGAGATGCCGAACACCACCGCGAAGATGCCGATGATCGACATCGGATCCAGGTAGCCCGGGCCTCCGAGCGGCGGGTGGCTGCCGCCGAACAGCAACTCCATCACGCCAAACGTCGAGGCGGCGGTCAGCAGCAGCGCGAGCACCGCCACGATCGGCAGCGCCACGGCGCGCAGCGCGACGGCGAGCGTCAGCGCCACCGCAATCGCGAGCGCCACGATCACGAGCGGTAGGCGGTCGTTTGTGGCGCTCGTGAAGTCCGCCAGGTTGCCCGCCGGTCCGCCCACCGCCGTCGCGAGATGGTTCTGGAGCGCGAAGCGCTTGGCCGCGAGGTCGAGGCGGTCGCCGAGCGCCGCCGTGCGCGGGTCGCTGGAGGGGTAGCGAGAGATCACCACCACCTGTCCCGCGCTGCCCCCCCGCGACACGTTCACCGCGAACGTGGCCGCGTTCGCCGCGGCGGGCTGCGCCCCTTCGACCGCCGCGAGCAGGAAGTAGCCCGAGTTGAACAGCCCCGGCGCCTGTTCGTTCAGCGTTTCGATGTCCTTGGGCGAGGGCAGCGTGGTGGAGAACTTCGCCACCCCGGCCTGCAGCTGCCCGAGGCCGTTGACGAGCTGTCCCGTCGGCGACACCCCGCCCGCCAATCCCGATTGCAGCTGGCCCGCTCCGCTCGTGAGCTGCCCGAGGCCGGTTTCCAGGGCGCCGGCCCCGTCGCGCAGCTGGGTCAGCCCGGAGGTGAGCTGTCCGCCGCCCGTCGAGAGCTGGCCGATCCCGGTCGCAAGCTGCGCGTTGCCGTTGCGAAGCTTCGCCAGCCCGTCCTGCAGCTTGCCGGCGCCGGTCGAGAGCCGGCTGAGCAGGCTCTCCAGGAATTCCTCCTGTATCGACAGGCTCGAGGCGAGCTTGGCCGCTTCGCCCGCGCCGCCGCTCGCGCCGCCCAAGCCGCTCGACACGCCGCCCGCCGAGCTGCTCGCGCGTTCGAGCGCCGCCAGCGTTTCCTCATAGCGCGAATCGCTCTTTCCGGCGGTCATGCCCTTCAGCGCCGCGAGCGCGCCCGCCAGCTCGCCGGAGGCGCTCTGCGCCTGCCCCTGCAGTTTGCCGATCGCGGCGCTCGTGCTCTGCGTGAGCGAGCCGAGCTGCTTCACCGACGGCAGTCCCGTGGAGACCGGAAGGTGCGCTGTGCTGATCCCGTTCGCCAGATCGATCGAGCCCGCCAGCGCCTGCGTCGCGCCGCTCTTCAGCGCGCCCGCTCCTGCGAGCGCCTGGGTGAGGCCCGCCGAGAGCTTCGCCGAGCCGCTGTGCGCGGCCGCCAGACCGGCGTGCAGCTTGGCCGAGCCCGCCCGCGCTTCGCCGGCGCCGCCGTGCAATTGCCCGGCCCCGGAGCTCGCTTGCACCAGCCCGCTCTGCAGCTGCTTGGCTCCGCTGCCCGCTTCGCCGAGGCCGCTCGACAGCCGTCCGAGGTCCTTCTTGCCGCCCGTCAACAGCTTGCTCGATTCGGCGAGCGCGGTGGGCAGCTTGCCGAGCGGCTTGGTCGCGGAGCTGAGCGTCCCGGGGCCCGCCACCGAGGCCACCGCGGGGTCCTTGGCGATCTTTTCCTGGAACCGGTCGAGCGCTTCGAGCGTCTTGGCGGTGGTGATCGGCCCGCTCGGGTTCACCACGATCATGTTGTAGGGCGTCGGCCACCCCGGGCCCATCACGCGCGCCACTTCTTCGAAGGCAACCCGCGCCTGGTTGTTCTTGGGCAACTGGCTCACGTCGGGCGGGCCGGTTTTCAGGCCCACCGCGGGCACCGCCAGCGCGAGCAGCGCGCCGGTGGCGAGCAATCCCGCGATCGCGGCGTTGCGCCTCACCCATGCGCCCGCGCCCACGAGTCGATCCCAGTCGCGCGTCATCGCGCCCGGCGCCGACACCGAGGAGGTGGCGATGCGCGCTCCGAACAGCACGAGCGCGGCGGGCATCACCACCACCGCGCCCCCCACGGCGAGCGCGGAGCAGAGCAGCACGCCCACGCCGAGCGATGTGAGGATCGTGGTGGGCGCGATCGCGCTCGCCAGCGCCAGCGCGAGGATCAGGCCGGTGCCCGCGAACAGCACCGCCTTGCCGGTGCTCTCCACCGCCGTGAGCGCCGCGCTCACGGCCTCGCGCCTCGCGGCGCCGCCGACGGCCGTCGGCGTCCGCTCGTCGTGGGTCGTGCGCTCCGTCGCCAGCTCCTCCTGGTGGAAGCGGTCGAGGATCAACAGCGAATAGCCCACCCCAAGCGCCAGCCCGCTCATCGAGCCCAGCGCGATCGCGATCGCGTCGACGTCGATCAGCCTGCCGATCAGCGCCATCAAGCCGTAGCTCGCCAGCACCGTGGCGCCCGCGACTGCCGTTACCGCCACCGCCGCCAGCGGGGCACGCAACCCGGCCAGCAACAGCACGAACAGGATCGCGATCGCGATCAGCTCCGAGCGGCGCGTCGTCGAGATCGCCTCATCCTTCAGCGCCCGGTCGATCGAGGGCTGGCCGGTGACGCTCGGGCGAACCGGCTTTGAGATGTCGCGCGCCACGAGCGCTTCGATCTGCGGCTGGTCGTAGTTGACGACGTCCTCTTTCGGGCTTGTCCACCGACACCACGATCATCGCCGCCGTCGGGGAGGGTCGCAGTCCCTCCGAGGCCGCCCCCGCGTCCCATGCGCTGAGCGCACGCGTGTGGCGGCGCTTGACCAGGTCGCTCACGAGCTTCGGCCCCTGCTTGTTCAGTTCGCTCGCGGGCCCCTGCAGCAGGATCGGCACGAGCTGGGTCGGGCCGAACTGGGCGTTCGTGAGGTGTTGCGCGCGGGAGGACTCGGTGCCCGGCACCACCACGATCGTCGGAGACAGCGATTTGCTCACGCCCAGGCCCACCAGGGCAAGCGCAACGGCCAGGGCGACCCACACTGCGAGCGCCGCCCTGGGCCTGCTCATCGACAGGCGAGCCAGGTGGAGCATGAGCCGAGCGTACGCCCTGCCCGCCGATCCGCCATCGGGGCCTGCTCCGTGTCGGCGTCAGTAGTTTGGACGCGTCTCTGCGGGTCCTGCGCGGCGGCCTATACGGGAAGAAGACCGTTGCGGTCCGCTGCTCGTATAACGCGCCGCGGGTCGGCCACAGCGCGGGGGGCTCGACAACGATCGTCCAGAGCGGCTTGACAACGGCGCGGCGCCGTGAGATCGTCGGCGACCATGTACGAGCGGCCCGGAGCGGGGTCGGAGCTCGCCGGCTTCCTGTCGCGTTCAGGGTCGGCGGTGTTTGCATGTGCGGTGCTGGCGGTTCTCGCGGTGTTGCTTGTCGCCACCCCCGCGCGGGCCGCTGAAACGGTGATCGGCTTCGACCACTTCCCTGGCGGTGCGGCTGTTCCCGCCAAGACCGTTGTGACCAGCCAGTGGGAAGCGGAAGGGCTGAAGCTGGGAAAGGCGGAAGCGATTGGCCCGCCCGGGCTGCCCACGCCGCCCGGCAACTGCGGCTCGCCTATCGTCGGCACGGGAGTCGTTAGCGCGTACTCGTCACCCAACTACGTCACGCTCGTCACCTGCTTGACGCCCGGTAGCACGCCGACGTACTACAGTGGCACCTTCGGTGCGCTTGCTCGGCCAGCCCGCGTGATCGCTGTCGGTGAAGTCCGCGACTCTCCGGTCGGCGGGCCTGGTCGAAGTGCACATCATCGGCTACGACGCATCCGGCCACGCTGTGGCCGGCGGACTAGGTCATGCGCCGGGGGCGTCTGGACGGAAATCAATGCGACGCCGCTTCCCGGTGTCGGCCGCCCAGAGATCAGCTTCTTCTCGATTCGCACCACTCATCCGGTCACCGATCCCGCGCTGGCGAACCAGATCGCCATCGACGACCTCAGCTTCGAATCCGAACCGCCGCCCACGCCGCCTCCGCCGCCGCCTCCACCGCCGCCTCCACCGCCCACGCCCCCCAAAGCGGCGGTGTCGCTGCAAACCCCCAACCCCTTCTCCGGGCAGTCGATCGCGCTCAGCGGCGCCGGCTCACAACCCGGGAGTACGGGCCACATCATCTCCTACGCGTGGGACCTGAACGGGGACGGAAAGATCGACACCTCCACAGGCACCAACCCGCTCGTCCATCTCATCCTCCCGCCGGGCGTGCACAACATCGGGCTCACCATCACCAACTCAAACAAAGAAAGCTCGAAAGCCGGTTTCGGCCTCACGATCCCGTCAACCACCGTGATGATCCCCCCGAAAGACGGGGGCGAAGGGGAATGTAAGAAAACCTATGAAGTGGGCAGCGCGCAGCTGGTCGCCGAATGCATCCAGACGCTCCCAGGCAAAGCCGGCTACGTGATCGCCTCCAAGCAGATCGGGCTCAACGGGATGGATCTCGTCCCGGTCGGAGGCGGCTTCGGTGTCTTCAAGATCCACGAAGTGAGGCATCTCGGGCTGTCCACCGAAGTGCAGCTCTCCGGTTCGCCGGTGGAGGTGGAGCTCTTGAACACCCCGATCGGGGATGTGGTGCTCGGTGGGCGCGACCTGGAAAGCGAACCGATGACGCTGATGTTCCAAGCTTTCCAAACGAAAACCGTGCTCAAAGCGGTCGTGGGCTCCACCCATCGCTCGGCGCACACCGCGGGCGCGCCCGCGAAGACGCTGCTGATGGCGCTCGCCGTGGGCCATGAATGCACCGGCAGCGAAAAAAAGGCCAGCTGTTGCCCACCGAAAAACCAGATCGCCGCGTGCGCGACGCTGCCGGGGGACTTCCCGCTGACGGGCCAGATCCAGGTCTTCCTGAGCAAGAAAGGCCAGGCGCTGTTCGACGCGCAGGTCAACCTCGACCTGAAATCTGTCAACTTCGAAGCCACCGGCGCCCTCGAGATCCACGCGAACTTGGAAACCGGCATCGAACTGAGCTCACTGAAGTTCGAAATCGGCGAAGCCAGTCTCGCCCCGATCTTCAAGGTGAAAAAAGCCTCCTTCGTCTATTACTTCCCCGAATACGAAGAAGAATCCAAGCGCGACAGCTGGCAGGCCAAGGGCACGATCACGTTCGGCGAAGAAATCGTCGAACTCGAAGCTGAACTGGCCTTCAAGAAGGGCAATTTCCAGTCTGCCTCGATGAAGTTCAAGGCCGAACCCGGCGTCCCCATATACCCGGGCATCAACCTCAACGAGATCGGCGCCTCGGTCGGCGTGAACCCGCTCGCCTTCGGCGGCAGCCTCGGCGCGAAGATCGCGGCGCTGCTCGAGCTCGAACTGGAATTCAAGTTCCGCGAAGCCACCTCCACCGAATTCGGCTTCTTCGGCGGCCAGGGCACGCTGTCCTACAAAAGCGACAAAATTGCCACGCTCGCCGCCGACGTCTACACCGACGGCTACGTCGACGCCCAGGTCACCTTCAACCTGCACTTCCCCTTCGACTCCAAAGAACCGGTCATCGAAGTGTCCGGCGGCGCCGGCTTCTGGGACGAACCCGCCAGCGGGCTGTGGCAGGCCAAAGGCAACGTATACCTGAAACTGTGGATCATCAGCGCCGAAGTGGCGGGCCTGATCAACAACCAGTACGCCGCCGGGTGTCTCCACGTCGGCGCCGAAGGGATCTTCGGGGGAGGGGTGCAGGGGCGCTACCGCTTCTCCGACGGCAACATCTCGGGCGGCCTGTTCGGCAACGACAACTGCTCGGACCAGCTCAAGCAGTACAGCCAGAAACCGCTGCAGAAACACAGCGGGGGCTTCGTCAAAGAAGAATCCGCGCTGTTCCTGCCCAAGCCCGGCGCCGTGTTGAAGGGGAGCCTCGGCGGCGTGGGCGGCGCTCTCACGTCATCGGTGGGCGGCAAGAAGGGCGCAGGCTATGCAACCTCGGGGGGCCCGCTCGCCGCGACGGCCGCCGCGGAAAGCGACACGTTCACGCTGCCGAACGGCACGCTCGGCGAGGAGCTGCGCATCAGCTCCGCCTCGGGCACGCCGGTCGTGGCCCTCCTCGGCCCCGGTGGCCAGACATACACGACGCCGTCCACGGCCGGGCAGCTCGTCACGGTTCCGGGACAGTTCATGAGCGCGGTGGCTCCCAACCCGCATCAGGTGCTTGTACTGCTGCGCCACCCGAAGGGCGGGCAGTGGCGCGTCGAGGCCCTTGCGGGATCCCCCGCGATCGCCACGCTGGAAACCTCCGAAGACGTGCCTGCGGCCACCGTGCGGGTGCGCCTCGGCCGCAAGCACGGGCGCAAGCTCTCGCTCTCCTACAAGATCAGCCACTACGTCGCCGGCACGAAGGTGCGCTTCGTGGAACGCGGCCGCGACAGCACACACGTGCTCGGTATCGCCGGCAAAGCAAAGGGCACGCTCACCTTCACTCCGCAGGAAGGGCTCTCGCGCGCGCGCGGCGTGTACGCGTACCTGCTGAACTCAGAAGGGGCGACCGTGCGCGAACTCACGGTCGGCCACTACACCGCTCCGGCGGCGTTCAGGCCCGGCAAGGCCCGCAAAGTCAAGATCGCGCGTCACGGGACGAGCGCCCTGGTTACGTGGAGCGCGGTCGCGGGGGCGCGCACCTACCGCATCAAGGTCCGCGGCAGCGACGGGCGCCTGCAGACGTTCTTCCGCAAGCCCAACCGCCGCAGCGTGTCGCTCTCGAACGTGCTCCCGTTCGAGAGCTTCACCGCGTCGGTCGTGGCGGTCGGCCCGAACCTGGTCTCCGGGCGACCCGCGTCGGGTCGACTCGCGGCCGTGAAGGTGAAGCGCCCGAAGTCGAAAAAGCGCCCCGCCAAGAAGAAAGGCTAGGCGTCCGCCGGCCAGGATGAAAGGCTAGGCGTCCGCTTCAGGGGCGCTTGGCTCGGAGCGCCCGGTGGACCGCCGGCCGGCGGGATCGCGGCTCAGCGGGTCTTGCCGGCGGGCAGGCAGGCCGTTGCGTGATCGGCCGACCGCACGCGGGGCATATGGGCGGAGCCGCGTCCCAGGGCGCGCGAGACGATCGTGAACGCCGGGCGCACGCTGCAGTTCGGATTGAGCAGGCCGCTGTCCCACGTGGCGGTGACGTGGCGGTGGCGGCGAAACTGCTTCTCGACGGCGGCGAGCGTGACCGACGCGCGCCACTGGTAGTAGTAGAGGCGCGAGACGCGCCCGGTCAGGCGCCCCAGCGCGAGCAGGCGCCGTACCGCCCGTTCCTGCTGGGCGGTAGTCGTGAGCTCGAACCGGTTCGACGACCTCAAGAAGCGCCACAACGGCAGCCCGGACTCGGTGAGCCAGATCTGGCCATGGACCATGTGGGCCATCGTGGAGAGAGCTTCGTGCCCCCCGTAGTCGAGCTCGTAGTAGGGGTGCAGGCCCCACAGCAGGGGACGGTGGGCGGCCGCGAGGAAGCGCCGCAACCAGCCTGTCATGGAGGGCCCGTCGAGCAGGTCCGCTGCGGTCACCGAGCACCTGTGGCAGGCGCCGTTCAGCCAGTTGAAGTAGCGCGCCGCGCGGACGGGGTCATGGCTGGTGGGCTGGCTGCCCTGGTTCTCCTCGTTCCACGTCTGATAGAGCTTGACCCACGGGAAGCGGCGCATGAATGCGCGCACCGCGCTCGCGTAGGACGTCAGCGTGGGCAGCAGGTTCTGGTGGTTGGTGCTCTGGTCGAATGCGACCAGCGGCTCCACGCCGGCGGCGCGTGCGCGGTTCAGCCAGACTTCCGCCCGTATGAGGTCGGCGTGGTGGCGGGTGGCGTCCCAGGGCACGATCAGCCGCGCGTAGCGGATCCTCAGCCAGGCGAAGCGGGGGTCGGCGAACATGGTCGGGTTGTTGTCGCCCATGCCGAACGGGATCGCGCCCGCCGCGAGCGCCGTGCCGCCCGCCGCGCGGGCGTTCGCGCGGTCCACCGTCCCGCCGTCCCCCCGCCCCCCGCCCGCGCCCCCCGGGGCGCTCGCAAAGAGGGCGAGCAGGCAGGCCGCCGTGAGCGCAATGCGTAGAGCCGTGCGGCGGGCCCTGCCGGGGGCGCTGTGGCCGCGAGGCTTTCGGCGGCGAGTGGTCAAAATGGGCGATCGCTCCGTCCCGTTCGTTGGTCGGGTCTTTGAGCGTAGCGCGGGAAGCCCCCCCGGGGGGAGGGTGCCCCGCCCAGCAGACCTCGGGGGGCGGGTAGGACGGCCTGTGTGGCCAAGTATGCGATGCATTCTAAACATCACATCCCGCAATAGAGGCGGTCTTTAGTGGGATGGGATGCTAATATATCCACCACTTGCTGGATGAGGTCACGGCCGCCCGCGACTGCACGTGTGGGGCACCAGCAGGGGAGGCGAGATCGACTTCGTGTGCGGTCCCCGCACCGCGATCGACGCGGTCGAGGTGGCCGACTGGCAGAGAGCCTCTGCTCAGAAGGCCACGGCGCCGATGCGCGCGCTGCCCGGCAGGCCCTCCGTCGTGGCGACACGCGACGAGCTCCACTTCAGGGCCACGGCCAACCTCGTGCCCGCATCGCTGCTGCTGTGGGCCCTCGCCGATTGAAGCGCTCGACGCTCACCTCGTCGTCATGCTCGACCGGCGTCACTTCGCCGCAGTGAAGCCCATCGAGGAGGGTCTAGAGCGTGCAAACGAGTGTCACGATCCAGGCGCCCGGTCGGACAAGGACACATGGTGCCTATACATATCGGCCCCACCGCCCGATGATGGTGATCGGGTCCGCAGTCGGCGATCCCGATGGGACAGTCGTTGAACTGACCGAGGAGCGATGGAGCCATATTGTCGACCGGCACCCCGAGATGAGACTATTCCGCGAGCTTGTTCTACGAGCCGTTCGTGAGCCGGACCAACGGATGCAGGGCCGGCAGGCGAACGAGGAGTGGTGCTACCTGAGAACGCAACTGCCCAGCGATTGGTTGAAGGTCGTCATAGCCTACGCTGGAGGACGTGGGCATATCGTGACCGCCCATGCGACGAAATCGACGCCATGACCATCAAGATCGGCTCAATCACCTTCGACAACGTCTTCTACGACGCCGATGTCGACGTGCTCTATCTACACAAGGGCGATCCGTCCACGGCGGTCGACTTCGACGAGTCCGCTGAGGGTCACGCGCTGCGGTTCGGTGCCGAGGGGGACCTCGTCGGCGTCACGATCATCAACGCCAAGGCGCTGCTTGCGAGCGAGGGGGAGATCAAGATTACGCTTCCCGAGGTCGTCCGGGTTGGATCGGACGTAATAGGCCCCGCGCTCGCGGCAGCGTAGGGCGCCGCTTGCCACTACCTGCCGGGCATCTGAGCCTGCCCGGCGCTTGACCTTCAGCGATGGAGTCATATTGTCGACCGGCACCCCGAGATGAGACCATTCCTCACAGGCGAGAAGCGCTCAGGCACCGCAGTTCAGGACGAAACTTTCATCTTAGATAGGATCGATGCCAGCATTCCCTATCCCCATCCCGAGGTTTTGCTATCTTATGATGTATGGCGACGGCAGCTAGGCGCAAGACGTCCTTTGAGGTGGACTTCGACAAGGTTGACGCCGCGAAGGGGCTCCTTGGGACACGCTCGCTGACCGACACGGTCGATGCCGCCCTGGACGAGGTCATCAAGCTGCGTGAGCGCGAGCGGCTCGTGGAGCTTCTGTTCGAGAGCGGCGCGCTCCAGCTCGATGACCCCCGGGTGATGGCCGGCGCGTGGCGCTGAGCGTACGCGTTGCCCACCTATCTCGCTGACAAGAGCGCGCTGACACGGCGCGATACGCGCCCGGAGGTGCGTCAGGTGATCGAGCCGCTGCTGCTCTCCGGGGCGATAGCGACGTGCGGGATCGTGGATCTCGAGCTGCTCTACAGCGCGTCGAGCCCGGCCGTCTACAGCGCTCTCGCGTCGACTCTGCGCGCGCTCCCGCGCGTGCCGGTGAGCGAGGCGGTGATGGACAGGGCGCTCGAGGTGCAGGCGCGCCTGGCGGAGCGCTCGCAGCATCGCGCGGTGCCGCTCCCCGACCTGATCGTGGCCGCGTGCGCCCAGAGCGCCGGGTTGACCGTGCTTCACTACGACACCGACTACGACCGGATCGCCGAGATCACGGGTCAGCCGACGCGGTGGGTCCTGCCGCGGGGAAGCGTGGCGTGAGACGCGCCCAATCACCCCGGCCGGCGTGCTGCCGGCCGATGAGGAGAAGCTCGGCCCCTGTCGTACAGTTCCGTACGCTTCCGTACTGATTTGCTACTGTGCGGCTATGGCGACGATAAGAGCTGAGGAGGTCCGGATTCCTCGCCGTGCGCGGGAGGCGGTGGCCCATCACGAGGAGGTTGTGGTGGTCAACCGCGAGCGACCGGCCTACGTCATCGTCCATCCCGACGATCATGGGCGGGCGGCTGCGTCGCGTCGCGGACGGCCCCTGAGGGAGGCGCTAGCCCTGCTCACACAGGCTGCGCCGCCAGACCCCGCCTTTGCCGAGGACATGAAGGCCGTGCTCGACGCCGTCGGGCCGGCGCCGGCCGATCCGTGGGCACGGTCCTAGACACCACCGTCTTCATCGAGCTCGAGCGGGCAAACGCTGCTCTACTGGAGCCAGTGGATGAAGCTCGGGTAGGGCGACCCCGCTTCGACGAAGATCGAAAGCGCCGTAACGAGCGCCCCGATGGATGCAGTGCCTTGCGGGAAGCGTCGCGGGTGCAGGATCACGATGCCGTGGTGCTCTCGTTGGCGACTTCGATATTCGCGGTCCAATGCGAGGAAGTCCTCACGGTTGTAGGTGACAATCGCGCGCTCCTGCCCTTGCGCTTGAGCGAACAGGTCGGGGTCGGGCAGACCTCGCAGCTCCGGGGTCTTATCGACGGCGAGTACGTCATGGTTGCGACTTTGGAGCTGCTCGGCGATCTGAGCCGAGAGCATCTCGTCGAGTAGCAGCCTCACGCGATCGCTTGCTGCTCACGGCGCCACTGCTCCTCAGCCGTGTCGGCCTCCTCGACGTTGCGTGTGATGCGCTCGTCGATCTCCTGCGGGTACTCCGCGTAGTAGCGCACCGCTGCTCTCACTTGGGAGAGCGAGAGGCTGCCCCACTCTGCTGCTGCTGCCAGCGCCTCCTCGCCGTCGAGTCCGCTCGCGCGGACGGCGGCGATCGCCTCCCAGATGTCGGGGCCGCCGGCGAGCGCGGCCCGCCGGCCGGCCGGGCCATCGCGGAAGACGATGCCCGGGTGATCCTCCATGCGGAGTCCCTCGTCGATGTAGCGCTCGGCAAGGCGCGACTTGTTCAGGCCCACGCGTGCCCCACGCCGCTCCAAGCGGTCTACGAGCGAGGCGTTGAGGCGGGCTGAGAACTGGCGTGCGGGGGCCATGTAAGACAGTGTAACGCACTATGGCTCCGGATGCGAAGTCTTACTCTTTCTGTTCGCTGGGATCTGGCTGGCCGCCGCACAGATCCCGCAGCTCAAAATGGCCACTGCGCGGACGATCATCGCGGGAATCGCTCTCGCCATCGGCGGTGTGCTCCTCATCATCGCCACGCACTGGGGTCATTTCGGTTGAGGCAGGCGGGATGGCTCGACTGCGGCTCACTACCATTGGCCTGTGAGCAGCCAGAGGGTGCCCGGTGGGGTGGTGCATAAACTACCCGCGGACCTGCGTACGGCGCTGATCGCCGACGCCACGGCGCTCGATGCCTGGAAGGACATCACGCCCTTAGCCCGCAACGAGTTCATCTGCTGGGTCGAGGATGCCAAGCAGGAGACTACCCGAGAGCGCCGCATTCGGCGGACCCGGGAGGAGCTGGAGGAAGGCCAGCGACGGCCCTGCTGCTGGCCTGGGTGCAAGCACCGCGACCGCACGGGCAGGTAGCGGCCCGCGTATGAGCATTCATCGCCTCTCTCGGGGGCCTGCGGTGAGGCTGGTCGGCTCGATGACCGCGGAGCCGACCCCCCAGACGCGTGCCGGCCGAAGGTCCTCGGCGCTGAGACGGACTTCCTTGTGATAAAGTGCTGCGGGTTAGGGAATAGATTTCTATGGCGTCCACCTCCGCACTGCTCACCCGCCGCGAGGCCGCCGAGATCGGGCGCGTCCCGCTGAACGCGATCGACAAGGCGATTGAGCAGGGCGTGCTCAAGCCGAGGCGCCACGCAGGCAGGCCGCTGCTGCCTGCGCACGAAGTCGCGCTGCTCGTGCTGCTGCGCCAGATAGATGTCGTGCTGCCGGCCAAGGCCAAGGGGCGGCTACGCAATTGGCTGGCGCACTCCCAGCCGCAGGCCGTCGGCTCTGAGCTTGAGCTGTCGGAGGCGTTGCGCGTGGCGATGACCGAGGACGTCGCGCAGACGATCGAGCGGGCTGAGTCCTATGCCCGTCTTCGCGACCGCTACGTAGAGCGCAATCCGGCGGTGATGGGCGGCGAGCCGGTCATCCGGGGCACGCGTGTGCCCGTGCGCACGGTCGCAAAGCTGATCGAGATGGGCGAGACGCCCCAGGTGTTGCGGGAGGACTATCCGCAGGTTCCAGAGGAGGCTTATGCGGTTGCGGTGCAGTGGGCGCACGCCAACCCGCGCCGCGGGCGGCCCACGCGCCCCTGGGCGAGCGGTCCCGTGCGCAAGCGCCGCGCCGCACGGGGCACGTGAAGTTCTGGATCGACGAGTGCCTGAGCCCAACGCTCGTCGGCCACGCACACACTCATGGATACGAGGCGACCTGCACACGCGATCGCGGAAAGCTCGGCGCACGAGACGACGAGCTGCTGGCCCTCACGGTCGCCGAGGAGTTCGTGTTTGTCACCAACAACGATGCCGACTTCACCGGACTCTGCGCGAACGCCGAGTTGCATACAGGGCTTATCGTCCTGCCACAACGCCCGCGCGACATTCAACTCCAGCTGTTCAGCGACGCCATCGCCCACATCGAGCGCCATGCCGCCCAAGCTCGCGAAGCACCGGTCGACTGGATGCTCAACCGCGTCGTGGAGGTCGATGACGAGTCCGGAGCCTGCAAGGACGCCCCGCTCCCTGACCGTTGAGACGCCGAGCTCGACTCGACCACATCCGTATGGCGGCCTCCCGACGGCCCCGAAGTCTATTGACGGTCACCGGCCGCACCCCGACGCCCGCCGTCCTCACCGGAGCGTTCGCCTCGGAGCTGACCGACGACGCGCCCGCTTCCCCGGGGATGCGCTCGTGATGACTGGCTCTTGACATATTCTTATATCGGTATATAATGCTGGGCGTGGCACGAGCAGCGACGACGGCAGATGCTTTCAACGCGGTGGCCGAGCCCCGGCGCCGGCAGATCCTGGACGTCCTCGCCGGCGGGGAGCGCCCGGTGAACGACCTGGTGGGCGTGCTCGCGCTTGCCCAGCCGCAGGTGTCCAAGCACCTGCGGGTGCTGCGAGAAGTCGGAGCGGTTGCCGTGCGTGAGGAAGGACGCCAGCGGCTGTACCGCCTCAACGGCCACGCACTCAAGCCCATCCACGACTGGGTGAAGACGTACGAGCGCTCGTGGTCGGAGCGGTTCGAGCGGCTGGACGGCGTGCTGGAGGACCTCAAGCAGAAGGAGGAAGAAGATGGTGGCGGTGCCGAGTAGCGGGACAGCGGTCGTGACGCTCCCCACCGATGAGCAGATCCTCATCATCCGGGAGTTCGACGCGCCCAAGCACCTGGTGTACAGGGCGTGGACCACGCCGGAGCTGGTCAGGCGCTGGTGGAGCGCTCACCGCGGCGAGATGACGACCTGCGAGATCGACCTGCGCGTTGGTGGCATGTGGCGCTACGCGATGGTCGCGAACGGCGGGTTCGAAGTTGCCTTCCATGGCGAGTACCGCGAGATCGTCCCGAACGAGCGGATCGTCTCGACCGAGGTCTACGAGGGCATGCCCGACGCGCGAGCGCTGGACACCATCACCTTCACCGAGGTGGAAGGGCGCACGACCCTCACGCTCCTGGTGCGGCACACGACCAAGCAGAACCGTGACGCCCACGTCAACTCCGGGATGGAGGATGGCCTGCAGGACGCGCTTGACCTCCTCGAGCAGGTCGCGATCTCGCTTGCTGCAATGACTGAGCAATTCGCGATGCGCGAGCACATAGTCGCGATCGAGCGCGTCCTCGATGCCCCGCGCGAGCTTGTGTGGAAGGTCTGGACGGACCCCGACGAGGTGACGAAGTGGTGGGGTCCCGAGCACTTCACGACACCGCGCGAGGAGATCGAGTTCGACCTACGTCCCGGCGGCGTCTGCCGCCTGACGATGGTTGGGCCCGACGGCGAGGAGTACCCGAGCGACGGTCACTTCAGAGTCGTCGAACCACCGGAGCGTTTGTCGTTCGGCGAGGAGAACACCGCACACCCGATGATCGAGTCCGGCGAGACGACGGTGGAGTTCGTCGAGCTCGACGACCACCGCACGAAGGTCGTCGTCACCTCACGCATGATCTGCGCTGAGGAGCTCGTAGCCATGGCGCAGGCTGGATGGGCCAGCCAGCTCGACAAGCTCAAGCGCCTGCTCGCCGGGTAGACAGCGGTCAGCCGGCGAGGACGTTGACGACACCCTCGACGTCCAACCGGTGGAGCACTGCAACGGCCTGTCTGCGCTCTCTACAGCGGCCACACGGGGCTCGAGACCGAGCCGGGCATCGCCTTCTCCCACAGCTCGCCCAAGCGTTTCAGATCTCGCTCGCCCAGGCGGTCGAGCAGCAGATCGCGTACGATCGCGTGGTGGCTGATCTGTGCGGCGCGCAGGCGGGCGAGACCCTGCGGCGTCAGTCCGACGAGCAGGCTGCGCCCGTCGGCCGGGTTGGCGCTCCGCTGCACCAGGCCGATCTTCGCGAGTCGGTCGACCGACCTCGAGACCCCGCTCGGGCTCAGGTTGCGCCGCTCGCCCAGCTCACCGATCGTGAGCGTGGCGCCGGGGGCGCCAACTAGCGTGATCAGTACCCCGTAGGCGTCGACGCCAAAGCCGTGATCGGCGAGCAGCGCGCGCTCCAGCTCTCGAAGAACCGTGGCGTGCACCCGCAGCATGCCGCGCCAGGCGCCGAACTCGCCGGGCGTGAACGGGTTCGGCTCGGGCGCACCGTCGAGATGGAGCGCAACCCCGGGTTCGATCCCAGAACTATTTGACATCTGCAAGTACTTTGACGTATTGTTTGCGCACAGCAAATACTCTAGCGCCTACGCGTAAAACGTTTACAAAGGAGATGTCCAATGCCGAGCACCATCGCTGAGCACACGGTCCTGGCAGCAGACGAGGGCATGCGGCTGCAGTCTGGCCCGGGGCGAGACCTCGTCTTCAAGGTCACCGGAGAGAACACCGGTGGCGCCTTCGACTACTTCACCGTCGAAGTCGCACCGAAAGGCGGGCCCCCTCTGCACGTGCACCACAAGCAGGAGGAGACGATCCATGTCCTGAAGGGGCGCTTCAAGGTCAGGATCGGCGAGGAGATCTTCGAGCTGGATGAGGGCGGCTTCGCCTACCTGCCATGGAAGATTCCCCACGCGTTCCTCAACCTGACCGATGAGCCGGGCGAGATCATCGTGGTGTATACGCCCGGCGGCGGGCACAAGTTCTACGAAGAGCTGGGACCCGCCACCCGGAACGGAACACCAGACAGAGCAGTGGTTGCCGCGATCTTCGAGAAGCACGACATGTCGCTGCTGGGGCCGCCCCTGAGCGCCGACTGATCTCTCTTCGCGCGCCCAACCCCGCCCAACCCGCGGTTCCGAGTGCCCACCGAAGCGAGCGTCTCGCCGGGCACAGCCGACGCTAGCGCCCCGGACGCAGTCGTCCATGCCCACGCCGAACTCGCGCCTACTTCTCGCGGAAGAGCGAGCGTGTCCGGCACACCAGATACGTGCGTGAACTTGCGACGCATCCAAGGATGTCGTAGCGCTAATTGGCGGTATGTGGCGCTAATCGGCGCGATATGGCGCAAGAAATGATGCCGGGCACCGATGCGTGCCGGCATTGCGGCCACATTCGGCGCCCGTCATCGCATGCGACGGTAGTACACGCTTCGAGTAGCCCCGACGGACTCCACGAGCCCCGCGACACGCGGCGCCTACGACCGGTTGCTGTCTCGCGTTTTCACCGCCGACCCCGACGACGCTGTGTCGCGCTGGCCGGCGTGTCCAGGCGCTACTCTGAGGATATGAGGCATCCAGTCCAGAACACGATCCCGGGGCCGGAGACCCCGCCGCTGAGCGATGATGAGCGGGCCAGGCGTGTACGGCGGCTCATGGAGCGTGTCTTCAGCCCGGATGGACTGGATCGCTACACGCTTGAGCACATCGAGCGGCTGACCGGCGAAGACTCTTAGCCAGCCGTGGATGCCGTCGAGTTGTTGCGCGGCGACGCGCCGTTCGTCGTAGACACCTCAGCGTGGTGGCGGTTCTCGGTGCTCAGCGGGGATCTCGCAGCACTCGTCAGGGCAGCCGGAGACGACTATCGGATGTGGATCACGCCGATCGTGCGCATGGAGATCCTCTACTCCGCCCGCAGCGGCAGCGAGTACATCGAGCTCGAGGCAGATCTCGACGCGCTGCGGATTCTGCGCAGCGACCGCGCCGTCACCGATGCCGCGATGAGCGCCATCGGCGAGCTGGCCGAACGCAGCGACGGATACCACCGCGTGCCGCTCACGGATGCGCTTATCGCCGCCGCCGCCGCAGAGCACGGAGCGGTCGCTGTGCTCCATCACGACACCCACTTCGACAAGCTCGCCGAGGTCCTCGCATTCCAGAGCATCCAGCTACCAGGATCCTGACCCGGCTCTGAAAACGCGGAACGCCGAAGCAGACGCCGACAATCACGAGACACGCCCGCCTCGTCCATTTGGAGAGCCCTCGTGAGGCTCTATGTGACGGCTCCCTTCACGCGAAAGCGGAAGCGCGAGGACAAATCAGGTGCCTGCCCTTAATGGTCGGGGCACGTTCGTACGGACGATGCTCAGCGAGTGGTTCCTCAACCGCATGCCCCGTTCGCAGGCGTTCATGCTGCTGGGCTGGCTCGCCTTGCCAGACGACCCCTACCCTGAGCTACTTGAAGGGATGCTGGGGAGGCGGATCTACAGGAGGATGCCCCCGACAATTGGACTCTGGGTGGCGCGTTAGGCGTGCTCTCTCGTTCGCGCCCGATCCATCCGGCACAGCGAGGATGATAAATCCAAATGCCGTTAGGTCCGACAGCGAGCAATGAAGCAGGCTTTCTCCTGAGGCAGGGCTCCGCATAATGGCGCTGCCAAGGCGCTGGGTCGCCTCAGTGAACACGGATTCGTCACGGTCCAAGCGCTTGAGATCCGCGAGACGCGTCGCGACATCGGTCTCCTTGAACTGTTGGGCTTGCTCTTCAAGACGCGGAATGTCGGCGAGCTCATCGTTGAGCTCTGCACGCGCCACCTCGGCTTTCTTCAGCTGGTCCTGGTTGTGCGCCAGCTTGTTGAGCACATCCTGATGTGCAGGGTCCATGGCGCTCGCGCCGGCGAATCGCTGCACCATTTCTGCGACGCGCGCCGGATCACTTGCGAGTTCGGCAAGCTCATGCTGACCGAACACTTCTACGAGGTCGACCACGTCACTCGGTTGCAGGTTGGTGGCGGTGCCGCTCGCGTCGCGTACAACGGGCGGATCGGGGACGACGCGCTCGATCGTAAAGCTTCGAGGAGTTGGCGAGACCGTGTCCACCTCGACCTTGATGATCGTGCCAGAGCGGACGACCTTGTCCACGATGGCCTTGTGGTCTTTCGTTGAGTCGTCGCCGATCGGTGCAAGCCCAAGCGCGTAACGCAGGCTCTCGATCACTGTCGACTTGCCCGTACCGCGACCACCGATGAGTGCCGTGAGATCAGTCGAGATCGGAATCGTTACACCGTCAAGGAAGCCGCCTGTCCAGCTGATCTCACGCAACAGCGTTCGCGGAGTGCTGACAGGGTCACTGAGAGCTACACGCGTCTCAGGTGTCCGAACACCCAACTTTAGAGCCTCGACACTCGGTTTGCTAACCTTGAACCATGACGTTGCCCCGCTCGTCTTCAGATCGTCCGGATGCACAACATCATCTGCGTTGACGACCGCCAAGGGATGCTTTCGGTCGTACGGCTTCACCCCTTTGATGATCTTTTCTTGGTCTGTTCCGGGTGATTGGCTTGGCGTGATCGCGATCGCGTGAAGATTAGGGTCCTTAACCATCGCGACGAGCGGCTGTCCAGTGCGCCCAGTGAGCATCCCGCCATTGGCGACGTTCACATGTGCGGGAATAACCAAAGCGCCACGATCAGACATTGCCTCAAGGATGTCTCTGAACGAGTTACCCGTGGTTCCATTGGTGCACCCGGGCTCTACTCCACATGCTCCGATAGCCGCGTTGACCGTCGAGAGGTCCGTTTCAGCTTCAAAGATCACCAAAAGGTGGATACCCTCCGAAGAGTTAGCCTCGAACCCCGGAAGCGCCACGATCTCTCTGTCAGTGGCATCTGCGATTAGCCCGCTAGCGCTATCGACACGCCAGTGATCAGTGATGGCAACGACTGCGATGCCCAGGGCCTCGCATTCGTCGAGGAGGGCCGTGTTATATTCGTCCTCTGTGGCAAAGGATGTCGACGGCTGGTTCTTGCCCTGATAGGTAAACGGGTTGACCTGCAGGGCGGCGCGAATCCAGTGAGCCCCGATAGTCTTAGCAGCCATCAGTCGGTTCCAGATCCGCTAGCACGGTGGTAAGTAGGACGATGCCTCGTGCGGACTTTAGCCTGATGATTTGCGGGCGCTTTCGCCATATCCGCCTCCATAGATTAGTTCAATAACTTGGCACTCACATTATGAGACTGCCAACTTGCTTGGTCAAGTCTTAGTCAGCTCGGACGTAGACTGCTCCTCGTCGGCGGGAGGTTCGGTGGAAGCCCACGGCGGTTGCCAGCCGTAGCGATCAAGGAGCGGGCCACGCCGCGAGGGTACCGGGCCGATCGGGCTACTCCGACGCCAAAGACTCTGGGACTCGACCTCGCAAAGTCCTCGAATCGCCGGGACGCCGTTTGTACCGCTGGTTAAGCCATCCCTCCACGTTGGCATCCTTCGTTTCCTCTCGGCGTTCGCGAACACCCAGAGACCGCCGCGCCAGCTTTTGCCGGTGCCGTGCTGGCTTGGCTCGCTAGTCATTAGCCCGGAGACCAAAGCGAGAAGCTCTAGTCTGGCGCCCCGGCATAAGTTACAATTGTTACTAATGCAAGGCATGAGGGGAATGGCAACCAGGATCAGCATGCTCCGTCGCGGACAAGATGGAGCGGGTACGTCCGACCTCAGTCCTATTCTTGCTCGACTTGGAACTCTCGGCTATCGAGGAGCGAATCGATGTTGCGCGCCATCAAGCCGGAGACATCGGCCATTGGCCGGGAGGACAATTACTCGTATGTCGCGTGAGCTTGCCCGCGAGGCCGTCGCTCGGCTAGTCAAGCGGTACTTGGACAATCGTGACCTTTACGCGTCCAACGAGGCGCAGGTCCGCATGGACTTTATCGATCCGCTGCTTGAGGCGTTTGGATGGGACCTGGCGAACCGTGAGGGCTTATCGCCGTCGGCTCGTGAGGTGCGCGTCGAGGAAACCGTCGAGCTACCCGACGACGACGATCCAGCAAGCGTGGGCGCGGCCGGCAACCCTGACTACACCATCCAGCCCGGCGGACAGCGACGCTTCTTCGTTGAGGCCAAGAAGCCATCCGTGCACATCAAAGTCGGGATCGCTCCCGCCTACCAGACGCGTCGTTATGGATGGAGTGCCGGGCTGAGCGTTTCAGTACTAACAAACTTCGCTGAGCTTGCCATATACGACTGTCGCGTCCAGCCTCGTCCCGGCGACAGCGCGGCCGTTGCTCGCGTTCCTGGACACGTTTACACATGCGAGGAATATGTTGACCGCTTCGACGACCTCTGGCGCGCATTGTCGAAGGAATCAGTCCTTGACGGCACCTTTGATGAGGAGTTCGCGATCGAGCGTGAGCTACGAGGCGCAAATAGCTTCGACGCGGTATTTCTTGAGCAGATCCGCAAATGGCGGTTTGATCTTGCAACGGATATCGCGAAGCGCAACGCTGCGCTCGACGAGCGCAGCGTTGCACGCGCGACACAACGGCTTCTCAATCGTCTCGTATTCCTGAGAGTGTGCGAAGACCGCAACCTTGAGGAGTACGGCGAACTCCTCAAGGTAGACGACCGAGCGGCCCTGGATGCGCGGTTTCGCGATGCAGACCAGACGTACAACGCTGGGCTCTTTCGAGCGCTCGACGATGTGGATATCGACCCAGATCTACTGCACCACCTCATTGCTCAGCTGTACTACCCGCAAAGTCCCTACGCATTCTCGGTAGTCGATGCGCCAATCCTTGCATCGATATACGAACAGTTTCTGGCAGAGCGGATCGCGCTTGACAAAAACCGCTTGATATCCCTAGTACGCAAGCCCGAGGTTGCCCACGCAGGCGGCATCGTGCCAACTCCCGGCTATATCGTGGACGCGATCCTTGATCGCACTCTCCGACCGCTTCTTGCGAGCGCGTCACTAGACGCCGTTAGGAAATTGCGGCTGGTCGATCTTTCGTGTGGTTCGGGAATCTTCTTGCTTCAGGCGTTCCGGCTGCTGCTAGCGCACTTTGAGGCCGAAGGCGTAGCGCCGTCACTGAGCCTCAAGCACGAGATCTTGCGATCCAACATCTTTGGTGTCGACATAGATATGGAAGCTGTCGAAGTAACCCGCTTCAACCTCATGCTCGCCGTGCTCGATGGTGAAGACCGCGAGAGCATCGCGCGCTTTGGTAAAGCAGTGTTGCCTGACATCGATGCTCAAGTGGTTGGCGGCAACTCACTTGTGACGCCACACTTTTTCGAGGTCTATCCCGAGACACGTCTCGATCGCGCCGAGCTACTCACAGTCAACCCCTTCGACTTCAGCCAGGCGTTCCCAGACGTAATGCGCGAGGGTGGTTTCGATGTGATCGTCGGCAATCCGCCCTACGTGCGCATCCAGACCTTGGCTGAGTTCGAGCCGCTTCAGGTAGCCTACTTTCAGGAGCACGCGCCGTTCAAGAGCGCACGCGCCTTCAACTTTGATAAGTACCTGCTCTTTATCGAGCGGGCACTCGACTTGCTCAAACCGACTGGGCGCTTCGGATACATCGTGCCTCATCGCTTTATGTCGACCCTCCCTGGACAGGCAGTGCGAGAGCTTCTGAGTGGCGGCAGGCACATCAGCGAGCTTGTTCACTTTGGTCACGAGCAGGTCTTTGCTGGTACGACAACCTACACCTGCCTATTGATAGGGACAAAGGCCGCGTCAGCCGAGTTTACTTTCGCACAGGTGGACGAATTGGCAGCGTGGCGCGAGGATGGCACCGCGACGGTTTGGACAGTGCCCGCTAGCGCGATAGGCGCCGCGCCATGGAGCTTTGGCACTGATGAGGCACGCGCAATTTTCGACGGTCTACGAGCGCACCATACACGCAAACTCCGGGAGGTTGCTGACATCTTCGTTGGCGTCCAAACCAGCGCTGACGATATCTACCTGGTAAAGCCAGAGTCCGTCAGTGACGATGCGATCAGCTTCAGGCAGGATGGCAGGCTTTGGCAGGTGGAGCGTAAACTCTGTCGTCCAGCGCTCCGCGATCGCAGCCTCCTTCCCTATGACGGTAAGCCAGAGCCCGATGCATGGGCAATCTTTCCTTACGACGTTGAAGAGACCGAGAAGGGCCGACGCGCCAACGTCATCTCGCCCGAGCGCATGGCCGCAGAGTTTCCGCTCGCCTGGGCGTACTTGTCTGCTCATCGTGAGAAGCTCGAAAGCCGAAGCATCACCCCCAGCACACCCGAGACGTGGTATCGCTACGGTAGATCGCAGAGTCTGACCAAGCTTGACGATGAGAAGATCATCGTTCGCGTTCTCTCCTTGGTGCCGCAGTACAACTGGGATCCAGACGGACTACTCGTGCCCGGTGGTGGAGACGGCGGGCCGTACTACCTGATACGCCCGCGCTCAGACAGCCCAGTCCCGCTGTCGTTTCTTATCGCGCTTCTTTCGCATCCCGCCATAGATGCGATGGTCTGGGAAGCCGGCGGTCGGGAGTACCGCGGCGGCTACTTCCCGCACCGCAAGGCGTTTCTTGAAGATCTTCCAGTGCCGGTTCATGATCTAGCGCACGTTGAGCAGATCGCTCGTCTCACGCAGGGCCTGATTGACACGACGATTAGATATCGCGGTGAGCAAGATCCCGAGGTGCGTCTAGTGCTCGAACGAGATCGTGCTACTCAGCGCACAAAGATCGAATCAGAGATGTCGTCACTACTCGGCCTTTCGGCCGACGACCTGAAAGCGGTGGTTGGGGAATGAGCACCTTCCCGCTTGCGTCCGCGCCGACGGCACAGAAGCTCCGTGGTGGCTACTATACGCCGCCCGCGATTGCGCAGTTTCTTGCGGAATGGGTGAGCGCTGCTGGCCCGAAGCTCCTAGAGCCAAGCTGCGGAGACGGAGCGATTCTCCGGTATCTGCCTCCCTCCGGTGGAGTCGTCGGGATAGAGTGCATGACTGACGAGGCGAGCAAGGCTAAATCTGCCGCACCGGCGGCCGAGGTCGTCGAGGCAGACTTCTTTGATTGGCTTGGCACGACGCAATTCGCCTCATGGGATGGCGTCGTCGGCAATCCGCCGTTCATTCGCTTCCAACACTGGACTGAGCCGACGCGCACGATGGCGTTCGACGTGATGCGTCAAGTGTCAATGAAGCCGACAAAGCTCACGAATGCTTGGGTCCCGTTCGTTGTCGCGGCGTCCCGCCTTATTCGACCTGGTGGTCGGCTTGCGATGGTAGTACCGGCCGAGCTGCTCCAGGTGACATACGCCTCCCAGCTGCGAGCATTCCTTGTGGACGGGTTCGAGGAGCTGACCGTCGTCACGTTCCGCCGCCTTGTTTTTGACGGTGTGCTCCAAGAGGTCGTGTTGCTACTTGGGGTAAGGGGAAAGGGACCCGCGCGAATCCGTGTCGTTGAAGTCGACGATGCGAGCGTTCTACCTTCTCCTGACGCCTTGACCGGAACCCCCCATGCGCCAGCCTTGCTCCACGAGACGGAGAAGTGGACTAAGTACTTCCTTTCGCCGGATGAGATCGCCGTATTGCGCGAGGTACGCCGTGGCTTGACTCCATTACAGCGTCTCGGTGCACTCGCCGACGTGGATGTCGGCGTCGTGACTGGTCGCAATCAGTTTTTTGTACTGCGTCCATCTGGCACGAGCGAGCGCCGGCTGGATAGCTACGTGGTGCCACTGGTGAGCAAGTCTGCTCACGTTCGCGGGATACGTTTTGATGCATCAGACCTCGCTGTTCTAGCAAGCGAGGATGCGCGGTGTCAGCTCCTGGCCCTTGACCCGTCCGTTGCTCTACCCAGCTATAAGCCGCTCCGTAACTACGTCGTCGAGGGCGAACAGGCCGAGGTACATCTTGGCTATAAGTGCTCCATCCGTAAGCAGTGGTGGGCAGTCCCATCGACTTGGCGTCCGGATGCCTTCATGCTTCGCCAGATCTACGATCACCCACGGATCATCGCGAACACTACGGACGCCACCTCGACAGACACGATTCATCGTGTTCGTATGCTCAACGGTACGACACCCGCTGCGCTGGCGGCTGCCTCGATCAACTCAATGACCTTCGCCTTTTCGGAGGTGATGGGCCGCTCTTATGGTGGTGGTGTCCTTGAGCTTGAGCCCCGCGAGGCTGAGGGGTTGCCATTTCCCGACCCTCACATCTTGGACACCCGCGACATCGCGACGGTGGATGAGCTGCTACGAGCTGACGGGCTAGAAGCGGCGCTCGACTACGTAGACGAGCGGCTCCTCATCGCCGGAGCTGGCCTAGACCCCAAGCAGGTAGCGAAGCTCCGAGCCACATGGCGTCGACTGCGAGACCGAAGGCTTGCAAGAGGCAAGCCGGGAAAGCAAATCGCCATCTGAGCGATTCGCCGGCACCTATCTCACCAAACCGCGTAGTCTGCCTGGTTGCGCCAGCGTCCTAGCGCACACAGCACAGAGCAACTCCTGGTCGGGGACGAGGCCACGATCGAGGGTGCCGAGCTAACGCCCGTCTACGCGGCGCTGGCGACCTGGGAGCCGCGCCTGGGCAAGAAGCACCGGCACCTGAAGGCTGTCCCGCCGCCCGCCGAAGGTGGCCATAATGCAAACCCCGACCCCGTTTCTCGGGGCCAGGGTTTACACAACGAACCTATGGTGGAGCCAGCCGGAATCGAACCGGCGACCGCCTGCTTGCAAATTGGGTTGGCCGGGTTGGTTGAGATCGGCGTTTTTGGCTCCAGTACAGGGGATTCTTGGTATTCTGCGTTGATTGGCGGGACCCAGAATAGGGGCTGATTTGTGCCCATATCGGGGGGTTTGGGCACAAAAACGGGCTTGTGCCCAATGCCGAAATCGCGCCAAAAATCAGCGGAACCTGCGTACGAGGCAGGGAGTTGACCCAGCGTGCCGGACACGCTCGCTCCTCCCGCGAAAACGACGCGAGCGGGACGCTCGCGAGAGTGCTGGTGCTCGTTCGAACCGGACACGTCTAGCGGGATCTTCCTGCGCTCGCTTGCTTGCGACACTCAGCAGCTTCCCGGCGAGCGGAGCCTACGCAGTGACGCGGGCCTCCGAAGATCTACCGGAGCATTCCGAGCAGGCGGTTGCGATGTGCCTGGTAGGCCGCTCGACCGTTGTTCATCGGCGCGTCGATCCGGACGACGGGCGGATGCCCCATGGCTGGTGCCGCGAGGTCCCGCAGGGCGTCGTAATACGCGCGCTGGCGCTGCCTCCCCCCGGGGCCGAAGCCGGGCGCTGAGCGGTGTGCGAACGCGCGATCGGCCTGGAGCCTCCATTTCTTGCACAGCGCGGTGTATCGCTCCAGATCAAAGCCGAGTTGCGCATCAGCCGGGTAATGCTTCAGCGTTGTCAGCCGCGCTGATGTGAAGTGCTGGTGCTCATCGACCTCGACGAGCGTGCCTGTCGGCTCGTGCAGGAAGTCGCCGGTCAACCGCGTGGTCCGAGCGGCGGCAAGTTCGTCTTCGTTTCCGTGCAGCGCCGCGTAGATCTCGCGCAGGGCCACACGGGCTCGCGCGGCCTCGTCCGGCAGGCCTGGCCAAGGTGGCCGCGCTGCGGCCTCCTCCAGGCTGATGCGCTCGGCGGGGTTCGCCGTGGACCCCGCCACGGCGAACACGACCTCGTCCGGGTTATCAGTCGCCATGAATCCTCCTCACGCCAAAGACGGCACCGAAGGCTATCGACTCGGCGCGGCCGGTCAGGCCAGGGGACGACCGCGATCTGCCCGCCGCACGTTATCTACCAGAACCAGCCGCAGTTAGCACGTCCTCCACCGCCTCCGACGGCCCATAACTGTCGCACGCTCACAGAAGCGAGCGCGTCGCGGCACTTGATCGTTGACCTCGCTCAGGACGATGACCGGGCGCTTTGGGGAGTCCCGCGCGGGTGCCCTGGAACGACCGCGCGTGGTGGAGGAAAGGAGCGGTCGGGGATCGCGCCCACGAGCAACACCCCCCGCTGAGCGAGACGCAGGCCGTTCCAAGCGTCATCCAGCATGGCGCACAGATCACCGGCGGGCGGTCAGACAGCGAGCTGCGCGGCCAGCGCTGAAATCTGAGCCCTGCGGCCAGGCCGGCGAGTTCGCGCACCAGTCACTATCGTGCCGTCCACGATGCGTCTCTATCATCGCGAGCACGCGGGCCGCCCGATCCGCGTCGCCTGGGTGCTCGAGGAGCTCGGCGAGCCGTATGAGATCACGGTCATGACGCGCGAGGAGAGCAAGGGCAAAGAGCACCGCGTCCGCCATCCCCTGGGCCGCGTACCGGTGCTCGAGGACGAGGAAGGATTCGTATTCGAATCGGCGGCGATCTGCCTGCACCTCGCAGACCTGCATCCCGACGCCGGCCTCGCGCCGGCACCGGGGACCCACGAGCGAGCGCTGCTTTACCAGTGGACGATCTTCGCCCCAGCCGAGCTCGAGCCGCCGCTGATCGAGTCCGCCGTGCACGCCCAGAGCGATCCTGACCGCTCCGCCGTTGCGCGCGGGCGCTTTGACGAGGCCGCGCGCGCGGTGTCCAACGCCCTGGACGGCCGTGACTATCTCGTCGGCGGGCGCTTCACGGTAGCTGACGTACTTGTCGGGGGCACGCTGGCTTTTACTGAGCGCATCGGCTTCGCGGATGAGCTCCCGGCGAACCTGAGGGACTACCTGGCGCGGCTCACGCAGCGGCCCGCCCGCCAGCGCGCCCTCAAGCGCACGATGTCCGGCTGACGGGCGAGAGCCCTGCGGGTGAGGCACTCACGCCTGCATACGCGGCCTGATGCGGAAGTGTCCCCGTTGGCGCGCCCCAGCGCTCGGCTTCGTCCGGAGCAGGCACGCGTGAGAGTTGCCGGTCGTGCCTGCTCTCTTACACGAGCAGGAGCCTACCCAACAGACGTTGACGGTCGAAGTTCTCGTTCGGATGGAGCCGACTATCAATGCCCGCCTCTCGGCATGTACGATGCGCCGCCTTGCGCGTCACGGGACAGAGACGACGAGGACGATGCCTGACCGTCGCATGGACTGTGTGCTCCCTTGCGCTTGCCGGCCTGTCTCTGGCGAGCTGTGGTTCGAGTGATCTGCACCAAGCCAAGGTGCATCCAAGTGAGGTGCGATTGATCTACAGGGCCCATTCGACCGTGGCGGCGAAGGTCGATCGCGCATCGCTCGATCGCGCCGTCGAGGTCATGCGCAGGCGTGTCGAAGGGCTTGGCGTCGTGCCGGCGAGCATCCGGGTCGAGGGAGCACACCAAATCGGCGTCGAACTTCCCGATGTAGGCAACGTCCAGCTTGCGCAGGAAATCGTCGGCAAGACCGCGCAGCTGTACTTCTACGACTGGGAGCCCAATGTCGTCGGTCCCAAGGGCACCACCGGGCCGAGCAGTGGCGCGCTCACGGGCGGCGAGGAACCGGCGTCGGTGGGCGCGGGCCTGCCCGAGTACAAGGCGGTCTTGCGTGCCGCCAAGCGCCCACCCACCCTCCACCCCAACGACACCACCCTGCAGCCGGGCTGCACCGCCGCGCAGGTGGACGGCTGCATCTACGGCTCCTGGTACCTGCTCGACACCAAGCACCAAAAGATGCTCTGCCCGGATGGCGAGCCGATCTGCGGGCCGGCCGACACCAAGGCGGAACTGCATGCCGACCACTATGGTCCGCCCGCGGGCGCGAAGCTGAAGGCGGTGCACGTCAACCCGGGCACGGTGCTGGTCGAGGCGCACCCCGAAGAATCCAACAACAGGATCGCCAAGAGTGCACCCAACAGCTTCTACGTGCTGGGCGACGACCCCGTTCTGAGCGGCAAAGACATCAACAATCCTCGGCAAGGTTTGTTGGGTCCCCGGGCGTGTTGGGCTTGTTGAACAAAGGGGAAGGCACGGGGCAGCGGGAAGGCACGGGGCCGCCGGATGTGGTGTTCGGCTTCTCCTCGTCGCACGGCCAGACTGTCTTCGAACGGTTCACCCGTGAAATCGCCCAACGAGGCCAGAACGCGCAGCTACCCGGAGTGCCGAAGGCGCGAGCGCTGCAGCACTTCGCGGCCGTGCTCGACGAACAGGTGATCGCAGCGCCTGCGATCGACTACACGCAGTACCCCGAAGGGATCGATGCCACCCACGGGTCGCAGATCACCGGCAGCTTCACGCTGAGCGCCGCGCGGAAGCTCGCCGACGAGTGTTGACGGACATCGAAAATGGTGACGGTGACGACGCGCTGGGTGGCGATGGGAGGGGAGAGGTACGACCGAACGACCAAAGGTGGGGTGGCGCGGGTGGGCGGCGAGGGGCGTGTCGGTCGCTGGGTAGCTCCGCTGCGCGGTCCCGTAAAGGGCGCCGCTGCGCGGCTCGCTTGCGCTCGGCCCTGTCGGGCCGCCCTTGACTGGCCCGCTCCGCTTCGCTGATTCTCGCTCTCAGGGTTGCGCTGCGCGCAAGTTGCCCGTCTTGCGGGCGGCAAGCTCTGCGGAGGCGCTCGTGGCGCTCCAGCGCTCGGCCGGCCGTCCGGCGGTGGAGGTGCGTGTGCTTGTGGCTCTGCCTGTGGCGGCGAGGCCGGCGAGCGCCTGCTCGATCCGCTCGGCTGAGCGGTTGCGAGCGAAGAGGTCGCGCAGCTGAGTGCGGGTGAGCCCGTCGGGGGAGCGGCGCAGCGCGGCGTGGATCTGCTCGGCGAGCGGATCGCCGCTGGCCTGCCCGAGCGCCCAGCGCGCGCAGCGCGCGGCGTAGTCCCAGAGCGCGAGTGCGGCGTGCAGGTGGCAGGGCTTGATCTGGCGCTCGGAGTCGAGCAGCGCGTGGATCAGCGCGAGACGGATCGTGTGTGGCTCTGAGCGGGCGCAGAGCGCACCGGTGCAGGCCGTCCTCAGGCTCGGAGAGGCGTGCGTAGAGATCGTGCCATAGCATCCGCGCGTCCTCGTCGAAGCGCACCTGTCCGGCGCCTCGGGCGTGCCCCAGCGCCGCCTTCAGCGCGCCGGTCAGGCCGGTGTGAGCGAGCGGGTCGGCTTGCCCGCCCTCCGGCAAGAGCCGCACCCGCCGGCAGGCGAGCAGGATAAACCTGTTCAAGAAGCCATTGGCGATCTCGATCCTGTTCGTGTTGTGGGCGAGCTCGGCCTGGGCGATGTGGCCGATGATCGCGATGTGCGCGGCGCTCGCGCGCGCCGGGGCGGTGCGTGTCAGAAGCGCCAGCGGCCGTGCGTCCGAGGCGCTCCTGAGCACCGGGGAGAGCGTTGAGATCTCGCGTGAGGTCGACTTCAGCACGCTCGCGAACTCGGGCTCTGTGATCAACAGCCGCGGGTCGGAGCAGCCGGCGTCGGCGCCGTGGGGGTCGCGGACCGACCAGATCAGCCCCTCGCCCGAGGAGAGGCCCGTGCTCAGGCGATCCTGAAAGGCGGGGTCTGCGGCGCTGAGCGTCCGGGCGACGTGATCGAAGGAGGAGCCCTTGCGCGCCTTCGCGCTGTCGCCGATCAGCAGGCAGAACTCGTTCGCGTGATGTCGGCTGGCCTCGACCTGGAAGTGAGCGCCGCGCCCGATCACCGCGCCTGCGGCGATGAGCAGCTGGGAGAGGATCGCCACCGGGTCGGCCTCGGTGTGGGGAGAGATCGCGGAGGCGATCGCGCCGGGCAGGCCGTAGTAGGCGCGCGGATCCGGCGGCGCGGGCCAGCCGGCGGGGCGGGCAGCTCGGCCGTCGCCGGCTGGCTGATCAGCTCGCTCATTCGCTTGCGATCTCGGCGACGGCGGCCTGCGCCTAGCGCTCGTCGCAGATCGACTTCTTCTGCGCGTAGGCGGCGATCAGCGTCTGGGTCGCAAGGTTGTTGACCTGGCGCGGCAGCCCACGCGAGACCTCCCCGATCAGCGCCACCGCGTCATCGGAGAACAGCTTGTCCTCGCGTCCGGCGAGCTTTATGTGATGCGCGATGTAATCGCCGGTCTCGGCGCTGTCCATGCCGTCGATCTGGCAGCGCAACGCGATCCGCTGATCCAGCGCCGCGAAGCTCTCCTGGCGCAGACGCCGGCGGAGCGTCGGCTGGCCGAGCAGAAGACAGGCGAAGCTCGCGCGCGAGTCCATCTGGCTGTTGGTCAGCATCCGCAGCTGCTCGAGCTCGTAGGGAGACAGAAGATGGCTCTCGTCGATTATCAGCACCACCCGCCGGCCGCGCTCTGACTCCTCTGTATCGAGCGCCTCCTGGGCCTGGGCGATCAGCTGCGCGGTGTGAAAGCACGGGCTCTCCCCGAGCGCGCGGACGATCTCGGCATGGATCCCGCGCGCGCCGATCGCGGGGTTCGGCAGGTAGACCACTGTGTGACGGCTCACCTCAAGCGCACTCGTGGCAGCGCGAGCGGCGACCGTCTTGCCCGCACCGACCTCTCCCGTGATCACCCCGAGCGCGCGCTCTTTGATGATCCAAGCGATCCGCGCGACCGCCTCCTGATGGCAGCGCGATCCGAACAGCATGGAGGGAGCGAGCTCCTTGGTGAAGGGGGTGCGCGAGAACCCCCAGTGCGCGCGCAGATGCTCGATGCTCATCGTTTCCGCTCCTTGATCTCGTCGTGGTCCTCGTCGTCTGGCTTTGACAGCTGCCGATAGTCGATCCGTTTGCGCAGGCTTTGTTGGCGGCGCTCCGAGAGAAGGCCCAGGTAGTCGATCCCGCTCGCCGGTGCCTTCTCGGGGTCTTGGCCACGGGCCCGCGGATGCACATGACGGCGGATCTGAAGCGCCACGGCGCGGCCCGCAGGCCGGCCGCCCTGACGGACCTCGATCTCGGTGAGATCGTGCGGGTCGAAGATCAACTGCACGCGAAAGCCCGCGAGCTCGGGGTCGACCTCGTAGGTGTTGCCGTGCAGTGAGAACGTCGCGGTCTTTGAGACCGTGCGGGACTCCGACCAACGGAACGCCTCGGTCAGCTCCTGTTGTGCGACGGGAGTCGGAGCGCCACCGGCCAGGAAGCGCTCGAGCGGGCTCTGGCCGGTCTCCGAGTGCACGCGACGGTGATAGACCGACTCCACCCACACCTGCAAGAGGCGGTTCAGCTCGCTGAGACTCTCAGGTTTGCGCCCCTGAAGCTCGACCAGGAACTGGCTGCGGATCGTGCGAAAGACGCGCTCTATCTTGCCCCGCCCCTCCGGCCGGCCCGGCCGGCTGTGAATCAAGCGGATCCCCAAAACCGCGCAGGAGCGCAGAAGCTGAGAGGAGACAAACGGCGAGCCGTTATCCAGGTAAAGCGCGTCGGGCAGCCCGCGGGCTGCCAATCCCTGCCGCAGCGCGCCCCCGGCGGCAAGCACGTCCTCGCGCGCCGCGAAACGGTAACCGGTCAGAAGCCGGCTGTGATCATCGATGAAACAGAACAGGATCGCTTTTCGGCCCGCCACCACCGGCCCGTGCAGCGCGTCGCCAGTCCACAGCTCGTTCGCTGCCTGCGCCTCGAAGCGGCCCAGCGCCCGCGAAGTCAGCTCCCCCTTCCAGAAGAGCCCGGCGCGCAGCAGATGACGCTGGATCGTGCGCTCCGACGGCGCGGCGCCCTCAGCCTCGACGATGATCCGGGCGATCTGCGCCGCGGTGCGCGCCGGCTGCTCGCGCCGCAACGCCAACGCCAAATCGAGGATCCGCTCAGGCGTCTTGTTCTGCACGCGCCGGGGCGTGGGAAACAGCGCCTCAAACCCGCCCGTGCGGTAACGACGAATCCAACGATCCAGCGTGTTCCGCGAAACCCTCACCCAGCGCCCATCGGCCCCCAGGTGCTCACGGCCGGCCAGCTGCCTGACCAGTGCGCCGCGCTGGCGGGCAGAAAGCGCAGCGTCCGCCGGCTCGCGCACCAGCGAGTAACGAAACAGCGCGATCCTGCGCGCCCTCTCTTCATCTCTGTCGCTCATCGACACCTCCAAAGCTCGCCTGCTGCCGATCACCGCCAGCATCACGCTCACTCCGGCACCGGCCAAGGCGAGCTCGTGTTGCAAAGCAGTCCGCCCGCGGTCAACGCCGAAGCCCACGACCACGCCGGCCTGCGCCCCAGCGCAAGCGAGGCCGCCCGCGCGCAGACACCGATTGCCTCCAGCGCATCCTCGCCGCTCGACCCGCGCCCCTCAGGCAGAACAAGCGCGCCGTCGAGCGCCCGCGCCCAGCCCAGAAAGTGAGCGGTGAGCGGCGGCGCGCGCTCCCGAAACCGCGCCCGCCAGCCGCGCACGGTCTCCGGCGCCAACCCGAGACGCTCGGCGGCCTTGCGATAGCCCACCCCAGCCAGAAGCGCCTGCCCGATCACCTCCACCGCGTCAAGCCGGCGCAGCAAGCAGACATCCGCCAGAAGCACATGCGTCGCGCGACACGCGCGCCGTCGGCAGCGACCGCGTCTGGGCCGCAGCCACCGCAACCCACCGCGGGTGCGCAGCGGACGTCGCCGCGCACATCCCCAGCCGCCCAGCACGCCCCCGCAGCGCGGGCACAGAAAGCGGCCCGCAGCCAGGTCGGCCTCGACTGCGGCGCGATCGTCTGCGACGATGAGCAGGATGTCCCCCTTACGGGCATCAGGGGGCCCTCTCGTCTTACCTGCCAAGGCTTCGGCGAGGGGGCCCCGCCATCAACAGGGTCCTCGCCATCATCCCGCCGTCAGGTCGTTGGCGATCCGCGCATCACCACGCCGCGTGACGGCGAGCGCCCCCGCCGTCACCACCCGGCTTGTCGCTCAACAACGAGCTGCGATCGGGCTCGCTGCCGATCAAGCTCGAACTGATCTCCTCATCGCGCGTGTCCGCTGCCGCCAGTCCCTGAGGGCGCCTCGAGATGGTGCGGATCGAGCTGGACTTCGATTTCGGACCAGTCAGTCTGTCTCACCCGATCCGGCGGCAGCACGCTGGCTCTCACGCCGCATCTGCGGTCCAGAATGACGACCCCACGCAAGCGATCGAGGCCCTGATCGACCGCATACGCGCGGCACGGAACCCCAGCGCAATCGTCCCCAGGAGCGGCCTCACACCCGAGGCGAGTGCGGTCTACTGGAGAGGCGCCAAGCAGACTACATCCAGTGGGCGGAAACGACCGAGGGGCAGCTGGGCAACGTGACCCACGACCCGGCCGCACTTGCGTTCCCATACACCCTGCTTACTACGAGAAGCAGCATTCTGGCGATAGCTGCCGGAGATGACTGCTACGGACGAGCACCACGTCGGAGGTGCAGCGAGGCGAGCGCTCCCGCTTCGCCCCGAGCAACCGGGTGTGTGGCGACGGCGAGGACTCTCCATGGTCCTCGAACAGGACACGGTTTGTCAAGGCGCTGGAGAAGAAGGAGGGCAGCGGTGTCGCGGTTACGCTCATCGAACGATCCATGCTCGCACGAAGCGGGGACTGCTTGGTCGTCTCATGCTCTCGGTCAGATCCTGGTAGGAACGGCGGTCTGATCTGGCCCCACTGCGGCGCCCACCTGGCTCTCGAGACCAGGACGGCCTCGTCTGCATGAGACGCGGCACCATCTGCGTCCACCGCGCCCCGTCGAGCACGCCGACGAGTCGTGCGTCGGGACCTCGCCGACGCTGCTCGCCCGTGACCACGCCGATTGGGCACAAACGGGCACAAATCCTCGTTCCCATGGGCTGGACCGCCCGCCCGCCATAGCGCCGCCGGCGGAGAACCCCGCTCTATTGCAGGCGATTCGGCGATGGAGCTAGCGAGACTCGAACTCGCGACCTCCTGGGTGCGATCCAGGCGCTCTCCCAACTGAGCTATAGCCCCGCGGGCCCGCGCGCACGCGGGAGCAACGGTTTGGGGAAGTGTAGTGGGAGAGCGGGTATGCCACCAGGGGGCGCGTTGACGGCGAGGCGAGGCCACGATGGCGATGGGGCGCGCGTGGATGCCCGGGGATCGCGAGCGAGCGGGCATCCCACCAAAGCGGCGCGCAGGCGCAGTATGGTTTGGGGGCGCAATGGGATTGCTCGACGACGCCATACGCGAGCACTTGGAGCTCAAGCGTCTCAGGGGAGCCGATCCGGGCGATGTGGCCCGGGAGGAGCAGGACGCCCTTGGACCGGTACGCAGGGAAGGCGATGTGGAGCAGGATGGGCAGCGCGGGGGCGAGACCGAAGCGGGGTCGGAGGCTGACGAGTCCTTCTCAGCCGGCGCCGGATCGAGTCCAGCCGTGGACTCCTCGGAGTATGGCCAGGAGACGGTGGAGATCAACATGGAGGTTGAGCTCGGTGGGAAACGTTCTGGAGGACACGAGTCGGACACAGGGCGTGCCGAGCGCGCGGCACCGGTGGCGCACCCCGCGCACAATCAGGATGCTGTGGAGGAGTCGCTCGAATGGGAGGTGCCGGGAGATCGCTCTGAGGAGCCTGCAGACGCCGTTGAGGGGGAGGGGGAGGGGGCGTGCGTAGCGGATGAGGATGCAGGCGGCGAGCACGTCGAGGACGTGCTCGAGGAGACCCCCGATTTCCTACGCGATACGCCCGAGCAGGAGCGACTCTGGTTCGAGCAACGCCCGCCGCGCGACTTCGACTTCAACGAATAGACGGTCTGGGGAGGCGCCGAGGTGGGCGTTCGAGAGCGAGCTCTCAGGCGATCCAAGCGGCCGTGGGTTGCCCTAAACTCGGTGGAGCGGGGCCATAGCTCAGCTGGGAGAGCGCCTGCTTTGCAAGCAGGAGGTCGCCGGTTCGATCCCGGCTGGCTCCATTTTAGGAATTGCCTGGAAATTGGTTGGTTTTGGGGGTGAGATGGTACCTCGATGGTACCCCGGATTGGGAGGAGGGTACCGCAGGCGGGTACCACATCGAGCCTTATTTTGCGGGGGATTCGGGATTCGGCGGTTTGCAGGCAGGAGGTTGCTGGTTCGTTCCCGGTTGGATGTAGCCAACCGGAGTCAACGCGAACCGCTTTGCGAGTGTCTCGGTTGGGCGGGTGGCCCGTGATCACGCCGATTGCGGGGACTCCTCCTGGAAGAGCGCGATGTCCGCCCGCCCCTGGTCGTCGAGATCAGGAATCCACCAGGCAGCTACTTGCGCGACGTTCACACGAAGCACCGGAGCGCGGATCACACCTCTTTGGCCGGGCGCCACGATACTCACCTGGTTCAGGTTGAACCAACCGTAAAAGTTCTGCCGGATGATGATGCGCATGAGGTCTTGCGGCGTGATCCGGGGGTCGAGCACACCATCGTCGCCCAAGAAGGAGTCCAGTCGCTCGGAGGCCGCGTCGCGCACGGCCCGTCGTTGCTCGTGCGCTCGTGTATTCATCGTCCGTGCTTGTTCAGCCATCTCATCCCAGCCCTCCGGCATCTCGACTCCGGACTTCTTCACTAGGTCCATCACAATGCCGCGCTGCCTGTCCAGCGCCTCAGCCATCGTCTTGGTCGAGGTCAAGGCCCCCGCGACGATCATGCCGTTGACGAGGACGGCAATTACGCCGGCGCTGGCCTCGCTGAGAGACAGCAGGGAACTCAGGAGCGGGTCGGTTTCGTGCTGCGCGGCGATCCGCGATAGCTCTTCCTCAGGGATGGTAAGCGGCCGATCTTCGGGCACGATTACTCCTCTCCTTTTGACGACGCGTTGTCAGGTTGGTCCTTATCGCGGCGATAACGATCGTCTAGTCCAATAGGTCGTATACCGCCCATCGCCTCGGCCCGCGCCCGCATCGACGTGTCGTTCGTGATGAGTGTGACTCCGCTTTGCTGAGCGGAGAACTCCCAGAGCTGACGAGCTGTGTCGAGGATCTCTTCGTCAGCGTCTGCGGGCTTGTTCCGTGGACCTGACTCCGCGAGCATCTCCAGCGTGACGCCCTCCGAGAGCCGCGCCGGTTCGTTCAGCCGGCCGATACGCGCTGTGAGCTGAGGCAGCACCGCTCGCGCCCGTTCGCGCTGACGGCTACTGTCGCTGTACTTCTTTCCATCAAGCTCCTCGATCACACGCAGCGGTATCACGAGCCGGATGGCGGGCTGACCCACCACGGCCGTCCACGGGATGCTCTGGGGTGGTTCGTAGTGGAGAAGCGTGTTCGTGTCGATGACGGCGATATGTCCCGGGGCGATCGTCGCTCGCTGAACGCGCCAGGCGAGGTCTGCCTTCAGGTGGTTAAGCGCGCCGCTTTGTGACCTGACCTCGCCGGCTATTAGCGGGATCGGTCGTGCATCGGTCGGCGCGATCTGGCGAATTGCCCAGTATCGCGCAGTGTGGAGCAGGTTCGCGACGGCGCTGTCGTAGGTGAGGTCGCCTAGTGCAATCTCGCTCTGCTCCACCCATTCGATGTAGTGGTCGCGACGTTCCATAACGTAGTCGAGCGATCGGTGATGCGAGCTGGCACGGCCTGTCAGGTTGTCCAGCGCGTTGATCAGGTCATCGAGGACGGCGATGGCGTGATCTGGTCGGCACCCTTCCTTGAGGCGAAGGCGGAGATGAGGTAGAGGGCCGGTATTCATCGTGTCGTGCTCGCAAATCTAGCCCAAGCGGATCGGTCTCGTGCCTTGCCTACAGTACCTGCCCGCCCTCGCCTCGCAAGCGGTACGGAGGCCGGTTGCTGTAGACACACAGCTCGAAATCCTTGATCGTCTCGAACACATCGTCGGGCAGCTCATCGCATTGTGCCTTGACCCGGATCGGAACGCGTTGGACGACCGCGCCGACAGTCAGCTTAAAGTGCAGGAGCACCGGCGTGCGCGTGCTGATTCGTGATACCTCGTAAGCGATCCACTTGGCGGGAACGTCGCTGTCACCTCGCGTGAGCGTCTCATCGGTGTCCCGGACGTCTCTCTGGTGGCTTGCCATCGTGCCGCCCACGGTCGTCCAGCCGAAGCCGGCGACATTGGCGGGCACCAGGACGTTCACGACCGTGGGTCCAGCCGCGCCGTCCCCCACATTCGAGAGACCAATCTCGAAAACCTGGTCGAATGGCTGGCCAATGGGTGCCGACACCGCTAGCGGGTCGTCGGTGTCAACTGCGGGTGCACTCGTGATTGCCTGCAAAGTGATGACGAAGCGTGCGCGGGCGCGCAGCCTGCGAAGGAACTCGTTGTGCTCGCTACGGCTCCGCGCAAGTGCGACGAACGCACAGATCGCCGCGATCACAGCCGCGATAACACCAATGAGCGCAACCCAATCGGTGCCATGGGCGGAGCAGTTCGTGCAGATGACGTGGATCGCGCCTGGGGTCGTAGTCGTCATGTGCCGGCGGCAACTCTACGCAACGCGGCTCTCTGAACTCCGGTTTCGAGCCCGTACATCATGAGAGTCCCGAGGTGCGCGAGGCTTTGGACGAGACCGGCCGGCTGCTCGACGCTGAGCACGCCAACTCGGATGAGTGGTTCCACCCTGGGCGGCCGCCTGAAACTGAGGTGCTGGCAGCTAGCGTCCGCGACCCATGCTGCGGTCTGGCATACCGCGACTGCTTGTCCACCCGAGCCCGCGCATTGGCGATAGCGGAGAGCGAAGCCGCAAGGGGTCGAGGCTCGGCGCCCAGTCAGAGTCGGGTCGCTCCGGATACGCGAGCGATGGGGTATGCACGCGGCTGTGGCACATCTGCTGCGCCAGGCGTGTGATGCGTGCGGGGTCCTGTCCTTCGGCGCCGAGGTCGTCGCGCGCGATGAACCAGTCGGTGCCTTTGCGTGCCCTGGTTGCCTCGACGTAGGCGGTCTCCTTGCTGGTCTGCCAGCCGCCGGTGAGCACGACGGAGCGCTCGACGGTTGCGCCCTGCTGGCGGTAGACGTGCTGCGCGTAGGCCAACCGCAGCGAGTCGAGGTCCTTGGTGGCGAGCTGGACCTTGCGCTGTGACCCGTCGAGCGTGACGGTCACGCCTCGCTCGTGGATAGCGCTCACCTGACCGCGGGTGCCGTTCTCGACCCGTGCCTGCCCCGACGGCCGGTGCTGGGCGGTGAACGCGATCAGGTCGCCTTCGCGCAGGCCGTAGTGGACACCGGGCAGCGGGATCTCGTGGTGGCCGAGTTCACCGCGCTGGGCGCGTAGGTGTTGTGCGCGGGCGTTGAGCCGGTCGATCTCCGTGTTCGCCGCATCGGCGATCAAAGCGACCTCGCGGATATCGCGCCCCTCGGTGAGCGTGGCCCATGTTTGTACGGCTTGCTCTGCGGCTTGGTCGCGGGTGTCGGAGAGGTGTAGCTGGCCGCGTGAGGCGTAGTGCGCCATCGCGCGCTCCGGTTCTCCCGCGCGTAGCGCTTGCCACGCGCGCTGGTCGGCGGGGTCCTTGGTGCGGTGGATGTCTGCGAGCTCGGCGGTGGGGGCGTGGCTGGCGAGCCGGTCGAACATGCCGCCGGGGCCGATCGAGGGGAGCTGCTTGCCGTCGCCGACAGCGATCAGCTTCGCCCCGGAGCGCTCCACGAGCTCGGTCAGCGCGTCGAGGCGCTTGTGATCGACCATGCCAGCCTCGTCCAGGATTACCGTCGTGTCCGTGCCCACGTGGATGGTCCCCGTGTTCGCGCGTGCAACCAGCGAGTCGAGGGTGAGTGTCTGCCCTGCGAGCGCGGGGCTGTCGGCGCCGAGGCGCTCCGCGGTGGAGCCGGACACGGCGACGCCAATCGTCTCGCGGCCGGCGTGCTGCTCCGCGCGGGCGGCGGCGTCGATCACTACTCCCTTCCCGGTCCCGGCGGGCCCGACGAGTACTGCGGCGCGCTCGGGGCCGGTGAGGACTTCCAGTGCGTGGTGCTGCTCGCGGGTGAATGGCCCGCCGATGCGCTCGGCGACCTCACGGGCAGCACTACCGCGCGCAACCTCGCCGACGTCCCGCCCTGCGGGCTGCGCGAGTGTCGCCGCGCGGCGCTCGATCGCCTGCTCCTGTGCGCGTACCGCGAGGGTCGTCATCCGCCCGCCCTCCAAAGTCAGTATGCGCCGGTCGCGGACCATCTCCCGGGCGACGGCGAGCGCCTGGTCCGGTGCCATTTCCCCGGCGGCCTGCTCTAGCACGACCGCGCGCAGGTCGCGCTCCTGAAAGACGGCGTGCTGCTCGGTCAGCTTCGCCTCGACCCGATCCTCGATCGCGCGTTCGGCTGCAGGGCGCTCGGACGCTCCGACCCGCTGCACGGCCTCATCCGGGCCGAACCCGTGAGCGCGCCCGGTCTCTGCCCACACTCGTTGCAGGTCCGAGCGTGTGGTCAGCTCCTTGGACCGGCGGTTCTCGAGCGCGAGGTTGCGCAGCTCGCCGCGCTCGGGTGCCCGGCCGTAGCGGGCACGGAAGCGCTCCGCCGCACGGGCGACCTCACGGGAGCGGCCGGAGAACGCCTCGCGCAGCTCGCGGGGGACGCCAGCGATCTCGAAGTACCGGCCGTCCTTGCCGGTGCCCTGCTCGATCGCGTACCCCTCCCGCACGAGCTCCTCGGCGAGCGCGGAGCGGTAGAACGCGCCGAGCTCTCGGGCGGAGCGGAAGATCGGCCGCGACGCGACGGCCACGATCCGGTCGTCCTCACGGACCGCGCCGGTGATGACGACGTGGCTGTGCAGCTGGGGGTCTGGGGCCTGGGCGCCCGAGACGCCGCGGGCGGTGGTGTGCCGGTACTCGGTGGCGATCACGTCCTTGGCGTGCTCTTCGACGACCTGGCCGCTGTAACGGCGTCGCACGACGGGCACCTGCTCGCGCAGGTGGTGGATCGTCTGCTCGACCGCGTGGCCGTGGGCCTGCTCGATCTGCTCGCGCTGCCACGGGTCCCCGAGCGCCCACACCGTCGAGACAGACTTCGGCGCGCTGAACGTCACGTCGATCCCGCCTCCCCGGCCGCCGCCGGCGCCCTCCGGGCGCAACCATCCGCCTGTCCCCGGATGCCGGCCCTCCATCAGCGCGATGAAGTCCGCGCCGTCCACCGCCTCGCCCGCCTTGATCCCCAACCGGTCCAGCGTCTCGGGGTCGGCGAGCCACCGGCCGGGGGCCTGCGTCAGTCTCCCCGTCGGGCGTCAGGTAGTAGTCCCCGCGCTCGGGCTGGACGGTCTTGGTCTCCAGGTAGCGCGCGTACCCGCCGCCCCTCGCGACGCCGATGCTCGCTGCGGTCATCACATAGTTAATGACCGTGAGCACGCCAAACCGGCCAACGAATTTCGCACAGCGCCCGCACAGCGCCCGGAGGGCCGTGCATGTTGTCTGTTTTGTCGTTGAAGCGCAGCGCCGGTGAGCGCGCGGCGAGCGTCGGCAGACGGCCGGGAGGCGGCGGGCTGCGACCGCGGGTGAGCGTCGGACCGGCCTGTCGGGGATGCGCAAGGTCCGGTCGCGGACGCCGAGTGGGACCACGGGCAGAAAAGTCGTTGGCCGTTCCGGGCCGCTCACGGTCATTTAACAGAGAGGACCACTTCTCTGCCCGGAGGTCGATGAGCACCATCCCCACATCCATCCCAACCCATCCCCGGCTGACACGCGAAGATGTCCTCGACGGCCGCGACGTCGCCGAGCTGCTGCACCTGCCGATCTCGACCGTGCTCGAATACGCCCGGCGCGGGCTGCTTCCCGGCCACAAGCTGGGGCGGCGCTGGATCTTCCTGCGCGATGAGATTGAGGCGGCGGTGCGGAGCCGGCCGGGGGACAGGTCGGCGGCGTGAGCCGCTCAGAAGACCGTCAGGCCGTACAGCTCGGCGATGCGCGCGAGCGCGTGGCCGTCGCGTGTGATGGGTCGTCGCTCCTGCTCGTCGAGCGCCACGTCCTCGAACAGGGCCCAACACTCCCATTCGGAGGAGAGCCGCGACAGGTAGCGGATGCCGGCGAACTTGAGGCGATCGTCTGCGTCACGCTGCTCGTAGGCCCAGCGGCCGATCCAGCGCGTGATCCGGCGATCTCCGCCGCGCACCGTGGGGACGTCGAGGTCGCTGTACCCGTGGTACGCGAGCAGCTCGCCGAGCTCGTTGCGTAGCAGCGCGCGGGTCTCCGCTGCCTCGATGTCGAGAAAGCGGATCGCTGGGATCGTGTCGCTCGGCTCGGGTGCGACGCGGACTGCGAGGCGCCGATGGCGCCAGTCGGCCGGGACCTCGCCGAGCGCCATGAAGCCTTCTTCGTGAGCTATTGCGCTCAGGCGGGGGTCGGGGCGAAAGCGGGAGAGCGTCTCTCCAAAGCACGCCTCGAGTGTTGTCGCGAAGTAGCAGACGCGATAATCGCCGGTGGGGCTGTCGAAGCGGTTGCCGGTGGTGCGGTTTTCGAGCAGGCCGGGGTCGAGCGGGTCGCTGAAGCGAAGCGGGTCAGGTGAGCGCCCGACCCGCCAGAGGCCGCCCTTCGGGGGCTCAACGATCTTTGGCCTTTTGGGCGCCACTCATCCTCCGGCGAGGAACGCCTTGGCGGCCACGAGCACGTCGCGGAAGTCTCCTTCGCGGATGCTCTGCGCGGGAGACTGGTCGTCGAGCTGTGGGTTCAGGCCGAGGAACCATGCGCGAACGGTGTGGGGAGACTCCTCGGCGAGCAGGAGCTGGAACGTCTGGTAGGCGCAGCGCAGGCGCTGCTCGTGCTCTCCTCGCGGGGCGCGCTCGCCGGCTGCCCAGCGCGCGGCTGTTCTGGGGTCGGACACTCCAGCGATGTGCGCGACCAGCTTCTGTCCGAGCACCTCCTGGAGGTATCCGACAACATCGGCGATGTTCGACTCGACGGCCTTTCGGTGGGCTTCTTGTGGGGCGGAGCGGAGCTTTGGCATGGGTCCCTTTGCTCGTCGTGGCACTTGACCGCGTGCTCTAGGTTTGGCGTAGCTAGATGCTAGCTGATAACCAGGCGTTTGGCCAGTCACTTGGCCATGCTCTTGGACACTCTGCGATCACGGACCAGCGTGCGATGTCTTCTGGTCGGTAGAGGGCTTGGCCGCGAACGCCAGGTTGACCCGCTCAAGGTCCTCGGGCCGTGCCTTGGCATGCATGTAGCGCTCCGTGGTCGTGATCCGAGAGTGCCCGAGGAACTCCTGGACGAAGCGCGCGTCGGCATGCCGGGCGATGAGGCTGCCGGCGGCGTGGCGCAGGGCGTGGAAGCGCAGTGGGCGTAGGCCAGCAGCGTCGCGTGCCGCCTTGAAGCGGCGCCGCACGGCAGAGGGATCAAGGCGCCGGCCGAGGCGAGAGCAGAACACGTAGTCCTCGCGCGAGGTGTAGTCGCCGCGGGCCTGCAGGCGTTCCAAGGCTTCGGCGGCGGGATCGGCGAGCGGCAGGAAGCGCGCCTGCCAGCTCTTTGTCGGCCCCTCCACGCCGGCGGACACGGCGCGGTGAACGACCATGCGGCGCGTGTCGAAGTCGACGTCCTCCCAGCGCAGCGCGATCAGCTCGCCGAGGCGCAGGCCGGTGTAGGCGGCGAGACGGAACAACTCGCCGTCCTGTGCGTCCTCGCGTGCGCGCCACGTGATCTCCTCGGCGCTCAGGTTGGCCGGCTGCGCTCCGCGGTGTGATCCTGCGGCGGCCGCGGAGGCGATCGTCTCCACCTCCTCCGGCTCGTAGAAGTCGAGCACGGCTGCCGGCGGCTCACGGCGCTTGGTTGTGCCGGCCACAGGGTTGGACGGCAGGCCGTGGGTGTCCACGCGGCAGGCGAAGCCGAAGATCGCCGAGAGCACCTGTCGGTTCTTGTTGACCGAACGGGGCGAGACGCCCTCGCTGTCCAGCTTGCGCAGGAACGCTGACACCTCCCGTGTGGTGATCTTCGCTGCGGGCCGGTCGCCGAACGCGGCCATGAGCACTCCTTGGCTCTTGCCCTTGCCGCGGCGGTGCGGCGCTCCGGGCTCGGCGAGCATGTAGCCGTAGTCGCTGAGCGTGGACGGCTTCGCCCCGCGCTCGTGCCGCAGGTGCTCGAGCCACTCCGCCGCCAGCTCGCGGAATGTGACGCCACGCTCGCGGCGCTCACGCTCTCCGGCTTCGATCGCGCGCTCCTGCTCGTCGTGCTCGGCGATCAGCTCGGCCATCCGCACGGTCGCGCGCTTCTCGTCGAAATAGCCCTCCGGTACTCGCCCACGCCGCGTAACCCATCCGCTCCCGTCGGCCGCGCGCTCAAGCCATGCGCGGCCGACACGACGCTTCACCTGCCGGCCCGACCGCCTCCACTTCGCCAGGTACACCGGCCCGTCGCTGCGCTCTGCGACGACCAGCGCACCGGTCGGCTCGCTGCCTTTGGGGTTACCAACTTTCTCCATCATTCACTAAAGGTACCACACGGGTACCACATCGTATCGAGTACCGCTTTTGGTACCACACTGGTCGTTTTCGCCAGCAATAACACCACTTAGCCCAACCCAACACCCCCGTAATCATTGGCTCCAGCATGTCCGCCCCTGCTTTGCAAGCAGGAGGTCGCCGGTTCGATCCCGGCTGGCTCCATCGCCGAATCGCCTGCAAAGACGCGGGTTCTTGGTAAGCGTTCAGTGGGGGTCGGGGGAGATAGCTCGGCCGCGTCGAATCTGGTCGTGTGGATCGGGTTGAGGCGGAAGCGATCTATGACGCTGGGCGCGAGGCGGTCGTGGAGGTGCTTCTGCGGATGGACGCCCAGATCCGACGCCTGGAAGCGCGCGTCGTGCGCCAGGATGAACGCATCGCCCAGCTCGAGCGCCGACTGAATCGCAGCTCGCGCAATTCCTCTGTTCCCCCGAGCGCCGATCCGCCCGCCAGCACACCGAAGCGTGGCAAGGATCCATCGGGTCGCAAACAGGGCGCTCAGCCTGGACTGAGGGCAGGGGCCGGCCGTTGTTGTCGGCGTGGGCGATGGATCGGGTGATCGAGCATTGGCCCGAGCGCTGTGGCTGCGGTCACGTCTTCGCCGCAGACGAGCACGTCGCGGTGGGCGAACCGGTCGAACCGGCCAACGAATTTCCCGGCCACAAGCTGGGGCGGCGCTGGATCTTTCTGCGCGATGAGATTGAGACAGCGGTGCGAAGCCGGCCGGGGGACAGATCGGCGGCGTGAGCGGCACCGACCAGCGCCGATTAGCGCCAATCAATGCCAACCAGTGCCGCCGCGACTCTTGGCGCCGATCTCCGCCGTACACCGCCACACACCGCCACATACCGCCACATACCGCCAACCATGTCGATCATCGAGACCACTGCGCGGATCGACACGATCACCCTCGGCCGAGATTAGGCGCTCAAGGCGAGGAAGCGCAGCGGGCGCAGGCCGGCGGCGTCGCGGGGATGAGTCGGTGACGATCGCGGTAGGATGAACTCGTCATGGCCGTCAAGCGACAGACCGCCTCACAACGCCCGGTGTCCCGGAACGGGAACGGTCGGGCTCCCATCGATTGGCGCTCGCGCATACACAAGCCCACCGAGACGGACCCAAAGAAGCGCGCAGAATCGATCGAACGGGCCACGACGCGCATCAAGACGACCGCTCGCATCGACACCATCACTCTCGGCCGGGAATAGCTGAGGCGTGGCCGCGCCTGGTCGTCGGCCGCTGCCGCGCGGCGTGTTCGCCTTCGACGCTCCCGAGTGGGAGCCGCCCAAGACCGTGCTGCTCGACACCAACGTGGTCGCCGAGGCACTGCTGCCCAACGAGCCAGAGCACACCGCCTGTCGAGCGGTCCTGCGGCGATTCGCCACCGAGGGCACCGCAGTCGTGTTCAGCCGCCTCCTTGAGATCGAGCTGTGGGAGGCCGTGTTCAACCTCGCGCTGCGAGAGCGACATCCTCGCAAGAACATCCGTCACGTTCGCTACGACAACCGTGTCAGACCGCGCGCGGCGCGCCTATTGCGACAAGCTCAGCAGGCGTGGCAGTATGACGTCTTGGCCCCACTCGCCTGGTCGCGGATCGAGGTGGACGAGGTCGCAGAGGATGTGCCCAAGCTGATGCAGGAATGCGGGCTCCAGTCCTACGACGCCGTGCACGCCGCCACGCTGCTGAACAGCGAAATCACCGACTTCGTCACCCGCGACGGCGGCTTCGCTGTCCTTCCGCCCACCGTTGCCACGCTGCACACGACGCAGGCACGACTTGCGAGCACACGTGGCCGCCGACGGCGCGCCGGTCACTGATCGGCATAGCCCGAGGTAGACACTCTGCCAAGCACTGCCACCACGTACGAATTGGCCGGCTGTGGCCTGGCGATAAGCGATCAGCCTCGGTCCTCACTCGACTGCCTGGCCGCAAACGCCAGGTTGACTCGCTCAAGATCCTCCGGCCGAGCCTTGGCATGCATGTAGCGCTCGGTATGTTGTGATGCGCGAGTGTCCGAGGAACTCCTGGACGAAGCGCGCGTCGGCGTGCCGGGCGATGAGGCTGCCGGCGGCATGACGCAGGGCGTGGAAGTGCAATGGGCGCAGTCCGGCGTGATGCAACTCGACTGGATCGCGCTCATCCCAGAATGCCGGCAGGCGCTCGATGATCGCGTCGAAATCCACCTTCGTTACTGGTTCCGGCTCCATGCAGCAATGCTCGCATACCGACTCCAACATGTAGGTTTCCCTCATGGACCTGCATCCCCTCGCCGCACGCTTCGTCGAGGTCGCCGACGCCTACGAGCGCGGACGCCCGGAGTACACGCCTGCAGTCGCCGAAGCCATTGCGGCGGAGCTGCAGATCGCTCCTGGGGACCGCGTGCTCGATCTGGCGGCGGGAACCGGCAAGCTCACTCGCGCGCTGCTCGGTGTGGGGCTCGATGTCATAGCGGTCGAGCCGCAGGCACAGCTACGCGAGACGCTTGGCGCCAGCGTCGGCCTCGAGCGCGTGCTCGATGGATTCGCCGAGGAGATCCCACTCCCAACCGCGTCGGTCGCCGCGGTCACCGTAGCGGATGCGTTTCACTGGTTCGATCAGGCGGTGGCGCTACGGGAGATCCAGCGCGTGCTCATCGCAGGCGGAGGACTGGCGGTGCTCAGGATCTTGCCCGACTGGAGTGGAGCCTCTTGGGCGCACGAGGTTGGGACCATGATTGCCGAGCTTGGCCGGGAGCACCCGCAGTTCGAAGGCCCGCGTTGGCAGGACACCGCCTTAGCAGAGGGCGGCTGGACGGCGCCGCGCCAGGTCCAGCTCACAATGTCGCAGTCGGCCGGCCCAGATGTGGTCCTCGACTACATCGCGTCGATGAGCTGGATAGCGGCCCTGCCTGATGACCAACGCACCGAGACCATTGCGAGGATCGGTGAGCTCATCGTCGCCGGCGAGATGCCCGATGAGCTTCCAATCCACGTAACCATCGGCTTGACGAGCCTCGCCTGATCTTCCTGCGGGATGAGATCGAGGCGGCAGTGCGAGGCCGGCCGGAAGACAGGTCAGCGGCGTGATCCTCAGAAGACCGTCAGGCCGTACAACTCGGCGATGCGTGTGAGCGCGTGGTCATCGCGTGTGGTCGGGAGCGCCCGACTCGCCAGAGGCCGCTCTTCGGGGGTTCGACGATCTTCGGTCCCTTGGGCGCCACTCACCCCCCGGCGAGGAACGCCTTGGCAGCCACGAGCACATCGCGGAAATCTCCGTCGGTTGGCCAGATATTTGGCCATGTTATTGGACCACCTGGGCACTCTGTCACACTCTGCCAATCACCGCCACACACCGCCGCACGTACGAATTGGCCAGAATCATTCGATGGGTGCCGGCGGCGCTCACGAGCAACGCGACGAACACCACCCGTGTGGCGAGGGAGGCCGGTCAGCCACGGTGCGGAGCGCGCGTGGGTCGGTGGTTGCGTTGAGCGAAGCTGAAGAAGGCTCCGATCGGCGGCTGCGGATCGTCGGCGAGCTGACGATCCCGCTGTCGGAGGTGACCGTGCGCGCGAGCCGCTCCTCCGGCCCGGGGGACAGCACGCCAATGTCACCGCTTCCCGCGTGGAAGCGAGCTTCGACGTGCTCGCCTCGCCCACGCTCACCGACGCACAGCGCGAGCGGGTGCTGGCGCGCGTTGGTCCGCGGGTGGTGGCGATCGCACAGGACGAGCGATCCCAAGCCCGCAACCGCGAGCTGGCTCTGACTCGCTTGGGCGAGCGGCTCGCGAAGGCGCTCGCTGCACCCAAGCGCCGCCGCGCCACCCGTCCCACCGCGGCCTCGCGCGAGCGCCGCCTCCAAGCCAAGCGCCGGGGGACCGAACGCAAGCGCGAGCGCCGTCCGCCCGAGGACTCGTGAGACGCACAGAGCGCCGTCCGCCCGAGGACTCGTGAGGCGCACAGAGCGCCGCCCCACCGCTACTGAGCGACCCTCGCTTGGCGTCCGATGCGCTACGAACGACCATCGGGGCGGCGCGACCGAGCCGAGCCGTACCGGCGGCGCCGCCGAGCGAACCCCACCAGGCACGCCGATCCGCCGAGCCGAGCCGTACCGGCGGCGCCGCCGAGCGAACCCCACCAGGCACGCCGATCCGCCGAGCCGAGCCGTACCGGCGGCGCCGCCGAGCGAACCCCACCAGGCACGCCGATCCGCCGAGCCGAGCCGTACCGGCGGCGGCGCCGAGCGAACCCCACTACGCTCGCAGGGTGGTGCGCCTTGAAGAAAACTGGTCCAGGCCAGCCGGTGGGAGTCCGGTCCGGGTAAGCGCCGGAGCGCCCGGTAGCAGGCCCCGGCTCGTCGTCGTGAGGTGGCGGGTTGAGCGGGGTGTCGAGAGCCTCTTTGGAGGGAGCAAGCGCGCGGGCTGGGATTGCAGCCTCGTCAGAACCACAGTCGGGGAGCCGAGCCGCTCATTTCACGGCGAAGGCCATGTCCGCCAGTCCTGGTTCCGGATCGGGTACGGCGGGTCCCCGCGGGGTAGGGAGAATTGCACGCGCGGCCAGATCGATCAGCAGAAGCTGCTGGGGATGGTGGCTGAGCGGGTCTCGGATCGGCGGGTACTCAAACTGCTGCGGTGCTGGTTGCGGGCGGGTGTGATGGAGCAGGGGGTCTACTCCGAGACGGTCACCGGGGTTCCTCAGGGCGGTGTGATCTCCACCGTTGCTCTCGAACATCTACCTGCACGCCTTCGACCGCGCGATCAGCGAGGCTCATGTCGGCGAGCTTGTCCGCTGGGCGGACGATTTCGTCGTGCTGTGCCGCTCTGAGCGTGAGGCGCGGGTGGCCCTGAAGGTGGCCGGGGAGATCCTGGCCGATCTTGGGCTCCAGCTGCATCCGGATAAGACGAGGGTGGTTGACCTCCGAGGGGGTCGGGAAGGCTTTGACTTCCTCGGCTGCCATTTCAGAGCTCGTGTGTCGGGTCGGCTGCTGGAACGCGGCATTCGCCGCTATTACCTGCACCGCTGGCCCTCACAGCGAGCGATGAAGCGCGTCCGAGCGAAGCTCAGGGCGTTGACCGACCGTCGCCGTCGTGCCGGGATGAAGGACGTCCGCGAAGTCATCGCGGTCCTGAACCCGGTGCTGCGCGGCTGGGGCAACTACTTCGCTACCGGAAACGCCGCCGTCAAGTTCGTCCAGATCGACAGTTATGCTCTGGAGGCGGCTCATGCGCCTGCTGGTCAAGCGCAAGGGTCGCAATCTCCGGGCAGAACATGTCGCGCAATGGACGCGCCAATGGTTCGTGAGCCTGGGTCTTCACCAGCTCATGGGCACCATACCGCTACCCAGGGACCGCGTAAGCCATGCCAAGAAGATCATCGGAGAGCCGTGTGCGGGAAAACCGCACGCACGGACTCGAAAGGGGGATGAGGAACCGGACCCGCAACCAGCGGGCACCGCGCCTCTGACTACCAATGCACTCGGGCCGCACACACCTGCGCGGGATGCTCCCACCGGCGATCCTCTGCCTCCTTGTGGCGGGCGGAGGCTGCGGCAAGTCGGTGGAGGTGGGCACGGTCGAAAGGGCGACGTCGCAGCCGGCGGGAGCGAACACGACCGTCGCCGCCGGTGACGCGAGCGGTGCTGCGAGCGGTGCCGCGAGAAGTGCACTCGCGCGCGCGCACGCGCACGCGCGCGCGGGCGCGCGGGGTGCCCCGCAGGGTGGACCGCGGCACCCCACAGGGTGGACCGCAGTACGTCCACGGGACCCCACCCCCGGCGGTGTCCTCGACGACGGCAGCCACCGCGGCGACGACCGCGGCGACGACCGCGGGCGCGGCCCTGCCGGCGCGTCCCCCGATCGTGCAGAGCCCCATCCCGTTCGGAGCGAAGCGCAAGGCGGAGATGGCGCGCTACGCGGTGCGCCACTACGGTTTGAACACCTACCGGCTGATCGAACCCCATGTGATCGTGATCCATTACACCGAGACGCCGGACTTCCA
>CAVSPS010000006.1:0-29940 GCA_963729925.1 uncultured Solirubrobacterales bacterium | reverse complement strand
TACGCGGACGACGGGCGTCGCGTGTGGGTTGTGTCCGTTCTTGGGATGCCCCGCGCGCGCGTGGGGCGCCTCAGGCCGCTGCGCCCACCACCGACGTCGACCAGTCGATCACCGACGCCGGCCTCACCACGTGGCGGCTCATGCCCAGCTCCTTGGGCTCCAAGCCCAGCGCCAGTCCGACGAGCTGGGGGAGGTGCAGCACCGGCATTCCAAGCTCGCGGCCGACGACTTTCTCGGCGAGCGGCTGCTGCAGGTCGAGGTTCAGGTGGCACAGCGGGCAGGGCGTCACCAGGCAGTCCGCCTCCGCGTCCACCGCGTCGCCGAGGTGGCGCCCGGCCTGCTTGAGCGAGGCCTCCTTGTTCATCGTGATGATCGGGAAGCCGCAGCACTTGTGCGTACCGGCGTACTCGATCACCGTGCCGCCGAGCGCGTCGATCACCTGCTCCAGGTAGTGGTCGCGCGGGTGCTCGGAGTCGATGCCCAGGCGGTTGCGCGGCCGCACGATGTAGCAGCCGTAGAAGGGGCCCACCTTGAGGTTGGTGAGCGGGCGCTTCACGAGCGAGCTCAGCTTCTCCAGGCCGATCTCCTCGACCAGCAGCCACAGGAAGTTCTTGTTCGTGAGTGGGTGGGCGGGATCCTTACTATAGGTAAGGCCCTCCTCGGCGAGCGTCTCGTTTACGTGCGCGCGGTACTCGGCGTTCGCGTCCAAGCGTTCCTGGCACTCGCTCTGCGCGCCCTGGCAGGTCGAGCAGATGTTCATCATCAGCTCCGCGCCCTCCACCTGCTGAGCGAGCGCGAACGTGCGCGCGTTCAGCGTGTCCGCCAGCTCCTGGTTGTGCTCGGCGATAACGCCGCAACCACAGCAGTTGCCGCGGTCGAGTTCCACCAGCTCGATGTCGAGCAGCGGCGCCACCTTCGCCATCGACCCGTGCAGCTCGGGGGTGAAGCCGCGGCTCACGCAGCCTGGCCAGTAGGCGACCTTCATCACGCGGCGCTCCCTTCGGTGGACTGTGTCGATCCGCTCTCGGCGGCCGCGCTCGCGACGGGCGCCTCGGCGTCTTCGTCGTAGCCGCTCACATACAGGTTCAGCTCGTAGCGCTCGGGCTTGCTCTCGACCTTCTCGTAGATCCTCTTCACCGCGTTCAGGTCCTGTTTTCCGATCTTGTGGCCGAACATCGCGATCTTGAGGCTCATCTTTCGTTTCATCACCCCACGCACCACCACCGGCAGCGAGCTGAGCAGCTCCTTGCCCGCGGCGGGATGGAACTTGCCGAACCACGAGTTCCCGCCGTAGGAGCGCGGCAGCATCTCCGCCTCGTGCAGCAGCCCGTAGTCCTTGATCAGCGTCGTGATCGCTTCCTCGTGGCGGTGCCCGTTGTTCTGATCGACGATGTGCTGGTCGGAACCGGCGATCCGTCGCAGCCGCATGATCTGGCCCATCGGGTTGACGTCCTTCGGGCAGGCCTGCACGCACTTGAAGCAGTGCGTGCAGTCGTAGATCCCCTGCGGGTCCTCTGAGAGATCGATCAGGCGCTCGCGCTGCTCGGCATCCCTCGGGTCGCCCACGAAGCGGTACGCCTTCGCGAGCGCCGCCGGGCCGATGAAGCCCGGGTCGACCTCCATCGCCAGGCAGTCGCTCACGCACGCCCCGCACTGGATGCACGCCATCGTCTGCGTGATGTCCACCATGCTCTCGCGGTCCACGATGTACTCGCGCTCGGGCACCGGCTGCTTGGCCAGCAGCCAGGGCGTAACCCGCTGGATCTTCTTCCAGTGGACCGCGTCCATGTCCACGATCAGGTCCTTGAGCACGGGCATGTTGCCCATCGGCTCGATCTCGATCACGCCGTCCTTCGCCGACGCCTTGGCGGCGTCCAGGTGGGTGTGGCAGGCCAGTGACGGCTCGCCGTTCACGCGCACGCCGCACGAGCCGCATATCGCCTGGCGGCATGAGCAGCGGATCCCGATCGATCCGTCGGTTTTGTCGCGCGCCTGGAGGATCCCCTCGAGCACCGAGCGGTGGGGCTCGAGCTCGACCGTGTGCTCGTCCCAGTAGGGGGCCTCGCCGGACTCGGGGTCGTAGCGGCGCAGCCTGAGGGTGAACTGCTCGGGTGGCCTGTCGCGCACTTCAGCCATCGTTGACGCTCCTGCTCTGTCGGTCCGAACGGGATGATGATCTCCAGTGCCCACCCACCATCAGTATTTCCTCACCTCGGGCTGCCACTGGGTGAACGTCACCGGCGAGTAGGAGACCTGAGGCCCGCCCGCCCCGCCCTCGCCCAGCGAGATGTCGATGTGCTTGAGCCACTCCTCGTCGTTGCGCTCGGGGTAGTCGGTGCGGTACTGGGCGCCGCGGGACTCCTTGCGCTCGAGCGCCGCGACGACCGTCGCCTCGGCGCAGTCGACCATGTAGCCGAGCTCGATCGCGCCGAGCACGTCCTGGTTGAAGACGGTCCCACGGTCGTCGATCCAGGCGCGATCGGCCTCCGCCCGCAGGCGCCCGATCGTCTCGCGCGCCGTCTGCAGGCCGTCCTGGTCGCGGAACACCGCCGCGTGGCGGTTCATCAATTCGCCGAGCTCGCTCTTGATCTCCGAGACCCGCCTGCCGTCGTGGGGGCGCGCGATGATCGAGTCGATCCGAGCCGCGTCCTCGCGCAGCCGGGCGTCTGCGTCGACGCTCGGCATCGCCATGCTCGAGGCCCGCTCCGCGGCGTGTTCGCCCGCGCGGCGGCCGAAGATGAGCGTGTCCAGCAGCGAGTTGGCGCCGAGGCGGTTGCCGCCGTGCACCGACACGCACGCCACCTCGCCGGCGGCGTACAACCCCTCCACCGAGGTGGCTCCGTTCACGTCCGTCTTCACTCCGCCCATGATGTAGTGCTGGCCCGGGCGGATCATGATCGGTTCGCGCGTGATGTCCACGCCGGCGAAGTCGCGCCCGAGGTTGACGATCTCGCGCAGCGCCTCCAGCGTGCGCTTGCGCGGCACGACCGTCACGTCGAGGTAGATGCCCGCTCCGCCCGGGCCGACGCCGCGGCCCTCGTTGATCTCGATCTGCTCGGCGCGCGAAACCACGTCGCGCGATGCGAGCTCCATCTTGTTCGGCGCCGACTTCTCCATGAAGCGTTCGCCGTTGGCGTTCAGCAGGTGGGCGCCCTCGCCGCGCGCGCCCTCGGTGATGAGCATGCCGGTCTCGACCAAGCAGGTCGGGTGGTACTGAACCATCTCCATGTCCATCAGCGGGGCGCCGGCCCGGTAGGCCATCGAGATCCCGTCGCCGGTGACGATCAGGCCGTTTGTCGTCGGCTTGTAGGCCTGCCCGGCTCCGCCGCACGCGAGGATCGTGTTCTTGGCGGTGAACGCCTCCATCCGCCCGCTGCGCACGTCGCGCGCGATCACCCCGCAGCAGCGGCCCGCCTCGTCCTTGAGCAGCGAGGTCGTGAACCACTCCTCGTAGCGCTCGACCGTCTCGTGGTGCTTCATCAGCTGCTCGTAGAGCACGTGCAACATCGCCTGCCCCGTGATGTCGGCCACGTAGGCGGTCCGCTTCGCCGAGGCCCCGCCGAACGCGCGCAGGTCCATTTCGCCCTTGTCGTTGCGGTGGAATGTCACGCCGATGTGCTCGAGATGCATGACCTCCGCGGGAGCCTCCGAGCACATGATCTCGATCGCGTCCTGGTCGCCGAGGAAGTCAGAGCCCTTGACGGTGTCGTACGCGTGCGAGCGCCAGTCGTCATCGACGCTGATCGCCGCGTTGATGCCGCCGGCCGCCGCCACCGAGTGCGAGCGCACGGGGTGGACCTTGCTGAGGATCGCGACACTGGAGCCGGCCTGCGCGGCGGCGAGCGCGGCGCGCTGACCCGCGAGGCCTGCGCCGATGATCAAGACGTCATGTGCCGGCATGAGCTCCCTGGGGGTAGTCGGAGGACTGGGGCGGTGGTGTGGTCGGGCGGGACTCTATAACGAGCGCCACCCTCCGTGCCGTGCCGCCCTCGCCAAGGCATGCACGTGGTTTTGGGCATTCATGCACGCCGGTTATGGGCACCGGCTGCGCCGGTTATGGGCGCGGCCATCCGGGCGTGCCGGCGTTCAAGACCCGCCGGCCGGGCTGAGCGCCTGGCGGATCTGCGCCACCGTCACCACGCCCCGCAATACGCCGTCGGCGTCGACCGCCACCATCCCGCCGAGCCGCCCGAGGCCCTCGCTGCGCAAGAGCGACTCGAGCGGCTCCTGCTCGTCGATGCGCACCGGCAGGTCCTGCTCGAGCACTTCGGCGACCTCGAGCGCCGGGCGCCCCGCGGCGATCTCCTGATCGATCCGCTCCGAGCGCACCACCCCGAGGAAGTGGCGGGCGTGGTCCACCACCGCGAACCACGGCCTGCGGTAGCGCATGAAGAACTGCTCCTGCGCGTCGAGCAGCTTCAGCTCGGCGAACATCGTGGGAGGCTCGCGGTCCATGATGTCCGCCACCCTCACGCTCTGGATGCGCTGGCCGAGCGCGCCCTGCATCACCGCTCCGCCGGAGGCCTGGTAGAGGATCAGCCCGAGCAGGAGCGTGAACAGGCCGAAGCCGCTGCCGGTGAGAAGACCCAGCAGGCCGACGAGGCCGAGCGCGAGCGCGAACCCCTGGCCGGCGCGGCCGGTGATGCGCGTGCCGCGATGGCGGTCCCCGGTGCGCCACCAGATCGCCGCGCGCGCGATCCGCCCGCCGTCGAGCGGGAACGCCGGGACGAGGTTGAAGACCAGCAGCGCCGAGTTGATGAACGCAAGCCAGGCCAGCAGCGCCAGCACCGGCGTGGTGGTGAAGCCTTCGCGGGTGAGCACCGCGTCGGTGAAGTGCCCGCCGCTGGCTATCGCGGCGGTCGCCCCCACGCAGACGAGCAGCACCGCGAACGTCGCGGCCGGCCCGGCCGCGGCCACCTTGAATTCCTCACCCGGGGTCTCAGGTTCGCGCGCCGGCCTCGCCATGCCGCCGAAGAACCACAGGTCGATGCCCAAGATCGCGATGCCAAGCCTCCGCGAGACGAGCGCGTGCCCGAGCTCGTGCAGGATCAGCGAGGCGAAGTAGCCGAGCGCGCCTGCCACGGCGACCGCGTAGGCCGTGCTGGTGGACCCCCCGAGCACTCTGTGGAAGTAGTCGGAGAGGAAGACGATGAGAAACGCGAGCACGAGAAACCAGCTCGCGCTCACCCCTATGCGAATGCCGAAGAGTCGGGCAAGCTGGATGCTGCCGCGCGCCTGCATCGGTGCTCTCGTGGCCATGTATTGATCTTAGGCTGTGTAAGCGCTCAGACCTGCACGCGGTTGCGCTCGATGATCGCCTCGAACTCCGTGCCGGCCGGCAGCGTGCCGTACTGAAGGCCCCGCTCGCCCGTCAGGCGCGAGGCGCAGAAGGCGTCCGCCACAGCGGGCGCGCCGTGACGCACGAGCAGCGAGCCCTGCAGCGCGAGCGCCATGTCCTCGACGATGCGCCGCGCTCTGCACTCGACGTCCTCGAAGTCCGAGAGCTCGTCCTTCAGCCGCCGCACGTGGGAGTCCAGGCGCTGCTCGGTCCCGCTCGTGAGCTCCAGCTCGTCGAAGAACGCGTCGAGCGTGCCGGGCTGCTTGGCCAGCGCGCGCAACACGTCGAGGCAGATCACGTTGCCCGAGCCCTCCCAGGCGGAGTTCACCGGCATCTCGCGGTACAGCCGCGGCATGCCCGACTCCTCCACGTAGCCGTTGCCGCCAAGGCACTCCAGCGCCTCGGCCGCGTGCTCGGGGCCGCGCTTGCAGGTCCAGTACTTGCCCACGGCGGTCGCCAGGCGCTTGAACAGCGCCTCGTGCTCGTCGCTCTCGGCCTCGTCGTATGCGCGCGCGAGTCGCATCGCCGTGATCGTGGCCGCCTCGGACTCCACGCACAGGTCGGCGAGCACGTTGCGCATCAGCGGCTGCTCGATCAGGGGCTTGCCGAAGGCCGATCGCCCGGCGCAGTGATGGGTGGCGATGGCGACGCCCAGGCGCATGCCGGAGGCCGAGCCCAGGACACAGTCCAAGCGGGTGTGGTTGATCATCTCCACCACCGTCGCCACGCCCCGGCCGGGCTCGCCCACCATCTGCGCCCATGCGCCGTCCAGCTCGATCTCGGCGGAGGCGTTGGAGCGGTTGCCGAGCTTGTCCTTGAGGCGCTGGATGTGGAAGCGGTTGCGGGTCCCGTCGGGGAGTATGCGCGGCAGCAAAAAGCAGGAGAGCCCCTCCTCCGCGAGCGCCGTTATGAGGAACAGGTCCGACATCGGCGCCGAGCAGAACCACTTGTGGCCGGTCAGCTCGTACTCGCCGCCCCCCCGCCGCCGCCCAGCGCCCGCGCGGTCGTCGTGTTGGCGCGCAGGTCCGATCCGCCCTGCTTCTCGGTGAACGACATCCCGCACGTGACGCCGTCCTTCCCGGCGGGCGGGATGTGGCGTGCGTCGTAGACACGTGAGAACAGGCGCGGCTCCCACTCGGCGGCGAGGTCGGGCTGCTTGCGCAGCGTGGGCACCGCCGCGCAGGTCATCGAGATCGGACACCCGTGGCCTCCCTCGGCCTGGGACATCGTCATGAACGTCGCCGCCCTCGCCGCGTGCCCGCCGGCGCGCTTCTCCGTCCAGGGGATGCAGTGCAGTCCGTGCGAGATCGAGGCCTCCATGAAGCGGTGGTAGGCCGGGTGATAGTCGACCTCGTCGATGCGGTTGCCGAAGCGGTCGTGGGTGCGCGCCACGGGCGGGCTCTCGTTGGCGAGCCGGCCCAGCTCGATCGCCTCGGCGCTGCCGGCGAACGCGCCGATCTCGCGCGCCTGCTCGTCGATCCAGCCGGCGCCCTCGCGCTGAACCGCCTCCACGAGGGCCACGTTGCTGGAGTAGAGATCGACGCCCTCGAAGGGGGGAGCCTGGTTGAAGACCTCGTGGGTGTGCCCCTGCCCGGTGCGCGTCTGGTCGGATACGGCCGCCATCGGTTAGAGGTTACCCCTTGCGAGGGTCGGCAGACGATGAACGTTTGAGAGTGGGGCAGACGATGTCCGTTTGAGGGTGCCCTGCGCGTGCGCGCGTAAGAGGGCTTTCTTCGCGCGCGCTCGCGCGGGACACCGCTCAGCCGCGCACTCCGGACGCTCCGCGATAGCATCGCCCGCCTGGGTGGGTGGGGACCCCATCCGTTGGGACCCCGTCCGTCAGCTACCAGAGGATCGACACATGGCCAAGATCAAGATCAAGGTGGAGAAACCCGTCGTCGAGCTCGACGGCGACGAGATGACCAGGATCATCTGGTCGTTCATCAAGGAGCAGCTCATCCTGCCCTACCTGGACATCGAGCTCGACTACTACGACCTGCGCATAGAGAACCGCGACGCCACCGACGACGAGGTCACGGTGCGAGCCGCCGAGGCAATCAAGCGCCACGGCGTTGGCGTCAAGTGCGCCACGATCACCCCCGACGAGGCGCGGGTGAAGGAGTTCGGCCTGAAGCGGATGTATCCGTCGCCCAACGGCACGGTCCGCAACATCCTCGGCGGGGTGATATTCCGTGAGCCGATCGTGATCTCCAACGTCCCGCGCCTGGTGCCCGGCTGGACTAAGCCGATCGTGATCGGTCGCCACGCCTTCGGCGACCAGTATCGCGCCACCGACCTCGTCGTGCCCGGCGAGGGCAAGCTCACGCTCACCTTCACGCCGAAGGACGAAAGCGAGCCGATCGAACTCGACGTGTACGACTTCCCGAGTGGCGGGGTGGCGATGGCCATGTACAACCTCGACGACTCGATCCGCGACTTTGCGCGCGCCACGATGCGCTACGGCCTGGAGCGCAACTACCCGGTGTACCTGTCGACCAAGAACACGATCCTCAAGCGCTACGACGGGCGCTTCAAGGACATCTTCGCGGAGGTCTACGAGGATGAGTTCAAGGCCGACTTCGAGGCTGCCGGCCTGTCCTATGAGCACCGCTTGATCGACGACATGGTGGCCGCTGCGATGAAGTGGGAGGGCGGCTATCTGTGGGCCTGCAAGAACTACGACGGCGACGTGCAGTCCGACACCGTCGCGCAGGGCTTCGGCTCGCTCGGGCTGATGACGAGCGTGCTGATGACCCCGGACGGCAAGACCGTCGAGGCGGAGGCGGCGCACGGCACCGTCACCCGCCACTACAGGATGCACCAGCAGGGCAAGCCCACGTCAACCAACCCGATCGCCTCGATCTTCGCGTGGACGCGCGCGCTTCAGGCGCGCGGGCGGATGGACGGCACGCCCGCGGTGAGCGAGTTCGCGCAGACGCTCGAGCGCGCGTGCGTGCAGACCGTGGAAAGCGGGAAGATGACCAAGGACCTCGCCCTGCTGATCGGGCCGGAGCAGCCCTTCCAGACCACGCAGGAGTTCCTCGCCTCAATCGCCGACAACCTCAGCCAGGAGATGAATCAGTGAGCAATCCAGTACGCGTCACAGTGACCGGCGCCGCCGGCCAGATCGGCTACAGCCTCGTGTTCCGTATCGCCAGCGGACAGCTGCTTGGCCCAGACCAGCCCGTGGACCTGCGCCTGCTGGAGATCCCGCCGGCCATGGGCGCGCTGGAGGGCGTCGCGATGGAGATCGTCGACTGCGCCTTCCCGCTGCTCGCGGGCCTTGACCTGCACGACAATCCGAACGATGCCTTCGACGGGGTCAACATCGCCCTGCTGGTCGGCTCGCGTCCGCGCACGAAGGGCATGGAGCGCGCCGAGCTGCTCGGCGAGAACGGCAAGATCTTCACCGTTCAGGGCAAAGCGCTGAACGGAGGGGCCGCAAGCGACGTGAAGGTGCTCGTGGTGGGCAACCCCGCCAACACGAACTGCCTGATCGCGATGAACAACGCGCCCGACATCCCTCGCGAGCGGTTCACCTCGATGATGCGCCTCGACCACAATCGCGCGGTGGCGCAGGTGGCGAACAAGCTCGGCGCGAGCGTCACCGACGTGACGACGATGGGCGTTTGGGGCAACCACTCGCCCACTATGTACGCGGACCTGTTCCACGCCCAGGTGCGCGGGGAGCAGGCCGCGAAGCTCGTCGACGACCAGGCATGGATCGAAGACGAGTTCTTGGCGAACGTGGGCAAGCGCGGCGCCGCGATCATCGAGGCGCGCGGCGCCTCGAGCGCCGCCTCGGCGGCCAACGCGGCGATCGACCACATACGCGACTGGGTGGCCGGCACCGGCGAGTGGGTGTCGATGGGAGTCGTCTCGGACGGCTCCTACGGCGTGCCCGAGGGCCTCATCAGCGGCTTCCCCTGCACCTGCTCCGGCGGCGAGTGGTCGATCGTGCAGGGCCTCGACATCGACGAGTTCTCACGCTCGAAGATCGACGCATCGGTGGCGGAGCTCAGCGACGAGCGCGCCACAGTCGAGAGCCAGGGGCTCATCTAGAGGACGACCTCACGCGCCTCCTCCACGAGGCGACCCTTTAACGAATAACGGCCGGGTGTCGCAAGCGCGACCCCGGCCGTGTCGTGGTTAGGGCGTCAGTCCGACGGATCGGCCTCGTAATACGCGGCCAGTCCGACGGATCGTCGTCCCTGGCAAGGACGCACCGACCGAAGTGTGCTTTGCACACGAGGGAGGGAGGACGCCGACCACCGGCTTCGCCGGCGGTGCCCGGGCGACGAGACTAGGACTGGATCAGCCGACTGGGTGCCAGCCTCTACCCTGCTTCTTGATCTTCTTTTCCTGCTCCAGACCGGGCAGGACGCGATACAGGTAGTTCTGCTTGATGCCCATCTTGGCGGCCAGCTCGGGAATGGTGATGCCGGGCTGTCCTGTGACGAACGACAGCGCCTGGGCGGCCCGGGTGCCGCTGCCCTTGCGACGTCCGGCGCGGCGACGGGGCGCCGGCGCCGTCGTGGTGGCGGCTGCTGCCGGCGGCGCCGCGGCGCGCCGTCTGGTGGTGGCTGTCTTGCGAGTCTTCGACCCGCGTGGACGGCCCGGTCCACGTCGGGCCGGCGCCGCGGGAGCGGCGGGCGCACGGGAAGCCGGAGCAGACCCACCGACACCGGCCAGTGCCGTCGCGGCGGCCTGCAGGCGGGTGTACTCGTCGATCAGCGGCTTGAGCTCCGCCAGTCGGTCGTTTATCTCTCGGCGCTTCTCGTCAAGGAAGTCAGTCACGATTGTGTCCTTCGCTGGAGTAAATGGAAAACCGACGATAGGGGTCGCACGGTCTTTCGCTTCACTTTACACAACTTGCCCCCCCGCCCGCCTGTCCCCATCTCAGGAGGTTGCATGCGAAATTCCCAGGTGAGGCCGGCCGGATCGCCCGGGTGAGGGCGGCCGGATCGCTCAACAGTGAGTTAGAACGTGTCTTTGAGACACGTTCTCAGTGCTCCAGCAGCGAGCGCAGACGCTCGAGCGTGCGGGTGGCCTCGCGCTCGGGCATTCCACCGACGAGCGCACGACTCGCGAGCGCGCCGATCCGCCCGAGCGGCGCGTGGAACTCGTTGCGGTAGTCAAAGCGCGTGGAGCCATTCGAAGCGGGGCGCAGGACATACTCCGTGCGGGCACGCGAGTGGGCGGGGCCGCGTCCCTCCCACACGGCGCGCTCGCCGGGCACGCACTCCACCAGCGTCCAATGAACGTCGAGGCTGACTCCTCTCAGGTGGACCTGCTGGTCCATGCGGAAGCCGATCCGCGGGGCGCCCTCGTCGCTGCTGCGCAGCTTGCGGTGAATGGTGACCCAATCGCCGAGTCGGGCGGGGTCCATCACGGTGCCCCACACCTGGGTGGGTGTGGCGGCGATGTCGATGGATGCTGTGACGGTGCTCATCGCGGAGGGGGAACCGTAACCGGCCGAGGCTCTGGACTGAGTTGCGGGGCTTCCGCCCCGCCCTCATCGCGCGGCAAGCGGCTCCACCTTTTCCCACTCGTAAAGGGCATGTTCGACGGCGGAGTCGAATGAGTGCAACTCGACGTTCAACACATTCGCCGCATCGTGGTCGGCCGGGAGCAGATCGCCGCTGAGCCCTTCCATGAGAGGGAGCACGAGCTCGGGGCTCTCGTCGGTGAGGACGGCGGCCAGGCGGGCGGCGAGCGGGGTGGCCGTGACGCCCAGGCCGACGCTCGGCCGGCCCAGCAGCATCAGCTCCGCTATGCGCTCAATCATCTCGCCATAGCTGAGCACGTCGGGGCCGCCGACGTCGAGCGAGCGCCCCGCGACCGCCGCGACCGACGCGCAGGACGCGAGCATCTCGACGACGTCGCGCTCGTCGATCGGCTGGGTTCGGTGGTCGCGCCACGCGGGGAGCGCGAGGACCGGCAGGCGCTCCACGAGGCGAACGAGAAAGCGGAACGAGCGGGAGCGCGCGCCGATCACGATCGAGGCGCGCAGCGCGACGGACTCGGGGATCGCGTCGAGCAGGATGCGCTCGACCGCGTATCTGCTCGCCAGGTGGGGCGACGCTCGCGGGCGCGACGGTGCCCGTGGGTGGCGCGACGCTCGCGGGCGCGTCGTCGCTCTCGTCGTCGCCCGGCCCGCACCTGCGGTGGGTGCGTGCTCGTCACGCGGGAGCAGCCCGCCGAGGTACACGATGCGGTTCACGCCGGCCGCCCGCGCAGCCTGGGCGAACGTGTCGGCGGAGGCTCGCTCGCGCGCGGGGAACGAGATCCCGCCCGCCCCGCCCGCGGAGGGCTCCATCGAGTGGATCAGGTAATAGGCGACCTCCACGTCGCGCATCGCGTCCGACACGCCCGCTCCCGTGAGCGTGTCGCCGACGATCAGCTCGAAGTCGGCGAGGCTCGCGGTGGCGCTGTAGGCGAGCGCCCGCTCCACGCGCGCGCGGTCGCGCGCGAGCGCACGCACCTCGTGGCCCTGCTCGAGCAGACGCGGAAGGAGCGCCGCGCCCGCGAAGCCGCTGACGCCGGTCAGGAGGATGCGCACTCCCACCATGATGACGTTCCCGCCTCCGGAGACCCATCTCGGCGGGCCCGCACGTCTGGATGAGCTCGATGTGCTCCCCACCCAGATATGTGCTGCGCCCAGAAAGACCACGCAAAATGCGTGCTTGGAACGAGGATTGTCACACGATCGAGATTCGATAATGGCTATTTGCGGATAAGCAGCGGTTTTCCCTGCGATTTGCGAAGAAGGCCTCCCGCGCGCCCTTGAAGGGAGGGCGGCAGCGGTGCTTTGATGCCTACCTGCCGTCGAGTCCAGCCGCGAGTCAAAGGGGAGTCAGTGTCGAGGAAGCAGAGCAAGCGAGCCACCCGCAAGGTCACCTGCGACGATTGCTTCTTCAAGTGCAATCTGCTTTGCGCCTTGGACCTCGCCGAGCCCTGCGCCACCTTCCGTCCCGCCGAGGCGCAGCTCGCGCCGCCGCAGCAGTTGCGGTTCGTGTTCCGTCAGGAGCGCCGCTCGCGCGCCGCGTGGGCGTTCCCATCGGCGCAGGAACAGGCGGCGCTGCACGCCTAGGTTTTGGCCCGCTCGGCGTGACGGGCGATCCAGTTCGCCCCGGGCGTGTCGGTGAGGCCGTGCAGGGCGATCGAGCAGAACACGACGAGCGCGGTCAGGTCGAAGATGCGCTGGCCGCTCGCTATGTGCTGGTCGAGCACGAGCAGTGAGAAGGTCATGGTGGCGACCCCCTTCGGGCCGAACCAGCCCATGAACAGGCGCGTCTGACGGTCGGTGCTCGTGCCCAGCAGCGCGATCCACACCGCCAGCGGCCGCGCGATGAGGAACGCGACGGCCACCAGGCCGAGCGCCGCCCAGCCGTTGCTCTCGAGCGCGTTCAGCGTGAGCAGCGAGCCGAACACGACGAAGATCCCGAGCTTGACGATCTCGACGATCTCATCGGCGCGCTGCTCGAAGTGGCGGCGCAAGTCGGGACGGCGCACGCCGAGCACGATCGCCGCCACGAACACCGCGATGAAGCCGTTGCCGCGCGGCGCGAGCACCGTGGCCCCGTAGGTGGCGAACGCCACGCCGAGCGCGTACAGCGACTTCTGGTGGGAGGGGATCGGGTGCTCGAGCGGGCGAGCCCTGTCGCTCGGCATGAGCAACGCCGCCACCCAGCCGATGACGAGCCCGTAGAGGAAGCCGAGCCCCACGTCCTGGAGCACGAAGCGCCACCACACGAAATGCTGGGATTCGACGCTCAGCGCGGCGAGGAAGGTGAGCACCGCGGGCAGCGCGAGCCCGTCGTTGAGGCCCGACTCCAGGTTGAGCGAGTGGCGCACCAGCCGTGGCACGCGCGGATTGGTGACGATGTTCGAGGTGAGCACCGGGTCGGTCGGAGAGAGCAGCGCGCCGAGCAGCAGCGACTCGGTCCACGACAGCCCGATCAACAGATGCGCGGCCACGGCCACGATCCCGGCGGTGAGCGGCATCGCGATCGCGAGCTTGCGCAGCGGCAGGTGCCATGCGCTCTGCAGCATCTCCCCCTCGACCTCCAGGCCGTCGCGGAAGAGGATCACGATCAGCGCGACGAACGCGAGGTCCTCGACGAACCCGGACTGGGCGTGAAAGCTGACCCATTGCAAGCCGCCGTCCCCGACGACGAAGCCGGCGAGCACGAACATCGCCGCGAGCGACAGGAACGAACGCTGGGCAAGCCCGGATGCGAGCGCCCCCACAATCAAGAGGGCGCCGAGAAAGGCCGCGGTAGCCTGGAAGCTCGGCACGCCGCGCCTAGGACACGTCCCCATCGGGACGTGTGGGCCTGTAGGGGTGGGTCTGCTCGCTTCTCATACGTTCGAGATATCGATCATCGGGGGTATATTGGACATCATCGACAAGCTTTCGGCAGAGGCGGTGGCCAGATGGCGGCAAAAGACAGGATCGGCAAGGCGGGCGAAGCGGTGCTTGGCACCTACATGAAGCGCCTGATGGAGGACGAGCAGTTGCGCCAGAACCTGCTCGCGGCATATGCGGCGGCACGCAGCGCCTACGGACGTGTGAGCAACGGCAAGCCCGCGGGCAAGGCGCTCATGGAGGACCGCAAGCTCCAGCGCGAGCTGGCCGAAGCCGCGAATGCGCTCAAGGAGGCTTCGTTCGCGTTCAGGCAGCCGCAGCCCAAGCCGAAGCGAAAAGGCGGTCTCGGTCGCACGCTGCTGCTGTTGATCGTCGGCGCGGTGCTCGCGCTCGCGCTCTCCGAAAGCCTGCGCTCGAAGGTGCTCGATCTGCTGTTCGGGGCCGAGGAGGAGTTCGACTACAGCTCCACCACGATGCCGGCGGCGGAGGCCCCCGCGCCGGCGGACATGCCGGCCGCGTGAGCGGCGGGTCGAGGGTGGTCGCGTGAGCGGTGGATCGAGGTCGCGCGCGTGAGCGGGAGCGCGGCGGCGCTGGAGGAGCGGGACGACCCCACGGGGACCGCGACCCGGTCCCTCTCCGGCGAGAAGGCACAGCGCATCGTCGAGGCGATGCGCCACAGCGTGGCGCGGCGTGGCGCGGCGGGCTCGACGTTCGACCACGTCTCGCGCGAGGCGGGCGTCTCGCGTGGCCTGCTCCACTACTACTTCGGCACCAAGGAGCAGCTGCTCGTGGAGGCCGCGCGGCGCGACTGCGAGCTGCGCATCGAAGCGCTCGAGCGGCGCCTGGCCGGCGCGCGCACGGCCGACGATTACGTCGCCCTCTTGGCGCAGAACCTGCAGGAGGCGGTTCGTGAGGATCCAGAGTTCGTGACGCTCCTGTTCGAGCTGTTCACGCTCTCGCGGCGCAACGCGGAGATCGCGGTGGAGTACGCGAGGCTCGTGCGGCTCACAAGGGAGCGGCTCGCCGGCATGCTGGCGGCGGCGCAGGAGGACGGCGTGCTGCGACTGCACGCCGAGCCTGAGGCCGTCGCCGACATCCTCTTCTCGATCGGCGACGGGTTCGCGCTGCGCATGATCTCAGAGCCCGATCGCGACTTCACGGCGACGATCAGGGCGGGCATCGAATGCGCCCGCTCGCTCGTCGCCGGCTGACGAGCCGCCCGCCCGCCGCCCGCCGGCCGTGGCCCTGCGGGCCGTGTCCTTGCGGGCCGCGCTCTTATAATCGGGCGGGCATGCCCATCTACGAGTACAGACGCCCGGACGGGAGCACCTTCGAGGTGCACCAGCCCTTCAGCGAGGATCCGCTCACGACGGACCCCGAGACCGGGGCGCCGGTCGAACGCGTGCTGCACGCGCCCGCGGTTCACTTCAAGGGCAAAGGCTTCTACAACACCGACTACGGCACCCGCAAGCGCCAGCGGGAGAACGCGGCGTCCGCGTCCGCGGACACATCCTCCTCAGGCTCCTCAGGCGACTCCTCGTCGAGCGAGGGCTCCTCCGAGGCTCCCTCCAAGGGCGATTCCAACGGCAAGGCCGACGCCAAGAAGAGCGAGTCCACGGACAAACCTGCTGAGAAGAAAGCCGCCGAGGCGAAGCCGGTCGCGGCCGCGAAGTAGTCGCACGCTGGGGCATGACTTGCGCGCGCGCACGCGCGCGAAGGGGCCGCCGCGAGGCTCAGCCCGCGAGGAAGCGCGCCGCGGCGGCCCGGCGTTCGCTTTCCGAGACGCTGAGGCCGACCTCTCCGTCGGGGAGCGTCACCGTGCCGTCGGGATGCAGGACGCGCGTGGGCGGCGTGCCGCCCACGGCGAGCGCGCCGAACAGACCGAGCAGTGTGGGGCTGCTCATGTCGGAGACGATCGCCGGCGGGGCGTTCCAGGCGATCAGCGGCAGGCGCACGAAGCTCGAGAACGACAGCAGCCGCGACTTCATGTCTCCAAAGAGCGCCTGCTGGCGTTCGGCGCGTTGCAGATCGGTCTGGTTGGGCGCGCACAGGTTCTTGCGGGTGCGCGCCAGCGCGAGCGCCTGCTTGCCGTTCAGGCGATGAGTGCCGGGGCTCAGGCGCAATGTGAAGCCCCCGTTGCTGAAGCCGCCGCTGATTTCCGAGATCACGCACCCCCCGGTGTAGTCGATCCCGCCCATGGCGTCGACGAGCTGGGGGAAGTCTTCGAAGTTGACTTCCACCAGATGGTTGATGGGGACGCCCAGATAGCGCTCGATCACGGATATCGACAGCGCGGGGCCCCCGAAGGCGTAGGCGGCGTTGATCTTCTGCAGGCCGTGACCGGGGATTTCGAGCACCGTGTCGCGCGGGATCGAGAGGCGCGCCGAGTGACCGCCGCCGGTGCGGATCAGCATGATCGTGTCCGAGCGGCTCGGGCCGGACGTGTTGGCGCCCGGTTCCTTACTGCCCTTTTCTCGCCGATCGGATCCGAGCACGAGGATGTTGTTGGGTGAGGTGAGCGGGAAGCCGGCCGGTTGCAGCACGCCGGCGACGTCCGAGGGCGGCGAGGTGCGCTCGAAGTGGGCGCTCAGGAGGAACAGCACGAGCGACAGCGCCAGCCATCCGAAGACGAGAGCGAGCAGGCCGAGCAGCACGCGCTTGGGGGTGAGGCGTTCTGTCCTGAGGCGTTCCGTCCAGCGGGGGACTCGCGCGCGCGCGCGAGGGGCTCGCAACGAGACGTTCTCCCACGCCTCGCTCTCGCTTGCCTGCGCCCCGGAGGGTGTGCCCTTTAGGGTGCGCCGTCCGGGCAGCCGTCGCCCGGCGCGGTAGCGCGTGTAGTGCGGCGTGTCGTGCGGGTCTGGGGTCATGGGAGGGCGAGAGGGACCCTATATTCGTCGCATGACCTCCCCGGATGACGCAGTAGGGCGGCTCGTGATGTGGCCCACTCCGATCGGCAACGCATGACCTCCCCGAATGACGCAGTGGGACCGCCAGGGCGGCTCGTGGTGTGTCCCACCCCGATCGGCAATCTCCGGGACGTGACCCTGCGCGCTCTCGACGCGCTGCGCGAAGCGGACGCCATCGCCTGCGAGGACACGCGCCGTACGCGCGTGCTGCTCGACCGCTATGAGATCGTGGGGGCGCTCGTGAGCTTTCACGAGCACAACGAACGCGAGCGGGCTTCGGAGCTGGTGGGGCGCATCGAACGCGGCGCCCTCGTCGCGCTCGTATCCGACGCGGGGATGCCGCTCGTCTCGGACCCTGGGTATGCGCTCGTGCAGGCGTGCATCGTGGCCGGGCTGCCGGTCGAGGTGCTGCCGGGCGCGAGCAGCGTGCTCACGGCGCTCGTCGCCTCAGGCCTGCCGGCGGAGCGCTGGCGCTTCGCGGGCTTCCTGCCGCGCAAGCGCGCGGAGCTCGAGCGCGTGCTGCTCGACGCCCCTGAGACACTCGTCGCCTTCGAGTCTCCCCGTCGCTTGGCCGCCACCCTCGGGGTGCTCGCCGAGCACGACCCGACGCGTCCCGCGGTTGTGTGTCGTGAGTTGACCAAGCTCCACGAGGAGGTTCGCCGCGGCGAGGCGGCCGAGCTGGCGGCGCATTACGCCGAGCATCAACCGCGTGGGGAGGTGGTTGTTGTGATTGGGGGGACCTCGCACGCGCGCACACACACGCGCGAGGTGGCCGTAAATGCAATACACGCACTCGTCCGGTCAGGCGCTCGCCCGCGTCAGGCGGCGACCGTGGTGGCAAAGCTCACGGGGTTGAGCGCCAACGAGCTGTACAGGGCGCTCACGGGCTCGTGAGGCTCGGCGCGCCGCGTACCATCGCGGTGCGCCGGTAGCCTGGGGCGAAGTGTCCTTTTACGTGACCACTCCCATCTACTACGTGAACGCGGCGCCGCACTTGGGGCACGCATACACGACCATCGCGGCCGACGTGCTGGCGCGCCACCATCGCCAGCGCGGGGAGGAGGTGTTCTTCCTGACGGGCACCGACGAGCACGGCGAGCCGGTGGCCGATGCGGCCCATGCGCTCGGCGTGGAGCCGCAGGAGCTCGCCGATCGCAACTCCGAGCGCTTCAGGGCGCTGGCGCCTCGGATCGGAGCTTCCAACGACTTCTTCATCCGCACCACCGACCCCGAGCACATGCGGGTCGTGCAAGAGGTGCTCACGAAGGTGCGCGATAACGGGCACGTGTACATGGGGACCTACGAGGGGTGGTACTGCCCGAAGTGCGCGGACTTCAAGGCCGAGAACGAAGTCGACGAGGGCGCGCTCTGCCCGATCCACCACGTCAAGCTGACGCGCGAGCGGGAGGACAACTACTTCTTCGCGCTGTCCACCTTCCAGGAGCCGCTGGAGCGCCTGTATGCGGAGCATGAGGAGTTCGTGGCGCCGAAGAGCCGCTACAACGAGGCGCTGTCGTTCATCAAGTCCGGCCTGCGTGACGTGCCGCTGTCCAGGCACAAGCTCACCTGGGGGGTGCCGGTGCCCTGGGACTCCGAGCACGTGTTCTACGTGTGGTTCGACGCGCTGCTCAACTACTACTCGGCGCTCTCCTACGCGCATGGCGCGGCGGCGGGGCATAGTGGCGCTCCGGAAGGGGTTGGTGACGCTCCCGAGGGGGACCACGCGCGCGCGCGCGTACGCGCGAGGGGCACTCCTGACGGGGATGACCCCCACCCCGACGACGACCTTACGTCGACCTTCTGGCCGGCGGACGTGCATTTGATCGCCAAGGACATATTGCGCTTCCACACCGTGTACTGGCCGGCGCTCTTGATGGCCGCGGGGATCGAGCTGCCGCGAAGGGTGTTCGTGCACGGGTACCTGTTGATGGACGGCGAGAAGATGAGCAAGTCGCTCGGGAACGTGCTCGACCCGTTCGAGGTGATCGACCGCTTCGGAGCGGACGCGCTGCGCTTCTACCTGTTGCGCGACGTGAGCTTCGGCCAGGACGGGTCGGTGTCGACCGCCTCGTTCGAGCAGCGGTATGAGAGCGAGCTGGCCAACGACTACGGCAACCTCGCGAGCCGCAGCATCGCGATGATCGTGCGCTACCGCGAGGGCATGGTGGCGGATGGCGAGCTCGACGGCGCGCTGCGCGCGGAGTTCGAGGGGCTGGGCGAGCGCGTGAGCGAGCTGATCGACGGGGTGGAGCTGACGAGCGCTCTCGACGAGATCTGGAGGCACGTGCGCCGACTGAACCGCTACGTCGAGGAGCAGGCTCCGTGGCGGCTCGCCAAGGACCCCGCGCGCGCGGGGGACCTCGATCGCGTGTTGGGCACGCTCGCGGAGGGCTTGCGGGTGGTGTCGGTGCTGCTGCACCCCTACCTCCCCGACAGCACCGTACGGCTGCTCGCCGCGCTGGGGGCGCCCGACCTGTCGCTCGGGGGGGCGGTCTTCGGCGCCCCCAGTGGTGGGGGGCAGGCGGGCGCGGTGCGGAAGGTGCAGGCGCTCGAGCCGCTGTTCCCGAAGACCGGATGATCGACAGCCACACCCACCTGGACCTGTGCGAGCCACCAAACGCCGAGCTGGTCGCGGCGGCCGTGGCGGCCGGGGTGAAGCGCATGCTCACCGTCAGCACAACCGCGGCCTCGGCTCGTACCGTGCTCGCGGCCGCCGAGGACTTCCCCCAGGTGTACGCGGCGATCGGCCGCCATCCCAACGAGTCGCACGGCTTCGACGACGCCGACCTGGCCGAGCTGCGAGCGCTCGCCGCCCACGAGCGCTGCGTGGCGATCGGGGAGACGGGCCTCGACTTCTACCGGGAGGGGGCCTCCCGCGCCGACCAGGCGCGGGCATTCTCCGCGCAGATCGCGCTCGCGCGCGAGATGGGCAAGCCGCTCGTGATCCACACGCGGGCCGCAGACGAGGATACGCTCGCCACGCTCGCGACGGAGGCGGCGGGCATGTGCGTCGTGATCCACTGCTTCTCGATGCCCGACCGCTTGGAGGAGTGCGTGGAGCGCGGATACATGATCTCGTTCGCCGGCAACGTCACCTACAAGAGCGCCGCCGATCTGGCCGATGCGGCGCGCAGGGTTCCCGGGGAGCGCCTTCTGATCGAGACCGATGCGCCCTACCTGACCCCCCAGGCCGTGCGCAAGCAGCGCAACCAGCCTGCGTTCGTCGCGCACACGGCGGCTTTCCTGGCTGAGCTGCGTGGTGTGTCGGTGGACGAGTTGGGCGCCACGGTGGAGCGCAACGCCGAGCGCGTGTTTCGGTGGTGAGCCCCCATACGGGAGCCCCCCGTGGCGGGGGACACTCTGAAGGGCACACCCTGAAGGGCGCAGGCAGGCAGACGGGCGAGCCGGTCCAGCCGAGCCTGCGGCGCATGCGCCGGTTCGCGATCCGGCCCGATCGCGAGCTCGGCCAGAACTTCCTGATCGACTCGAACATCCTCGGCGTGATCGAGCGCGCCGCCGAGCTTGGGCCCGAGGACGTGGTGCTAGAGATCGGTGGAGGGCTGGGCGTGCTTTCAGAGCACCTGGCGACGCGCGCCAAGCACGTGCACGTGGTGGAGGTCGACAGGCGGCTGCGCGAGGCGCTGCTGGACGCGACCGAAGGGCACGCCAACGTGAGCGTGCACTGGGCGGACGCGATGACGATGGACCTCGCTGCGCTTTCGCCCGCTCCGAGGAAGGTCGTGGCGAACCTCCCCTACGGCGTGGCGGTGGGGGCGCTGCTGCGCACGATCGAGGAGCTGGGAGACGTCGAGGTGTGGGTCGCGATGGTGCAGAAGGAGGTCGGCGAGCGCCTCGCCGCTGCGCCCGGCAGCGCCGCGTACGGCGCTCCGTCGGCGATCGCGCAGCTCGCCTGCGAGGTTCGCGTGCTGAGGGCGATTCCGCGCACCGTCTTCCATCCGGTGCCGAACGTCGATTCGGTGCTCGTGGGCATGCGTCGCCGCGGAGCGGCCCCGAGCGCCGCCCTGCGCGCGCTCGTGGGCGGCGCGTTTGCGCACCGCCGCAAGACGCTTGCGAGCTCGCTCGCGCTGAGCGGACGCGTAGAGGGAGGATCGCGGGATCGGACGAGGGCGGCGCTGGTGGAGCTTGGCCTCCCCGAGGACGTTCGCGCCGAACGGCTCTCGCCGCAGGAGTTCAGGGCGCTTGCGGGAATGCTCGGCATAACGTGAGCCCGGCCGACCCACTGACGCTGCGGGCTCTGGCGCCCGCCAAGATCAACCTCGGCCTGTTCGTGGGTCCGACCCGCGAGGATGGCCGCCATGAGCTGGTGAGCGTGATGCAGTCGATCTCACTCGCCGACGAGCTCACTCTCGAGAGCGCCCCGGCGGGCGCCGAGCGCGACGAGGTGGTGTGCGAGGGGGTGACGGGCGAGAACCTCGCGGCGCGCGCTCTCGAGCTCTTTCGCGAGGCCACCGGCTGGAAGGACGGTTGGGTGCGGTTGAGCATCGACAAGCGCATACCGGTGGCCGCCGGGCTCGGGGGAGGGTCCGCCGATGCGGCGGCAGCGCTTCGCCTGGCAAGGGAGGCCTCGGGATTGGGGGATGAGGATCTCTTGTTCGTGCTGGCTGGGGAGCTGGGCGCCGACGTTCCCGCGCAGGTGGTTCCCGGACGCCGGCTGGCGACCGGCGCCGGGGAGCTGCTCGAGGTGCTGCCGGACCCCGTGTCGCCATTCGGCGTGCTGGTATTGGCGCAGGCGAGCGGGCTGTCCACCGCCGAGGTGTACGCCACGGCCGACCGGCTCGGCATCGCTCGCGATGCGTGCTTCCTGCGGGAACGTCGCCGCGCGTTGCGCGAGGCGCTCGAGCTGGGCGCGGCGCTGCCCGGCGAGGCGGACCTGCTGCGCAACGACCTCCAGGCGGCCTCCACGGCGCTGTGCCCCGCGATCGAGCAGACGCTCGAGCAGGCGCGCGAGGCGGGCGCGGAGGTGGCGTTCGTGAGCGGCTCGGGACCCACGGTGGTGGGGCTGTTCGCGCGCGCCAACGGCCTCGTGCGGGCTGGGCGCGCGGCCGCGGGCCTTCAGGGCCGCGAGCCGGCCCCGCTGGTGGCCGAGCCGGTGAGCGCGAGCTTCGCCCGCGTACGGCCCCTGCGTACGTAACAATGCGATCACTCCATGAGCACGACCGCCGTCACTGACCTGGTAGCCGTCTGCGCCGGCGTGTTCGGGCTGGCCCTCTACGTCGGCCTGATTCTGGCGCCCGCGTGGGCCTCCTACTCGCGCATGTGGGAGCGCCTGGCGGCGACCGTGCTGTCGCTGTACGTGCTCGCCGTGTTCGCCGGCACGGGCATGCTCGGCGCGCTCGCCTTCGTCTACTTCTGGGGCTGAATTGAGCGCCCTTTTCATCTCCCGCTATCCCTCGCGGAGCGAGTTGAGCACCCATTTCATCTCAACCTATCCCTCGCGGAGCGAGGGATAAGGATGTCCGAGCTCGTTGGACTCGACGCGGTCACCGAGGCGGTCGAGTCGGGCGCAGGCTTGCCCGAAGTGGTGCGTGCCGCCTCCCGCGCGCTCGACGCGAGCCTCGCGGTGACCGACGCCGCGGGCGCCACGATCGCGGTGGCCGCGCGCTCGAGCGCAGACGAGCGCTCGCTCTTGTCGGGCGCCGACGGCGTCACCAGCCTTCCGTTGCGGGTCGCCGATGCGGTGGTGGGATCGCTTCACATGCGCGCTCGCACCGAGCCCAGTCCGCTCGTGCGGAGACTGCTCGTCACGATGATCGCCTCCGAGGTCGAGCGCGTGCGCGCGCCCGACGTCGCCTCCGAGACGGCCGCCGCCGAGCTGCTGCGGATCGCGCTGGGCCGCGAGACGGTGTCCCGCGACGAGCTCTTGGCGCGCGCCCGTGAGCTGTCGATCGAGCTGCAGGACGGCGCGAGCGTGATCGTGGCGCGTGGCCATCCCCAGGCGCCGACGGAGGAGGGCTGGCGCGCCCGCGCGCGGGCGGTGGCCGAGCGCGGGGCGCGGGCGGTGGCGGGCCGCTCGATCGCCGCCCTCTCAGAGCGCGAGGGAGCGGCGGGCGTGGAGATCTTGCTGCTCGTACCCGGCGGCGAGGAGCCGCTCGCGGCTCGTGCCGCCGAGGCGGTGCTGCGCGAGATGGAAAGCGCTCTCTCGGGCTACACGTTCGCGCTCGGTCGCAGCCGCATCGCCGAGGACCCCGCCGACCTTCCACGCGCGGCGGGTGAGGCGCTGCTGGCAGCCAACGTCGCCGAGGGCGGCTCGCCGGAGGGGACGCTGCTCGCATTCGAGCAAACCGGCGCATACCGCCTGCTGTTGAGCGCGATGAGCGAGAACCCGAGCGAGCTGCAGCGCTTCTACGCGGAGACGGTCGAGCCGCTCGTGGCCTATGACGAGCAGTACGAGACGGAGCTGTTGCAGACGCTCGAGACGTTCCTGGAGGCGGACGGCAACGTGGCGGGCACCGCCCAGCGCCTGTTCACGCACCGCCACACGGTCTACTACCGCCTGGAGCGCGTACGTGAGCTCACCGGGCTCGACGTGAGCTCAAGCGACGGTCGCGAGAAGCTCAGCCTCGGGTTGAAGGCGATGCGCGTGCTGGGCATCTCCACGGCCCGCGGCCCCGCCTCCGAGGACGGCGCCCGAGCGGGACGCGTCCCGCGTCGCACGCCGCGACGCTCCTGATCAGCCCCGCGTCGCAGGCCGCGGCGCTCTCGATCGGTCCCGCGTCGCACACCGCGACGCTCCTGATCAGCCCCGCGTCGCAGGCCGCGGCGCTCTCGATCGGCCCCGCGTCGCACACCGCGACGCTCCTGATCAGCCCCGCGTCGCAGGCCGCGGCGCTCTCGATCGGCCCCGCGTCGCATGCCGTCTCCTCCGTCGCCGGTAGAGTCCGTTGCGGAGCAATAAGCCCCTTGGGGGGTCGTCCAATGGCAGGACATCAGGTTTTGGTCCTGAGAATCGGGGTTCGAATCCCTGCCCCCCAGTAATGACCGCCCCCACCGTCCTGATCCTCGCCGCCGGGCAGGGCACGCGCATGCGCTCTGAGACGCCGAAGGTGCTGCACGAGCTGTGCGGCATCCCGATGGTGCTGTGGCCGGTGCGGGCCGCGCTCGCCGCGGGCGCGGGGCGTGTCGTGGTGGTGGACTCGCCCGCGCGGGCGTGCGAGGCCATGTTGCCGGAGGGCGTGGAGCTTGCGGTTCAGCCACACTCGGACGGCACGGGCGGCGCGGTGAGGGCCGCGGCCGAGCACATCGACCCGGATGCGCCGGTGGTCGTGCTGAGCGGCGATGTCCCGCTCGTCAGCTCCGAGGCCATCGTCGAGCTGGTGCAGGCGCACGCGAGCAGCGGAGCGGCGGCGACGATGGCCACCGCGGTGCTCGGCGATCCCACGGGCTACGGCCGGGTCGTGCGCGATGCGGACGGATCGGTGGCGCGTGTGGTGGAGACCAAGGAGCCGGGCGACGCCGGCGACGCGGAGCTCGAGATCCGCGAGGTGAACTCCGGCATATACGTGTTCACCGGCTCGGCTCTGCTCGGCGCGCTGCCGCGACTCACCCCCGACAACGCCCAGGGCGAGCTCTACCTGCCGCAGACGCTCGAGGAGCTGCGCGCGGGCGGCGCGCTCGTCGCCGCTCACGTCGTCGACGACGAGCGGCTCATGCTCGGGGTCAACGACCGCGTGGCGCTCGCCCATGTGCGCGCGCTTGCCCAGCGCGCGATCGCCGAGCGCCACATGCTGGGGGGGGTGACGATCGTGGACCCATCCTCCGTGCAGATCGACGTCGACGTGGAGATCGGACGGGACACTCGCATCGAGCCGGGCACCGCCCTGAGGGGGCCCACCGTCGTCGGAGCGCGCGCCACCGTCGGGCCGCACACGACCGTCCACGCCTCCACAATCGGCGACGAGGCGGTTGTACGCGTCTCGTGGCTCGAGCAGGCCGTCCTCGAGCGGGGCGTCATCGTCGGGCCGTTCGCCTACCTGCGTCCCGGCACCCACCTGCGCGAGGGCTCGAAGGCGGGCACGTTCGTGGAGATCAAGAACTCCGACGTCGGGCCGGGCGCAAAGATCCCGCACCTCTCCTACATAGGCGACGCCGACGTCGGTGAGCGCTCGAACCTGGGGGCGGGCACCATCACCGCCAACTACGACGGTCGCTCCAAGCACCGCACGACGATCGGCAAGCGCGTGCGCGGGGGAGTCGACACCTCCTTCGTGGCTCCGGTGACCGTGGGCGACGACGCCTACACGGCCGCCGGCTCGGTGGTCACCGAGGAGGTGCCGCCGGGCGCGCTCGCGGTCGCGCGGGCTCGCCAGGAGAACCTCGAGGGCTACGCTGCGCGGCGCACCCTAAAGGGCATACCCAAAGGGCACACGGCAAGCGATGAGGAGTCTCGGTAGTGGCTTCGTTGACGTGGCGTGTCAGCTGGCCGGCGGGGCAATGTCGGCGGTGAGCGTGCATACAGGAGTTGGTCGGATGCTCAGTCCACTCGTGTATGCGGTGCTTTGTCGGCTTGTGCCGTACGTCCCCCGTCGTGAGCTGCCTCTACACTCCGGGTTGAGATGAGCAGCGTGATCGACACGCACACGCAGCCCTCCCCGACGAGCCTGCCGATCGACTACGACAAGCGGCTGATGCTCTTCTCTGGGCGCGCCAACCCGCAGCTCGCCGTGGACATCTCGGAGAAGCTCAGCGTCGACGTGGGCCCCGTGACGCTCAAGACGTTCTCCAACGGCGAGGTGTACTGCCGCTACGAGGAGTCGATCCGTGGGGCGGACGTGTTCATCGTGCAGTCCACCTGCGGCAACCCCGCCACCGGCGTCACCGCGAACGACTCGCTGATGGAGCTCCTGTTCATGATCGACGCGGCCGTGGGCGCCTCCGCGCACCGCGTGATCGCCGTTACGCCCTGGTTCGGATACTCGCGCCAGGACAAGAAGTCCGCTCCGCGCGAGCCGATCTCCGCGCGCCTGGTGGCCCGCATGATCGAGGCCGCCGGTGCCGACCGCGTGCTCACGATGGACCTCCACGCCGGCCAGATCCAGGGCTTCTTCCAGAAGCCCGTCGACCACATGACCGCGCTGTTCATGCTCACCCAGTACTTCTCGGACCTCGGGCTCTCCGACCTCGTGGTCGTGGCGCCCGACGCCGGCCGCGTGAAGCTCAACAAGAAGTTCGCCTCAATCATCGGCGCCGAGCTCGCGATCCTCGACAAGGAGCGCCCCGCCCAGCAGGTCGCCGAGATCGGCTACGTGATCGGCGACGTGAAGGGCAAGACCGCCGTGATCGTCGACGACATGATCGACACCGCCGGCACGCTCAAGGCAGCGGCGCGCACCGTCCTCGACGCGGGCGCCTCCTCGGTGTACGCCGCCGCCACCCACGCTGTTCTCTCAGGCAACGCCTTCGAGAACCTCGCCGCCTCGGGGCTCAAGGAGATAGTCGTCACGGACACCATCCCCGTGCGGGTGGGCGGGGTGGGCGGGTCCGACACCCCCGAGAACATCCGGGTGTTGCCGTGCGCCGAACTGCTCACCGACTCGATCCGCCGCATCTTCACCGACGACTCTGTCAGCGAGGTCTTCGGCGGCGAGAACCAGCTCTTTTGAGCAAGGGCCCGCAACCGGGCGCCGAGACGACCGACGGCAGCGAGCACGGTCGCGAGCCCCGCGAGACCGACGCGCCGGCCGGTCGCGGGGGCGGCGCGCAGGCGGCGTTCGAGCCGTCATCTCGCCGTCCGCGCGATTGGCTGCGCGAACGGCGCCGACTGCCACGCCGACGACTGATCCCCGCCGTCGCGATAGCGATCGTCCTGTTCCTGAGCCTCAGCGTGCTGCTCGCGCGCTACCTGGCCACCGAGAACACCGAACGCGACGATCTGCTGACCGTGCTGCAGGCGCAGGCGGCGGGCGATGCGAATGGCGTGATCGAGCGCATCTCCGGCTGCCGCGCGAGGCCGGGCTGCGTGACCCAGGCTAGGCGGAACGCTGAGAGCCTGCGCCGTCCGGGGTCGGTGAAGATCCTCTCGCTCACCTCGCACACGGCGTATTCGCTCACCGGCGCCACCGCTCCCACGCGCGTCGCATGGACCGTGATCGGACGTCTCCCGGTGGTGCAGTGCGTGAAGGTGAGGCGCAGCGGCAACTTCCTCACCGGCGTGTCAGTCGCCTTGCTCTCGCTGAGCAAGGCGATCCCAAACGAAGGGGATTGCTAAAGTCCTCGGCCTTCTCATGGCCACGACCACTACAAAGCTCGACGTAGCGAGCCGCGACCCCCACGGCTCGCGCTCCGCGCGCCGCCTGCGCCGCGGCGGACGCATCCCCGGGGTGCTCTACGGCGGCGGCTCCGAGTCGCTGAGCTTCAGCGTCGACGAGCGCGAGCTGCGCCTCGCGCTCGCGGGGTCCGGCGCCGTGGTCGATCTCAGCATCGACGGCTCGAAGCCCACCCCGGTCGTGCTCAAGGAAGCCCAGCGCGATCCGGTGCGCGGCCACACCACCCACGTGGACCTGCTGCGCGTCCGCCTGGACAAGCCGATCCACGCGGTCGTGCCGCTCGAGCTCGCCGGCGTCGAGGAGACCTCCGGGGTCAAGGAAGGCGGCATCCTCGAGCATCTCACCCGCGAGCTGAACATCGAAGCGCTCCCCACGGCGATCCCCGAGTCGATCGTGCACGAGGTCGGGGAGATGCAGATCGGCGACACGCTCGCGCTCGAGGCGATCGCGGCTCCCGACGGCGTCACACTGCTCGACGATCCCGAAACCACTGTCGCCACGCTCTCGGCACCGCGTCTGCAGACCGAGGAGGAAGCCGAGATCGAGTCCGAGACGGAGCTCGTCGGCGAGGCGGGCGAGCAGGAGGGCGAGACGCCCGCAGAGGGCGCCGGCGCCTCCTCCGAGGAGTAGCTCCTGCGCCCCTTCGGTGGCGGCGCTGCCTGGGACTGGCTGATCGTCGGGCTGGGCAATCCCGGTCGCGAGTACGCGCACACCCGGCACAACGTCGGCTTCATGGTCGCCGATGCGCTTGCCTCACGCTGGGAGCTTCCGCGCGCCAAGGACCGCTTCCGTGGGCGTATCGCCGAGGGTCGCATACCAGCGAACTCGCAGGGCGGCCGCTCCGAGGTGCTGCCCGGTGGGGCTGCGTCCGGAAGGGTTCCCGGTGGGGCTGCGTCCGGAAGGGTTCCCGGTGGGGCTGCGTCCGGAGGGCTGGCCGGTGACGATATGAATGCAAAAACGGATGCCTCGCCCGCGCGCGCGCGTACGCGCGTGGCTGTGCTGTGGCCGCGGACATACATGAACGACGCGGGACGCTCGGTGGGTCCGGCGCGCGGCTCCTACAAGCTGCCGCTCGACCGTGTGATCGTGGTGCACGACGAGATCGACCTGCCCTTCGGCGAGGTGCGCACGCGTCTCGGGGGCGGCCTTGCGGGTCACAACGGCTTGAAGTCGATCAAGCGCGAGCTCGGCAGCGCCGACTTCATGCGCGTGCGGGTGGGCGTCGGCCGGCCCCCCTCCACCGACCCGGAGATCGTCTCCTCCTACGTGCTCGGGCGCTTCCGCGAGCCCGAGTCCGACGTTCGCGAGCTGCTCGACCGAGCCTGCGAGGCGGTCGAGCGGGTCGTGCTCGGCGAGGGGGAGTAGGGCGATGACGACGACCTGCTCAACCGGGCCTGCGAGGCGGTCGAGCGGGTCGTGCTCGGCGAGGGGGAGTAGGGCGATGACGACGACCTGCGCCATGGTGGGCAGCGCCCGGCGGTCGGATGGGCCGCCGGCTCTCAGGTCGGCCGGGCGAGCGGGGGGCTAGAGCATGGCCCTGCGCTCGCTGCTCGGCGCCCTCGACCAGCATGCCGGCGCCTCGGTGCTTGCGCGTGAGGGCGGACACGCCTTCGTGTCAGCTTCGCTGCGCCCCTTCACGGTCGCCGCTCTCGTGGACCGCGACGCTCGTCGACCGGCGCTCGTGGTCGTCGGCGACGACCGCGCCGCGCGCGATCTCGCGGGCGACCTGCGCGCATGGTTGGCTCCGCGACGCGTGCGCTTCTACCCCTCGCGCGGAGTGGCCTACGAGTCGCATCTCACCCCGCCCGCGCATCTCGTTGGACTGCGGGTGGCCGCGCTCGACGCATTGCTCCCGCCGGTGGGCGACGACGACGCACACTCAGGGGCACCGGCGGGGGGTGGGCAGGCGAGCAAGAGTACGGCCGGCCGGCCCACCGCCAAGGGCACGAACGGGTTGCAGTCCGACGTGGAGGCCCCGGTGGTGGTCGTCTCGGCCGTGGCCCTCTCCGAGAAGGTGCCCGACCCGGCCTTGCGCCCACGCTCATTCATGTTGCGTGTGGGGGAGCTGCTCGACCTGGACGAATGTGCGGCGGAGCTCGTAGGCGCGGGCTACGAACGCGTCGACCAGGTGCAGGAGCGCGGCCAGTTCGCCTTGCGTGGAGGCCTGCTCGACGTGTTCGGAGCCACCTCGGAGCACGCCGTGCGCGTCGACATGTTCGACGTCGAGATTGAATCGCTGCGCTGGTTCTCGACGTTCACCCAGCGCTCGCTCGGGGAGGTGGAGGAGGTCGAGATCGCGCCCGCCGCCGAGCTCGCCCCCGAGCACCGCGAGCTCGCCGAGATCGCCGCCGCGACCGGAGCCTTCAGTGCACCCTCGGGGGCATACCCACAGGGCACACGGCAAGCGAGCGAAGGCGAGGATGCCGACGGTCGCCCCGACATCGCCGAGCTACTCCCGGTCGAGCGCTTCGGCGCGTTGCTCGATCTGATCGGCCCCGACACCGACCTGCTGGTGGCCGCCGAGGAGGAGCTGGCGCCCGCGCTCGGCGACAACTGGAGCGACGTGTGCGCGGCATTCGCCGACGAGGACGCCCATCACCTGTACGTGAGCCCCGAGAAGGTGCTCGCCGCCGTGTCGACACGCACGCGCATATGGCTTTCCTCGATGTCCGCAGGCCAGGAGGTCGAGCTGCGCGCCTCCACCGCCGACACCGCAGCGCGCTCGCTCGCGGAGGCCGAGCCGGAGCTCGAGAAGCTCGTGCGCTCGGGCTACCGCACGGTCGTGGCCTTCCCCCGCAGGGGCGAAGGCGAGCGCGCCGCCTACAACCTCGGCCGCCTGCAAGCCGACTGGCTCGACGGTGACGTCGATGTCTCGCGGGCGCCGCTTGAGCCCTCGCTGCGATTCGTGGCCGCGTCGCTGAGGGAGGGCTTCGTGGCGCCCTCGCTGAAGCTTGCGGTGTTCCCGGAGCACCGGCTGCTGCGCCGGCGCCGGGCGGCGCGCGGGCAGAGCGATGGCGCGCCCGGCGCGGGACCTCCGCGCCG
>CAVSPS010000005.1:0-370160 GCA_963729925.1 uncultured Solirubrobacterales bacterium | reverse complement strand
CCGATTTTCCCGCTCGGTAATGGTTTCGGGGCAGAGATTCGGAGTCTGGTTGTGGATCCGTCGGATGGTGATTTGTTGGTCGCCTTCGAAGGTGGGAATGCTGCGGGCGTGGATGTGGGGGCGGTGGATGAGTTTTCCTCTGGTGGCGTGTTTCTGGGGCAGACGCTCGAAGCGGATGGTAAGCCTTTGAATCCTGAATTGCGGCTTGCGGCTGATTCTCACGGTAATGTTTACGTCTTGAATCGTGAATATCATGGTACACCGGTCCCTAGTTCTCGTGTTGTGTATGTGTTGGGTGCGGGTCATTTTGTGCCTGGTTTGCGTGTTGGTGCGGCGTCGGGTGTTTCGAGTGCGGGTGGGGTGTTGAATGGGTCGGTTGATCCTGAATCGGAATTGAATGTTGAAAAATCTGGTTTGTCGGATTGTCGGTTTGAATATGTGAGCGAAGCGGCGTTTGAAAAGACTGGTTTTGAAGATCTTGAATCTGGTGGTGTGGTGGCGTGTGAACATCCGGGTGCGGGTGAAGTCCCGAAGACGGATGCGTTCACCGCGGTTCATGCCGCCGTGAGCGAACATGTGCTGTCGGGTGTGACGTACAGGTATCGGTTGTCGGCGACTGTCGGTGGGTTGCAAGGCGGTACGGCTTCCAGCGAACCGTTGGCTTTCACGGCGGCTCACGCTCCGGGTGTGAGTGCGACGATGGCGAACGAGATTAGTTCGACTTTCGCGCAGTTCGGCGGGGATGTCGACCCGTTGGGTGCGGATACCACATACTGGTTTGAATACTTGCCTGTGGCGCAGTTCGATGCGAATGGTGGGACGTTCGCCGGCGCGTCCCGTACTCCACAGGTGGATGTCGGTGCGGGCGGGGAAGCGGGCGATCTTTCTGAGACGGTTGTTCGCGGTGTTGGTGGTTTGATGCCTGAAACGTCGTATCGGTATCGGTTGGTCGCGTCGAACATGGTTGGTGTGAGCGAAGGCGAAACTGGTGGTGGTGGCGAAGTCGCGCGTGTGTTCACGACGGAGCCGGCTGTGTTGCCGGGGTTGCCTGATGGTCGTGCGTATGAGTTGTTGACGCCGACCGATAAGGCTGGTTCACAGGACATGTTCGGCGAACTATTCAACGGGCATATTTTTGAGCGTGGTGTTTCCTCGGAATCGGGTGACCAGTTCATGCTGTCGACGCCGGCGGCGTTCGGTCCGTTCCCGGCGGCGGCGCGGAGTATGTATGTGTTCTCGCGCCACCCGGCACCGGATGGTTCGGGTCGTATGGAATGGGGTTTCACTTCTCTGGTCTCGCCGACACTGGGGATCCAGGATCTCGGCAAGTTTTATGAAGACCGCTCTAATGTGATCGATCCGGCTGATTTTTCGCTGGTGGCGTTCAACGATCAGGTCGGCCAGGCCGACAGCGAAAAGGGTTTCTCGCTGACGGGTTTGACGGGTCCGCCTGGGGGACCGTATACGACTTTGTATAAAGACCAGTACACCCACGAACTAGATGCGGGTTTTGTTGCTGCCCATCCGCAGGAAACGACGGAAGTTGTGGGTGGTTCGCGGGATTTGGGTGTGCTCGTGTTGCGCAGTGACAATCCTTTGCTTGTCGAAGGCGGCCGTTGTTCGGGTGATCCCGAAGGGGTGTCGTGTCTTCCCCCGATCTTTCATCTGTACGAGCGTACGGACGGAAAACTGCAGCGGCTTGACGTGCAGAGCTCCAGCAACGAATTCGTCAGTTCGTGTGGTGGCGCGCTTGGCGCGGGTGACAGGATGCACGAAGGCAGCACGAGTGGTATCGCCAACGGTGCTGTTTCGCGTGACGGGTCGCGCGTGTTCTTTACCGCACCGATACCGTTGTCGGATGCCCAGGCAGAAGGTCTTGCAGGCATGGCTGGTTGTCCCACGGTCAACGGTGCGAAGCTGGAAAATCCGGCTCAACTGTATGTGCGTTTGGGTGAAGAAACTGTCGAGGTGTCCGCGCCCGAAGAAGGCGCACCGGATAAGACGGCGCGGTTTGAAGCGCACTATGTTCGCGCGAGCGATGACGGTTCGCGCGTGTTCTTCACCTCAGAAGGCGAGCTTGCCGCGACCGGTGATTCGCCGGTCCGCGACAACGAGCTGTATGAATGGCGGACCGAAGGCACCTCCGGATGCGCGAACAGCCAAGGGTGCCTGACGCGTATCTCCGGGGGAGCATCCGGTAGTGCGGCCGGTGGCGTGGTCGACGATAACCAGCAGACGGGCGGGCTGTCCGGTTCGATCGAGGTCTCTCCAGACGGCTCACACGTCTACTTCGTCGCCAAGGGTGTCCTTGCCGGCGCTAACGCTCAGGGCAAAACACCGGTCGAAGGCAAGGACAACCTCTACGTCTACGACACCCAGACCGGACACACGTCTTATATCGCTCCCGCCTTCCTCTACCACGAAGGTCGTGGTGAAAGCGGGGAACCGACACCCGACGGTCGTTTCCTACTGTTCCGCAGCCCCTCCGAGTTGACTCCTGGGGCCGGTGCGGGCCAGCTCTACCGTTACGAAGCGGCCTCCGAAGGGGTCGTGTGTGTTTCCTGCGCACCGGGAGGTCAATCCTCACCGGCAATCCATCCGCCGGAAATCTTCGAAACCCCGCAAGACCTCCCCGCGAACGCGATCTCAGGCGACGGCGCCTACGTCTTCTTCGACACCACAGCATCCCTGCTGCCGCAGGACACGAATGGTGTGTTGGACGTGTATGAGTGGCACGAAGGCAAGATCTCATTGATCAGCACCGGTCAGGACGCGCTCAACTCGTATTTCATGGGCGCCGGCGCCGACGGCACAAACGTCTTCATCGGAACACACTCAAAACTTGTACCCGCAGACACCGACACCACCGGCAACCTCTACGACGCTCGCATCTGCACAACCACCGAACCGTGCATCAAGGCGGCGCCGGCCCGGGAAGGACTCTGCGAAGGCGACGCGTGTGCTCACCCGCCGGCGGCTCCCAACGACGCGACGCCTTCGTCGTTGACGTTCACGGGTCCCGGAGACGTCCTCAAAGAATTGCTTGCACCGAAGGTGACGAAAGTTCCCGCGAAGAAACAGGCCAAGTGCGTCAAGCCCAAGAAGCGCCATGGCGGTAAGTGTGTGAAGGTCAAGAAAAAGGCGAAGAGGGCAAAGAGAGCCCGCCACGACCGGAGGGCGAAGTCATGAGGGCTGTTGTTCGCTACCTGTTGCCTCTACCGTTCGTGTTTTTGCTGGTCTGCTTGTTGGTGCCGGGTGTGGCTTTGGCTGAAGTGGTTGGTCCGCAGTGGACTGTTAGTTCTGTGTCTACGCCGACCAATTTCAGTCCTTCGGCTAAGCCGGGTGAAGATTATTACAAGGTGTTGGTGACTAATACGGGTGGTGCGGCTGCTGGGTGTACCGTGGCGCATCGTGCGGCTGAAGTGGCTAAGGGTGCGAACCCGGTGTTGTGTCCGGCGGGTAGTCCGGTTTCTAATCCGGTGACGATCACCGATGTGTTGCCTGAAGGTCTTGTGGTTGATCCTGGTGGTGTTTTTGGTGAAAACACGCTTCCGAGTTCGTCGGGACATATAACCAATCGAATCTATGGTGTAGAACAGCGTGGTGCGAGTTTCAAATGCGTGTTGGCGACGTGTACGTATAGTGCTGTCGTGATCCCGGATGAGACGCTCGAGATCACTGTGCCGGTGGACGTGTTGTCTGCTGCGCAGGCGCTTTCGCCGCTCGTGAACACGGTCCAAGTGTCTGGTGGTGGCGCGCCGTCGGCGTCGCAGTCTGAGCCGACTACGATCTCAGAAACCCCAGCAGGTTTCGGTATTCCGCCGGGTGCCGCGACGACCGCCCTGTCTTCGCTTCAGGCGGGTGCGCATCCCGACATCACAAGCACGTATGGTTTCAGCACGCTCAACACGGGTGGTGTGCTCGCGGCGAACCCGAAGGACGTGACGTACCGGTTGCCGTCTGGTTTCGCGTCGAACTTCGCCGACACGCCGCAGTGCACGCAGGCGCAGTATCTCGCCGAAGCTTGTCCGGTGGACACGCAGGTCGGTGTCACGACCGTGTTCCTGGAACCGGACGAAATCGGTATCCGTGGCGAGTACGAGCACTATTTGGAGCCGGTATATAATCTCGTGCCGGAAACGGGGCAGCTCGCGACGATCGCGTTCTCGATCAGCGACGACTTCTTCATCGAGGGACAGGTCTCGCTACGCCCGTTCGGGGAGCGTGGAGCCGCCGGCGAACTGCTCGAACCGTATGGGGCGGATGTCAGCTTCCATAACATTGACGCGGACATCCAGTCGGTCGTCGCGGGTTCGTTGACGGTATGGGGGGTTCCCTCCGATCCGGTGCACAATGCGATGCGCCTGCAAGCAGGCTCTTACGCGAATGGACAACTCCCGTTCGGTGCGTCTGATGAAGGCGTGTCGCCGGTCCCGTATTTCACGAATCCGACGTCGTGTGCGGGCCCGTTGCGCTCGGAATTCCAGGTGGACTCGTGGGAAGAACCAGGCCGTTACGCGACCGCGCAAATGGACTACGGTCCACTCGATGGTTGTGATCGTCTCATGTTCGAACCCCAGTTCGAAGTGCAACCCTCGGCGAACTCCGCGGAATCGCCTACGGGTCTGAACGTCAGCCTCGAAGTCCCCCAACACGAGCAGGACGCCTACGGTGTCGTCGCACCGCACCTCCACGACGCGAAGGTAGTCCTCCCGGCCGGGATGACCGTCAACCCGTCCGCCGGCGCCGGTCTGCAAGCGTGCACCGAAGCGGAGTTCCAGTACGAAAGCGAAGTAGTCAACCCCGAACCGGGCCGTGGTTGCCACCGGGAATCCAAGCTCGGGACCGCCCGCGCGAAGTCGCCCGGTGTGCCCAACAACGAGGAAGCCACCGGCTCGCTCTACCTCGCCACACCCTATGAAAACAAGTTCGGCTCGCTGCTCGCCATCTATCTCGTGCTCAGGATCCCCGACCGCGGCGTGGTTGTCACCGCGCCCGGCAAGGTCGAACTGGACCCCGTCACAGGACAGCTCACCACCACCTTCGACGAAAACCCACAACTACCCGTATCGGACTTCCTTTTCACCTTCCACCAGGGCGCCACCTCACCGCTCGTCACACCCCCGACCTGTGGCGCCTACACTACCAACGCCACCTTCGACCCGTGGTCAGAACCACTACAACAACACTTGCTCGCCTCCGAATTCGACATTACAAGCGGCGTGGAAGGCGGCGCGTGCCCGTCAGCGGGCGCCGTACCGTTCAAACCGCGGGTCGTCTCCGGCACCCAGGACAACAACGCGAGCGCCTACAGCCCGTTCTACCTGCGTATCGTGCGCGAAGACGGCGAACAGGAGCTCACGAAATTCACGACGATCCTGCCACCCGGACTGACCGGCAACCTGACGGGCGTCGAAAAGTGTCCTGAAGCGGACATCGAAGCGGCCCGCAAAGCGACCGGCACACAAGAGCTCGAACACCCCTCCTGTCCCGCCGCCAGCGAAATCGGCCACACGACCGTCGAAGCGGGCGTCGGCAAAACGCTCGCGCAGACCCCCGGCAAGGTCTATCTCGCCGGCCCCTACCACGGCGCGCCGCTGTCGGTCGTCTCGATCACCGCCGCGAAGGTCGGGCCGTTCGACCTCGGCACCGTCACGATCCGCTTCGCCCTGAACATCAACCCGATCACCGCCCAGGTCGAAATCTCGGGCGCGAGCTCCGACCCGATCCCGCACATTATCGACGGCATCGTCGTGCACGTGCGCGACATCCGCGCCTACATCAGCCGCGAAAAGTTCATCCTCAACCCCACGAGCTGCAACCCGATGTCGATCTCCGACACGATCGCGGGCGTCAACCCAGAGAACCCCGCAAACCAGGCGACCGCGGGCGTATCCACCCCGTTCCAGACGGCGGACTGTTCGAGCCTGAAGTTCAAACCGACGTTCAAGGCCGCGACCTCGGGCAAAGCCTCGCGCAAGAACGGCACGAGCCTGCACGTCACGCTCGGCTACCCGAACGCGCCACAGGGGACGCAGGCGAACATCAAATCGGTCAAGGTCGACCTGCCCAAGCAACTGCCCTCCCGCCTCACCACACTGCAGAAGGCGTGCACCGCCGCCCAGTTCGAAGCGAACCCGGCCGGCTGCCCGGCGGCGTCGGTCGTCGGACACGCCAAGGCGATCACGCCGATCCTGCCCGTCCCCCTCGAAGGCCCCGCGTACTTCGTCAGCTACGGCGACCGCAAGTTCCCCGAACTGATCATCGTCCTCCAAGGCTACGGTTTCACGATCGACCTGCACGGCGAAACGTTCATCAGCAAAGCCGGGATCACCAGCTCCACGTTCAGAACCGTCCCCGACGAGCCCGTCGGCAGCTTCGAACTGACACTCCCCGCCGGGCCCAACTCGGCGCTCGCCGCCAACGGCAACCTCTGCAAAGTCAAGGGCGGACTGAAGATGCCGACGATCCTCACCGCACAAAACGGCGAGTTCATCAAACAGACCACGAAGATCGCCGTCAACGGCTGCCCCAAGACAAAGCCGTCCAAGAAGAAGAAAAGGAAAGGCCACTGATGCCCGCTCGCAAGTCGATCCTCGCGACCCTCAGCACGACGGCGGCGCTCTGCCTCGTGCTGCTCGCCCCGTCGGTGGCCTCAGCGCAGTTCGTGCGGCCGTTGGTGCGGCAGGTCACGGGCACGTGTGAAAAAGCCGAAGAAGTCCCGCCGGCTTGTTTGGGGAGCAAGTTTGTGCCTTTCGCTGGATCGGACGGGATTGCGGTTGACGGTAAAGACGATTTGTGGGTGGCTGAAGGTAGTGCGCTGCGGGAGTTTGAACCGTCTGGCGGGTATGTGAAGAGCGTGACGTTGTCTGGGTTGGGGGAGCAGATCGAGAATTTTGCGATAGACAACAGTTCGACGACCGATCACTTTTATATAGATTCTCAGGTCGGGAACCAAAACGTCGAGGTCTTCGGTGAAGCTGGTAATTTGGTTGGCGAATTCGATCATTCTAATACTGAGACGCCGTTTGCCATAGATAACTCGTTGGGCTCTTCCGCCGGGTCTGTTTATGTCGGCAACGAACAGGCAGAAAAGAAAGTGTTGGAAAAGTTCGGGACGTCGGGTAAAGAAGAAGCGTTTAGTGGTGTGGCGTCTTATATCACGGGTAACAAGATAGATGGTTATCGTGAACCGTACGATTGTCCGCGTGGGTGCGAATTGGATGCGGTAACGGTGGATCCTGCTAACGGCGATATTTATGTTGGAGCTAATAACTGGTATGTGAATGGGTCGGGGACGACTGAACCGGGTGCGGTTCTTGTATTTAGTTCGTCTGGTGTTTTTCTTCGTGCGATTCCTGGTAGTGCGGCGCCGAAGCCGCCGATTTTCCCGCTCGGTAATGGTTTCGGGGCAGGGATACGGAGTCTGGTTGTGGATCCGTCGGATGGTGATTTGTTGGTCGCGTTTAGTGGTACGAATGCTGAGGGTGTGGTTGTGGGTGCGGTGGATGAGTTTTCCTCTGGTGGTGTGTTTCTGGGGCAGATGCTCGAAGCGGACGGTATGCCCTTGAATGACTATTTGCGTCTCGCGGCTGATTCTCACGGGAATATTTACGTTGTCAATGTCGAACAGCCAGGGCAACTTCCTAATGCTAGTTCTCGTGTTGTGGATGTGTTGGGTGCGGGTCATTTTGTTCCTGGTTTGCGTGTCGGTGCGGCGTCGGGTGTTGGGGTGTCTGGTGGGGTGTTGAATGGGTCGGTTGATCCTGAATCGGAATTGAATGTTGAAAAATCTGGTTTGTCGGATTGTCGGTTTGAATATGTGAGTGAAGCGGCGTTCCAAAAGACTGGTTTTGAAGATCTTGAATCTGGTGGTGTGGTGGCGTGTGAACATCCGGGTGCGGGCGAAGTCCCGAAGACGGATGCGTTCACCGCGGTTCATGCCGCTGTGAGTGAACATGTGCTTGTCGGGTGTGACGTATCGGTATCGGTTGTCGGCGACTGTCGGTGGGTTGCAAGGCGGTACGGCTTCAAGCGAACCGTTGGCTTTCACGGCGGCTCACGCTCCGGGTGTGAGTGGGACTGTGGCGAACGAGATAAGTTCGACTTTCGCGCAGTTCGGCGGGAATGTCGACCCGTTGGGTGCGGATACCACATACTGGTTTGAATACTTGCCCGTCGCGCAGTTCGATGCGAATGGTGGGACGTTCGCGGGCGCGTCCCGTACTCCACAGGTGGATGTCGGTGCGGGCGGGGAAGCGGGCGATCTTTCTGAGACGGTTGTTCGCGGTGTTGGTGGTTTGATGCCTGAAACGTCGTATCGGTATCGGTTGGTCGCGTCGAACATGGTTGGTGTGAGCGAAGGCGAAACTGGTGGTGGTGGCGAAGTCGCGCGTGTGTTCACGACGGAGCCGGCTGTGTTGCCGGGGTTGCCGGATGGTCGTGCGTATGAGTTGTTGACGCCGACCGATAAGGCTGGTTCACAGGACATGTTCGGCGAACTATTCAACGGGCATATTTTTGAGCGTGGTGTTTCCTCGGAATCGGGTGACCAGTTCATGCTGTCGACGCCGGCGGCGTTCGGTCCGTTCCCGGCGGCGGCTCGTAGTATGTATGTGTTCTCGCGCCACCCAGCACCGGATGGTTCGGGTCGTATGGAATGGGGTTTCACTTCTCTGGTCTCGCCGACACTGGGGATCCAAAATCTAGGCAGGTTTTATGAAGATCGGTCGAACGTGATCGATCCGGCCGATTTCTCGCTGGTGGCGTTCAACGACCAGGTCGGCCAGGCCGAAAGCGAAAAGGGTTTCTCCCTGACCGGTTTGACCGGTCCGCCGGGAGGCCCGTACACAACCTTGTATAAAGACCAGTACACCCACGAACTAGGTGCGGGTTTTGTCGCTGCTCATCCGCAGGAAACGACGGAAGTCGTCGGTGGTTCGCGCGATCTCGGTGTGCTCGTGTTGCGCAGCGACAATCCTTTGCTCCTCGAAGGCGGTCATTGTTCGGGTGATCCTGAAGGGGTTTCGTGTCTGCCCCCGATCTTTCATCTGTACGAGCGCATGGACGGAAAACTGCAGCGTCTCGATGTGCAGAGCGCCAGCAACGAATTCGTCAGTACCTGTGGTGGCGCGCTCGGCGCAGGCGACAGGATGCACGAAGGGGAAACGAGTGGTATCGCCAACGGCGCCGTCTCGCGCGACGGGTCGCACGTGTTCTTCACCGCACCGATACCGTTGCAGGAGGCTCAGGGTGAAGGTCTTGCAGGCATGGCTGGTTGTCCGACGGTCAACGGTGCGAAGCTCGAAAACCCAGCACAACTATATGTGCGCTTGGGTGAAGAAACGGTCGAGGTGTCCGCGCCTGAAGAAGGCGCACCGGATAAGACCGCGCGTTTTGAAGCGCACTATGTTCGCGCCAGCGAAGACGGGTCGCGCGTGTTCTTCACCTCTGAAGGCGAGCTGGCCGCGACCGGCGATTCGCCGGTCCGCGACAACGAGCTGTATGAATGGCGGACTGAAGGCACTTCCGGTTGCGCGAACAGCCAAGGGTGCCTGACGCGTATCTCCGGGGGAGCATCCGGTAGCGCGGCCGGTGGCGTGGTCGACGAAAACCAGCAGACTCGGCGGGTTGTCCGGTTCGATCGAGGTCTCTCCAGACGGCTCACACGTCTACTTCGTCGCGAAGGGTGTCCTTGCCGGCGCTAACGCGCAGGGCAAAACACCGATCGAAGGCCAGGACAACCTCTACGTCTACGACACTCAGACCGGACACACCGCATACATTGGCACCGGCATTCAAGTTATAGTTCGTGGTCCTGAAAACCGCAGCGAAAGCGGGGAACCGACACCCGGACGGTCGTTTCCTACTGTTCCGCAGCCCCTCCGAGTTGACTCCCTGGGGCCGGTGCGGGCCAGCTCTACCGTTACGAAGCGGCCTCCGAAGGGCTCGTGTGCGTTTCCTGTGCGCCGGGAGGTCAGTCCTCGCCTGAGATCCATCCGCCTGAAATCTTTGAAACCCCACAAGATCTTCCCGCGAACGCGATCTCGAGCGACGGCGCCTATGTTTTCTTCGACACCACTGCATCCCTGCTACCGCAGGACACGAATGGTGTGTTGGACGTGTATGAGTGGCACGAAGGTAAGATCTCATTGATCAGCACCGGTCAGGACGCGCTCAACTCGTATTTCATGGGCGCCGGCGCCGACGGCACAAACGTCTTCATCGGAACACACTCAAAACTTGTACCCGCCGACACCGACACCACTGGCAACCTCTACGACGCCCGCATCTGCACCGCCACAGAACCATGCATCGAAGCGGCGCCCGCCCAGGAAGGACTCTGCGAAGGCGACGCCTGCGCCCACCCGGCCCCGCTGCCGATCTTCCAGACGCCCGCGACGCTCACGTTCGCGAGCAGCGGCAATATCGTGGCTGGGGCTTTGCCGCCGCCGGCAGGTAAAGCGACGCCGAAGAAGCAGGCGAAATGCAAGAAGGGACAGGTCAGAAAGAAAGGCCGCTGCGTCAAGGCCAAGAAAAAGGCAAAGAAGGCCAAGAGAGCCAGTCACGACCGGAGGGCGAAGTCATGAGGATTCCAGTTCCGCGCCGCTTTCTGGTTGTGTCGTTGTGCCCTGTCCTTGTAGCGTTCGCGCTTTTGCTGCCGGGTGTGGCTTTGGCTGAAGTGGTTGGTCCGCAGTGGACGATCAGTTCTGTCTCTACGCCGACGAATTTCAGTCCTTCGGCTAAGCCGGGTGAAGATTATTATAAGGTGTTGGTGACGAATACTGGTGGTGCGGCTGCTGGTTGTACTGAAGCGCATCGTGTGGCTGAAGTTGCTGCTGGTGCGAGTCCGGTGTTGTGTCATGTCGGTAGTCCGGTTTCTGATCCGGTGACGATTACCGATGTGTTGCCTGAAGGCCTTGTGGTTGATCCTGGTGGTGTTTTTGGTGAAAATACGCTTTCGAGCGCTTCGGGACTTAGACCCAACGTTGTCTATGGCGGAGAACAGCGTGGTGCGAGCTTCAAATGCGTGTTGGCTACGTGTACGTATAGCGCTGTCGTGATCCCGGATGAGACGCTCGAGATCACGGTGCCCGTGGACGTGCTGTCCGGAGCGCAGGCGCTCTCGCCGCTTGTGAACACAGTCCAAGTTTCTGGTGGTGGCGCGCCGTCGGCGTTGCAGTCTGAGTCGACGACGATCTCAGGAACCCCAGCGGGTTTCGGTATTCCGCCGGGTGCCGCGACTACCTCATTGTCCTCGCTTCAGGCGGGTGCGCATCCCGATATAACAAGCACGTATGGTTTCAGCACCGTCAACACGGGAGGTGTGCTCGCGGCAAACCCGAAGGACGTGACGTACCGGTTGCCGTCGGGTTTCGCGTCGAACTTCGCCGACACGCCGCAGTGCACGCAGGCGCAATATCTCGCCGAAGCTTGTCCGGTGGACACGCAGGTCGGTGTCACGACCGTGTTTTTGGAACCGGATGAAATCGGTATCCGTGGCGAGTACGAGCACTATTTGGAGGCGGTTTATAATCTGGTGCCGGAAACGGGGCAGCTCGCGACGGTCGCGTTCTCGATCAGCGACGACTTCTTCGTCGAGGGCCAGGTCTCGCTACGCCCGTTCGGGGAGCGTGGAGCCGCCGGCGAACCCCTTGAACCCTATGGTGCCGATGTCAGCTTCCACAACATCGACGCGGACATCCAGTCGGTCGTCGCGGGTTCGTTGACGGTGTGGGGGGTCCCGTCGGATCCGGTGCACAATGCGATGCGCCGAAGAGCTGGCTCTTATGCGATTGACGGACCAACTTTGGGGTTTGGTGCGTCTGATGAAGGTGTTTCGCCGGTCCCGTATTTCACGAACCCGACGTCGTGTGCGGGCCCGTTGCGCTCGGAATTCCAGGTCGACTCCTGGGAAGAACCAGGCCATTATGCGACCGCTCAAATGGAATACGGTCCACTTGATGGTTGTGATCGCCTCATGTTCGAACCGCAGCTCGAAGTGCAACCCTCGGCCAACTCCGCGGAATCGCCTACCGGTCTGAACGTCAACCTCGAAGTCCCTCAACACGAGCAGGACGCCTACGGTGTCGTAGCACCGCACCTCCACGACGCAAAGGTCGTGCTGCCGGCCGGAATGACCGTCAACCCCTCTGCGGGAGCGGGCCTGCAAGCCTGCACCGAAGCGGAGTTTCAATACGAAAGCGAAGTAGTCAACCCCGAACCCGGACGCGGCTGCCCCAAAGAATCAAAGCTCGGGACCGCCCGCGCCAAGTCGCCGGGTGTGCCCAACAACGAGGAAGCCACCGGTTCGCTGTACCTCGCCACACCGTATGAAAACAAGTTCGGCACTCTACTCGCCATCGATCTCGTGTTGCGCATCCCCGACCGTGGGGTCGTCGTCACCGCCCCCGGCAAGGTCGAACTGGACCCCGTCACAGGACAACTCACGACCACCTTCCAGGAAAACCCGCAACTCCCCGTCTCGGACTTCGTCTTCACCTTCCACCAGGGCGCCACCTCGCCACTCGTCACACCCCCAACCTGCGGCGCCTACACCACCCACGCAACCTTCAACCCCTGGTCAGAACCACTGCAAGAACACACGCTGCTGGCGAAGTTCACGATCACAAGCGGCGTCGAAGGCGGAGCCTGCCCGTCGGGCGGCGGGGCGGGCGGGATCCCATTTCATCCGCTGGTAACGGCCGGCACCGAAAACCCCAACGCCGGCGCGTACAGCCCGCTGAACATCCTGATCGATCGCAAAGACGGCGAACAGGAGATCACGGGCTTTGCCTCGCAACTGCCGCTCGGCCTGACCGGCAACCTCTCCGGGATACCGTTCTGCGGCGAAGCCGACATCCAGCGCGCCCGCGGAAAGACGGGCGCGCAGGAGCAGGCCGAACCGTCGTGCCCCGCCGCCAGCCAGATCGGCTACACGGTAGCCGACGCGGGCGTCGGGCAGGTGCTCGCGCAGGCGCCCGGCAAGATCTACCTCGCCGGGCCGTTCGAAGGCGCGCCCTTCTCGGTCGTCGGGATCGTCGCCGCCAAGGTCGGACCGTTCGATCTCGGCACCGTCGTCGTGCACTTCCCGCTCGACATCAACCCCATCACGGCCGGCGTCACGATCCCGGCCGGGGCGGCCGACCAGATCCCGCACATCATCAAGGGGATCGTCGTGCACGTGCGCGAAATCCGCGTCTACATCGACCGCGCCAAGTTCATGCTCAACCCGACCGACTGCGAGCAGATGAGCTTCGCCGCGACCGTGATCGGCGGCGGCGCGGACCCCACCAACCCGGCCGGCTACGACCCCGTGACGGCCACGAGCCCGTTCCGCGTGACCGCCTGCCAGGCGCTCGCGTTCAAACCGAGCTTCAAGGCCTCAACCTCGGGCAAGACGTCCAGGGCAAACGGCGCGAGTCTGCACGTGACGCTCGGCTACCCGAGCGCGCCGCAGGGCACCCAGGCGAACATCAAATCGGTCAAGGTCGAATTGCCCAAGCAACTACCCTCCCGCCTCACGACGCTGCAGAAGGCGTGCACCGCCGGGCAGTTCGAAGCGAACCCGGCGGGCTGTCCGGCGGCGTCGATCGTGGGGCACGCCAAGGCGATCACGCCGATCCTGCCCGTGCCCCTGGAAGGACCCGCGTACTTCGTCTCCTACGGTGGCGCGAAGTTCCCCGAACTGGTGATCGTGCTACAGGGCTACGGCGTCACGATCGACCTGCACGGCGAAACGTTCATCAGCAAAAAGGGGATCACTTCGAGCACGTTCAGAACCGTTCCCGACCAGCCGGTCACGAGCTTCGAACTGACGCTTCCGCAGGGACCCGACAGCGCGCTCGCGGCGAACGGGAACCTGTGCGCGCTGACCAAGACCGTGCTCGTCAAGCGCAAGGTGAAGGTTCGCAGCAAGGGCCGCACGCGCACTGTCACGCGCAAGGTCAAGTCCACGGTTTCCGCATCGATGCTCATGCCCACCGCCTTCACCGCACAGAACGGGGCTGTCATCAAACAGAACACGCCGATCAGCGTCACAGGATGTCCCAAGGCCAAGACGAAGAAGAAGGCCAAGGGCGGCCGGCAAGGCAAGAAGAAGAAATAGGCGTTACGCCCCCCGGGTGCTTTTCCCTCTCCGGCGCCCGGGGGGCCAGTGTTGCGACGGGCCTGGTTTTCGCGCGGGGCCACTTCGCTCATGGCTCGCCGGGGACGATCCCGGCCCACCATGGCAGTGTCGATCGACCCTTCCGGCTCTGAACCAAGCAGCGGATGCCCACCCTGTTCACCGCCCAGAACGGCGCCACCATCAAACAGAACACGCCAATCAGCATCACCGGGTGCAAGAAGGCGGTGCGCAAGCACAAGAAGCGCAAAACGAAGCGTGGAAAGAGGGTGAGGTCTCAGCGCCGTAAGACGGCCGTGAGACTGTAACCGTCTCAGCGCTACCGCTCGGGCGCGTGACGGACACCTTGCGAGTCAGGTAAGGCGATCCATCGAATCCGCTCGGCGGCGGCCGTGTCCAGAACGTGGGGGTCTGACGTGGCGAGCTGATCGGCGTCGTCGGCCATTGCCAGCAACAGGCAGTCGCCGAGCGAGAGGGGCCGGCGGGTGCGGTGATAGTGCTCAGCGCGCAGCTGCGCCGCCCGCCAGGCGTGGGGGCGCTCCGCCGGCCGCACACGCAGATTGGTCGACTGCTCCAGCGATTCGACGGCCGTCCGTGTGCGCTCGACGGCGATGCCGTGAACGCGGTGCAAGCGGTCGGCCGCCTCGGCGAGGTTCGGAACGGCGACCGCGGCGCCGCCGTCCGCTATCAGGCGTCCCACCTCATCCGCCGCCGGCTCGCCGCCCAAGAGCGCGGTGAGCGCGTAGGCATCGAGCAGGATCACCCCCGGCCGGCCCTATGGCGCTCCAGCTTGGCCTCCTCGTCGCGCGCGCCCGTGCGCATCTCGTCGACGTTCGGGCCGCCGTCGATCTCCCGCGCGAAGATGCCCCGCACGGCCGCGATCGGATCGTCCGGAGCCGGGCGCAGAATCAGCTCATCGCCGTGGTCTTCGGCGAGCACGGCGCGCGTTCCCCAGCGCTTGCGCACAGCCGCCGGCACCGACACCTGACCGCCGCTGGAGATCGCAAGACGCTTTATCATGGCCATGAAAGGTTATCATGAAAATAGGGTGACGACGGTGGCCTGGCCTTCGTGGCCGTCCACTAGACTTGGCCGCGTGGCCAGTCCCACCGAGAACGGTCAGGCACGCGCGGGCGGCGGCGAAACGGCGGCCGTGACAGGAGCTTCCGTGAGCACCAGCGGTTCCGAGGGGCCGCTTGATCATCATCACGGCTGTCGGCCTGCCAAACTGCCGGTCGCGATGGCTGATCGTCCTGAAGAGCTCGAGCTCGTCGACCGCCTGGTGGCTTCGGCAGGTTTGAACCATCGCTACGCGTTCGGTGTCCATCGCGAACTCGTCGAACTCGGCGCCGGCGGAGACCACACACGGGAGTTGCGCACCGAATCCGCGGCGATCGCCCTTCAAGAGATGCCCGCGCTGGTCCGTGACCTGCGCGCTCTCGGGACCCAGTGGTCCGAACAAGACTTGCTCGATCCCCCGAAGGCCGAGTGGACCGCGCGACAGCTTCAGTTGCGCTTCGCCGAGTTGCGTCCCGCGCTCGAGGCGCTGCTTGTCCGTCAGGACGAGGTCATCGCCGAGCTGGTCGGCCTGCTGGGCGATGCCCGGCGAGCTTGAATCGCTCAGGCGGCTAGACGCTCTGCGGCTACCAACTCGAGGTTCGCGGCGAACATCAGGAAGGCCTCGCGGATCGCTATATCCGTGTCCTGCGCTTCCGCACGCACCCTGCGAGCTTCCTCCCGCAGTTCCTCGGGAGTCTGGTTACTCTCCAGGATCTGCTTCTCCAAGGCGGCCGTCAGCCACTGGTGATCGTCGTTCAACGTCGGCCAAGATAGAGCTTTCATAAGCCTCAGTGTACCGGACCTAGTGGAGCGCTACCAGCGTGTTCCGGGTCTCCCTGGAGCTCGTCCCGGATAGGCTCGTTCCGTGCTCGCCACGACTGCCCGGGCGACCATCCGGCGCGACGCCCGACGCAGACGATGCCCAGGCCGCCGGCGCCCAGACCAGCGCCGCGATCAGCAAGCTTGCAGTAGGCAGTTCCAACCAGCACCTTGCGTCCTCCTGGGCGATTGCTACGCTTAGCTCATGGCCACGACGAAGAACCGCACAACCAGGCCTGGGAGCAGGCCCCTGACCCCAAAGCAGAGGGAGCTGCGGGCTGCGTTGCGTGTTGCGGAGGAGAAAGGCGAAAGCCTGACGCCCGTGCTGTACAAAGCTATGAGCCCGGACGCCAAGCGCGTCTTCGTCGAACGTCACGCGACGTAAGTTCGCGTTCGGGTCGTCGTGGGGGAGTATCGCCGGATCACGCGTTCCTGCGCGACCCGGGACTGGAGCTCTGGGACCCACGATGAGGTTCTTGCTCGGCACAGGGTGTCAAGGCCGGTTGAGAATTGACCCCCTCCTGAAAGCTTTGGACATCGTGTCCGCCGGCTTTTGACCTTCGTCACCCCCGGCTCAGCCTCGCTTCAGCGCCAGGCATGACGACGGACATCGGTTCTCCCCACCAGCGGCCATCGGCTCTCCCCACCGCTCGGCGACAGCCATGACCACGCCCACCGGATCTCCCCACCGCCGGCCACCGTGAGCAGAAGTGGGGAGCTTCCGTAAGCAGGGTGGGCGGGCACTCAATCCCTCCTCCGCCGCTTGATCGTCATCACGGCTGTCGGTCTGCCGCTCGGCGAGTCCGGGCGAAGCTGCCATCGTAGCTGCCAGGTAAGGTGGACGACCCATGGCCGACGACCACCACAGCACGATCGACCCGGACGGGCGGCTCGTCGTCTTCGATGCCGGCTCGCACCTACACCTTGCCCAAGGCAACCGCTCGTGGCTGCTCGATCACGTCGAGACGATCCTCACCACGGTCGCACGCCCTGACTACCGCGACGACGATCCACGACCAGGACGCGAGCGCTTCTACCGTCAGAATGCCCTCACACCGGGACGCTGGATGCGGGTTGTCGTAGACTATGCTGACGTCCCAGGCTGGGTCGTCACCGTCCTGATTCAGGATGACGATCCCCGACCACGGCAAATCTGATGAGCCTCACAATCGCCGCCACCACATTCGAGAACCATCACTACGATCAGCGTGGGGACGTGCTGTATCTGAGCGTGGCGGACTACGAAGGCCCTCCGGCCAAGGCTTTCTCAACCCCCGAGGGCCACAACATCGAGTACGACGAGTCCGGCGCTGTGATCGGCATGACGCTCGTCAACGTCCGGTTCCTCCTCGAGCGCGACGGGATGCTTACGCTGAGCCTCCCCCCGGAGCACCTCGCGCCCGAGGCGCTGGCGCCCGTGCTCGTCGCCGCCTGATCATCGCTCAGGCTCGCGGTGTCGATGTCGCGCCAAGTTTTTGGCTTGAAAGCTTGCATTCGCGGGGTTTGACGGTCGCGGGAGCAGCCGGGCGCAGAGTTTCATCCCCGGCGTGTGGGAATCTCGACCGATGTCACCGACCGCGACCATCGAGCCGACCGGCGCGCGCGAAACCCGCGAGCCTACGCTGAGCGAGCGGCTCGAGCCGACGCTGGCCGAGCTGCTTGACAGCGAAGACCCGGACCTGTTGCGCGAGCCGCTGCGCGCGTGGATCGCCGCCGGGGGCTGAAGCCTGATTTGGGTGCTGTTGGGCGGTCGGTTTCTCTGGGCTCCACTTGAGGGCTCTCGGATAGCGCCGTCCGTGGGCACTCCTCTCACAAGCGCGGCCGCAACGCCCCGAAGATCGTCGGGCGCCTCTCGGCGGACCTCCGCGCCGCGTACCCAGACACCACTGGCTTATCGGTGAGGAACCTGAGCTACATGCGCGACTTCTCCCGTGCCTGGACCGAGGAGGAAATGTTGCAACGCGGCGTTGCAACATTACCCTGGGGCAACATCGTCGAGCTGCTGGGAGGCAGAGCTCACCGCTTTCGCCACCCGTCAGATCGCCGCCATCGAAGAGAGCACAGCCGACGCCGGCCAAGACGTCACCGGCGATCCCGCGGACCCGTCTGGCGCATAGCCCATCCCCGTTCGCGGCAGACGCCTATCCGCTTGTGATGTGCGTGTAGATCTAACCCACGGGGGCTCCTCGAGAAGGGGCACGGGAAAGGGGAGACGACAGAGCACCCGCCGGCGGGTAGGCAGCACCGCAAGACCCAGGTTTGAGGCTTTCGCGGGAGGCGTATAGCCATCGTATTGGCGACTGTGAGCCGTCCCATACGGCGCCTGCGGCGCGCGCTACCATGTGGGGACTATGCAGATCACCTACACAGCAGCCGGAACGCCGGTGATCGACCGTACTCCCGAGGAGTACGCCGCGTATCTCGAGCGCCAGGTTCAGCGCGAAATGGGCATGTCGGTGGCGGAGTTCAAGCGGGCCCTCGCGGCCGGCGAGCTCGACATCGGGGACGTGGATGTCTTCTACGTCGCTGGGCTCCTGCGCATCGGCCAGAACGGGCAGGGCCCTGCCGCGTAGGGTTGCGCAGGGCCTTGCGGATCGCCTGAACGGAGTCCTCAACCGGACCGTCAGCGACTCGCGCCTGTCGGTGGAGCCGATCGCTGGCTACCCCGATGGTTTCGAGTTGACCAGGGTCGTGGGCGACGACGATGCACCGCTTGAGCTTGATGGCACGACGGCGCGCCTGTTCGTGCGCCTGGCTGTCGTCGTGGAGGATGGGCGCTGCAGAACGGACTCCTATTCATATCGTCTGCAGACCGATGAGTCGCCCAAGTCCTGGCTGATCCGATGGGAGTTCGTCCGTTACCCGCCGCCGGGCGACTACGCCTATCCGCGTGCGCATGTGCACGTCAACGCGACGTTCGCCGACGGGCCAACTGAGCCTGCACGTAGTAGAGGAGCCATGTGCAGTTAGGGCAGATGCGTGCTATGATGTTCTGGCTATGCCGAAGACTCTTCGTTTTGACGCCACTACGCAGCCGGAAGTCATTCTGGACGCGATCAGGCGCGAGCTCGGCGAGCTGGATCCTGGCGATGGCACGTTGTCGATATCGATGGCCAGGGACTCCGAGATGATGTCGCCGCAGCAGGCGGCGGACTTCTTGGGCATTTCGCGTCAGCACCTGATGCGGTTGCTCGATGCGGGTCTGCTGCCGTTTACACGCAAGCCGAACTCCTCCCACAGAACGATCCCGTCACACGCGGTCGCCGAGCTGGCCGCTGCACGCCAGGCAGGAAAGCAGCGCATCGACAAGTTCGCGGCAACGATGAACGACGCCGGCGTCTTCGAGTAGTGCCGCCGACCGTCGTCCTTGACACCAACGTTGTCTTCTCCCGGGTATTGCACGAGCTGCTCGGTCGTGCCGGGAACACGGGCGGCCTCCTTGAGCTGATCTGGAGCGACGGGCTCGTGGCGGAGACGACCCGGGTGCTGATCGAGGAGAAGGGTCTGGACCGCGAACGCGCCGAGGTGTGGGCTGGGCTGATGGCCGACGTGTTTCCCGCTGGCCGCGTCGATATCTCTCAAATCCCGTCTGATGTGGATTTGTCGGCCTTGACGAGCGACGACGATGACCAGCACATCTGCGCGTTGGCGATCGCCGGCGAAGCGGACTACATCCTCACGTTCGATAAGAGCTTCGACACGAAGGCGTTGGGAGCGCTGGGCATCGACGTGGTTGAGCCCGACGTGTTCCTGTCGAAGGCGATCGACGACGAACCAGAGCTGATTCGTGAAATCCTCGTCGAACAAGCGCAAGCATGGGGAGGACGCACGGTCGCCGAACTGATCGACGCGATCGAGCGGGCCGGCGCCCCGGCGTTCGCCGCGAAGGCCCGCGAACTCTTCAACGAACAGCCGGAGAAGCCACAAGCATGACGCTCGTACTCACCCAACCCGTGGCCTCCGCCCGACCCGTTTTGGATCCTGGTCGACCGCTTCGATGCCGAGACCATCCAGTTCACCGATCGCCGCTCGTATGTCGGTCTCTATCAGGACGCCTCCCGGTCCGATCATCGTGGGAACCGGCATACGGCTACCCGAATTTGCGATGCGTCGCTCCTGACTAGCATTGAGGGACCGTGCTATCTCAAAGCTCCGTACCGGGCCCCCAATACCAGACGGGCTTCGACGCGCTGCAGGCAATCGTTGACGGTGCCACGCGCGTACGGGCCGCGGTGGCGTTCGTGACACAGGGGGGAGTGCAGTGCGTTGAAGAGCTGCGATCGAGGCGGCCAGAGGTGGCGTGGGACATCGTCGCCCGTGGCGCGCCGATCACCGAGCCGGACGCACTGATTCGACTTCAAGAGCTCGACATCGCAGTGTCCGTCGTAGTGGGCGGCAATGCGGAGCGGTTTCATCCCAAGCTTTGGCTAGCTCACAGGCCCGAAGGGCTGTCAGTGTTGAGCGGCTCGGGGAACCTGACGGCTGGCGGCATGCAGGCGAACGACGAGCAGTTTGAGTTGCTCGAGCTGTCGCCTGACGAAGGGGATGCGATTGCCGAACAGGAGGAGAGGTTTGCTCGGCTCGTCGCCTCGGCTGTCGATCTGGATCAGGTGCGAGGAACGCCCTATTGGAGCGCATGGCAGGCGCAGCTGGAGGAGCGCCGCGAGCTGAAAGAGCGGGAGGAGAAGCTCAACGAAAGCCTGAACAGCCACGGAGAGGCGTCCTTGGTGGTCGAGGTCCTGTATCGGGATCTGGTCGAGCTTTACGAACGCACAAAGAGTGAAGTTCAGATCCTGACCTCTGCCGGGGACGTTCGTCCGTACGTGGCGTCGTACTTCAAGAAAGCGATCGACGACAGTCATGGACACGCGGGGCCCGTGCCCGTCGTTGCGAACATGGTCAAGAACAAGGGCCAGGGCTATGACCATCTGACCAACGCTGAGCGGCCGGACCTGATGGTCGAGACGTTGGTCGTCGACAGCGCGAAGCCGTATCACCGCCTCTTCGGACCTACCACGATCACTCAGGCCCAGGCCAACCTCGACGAGTATGAGGCCGGTCGCAAGACGCGGGCGCCAGTCGTCTGAGCAACCCTTATTTCGCTGCTCATCGCAGAAGTAATAGGTGATGAAACATCTATTCCCAATTCACCTAACGCTTTCAGTGGCCGCCCTCTGTTGGACGGTCGCTGGCTTTCTCATCCCATGCTTCGCCGTCAGCGTCATCGGCATAGTGCTCGCCGCTACGGTTCTGGGAATGCAGATCGAGAGACATCTCAGTGATTATGGCCTGACCCCCTGAGTTCGGTCCGGCTCTTGTGAGAGTTTCTCGCGTCCATGATGATGGGCGAGGAAGGAACTCTGATGAAGCGACGCAGGCACACGCCGGAGCAGATCATCCGCAAGCTGCGGGAGGCCGAGCGGATTCTCGGTGAGGGCAAGACGATCCCGGAGGCAGCGAAGGATCTGGGGATCTCCGAGCAGACGTTTCACCGCTGGCGCAACCAGTACGGCGGGATGAAGGCCGATGACGTCAAGCGGCTGAAGGAGCTTGAGCGTGAGAATTCGAGCCTGAAGGCGATCGTCGCCGATCAAGCGCTTGAGGTCCGGGCGCTCAAGGAGGTCGCCCGGGGAAATTGGTAGGCCCGGTCCGTCGGCGCCAGGCGGTCGCGATGTTGCGCGACCGTCTCGGCGTCAGCGAGCGCTGGGCATGCCGGGTCGTCGGGCAGCATCGCTCCACGCAGCGTCACGAACCCAAGCGGGCTGAGGACGACGCGGTGTTGCGCGCAGAGCTGCGGCAGTTCTCGAAGGACCGTCCGCGGTGGGGGTACCGCCGTGCGCATCATCATCTGCGGGAGTTGGGCTGGGAGGTGAACCGCAAGCGTGTGCAGCGCCTGTGGCGCGAGGAGGGGCTGCGAGTGCCGCAGCGTAAGCGCAAGCGCCGGCGCCTCGGGGAGTCGACCGTCCCGGCCGAGCGTCTGCGCGCCGAGCGGCCCAACCACGTGTGGGCGTTCGACTTCCAGTTCGATCAGACCGCCTGCGGGCGGGCGCTGAAGCTGCTGAACATCGTGGACGAGTTCACGCGCGAGTCGCTGGTGATGATGGTGGAGCGCAGCATCGACGCCGAGACGGTCGTCACGACGCTCGAGCGGCTGTGCGCCGAGCGCGGCGCCCCGGAGCTTTTGAGGTGCGACAACGGTCCGGAGATGACCGCGCACGCGCTCAGAGACTGGTGCGTGCTGGCCAAGACAGGGACCGTGTTCATCGAGCCGGGCTCGCCGTGGCAGAACCCATTCGTCGAGTCGTTCCACTCGCGCGTCCGTGACGAGCTGCTCGACGTCGAGGAGTTCTCCTGCCTGGCCGAGGCGCGCGTGGTGATCGGCGACTGGCAGGAGGACTACAACTGGCGGCGTCCACATTCGGCGCTCGGGATGAAGGCGCCGGCCATGTTCGCCGCCGAGTGCTCGAGGACCAGCGAGCTGCCGGCGGCCGCGTGACCACGCCAACGGGGATCGGGGACCCGGGGGGGCCGGCGGCGGCGCTCCGCGGCTATCGCCGCTCAGGCACTCGCGCTACGCGCTCGGCCTTCGCGACGACAGCCGCGGAGAAACCCCACGCCTTCTGTCCGTCCGAGCGCAGCGCTACCTTCCTCCTCGTCATATCCACCACCCTCTCACTCGTGGTGGACCGACAAACGGGGGCCGGTCAATTACCCCGTAGAACAAAACTAAAAAGCCATACCCTCAGATAGCTACTCGGGCGCGTGAGGACCCGATCGAGCATTCCATCCCAAGCGATCCCTATCGTAGTTGGCATGCGTGTGTTGACCTTCAGCCGCCGCGTGCTGAGCCGGCTTCCCGGCCGGCTCGCTACCCCTGCCCGCACGCCGTCGGCCGGCGTCTGCTCGCGCGCGAGTACTTGATCCTCGCCGCCCGCCTGGTGACGATCGCCGCCCGTCGGGGAGGCGGGAAATCAATCAGAAGATTCCATCCCAAGCGTGCCCTAGGTTTTGGGGATGACTTCGATGAGCGAGTTGTTGCCGGCCCCGGTGGGTTGGCCTGAGCCGCCTGCGCCGGCTGCCTACTACGGTTTGGCGGGGGATATCGTTAGTGCGATCGCGCCACACACGGAGGCGGACCCGGTCGCGGTGCTCGTGCAGTTGCTGGTCGCGTGTGGTGCGTTGATTGGTCGTCATCCCAGACCGCTCACGCCTTGACCGTCAGGTAGTTCGTCCAGCAGCTTGTGGACCTTTTCGCGTGTCGTCATGCCGTCAGGTGTAGCGCGCAGAAGGCCCGCCCCGAGCCCGTCGAATGACGGATTCGCGCCAAGTTTTTGCGCGTCCGGCCCGTGTTTGCGGGGGATGGCGAAGATTGGGGGCGTGTGCCGCGGAGTACCGTCCCAAGCGCGGCCTAGCTTGTTCGGTCCATCACTGATCCAAGGAGGACCGTCATGTCCGCTGCGACCATCGAGGACCATCCCGAGGCCGCCGTCACGCACGAGCTCGCCCTGCACAGTGCGCTTGCGCACATCGAGCGGGAGTTCGGGCCGGGCACCCTGATGCGCATGGGCGACACCGGCGTGCAGGCGCGCTGTGAAGCGATACCCACGGGCGCGCTCTCACTCGATCTGGCGCTCGGCATCGGCGGAATGCCGCGGGGACGGATCGTGGAGGTTTACGGTCCGGAGTCCTCGGGCAAGACGACGCTCGTCTATCACGTGCTGGCCCAAGCCCAGCGCTTGGGGGGAGTGTGCGCGTTCATCGACGCCGAGCACTCCATGGATCCAGTGTATGCGCGTGAGATCGGCGTGGACGTCGATGAGCTGTTGCTCTCCCAGCCCGATTATGGCGAGCAGGCGTTGGACGTCGCGGATGTGTTGGTGAGCTCCGGGGCGGTGGACGTGGTCGCGATCGACTCTGTCGCGGCGCTCACGCCGCGCAAGGAGCTCGAAGGGCAGATGGGGGATGTGATGGTGGGCGCGCAGGCACGGATGATGTCCTTGGCGATGCGCAAGCTCGCGGGGAACCTCAATCGCACACAGACACTGTGCCTGTTGACGAACCAGATCCGCGAAAAGGTCGGCGTGGTGTATGGCTCCCCGGAGACACAGCCGGGTGGGCGCGCGTTGAAGTTCTATGCCTCTCAGCGGTTGGACATTCGCCGTATCCAGACGCTCAAGAACGGCGATGGTGAGGCTGTTGGCAATCGTGTGCGGGTGAAGGTCGTCAAGAACAAGCTCGCCGCGCCGTTCAGGCAGGCCGAGTTCGACATCGAGTTCGGACGTGGCATCCGCGAGCGCAAGCCGGTCGCGGCGAACGAGCGGCCGCTCGCGGCGGCTGCGTGAACAGAAAGGATGTGGTTTCAATGGCACACGATCTGTTGAGCAGGATCAGAGGCGAACTGCAGGAGCGGATGCGAGCGCTGCGCCCAGCGGTGGATGAGTGCGAGCGGCTTCAGAACGATCTCAGGGCGCTCCAGGACGCACCCGAGCCGCCCGCGGCTCCCGAGCCGGTGCTCGCGTCGGAGTCGCCTGTCGTTGACGAGCCGTCCGCGAGTGTCACGCGCTTGCGGCCGGCGCGCACGCTTCCGCGCACGCGGATGGTCTCGCCGAAGGTCGCGCGGCTGATGCACACCCCGCGCCGCCCCGCGCTCGAACGCCGCGGCGTCGTGCGGGTGGGGGCCGCCCGGCTCGACTGCCTCCCGGATGATCCGGCCGACGAGATCGACACGGAGGCGGAGTGCCGCCGAACCCAACCATTTTCGGCGTTGCCGACATCCGCGTTCGTGCTCAAACAGAGTGTCGCTCCGACCTCGCGGTCGAGCTGAAGTTCCGTCCTGCGTCGCTCCCTCGGCCCTCTGCCCTAGTGCTAGACTCCTTGGGGGTATGGCAGGAGCCTCTACCGTCGAGCGGATCATCAAGAAGGCCAAGAAGGCCCGTCGTAACGGCGTCCAGATCGCGCTTAGCGCTGAGGAGATCGCCGAGGCTGGTATCCACCCGGGCGACGATGTTCTGCTGGAAGTCCGTCGCTACACAGTGGAGGACTGGCGGGCTGAGGGGGACGGGACGGTCTTCACGGGTGAGGAGTTCATCGCCCATCTTGAGCGCTGTCCTACCCACGGGCCGGACTCCTAGCGCGTCGTGCCAACTTACGAGGAACTGGCCCGGTTCAGGCGCCAGTTTGAAAAGCTGTCCAAGCCGGCTCAGGTTGCATTCCTCAAGGTGGTCCGGTTGTTGGTCGCCTGGCTCGACGAGCACGGGTTTGACCCGACCAAGGCCCCTCCCGGCCTGCGCCTGCACAAGCTCTCCGGCCACGACGCGTGGTCGATCAGTTTTGGCGATGGGATGCGCGCCGTCTTCACGGTCGGTACCGAGGTCAAGCAGGGCAAGACGCACGTCGTGTGGGAGTTCATCGGCACCCACGACGAGTACGAACGAATCTACTAGCCCGCCGCCGCGCCATCGCAGAGCGCTGCTAGCGGGCGAAGACGCGCGTCTCGGGCACGTGGAAGAAGATCACTCCCGTGCGCCGTTGGCCGAGCTCTGCACGCGTATCTCGGATGGCGAAGATCTTGCACCCGTGAAACGCGACCACTTCGCTCATGAGAACCATCCCCGGCGCGTGACATGCTCGACGGATGGTTTGTGCGGCGACGATCAAGCGACCCGAAGGCCCAGATCGACCGGGCGTACGCGCGGCGTGCGCGCCGACGCTGGTTGAGCTGCTCGACAGCGAAGACCCCGAGCTGCTGCGCGATCCGCCGCGCGCATGGCTGGCCAGCGGGCGGGCCCGCGGCGAGCGCGCGGGGTTCGTGCTGGAGGGTGGCTGCGCTGCGGCGGCTCGGTCGGTGCGGTGCGCGCGCCCGTGCAGCGCTGGCTTTCCGAGCGGGGGGATGCCGTCGAGGCGAGCTTCGTACTGAAGGCTTGGCTGCGGGCCGGGGGTGAGCATGAGGCCGTTCGCGGACGCGTCGCGCGCTGGCTTTCCCTGCACGGGGAGCGAGCCTGCGCGAGCTTCGTGCTCAGCGCGTGGCTTCTGAACGGCGGGGAGCGGGAGCTCGTCGCGGAGACGGTTCGACGGTGGCTTGCGTTGCACGGCTGCACGCCCGCCGCGCGGTACGTGCTGTGGGGGTGGCGCCAGGCCAAGCAACGCGCCACCGCTGGTGTCCCGTCTCGCGGCGGGGTATAGTTGTGGTCGATGACCGTAGCCGAGTTGAGAGAGTTTCAAGAGGCTGAGGATGCGCTGGGCGTGCGCTTGGAGCGATACGCTGGCAAGTGGGTTGCGGTACGCGACCATGAGGTGATCGCCGACGCCGACAGCCCATCCGAGCTGATTGAGCAGTTGCGGGGCCAGGAGTACGAAGTGATGTTCGGGGTTCCCGAGCACGGCGGGGGCGGCTGTTTCTTCTGAAGGTCGCGTGCCAGAGGTCTTCAGCTATCGAACGTTGGTGCCGTCCGGGCCGCTGATGCCGGTGTTGCCGGTGACGCTGACAGGCCCGGGAGGCTCCTCGCCGCCGATGCTGGCGTTGGTCGACAGCGGCGCCGATAGCTCGCTGTTTCCGATCCAGGTCGCGCCGCTGGTCGGCGTTGATCTCGCCCATTGCAAGGAGGCTGTCGGTATGACGGCGGGAGGCGCGTCCACCCGCTACATCTGGAGCGACGGACTGCAGACGACGATCCTCGGGCGTACGCTGCACCTGCACGCGGAGTTCGGCGCTTGCCCCGTGATCCTGCTCGGGCGAGACGACTTCTTCGCGACGTTCAAGGTTGCGTTTGACCAGCGCGAGAAGACCTTCTCTCTCGAGCCTTATTGATACCGGCAAACGAGCCTCTCGAGAAGGGGCACGGGAACTGGGGACGACAGAGCACCCGCCGGCGGGTAGGCGGGCAAGCTCCTGGGTGGACGACTGCGTGACAGACGCGCGAACGCCGCTCAACCTCCGGATAATTTCGACCCCCCAAAACCCCCGTACCCACGGCCTTTCAGCGCGCTGGGACACCGGCTCGACCCCTGCGAACAAAATACCGTCCCAAGCATTTGCAAGGCTCGGTCGATGGCCACGACAGCGACGATCGAGCCGGCCGGCGCCGGCGAGGCGCACGAGCCGACGTTCACCGAGCTGCTCGCGAGCGAAGACGCAGAGCTGCTGCGCGAGCCGCTGCGAAGATGGCTGGCAAAGGGGGACCGGCGGGAAAGCGCGGCCTTCATCTACGAGGCGTGGCTGATGGCCGGTGGTGAGCCGGGACTGATCCGCGACTCGCTCATGGAGTGGCTCGCGGAGAATGCGGACGCGCAGAGCGCGAGCTTCGTCTACCGGGCGTGGCTCTCCGCGACCGGCGAGGTCGAGGCGGTGCGCGAGGCGATCGGCGCATGGCTGGCCGAGCACGGCCGGGCCGAGGTGGCGCAGTTCGTCTACAAGGCGTGGATCGACGCCGGCGGCGAGCACGACTTCGTACGCGTCCCGATCGCACGGTGGCTTGCGCTGCATGACGAAGGTCCGGCGGCGGATTTCGTTCTCTGCGCCTGGCTGCGCGCCGGCGGGGAGCTGCGAGCCTTCTCAGGGCATGTCCGCGACTGGCTCGTTGCTCACACCGGGGGCGAACCGGAGGCGCATCATCTGTATGCGATCTGGTTGGAGCGCGGCGGTGAGCCCGCGCATGTCGCCGAGCCGCTTCAGCGCTGGCTTGTCGATCACGCTCACGTCGAGGGCGCCGGCCCGGTCTGCACGGCGTGGCTTGCCGGTGGCGGAGAGACGGGGATCGTCGCGCAGGGCGTCGCGGCGTGGCTTGACGCCTACGCGGAGACTGCGGCGGCGAGCTTCCTGTACGCGGCGTGGCTGAAGGCGGGCGGCGGGCTCGACTTGGTGAGAGGTCCGATCGAGCGCTGGCTTGCGGTGCACGGGGAGAGTCTCGTCGCGAGCTTCCTCTACAAAGCGTGGCTGGCGGCCGGTGGGGAGCCCGAGGGTATCGGCGCGCCGCTGCGACGGTGGCTCTCAGCGCACGGCGAGGTCGACGAGGCGCAGTTTCTCTACAAGGCGTGGCTCGATCGCGGCGGTGATCGCGGCGTGGTCAGAGAGCCGTTGCGCGAATGGATCGCCGTCAACGGCCAGAAGCCGATCGCGAGCTTCGTCTACAGCGCCTGGCTGCAGGCGGGAGGCGAGCTGGACGTGGTCAGGGATGCGATCCGTCGCTGGCTGGCCGTTCACGCGACGAGCCCCGCCGCGAGCTTCGTGTTCGGGGCGTGGCTTGAAAACGGTGGGGATCGCCGGCTTGTGCGAGAGGGGTTTGCCAGTTGGATGCACGTCCATGGCCGAACTCCGACCGCTTGGCATCTGAACCGCAGCTGGGTCAGGGCGGGGGGCGGCGACACCAGGAGGTGGGGATATGTCACCTACGACCGCGGTTGAGCCCGCGACCATGTCGTTGGGCCGTTCCAGACGTCTTGCGGGGCTTCTGGCAAGGAAGAGGTCCCTGGTTCGAATCCAGGATCGCCCCACTCAGCGGATCAGGCGATCCTCCCGTGCGGCGGTGATGGTTTCGCGCAACGTTTCCAGCGCGCTCCGCTTCGGGCGCCAGCGAAGCTCGCGCCGCGCCTTGGCGGTGTCCATGATCACCGGCTCGCGAAACGCGCTCACCCACTGCGCCTGAGCGGGCAGGAAGCCCATGCGCGCGACCAGGTCCGCCACCGCGCCTACGGTCAGCTCCGGCACCGGGATCGAGTACCACCCGAGCTCGCGGGCGAGATCGGAGACGGTGAGCTCGCCGGGTCCGGCGAGGTTGTACGCGCCGGGCGTCCCGCGGCCGAGCACCGCATCGCGCATCGCGCTTGCCACGTCGTCGTGGTGCACCAACTGGAAGGGCACCCCCGGATCGGGCAGCACGGGCTTGAGTATCGGCACGCCGTCGAGCAGCCGCCTCACCGCCTCGGGGAGCCGCTCTGAGATCTGCGTGTAGGGGAGGCTGTCGATCAGCAGCGGCGCGTCGGGTCCACCCACGATGCACGGCCGAAACACGTACGCGTCGGTCGCGCTGCCGTCGAGCACCTCCCCCAGGAGCGCCTCCACCTCCGCCTTCTGGGCCGAGTAGTAGTGGTCGGAGCTGCCCCGCGCCTCCACCCCCTCGGTGAGCGGCTGGGGATTCTCGCGGTGGAAGCCATACGCCGCCACCGAGGAGGCGTACACGATGCGCGTGACGCCGGCCGAAACCGCGCCCTCGAACACATTGCGCGAGCCGTCGAGGTTCACCGCCCGGGTTTCCCGCGGCCCTCCCATGATGATGAACGCGAGGTGCACCACCACGTCCGCGCCCTCCACCAGCTTCGCCACCGCCTCGCGGTCGAGCACGTCCCCTTGCCTGTAGGACGTCTTCTTCCAGCCGCGCTTCGCGGGGTCGAACGCCCGTCGTGCCATCCCCACAACACGGCCCACCTCGCGTGAGCGCTCGAGCGCCGAGACGACCGCTTGGCCGATCTCCCCCGTGGGGCCGGTTATCGCGACCGTGAGGCCCGCCGGCCGGGCGGAGCGTGGCGCCATCACTCTGTTTTATCGCACCGCCGGCGCTCTGGCAGGGGAAGGGGCGCATAGCCCCGCTCGGGGCTCCGACGCCGGCTCATAGCTGTCGGCCAGAGCGCCGCTCCACCGGCCCACTACAGCCGCGCCACCACCAGACCGGTGGCGAGCAGCAACTACAGCCTCCCCACCACCAGGCCGGCCGCGAGCAAGACCATGCCCAGCGCGCATGCCATCAGCGCGCCCTCCATCGGCGCGGCGATGCTTCCCGCGTCCACCTCCACCGTGCGTCCATCCTTCAGCCGCTGCTCGCCCACCACCGACACGGTACGGCGTCGCAGCTCGCGCACCGGCGTGCTCAGCCGTCGCTGCGCCGCGCTCAACATGAAGCACGCGCCCGCCACCAGCCCGCCGTCCACACGCAGCTCGCCGGCCTGCGCCCAGAACGCCGTCAGCGCAGGAAACGCTCCCCAAGCGAACGCGAACCACAGGTCCGAGTGCATGCGCCCGCCGAACAACTCGAGGTTGTAGGCGACGGTCAACGCCACGCCCGCGCCCACGAACGCAAACAGCCAGATCGAGATGGTGACGGCGCCCACCACGCCGATCGCCGCCGCTCCCGCCAGCGAGAGCGCCGCAAGGACCATCAGCGTGCGATCGGACATGCGCGTTCCCAGCGGCCTGCCGTGGAGCTCGTCGAGCGCGTGCGCCGCCACGCCCACCCCCAGCAGGAACGCCACCAGCGTCCACACCAGCCTGTACCCGTAGAAGTGGGGCGCCACCGCCGCCCCGATCGCCACATAGCTCAGATGCCAGGCGGTATATGGCGGGTGCAGCAGCGTCAGCGCATCGCGCCACCCTCCCGGGCGCAGCGCGTAGAACGCGGGACGCTCAAGCGGGGTTTGCGCCGCCATCCGCGCCCGTACCCCCGGTCGCTGGGGCCGGCCGGTCCTCTCCGCTTCCACGACCCGTGGCGGTGGAGTCGCCGATCGCGCCCGCCCTGCCCGTCGCGGCGGTCGCGAGGCTCGTCGCCGCCGACTCGCGGGATCCCTTCGTGCCCCACATCACCACGCCGCCTCCCAGGCTCATCGGGCGAACCTGCACGTCCGCGATGCCCGCTCGCTCCCACAGCTCCACCACCCGCGCCACCGGGTAGCGCTTGTAGAAGTCCGGGATGCTCTCCGCGAGGAAACGCCCGGTGTGCGCCCACTCGCGCGACACCAGCCTTCCGAGCGTGGGGAGCCCCACGTGGGTGTAGAAGCTCCACGCCCATCTCCACCCCAAGCGATGTGGCACCGCGAACTCGAGCGACGCCATCCGCCCGCCGGGCTTCACCACCCGCGCGAGCTCCCTCATCGTGGCGCCCAAATCCTCCACGTAGCGCAACAGATAGGTGAACGTCAGGTGGTCGAACTCCTCATCTGCGAACGGCAGACGCTCGGCTTCCCCCTGCACGAGCGACACGTGCGCGGCCAGCGCCGGATCGCGCGCCACGCGCGCCCGCGCCGCTGACAGCATCTGGGAGCTCTGGTCGAGGCCCACAACCTCGCACCCGTAGCGTCGCACGAGCGCCTGCGCCACGAGCCCCGTGCCGGTCGCCACATCGAGCACCCGCTCCTCCGCGCTCGCCCCCACCGCCCCCACCATCGCCCGCCGCCAGCGCGGGTCCTGGCCGAAGCTCAGCACCGCCGCCACCCGATCGTAATGACGCGGAAGCGCCGCGAACAGCTCGAGCGCCTCGCGCTTGAGCGCCCCGGGCACAGGCGCTTGCCCCGCCGGCCGGCTCACCATGGGCACGCCCAATCAACCATCCCCATCAGCATGCCCGCTCACCGCCCAATGCGCAAGGTCCGCGACCTCGGGCGTGTTGGGAAGTGGACGTGTGCGGATTGCGAGCCACGCCGCCCAGACGTGTGCGGACGCTTTCCAAACACGTTCTCAGGCCGAGGGAAGCGCTACAGCCCCACCGGATGACGCACCGCGTAGCCTTCGAGCGGCGGCGTGGACACGAGCCAGCGCGACGCATACGGTCCGCTGCGCCCGGCGGTGTCGAACCACATGCCGTCCACGTCCATGAACGTGTGACCGGCGTTCGCGTAGATCGTGATCCAGCGCCCCGTACCCGGCGCCCCCCACGACGCCAGATCGCCGGACACGAGCGGCGCGCCCAGCAGGCCGCCGGCCGCCAGCGCGTAGCTCACCGAGCCCGAACAGTCGTAGCCCTTGTCGATGAACGACCCATGACCGCCCCCCCAGATGTAGGGGAAATCGGCGATCGCGTTGCCGCCCGCGATCACCCGCTGCACCGCTTCGGGGATGTTCTGAGGAATCGGGATCGTGCCGTTCCCGCCCACCGAGAAGCCGCCCGCCACCGGCGTCAGCACCCTCTGCTGGGCCGCGCGTTCCTGGGCCTTCGCCTTTTCCTCTTCGCCGAGCTCCTTGCGAACTTCCGCGTCCGACGCCGCGCCGGGAGCCACCGCCGCTTCGGCCGCCACGCTCGGCGTGCTCGCCGCCCTGTGATGCACCGACGCCGGCACCGGGAAGCTCTTGGCTTCTTCGGGATCGCGCACCTCCGCCACCGCCACGGCTTTGCCCGTCGTCGCGCCCGTCGCCCCTGCGGCGTGCGCATTGGGGCGCGCGCCACTCGCCCCGCCCTTGGCGATGTGTCCGCCCCCGCTCGCCCCCGCATGTGCGCCGCCCGCGCCCGTCTGCGCCGCACTGTGGACGGCGCTCGGAGAGCCCGGCGATCCGCCGGCAGCGCTCGCCTTCGCGGCGTCGCACAGCCGCGGAATGCCCTCCGCCGATCAGCAGCACCGCGGCGATGCCCACGATCGCCGCCGCCGCCAGCGCGCCCGCGAGCGCGTTGCGCGAGAGAGGCAGGCCCTTCGGGGCGCGCCCCCGAGCAGTGCTGTTCGAGCCGACGCTCACACGTCAACAGGCTAGCGCCACCTGGCGCCGGACAGCGCGGGTACGACGCCACCTGAGGTACCCTGGTGTTTATGCCCGCACAGGACACCGTCGTGGACGTGCGCCCCGGGAACGTCCCGGTGGACGGCGAGCCGCGTCCCCATGTGCGCCTGTTGCACGGCATGCGCAGGCCCGCCAACTGGCTGCAATTGATCCGTTTCGGGCTCGTTGGGGGCACGGGGTTCGTTGTCAACCTCGCCGTATACGCGCTGTTCGTGCACGCGCTGGGCACCCCCTACCAGCTCGCGGCGGTGCTGGCGTGGTTGGTGGCGGTGCTCAACAACTTCGTGCTCAACCGCCACTGGACGTTCGACGCCTCGGCCGGTCAGATCCACTTCCAGGCGATCCGCTTCTTCGTGGTGAGCCTCGTGGCGTTCGCCTTCGGGCTCGTGCTGCTCACGCTTCTGGTGGAGCTCGGTGGCGTCGCGAAGGTGCCGGCGCAGGCGCTCGCCGTGCTCGCGTCCACCCCGCTGAACTTCCTCGGCAACAAGCTCTGGAGCTTCCGGATGCGCGCCTGAGACGACCCGTCACCCGGGCTCCCCGGCCGAGGGAGGGTGGTCGGGGACACCTATACTCTGGATCTCCCCCTTTGGAGGAATGTCGTGCAGGAGATGGTCATCTACGGCGTGAGCTTCGACATGGTCGGCAAGCAGCCGATAGTGCTGCTGAAGACGGTCGACGGCAACAAGTTCCTGCCCATCTGGATCGGCCACCCCGAGGCGGCGTCGATCCTGATGAAGCTGCAGGGGGCGTCCACCCCCCGGCCGATGACCCACGATCTGCTCTGCGAGATGCTCTCCGAGCTCGACGTCAAGTGCACGCAGGTGGCGGTCACCGAACTGCGCGAGAACACCTTCTTCGCGTCGATCACGCTCAGCGTCGCCGGGCGCGAGATGGAGATCGACTCGCGCCCCAGCGACGCGATCGCGCTCGCCGTGCGCGCGGGCGCGCCGATCTTCGCCGCCGAGGAGGTCATCGCCGAGTCGGCCATCGAGTTCGAGCACAACGTCGAGGAATCCGAGGACGTGGTGGAGCGCTTCAAGGAGTTCCTCGACGAGGTGACTCCCGAGGACTTCGCCGCCGGCGACTCCTGAAGCTCGATGTGGGTTTCCCTGAAGGCTCAGAATGGTGTTCGGAGGAACCCGAGGGGGGAGCCTCTAGGCGCTAGCGGGTATACCGCTCAGCGTCGTGCTGCTCGCGGCGCGGAAGCTCCACGACCTCTGCGAGCCCGGGATCCAGCTCGGCGCGCGCGGCGTCGCCGGCATTCGGCTTACTTGCCGTGGGCGACTCTGCGCCGGTGAGTGTGCCGAACAGGCCCACCTGCTCGCGCACGACCTTGCCGATGCGGCGGATCCCCTCGCGGATGTCCTCCTCGGGGACGCCCGCGAAGTTGAGGCGCATCGAGGACGCGCCGCGCCCGTCGAGGTAGGCGGCGCGGCCGGGCACGAACGCGACCGCCTCGCTCTCGAGCGCCCGCGCGAGCAGGTCGGTGGTGTCGATGTAGTCGGGGAGCGTCGCCCAGATGAACAAGCCGCCCTGCGGCTTGGTCCAGGTGGCCGCCGAGCCGAAGTGCTCGCTGAGCGCCTCCAGCATCGCGTCGCGGCGGGTGCGATAGAGATCCTTCAAGGACTCCAGGTGCGCCATCCACAGCGGCTCGCCCCCGCCACTGGCCGAGCCGCGCTCGCTCCCACCACGGGCCGAGCCGCGCTCGCCGCCGCCCGTCGCGCCACGCCCGCGGCCGTCCGCCAAGCCGCGCTCGCCGCCACGCCCCCCGCGCGTGCCTGCGCGCTCCTCGAAGTAGGCCGCCACGAACAGTTGCGTGACGGGCGAGGAGCACAGGTCGGCGCCCTGCTTGCAGAGGTTGAGCTTCTCGAGCACCGGCCGCGGCGCCACCGCCCATCCGAGGCGCACGCCCGGGGAGAGGATCTTCGAGAAGGTGCCCAGGTACACCACGAAGTCCGAGGCGCCGCCGCGTTTGGCGGCGAGCGCGTCGAGCGAGTGGAGCGTGGGGAGCGGATCGCCCTCGTAGCGCAACAGCCCATAGGGGTTGTCCTCGAGCACCAATATCTCACGCTCCCGCGCCACCTCCACGAGGCGGTGGCGACGCGGCAGCGACATCGTCACGCCCCCCGGGTTCTGGAAGTTGGGGATGGTGTAGATGAACTTTGGGCTGCGCCCTTCCTCCCGCAGGCGGTCGAGCGTGCGCTCGAGCTCGTCGATGGGCATCCCGTCGGCGTCCATCTCGATCTGCACCACGTTGGCCTGGTAGGCGTCGAATGTGGGCACCGCCCCGGGATACGTCGGGGCCTCCGCCACGATCGTGTCGCCGGGATCGATGAGGGTCTTGCACATCAGGTCGATCACCTGCTGGCCGCCGGTGGTGACGAGCACCTCGTCGGGGTCCACGGCGGTGCCTTCGGATGCCATCACCTCGACGATGCACTCCACGGTGCACGCCATGCCCTCCGTGGGGCCGTACTGGAGCGCTCTGGCGGTCGACTCGGCGGCGACCTTCGCCATCAGCTTCGCGTACAGCTCCGGGGGAAACGTTTTGGTCTCGGGGAGGCCTCCGGCCAGCGAGATCACCTCGGGGCGTTCGGTGAGCGACATCATGTCGCGCATCGCCGAGCTTCGCATGCCGCGCGTGCGCTCGGCGAACAGCGTCTCGTAGCGCCTCAGTTCGTGGGCCGTCGGGCGTTGCGCGCGCCTGTCCCCGCGAGGGGGCTCCCCGCCGCCGGAGGGGTCGTCTATCGTCATGGCCGTCCCCCCGTCCCAAGGTAGCGCACGCTCCAAACGACTTCATCTCCTGCAACGATCACAGCTGTCGCGATGATCGCATCTCCTTCGAACCCACTTGCCCCGTAACGGCCACCCTCCCGCAAGGTTCGCACTTCCCCATGAACGGTCTCTTCTTCTACGTCGGCCTCGGCGTCGGTCTCGCCGCCGCCTGCGGGCTGCGCCCGTTTCTGCCGCTCCTGCTCGCCGGCGCGCTCGGCTCCGCGAAAGCGCTCGGCGTCGGCTTCGTCCACGGCTCCTTTGGCTTTGTGCAGTCGAGCTGGTGGCTGCTCGTCGTCGCTGTCGCGCTCGTGCTGGCGTACGCGCTCCAGATGGTGCTCGGCCTGTCACCGGCAGTTTCCCCCGACCCCGCTCCGCTGCCCTCTCGCGCGTTCCCCGCGGCGCTCAGGCTGCTCGGGTTCACACGTGAGCGCCGCAGAGAGAACGCGCTTGCCGCGTCGATCGCCGGCCTTGGCATGGGCGCCGGAGCGGTGCTATTCGGCGGAACGCTCGCCGCACACGGGGATTCGCCGTGGCCGGGCATTCTCGGTGGCTTCCTCGTGGTTGGCCTCGCCCAGCGGGCGTCCGGCCCGGTGATCGCCCGCGCCCGCATGCGCCTGCCCGACCGCGGAGCGCGCGAAGCGCTGACCGTGTACCTGGACGCCGCTTCGCTGCTGCTCGCGGCGCTCGTGGCGCTGGTACATCCGCTTGGCTATGTGGCGATAGCGCTGCTCGCGTGGTTCCTCTGGCGGATGCGCTCGCGCTCGGACGAGAAGTACGCGGGCCTGCGAATCCTGCGGCGCTAGGCGGCTGGGTGGACGATTGGCTGGGACGACCGGGTGGACGACTGGGTGGACGATTGGCTGGACGACCGGGTGGATGATTGGCTGGGAGGGCTGGGTGGATGACTGGGTGGATGATTGGCTGGGAGGGCTGGGTGGATGACTGGGTGGATGATTGGCTCGGAGGGCTGGGTGGATGACTTGGCTCGGAGGGCTGGGTGGATGACTTCCTCGGAGGGGGTGGATGACTTCCTCGGGGGTGACCCCGCGCGCGCGCGTACGTGCGCGCGTGCGCACGCGCGCACGCGCACGCGCGAAGAAAGGCCAGGTACGCGCGCACGCGCGCGAGTCACCCCGATGGAACACACAACACCCCCTCCCCGCAAGCTCGTGCTGTGCGTGATCGACGCGATGGCGCCCGCGATGCTCGAGCGGGCCGTCGCGGCGGGGGAGGCGCCGACGCTCGCGGCGCTGATGGAGCGCGGGCTCTACGTTCCCGACTGCGTGGCCGCGTTCCCGTCGGTTACACCCGTGTGCGCCGCCTCGATCGTGACGGGGGTGTGGCAGGACCGCCACGAGATCCCCGGCATGTGCTGGTACCACCGCGGGGAAGGGCGCTACGTCGAGTACGGGTCGAGCTTCCGGGCCTCCCAGCGCGTGGGGCTGGCGCGCCAGCTGACCGACACGGTCTACAACATGAACGGGGCGCATCTCTCGCGGGAGACCCCCACCGTGTTCGAGCGCCTCGACGACGCGGGCGTGCGCACGGCGGGCACCACCTATCTGATGTATCGCGGCCGCCACCGCCACGAGCCCCAGCGCGACACCACCCTCACGCGGATCGCCTCGACCTTGATGCGCCACGCCGTGCTGGGCCCGCGCGAGCTGTTCTACGCCGACATTTTCGCCAGCCGCCAAACGGGCTGCCGCTCGAATCTCGGGATGCCCGGCGTGCGTGACCGCCATTCGGGCTGCGTGGGCGCCTACCTCGCCGAGCACGACCTGTTCGACTTCCTGCTGCTGTCGCTGCCCGACAACGACTGGCACTCCCATCGCTCCGGGCTCGACGGCCAGCCGCGCTCGATAGCGCTCGCCGACATACAGCTCGCGCGTGTGATGGACGCGGCGGGGGGCCTCGAGCGCTTCCTGGAGGAGCACGCGGTGATCGTGATGGCCGACCACTCCCAGGCGCCGGTCGCCGACGTGATCGCGCTCGCCGACCACCTTGCCGAGATGGGCGTCCTGGCGCCGGGGGCTCGCGCGAACGGCCGCTCCAGGCGCGCGGGCTCGGGCGTCGGCGGTGGGGCCCGCGGCGAGCGTCCGCAAGTCGCGGTGTGCCCGTCCCAGCGCGCGGCGATGGCGTATGTGCTCGACGAGGAACACCTCGACGGACTGCGCCCCGAGCTGGCGCGGCGCGCGCTTGACGTGGAGGGTGTGGAGCTCGTGATGTGGCTGGAGCGCGACGTGCACGGGGCGGCCGGCGAGGGTGTGCTCGCGCGCCCCGGTCATCATGAGCTGCGCTTCCGTCCCGGCGGGGATATTGAGGATTTGCGGGGGCGTGCTTGGAGCGTGGAAGGCGATCTCGCGATCCTCGACGCGGAGGTGCGGGACGGGCGCTTGCACGCGCCTGCTCATCCCGACGCGCTGGATCGGGTGTGGTCGGCGCTGACGTGCCCGAGCTCGGGCGACGTGCTGCTCTCGGCGGCTCCCGGCCGGGAGTTCGTCGACCTGGGCGGCCAGGCGCATGTGGGCGGCGGCTCGCACGGCTCGCTGCGCTCCGAAGACTCGTTGGGCGCGCTGATCGTGTGCGGATGCGAGCCTCCTCGCGAGCCGCTCCAGTGGGCGATCCGCGACGTCGCCGCGCTCGTGTCGCAACATTTCGGCCTCCCGCCGAACTGAGCGCGACCGCACAGGCACGAGGCAGCGGCATCGCGGCCCGTGACCGCGTCTCGCAACATTTCGGCCTCCCGCCGAACTGAGCACGATCGCACGGGCACGAGGCAGCGGCTCCCGCGGCCTGTGACCGCGTCTCGCGACATTTCGACCTCCTGCCGCACTGGGCACGATCGCACGGGCACGAGGTGGCGGCCTCGCGGCCTGTGACCGCCGCGGCGGAGGGCCGGGTACCCTCGCACGATGGCTCGTCGTCTCGCGCTGCTTGCCTGCATGAGCATGTTCGCGCTCGTCGGGACCCCCCCGGCGCTCGCCTCCACGCCCGGCTCCACTCGCTCCCCGGCGCGCGCGACGGGCGCTGGGAAGCCCGCCCCCTCGCACCGCGAGCACGCCACCCAATCCAAAAAAGAAGCCACCACCGCCGCCAACCCGGAAGCGCCGGTTCCCGTGGCAGCGTCGGACATCCCTCCGATCGGACGCCGGCTCTCCTCCAACCGCGTGCTCGAGATCGCCGAGGCGCTGGGAAAGATGCGCGCGGTGCGCGCGCGCTACCCGGGCTCCTACGGCGGCGCCTATTTGAAGGGCCCCGGGCGCTGGCAGGTGAGCTTCTTCTCGAAGCGCAACCAGGAGATCGGCCAGGTGATCATCGCCGACCGCAACGGCCGTGTGCTCGAACAGTGGACGGGCTTTCAGATCGCCTGGTCGATGGCGCGCGGCTATCCGGGCGCGTTCGGCCGCCACGCGGGAGCGCTCTACATCTGGATCCCCCTGTGCGTGCTCTTCTTCCTGGCGTTCTTCGACTGGCGCAAACCGCTGCGACTGCTCCACCTCGACCTGCTCGTGCTGCTGTCGTTCTCGGTGTCGCTCGCGTTCTTCAACCACGCTCGCATCTACGTCTCCACGCCGCTGGCGTACCCGCCGCTCGCCTACCTGCTCGTGCGGATGCTGCTGCTCGCGCGCGTGGGGCATCGCCGCCGCCCGCCCGCCTGCCCGGCATCGCCCCCGCCCCCCCGCGATCGCCCGACGACGGCCTCGGTCGCCCGCAGCCGCCCGACGACGGCCTCGGTCGCCCGGACGGCTTCGGCGCCTCCCCGGCTCACAACCCCGCCCTCGCAGCCCTCCGCGCGCATGCCCATCCGGTTGCCTGCCCCGCGCCCCACCGGGTGTGCCCATCCGGCTGCTCGTGCCGGCGCCCTGGCTCGCCGTCGGCGTGGTCTTCCTGATCGGCTTCCGCGTCGGGCTGAACGTCACCGACTCGAACGTCATCGACGTGGGCTATGCGGGCGTCATCGGCGCCCACCGGATCGTCCACGCCAAGCCCCTCTACGGCGGCTATCCCTCGGACAACGAACACGGCGACACCTACGGTCCCGTCAACTACGAGACCTACGTCCCCTTCCAGCAGATCTTCGGATGGAGCGGGCGCTGGGACGATCTGCCCGCCGCGCACGCCGCCGCGATCGTGTTCGACCTGATGGCGATGGCGCTGCTGTTCTTGCTCGGCCGCCGCGTCCGCGGCCCGGACCTCGGGATCGCGCTGGCCTACGCCTGGGTGTCCTACCCCTTCACGCTGTTCGCCCTGGAGAGCAACTCCAACGACACGCTCGTCGCCGTGCTCGTGCTGGCGGCTCTGCTGGCCGCCTCCTCAGCGCCCGCGCGAGGCATGTTCACGGCGCTCGCGGGGCTCACGAAGTTCGCGCCGCTGGCGCTCGCGCCGCTGATGTGTACTCATGGATTTGAGAGCCCCACCCACGAGAGCCCCACCGACGAGAGCCCCACCGACGAGAGCCCCACCGGCGAGAGCCCCACACACCCCCCTCGCACGCGCGCGCACGCGCGCGGGGCACGCTCGGTGGCGCTGTTCGCAGGCGCCTTCCTCTTGACCGCGGCCGCGGTCTCTATCCCGGCGCTCACGCACAACTCGCTTCACACGATCTTCGAGCGCACCTTCGCCTATCAGGCCGACCGCCAATCGCCCTTCTCGATCTGGGGGTTATATGGGAGCCCGCCCGCCTCGCCCGCCCGGCCCCTCTTCGCATACGCCCAGGCAGCGGTTCAGGTAGCCGCGCTCGCGCTGGCTGTGGCGGTCGCGGTCCTCCCTCGCCGGCCCGATCTCGTCGGCCTGGGCGCGACCGCCGCCGCCGTCCTGATCGCCGTGCAGCTCGGCGTCGACCACTGGTTCTACCTCTACATCCCGTGGTTCTTCGGGCTTGCGATGCTCGCGCTGCTCGGGCAGTTCAGCTGGTCGGATGCGGAGCCGGCCGCGCCATCAGGATCTGCTCGATCGAGTCGGCTCGCAGCGGCTTAGAGCAGCGCACGAGCACGGCCATCAACCAGGGGTCCTCCTTGGAGGTCTCGAAGCGCACCGGCATCTGCGTCACGAGCGCCTGCACCGCCTGCTCGCGCTTGACCCCTATCACGCCGCCCCGCGGGCCGGTCATGCCCACGTCGGTGATGTAGGCGGTGCCGCCCGGCAGCACGCGCGCGTCGGCGGTGGGGACGTGCGTGTGGGTCCCCACCACGGCGCTCACGCGTCCGTCGAGCAGCCAGCCGAGCGCCACCTTCTCGCTGGTGGCCTCCGCGTGCATGTCCACGAGGATGTGATCGACGCCGTCGAGCTTGCCCAGCGCCGTCTCGATCGCGGTGAAAGCCGAAGATCCCGCCTTCAGGAAGAGGTTGCCGCTGAGGTTCACCACCCCGAGCCTCACTCCATGTTTCTCAACGATGCACACGCCGCGCCCCGGCTGGCTCTGCAGGTAGTTGAACGGCCTCACGATCCGCTCCTGGTTGTCGAGATAGGAGTAGATCTCGCGGCGGTGGTAGGCGTGGTTGCCGAGCGTGATCGCGTCCACGTCGTTGCGCAACAGCTCGTCGGCCACCTTCGGCGTGATGCCGAGGCCGCCGGCCACGTTCTCGCCGTTGACCACCACGAACGTCGGGGAGTGTCGCTCGCGCAGGATGGGCAAACACTCGAGCAGCGTGTGACGCCCGATACTGCCCACGAGATCGCCCACGAACAGGATGCTCGCCTGTCCCCCGCCATGGGGGGCCTGCCCCCCGCGATGGGGGGCCTCGCCCGCGCGCGCCTCCCGCGCCGGCGCCCGTGTCCCCTCTCCGCTGCACTCCTGCGCCGCCTCGTGCTCAGCCATACTCTGCCCATCGTGAGAGGGTCGATGGCAGTGGCGACGAGGGTCGGAGCGGGCGCTCGATGAGCGAGCAGCCCGACACTTCGCCGGCTGCGCAGCCGCGCGTGGTGGTGCCGCGCTGGGTGCAGCTCGTGCTGCTGCCGCTGTCGCTGCTCGCGCTGTGGGCGCTCGCGCGGGCCGCGGGCAAGGTGCTGGTGATCTTTGTCGTCGCCGCGGTCATAGCGCTCATCCTGAACCCACTCGTGGCCTTCCTCCAGCGACGTACGCGATTGCCGCGCGGGCTGGCGGTGCTGGCCGTATACCTAGCATTCTTCCTGACGCTCGCCGGAGTGGGCTTCCTGCTCGCCAACCCGATCTCCAATCAGGTTCGCACGTTCACGCACAACCTCCCACATATCGTGAACGAAGCGAACAGCCAGATCGCGAGCTTTCAGGGCTATCTGAACAAACACGGCGTCCACGCCAAACTGGTGGGCCAGGGCAAGACCGCGCTGCAGACGCTGCAGGAACAGGTCTCCAAAAGCGCCACCGAACTCGCCTCGTTCGGCGGCGCCCTGCTCACCGAAGTCGCCAAAGCGCTCGTCGACCTCGTGCTCGTGTTCGTCCTGTCCGTCTACATGCTCGTCTACGGCCAGTCGATCGGCCGGCTCGTGCGCAAGGCGATGCCCCCCGGGGACGGCACCCCCGCCGATGACTTCCCGGCGCTCGCCCAGCACGCCGTGTCGCGCTATGTCGGCGGACAGCTCCTGTTCAGCGTCATCATGGGCGCCTCGGCCGGCGGCGCGCTGTACCTGTTCGGAGTGCTCGGGATCTTCCCGGACGGTCGCAGCTACGGGCTCGCGTTCGCCGTGTTCTACGGCGTGATGGAGCTCGTCCCCTACATCGGCCCCATCCTGGGAGCGATTCCGCCGGTCCTGCTGGCGCTGTTCACCGATCCGATCAGCGCCCTGTGGGTGGCGCTGCTGTTCGTCGGCCTGCAGCAGCTCGAGGGCCACGTGGTGGCGCCGCAGATCTTCAGCCACACGCTGCGCATCAACCCGCTGCTCGTGATCTTCGCGCTGCTGCTCGGGTTGCAGCTCTACGGGGTCATCGGCGCGCTCGTGGCGCTCCCGATCCTCTCCGTGTTGCGCGAGACCGCCGTCTACCTGCATCGCCATCTCGAGCTCGAGCCGTGGGAGCGCCTGTCCCCGCCGGGGGGCTCCTCCGGCGGGCTGTTGTGAGCGCCCCCGGCGAGCCCGTTCTCCGCGTGGAGGGGCTCGGCAAGCGCTTTGGCTCGCGCGAGGCGCTGCGCGACATCGGCTTTGTGGCGCGCGCCGGCGAGATGGTGGCGGTGATCGGGCCCAACGGAGCCGGCAAGACGACGCTGCTGTCGATCCTCGGCGGCGTGCAATCGCCAAGCGCGGGCACGGTCAGCCGCACGGGGGCGATCGGCTGGGTGCCCCAGCGGCCCGCGCTCTACTCCAAGCTCTCGGTGGTCGAGAACCTACGGCTGTTCGCGCGTCTGGAGAGGGTCGCCGATCCGGAGGCGGCGGTGGCGCGGATGCTCGAGCAAACCGGCCTCGCTGCTCGCGCGGGCGAGCGCGTGGATCGCCTCTCCGGCGGCAACCGCCAGCGCGTGAACGTGGCCCTCGGCCTACTCTCCGACCCTCCCGTGATCCTGCTCGACGAGCCCTCCTCCTCGCTGGACCCCTCCCAGCGCGAGCGCCTGTGGCAGTTCATCGGCCAGCTGGCGAGACGCGGAACGAGCGTCGTGTTCTCCACCCACATCGTCGCCGAGGCCGACCGCTACGCCGCAGCGCGTGATGGTGCTCGACCAGGGCTCCCTGCTGTTCGACGGCCCACCGGGGGACCTCGCGCGCGAGGGCGGGGACGGGGACTTCGAAGCGGCCGTCGTGTCGTTCCTGCGCCGTCGGGGCGAGCGGTGACGGGTTTCTCCGCTTCGGGGTGCCCCACGCGCGTGCGCGTGCGCGGTCGGCCGGTGAGGGGGCTGTCCGTTTCGGGGTGCCCCGTGCGCGTGCGCGTGCGCGGTCGGCCGGTGAGGGGGCTGTCCGTTTCGGGGTGCCCCGTGCGCGTGCGCGTGCGCGGTCGGCCGGTGAGGGGGCTGTCCGTTTCGGGGTGCCCCGTGCGCGTGCGCGTGCGCGGTCGGCCGGTGAGGGGGCTGTCCGTTTCGGGGTGCCCCGTGCGCGCGCGGGGGGTCGCAGTCCGATGAGGTGGCTGCTCGCATGAGGTGGCTGCTCGGCAAGGACCTCTTGATTCTGGGGCGCTCGCGCCTGCTGCTGGCGCTGCTGATCGTCTACCCGGTCGTGATCGCGCTGCTGATCGGCTTCGCCATCTCCCGCAGCCCGTCCAAGCCGCGCGTGGCGATCGTCGATCAGACGCCGCCCGGCGAGACCATCACGCTCGGCGGCACCCGTATCGGCCTGACCGAATACACAGATCGGCTGTTCAGCCGGGTCCACGTCGTGCGCGTGCCCACGCGCGCCGCCGCCGCCGGGGAGGTGGCCTCGGGCGACGTGCTCGCGGCGATCGTGATCCCGGCGGACATCGTCTCGAAGATCTCCTCGGGGGTGAACCAGGCGCACGTCGAAGTCATCTACAACGGGGATGCCCTCAAGCAGTCGTTCGTGCGCTCGACCATCGACGCGACGCTCGCGCAGGCGAACCTGGCGCTATCTGAGCAGATAAAGAGCGTAGCCGTACGCGACATCGACCTGCTGCTCGCGGGAGGGCAGCTGGGAGTGCTCGGGTCCAGCCGGAACATCATCGGCCTGAGCCACATAGCCCCCGCGCTGAGCGGCGTCGCGCGACGCCTTCCGCCGGGAGCCGACCGCGTCACGCTCGTGCGCGTCGCCGGCTTCGCCGCGTTCGCGGCTCGCAATCTCGGTATCGCCAAGAACGTGCTCACGACCGTCAGCCAGCCGATCACGGTCCGCAGCAGCCTGCTGCGGGGCAAACGCACGCCGCTCGACACCTACGCCGTGGTCGTGGCGGTGAGCATCTCGCTGATGTTCATTTGCGTGCTGCTCGCCGCCGGAGGGATCGCGCTCGAGCGCGAAGAGCACGCGATCGCCCGCCTAATCAGACGCGCTCCGGGGGCCGGGCGATCGTTGATCTCCTGCGAGGGCCTGCTCGCCGAGAAGGCGCTCCTCGCGGCGGGGTGCGCGTTCGTGGTGGCCTTCGCGATGCTGCTCGGCGTGAGCGCGTTCGTGTCGCTGGACCTCTCGCGCGTCGGGGAGTGGGCGCTGGCGCTCGCGCTTGGCGCACTTGCCTTTGGTGCGCTCGGGGTCGCGATCGGGGCGCTCGCGCGCGAGGTGCGCGCCGCGTCGCTGCTCGCCTTCCTGCTCTCGCTGCCGCTCGCCTTCCTTGCGCTCGTCCCGAGCGGGTCGGTCGCGAGCGGGCTGTACGACGTGATCGGGGCGGTCTCGTTCGTGTTCCCCTATAAGGCCGCTCTGCAGGCTCTCGACGCCGCCGTCAACGGCGCCGCCCCCGCCATCGGCGCCTCGATCGTCCACCTGGTGGGTCTGACGCTGCTGTTCGGCGCGCTCGCTCGACTCGGGCTGCGCCGCGCGGAATAGCCGGCGCTCGGGGGCCGTCCGCTCGGGGGCCGTCCGCTCGACGGTGTGCACTCCGCAATGCGGCCGTCCGCTCAACGGTGTGTATTCCGCAATGGCCGACCTCGCGCGCGCATACGCGCGCGAGGTCGTGTGTGCCGTGTGTGTGTGCCGTGTGCCTGCGTGCTGTGGTGCGCCTGCGTGCTACGGCCGGGCCGTGGCGGGCGAGTATCCTCGAAGGCCATGGCCTTCCCCACCACGCGTATGCGCAGGTTGCGCGCGTCTCCGGCTCTGCGCGGGTTGGTGCGCGAGACAGAGCTGCGCGCCGACAGGCTCGTGCTGCCGCTGTTCATCTCCGAGACAGCGTCCCGGCGCGAGACGATCGAGGGCATGCCGGGCGTCGAGCGGCTGTCGATCTCCGCGGCGGTGGAGGAGGCGCGCGAGGCAGCCGCTCTGGGCCTGCCCGCCGTCCTGCTGTTCGGGGTGCCGGCGGAAAAGGATGCGCAAGGGTCGGCCGCGTGGGACGACGACGGCGTGGTGCAGCTCGCCACGGCCGCGATCAAGCAGGCGCTGCCGCAGCTGCTCGTGATCACCGATGTGTGCCTGTGCGAGTACACCGACCACGGCCACTGCGGGGTGATTGATTGGGATTCCCAACCACCCGGATCCCAACCACCCCGTTCCGACCCACCCGGATCCCAACCACCCGGATCCCAACCACCCCGTTCCGACCCACCCCGTTCCGACCCACCCCGTTTCGACCCACCCCGCGTCGACAACGACGCGACGATCGAGTTGCTGGCGCGCACCGCGGTCAGCCATGCGCGGGCGGGCGCCGACGTCGTGGCCCCCTCGGACATGATGGACGGGCGGGTGGGCGCGATCCGCGCCGAGCTCGACTCCGAGGGCTTCTCCGACACGCCGATCCTCGCCTACTCCGCGAAGTTCGCCTCCGCGTTCTACGGCCCGTTTCGCGAGGCCGCCGGCTCGGCGCCCTCCTTCGGCGACCGCCGCTCCTACCAGATGGACCCCGCCAACGGGCGCGAAGCGGTGCGCGAGGCGCTGCTTGACGCGAGCGAGGGGGCGGACATGGTGATGGTCAAGCCGGCGCTCGCTTACGGCGATTTGATCAGAGCGGTCAAGCGGGCGACGCGCCTTCCGGTCGCCGCGTATAACGTGAGCGGGGAGTACGCGATGGTGAAGGCGGCGGCGGCGGCGGGCTACATCGACGAGCGTGCGACGGTGAGCGAGATCCTGACATCGCTGCACCGCGCCGGCGCAGACATCGTGATCTCCTACCACTCCAAGGACGTCGCTCGCTGGCTGTCTGAAGCCGGCTGACCAATGCGAATCACGCCACAGCTGCCCAATGCGAATCACGCCACAGCGGCCCAATGCGAATCACGCCACAGCGGCCCAAGATATGGGGCTTTGGCGAACCCAAGGGAGGGAGGGAGGGAGGGAGGGAGTTGGATGTTCTATTTTAAACTTTTGCAGTAGTAGCTATGTTTGTATCTACTATCGCAAAATCGCAAAAAAATAGACACTCTCCTCTCCCTTCACCTTTCCGCCTGCCCATGACGTGATGCCGGCATCTCTGACAGACATCCGTTCGAGCGAGCTCTACAAGCGGGCTCTCGAGTTGCTCCCGGGCGGCGTCAACTCGCCCGTGCGCGCCATGCGCGCGATCGGGCGCGATCCGCTCTTCATAGAGCGCGGCTCGGGCGCGGAGCTCGTCGACGTGGACGGCAATCGTTACGTCGACTATGTGTGCTCGTGGGGTCCGCTCATCCACGGCCACGCCCACCCCCGGGTGATCGCGGCGGTGATCGCCGCGGCCGAAGCCGGCACGAGCTTCGGCGCGCCCACGGCGGGCGAGGTCGATCTCGCGGCTGAGATCGCCCGCCGCGTGGACTCGGTTGAGATGGTGCGCATGACCTCCTCGGGCACCGAGGCCACGATGACCGCGATCCGGCTCGCCCGTGCCGTCACGGGCAGGGAGCGGATCGTGAAGTTCGCGGGGGCCTACCACGGGCACGTCGACGGCCTGCTCGCGCAGGCCGGCTCGGGGCTGGCGACCCAGGCGCTGCCCTCCAGCCCCGGAGTGCCCGCCGCGGCCGCGGCCGCCACCACGATCGTGCCGTGGAACGACCCCGACGCGCTGCTCGCCTCCGCGGGCGGCGGCGCGGGACGCGTGAGTGCCGCGGACGGGTTCGAGGCCGCGGGTGTGCCCTCGTCGGCGAGTAAGGAGATCGCCGCGATCATCGTGGAGCCGCTGCCCGCGAACATGGGGCTCGTGCCCGCGCGCGAGGGCTTCCTCGAGCTTCTGCGTGAGCGCGCCGACGCCATTGGGGCGTTGCTGATCTTCGACGAGGTCATCAGCGGCTTCCGCGTGGCGTGCGGTGGGATGCAGGAACTGGCGGGCGTCGAGCCCGACCTCACGATCATGGGCAAGATCATCGGCGGCGGGCTGCCCGCGGGCGCCGTGGGCGGCCGCGCCGAGCTGATGCGGATGCTCGCGCCCGCGGGCGAGGTCTACCAGGCGGGCACGCTCTCCGGCAATCCACTCGCGGTGGCGGCCGGTCTGGCGACGCTCGACATGCTCGACGAAGCCGCCTACCGGCGACTCGCCTCGTTCACCGAGGAGCTCGCCGCGGGCTTGCGCGAGGCCGCGGCCGGCGCGGGGGGTGGGTATCCCATACAGGTGGCGAGCGCCCCGGGACTCTTGACGGTGTTCTTCAGCGAAACTCCCGTAGTCGATCTGGCGGGCGCCCAGGCGTGTGACCTGGAGGCATATGCGAGGTGGTGTCGAGAGCTGCTCTCGCGCGGCGTATACGCGCCGCCCTCGCAGTTCGAGGCGTGGTTCCCCTCGCTTGCACACACCCCCGAGCACCTCGAGCTGACGCTGTCGGCCGCCACGGCGGCCTTTGCGGAGCTCACGTGAGCGACGATCCCGTTCAGGGCCCCGCGGTGGACGGACGCACCCCCGGAGGTGGCCCCGCCGGGGACGGGCGCTCCCCCGGAGATCGCCCCGCCGGAGGTCGCCCCACAGTGGACGGACGCTCCCCCGGAGGTCGCCCCGCCGGAGGTCGCCCCGCCGTGGACGGACGCCCCGCCGGAGGTCGCCCCGCCGGAGATCGCCCCGCGGTGGACGGACGCCCCGCCGTGGACGGACGCCCCCCCGGAGATCGCTCCCCCGGAGATCGCTCCCCCGGGGACGGATGCCCCCCCGGCTCGTCGCTGGAGCGCCTGAGAACGCTGCTGTTCGAAGAGGGCGGCTTGATGAGGAGCTTGCTCCTCGACTGTCCGCCCGATGCGAGCGAAGAGCCAGGCAGTCCCGCGCAGATCGCCGCGTCCGGGCCACGCGTGGACGGACGGGCCGCCGACTACGAGCTGCTGATCGAGGCGATCTACGAGGGCTACCTGCTGCACTACCACGCCCCCCGAGTGATGCGCCCGCCCGAGGACGACCTCGGCCTGCTCGCCGGCGATCGCCTCTATGCGCTGGGCCTCGCACGGCTGGTGAAGCTCGGCGACGTCGAGGCTGTGGCGGAGCTGGCCGACGTGATCACGCTCAGCGCGCTCGCCCACGGCAGCGCCAAGCCCGAGCTGGCCGCCGCCGTGTGGGCGGCCGGGGCGCGCGCCGTCGGCTGGGGCGCGAGTCCGCCCCACGAGCGCGCCAAGGCTCTCACCCGCGCCGGCTCGCCCGAGGCCCTGGAGGCGATGCTCGCCGTCGCCCGGCCCTGAGAACACGTTCTGAGCGCGGGCGCCGCGCTCACGGGCCGTTCGGGGCGGGCGCGCGGCGGAGTGCGGCGCCCGCTCCGCGTTTGACGCACCGGCGGCGTTTGCTAAGCAGCCGGGGCGCGGCTCACTCGATATTGTTCCCGCCGTGTCCGACAAGCACAGCCAGCACTCCCCCCGCTATACCGCCGATCGGCAGATCCCTGGAGCCTTTGAGGGCGAGACGGTTACGCGTCGCCGGTTCATGACCGGCACCACCCACGCGGCGGGCGCGATCGCCGCCGCGTCGTTCGCCCTCCCCGCGCTCGGCTTCGCGATCGGGCCGATCTTCAAAGAGGAGCCGCACACGTGGGAGAGCGTCGGTCCGACGGACATGTTCTCCGAGAACAACTACGTGCCGACGGTGATCACGCTCACACCGGGCATCGGTGAGGCGGGCAAGACGACCGTGTACGTGCGCAAGCGCAACGCGACCATCGACACCGACAAGGCCGATCGCGACAGTCTCTACATCGCGATCAGCTCCCGCTGCGCGCATCTCGGCTGCCCGGTGCGCTGGGTGGATGCCGCCGAGCGCTTCATCTGCCCCTGCCACGGCGGCGTGTACGACCTGCTCGGGCGGCGCGTGGGCGGCCCGCCGGTGAGGCCGCTCGACCGCTTCTACACGCGTGTGGTGCGCGGCATGGTGCAGGTCGGTTCGCGATACAGCGTCAACAGCGAGCTCGAACGCTTCTCGCCGCGCGACCCCGGCGAGCCGATCGACGGGCTCGGTCAGTACATGTACCCCTCCCGGCCGTCGGCCAGGAAGTAGTCGGGCACCGACATGGCGAGAACCCCCAAGCTTCCGGCTCCCCCGATGCCCGCCGCCCTGAAGGCCCCGCCGCCGAGGCCGGGCGACGCGAACGCCACGCTCATGCCCGCCGACCACGCCAAGGAGGCCGGGGCGAGCGTCGTGGACTGGGTCGACGAGCGCACCTCCCTCAGCGGCGCCGCCCGCTGGTTGATGTTCCGCAAGGTGCCCAAGGGCACCAACTGGTTCTACACGCTGGGGTCGGCCACGATGTTCGCGTTCCTCTCCCAAGCCGTCACCGGAGTGTTCCTCGCGATGTTCTACAAGCCCGACCCATCCGGCGGCGCCTACGAATCGATCCGCCACGTCACCAACGAAGTGTTCCTCGGCCAGTTCGTACGCGGCATGCACAAGTGGGGATCGAGCGTGATGGTGATCCTCGTGTTCCTGCATATGGGTCGCACGTTCTTCTTCGGCGCCTACAAGTATCCGCGCGAGCTCAACTGGGTGATCGGCGTGGTGCTGCTCATCCTTACGATGACGATGTCCTTCACGGGCTACCTGCTGCCGTTTGACCAGCGCGCCTACTGGGCGACGATCGTGGGGGTCAACATCAACGGCACCGGCCCGCTGCTCGGCCCCTATCTCAGCGACTTCCTGCGCGGCGGCCCCGAATTCGGGGCGACGACCCTGTCGCGCTTCTACGCGATCCACATGCTGCTCGTGCCGGGTTTGCTCGCCGCGCTGATCGGCGCCCACCTGTATCTCGTGGCCAAGCTCGGCACGACCGCCCCGCCGTGGCTGAAAGCCGAGAAGAGCCCCGAGCTGCGCAAGGCCAGCGCATGAACCGTCGCGAGAAGGAGCAGTACCTCCGCGAGTACGCGATCCTGAAGGCTCAGGGCAAGCCGTTCTTCCCGTACGCGGTGGCCAAGGACTCGCTGATGGCGTGCGTGGTGATGGCGTGCATCATCACGATGTCGCTGGTGCTCGGCGCGGAGCTCGGCTCCAAGGCGAACCCCACCACCACCACCTACGTGCCGCGTCCGGAGTGGTACTTCTTCTTCCTGTTCGAGGTCCTGCGCGTGATCAAGCCGGCGAGCCTGGTCGGACTGGCGACGATCGGCATACCGACGATCTGCATGATCCTGCTGTTCCTGCTGCCGTTCTACGATCGCGGCCCGGAGCGCAGGCCCGAGCGCAGGCCGATCGCGACGCTCACCGGCATCTTCGTGATCGGCGCGATGGCGCTGCTCACCTACGAGGGCGCCAACGCCGGCTCGCCCACGGCGATCGAAATGGCCACGCCGGCAGCCGTCGTGCAGGCCGGCGGGCAGACCTTGGCCGAATACGAAGCGGGCAAGCAGGTGGTGGCGCAGTCCGGATGCCTCGCGTGCCACAAGATCGGCGAGAACGGTAACGACGGACCGGGACCGAACCTGTCCCACGTCGGCTCGCGTCTGCCGCGCCAGGGCATCGCGCGCACGCTCGTGAACCCGACCGCCCCGATGCCCTCCTTCAAGAACCTGCCGCCGCAGAAGTTCAACGCGGTGGTCGCCTTCCTCTCACAGCTGAAGTAGCTGGACCAGAGCGCCTCTCATGCCCGCTCTAAAGCGCGCTGACGCGACCACCGGACGCCTCGAGGCGGGCCAGGTGCGGGCGATGTTCGACCGGGTGGCGGTGGTGTACGACCTGCTCAACACGGTGATGACGGCCGGCTTGCACCATCGCTGGCGCGCTCGCGCCGTCGAGCTGGCGCGAGTGGGGCCGGGAAGCCGCGTGCTCGACGTCGCCACCGGCACCGGCGACCTCGCCATCGAGCTGGTCCGGCACGTGTCTCCCGGCGGGGAGGTGGTGGGCAGCGACTTCTCGGAGGGAATGCTCGCTCGCGCCCGCGTGAAGGGCGCCAAGGCGACCGGAGGGATGGGTGCGAACTTGGATGGAGGGATGGGTGCGAATTTGGAGGGCCGCGCGCGCGCGCGCGCGAAGAAAGCCCTCTTCGCGCGCGCGCGCGAGGACCTGTCGGGAGACGGAGATCGCGCGAGACTGTCCTTCGAGTGGGGCGACGCGCTGGAGCTGCCCTACCCCGACAACTCGTTCGACGCGGCGACGGTGGGCTTCGGCGCGCGCAACTTCTCCGACCTGCGGCAGGGGTTGCGGGAGATGGTCCGGGTGGTGCGCCCGGGAGGACGTGTGGTGGTGCTCGAGATGACGACCCCCACGCGCCCCCCGCTGTCGCTGTTCTACAGAGTGTGGTTCGACCGCGTGGTGCCCGTGATCGGCAGGCTCGCCGGCTTGGCGTCGCGAGCCGGGGGCTCCTCGTCGGAGACGACCATCGCGCACGCCTACACCTACCTGCCCAGCTCCGTCAAGCGCTTCCACTCGCCCGCCGAGCTCGCCGCCGAGATGGAGCGCGCCGGGTGCGGCGAGATCGGGTATGTGCTCATGGCGGGCGGCATCATTGCCGTCCACGGCGCTACCGTGCCTCGGGGTGGAACCACGTGAAAAGGAGCGCTCGAGGCGAGTGCAAGCGTCGAGCCGTAAGACCAGACGCCGGCCGAACAGGAGAGGCGAAGACCGTTGACCGCGCTTGAGGCAGGCGCCAACACGGCCGCCGACGTGGAGGCGGTCGAGGAGATCATGCGCCGCGGCGGGCAGGCGCTGCGCGAGCGCATGGCTCGCTGCGAGGCTTATCTGGAGCGGGTTACCGCCGAGGCGGGCACGCCGCTCGCCTCCCACGCGACGGCGACGGTCGTGGCGGGTGGTAAGCGGCTGCGCCCGCTGCTCGTGGTGCTGGCCGCGGAGTCGGCGGGTGGCGTCGGCGAGCAGCCTGAGCGCGAGCAGAGCCTCATGCGCGCCGCCGTGGCGGTGGAGCTCGTGCACTCCGCGACGCTCGTCCACGACGACCTGATAGACGGCGCCAGGCTGCGAAGAGGGCGCCCGACGGTGGCAGCCGTTGCAGGGCGCAAGGCGGCGATCGCCACGGGCGATCTGCTCTTCTCACGCGCGTTCGCCGAGCTGGCGCGCAACGGCGACCCTCAGCAGCTGCGCGCCCTCTCCGACGCGAGCTCGGCGCTCGCCGCGGGCGAGCTGCTGCAACGTGAGGACGCCTACGCGCCGGACATCGCCGTGGAGCGCTATCTGGAGCGCTGCCGCCTGAAGACGGCGGCGCTGTTCGAGGCTGCCTGCCGCCTCGGAGCGCTGGTGGCGGTGCAGGGCGCCATCCCGCTCGCCACCGCGCTCGGCGAGTTCGCCAGCAGGATCGGGTTGGCCTTCCAGCTGCTCGACGACGTGCTCGACGTGTCCGGCCCCGCGCAACGCACGGGCAAGGCGCGCGGCGCGGACCTGCTCGACGGCACCGTCACGCTGCCGCTGATCCTCGCGCGCGAACGCGACGAGCGGATCGCCGCATTCGACCTGGCGAGCCTCGCAAGCCCCGAGCACCCTGACGGGCATACCCATAGGGCGCGCGACAGGCAGGCGGAGGAGCTGTGCGAGCGGATCGCCGCCACGGGAGCCCTCGACGAGGCGCGCGACCGTGCCCTCTCGATCGTGTCCGAGGCGAAGGCCACGTTGCCCGCCCTGCTCCCCGACGGGCGCTGTGAGCTGCTCGACCTCGTCGCCGACGCGGTGGTCGAACGCTACTGCTGAGCGGCCCTACCGCCGGTGATCCATCCTCGCGGCGTCCTTGGCGGGGACGTCGATCTCAGAAGTCGCTCGGCCGATCAGATCCAGCTCGAGTGCGCGCGAGAAGCGCTCGATCTCAGAAGTCGCTCGGGCCGATCAGATCCAGCTCGAGTGCGCGCGAGAAGCGCTCGATCTCCTCGACCATGTTGGCGTGCGTTATCTGCCTGAGGTCGCTGAGCAGAGCGCCGGTCGCCCGGTCGAGCTCTTCGTCGAGGCGTTCCACGAGCGCCTGTCCGAACACGCCGTCGCGCAGCTCTCCGCAGTCGGGGCAGCGCAGCAGAATGCGCCACCGGCGGGGAGCCTCCTCGATCCAGTCGAGCGGGTGCACAAGCCCGCCGGCGCAGCCCGCGCAAACGTGAAGGGCCTCGCCCGGCGCCGCGGTGGGCGAGTCTCTGCTCCGAGGGGTCGGAACCACAGGCGTGTCGCTTTGGGCGCGCTCCGGCGCGTCCCCACGAACGTCCCCACGAACGTCCCCACGAACGTCCTCAGGCGCGTCCCCACGAACGTCCCCACGAAGGTTCTCGCGGCCGTCGAGATAGACGACCTCGATCTGCCGGCCCCCCGGCAGCTGAACGTGATGATGCGTGCGATGGCTGTGATTCTCTTGCATTGTCTCCCTCGCCTCATCGACCCGGCGACGGGCGGCCTTTAGCGCCTGCGGGGTAATCGGCGAGGGTTCGCGGCGTCCCCCGGACCGCCTGTCCGTGCGCCGTGCGGTGATAGCTTCATCTGGTTATGGCAACAGCGATTCGTACGATCGGCCACGATGAGCGGCTGAGCGTGGTAGACCATCTCGACGAGCTCCGCGTGAGGCTGATCGTGAGCGCTGTCGCGCTCGCGCTCGTGTTTGGAGTCTGCCTGTGGCAGAACCATGCGCTGCTGAAGTTCATCAACCGGCCGCTGGCCAGACAGACCGAGCGGCAGGTCGCCCGCGGCGAAGGGCCGTTGGGAGCGACCTGGCTCGCCCAGAAGGGAGTGCGCGAAGTCGCCGGGGACACGCAGTCGATCACGCGGGCTCTGAGCGCTCCGTCGAGCGGCCTGCCGGCGGCCACCAGATCGCAGCTTGCCGCGGCGAGCGCGCGGCTGGGGGCTGATGTCGCGAAGATCCCGCGCAGCCCGAACGGGAACCTGCCCGTGACACTGGGACCCGGCGAGCCCTTCACCACGACGCTCACGGTGGCGCTCTACTTCGCGCTCGTGCTCGCGCTGCCGTTGATCTTGTTCGAGATGTACGGGTTTGTGCTGCCCGCTTTCAGCCCGAGCGAGCGACGCGCGGTGGCGCCGCTGCTCGTATCGATCCCATTCCTGTTCGCCGCCGGCGTCGCGTTCGGCTACTTGGTCGTGCTTCCCGCCGCCGTGCGCTTCCTGCAGAACTTCAACAGCAGCCAGTTCAACGTGATGGTGCAGGCAAGCCAGTACTACAAGTTCGCGGCCACCGTGCTGCTCGCCATGGGAGCGGCCTTCCAGGCGCCGGTCGCGATCGTGGGCGCCGTGCGCGCCGGCCTCGTCACTCCTCGCCAGCTGCGCCGCAACCGCCGCTACGCGATCCTGGCGTGCGCGGCGATCGCCGCGTTCCTGCCCGGCGACGCCTTCACGCTCGTGCTCGAGACGGTTCCCCTGTACTTGCTCTACGAGGCGAGTATCCTGGTTGCATCGGTTGTTGCGCGACGCGACGCGAAGCCGCAGGCAGAGCGGGCGCAGGCAGCAGGGACAGGACGCCCACCGGAGGACCCGCCGTTTTCGTCGGGCGCATCGGGAGCGTCCGGCCCTCTGAAGCCCCCGCCGGGCGAAGGCGGCGGCACGGGAACCCCCTCGCGGGGATACCCTGAAGGGCACAGGCAAGCGCTCGCGAGAACACCGGCAGATGAGCCCAGAACCACCGTTCAAGAAATGATCGACCACATCGACCCCGATCTGTCCAGCTGATGCTCTTCGACCTGAGAGCACGCGGCAGGCGCCGCACCGTGCAGATTGTCTATCTCGGGCTCGCGCTCCTGTTCGGCCTGACCTTCATCGGCTTCGGGGTGGGCACCGGCTTCGGGGGCGGCGGGCTCTTCGAAGGGCTGTTCGGCGGCAAAGAAGGGACCAGAGGCGCGGGCTTCGCGGCCCAGGTGTCCGCCGCTGAGGCGCGTACGCGCAAGAACCCGAACGAAGCGGCTGCGTGGGCGGCGCTGGCGGAAGCTCAGTTCCACGAATCCGGTGCGGGCGAATTCTTTGACGAAAGCACGCAGAAGTTCACCGGCCAGGGTAAGGCGCTGCTCGTGAAGGTGGCGAGCTCGTGGAACCACTATGTCGCGCTCAACCCGAGCAAGCTCAATCAGACGGCCGCGCAGGAGATGCTCACGGTGTACAGCCAGGAAGGCCTCAACGAGCCTGCCTACGCGGTGGAAGTGCTGCAGCTCCTGATCCCCGCCAAGCCGCCCAGCGCGGCGTTGTACGGGGAGCTGGCATCGTTCGCCTACCAGGCCAAGAACCCGCGTGTGGGCGATCTAGCCTCGCAGAAGGCGGTCGCGCTGTCACCCGCGGCGCAGCGTGCCAAGGTGAAGGCCGAACTGGAACGGCTCAAGAACAACCCGACGGGCAGCGCCTCGGGCGAATCGTCCGCGGCGACCGCGGGCGGGCAGACCGTGCAGGTCAACACCGGCTCCAACGCGACGCCCACGGCCACCACGACGATCCCCACGCCGGCCAAGAAGAAATAGCTCCGAGAGCGTGACGCTCCCGAGCAGACTGGCCATCGGATGAGTACGGCGGGCGGCACGGGAAAGGGCACCCCTCAGCGATCGGGCGGCGCCGGAGAGGGCCCTCCTCAGCGACCGAACGTGTCCGGCGAGGCCGACCATGAGATCCCGCCGTATACGGCGCGCCTGCTGATCGACTGCGCCGACCGACCCGGGATCGTGGCGGCCGTGTCCGGCTTCCTCTTCGAACGGGGCGCCAACATCGTCTCCTCCCACCAGTACTCCTCCGACCCGATCGGCGGCCGCTTCTACCTGCGCACCGAGTTCTTCCTGGAGAGCCTTGGAGGGGATCGCGAGAGCTTCCAGCGCGACTTCGACGCCGCGGTGGCGCAGCGCTTTGCGATGGAGTGGGAGATTCGCTACTGGGGCGAGCTCAGGCGAATCGCGATTTTCGTCTCGCGCTACGACCATTGCCTCATGGATCTGCTCTGGCGCCGGCGGCGCGGGGAGCTCGACGCGGAGGTGGTGGGGGTCATCTCCAATCACGCCGACCTCGGCGAAGAGGTCGCCGCTGCGGGCGTGCCGTTTCATCACGTGCCGGTTCTCGAGGGCGCGAAGGTGCAGGCCGAGGAGCGGATGCTCGAGATCCTCTCCGGCAACGTCGACCTGGTGGTGCTTGCGCGCTACATGCAGATTCTCAGCGGCGACTTCCTCGATCGAGTCGGCGTGCCCGTCATCAACATCCACCACTCGTTCCTACCCGCGTTCGCGGGAGCAGAGCCCTACCGCCGCGCCCGCGAGCACGGGGTGAAGCTGATCGGCGCCACCGCCCACTACGTCACGGCTGAGCTGGACGGCGGGCCGATCATCGAGCAGGACGTGGCGCGCGTCGACCATCGCCAGACCGTCGCCGAGCTTGAACGCATCGGCCGCGACATCGAGCGGATCGTGCTCGCGCGCGCCATATCCCTGCATCTCGAAGATCGCGTGATCGCCGACAGTGGGCGCACGATCGTGCTTTGATGCGGCGGTTAGGGCTCACGACTCAACAAATGACGTGATGAACACGCAGATCCCTCAAGATTCCTTGCATTGGGCGGCGCGACTCCGACAGTTGTTCATTCGTGAGCCCTAACCGGCCCGCCGGCATTATGCGGGACCATGGCGCGTTCTCGGGACGAGCGGCGGACGGGCGCTCGTGTTCGGTCCGCTTGCCGGAGGCCGTGGTCGCCCCGTCGCTCACCGCCCTTCAGACCCGGCGGGGCTCGGCTAGAATCCTCTGCTCACCGGCCCCTCGCGGGTCGGCGCCCTCGCGGGCCGTTAGCTCAATTGGCAGAGCAGGGGCCTCTTAAGCCCAAGGTTGTTGGTTCGATTCCAACACGGCCCACTTCTGGAATCTTCTGCAAATAGGCGGGTTTTGCGCGAAAAGAACGGTGGAGTCCAGGGCTGCTATTCCTCGTGGGTACCACTTGTGGCTACCAAACAGCGCCGCAGGACGGACGTTTTGCTCGCCCGACGGCAGCTCGAAGGCAAGCAGCTCGGCAGGCGGGACGCTTCGCTGGGGATGGTCCAGCAGCACGCCCCAATCCACGCCTCACCGCTGGAATCACCGTGTTCCCTACGCCTCGGTCAGCTCGTATCCGAGTGACCGGTAGGCCCGTAGGCGCTTGGTGAACATGCGCCGCAGGACGGGCAGCTCGGCGTCGACGTAGTCATAGATAAGCGCTTCGCGCTTGCCGGGATGGGCGCGGTGCAGGCGCCCGGCGTACTGGACGACGGTGCCCTTCCACGCGATCGGCATGGCGAGCAGCAGCGTATCGAGGCACGGGTCATCGAAGCCCTCGCCGATGTAGCGGCCGGTGGCAAGCACCACTCGCCCGCCGACGCTGTCCGTGCTGGCGAGCTGCTCCAGCGCGGCACGGTGCTCGGCGGGTCGCATGTCGCCGTGTAGGACGATGAGCGTGTGGGTATCCGCAAGGCGCTCGGCCAGTTGCTGCAGGTGCTCGCGCCGTTCTGTCAGCACTATCGGGCAGCGGCCCTGCGCTGCCAGCTCCAGCGTGTCCTTCGCGATCATCTCGCTGCGCCGCACATCAGTGGCGAGCGCGGCGTAGACCTCCTGGATGTTCGCGTCGGTGGGTAGCATCTCAGGGTCGAAGGGCGTGTCGCGGCGCACGACGCGCAGCGTGAGCGGCTGTGCTGAGCGGGTCGCGCCGGGCTCTATCGTGTGGCGGACCGGCCCGCACTGCATCGTAATGATCGGATGGTGTCCGTCGCGGCGCTTCGGTGTGGCGGTCAGCCCTGTCACATAGCGCGCGGGCGAGGCTTGAAGGACGCGCTCGGTCATCACGGCCGGGACGTGGTGACACTCATCCACGACGATGTGGCCGTAGCCGGCCAGCAGCTGATCGAGCGTCTTGTGGCGAGTCAGGCTCTGGACCATCGCGACGTCCACCTTGCCCGTGGGCTCGCCGCGACCGCCGCCGATCGTCCCGATCTCATCTGGCTTGAGATCGAGGAACTCGTTCAGGCGCTTGACCCACTGTTCGAGCAGCGGCTTGCGGTGGACGAGCACGAGCGTCGAGCGTGCCCTGGCCGCGATCAAGCGGGTGGCGATGACGGTCTTGCCGATACCCGGCGGTGCACACAGGACACCGAGCTCGTGGGCGAGCAGCGCCGGCATCGCCTTCTCTTGACGGGCGGTGAGCTCTCCTGTGAACCGCGCCTTGAGCGCCTTGCCATCCGTACGCTCGTCGGAGAGCTCCAACGCGATGTTCAGGCCGGCCAGCAGTTCCTCCAATGATTCGCGGCAGCCGCGTGGCAGTGCCAGGAAGTCGCCTGTCTGCTCGAAGCAGGCGATCACGCGCGGGATAAGCGCGGTGGATTTGCGCATCGCCTGAAGTTCGAGGAACTTCGGGTTTGAGAACGCCGCGAGCCGCCGCAACGCATCCAGCAGCACCGGCGGCAGCCCCTCGCGGCGCACATACAAGCGCTGGGCGAGCGTCGCGCTCACGGTGCCGGGCAGCTCCGCGGCGGCGAGTCGCTCAGTCAGCGGTCGCACCGGGCGCCACGGCGCATCGCTGTTCTCCGTCTCCTCGGGCACGCCCAGGGCATGGCCGTCGTGGAGCCCACGGGCCACCAGCTCCCGCAGACGAGCCGGGGCGATCCGCGGCAGCGACTCCAGATAGGACCACTGGTCCTCGAACGGCTCCAGGCGCTCGTCCACGAACAGCGTGTTGCCGCGCTGGCGCGCCTGTAGCTGGAGCGGCAGTGCGATGAGGTTTCCGAACCCTCCCTTCGGCAGCGTGTCCTGGCTTGGGAACAGGCGATCGTAGGATGCCATCCCCAGCGTGGGGCTGCGCGCCATCGCGTCCGTCAGGAGCATCAACCCAAACCGCCGCGCGAGCGCTGCCTGCACCGGCTCGCTGAAGAAGAACCAGACATGGGCGCCCTCTCCCGAGCGCGACCGCTCGACCGCCGGGACGAGACCGAGCTCGCGGCATGCCTCGCGCAACGCCATCACATCCGCACGCCACGAGCCTTCATCGAGGTCGATCGCCAACAGCCGGCACATATCGCCGGTCAGCAGCGGATAGACGCCCATCACATGGCGGCCCCGCAGATGCCTGAGCAGCTGACCCTCGGCCGGGACGGGGAACGCTTGGTTGGGACACTCACCGCACTTCACGCGAGGCTTGTTGCATCCAGCCTTCCACTCGTTGTCGCAGCGGGGCGCCCACCCGCTCTTGCCCTTCGCCGGTTTCTCCCAGCGATGCGGGAAGACATCCTCGCGACCACGGAAGAGACTGGCGAACAGCGCGACCTTGCGCTGCGGCGTCCACGATGTCGCCCGATCCGGCTCATCCTCGCCCGCGCCGTCTGAGATCGCCCGCTCGCTCTGGGCGCGGAGCTCGGCCAGCTCTCGAGCCACCGCCTCGCGCGCACCGTCGAGATCACGAAGCCTCGCCTCCACGGCCAAAATCGCGGTATCCCGCTCCCTATCTACGGACACCGGCGCATTCTGCCCACACAACCGGCGCATACGTGCCAAAGTCACTCAGGACGCGTTTTCCCCGGCGCCGGCTCGTTCCTGGCGGACGAATGTCGCTTGACGGCGCGGAGTAGTGTCGGCGCTACGCCGCGGCGGCAATGCCGACGGGTACGTAATGCTCGAAGAGGAGATCGGTGGGCGCCGGGTTGCCCTGCTCTTCGGCGGCGCACACCAGCGCGAACCTGGCGGCGTCCTCGGCGTGCGCCTGGTCGTAGGCGTCGCCGCCGCCGGTCAGGCCGGGAATGTCGGGCGACTCGAAGCTCCAGCCAAAGCCGGGCTCGTGGTGGTGGAGGATGCGAATGGTGTCCATGACGCTCCTTCAGAGTAGCCGCCGCGCCTCGTCTTCCGCAAGTCCGACGTGATTGACCAGTACGCGCCGGACCTCGCCGGGCGCCAGTGTCCGTCGATCGTGGAAAGCCCAGGTCAACGGCGGTCGGCCATCTGCCTGTAGCCGCTGGTGCGATCCGGTCTGGCGAGTGGTCCGGTAGTTGAGCGGATCGGCTTGAAGAACCTTCAGAAGCTGCTTCGCCTTCAAGGATGGGAAGTCGGCCACGGCGCAACCCTAAACGAGCGAGCGGTCCTGCCGACCTATCAGGACCGCGACCGGCCCGGACCGGCCACCGACCTCGGGGCCGCGTCCGTGTGGGACGGTTGTCCTCGTTCCGGGATCAATAGATCCACCCATCTGGCGGGGCGCCGGGTTTCCAGGCGCGGGTGACGCTGCCGCCTTCCTGGCGGAGGGTGTGGCCGTAGTCGGAGAGGTTGACCTGGAAGGCCAGCTCTTCGCGCGGGTCTCGGCCGGCGTCGTCGATCCACTGGCGCCATACGACCAGGGCGCACAGGGTCTCGACGTGCGCCTCGCTCTCCCACCAGCCGTCCTTCAACCCGGCGAGCGCCGTGGGGTAGCGGCCGTGGAGCGCAGACGATCCCGCCCCACATCCACGCGCGCCATTGCGGGTCGCCGCCGTACGGCTCAAGCCATGGTGCCCGCTGCTCGGGCTCCTCGTCCTCGGGCGCGTCGGGTAGGACAGGGGCCGGCTTGGTGCGCGGCGCGCGAACCTGTCCGCTGGCTGCGGCTTCGGCGATGCCCTCGCGGACCATTTGGCCCGCGAGCCGCGCGGCCGGCTCGCCGGTGTTCGCCACCAGCTCGTCCAGCTGTGCCGCTACGGCCTCGGGCAATGTGATCTTCAGGCGGCGGCTCATGGGGTGTACCCGTGGGTGTGCTCGACGGCCGTGTTTGTGTTGGTGGGTCTCGTGGTTGTCATGTAGTTAATGACCGCGAGCACGCGGAACCGGCCAACGAGTTTGGGCCCTTAAAGGTCCCGCTCGATCCTCGTGCATCTATCCTTTATGCGCTGCTGGGAGTGTTCGCGTGGTGGGCGAGAAGGCGCGCCGGATCGCGCGGGCGTGGATGTCGCGTGGGCCGACGGCTGCGTTCGACGGCTGAGCGTTCGGCTACGTGTCAGCGGTCGGTCAGCGTCGGCAGGAGGATCTACTCGGGGAGGGGTCGGGGCCGCTGGGTATGGTCTCCGGCTCGATGCCGAGCGAGTCTGCACGACGAACGCGAGTGACGCTCCGCTGTCTGCGCGAGGATCTCGAGGTGGAGGTGCCACCCGTCGAGATGGACCTCGGCAGCGTTGAGCACCCACTCATCGGTGAGGCGCGGCGCCTCATGCCGACGGCGCCGCGTGGGCAGAAGCGCATCCTCTCGATCGAGCGTCCGCTCGTGTATCGGCTGCGCCACGGACGGTGGCGTGGCGCAACGTGGCTGGAGGCCGAGGCCGCGCGGTTCTGGCTCTGTGCCGGCGCACAGCGCGAGGAGGGCTCGGGCGAGGACGCCTATGAGATCTTCGCTGCACTGCACCGAGCCGGGCGACTCCTGCCCGATGACGATGACCGGCTTCGTGACGAGCTTGAGCGCAACGCGCGCATCATCGATGACGCCGCCGACTCGATCCCCTCCATCCTCGCCGACGCCCTCAACCATCGAGATCGCGATGTCACGGCCTGCTTCGGCGGGCTGGTCGACGCTCGCCTGCATGTCACCGCGCCCGGCGAGGAGGTATGGGTCGCGATCGCGACTCAGGCGACCGACGGGCGCTTCGTCGAGGAGCGACTTCGAGACGTGCTCTTCGGCTTGGTCTTGGACGCCGCGGAAGCGGAGCTTTGGGAGCCCCGTGCGGACTGGCCATCGGGTGAGCTCGCGTGGTTCGAGGTCGCACGCCTCGGCCTACGTGAGCCGCCAAGCTGATCGGACGCGACACCACCGACCCGCTCGACAGTCGGCCCCATCGACATCCAGTGAGTAGGCGAGCGTGGACGTCTTGCCGCCGAGCAGCGCCTCGTGCGCGCGCTCCATGCGCCGCGCAAACAGCTCGCGGTGATGCTCGACGTACTCATCAACCGCGCGCTCGACGAGCTCGGCCTGCTTGAGGCCAGCCATCAACGCTGCGTAGCGGACCTTCTCCTTGGTGGCCTCATGGACCTTGATCGGGGATTGCGCTCGCATTATGGGTCCCTCGGTACTTCGGTACTGCTGAGGATACCATGCTGCGCTGGCGGCGAGTTCGCCACGCAACCGGCCGACCTCGTTGTCGGACGGCCCTACAGGCTGGCGGTGAGCTCAGCGAGGGTCACATCCAGCGCGTCGGCGATGCGCTTCGCGGTCGTGATGCTCGGCGCGTGCCATCCGCGCTCGATCTCACCGAGGTACTTCGCGTCCATGCGGGCGATCCGGTGTGAGACCTGCTCCAGCGTCTCGCCGCGCTGTCTGCGAGCCTCTCGGACCGTCGCGCCGAACTGCCGCGCGACCGGATCAGCGACGGTGCGGCGAGGCACCGGCTGGTGTGCTCTGGGGGAACATGACACCGGCAGTCTCGGGACGCAACGCCGGACTGAACACTCGACATGTTCCCCTTCTGATACGTTGCCGACCCATGATGCGCCAGTTCTCGGGCAGCGCGACGCCTGTCGCACCCATCGCTTCGGTGCTCGTCGTACTCGCCACGCTGTTGGTGCCTGCGGTAGCGCAGGCCACGACCAAGCAGTACGTCCTTCCGCACCCTAAGCGCGAACATTGTCGAGCGCACTACGCCAAGAAGGCCGAGACCGTCAAGAAGCGCGAGCACGGCCGGACCGTGAAGGCCAAGAAGACGTTCTGCGTCTACGTCGCAACCAAGAAAGCGCCGGTCAAGGCCACGACGCCGGCCACCGCTACGCCCGCTCCGACGACGGTCACGCCGAGCACCCCGGTCGCCGTCGTGACGCTTGACGCCCATCTCGACCCGAGCTTCACGCAGGACCCATCGAACCCGCTGGCGGTCACGTACAGCTATAGCGCAAGCGCGACAGAAACGATCAATGGCGTGACGAGCCCCGCGTCGAACCTGCCCAGCGGCGTTCTTAACCTCTACAGCGAAGGGCTGCTCAAGTGCTCGATGAACGTTGGCGGCTCAATCACGAGTGGCGAATGCCTGATTGTCTATACCCAGACGGGTGCGCACACTGTCGTGGTCCAGTACCTGTCGGGGACTAACAGCGCCACAACCGGCAACGAGATGGAGATGATCGAGCCTTTTTCGACGACCACCAAAGCCGAAGTGGTCCGTCAGTCATGTGAAACGCTTTCGTTGGGCCAAGGGGAAGCCTGCACCTACCTCATCTCCGTCAGCGTCGTGGGTCAGACGGGATCATCACTTACGCAGGCGGACGGTCCCGTGGCGATCAACCTCGAAGCTCTCGCGTCGTACGAAATATCCGGCGTCAGGCACGATGAACCCGCGAGATGGGAGGCTACACCCCCCGCCACGGAGATGGCCTGCACTGTGAGTGTCGTGCAGGACGTCGGGCTCCTTCATCCATACTCGCCGGACTGTTGGATTTCCGGCTCAGGTCCAACCGTCGAGCAGGACATGGCAACGTCTTGGACCATCACCGCGACGTTTGCCGGCTCTGCCGGCTGGACTGCATCTACGAGCGCACCCCAGGAAGTCACGCCTTAAAGCCAGCCAAGTGCAGCAATCCAGTCAACGTCGTCTGCACTCAGGAGCTGCCGTCTGTTTCGACGGCCGTAGCCACCTCGGCCAGCGCGCGGAGCGGGGCGAATTGGCGGGCAGCTTCGCTGGAGGGCGAGTACGATCGAGAGCGTGCCGCTGTTCCGCCGCAAGAGGCCGCAGCCTCAGGTTCCGCCCGAGCTGCCCATCAAGAGGCCGCAGCCTCAGGTTCCGCCCGGGCCGCCCATCAAGCTCACCGTCATCGAGGACACACACTCGTATGAGGGGGACGACGGCAAGACGTACTGGTCGATCGGGCTCGCGCCCGTCATCGAGGACACGGACGGCGAACACCACTTCCTACGGCCGGGCGACCCGCTCCCGGACTCCCGCGCCATCTACTGCAAAGCAGCAGGGGTCAAACACTACGGCGACGCGCTCCGGGACCGACGGTTCAAGCCGCCGTGTGCAGTTAAGCTCATCCCGGAGCCTGACAATCCATACGGCCACGGTCACGCCGTCGGCGTGTGGGATAGCAGCGGTGCCGTCCAGGCAGGGCATATACCGAGCGAGCTGAGCGCCGGAATAACCGAGTGGATTCGTGCGGGCAAGCTCGGCGGCGCGATGGTGCTGCGCGAGATTCGTCAGGGCTCAAAGTCGGGGCCGCGTTCGGCTCTCCACATCCTTGTGATGCCTCCCGGCAAGCTGGAGATGAAGATTCTCGACGAGGACTAGCCGACGCGGGTTTATGGGTGTAGAGCATACGCCGTCCAGCCGCATGGATCGCGATACCGTTTCGGACATGGCACAAGCGAGTTGGCAGCGGGTACCGACCACGGCGAATTGGATGCTTCTCGATGCGAGCGGCAAGATCCTGCGGCAGATTGTGGTTCGAGATCCGTGGTTCGGTGAGCCCGACGGCACCAAGTACCACGTCAGCGGCGACGGCCATAAGGAGAGCATCCATTCGTCGCTCGGCGTAGCGAAGACCGCTGCGGAAGCGTCTCTGACCTCCGACTAGCTGCTATTCCGCACGGTGGCTCGGCGGCGGGGTGGTGAAGGCAGCGGCCGTGACCACCGCCATCGTGGTCGCGGGCGAGTTGCGATCCCTATGTGCTGCGGCCGGCGCGAGCAACATCGAGCGCGAGTACGTCCCTCGGCGGCATCGCCAGCAGTGAAGGCGGCGGTGAACTCTGCGGCCTGCTCGGCGGCGGGCCCAGCGTGTAGGTAACGCCCGGTGGTGGCGAGTGCGCCGCACCCCATCGCAGCCTGGATCGTCACGAGGTCCACGCCCGTCGCGGCGAGCAGCGAGCGGTAGGTGTGGCGCAAGTCGTGGCAGCACAGCGGACGTAGCCCGTCAGCGGCCTGTGCGCGCCCGTAACGGCGGCGTAGTGCGAAGCCGTCGAGGGTTCGCCCGAGCGAGCTGCAGAACATCCTCCCGTCGGCCGCGGGCCTTACACCCACTCGGAGAGCGTGTAAGCTCGCCGCGATGATTGCGACCGGGGTTGCCTCTGTGGCGGTGGGATCGGAGCCCGACGGGTGGCGGCACGCGCGTCTGATCCCGACGTTTGGCACGCGCACGCAGCAGGAGCAGGAGAAGCGTGCGACGTCCTGTTTGCTGGCGGTGATGCATGGTGTCCCGGAGTTCGGACACGCGCTGCTGAAGGAGATGGGCGCACCAAAGTCCCCGGTGATCGAGACGTTCGCCGAGGTGCGGTTCAAGGACGCTACCGGCAAGACGGTGATACCGGACGGCGCGATCGTCTGTCGGCGGGGTGGCAAGACCTGGACGTGTTTGGTGGAGGTCAAGACTGGCTCGGCGCATCTGAAGGATGAGCAGGTGGCCAGCTACCTTGACGTGGCTCGCGAACATGGCTTCGATGGAGTCCTGACAATCTCGACTCAGATCACAGCGACATCCGCCGAGTCGCCGGTCAACGTCGACGGACGCAAGCTGCGCACGACGGGCCTATGGCATTTCTCGTGGTGGAGGGTGCTCACCGAGGCAGTCGTGCAGCAGCGCTACCACCACATCACCGATTCGGACCAGGAGTGGGTGCTGCGGGAGCTGATCCACTACTTGAGCAGCGAGGCTTCGGGTGCGGTGGGGTTTGAGGACATGGGTGAGAGCTGGGTTACGGTCCGCAAGTCCGCTCACGACGGCACATTGCGCCCAGGAGACGCTGGCGCGCGTGACGTTGCAGAACGGTGGGAGCAATTCACGAACTACCTCGCGCTCAGCCTTTCTCAGGAGCTTGGGGCATCTGTCACGGCGCAACGCCCGCGGACCCACTCAACCGCAGCACGCATTGAGGAGACAGTCAAGTCGCTTGTTGACTCGGGCGTGATGCACTCGATGCTGCGCATTCCTGACGCGGTTGGACCCTTGGAGATCCACACGGACCTGCGGTCCCGGCAGACCATCACGAGCGTCGCACTCGATGCTCCCCGCGAGGGCAGGCTGAGGGCTCGCTTTGGCTGGCTGATTCGCCAGCTCGGCGATGCGTCGGATGACCTTCGCGTCGAAGCAGCGTTTCCAAACGCTCGGGTGACCACCACCACGACGCTCGATGCCCTCCGGGACGACCCTACGGTGCTCTGCTACCCATCGGACCCCAAGCGCGAGCCGCGCTCCTTCGTGCTCGCCCGGTCCCGTCCGATGGGCCAGAAGCGCGGGCGGGCGGAAGGCTCGTTCGTGCGTGAGACGAGCGCCCAGGCCGTCGAGTTCTACCGCGACCTCGTGCAAAACCTGAAGCCTTGGCGGGCACCGGCGCCAAAGTTGCGCACCGAAACGGATGGACACGATGGAACAGGGACCGAGGTTGCGATCGTCCCCGCGTGGGTTGGTGAGGACTCCCCGTCTCCCCGCGCCGCCGAGGTCGAGGATCAGAGCGGGTGGTCGCCCCGCCCTAACCCCCCGCAAGGCGCTGACGGCTAGGCAAGCTGGCTCGTAGAGGGCTTGGATACCTCGGCCGTCAGAGGCGCCGAGGGTCGGAATGCCCGCGTGAACACCTCCGCCTGCTCGGCGGCGGGGCGCGCGTGCAGGTAGCGCCCGGTGGTGGCGAGTGCGCTGTGGCCCATCGCGCTCTTGATTGTCACGAGGTCCACGCCGGCAGCGGCGAGCAGTGAGCCGTAGGCGTGGCGCAGGTCATGGAAGCGCAGCGGCCGCAGGCCGGCGGCGTCGCGCGCCCGCTTGAAACGGCGCCGCAACGCGGAGCCGTCGAGGGTTCGCCCGAGCGCGTTGCAGAACACTCGCTCGTCGGTCCCGGTGAAGTTCTCGCGCCTGCTCAAGCGGTCGAGGGCGGCCGCGGCTTGGTCAGGCAGCGGCACCCGCCGGACCCTGCCCGACTTCGTGGAGGACTCCACGCCCGCGCTCAGGGCGCGTCCCACGGTCAGTGTATGGCCCGCGAAGTCCACGTCCCGCCAGCGGAGCGCGAGCAGCTCGCCGAGCCGCAGGCCGGCGTATGCGGCGACTCTCACCATCTCCGCGTCCTGCTGATCCTCGGCACGCCTCGCCTCGCGCTTCTGGTCGCCGAGGGTTTGCCGCGAAGGCTCGCGGTGTCGGCCGTCGGCGAGCGCCCGCGCAAGCGCCTCGACCTCCTCTGGCGAGTAGTAGACCAATGCGCCCGGCAGCGGCTCCCGACGCTTGTCGGCCTCGGAGGCGGGGTTCGCAGGCAGAGCATAGGTCGAGGCACGGCAGCCGTAGTTGAAGGCCGCGCAGATCACCGCGCGGTGCTTGTTCACGGTGCGCGGCGAGACGCCGGTTGCGCTGACCGTCGCCAGAAGCTCCTCCACGTCACGCGTGCTGATCTTCGATGCGGGTCGGTCCCCGAGCGCGGCCATCACGTGACCGGTGATCGTGCCCTTCCCGCGCGTGTACGGGACGCCGGGCTCGGCGAGCACGCTTCGGTGGTTGCGCAACGTCGCGGGCTTCGCGCCCTTCACGTCCTCGAGCCAGCGCAGGTACTCGTGGGCGACCTCGCGGAAGGTCACGCCGCGGGCCTTGCGCTCGTGCTCGGCGCGTTTGCGGTCGTCTGCTTCGGCCACGTAGACGGCTACGAGGGAAGCTGCTGCGACGTGGGCCGCGCGCTCATCGTAGGAGCCGTCGGGTACGCGTCCACGCCGTGGGCGCCAGCCGCCCGTGGCTGCGTCAGGGGCGAGCCAGGCCGGCCCGACACGGCGCTTCACCTGCCGGCCGCGGTAGCGGAACTTCGCCTCGAAGAAGGGCTGCCCGTTGTGCTCGCGGACGACCACCGCAGCGCTGGGGTTCTTGGTCGACATGCCGGGCCTCCGGTGGGTCCACGGCCCCGGCGATGACACTCGCGCGGGGCCTTTCGTCAGGTGCCTGCCGGGAGTCTACACGGCGTGGGTACCACGTGGGTACCATCACCCGCGTGGGTACCGCTTTGGGTACCAAATCAGCCGAAGCCGTTGTGTTCTAGGGGCATAGAGGCCGCCCAAATCGGCCGTTTTTGGGCGTGTCGGCCACCCTCTATCGGCCTCTTAAGCCCAAGGTTGTTGGTTCGATTCCAACACGGCCCATCACCACCCGTTCGAGCGTGACCTGCGATCGCCGACAGTCATGCACAGCACGTGCGTCCCGCGATCATTTGGTGCGCGAGAAGAGGGTAGGACGCGGCGTTCGCAAAGTCCATCGGGTCATGACTGGCCGGGGAGAGTCGCAACGCCGCAAGCACTTGAGCGCCTCTGACGTCAAGCGTGCCGATCAAGTTTTGCAACTGGCCCGGCTCAGCCTGCCGCCCGCCCATCGGGCGCTACTCGAGATCATCGGCGCCTCGCAATCGCAGGCGGTCGATCAGCCGTTGGGCGCTGCGGTGGACGAGTTCCTGCGCTCTGCTGGGCACTCAGCGCTTACGGCCGCCGCCCAGAGCAAAGTTGGACCGCGCGCTCGGCGTTTGGATTCAGGAGCTACGGATCATCCTCGTCGACGCTGGTCACGCGGAGCTCGCGGGCCTCGACAAACAAACATACGAGGCATTCATCGCGCGCACAGCCTGGCACGAGTGGGGACATGCGCTGAGTGTCGTGCGTTGCTCGCAGGAGGATGTCGCTGCGGGCCCTAAGCTGCTCGACTTGGCTCCTATCGGAATTCGGGAAGGTGTCCGGGGCGCCGGGTATCGTTCCAAGGACTACACGCATGAGCTGGTCGCTGAGACCTATGCGCTGCTGATGGCGCGGCGCCAGCGAAAGGTATCCGGTAAGCCGCCATGGCTAGACGACGAGATCTACAACCTCGTGAAGAGGGTGACCGGATGGAGCGATTGACCGCTCCCGTCGGATACATGCTGGGCGAGGGTCAACACGTTCGAGATGTCCTTGCCGTGGAAGCCGAACTGCTCCGCAGCGAGGGGATCGATCCCGCGTGGCCGGGGTTCGAGGAGACCAAAGCAGACTGATCGCAATCGTCTCGTCAGCGTGCAAGCCAGCTCGGGCTATACAGGCAGCGAGCTGATCGGTTTCGGTCGAGCTACCGGGGTATCAGCTGGAAGATCGGGATGACTCGTCCCGCCATCGCGGCCTTCTCACGGTAGTCGGCGTACTCGGGGAAGACGCGGTCTGCGAGCTCCCACAATCGTTGCCGCTCGGCCTCATCGTCAACGAGCTCGGCGCGGAACGGCAGGCCCCCGTAAACGATGTCGGGGTTCTTGCGGAGGTTGTAGTACCACGCTGGGTGCTTCGGCCACCCCCGCTTCGACGCGATGATCGTCACCCGATCGCCGTCATGGAAGTAGAGCGTGGCGTTCCGACGCGGCTCACCCGTCATCGCGCCTCGCGACTCGAGCAGTGCCGCGGCGAGCGGGCCGGTGGTGCTGAGCCGGCCCTTCGTGAGCCTCATCAGAAGTGGGTCCAGCTTCCACGCGATGTTGATGGAGAACCAAGCGCCGAACCTCGTGGCGGAGAGCTTGGCCACCGCGTGATAGGAGCGACCTCGCTGCTTATACGGATCGACATAGCGCAGTTTGGGCGTGCTGACCATTGCGAGATCGGCGATCCTTTCGGTGAGTGCCTGCGGCGCCGGTGCGCGAACTCTATCGGCACGCTTCTCGGTAGGGTTGGCGCGATGACACCGCTGAGGAGAAGGCGCCGCGGCACTGTCTTGTTCTGGATGGTGGCCGGTGCGATGCACTTCGTGCGTCCCGACTTCTACGAAGCGATCGCGCCGCTTCGGCGCTACAAGCGCCAGGTGACCGTAGCAAGCGGGGTCGCCGAGCTGGCGGGAGCCCTGGCCATCATGCCGCGCAGGACGCGTCGCCTTGCCCGAGGCTGGCTGCTCGCGACCCTCGTCGCGGTCTATCCAGCCAACATCTACATGGCGCTTGAACCCGAGCGTTTCCACCGTATCCCACGGTCGCTCCTCTGGGCGCGACTGCCCGTACAGGGTTTGTTCGCCTGGATCACCTGGCGGGGAACCGAATAGAGCGGGTCGCCGCCACCACGAACGCGGCGGTCCGCCTCATCACTTGCATCGCCCCGCTGTTGCCGCTGATCGCTGGCGCTCCTCACCATTGAGGAGATCGCGCGGGCGCTGCGATCAGATGGTTTACGTGCCGAGAAGTTTCGCGATTGAGCTGTTCAGCCGTGCGTCCTGGGCAGCCTGCATGCACGAATGCTCATAAGCTGCCCTAGAGTCCTTCGCGGGCCGTGGGGGTTGGCGCACGCCGTGACGACGCCGAGGATCCACGATGTTGGGACCGCGCCGAAGAACCGGCTGTCGTCCGACTCGCCACGGTTGTCGCCGAGCAGGTACCAGTGTCCCGCGGGGATCGTGATCGGCGTTGGAAAACTGCACTCGGGTCGGGCGCCGCACGGGCGTATGTAGGGGTCTGGCTGTCGCACGAAGCCGCCCGAGCCGGCGGCCCTGCGGTAGACGTTGCCTTCCCTGATGTAGATCTCGTCGCCCGGCCCGGCGACGACGCGCTTGATGAACCGGACGGTCGATGGTCTCGGCACCGGATTCGCGCAGGCCGCACCGCCAGGCGTGATCGCATGAGGCGCCGGACCGCACTCCTCCAGTTCGGCGTCTTCGGGTGGATGGAAGACGACGATCTCCCCGACTCTTGGTCGACCCGCCGAGACGATCACCCTCGCACCGAGCCCAAGTGTCGGTTCCATCGAGTCAGACGGCACGCGATATACGTGTTCCGGCAACAATTGATTGGCCTTCGTCGAGCTGCGAGTGGCGACATCGACGGCTGAGCGCGTGCCACCGCAGCCCGACACGACGGCGGCCAGGACCGCGAACGAAGTGTAGGCCGCACGACGCATGCCGCTGAACGATACTCCCGCATCGGGCGATCGACCGGGCTTGAAGGACGGGCGGATGAGAGGCGGGTTCGGCGTAGTCGAGGGCGGGTCGGCGGATGCGTCAAGGACCCAGGGCGGCGAGGGAGGTGACCAGCACCCCGTCCGGGCGAGTATAGGTCGGGCTGTCGGCGACGATGACCAGCAGGGCGCCGCAGGCGGCGTTGGCCTCGGGGGAGAGCTTATCCCTGAGGGCGAGCAGGTTGTGGGCCCCCTCCGGCACCCGGTTGTGCCCCAGCTTGACCTCAGCCGCGATCCAGCGGCCGTCTGTCGCCTCGATGATCGCGTCGACCTCCAATCCCTTGTTGTCGCGGTAGAAGCGGACCTGCCCGCGATGCGGCTGGGCGTAGACGCGCAGATCGTGGATCGCCTGCGACTCGAACAGAAGTCCGGCGAGCTCGATCTCGGGGCCGAGCAGGCGCTGCGGGGTGGCGCCGAGGGCCGCGACCGCGAGCGAGGGGTCGGCGAGGTGGCGCTTGGGCGTGGCCGCGATCCGCACTCGCGAACGCAGGGCGGGCTTCCAGCTCTCCTGCTCCTCGATCAGAAACAGACGCCGGAGCACGTGCAGGTAGTCGTGGAGGGTGGACTCGGCGAGCGGCTGCTCGGCGGCGCGAGCGATCGTCCGCAGGCTCGCGTCGGTCGCAACGTTGCGGGCGTAGGAGGCGAGCAGGCGACGGACCCCATCGGGATCGCGCCTGACGCCGTTCACGCGTTGGACGTCCACGCCCACGATCACGTCGAGGTAGTCGGCGTTGGCGTCGAGCGCGTCGTCGCGCGTGAGGGTCAGGTTGTCGGGCCAGCCGCCGACCGCCAGCGCCTCGATCGTCTCGGTCACGCTCATCCTGTGCTGCTCGGATTCGGCAGTGGCGCCGTGGAGAAGCGAGCCGATCGAGACCGCGCCGCCGGAGAGCCCGCGCTCGAGCAGCGTCATCGTGCGCATCCGCACTGGCGCGATCCTGCGCGCGCCGGTGTGGCTGGCCTCCTCGCTCTCGGGAGTCGAGGAGCCGGTGAGCAGAAACAGTCCCTTGCCGCCGAGGTCGTCCACGCGCCCGCGAACGGCGTTCCACATCCCGTCGGCGAGCTGGTACTCGTCGATCAGGCGCGGGTGATCGCCGTCGAGCACGAGACGCGGATCGGTCTGCGCCGCTGTGAGCGCCGCACGGTCCTGGTCGAGTCGCACTTCTGAGGCCGCAAAGCGACGCGCGGTGGTCGTCTTGCCGATCGCCTTCGGTCCGGTGAGCAGGACCGCTCCGTGGGTGCGCAGACGCGCCTGCACCAGGCTCTCGACGATTCTTGCGCGATGGTCGCTCATTCTCATTTCCGTTTGCTAGAAGCAGCCCTATCGACACAAGATCGTACCATATATGGCGGCTGGAACGTACCTATTATGACAGAGGGAGTGTACCGTTCGTAGCAGAGGGATCGTACTCAACATGTCATAGGGGTAACGTTGTTGGTTCGATTCCAACACGGCCCACTTCGCCGCATCGAACACGGATTCGAGGCTGCCTTGCCGGCGGTCAGGTGGCGCTCGGCGCAGCGGCGAGCATCTTCTCCTGCGCCGCCGGTCGCCCGGGGCGTCTACGCGGCGGTCGACGCGCTGGCGTTCGGGCCGATGATCGACTCGCGGCCGGCGTCGGTCCACACCACCTGATCGCGCCCGGGACCCACGCCCACCAGCGTGACGGGCGTGCCCGTGTGCTCTTCGATGAACCGCAGGTACTCCCGCGCGCCGTCGGGGAGATCGGAGAGCATGCGGCACTCGCCGAGGTCCTCCTTCCATCCGCGCAGCTCGGTGAGCTCGGCGGCCGTGTGGTGCAGCACGGTTTGGTGGTAGGGGAAGTCGTGGAACTCCGCGCCCTCCGCGCCCCGGTAGCTCGTGCACACCTGTACGCGGTCGAGGCCTGAGAGCACGTCGAGCTTGGTGAGCACGAGCGCCGTGAGCGTGTTCAACCGGGCCGCATAGCGAAGCGCCACGAGATCGAGCCAGCCCGTGCGGCGCGGGCGGCCTGTGGTGGTGCCGAACTCGCCTCCCCGCCTGCGGATCGTCTCCCCCATGTCGTCGTGCAACTCGCTCGGAAACGGCCCTGCGCCTACACGCGTGGTGTAGGCCTTGGAGATGCCCCATACCTCGTCGATGTCCTTCGGTCCGACACCCGTTCCCACGCACGCCGCGCCCGACAGCGGGTTCGAAGACGTTACGAACGGATAGGTGCCGTGGTCGATGTCGAGCATCGCCCCCTGGGCGCCCTCGAAGATCACCTTTTCTCCGGCGTCGAGCAGCTCCCACATCAGTCGTGCCGTGTCCGCGATGTGCTGCTCGAGGCGATGCCCATACACCAGATACTCCTCGGTCATCGTGTGCAGGTCGAGCGTGGGGTCCTTCTCGAACGGGCGCAACGAGAGACGCTTCGGCTCCATCGCCGCGACGATCTTCTTCTTGAGGATCTTCTCGTCGAGCAGATCCTGAACGCGGATCCCCAGGCGCGCCGCCTTGTCGGCGTAGCACGGGCCGATCCCGCGCCGGGTGGTTCCGATTTGCAGGCTCCCGAGCTTGGCCTCGCCGGCCGAGTCGAGCAGCAGGTGGTAGGGCATGATGAGGTGTGCGTTCGCGGAGATGCGCAACCCGCTCACGTCCACCCGCCGTGCTCGCAGCGCGTCGAGCTCCTCGATGAGCACCTTCGGGTCGATCACCACGCCGTTGCCGATCACGCAGCGCTTGCCCGGGTAGAGGATTCCCGAGGGGATCAAATGCAGCTTCCACTCCTCGCTGCCGCGCACGATCGTGTGCCCGGCATTGTTGCCCCCCTGGAAGCGCACCACCGCGTCGCCTGCATCGGCGAGCAGATCGGTGATCTTCCCCTTCCCCTCGTCGCCCCACTGGGCGCCCACTATCACTATTCCGGGCATCGCGCTATAAGTTTACGGAGGCTCTGGGCGCTCAAGCAGACTGCTTACGGGCGTCGTGTTCAGGTCGCTCGAACTTGAACTCCTGACGCTTGTCCTCGCCATAGAGGGTCAGCGGATCGCCGCACATCTCGACCAAACGCGACACGATCCGCCGGCCGACAACCTCGCTTGCGTCGTTGGACACAACCCTACGCTCAGCGCTCGTCTGGCCCTCGCCGTCCTCCGTCACGGTTGTGTGGATCTGCCGGCCCATCTGCTCGGCGAGGTCGGGGGGCATCAGGTTGGTGGTCGCCACGATCGGCCGGCCGGCCTGGTAGCGGGCGTCCACGATCGAATAGAGCTGCTCGAGCCTCCAAGGCGTCGTGTGCTGGGCGCCGAGGTCATCGATGTGGAGCAGGTCCACCGCGGAGAGCCGATCGAGCAGGTCGAGCAGGCTGTTTTCGGTGCCGATCTCGTCGCGAATCAGGTTGAGCAGACGCGGCAATGAGTAGATCGCGACAGTGTGGCCGGCCTCCAAAGCCGCACCCGACACGATCATCGCGAGCGTTGTCTTGCCGGTGCCCACATCGCCCACGAGCCACATGCCGCGTCCTTCCTCGATGCGCTCGCTCAGGTTGCGCACGTAGCTCCGTACGGCCGACACGACGGGCTCGGGCATGCCGAGCACGGGCGGTCGGTCGAACGACGCGCCCCGATAGCGCTTGGGCACCCGCCCCTCGAGGCTGGCGGCCCGCTTGCGAGCGATCCGCGAGGCGCGGCAGCGGCAGTCCGAGGCGGTGTTGGTGGCCTCGTCCACCACGAACCCGCTCCCGTCGCACAACCCGAGTGGGCAGGCGTGCGGGTCGCGCGGGCCGGCGAGGTTGAGCACGTCGGCGCTCATCCTCGCTCCCCGGTCCCGACGGCGAATCCGCTGCCGTCGCACAGTCCGAGTGGGCAGGCGTGCGGGTCGCGCGGGCCGGCGAGGTTGAGCACGTCGGCGCTCATGGCCGAGCGCCTCGGGACCCCGCTGTGCTGTGGCAGCGGCGGCTCATGCCGCGTAGCGGCTCTCGCCCGCATAGTTCATGAACTTCGGGTACTCCTTCTGGAAGGTGAGCGTCACCTTGCCCACCGCCCCGTTGCGGTGCTTGGCGATGATCAGGTCCGCCTCGCCGGGTCGCTCGGAGTCCTCGTTGTAGTACTCGTCGCGGTAGATGAACATCACGAGATCGGAGTCCTGCTCGAGGTTCCCGCTCTCGCGCAGGTCTGACAGCTGCGGGCGCTTGTCCGGTCGCGTCTCCACCGCGCGGCTGAGCTGCGACAGCGCGATCACGGGCACGCCCAGCTCGCGCGCCAGGATCTTCAATCCGCGGCTCAGCTCGCCCACGGCGGTTACGCGCGAGTCGTAGCGGCTGTCGGTGCGCATGAGCTGCAGGTAGTCGATGATTATCAGCCCGAGACCGTTCTCGCACTGGCTGTGCAGCCGCCGCGCCTTCGCCCTGATCTCGAGCATGCCCACGTCGCTCGAGTCGTCCACCCACAGCGGCGCCGCCGCCAGGCGCTGGGAGGCCTTCAGGATCTTCGGCCAGCGCTCTTCCTTCACGCGCCCCTTGCGCAGCTCCTCGCCCTTGATGCGCGCCTGGGAGGCCACGAAGCGCTGCGCGAGCTCCGCCTCCGCCATCTCCAGGGAGAACAGCGCCACGGGCCTGCCGTGTTCGACCGCTGCGTTCTCGGCGATGTTGCACACGAGCGCGCTCTTGCCCATGGCGGGCCGCGCCGCGATGATGATGAGGTTGCCGGCTTGGAACCCGCCGGTGATCTCGTCGAGGTCCTTGAAGCCCGACGGCGCCCCCGTCAGCGACGTTCCTTCGATCGAGAGGCGGTGGAGCTTGTCGAGCTCCTCGTGCAGCACCTCCTCGATCGAGCGGAAGTCCTGCTGGCGATCGTCGCGTGCCACCTCGAGCATCGTCTTCTCGGCCTGCTCCACGAGCTCCCGCGGAGGGCTCTGGCGCTCGAGCACGCTCGACTGTATGTCGTAAGAGGCCGCCAGCAGGCGCCGCAGCAGAGCGTTCTCGCGCACGATCTGCGCGTAGCGACGCGCGTGACCGGCGGCCGGCACGACTCCCGTGAGCTCGTCAACGGCGGCCGGTCCACCAACCTTCTCGAGCTTGCCGGTCTGCCGCAGCCGGTCGGTGACCGTGAGCACGTCCACCGGCTCTGACTCGTTGTAGAGCGCCAGCATCGCCTCGTAGATGAGGCCGTGGCGGTCGCGATAGAAGTCGTCGGCGCGCAACCCCTCTTCGATCACGAGCGCATACAACGAGCGGTCGGAGAGCAGGATCGCCCCGAGCACCGACTGCTCGGCGTCGAGGTTGTGCGGCGGAGCGATCACGCCCGTCGGGACGCCGGAGCCGTTGGCTTGAGAGACTGCGCTCATGGCTTCGGCGAGTCTACGTCGGGCGCCTGCACGGCTCGCGTGCGGAATCCGCAATTGAGAGGGAAAACATTGAGGCTCATCATCACGAACACATGTTCGCAGGTGGGCCAGACCGCAAGAGACGGCAGGCAGGCGCGCCGCTTTGGCGCCGCTCCGGCGCTACTTCTGCGCTACTTCTGCGCGACGACCATGGTCTTGACGGTGGCAGTCACTCCCGCGACGACCTCCACCACGACCATGTAGGTGCCGACGCTCTTGATCGGCTCGGGCAGGTGCACGTTGTTCTTGTCCATGCGCAGTCCGCGCGCGTCGCGGATCGCCGCGGCTATGTCCTGGACGGTGACCGACCCGAACAGCCGCCCGTCGGCGCCGGCCTGCTGGGTGATCGTGAGCACCGTCTTGTTCAGCAGCGCCGCGTTGTCGTTGGCTTTCTCGACGTATTCGCGTGCCGCGCGCTCCTCCGCCTCCTGGCGCCGGCGAACCACTTCGATCGCCCCGCGGGTCGCCGGCTGGGCGAGCTTGCGCGGGATCAGGAAGTTGCGCAGGTAGCCCTTGGACACGTCCACCACGGCGCCCTGCTCGCCGAGCGTGTCCACGTCCTTGAGGAGTATCGCTTCAGGCATGTCGTTCCCTGGTCGTGGAGTGCGGTTGGAGGTGGCGGGTCGAGGTGGGGAGGCGAGGAGGTGAGGAGGTGAGGAGGTGAGGAGGTGAGGAGGTGGGGAGGTGAGGAGGTGGGGAGGCGAGGAGGCGAGGAGGCGAGGAGGTGAGGAGGTGAGGAGGTGAGGAGGTGAGGAGGTGAGGAGGCGAGGAGGCGAGGAGGCGAGGAGGTGAGGAGGTGAGGAGGTGAGGAGGTGAGGAGGCGAGGAGGCGAGGAGGTGAGGAGGTGGGGAGGTGGGGAGGTGGGGAGGTGAGGCGGTGAGGAGGTGGGGAGGGCGGGTCTGGCCGGGGGCCTACCGGTCGCGGTCGCGGTCGCCGCGGTCGCGTCGGGGATGGTCGTCGCGGCCGCCCTCGTTCACGTAAGGCAGCAGCGCCAGCTCCCGGGCGCGCTTGACGGCGCGCGCGATCTGGCCCTGGTGGCGGCGGCAGGCGCCCGTGATCCTGCGCGAGCGGATCTTGCCCTTCTCGGAGATGAACTTGCGTAGCGAGGAGACGTCCTTGTAGTCGACCTGCTCGACCTTGTCGCGGCAGTGCTGGCAAGGCTTGCGCCTTCCGCTGCCGGGCGGGCCCTTCTTATCTCGTCGTCGGACAGGCTTGCCACGACCGCGCTTTGCCACTGGGAGATCCTTGCTTTCGAGTTAGAACGGAATGTCGTCGTCCGCGGATGTCGCGGAGACCGGCGCGGGCTGGAAGTCGCGGTCGTCAACCGGGATGTCGCTGCCCTGTGATGCCCCGCCGCCCGCGAACCCTCCGCCGCCGGAGGGGTCTTCGCGAGAGGAGAGGAACTGCACCGAGTCGGCAATGATATCGATTGCGCTGCGTTTCGTGCCGTCCTGGGCCTCCCACTCATGCCACTCCAACCGTCCGTCGATCGCCACGGGGCGACCCTTGGCGAGGTAGCGTGCCGCGTTCTCGCCCTGCGCGCCCCACACCGTGACGTTGAAGTAGTTGGGCTTGTCCTCCCATTCGCCGGTGCTCCCGTTCTTGCGTCGGGTGTTGCAGGCGACGCGCAGCTTGCACACGGAGGAGCCGCTCGGCAGCGAGCGCAGCTCCGGGTCTGCGGTCAGGTTCCCGGTCATCACGACCCGGTTGATGTTGGTGGCGGCCACGGCTTGGTTCCTTTCGCTCTGTCTGTGTTCCTCGGTGTCTCGCGGTCTGCGCAGGAGGCCTGGCTCAAGAGCGCTCACGCACTCTGTGGGCCACTAGCCCGAGTCTAGAGCGCTGGACCCGCACAGTGCTACGCGCATCCTGGTGGGCGGGAACCCGGACGACGCTCTTTGCGGGAGCTACTTCGAAGGCTCGGCGCCGCGGGCGCGGGGGGAGGTGCCGAACACCTCGTCCCAGTACGGCGCGCTGATACCGAATCCGCGCGTGTCGTCCTGGAAGTGATGGCGCATGTGGCGCTCGCGCAGCATCCTCCCGACACGGGAGCGGGGGCGGAAGTGGTGGAGGTAGTAGTGGAGCATGTCGTAGCCGAGATAGCCGGCGAAGAAGCCGGCCCCCACGCCCGGGGCGTAGCCTTTGCCGAACACCGTGTACAGCGCTCCGAACACGAGCGCGCCGAGCGGGATGCTCACCGCGGGCGGCATCACCAGGCGCAGCGGGTCGTTGGGGTGCTCGTGGTGGATGCCGTGGATGATCCAGTGCATCCGCGCTCCGATGCCATGGTTGGGCTCGAAATGGAATACGATGCGGTGCAGCCAGTACTCGAACAGCGTCCACAGCGCATAGCCCACCGCCGCCAGGCCGAGTGTGGCGAGCGGACCGACGAACGACAGCTCCCAACTCGTCAGCGCCACGATCGCCGGCACGAAGATCAGGATCGGCACTGAGGGGTGCACGCGCGAGAAGGCGTCGAGCAGGCGCGACTCGAACATCGGCGGCGATGCGCGCAGCACGTCGGTCCTGCGCACCCCCGGGCCGTCGCTTATCGGATGCTCGCTCACCTTAGGTCCTCAGCCCCCGACGGCAGTGGTCCCCAATGGTCGTGTTCCCCGGAGTGCTCACGAAGGCCCCTCGACAGTCGATGTTCCCCAGCGGCGCCACGCCTCCGAGTGTATTACGCGACCGGCTGCCTGCCGTGTGCCCCTTGGGTATGCCCGTCAGGGTGCTCCTCGGCCGGAACATGCTCTCCCTGCTCACGAGCCTCCGGGGTCTCCTCGCGAGCAGGCGCTCCGCCCGCTCGCTCGGGCCGCATCTCCGGCGCCTCGGGCGTGCCCGGCTTCAGCTTGTTGATGCGGAAGCGAATCACCCCGTCGGTGATCTGAAGCGTTCGGCTCAGCTCGCCGATCAGCTCGATCTCCGAGGCGTGGAACTGCAGCAGGTGGTACTCGGCCGTGGCCTTGTGGTCGATGGGATACGCCAACGGGCGCTCGCCCCACTCGTCGTGGCGCACCAGCTCGCCCTTCGCGCCGATCGCCTCGCGCGCGTCGGCGACGATGTTCGCACGGAGGGACTCCTCCGCCTGCGGGTCCAGCAGCAGCACGAGGTCGTATGTGGTGGCGGGCAGGGTCATTGCGGTGCGCACACCGGCGCGCGGCGGCGGATGATAACAGCGCTGAGGGTCCGGCAAGAAGCACCTGGCGGTCCCGCGCAGCCGCCTGGCGGCGCCACACGACCGTTGTCGCGTCGCACCGCCGCACCGTCGCGCGCTACGCCGCCGTTGGCTACGCCGCCGTTGGCTACACGGCGGGGGGGCTACACGGCGGGGGGGCTACACGGCGGGGGGGCTACACGGCCGCACGCTTGGCCTTGATGTCGGCCAGCTGCTCGTCGATCCAATCTCCGGGGTCGCGCGAGGTCACGATCTCAGCCAATCCCCGGGCGCGGCGGGCGCGCTCCCGTGCGGGCATGTCGAGCGCCGCGTGGATCGAGTCGGCGAGCTCCTGGATGTCGAATGGGTTCACCGACAGCGCGTACTCGCCGAGCTCCTCGTGGGCGCCCGTGTTCTCGGAGAGGATCGAAACGCCCGCGCGCTCGTTGACGATCGGCCCCTCCTTCGCGACGAGGTTCATGCCGTCGAACATGGCGTTCACGAGCAGCACGTCGTAGTGCTTGTACGCCGCCATCGCCTCCTCCACGTCGTCGCGCAGCTTCAGCTGGATCGGCATCCAGTCGGGCGTGCCGTGGCGATGGTTCACCACCGCCACGAGCGCCTCGATGCGTTCGAGGTACTCCGCATACTCGGGCACGTCGGTGCGCGAGGGCATCAATTGCGCCACGAAGGTCACGCGCTCGCGGAACTCTGGATGCTGCTCGAGGAACAGATCGAACGCCGAGAAGCCTCGCAGCACGTTCTTCGACAGGTCGGCTCGGTCCACGCGCAGGATGAGGAAGTCGCGGCGGCGGCGCAACAGCTCGCGCTCGAACTCCGCCACGCGCGCGCCGGCGGCCACCTGGCGGGCCGCCACGTGGTCGATCGGGAGGGGATAGGCGCGCACCCACACCTCGCGGTCCTGCCAGCGCACCACCCCGCGCTCGAAGTCCACGTCCAGGTCCATCAGATCGCGGCAGCACTGCAAGAAGTTGCGTCTGTAGGAGCGGGTGTGGAAGCCGACGATGTCGTTCGCGAGCAGCCCCGCGTAGATCTCCTGCCTGATGCGCGACGGCAGCACCCTCCAGGAGTCCGACTGGGTCCACGGGATGTGGACGAAGTGGTGCAGGAACACGTCCGGGCGCGCGCGCCTGACGAGGTCGGGGAGCGTGTAGAGGTGGTAGTCGTGCACCATCACCACAGGCTCGGGGAGGTCGGCCACCTCCTCGACCACCGCGCGCGCGAGGTCCTCGTTGACCGCGTTGTAGCCGAACTCGAAAGCCTCGATCTCGTGTCGGCGGATGTCTGGAGCGTTTGACAAGTCCCACAGGTAGTGCTGGATGAACCACAGCATCGGGTTGGCGAACACGTTGTAGAAGCGGTCATACGCTTCCGGATCGGAGGCCACGAGCCGCACCAGGTACTCGCCGCCGGCGGGCGATCGCACGGGGAATGCTCGTCCGCCGTGCTCGCGCGACACCTGAGCGTCGTGCTCGTTCATAGCCGAGGCGATCCACACGGCGTCCCGGTGGGAGGCGAGTCCCGTGAGCGCGGTCACGAGCCCGCCCGAGCCGCGCTGCACCTCTCCGCCGGGGCCGAACGTCACCGGCCCTCGATTGCTCACCAGCACGAGCGGCGATCGCTGTGCCGGCGCGCTGCTCACGATTCGCCCAGCGCCGTAAAGATCCGCAGGTAGTCGCGCAGGTAGCGCGGCGTGAGGAAGTGGCTGCGCACGTGCTCCTTGCCGCGCCGTCCCAGCGTCTTGCCGAGCGCAGGGTCGCAGAGCAGCTCCAGCGAGCGCTGCGCGCACTGCTCGACGGTCTCCACGAGAAAGCCCGTCACGCCGTCCTCCACCTGCAACGGGATCCCACCCACGTTGCCGCCGATGAACGGTCGCGCCTTCCAGATCGCCTCGGCAACCGTCAGCCCGAACCCCTCGCGGGTGGACTTCTGCACCACCACGTCGGCGTGCGACTGGAATGCGTTCACCTCGATCGCCCCGACGTTGTTGAAGTTGTTGAGGATGTGCACGTCCGGGTCGCCGTCGGCGTGGGCGATCGTGGCGTTGAAGAAGTCCCAGCCCTCGGGGTCGTCGCTCGCCATCGATCCTACGAGCGCGAGCTGCACGTCGGGGATGCTCTGCTTGACGACCCTGTAGGCGTCGATCACGCCGAGCGGGTCCTTCCACGGATCGAAGCGCGACACCTGGCAGATGAGCGGCCGGTCGACGTCGATCCCGAACTGCTCACACACGTACGACGCGTCTTCGGGCGAGAGCGCCATGTTCTTCGGCATCAGCGGGTCGATCGCGGGAGGCACGACATTGACATTCCCGTTCATCCCGCTCGGCACATACTCGGCCATGTGGAAGAGCGCCTGCGGGTAGTCCGCTATGTAGGGTCGCAGACGCTCGATCGTGGCCGGGTTCGGAGTGGACAGGTCGATGTGGCAGCGCCACACCCATCCCGCCGCCTTCTCGGGCACCAGCCGATGCAGGCCCGCCGGCTGTGGATCGTGCACCAGGCACACGTCCCACCCCCCCGACAGCTCGCGCGCGTTCATCTCGTTGTACTGCTCCCAGGTCTTCCACTGCTCTTCGTCGAGATCCTGCGGATTGCCCTGCAACGCGTTGTGCAGCAGCTTCGTCGCGTTGAAGAACTCCTCGCGGCCGTAGATCACCTGCCACTCGCAGTCGAGCCCAACGTCGCGCATGAGCGGCACGAGCGTGTAGAGGATCTCCGACACCCCCCCGCCGAACGCCGTCGCCGACACATGCACCACGCGCTTGCCCTTCAGCGGCTCGGCGAGCTCGCGGATCTCCTCGATCAGCTCCCGCCCGCAAATGTGGGTGTAGTCGGCAAGCGACTTGTGTCCTGTGGCGACGGGCTGGAGCACGGGCGGATCGCACGATACCTCGGGTCGGCACTGAAGCGCGTCTATGGGCCTTTGTGCCGGGGGGTTGCTGTGTGCGACGGGCAACACACCCCGCGTGCGCACGCGCGCGCGAGGTGCCCTCTCGCGACTGATACCACCCCGCCACCACCCCGCCCCTCCTTGAGCCTCCCGTCCCAGCCCTCCTCGCGCGTGCGCACGCGCGCGCGGGGTGCCCTCTCGCGACCGATACCACCCCGCCCTCTTTGAGCCTCCCGTCCCAGCCCTCGCGTGCGCACGCGCGCGCGCGGGGTGCCCTCTCGCGACTGATACCACCCCGCCACCACCCCGCCCCTCCTTGAGCCTCCCGTCCCAGCCCTCCTCGCGCGTGCGCACGCGCGCGCGGGGTGCCCTCTCGCGACCGATACCACCCCGCCCCTCCTTGAGCCTCCCGTCCCAGCCCTCCGCCGCCGTTCAAGCGCGATCCGAGCCCTCTGGACCGGGAACGGGTCTATGGTCTGCGGTGATGTTCGACGGGCGCCTATACCGCGTAGCGTTCGTGCCGCTGCTGTTCGTCCTCGTGATCGTGGGCTTCTCGCTCGCTGGACGCTCCGCGCCGCTGCGCTCGACGCTCGCGCCCGACGCGTTCAGCGGCCCGCGCGCCTTCGCCGGCCTGCAGGCGCTCGCAAGGCGCTTCCCCGACCGGCGGCCGGGAAGCGTGGGCGACAACGAACTGGCCGCCTACGTAGCTCAGACGCTGCGTGGATTGGGCGCCCCAACCACCGCGGCTTCACCCACCGCGACCCCAACCACCGCGACCCCAACCACCGCGACCCCAACCACCGCGGCTCCACCAACCCCGACCCCAACCACCGCGGACACAACCACCGCGGACACAACCACCCTGGGCGGCGGCTTTCAGGTTTCCATGCATCGCTTTCAGGCGCAGACGGTCGACGGCGATCGGACGCTCACCACGGTGGTTGCCCAGCGTCCCGGCTCCACCGGGCTGAGCCCGATCGCGATCGTCGCCCACCGCGACGCTGTGGGGCGCGGCTCGCCGGCTGAGCTGTCCGGGACCGCCGCGCTGCTCGAGCTCGCGCGCGTGTTCTCCCAGAGCGAGACACGTCGCACGATCGTGCTCGTCTCCACGAGCGGCGGCAGCGGCGGTTACGCCGGGGCCTCCGATTTCGCCGGGCGCGGCGGCCGGGCGCTGGACGCCGCGATCGTGCTGGGCGACGTCGCCGGCGAGGTGGCCCACAGGCCGTTCGTGCTGCCGTTCTCAGGGGGCTCCGCCGCGGCGCCCGAAAGCCTGGTGCGCACGCTTGACAGCGCGATCTCCCAAGAGGTGGGGGTCGACCCGGGCGCCCTTGGCGCCTCAGCCCAGCTGGCGCACCTCGCGTTCGGGCTCTCCACCGGTGAGCAGGCGCCGCTGGGTGACGCCGGCATACCGGCGGTTCTCCTGCAGGTTAGCGGCGAGCGGGGGCCGTCCTCCGGCGAGCCGGTGAGCGAGAGTCGCCTGTCGAACTTCGGGCGGGCGGCGCTCGGCGCGACCTACGCGCTGGACGAAGGGCCCGATCTCGCGCGCAATCCCGCTCCCCGTGTGGTGCTCGGACGCAAGACGCTCCCGGGCTGGGCCATCAGATTGCTCGCGCTCGCCCTGCTCCTGCCGCCGCTGCTCGTGTGCGTCGACGCGCTGGCGCGGATGCGCCGCCGCCGTGAGCCCATCGGGCGTTGGGTGGTGTGGACGCTCGCCGCCGCGTTCCCGTTCTTCACGTGCGCGCTTTTCGCGATCCTGCTGGGAGCGCTCGGGATCGTGGCGGCGCCCGCCGCGCAGGTGCCCGCGGCCTCCCTACCGGGGGACGGGTCGGCTGCGGGCGCGCTTGCCTCCACGGTGCTCGTGCTGGCGCTCGCCCTGCTCGCGTGGCCGGCGCTCGTGCGGCGCCTGGGGCTGCCCGTGCGCCCAGGCGCCGACGGGGCCGGATTGGCGGCCATGCTCGTGCTGTTAGCGGTGGCGTTGATCGCATGGATCTTCAACCCCTTCGCGTGCCTGCTGCTCGTGCCCGCACTGCACCTGTGGCTGCTCGCCGCCGACCCGCGCGTTCGCGCGCTCGCGCTGGGGGCGATCGCGGTGAGCTTCGCTGCGCTCGTGCTGCTGGCGCTCGTGTACGCGCGCGAGCTGGGGCTCGGGCCGGCCGGTTTGTCCGAGAGCGCCGTGCTGGCGCTCGCCGGTGGGCAGGTGGGGCCGTTCGCGGCGCTTCTGTGGAGCGTCGCGTTCGGGTGCCTGATCGCCGTAGTGTCACGGACCCTGGCCGCCGCCTCGACCGATCCGGGCGGTGAGCGTGATTGGGTTGAGATCTCGACGCGCGGCCCGGTGTCCTACGCCGGGCCCGGGTCGTTGGGCGGCACCGAGTCGGCGCTGCGGCGCTGAACTGGCGCACGACAGGCCTTCCCCACGCTGCCGCTCGCACGCCGCCGACCCCCGCACGCGCAGGTCGGGCGTTCAGCGAAGAAAGCGCGCTTGACGGACGCCTGCTACCAGCGGTGCTCGAAGCCCGTCAGAGTCTGCTTGCCTGCCTGCTCTCCGCCATGGGGGGTGCCCTCCAGGGTGCGCCCCTCGTGTCGCAGGACAACGCGGGGCTCGCCCTCCACCACGCGGCCTACCCATGTGAGCTTGGCGCCGGCTCGCCGGCACGCTCGGGTGACGCGGTCGATGCGCCGGGGCGGGACGCATACGCACAGCTCGTAGTCTTCGCCGGCGGTGGCCGCCGCCTGCCAGACGGGCACGCCGAGCGCCTCGGCGGTGCGCTGCGTGCGCTCGTCGATCGGGAGCCTGTCGAGGTCGATCTCCAGTGTGACGCCGCTGTTGCGCGCGATGTGGAGCGCGTCGGTGGCGATGCCGTCGGAGAGGTCGATCATCGCGTGGATTCCCGCCCGCGCCATCGTTCTGCCCTCGCGCAGCTTCGGCAGCGGGCGGTGCGGTCGGCTCCCGAGCGTGCCCGTCACGCCCACGAGGTCGCCGGGCCGCGCGCCGTCGCGGCCGATGAGCTTCTCCTCGCGCTTGGCCCACCCCACGATGGTGACGCTCGCGAACAGCGCGGGCGCGCTCACCACGTCGCCGCCGGCGATCGTCGTGTTGGTCAGCTCCGCGAGCTCCTCCGCGCCGAGCATCACTTCGAGCGCCTGGCGCTCGCTGACGTGCGAGGGGATCCCGAGCGCCACATACGCCTCGCCCGTCTGGGCGGCCATCGCCGCGATGTCCGACAGCCCCCCGGCAAGCGCCCTCCAGCCCACGTCGGGGAAGCTCAGCTCGGGGTCCTCGAGGCGGAAGTGCACCCCCTCGACGACGGTGTCCACCGAGGTGACGCACAGCTTCGACGCTCTCACGACCGAGGCGTCGTCGCCGATGCCGCGCACGATCCGCCCCCCCCGCTGCTTCAGCGCGGCGGCGATCGAGTCGATCAGGGAGAGCTCAGCGATGCCTTTTGGATGATTGCGGACGGTCCGGGGAGCGGGGGAGGCGCGGCGACGGGGGCTCGGCGATGGGCGTTCGGGGCGGGAGGCGCGGCGACGGGGGCTCGGCGACGGGAGTTCGGCGGTGGGCGAGGCTTTCAGCGATGCCTGTAGACGATGCGGGCGCGGTCGAGGTCATACGGGGAGAGCTCGCAGCGGACGCGGTCTCCCGGGAGGATGCGAATGCGAAAGCGCCGCATCTTGCCGGCCACGTGTCCGAGCACCACATGGTCGTTGTCGAGCTTCACGCGAAACATGGCGTTGGGCAGCGCCTCGATCACCTCGCCCTCGAATTCGACCTTGTCTTCCTTTGCCACGAGTCGCATCCCGTCCGGGTGCGCTCCGCTCTCGGCGCGAACCCTGTGTCGAAGTTTGCACCGTCAAACTACCAGCGGTTGGCCCTCAGCGTTGGTTGGGGCGCCCTTCCATCGTGGTGCATGCCCGGGCCCTCAATGTTTCGGTGGTTCGGCCCCGCCGGTCCCGCCCACCGTCGGAGGGGGCCCTTTCGGCGCCGGCGTGTGCGCCGGTTCGACCGGTTCGCGCACGCGGGGGGCCGGCGTTTCGTGGCTTTCGCCGCCCGCGTGTTTGCCGCTTTCGCCGCCGCCCGAGGGCTGTTCGACCGCCGGCGAGGGCGCTTTGGTCGGTTTGCTCTTCTTGTTCGCCTTGTTCTTCTTTTCGCTTTCATTGGATTCGTTGGATCCGCCTTCCGAGGCCTGGCCGGTGGTCGCGAAGGTGCCGAAGAACGGCTGGTAGGAGATCGGTTCGCTCGCCGGGGGGAACTGCGCGCAGGATTCGCCTTCGGTGACCGCCGCCATGTAGGCGTGCCAGATTTCCGCGGGCAGATAGCCGCCTTGCTGGGGCTCGCCGTGAACGTCGGTCATCGGGATCAGGCTGTTCGGGTAGCCCATCCACACCGACGTGGAGTAGTTGGGGGTGTAGCCGTCCAGCCATGCGTCCACGAGGTTGTTGGTGGTGCCGGTCTTTGCGGCGGTGGGACAGTTGATCGCCGAGCGCACCGCCGTGCCGCCGAGCACGTTCTGGTGGAGGATTTCGGTCTCCTCGGCGGTGACCCCGTCGGAGAGCGCCTTCACGCGGTGGGGCTTGCCCCAGTTGGCGTCGACGTGGCCGCCGGGGAACACCACCTTGGTGATCGCGATCGGCGTGTTGCGCCAGCCGCCGTCGGCGAGCGTCGCGTACACGTCGGCCATTTCCAGCGGGCTCACGCCCACCGTCAAGCCGCCGAGCGCCTCGGCGGCATAGCTGTGCAGGTGCTCGCGTACGCCGAGCCTGTAGGCCATCTGCGTGACCGTTTCCTCGCCGAGGTCCGCGGCGAGCTGGGCGTACACGGTGTTGTCCGATGCGAGCGTCGCCTGCACGAGGTTGAGCGACTTGTTCGAGGAGGTGTTCTCGAACGTTTTCACTTCATAGGTCGGATAGCCGGTGAGCCAGCCGGGAAAGAGAGTGTGGGAGTTGTAGTAGGTGCTGTTCGGGTCCACCCCGCGTGAGAGCGCGTCGGCGAGCACGATCGCCTTGAACGTCGATCCGGGCTGACGGTGGCCCTGGGAGGCGAGGTTGTATTGCGACTGGTCGTAGCTCTCAGACTCCGCCATCGCCTCGATGTAGCCGTTGTGGGGGTTGATGGTTACGATCGCCGACGCGGGGTCGCCTTCCTGGTTGAGCACCTGCGCGATCGCGTTGCGCGCCTTGCGCTGCATGTTCAGGTCGATCGTCGTATACACCCTCAGACCGCCCTGCTCGACCTTGTTGAGGCCGTAGCGTTGCACCAGCTCTTTGCGGACGTATTCGAAGAAGAAGCTCTCCTGGCGGCGCGTGTAGTAATCCCCGTGTTTCACTTCCAGCGGCGCTTTGCGCGCGGCGGCGGCCCGCGCGGGGGAGATGTAGCGCAGTTCTGCCATCTTGGAGAGCACCTCGTTGCGCCGTTTGCGCGCGGCCGCGGAATCGAGGAAGGGGTTGTACTGCGAGGGCGCCTGCGGCAAGCCCGCGAGCAGCGCGGCCTGCTGGAGGTTGAGCTGTGAGGCGCTCTCGTTGAAGAAGATCCGCGCGGCCGCCTGCACGCCGATCGCGGTCTGGCCGCCGACGGTGCCATAGGCGACGCTGTTCAAATAATCTGTGAGGATCGATCGCTTGCTGTGACGTTTGTTGTATTCGATCGCGAGCTTCGCCTCGTCGATCTTCTGCTTGAAGGAGTGCGTGTCGCTGCCGAGGTAGATGTTGCGCATGAGCTGCATCGTGATCGTGGAGGCGCCCTGCAGCGCCTGGCCGTGCAGGACGTCCTTGACCGCCGAGCGGAAGATTCCGGTGAGGTCGACGCCGTTGTTCTGATAGAAGCGCTGGTCCTCGATCGCGACGGTCGCTTCGCGCAGGACCTTCGGCATCTCCGCGCTCGTTATCGGCGAGCGCAGCACGTCGGATTGGATGAAGCCCAGGCGCGTGCCGTTGGCGGCGAACACCTGCGAGGAGGCGCCCGCGAGCTTCGGCGGGAGTGCGTCGAGGCTCGGCGCCGATTGGGCCACCGACAGCACGTATCCGATCGCGATGACCGCGCCCAGCACGACCGCGCCCGCGAGCCCGCTGAGCCCGACGAACACGACGCGCGAGGGTCCGGAGCGTCTGTGTCGCCTACGGCGCTGTCGTGCTTGTCGTGACATCTCTCTCGCGCCCCCGTCCGTGACTGTACCGTCTCGGGGTGTGATTTCCTGCCTGTGGCGCGGTGGGGACGCATCCCCGGCGCCACCCTTCAGATGAGCCCCGACATCGCCGAGACCGCCATCGCGGCCCCCACGAGCGAGCTCGCCGTCTCCGCGCGCCCGGCTGTGTGTGCGGGTTCGGCTGTGTCTGAGCGGCCGGCTGTGTCTGCGCGGCTGGCTGTGTCTGCGCGTTCCGAGGGCCCCGCGCACGCGCACGCGCACGCACACGCGCACGCACACGGGCCCCTCGAAACCGAATGTCCGCCAACCGACGGCCCCGCACGCACACACACGCACGCACACGCACACGCGCACGCACACGCACACGCACACGCACACGCCCACGAAACCGAACCGCCACCACGCACACGCACGCACGCACACGCACACGCACACGCACACGCACACGCACGCGCCCCCGAAACCGAATGTCCGCCAACCGACGCCCCCGCACGCACGCACACGCACACGCACACGCACACGCACACGCACGGGCCCCTCGAAACCGAATGTTTGCCAACCGTCCGGGCGGGGGCTCGTGTCCTTGAGAGGCTGCGTGGCGACGCCGAGCAGATGGCGGCCGCGCGGGACGTGTGGAGGGCGCTGTGGAGCTCTCGCCTGGTCGTGTGGATCGCCGGCGCCGGGACGGTCGCCGCGCTCGGGTTCGGACCGGCGCGACACGCGTTCAATCCGCCGGGACTCACACGCGGCTTCGGGTGGCTGGGAGACCTGGTGGCGGCGCCGGTGGCGCGCTGGGACGCAGCCTGGTACCTCGTGATCGCCCACTACGGCTACCGGCCCGACCTCGGCTCTCTCACCGCCTCGCGAACGGCCTTCTTCCCGCTCTACCCGCTCGGCGTGCGAATGCTGTCCGATCTCGGGCCGGCGCCGGTGCTCGCCGGCGTGGGGCTGTCGGTGGGGGCGCTCGCGGCGGGGCTGTACGGGCTGCACAGACTGACGACGCTCGAAGTGGCGCGGCTGCGGGTGCATGGACCGGCGTGGGCGCGCCGGCGGGGCGCCGGCGTCGGGGCGCTGGACGCCGGGAGGGCGCTCGACGCCGGCGGGGCGAGCGGGGCGCTGGACGCCGGGAGGGCGCTCGTGGAAGTCGACGGAGGCGAGGTGGCGCGCCTGGTTGTGCTGCTGACGGCGTTCGCGCCGATGGCGTTCTATTTCTCGGCGGTGTACAGCGAGTCGCTCTATCTGGGCCTATCGGTCGGCGTGTTCCTTTGCGCGCGTCGCGGACGGTGGGCGAGGGCGGCGACGCTTGGAGCGCTGGCGGCGGCGACGCGCAGCATCGGGGTGCTGCTGGTGGTGCCGTTGGGGCTGCTCTACCTGTACGGACCGCGTGAGGACCGCGATCCCGACCGCGCGTCGGGAGTGGGACGGGGTGCGCCCCGCGAGCGTTCGACGCCGGTTTCGCTCGTACGCGCGCTGCGCCCTCGTTACGTGGTGCGGGGCAATGCGCTGTGGATCGCGCTGGTGCCGGCGGGGCTCGGTGGGTACATGGCTTATCTGGCGCTCGCCGGTGGCGACGCGCTCGCGCCCTTCCACGCCGAGGCGGTGTGGAACCGGCATTTCGCAGGGCCCTTCGGCGGCGTGTGGGACGGGGGCAAGGCGGGATTCGAGGGGCTGCGCCAGCTGCTCTCCCTACAGCGCCGGCATCTCTACTACCCGGCGGCCGGCGGCAGCCCGTTCATCGAAGCGGGGCACAACCTGATGCTGTTCGCCTTCCTGAGCGCGGCGGCGGTGGCGGTGGTGGGAGTGCTGGCGCTGCTGCCGGCGGCATACGGGGTGTACGCGCTCGTGGCGCTCGCGGTGGCGCTCTCCTACCCGGTGGCGCCCCAGCCGCTGATGAGCCTGCCGCGCTTCCTGGTGGTGCTGTTCCCGCTGAATATGTGGCTCGCGGTGCGTCTCGCCTCGCGCCCGCGCGTGGTCGCCCGCGCGGCGCTGGTCGCCTCAGGCGTGGCGATGGCGTTCTTCGTGGGCGAGTTCGCGACCTGGCATTGGGTGGCGTGATGGGTATGGATGAGGAGCTGTACGACCCTCTTGGAGAACACGCGCAGCGGGGGCGTGGCCCCTCCGTGCCGCCTGCGGGCAATTCGCCCGGAGCGCCGCTGGGAGGGTCCGCGGGGCGGGCAGGGGACGCGCATGACCCGCCGCTGGGAGTACCCGCGAACGACTGGCCGGTGTGGACGGGCTTCGCGGTGCTGCTCGCCGCGCTGGTGCTCGCCGCGGTGGGCGGCTTGATCGTCGACATACCGGCGGTGGTGGCCGGCGTGAAGGTCAGCTCGTCGCACACGCCGCCGGGTTTGACGCTCGCCGATACGTTCGTGCAGGACGCGATGTTCGTGGCGAGCGCCGTGCTGTTCGCCGGGCTCGGCGGACGGACGGTGCGTTCGTGGCAGTTCGGTTTGCGTCCCACGCCGATCCGGCGGGCGGTCGTGTCGATGGCGGTGCTGATTGTGGCTTTCCTGGTGTTCACCGCGGCATGGGTGGCGCTGCTCGAAGCGTTCGGGGTGAGCGTCGAACAGGAGAAGCTGCTCGAACAGCTCGGCGCGAACCAGGCGGCGGTGCTGCTGGCGCTGAGCGCGCTGCTCACCACGGTGATCGCGCCGATCTGCGAGGAGATGCTGTTTCGCGGCTACGTTTTCGCGGCGCTCTCGAAATGGAAGGGGTGGACGGCGGGCGCGGCGATCACCGGCATCCTGTTCGGCGGCGTGCACGCGGGCTCGGCGCCGGTCGAAGATCTCGTGCCGCTGGCGGCGCTCGGGTTCCTGCTGTGCGCGCTGTATCGCTACACGGGGTCGCTCTATCCGTGCATTGCCGTGCACTCGCTGAACAACTCGTTCGCGTTCGGCAAACTCGAGCACTGGGGCTGGCAGGTCCCGATGCTGATGGCCGGGGCGCTGCTCGCGATCGGGTTGCTCGCGCTGCTCTTGCGGCGGATCGGCGTGATCTCGGAGGTTTCTCCCGATGGGGCCGTCACCGCGACGGCGTACGATCGTCGGTGATGGTGTGTAGGCGCGCGCTCACGAGTACCCTGGCCGCCGCGCTCATGGGTACAGCCGCACTCGCCTCGGGTACCGCCTCCGCCGCGCTCATGGGTACAGCCGCACTCGCCTCGGGTACCGCCTCCGCCGCGTTCGCGGGTACCGCCGTGTTCGCCTCAGGTACCGCCGCGGTCGTCCCGAACGCCGCCTCCGCCGCTGAAGGCGAACCGGCGGTTACGACCCCGGCGCCCCCACCCGCGGCCACGACTCCGGTGAGCCCACCCGCGGCCACGACCCCGGTTCCCCCACCCGCGGTCTCCCCACCCGTGACGGCGCCCGCGACGGGGAAGCTGAAGCTCACCGTTCAAGACGCTCACGGCAGCCCGCCGTTCGCCGCCGTCGGCGAGCGTGTTGTCATCGCGGGAGGGCTGCGGCCCTACGTGGCCGGCCAGAAGGTGGTGTTGAGCATCTATCGCAAAGGCAGGCGCGTGCTGTTCAAGCGCCTCGGCGTGAGCGCTGGGGCCGGCGGCACGGGGCGCTTCCGCTTCGCCTATGCGAGCCCCCACTCGGGTGTGCTGAGCATCCGTGCGGAACATATAGCCACCCCACAGCTCGCGACGCTCGAGGCGAAACCCGTGAGCGTGCGCTACGAGCTCTCCACGATCTCCGTCGGCGCGCGGGGGCGCGTGGTGGGGTTGCTCCAGGACGAGCTCGCGCGCCTGCGCTACGAGGTGCCTGTGAGCGGTTACTTCGACGAAGCCACCGCTCGCGCGGTGGTGGCGTTCCGCAAGGTCGCCGGCGAGCAGCGCGTGGAAAGCGTGAACGCGCGCATCTTCCAGTTGCTCCAGCGGGGGGCGGGGCGCTTCCACGTGCGCTACCCCGGCGACGGCAACCACGTGGAGGCCGATTTGACAAAGCAGGTGATCGCCGAGATCGAACGCGGCGGGCGTGTGCGGCGCATCTACACGCTCAGCTCCGGCAAGCCCTCGACGCCGACGGTGGTCGGGCGCTTCCACGTGTACTCCAAGACGCCGGGCACGAACGCAAAGGGGATGGTGGACTCCAACTACTTCATCGGCGGCTATGCCATCCACGGGTATGCGGAAGTGCCGGTGTATGCCGCCAGCCACGGCTGCCTGCGCATCCCGATTCCCAACGCCGCCGCGGTGTTCGCGTGGGTGCAGATCGGGTATCCGGTGGACGTTTACACGGACAACGGGCGCGGGAGTCGCACCGTGCGCCGCGATGTGGGTCCGTAGCCCGCTGCTCCGACAATCGCGGGGTAGCCGAACAGTACGATGCGATGTGGGTCCGTTGCCCGCTGCTCCGACAATCGCGGGGTAGCCGAACAGTACGATGCGATGTGGGTCCTTAGCCCGCCCCGAGCCTCAGCCGGCGGGCGAGGAATCCCAGGCCGAAGCCGTAGATCAGCAACGCCAGCAGGGTGTTGGCGGCGTGGAGCGTCCACTGGCTGCCGATCCCGCTCGTGAGGCCCGAGAAGGGCGAGGAGAGCTTGGAGAAGGCTTCGTCGACCGCTTCGTGGAAAGCGCCCCTTTTCGCCGAAGCGGAGCTTTCCCCGACAGGCGCCGTCTGCTGGCTCGGTGGCGCGGAGCTGTTGAGCTCGTTCTGCTGGTGGGCCGAGGCGCTTTTGCTCTGTTCGAGCGCGAACGTCACGAACGAGGCTACGGCGATCAGGCAGATCGCGAGCGAGACCAGGCGTAGGATGCGGGACAGCATGGGAGCGGATCGGACCGGCGGGGTGACTAGATTAGACCCCCGTGAGGATGCCCGACGAATGTGGGATGGCGTGAACGACGGTGTGAGTGTCCCCCGTGAGGATGCCCGACGAATGTGGGATGGCGTGAACGGATGTCGGAGCACCGCGCCACCGTCTAGATTTGCGCACGATGGCTGACCCCCAACAGGCGCCCGAGACGCTCCACGGCGCCCGCGCTCAGCTCGTCGCCGAGCTGCGGGCCCATGCGCTGGTGATCGGCGAGGTGACGCTTTCCAGCGGCGCCACGGCCTCCTACTACGTGGACGCCAAGCGCGCCATTTTGCGCCCGGAGGGCTTCCACGCGCTCGCGACGCTCGTCGCCGCTATGGCGCGCGAGTGGGACGCCACGGCTGTGGGCGGAATGACGATGGGCGCCGACCCCGTCGCCTGCGCCGCGCTCGCGGGCGGCGCCCGCGCAAAGGCGTTCTTCGTGCGCAAGGACCCCAAGGCCCACGGACTCCAGCGCCGCATCGAGGGCCCCCTGCTCACGAAGGAGGACCGCTGTGTGGTGGTCGAGGACGTGGTCACCACCGGCGGCTCCACGCTCGCCGCGATCGCCGCGCTGCACGAGGCGGGGTACACGATCTGCGGCGTCCTCTCGGTGCTCGACCGGCTCGCGGGGGGCGGCCCCGCGATCGAAGCGGCCGCCCGCGCGCCCTACGTCGCGCTCACAACCATCGACGACGTCTACCCGGAGCGCGAGGAGGGATAGCAGCCGCATCCCCACCGCCGGCAATCGGGCCCGCGCGCCGGCGATCCGCCGGTAGCCTTACCGGCGAGCCCTCGTAGTCCAATGGATAAGACGACCGCCTCCTAAGCGGTAGATCCAGGTTCGACTCCTGGCGGGGGCACTGGCCGTCCCTAATGGAACCATCGAGGCGCCGGCTTGCTATTCGTTGGGTGCCGGCTTGCATGAGACCGCGTCTCGCGCCACCGGTAGCCTGTTTTGAGCATGGCCAAGCCACACCACAGGCGCTCCTCGCAGTGCGCGGCGAGCGGCCAGACGATAGCCATGGCGGTCGCTGAACCGCTCGCGCCGCCAGGCTGACCGTTTGAGCATCCTGGCTGAAACGACCGACCCGGATGGACGCACCGTCGCCTTGGACGACGAGGGCTGGGAGCACATACTCCATGAGCACCCCGAGTTGGCTCCGTACAGTCAGGAGATCATGGCGACCGTCAACTCCCCGGATCACCGGCGTCCAGACCCACGCCCCGGACGGGAGCGCTACTACAGTCGAGATGTCGGCCCCAGCCGTTGGTTGTTCGTGGTCGTACAATTCAACGAGACACCGGCGCGGATCGTGACCGCGTACGCCAACCGCAAAGACCCGACAGGATCGACGCGACTATGACCGTGACCATCGGCAGCCTGACCTTCGATCGCGCCTCCTACGACGCCAGAGGCGACGTGCTCTACCTGCACGTTGGCGATCCCCGGGAGGCGGCAGGGAGCGAGGAGACGCCCGAGGGGCACGTCCTGCGCTTCGACGCCGACGGCGAGGTCATCGGGCTCACGATAATCAACGCCAAGTGGCTGCTTGAGCGCGACCGTGCCATCAACGTCACGGTCCCCGAGCATGTGGCCGTCGCCCCGGACGCTCTGGCCGAGGCGCTGGCCGCAGCGTGAGTCGCCCGGTTGTTCAGGCCAGGATGTAGCGTCCTCGCGCCACCCGGACAAACCGTGCCGAGGAGCCCGCCCGGACGGCGTTCGCACCGAGCGCGGTCCAATGCGAACCCTCATCTCGGCGGCGATTCTACTGACAGAATCATCGCCCCCCTGTCGCTTGGTGATGCTCGGCGCGGCCTTCAGCGAGCCGACCCCTGTGGCACGTAGAGTCCGCGCCCGTGTCCCGGTTCCCGTCACTGAAGGCAAAGAAGCTCATCCGGGTGCTGCAAGCTCAGCCCCTCGGCTATCGGATCGTCCGCCAGAAGGGCTCCCACCGCAAGCTGGAAGCGCCGAACCGTCCGCCGATCGCCTTCGCCTTCCACGACAATCAGACGATCCGCCCGTCGACCGTCAAGGACATCCTCTGCAACCAGGTTGGCCTTGCCGAACGGGACGCCCTCGCGCTACTCTGAGGAAGCTATGACGGTGCGCGTGCTTTATCGCCAAGACGAGGACACCTGGGTCGCCACGTCGCCCGACGTGCCTCGCTGGACCGTGGTCGCAGACACCTATGCCGAGGCGCACCAGCTCGCCGAGGATGGCGTGCGCTTCGCGCTTGAGCGCGACGACCTCACGGTGGAGCACTACGTCCCCGCCGGCGTCGCCGTCGCCGCGTAGCAGCCCCACCGCGACAGCGCTGACGACCTCGGCTCCGTATCTGCCAGTGGGGCGCTTGCCGCTGCCGGATAGCAGTCCCCTCGGGGTACCAGCGGGGTGCTCGCCCGTGGCCGAGCGCGCCAGATCGGCATGAACGGCCAGTGTTTCCGGGCCACGAACGCGCCCTGCGATCGTTCCTCCTGAGCGGTAGATCCAGGTTCGACTCCTGGCGGGGGCATGGGGGGGCTCGCGCGATCGAGGAGCTGACCGGATGAGTGACCCTTTGCCCGCGAAGATCGGCAGTGGCGCTCTCGTTGCCGAGCAGGCTCGGCTGGCCTACGGCGGATCTTGAAAGGTCTACTTGTGCTCAGTCCGTCGCACGGCGCCGACCTTGCCCGATCCGCCCCTCTTCTCCAAGTTGAAGATCGTTTTGGGCAGCTTGGGGACCGATCCTGGTGCGGGCGCGTTAACAGGCTTGGGAGGCGAGGACGGAGTGCTGATGGGGCGGTCTGCCATAGCTATGAGGCTAGCGCAGCCGCGGCGGCAAGACCAGCGGTCTCCAGAACCAGTGCGCCCAGCGCCACGCCCAAGAACCGAACCAGCCGCCTGACTGCCCTCGCGTTCGCCTCCCGTTGCTCCTCGAATGCGTCCGCAAGAGCGAGATCGACCATGGGCTGTTCAAGTATCCCCTTGTCCCAGAGCGCGCGATACGTCGCTGGTGCGTTGACGCTGAAGCCAAGCTCGTAGGGTCGCAGCAGCAGCACGACGAAGACGAGCAAGCCCCCTGCTCCGATCAGACCCACGACTGTTGCGAGCGTCTCCGCGACACCACTGGGATGGCCACCATGGAAAATAGGCTTAGCCAGCAGAGACGCAATCACCGCACCGGCGGCGAGAAGTGTCGATCCACGACCCCGCACCTCGGCGACTTGACGCTCCTGCTCAGCGAGGGCCTCCAAGCCGAGTTGGTATATGCGCTCCTCGAAGCTCGCCATGGCGACGACAGAATGCCTACCATGTCGGACGCTTACATACGCGCGTCGAGGTTTGGAGCTGGATAACTCCGGTGCGGCACATGCCTGATCCACGTGCCCTCAACGGCGCGCGGATTAACGGGAAGGCTCACCGTCAGGAGACGCCGGGATACTCGATCTCAGCGATCAGCTTGGCGACCCGCCGGTACTCGCCGCGCGCGATCAACTCGATCGGCTTCTCGTCGTCCAACGCGAGGATCGGCCGGTTCAGCCAGACCGCGATCGACTCCGGTCGCACGACACGGGCGAGCCGTCTGATCATCTCGGCAAGCTCGATCAGCCGCTCGGCGCGCGTGCCCGTCGGCTCGCTGCGACCTGCCAGCCACCCCCGCACGGTGCTCGGCTTCGCTCCGGTCGCCGCGGCGATCGTACGGTCCGATAGGCCGGCCACATCGTGAACGCGCTGAGCCTCTTCCAGTAGGGGGCTCATGACACCGAAAGCCTAGCCACAATCGCGATTACGTCGCAAAACAGTCGTCGCGCACGCTATCGAAGTAGTCGATTCCTACCGCCGGTTCCGCCATCAGCGCGCGGTTCGCGCGCTGACCAGGCACCGGCGGCAAATCTTAACCTCTCGAATTACGGGTGTCTTGGCACCCTCAGGCCGAGTTCGCCACGGAGGTAGCGACCGTTCGCCTACGTGCTAGCGTGAAGCCCGCGCGGCGGGCCAACCGACCGGCTCATAGTTTCCATGGAGCACGTCGGGGTCGAGGTCGTAGCCGTTGGGCCAGATGACGGTGCCAAGCTCGGGATCTGCGCGCACCTGGCGGAAGTAGTCGGGGTCTTGTAGCGGCTCGGCCATCTGTCCCCAGAGGTCGCCTGAAAGGTCTACCTCGCGAACAAGATCGTCGGTGAAGGCCAGTCGGAGCCGGAAGCCCTCCAGCGGCTCAGCGCTGGTGACGCGGGGAAGTGCGCGGGTGGCGTTCATGCCTGCCAGGGAGCGCTTGTCGCTAGGCCGTGGCGGCAGCACGGCGCTGGGCGTGTGCGTACAGCGTCTCGGGCGCGATGTCGGCGCCGTTGGGCCACACGATCGTGCCGGCTTCCGTATCGGCCTGTAGACGCGCGAAGTAGGCCGGATCGTGCAGCGGCTCGAACACGCCGCCATAGCTGAGCAGGTAGGAGAGATCGACGTCAGCCGTTGTGCCGTCGCCGAAGCGGACATGTACGGCGTAACCGTTGAGCGGCTGGGCCTCGGTGAGAAGGGGTGTGCTGCGCATCACGGCAATGGTAGAGCGTTCAGCGCAGCGGGTCGATGGGTTGCAGGGGCCCATTGCGACGTGCGCGCGCCCGGTTCTCGCGCAACTCGGCCTCGTGCGCTCGTGCCCACTCGATGACGAGTCGCCGGCCGCGGGGCGGCAGCTCGCCGGCGATGATCGCCATGCTCTCGATGTCGATCGTGGCCTCGTCCTCGCCATAGGTGGCGTGGAAGTGCGGGCGCCCCTGGTGATGAGCCTCGTCGTAATACATCCAAATCACCAGGCCGTAGAAGGCGCTGATACGCGGCATCAGAGTCTCACCCGGACTGCCTGCACGTTCGCTGCGCCATAGGCATCGATGACTCTCTGAGCTTCCGTCGAACGGGTCGCAATCGTCTGTGCTCGGTTGGTATTTCGTCGCCGCAGTTCGTGCCTGAGGATGCGGAGGGCGTCGGCGGCCCCCAGTTCGCCCTCCCGGACCGCTCGAGCGAGGATGTGCGCGACCTGTGCCGCGCGGCGATCCCGATCTGACAGGGGTGACGCTGTCGGTCAACCACGGCCAGGAGCGTACCCGGGCTCCGCACCCATCCGAAGCTTCGCGCGTTGTTGCATTGCGCGAGAAGGAGTCGCTCGCATTCGGGAAGGCGTCTCAGTACCGCGACGTGCCCTTCGGTGCGAACATCGGCTTGATGCCGAGGGCGCGGGCCTGGTCGATGCTGACGATCTCGCGTCCCATCGGCAATAGCGAGATCGGGATGAGCTTGAAGTTCGCCAGGCCGAGCGGGATCCCGATTATGGTCAGGCACAGCAGCACCCCCGATACGAGATGCCCGATCGCCAGCCACCAGCCGCAGAGCACGAACCAGAGAATGTTGCCGATGCCCGACGCCACGCCGGCATCGGCCCGCTTGACGACCGTCTTGCCGAACGGCCAGAGGGCGAAGATGGCTATGCGCAGCGACGCGATGCCGAACGGAATCGTGACGATCAGGATGAAGCAGATCAGCGCGGCCAGGGTGTACCCGATAGCGATCCACAGCCCGGCCAGCACGAACCAAATGATGTTGAGCAGCAGTCGCACGTCTTGGGACTCCCGGGTGGCTGGATGCAGCGTTGTGGCGATCATACGACGCCCGCAAGACTGCCGTTCGCAATGCGGCCGAGCACGCTCCGGCTCGCTCTCGCAAAGCGCATATATCGGGTGCTTCTGCTGTTCCCGTGGGTGAGGTGAGCGCCTGAGAGAGCGCGCATGCCGCTCTGCGCCTAGGTTTCCGGCTGTTCAACGGTCGGATTCGAGAGAGGCAGGAACGGCATGCGCAAGAAAGGGTATCTAAGTTAGCAAACTAGCGTTCCAAAACACCACTTTGATGCTATCCTGCGCGTATGAGTCGTGTTCTGAGCCCTACCGAGTCGATGGCGCGTGCGTTCGTCGCGTTGCGCGGCGCCGATCCGGATGATCGCGATGCGTTGAGCGCGGCGGTGCAGGATGCCGCCACCGAGCTGCAGGCGGGCTTGGCGGACCGTTCGACGTACTCCAAGACGGAGGCCGCACACCTCTTGGACGTGAGCTCCACGACGCTTGAGAAGTGGATCGACCGTGGCTTGATCCCGGTCGTGCAGGTGCCGCGCTACAAGCGCCACCGCGTTCCCGCGCGCGCTCTGTTGGCGCTGGCGGGTGAGGTCAAGCAGTTGCGCCGGGATGGTCGTCGCCGCGGGCTGCTCGTCGAGGCCCTGAGTCGCCTGGAACAGGAGGACCCGCAGTGGCGGGCGGAGTTCGACGACCTTTACGGGGAGAGCCTGCGTGCGATGCAGCGCGGCGATCTCGTCAAGGTCGATCTCGACAGTTTCGGTCCGGCCGACTGACGAACGCATCGGTGTCCGCGCCGGGGCTGGAGATTCACGTTGCGCCCGCGGTCGAGCGCGTCATCGACGGTCTGCGGGGAAAGCGGCTGGGGCTGGGGAATGCGCTGCGGGAGTTGGCGCGAGACCCTTGCTCGGCAGAGCTTGATGCTCGGCGTCTATCGGGCCCGCTGGCACCTGTCGTTTGCGCCATACACCTGTCGCGAGGGTACCGGTTGGCGTTTTCTGTGCAGCCAAAGACAAGGGCACACAACGCTCGCGTCGTGGTCCTGTACGTGGGCAAGCGCGACACACGCCGCCGCCGCGGCGATGTCTGGGAGGTCCTGCACGATCTGTTCGGGGTCGACAACCCGCCCGCGGGCCATCTGCGTCCACCGTGCTGCGACGAGGGTCTGCCGCGCGTGGATGAGACGGAGCTGGAGGAGTTCCTGGACCGGCTGCGGCGACTACTGCGCGGGCGCAAGACTCCCGGCGGCGGACGCTGAACGACGGCGTGCCGGGAGCCTGAGCGCGGACGAGTTGAGCGAGAAGCTCAGAAGTCCGATCTCGGACGCTGGAACGAGGCTTGACGACTCTTCGCGAGGCCGGTCTCTTGCTGCGGGAAGGCCCTCCGAAGACGAGCCTCTACCGGACGACATCGTTTGGGCACCAGCCTCTTTCCAGTGCCCAAACCCCCCGAAATCGGCCCATATCCGGCCTCATCCGGCGATGCCAAGAATGCGCGAATCGCCTGTATTCATCGGCAATTCCGAGCTTTTCAGGCGACGCTGAGGATGGCCTCCTAAGCGGTAGATCCAGGTTCGACTCCTGGCGGGGGCACTGGCTGGCCGTCGCTGATCGAACCATCAAGGCGCCGGCCTGCGATGTGCGCGGCGAGCAGCCCGACGGTGGGCATGGCGGCCGCTGAATCGCCGCCCAGCCGTTGGTTGTTCGTGGTCGTACAATTCAACGAGACACCGGCGCGGATCGTGACCGCGTACGCCAACCGCAAAGACCCGACAGGATCGACGCGACTATGACCGTGACCATCGGCAGCCTGACCTTCGATCGCGCCTCCTACGACGCCAGAGGCGACGTGCTCTACCTGCACGTTGGCGATCCCCGGGAGGCGGCAGGGAGCGAGGAGACGCCCGAGGGGCACGTCCTGCGCTTCGACGCCGACGGCGAGGTCATCGGGCTCACGATAATCAACGCCAAGTGGCTGCTTGAGCGCGACCGTGCCATCAACGTCACGGTCCCCGAGCATGTGGCCGTCGCCCCGGACGCTCTGGCCGAGGCGCTGGCCGCAGCGTGAGTCGCCCGGTTGTTCAGGCCAGGATGTAGCGTCCTCGCGCCACCCGGACAAACCGTGCCGAGGAGCCCGCAACGTTCTTGGCGAGCGCCCCCTTGACCGAGGGTGAGGGCACCAGCTCGCCCACCAGTGCTTCCACAGCCGCGTGGATGTCCTTGATGTGCATCGATTAACAAGCATCGCAAGGCCCTCGACTTGGCCATCGAGGAGGGCTTCGGCGGCAAGCTCGATCCGGCCGACTGGAGGCGCGCCTTCGAGTCTGCCGGGCCCCATGACGCCAACCGCACGATGGTCGTCACCGGCGATAAAGATTCCGTTTCGCCTTACGCCTTCGGGGTCAGCTCGGGGGCTTCCGCGGGGGATGGATCAAGCCCAGCGCTGAGAGAGGCGACGACTTCCTCGATCAAGCGATTCGAGCGGCGCCAGCCCACTACTCGCCAGCTCAACTCCTCGGCTTCGGCGTTGAGCGGTGTGGCTTGGACGATCCAGGGCCGGCCGAGAAGCGTCCGTCCGGCGATGCCTGCCGCCACGAGCAGTCCGAGCAAGATCAGCTCGATGCCGAACAGCAACAACGGGATCACGACGATCGCCACGACCACGACAGCGAGAAGCGCAAGCACAGCCACGCCAAGGTCGTCAAGGCCGCCGAAATCCGGAACCGTGAAGACGGCGTCCGCAGCGTCTCCCGGACGTATCTTCCCCATGCGCGCCTTGCGCCACCGAGGCACCCGGCGGGTGCTCCAACGGCGCCCGACTCGCCATTCCTGCCCGGACGGCGTTCGCACCGAGCGCGGTCCAATGCGAACCCTCATCTCGGCGGCGATTCTACTGACAGAATCATCGCCCCCCTGTCGCTTGGTGATGCTCGGCGCGGCCTTCAGCGAGCCGACCCCTGTGGCACGTAGAGTCCGCGCCCGTGTCCCGGTTCCCGTCACTGAAGGCAAAGAAGCTCATCCGGGTGCTGCAAGCTCAGCCCCTCGGCTATCGGATCGTCCGCCAGAAGGGCTCCCACCGCAAGCTGGAAGCGCCGAACCGTCCGCCGATCGCCTTCGCCTTCCACGACAATCAGACGATCCGCCCGTCGACCGTCAAGGACATCCTCTGCAACCAGGTTGGCCTTGCCGAACGGGACGCCCTCGCGCTACTCTGAGGAAGCTATGACGGTGCGCGTGCTTTATCGCCAAGACGAGGACACCTGGGTCGCCACGTCGCCCGACGTGCCTCGCTGGACCGTGGTCGCAGACACCTATGCCGAGGCGCACCAGCTCGCCGAGGATGGCGTGCGCTTCGCGCTTGAGCGCGACGACCTCACGGTCGAGCACTACGTCCCCGCCGGCGTCGCCGTCGCCGCGTAGCAGCCCCACCGCGACAGCGCTGACGACCTCGGCTCCCATCTGCCAATGGGGCGCTTGCCACTGCCGGATAGCAGTCCCCTCGGGGTATCTGCGGGACGCTCGCGCGAGGTCCGATGCCCCAAATGAGCCGGAACGGCCAGCGTTTCCGGGCTACGAACGCGCCCTGCGATCGTTCCTCCTGAGCGGTAGATCCAGGTTCGACTCCTGGCGGGGGCATGGGGGGGCTCGCGCGATCGAGGAGCTGACCGGATGAGTGACCCTTTGCCCGCGAAGATCGGCAGTGGCGCTCTCGTTGCCGAGCAGGCTCGGCTGGCCTACGGCGGATCTTGAAAGGTCTACTTGTGCTCAGTCCGTCGCACGGCGCCGACCTTGCCCGATCCGCCCCTCTTCTCCAAGTTGAAGATCGTTTTGGGCAGCTTGGGGACCGATCCTGGTGCGGGCGCGTTAACAGGCTTGGGAGGCGAGGACGGAGTGCTGATGGGGCGGTCTGCCATAGCTATGAGGCTAGCGCAGCCGCGGCGGCAAGACCAGCGGTCTCCAGAACCAGTGCGCCCAGCGCCACGCCCAAGAACCGAACCAGCCGCCTGACTGCCCTCGCGTTCGCCTCCCGTTGCTCCTCGAATGCGTCCGCAAGAGCGAGATCGACCATGGGCTGTTCAAGTCGCGCGGCGATCCCGAACCGGCCCCCGGTTACCGTCGACGGGGACGCTTGCCCGACCTCTGAGCGGCGACGAGCTTCTCCCAGCGCTCGATCACGCCCTCGCGGATCGCCGGCTCCAGGTCGATGTCGAGAAAATGCGCAAGGCGCCGACCGAGCACGTCGGTCTCGTTATCGTCGAGTCGTCCAACGGGTTGGGTCACGATCGCAGAGCGGTGCACGCGCACAAGCGAGTTCAAGTCGATCGCGTTCTCCTGCTCCAAACCGTACTTTGTGCGATTGAGAGGCAGGTAGAAGAGCGCTGCGTCCTTGCCCTTCCGCACTCGCTGTTGATCGCCCGCGCTCAGCTTTGTGAAGCGTGCCAGCTTCAACGCGGCATACTCCGGCAGCACTCCGCGGGGCCGATCCTGCAGCAGCACAAGCGGCCGGATCTTCGCCTCCACCTTGAACGTCGGCGCCCGCAACAGCTTGCCGTCCCTGATCGCGCGTGCAACCGCGCCCGAATTCGCATATGAGCGCGACCTGCCGCGACTGTCAATCAGCTCGAACGGCGCCTCCGGCTGGAAGGCTGTGAACGCCCACACAATCGCGCCGCGCAGGCCGCGAGACCTTGGTGCGCTCACGCCGTAGCGGCGTGCGTGTCGAGCAGCTCGAAATCGAACTCCTCGATGTCCTCGCCAGCCTCAGAAGCGCGATGGACCTCGAGCGCCGCGCCGGAAAGCTCGAACTCGGCCGGCGTCTGCTCGCCGAACATCGCGAGCAGACGCTGGAAGAGCTCGAACGCAGCGGCGTCGATCACTGCGGCATAAGGCTTGCCATACCGCTGAATCACGATTGCCTCGCCAGCGATCGGCTCAGGAAGGCGAACCTCATTCGATGCGATGACACGGGTATGCATAGGATGACCTCCTAAAAGTTTGCGTCTCGACCTAGAATAGCATAAGTCGTACGAGACGGTGCGAAACTGTCCGCCGCGCGTTCCGGCCCTGGCCGGCTACAGCGGCGGGACCTGGTTGTTGACCTGTGTTCCGTGATACAGGTGGTCGTGGTCCTTGCAGGAGGTCGGGAAGCTGAATTGGACGCTGTCGCTGCGCACGCCGTTGTAGCTCGCGAACAGGCTCGCGCGTCCGATGGTTCCGACTTTACATTCCAAGTCGTTGCTCGCTCGCACGCGCACCCTGATCTTCATGATGTTCCCGGGAACACCCCACATCACCGCGTAGTGCGATTGGTAGACGAGATGGTGTTCGACTGTCATGGTAATCGCACGAGTTGGCTGGTTTCGGACGTGGTCTTCCTGGCAGAGGATCCCGGAGACGGTGTGCGCTTCCAGATTGATTTCGCCGTGGCCGCGGGCGAAGCTGCCGGTGGCCCCTGTGATCGGCGCACCGGTGTGGAAGCCCCATGGCGGAATCCCGTACACAATCGGGATCTTGCCGCAGCCGGGCGAATACCCGGCGGCATAACCCGCCATGCCGGTGAGCGCAAGCAGCGACGTGAGCACCACAAGCACGAGTCCAATGCGTCGCACCACAAGCACGAGTCCAATGCGTCGCATGATCTGGTTGTTCATACCTGCCATTTGGAGGGCCCTAGTCCGGTCTATCGGATCGCAAGCGGCTTGGGCTAAACCTTCAACGAGATAATCGGCGGAATGTGGAGTGCACGCGCTTTGGCTTGCCGCTTGGCGGGCTTGATCGACGCGCCGCGGATGAGGGCCGGCAGTCGGCCCCAACCAATGGCGCTCACTTCGTCCACAGCGTGGTGATCGGCCAGGCTTCCAGCCGCTCGCCGAATGGGAGGCGCTCGCCGCCGGTGTAGAGCACCACGCCGCGAACGAAGCGCTCGTCGCCGATGCGATCGCGCATGGTCGCGAGGTGCTTGAAGTCCTCCCCTCGCACGGTCGCCGATGCCTTCACCTCGACGCCGGCGAGACGGCCGTCGGCGCCCTCAATCACGAAGTCGATCTCCGCGCCGGCCGCGGTGCGCATGTGAAGCAGCGACGCTCGCGTCACGCCGGCGGACAGTTGCTTGGCGAGCTCCATGCCCACGAAGCACTCGAGAACCACACCGAGCAGCGCGTCCTCGCCGGCCAGGCGCGCCCGGTCGGCGCGCAGCAGGTGCGCCAGAAGCGCGGAGTCCGACAGCAGGAGCTTCGGCGCCTTGGTGATCTGCTTGATGCGGTTTGTGTGATAGGCCGGCAGGCGGCGCACGAGGAAGGCGTGTTCGAGCAGGGTCAGGTAGCGATCGAGCGAGGTCCTCGGGATTCCCACCGACCCGCTCACCTCCGTCTTGTTCAGCGGCGCGCGCACGCGCGAGGCGAGCGAGGCGAGCACCGCCGGGACCTCCGCGAGGCGCTCGATGTTCGCGAGGTCACGCAGGTCGCGCTGCACGATCACGGTGAGATATGCGGCGAGCCACTCTTCGCGGCGATCGTCCTCGCGTGCCACCGCCTCGGGGAAGCCGCCGCGCACGATGCGCTCGATGAGATCCTCGCGGGTGCTCGCCCGCGCGGGCGCCCGCGGCGGTTGTGCGGACCGTGCAAGCAACAGCTCGACGATCCGTCCGGGGACGCCCTCGATCTCGGCCTGCGAGAACGGCCACAGCGTGTGCACCTCGACCCGTCCGGCGAGCGACTCCGACACCCTGGGCAGCAGCATCACCTGCGCCGATCCGGTCAGGATGAAGCGCCCCGGGCGCCGGTCACGGTCGATAGCGGCCTTGATCGGCAGCAGCAGCTCGGGCGCCCTCTGGACCTCGTCGATCACGAGCGGCCCGTCCGCGCGCTCGATCAAGCCGACGGGGTCGCGACGAGCGGCGTCGAGAGTGCCCAGGTCGTCGAGAGTCAGGTAGTCGGCGGGGTGCGGACCACCGGCGAGGCCCTGCACCAGCGTGCTCTTTCCCGCCTGCCTCGGACCGACCAGCATCACGGCGGGCGTGTCGCTCAGGGCCGTCATGAGGCGGGGTGTGATGGCGCGCTCGATTCTCTTCACAATCAACCGTCCCGTCTCAACCAACCGCCCTGTCTCAACCGAACGTTTTGTCTCAACCAACGTCCTGTCTCAACCAAACGTCCACTGTCCGGTCATTATATGACCATCTCGTGGGCGATCTATGACTCATCAAGCTTTCCATCGAGTCCTCGAGTTCCAGTTCCTCGCCCGGCGTGACGCTCTCCGTCCGAATGTGAAGTCTGCCGGGCGGCGAAATCAGACTCTCTTGACGTTCCCGTGGGTCATGTGACTCGTCCGGGGAGGGGTGGGCAGAGTCCGGAGAGGGTGAGCTTGGCCAGCGCGATGAGCGCCTCGGCTGAGTGAAAGCCGAATCCGCGACGGGCGATCAGGCGGATCTGGGTGTTCGCTTTCTCGACGCGTGCGTTTGAGAGGTTGTTCTCGATCGCGGCGGTAATCCCCGAACGCTGGGCGGTGATCGTCTTTGCGAGCTTGACGAACGACGGCAGTCGACATCGTCTGGCCCACGCGATCCAGCGGTCCAGCAGCGCGAGCGCCGGCTCGGGGTCCAGCCGGTAGATCTGGCGCAACTGCTCCTTGAGCAGGTAGGCGCGGAAGAGGCGCTTGTTGGTCGCCTGGATCTCGGCGAGCTTGACGGTCTGGCGGCCTGTGAGGTTCTCGGGGTTCTTCCACAGCGCGTAACGGGCACCCTTCAGCCGGCGGGCGAGCTGGTCCTGGCCTTGACGGCGTGCCTGGTTCCAGACATCGCGGCGGACCTCGTCCAGCGCGTCGGTCGCGGCCTTCACGACATGGAACGCGTCGATGCACAGCACGGCGTTCGGGCAGCGCTCAGAGACCGGGCCCGCGATCCAGGGCGCCATGTCGGCCGAGACCAGGCGAACCTGCTCGCAGCGTTCGGGGCCGAGCGCGTCAAAGAACGAGCGCACGGTCGCCTTATCGCGCCCGCGCGCGGCCCACACCAGCCGGCCCGTGTCGTGGTCGATGACCACCGTGATGTAGCGCTGCCCACGACGGTGGGATATCTCGTCGATCCCGATCCGCTGAAGGCCAGCGAGCAGGTCTATCTCCCGGCCGGTGTCGGCCACGACGCGCTCGATGATCGACCCGACGGTGCGCCATGCGATCCGCATCAGCTCAGCCGTCGCGGTCTTTGAGCAGTGGACCGCCAGCCACGCCACCTGATCCTCGAAGGCGCGCGTGAACCTCGAAGGATGCCTCGCCCACGGCACCGCGCAGACCACGACGCCGTGCTCAGGACAACGCACCCTCGGCGCCTCGCCTTCCACATACGCGAGCGTTGACCCGAGATCCAGGGCACGCCAACGACGACGGCCCTCGCCGAGATCGAACCCCGGGCAGCGCCGCCGGCAGACACCGCACAAGTCACGCTCCCGCGATCGCGGTCGTGCAACCACGACGACTTCCCCCTGATCACCGCAGTAGACGTCCTCGACCACCGCCGCGCCCAGCCCCAACAGCCCAGCCCATACCCTTCTCTTGCGCACGTCGCATCCGCTCCTCTCGATTCCAGCCGTCAGAAGCCGGAAACCCTAGGAGCAGAGCGGCGTGCGCGACCGCTCAGGCCTTCACATCACCCACGGGAAGAGCAGAAGCGCCCGAAATCAGAACATCAAAGCGACGGCGTACCCGAGCGACGAGACGACGCTCACGACGGAGATTGATCTTCTCCGCCCAGCTCGACGCCTTCGCCCTCCTCCCCTTCGCCCTCCTCCCCTTCGCCCTCCTCCTCTTCGCCCTCCTCCCCTTCGCCCTCCTCCTCTTCGCCCTCCTCCCCTTCGCCCTCCTCCTCTTCGCCCTCCTCCCCCTCATACAGCGACTCGCAGGCAAGCTCCTGCCCTTTGGCTCCCCAGAGCTTGATCTCGAGCAGGTCGTGGCGGTAGTCGTCGGGGGCGATCAGCGTGAAGCGCTGCTCGATCAGCTCGCACTGGTCGACCGTCACGCGGCCCAGCTCCGCGGTGACGATCCGCCCGGCGCCCACGAGGGGGCGGCCCCACACGAGCGTCATCGCGGCCACCGCCCCGCCCGCCCCGCGCCACGAGCCGATCACCTCGTCGCACACGTCGAGCTTCCAGTGGGGGTTGCGCTCGGCGGTCTCCTCGGTGAAGTCGCCCTGCGCAGTGAGCTCTGTCGGCTCTCCGCCTGCCCCCCGCCTGTGCCCTGTGGGGTGCGATGGGGGGTCGCCCCCGCCGATCACGAAGCGCACGTAGCCGAACAGCTCGTACCCGTTTGAGGTGATCGCGGTGGCGGGCACGTAGCGGCGTCCGTGCCAGCTCCTGTCGGGATACCACGCGATGTCCCCCGGCTCGCCCACATCCTCCCCGCCGGTGTCGAGCGCGGCCCAGGCTCCGCGCAGCTCCGCCTCCAGGCGCTCGGCCCAGCGGCCATAGGGCAAACCCTCCTGCGAGGGCTCGGCGGCGAAGCTGGGAACCACGCGTTCGACGGGGGGCACGCGCGCCAGACTACCGTGGATTCGGTGCGCCGCCGGCGCTCGCCTGCCCTGACGTGTCAGCGGCGCGAGGCGCCTCTCGACCGCCTGCTCCCGGGCAGCGCACGGCGGTGGCCGGGGTCAGCGGCGCGAGGCGCTTCGCGCCGCTCCGGGCAGCGACGCGTGCGGGCGCGGGCGATACTGCCGTCGTCGAAGTTGAATTGAGCGGCGAACGGGAAGCCCCGGCGCGGGCAACCCCCGGGCAGCAGGATTCCCTTCGGCTGGTATGCGAGCGTCTCGCCGCCCGCCCGTTCGTAGTAGATGACTCTCTCCGGTCCGATCGTGGCGCGCAGCCGTATCACGGATATGTAGGGGGCACCGGGCAGCGTGGGGACGAGCGGCACGCCGACGCTCACCTGACCTCCGAACGGCGCCGGCGCCGGGAGCAGAAGCCCGGGAAAGACGATGCGAGTGTCAACAGGGGTGGTTCCTTCCGCGGAGAAGAACACCGCCAGATGCCCCTCCTGATCGGGCGCGCGCAGGATCGTGATAGGGGCGCTCTCGGTGATGAGCGTGGAGCCGAGCACGATCCCCGTGAGCGTCGCGCCGTAGCCCATAACCGAATCGGGCGGGCAGCCGGAGGGGCCTGACGCTTCGAGGATCCCGGCTGTGCAGGTTGCCAGCCCAAGGCCGCTCAACCCCAGCCCAAGGTTGGCGGGATAGCGCAGCTCGATCTGGGTCAACGGGGGCGGCACCTGGCCCGCGGGGGCGGTGAAGGAGAAGGCGAATTCGAGCGTGGTGGCGTGATTCAGCCGCTCGGGTACGAACGTCGCGCTGAGGCTCGCCGACGGCGCCGCCTGGGCCGCGGTCGCAACGCTCAGACCAAGCAGAACCGCCGTCAGGCCAAGCAGAACCGCCGTCAGAAGCGTGTACCGGCGCGCGATTGTCGAGCGACTCACCCGCGACTCTCAGTAGAGCAGGGTGCCGGTCGTCTGCACAACGAGGCCGTAGCGATTGTCGAGCGACTCACCCGCGACTCTCAGTAGAGCAGGGTGCCGGTCGTCTGCACAACGAGGCCGTAGCGATTGTCGAGCGACTCACCCGCGACTCTCAGTAGAGCAGGGTGCCGGTCGTCTGCACAACGAGGCCGTAGCTGCCGCGGTTGAACGTGCCGTACAGCCCGGCACGCCCGTGCGCGTGCACGTAACGGCCGCTGCCGCCGGTGACGACGAGCGATCCTGCGAAGCTTTCATAGACGCCGGAGCCGTGCGGCGTCGCCGTCCCGTGACCCTTGATCGCCCCGCCTCTGGTGTAGATCGCGAAGCTGCCGCTGAAGGTGGCGCCGACGTTGAAGTGCACGCGCATGCGGCCCGGAAGGGTTCCGGTGGCCGCGCCTTCCTCGTAGAGCAGCGAACCCGACGCCGAGATGTAGCGCAGATGGGCTGTGTCAGTCGCCTTCAGCGCGCGCGCCGCGCGCGCCGGACCGGCGTACACCCCCAGCGCCGCAACGATCGCCATGCAGGCTCCTAACGACTTCAATGTTCTGCTCACCTCCCCGTACGTTCACACAGACGATACAACCGGTCGGACGCCCCGAAGTCGCTTCGCCAGGCGCCATGCCCGCATGAGCGCGAGCGTCGGCGCGATCAGCGGCCGCAGTTGGCTGCGCATGTGCGCGGTGACTGCCGGCGCGCATGCGCTGCCTGCGCCGGGGGCGGAGCTGTAGTAGGCGACGATGCCGACGAGCGTCATCGTGTGGTGCGCCGCGTTGGGCAGCGCCTTCGCGCTGCTCGCCGCGTCGAAGGCGACGTGCTCCAGGCGCAGCGCCATCTGCTCGTGGCTGTCGTAGCAGCGGCTGTAGTCCAGCTCGCCCGTGGCGAGGTCGTGCTCGCGGTCCACGAGGCTGTCGAGCATCGTGAGCGCGCTTATCGACAGGTAGGCCGCGTCCAGCCGCTCGGCATCCCGGCGTGTGGTGTGAGGGTCGGCGGCCGCGGCGATCAGCGCGTGCAGGGCCAGCACCGACGCCGCCGACCCCGCGAGCAGCTCGGGCCACCCAAGTGCGCTGTTCTGCGCCTGGGATCTGGCCCACCGCTCGAGCTCGGCTGTCCCGGAGCGTATTGCCGCGTGGCTGAGCACCTGCGCCCGCGCGCAGCGCTCCGCGCCGCGCCGCGCGACCTCGGCGATCGCGCCCGCGGCCGGCAGCGCCGCCAGCGCAAGCCTCACCGTGGAGGTCAGCTCGTCCAGGTAGCCGCCGTCGTGGGAGTGGGGGAGCCGGCCGTAGTACTCCCCGACCGGACGTGACTCGCCCCCCACCGGACGTGACTCGCCCCCGACCGGACGTGACTCGCCCCCGACCGGACGGGACTCGCAAGCATGCCCCCGCGGGGCGACCGCGTCGACGAGGGCTTCATACAGGCGTTGGCCGTCGCCGAGCGGGTCCGGCAGCGGCTGCTCGGTGAGCAGGTCCAGGTAGTCGTAGGCCACCTGCAGGGCGACGATCGCCTCGACTACGTGCTTGCGGTATGCGGAGGGCGCCGGCGTCGCCAGCGTCGCCGCGAGCTCGACGTTGAAGCGCTCCTCTCCCAGCTTGCGCAGCGCCGACGCGCGTAGGAGCGGGTCGGGGATCGCCCGGGCGCGCCCCTCCCAGCGCGCGAGCTGCGCGCGCACGCGCGGCGCGACGGTCGGCCAGTAGCGCGCGTTCGCGAGCGCGAGCGCGGCGAGCGCCCGGGCCGACTGCCCCGGCGTCAGCGTGGCCGACTGCCCTGGCGTCAGCGTGGCCGACTGCCCTGGCGTCAGCGTTCTACTCATTGAAGGCGAGCGTCGGCGAGACGCGCGAGGCGAGCCATCCGGGGACGGTCACGATCGCGAGCACGACGGCGATCACGAGCGCGAATATCTCCAGCGGCCGCAGGCTCGCGCCGAGGCTCGCGACCGGGAAGCCCGTCACGTGTTCCAGATAGCCGTCGATGACGAGCTGGCCGTAGATGCCCGCCAGCGCCCCGGTGACGCAGCCGGCGCCGAGCATCAGCGCCGACTCGACGAGCAGGATCAGGCGCAGGCGATGTGGCCTCACGCCTGAGAGCCGCAGGCCGGCCAGCGACGTGCGCCGCTGCCAGATCGCGGAGGTGAGCGCCGCGGCCATCGCGAGGATCGCGGCGAGCAGCAGCAGCGTGGAGATCTCCCCGAGCTGGCCGAGCCCTTCGCTCGTGAGCGCGTCGACGCTCGTCTCGCGGGCGCGAGCGGTCGTGGCCTGCAGGCCGCCGGCCGGTCCGAGCACGCCCTGGACCGCGCGGCGCACACGCGCGACGCTGACGCCCGGCGCCACTTCGACGCCGAGCGCGGTCGGCAGCGTGGTCCCCCACAGACGGCTGTAGTCGGCGCTGCTCATGAAGATCGCGCCTGGACTCCAGGCGAGGTTGGTGGTGGTGGCGGCGATCCTCATGCGCGCGGGTCCGCTGGGCGTCGGCAGCGTGAGCGTCCCGCCGACGGCGACGTGGTGTTCTTCGGCGATCTGCCTCGATACGGCGATCCAGCCGCCCTGGGCGAGACGGCCGACCGCGGCGGGCGCGCTCCCGTCGCGCACCTGGCTCGCCAGCACGTTCCGGTTGGCGCCGGGCGGGCGCGCGAGGATCCATACGCGTCGCTCGCCGAGTTCGAGAAACCCTCCCTGGAAGGCGCGCACGCCGGTAACGCCTGTGATCGCGGCGATGCTGCGCTGCAGACCGTCGGCCCGGATGGGCACGACCGCCTGGTTGTCGGCGGGCGTGCCGACCCAGATCGATGCATCGGCGGAGTAGCTGTGGGCGAAGCCCTCGATTCCGCGCAGCAGGTCCCCACGGGCGCCTCCCAGCGCGACGCTGCCGAACAGCGCGACCGCGCCGGTGGCGGCGAGCGCCAGCGAGCGCAGCGTGGTGGCGCGCAGCGATCTCAGCGCGACCGGCAGGATCGTCAGCCTCTGGAAGCGCTCCACCAGCGCGCGCGCGGCGCGCAGCACGCCCGCGAATGTCAATGGCACCGCCAGTACGGTCGCCAGCGCGAGCGCCGCGCTCGAGATCAGCGCAAGCGAGGGTGTGCTCGCGAACAGGACGGTTGTGACTCCCAGCAGGCCCGCCGCCGCAAGCCCCAGACCCCGCTGCGCTCCGCTGGAGAGCGTGTTGCCCGGTACGCCCTCCTCGCGGTGGACGGCGTCGAGAATGCGTCCACGGCGCAGGTCGAGCAGCGGAACGGCCGAAGCCAGGCAGGTGACGAGCACTCCGCCGGCGAACGCCAGCAGCAGCGGTTGCGCCGTGACGATCGTGCGCGTGCCGAGCGTGAACGCCTCGGCGAGGTAGCCGGTCGACTGGTGGAAGACGCCAAGCGACAGCGCGTAGCCGCCCAGCAGCCCGACCAGCGAAGCGAGCACCCCCAGGCAGAGGGCCTGGAAGAGGACCATCTGCACGATCGCGCTGCGCTTCGTGCCGATCAGGCGCAGATCCGCGATCGTGCGGCGTCGCTCGGGTACGGTGAGCAGCAGCGCGTTGAACGCGAACAGCAGGCCGAGCAGCGCGCTGACCGCCGCGAAGAAGCCGCTCGCCTGGTGTGAGGGGCGCAGCGCTTGGCGCAGCACGCCGATGTCGCGATCGGCGGGGGCGACCTGCATGCGAGCGCCCGCGAGCGTTTGCAGCTCCGCGCGCACGCCGGCCTGCGCCCCCGGCTTGGTCGCCACCAGGACGCGCGTGATCCGCCCGGGAAGGCCGGCGAGTCGCTGCAACTGGTCGAGCGGCATAACCGCGACCCTCGCCTGTGAGAGCGCGCCAAACGCTTCGGGGCCCAGCACGGCTGACACTCTCAGCGAGGTGACTCGTCCTCGCAACCCGAGCGACACTCCGATGTCTGTGAGCGTCCGCTGGTTGGCGGCGGCGGTTGGCGGGGTGGCTATGCCAAGCTCCTCCGCGCTGGTGCGGCTGAGGCCGATGCCGCCGGCCGAGAGAGTGGAGGTTGGGAGCGTGTGGGCGAGGCCGTTGAGCACCACGAGGCTCGTGTCGGCGCCGGCCAGGGTGACGGTGATCTGTCGCCCGCCGGGGACGGCGATCGTCGCGGTCTGCTCGAGGATGGGCGCGGCCTGCTTGACGCCGGGCAGCTCTTCGACGCGCGCGAGCAGACGTTCGGAGAAGCCGTCGGCGCCGCGGGCGCGCAACTGCAGGTTCGCCGATCCGGTGACCGCGTGGACCACTTCGCCGGCTGAGCCGGCGATGCTGGCGCTCGCGACGATCGTCGCGAACACGAGCGCCACGCCGATCGCTACGCCGAGTCCGGCGAACAGCTCTCCGACGGCGTGCGCGTGCAGCCGCCGCCGGTAGAGGTAGATCAGAGTGGCGGGTGCCATCAACGGCTGTGCCCGCGGCGCCTCAGAGCGTGGCAACGCTCATCCTTGGGTGGTCATCGAGTGCGAGCGTTGCACGGTGGCATCGTCTCTCTGCTCACCGGAGTGGGCTTCCGTGAGCCGTCCGTCGCGCAGCATGCAGCGGCGGTCCGCGATGCTTGCCGCCTCGGTGTCGTGGGTGACGAGCAGCACGGCCGCCTCGCGCTCGTGTGCGACGCGACGCAAGAGCTCGACGATCTCCCGGCTGCGCGCGCTGTCGAGGTTGCCGGTGGGCTCGTCGGCGAGGATCAGCCGCGGCTCGCCCGCGAGCGCGCGCGCGATCGCCACGCGCTGGCGCTCGCCACTGGAAAGCTGGTTTGGCGCTCGTCCCAGCGAGTCGCCCAGGCCGACGCGCCGCAGCCACGGCAGCGCGCGCGCCTTGGCCTCGCGTGTACCCATGCCGCCCAGCACCAGCTTCATGGACGCGTTCTCGAGCGCGGATACGCGCGGCATCAGCTGGGGGCTCTGGTAGACGAAGCCGACGTCGCGGTGCAGGTAGTCGGAGGCCTGGCCGCCGGACAGCGAGGACAGCTCGCGCCCGGCGAAGCGGATGACGCCCTCATCGGGTGAGAGCAGCGCGGCGATCAGCAGCAGGAGCGTGGTCTTGCCGGAGCCGCTCGGCCCGTGTAGGGCGAGCATCTCGCCCGCTGAGAGCTGCAGGCTGACGCCGTCGACGGCGCGCACCCGCTCTCCGGCGCCGCGGTAGTGCTTGACCACCCGCTCGAGCTCGAGTATTGGCACGCCGCTACTCTAGGGCCCACGCGGCAGAGCGCATAGCGCGGCCGCCGGCCCACCACCGGCTTCGCCGCATTACGGCCTTCGGCCGCCGGCTGATCTCTCGATCGGTCGCGGTGCCGTCACGCGCTTGCCTGCTTGTACCCTTGAGGGTGGCGGCGTAGGGGCAGCACCGGCGCGAGCTCGGGCTCGAAGTGGCCGCGAAGCTCGCCGCTGGTGAGCGACAGCGCGCGATCGGCGCCGGAGAGGCAGGTCGCCTCGCCGGTGCTCATCAGGACCGCTATGCCCTCGTCGGCGAGTGAGCGCAACAGCGCCAGGATGCGATCCCGCTCGAGCAGCTCGACGCCCGCGGTGGGCTCGTCGAGCACGAGCAGCGAGGGTCCCAGGACGAGCGCGCGCGCGACCATGACGCGCACCGTCTCCGCGCCGTCCAGCTCGCGAAGAGGGTGCGCGCTGCAGTGCTCCGCGCCGGCCCGCTCGAGCGCTGTGAACGCGCGCGCGCGCGCGGATGGCGCGGCGACCCCGCGTGCCAGCTGCGCGACCATCAGCTCGTCGAGCACGTCGCGCGCTTCGGCGTCGTGAGGCGTCCGCCGGCAGTAGCCGATCCCGCCGCCCAGCGCATCGCCGCCGGCCAGATCGCGCCCGGCGAATCGAACCACGCCGGTGTCGGGGGGCTCGATGCCCGCCGCCAGGCGCAGCAGCGTTGAGCGACCGGAGCGCCGCATCCCCCATACCGCCATCAGCTCGCCCGCGTCGAGCGTCAGCGATATGTCGCGCAGCACCATGCGCTCGTGGCCTGCGTGCCGGCGGCGCCGACCGACGTGCTCGAGCTCGAGCAGCGTCATGGTTTGGGGTTGCGGGCTGGGGCGAGGACCGCGAGCTCGCGGCGGGCGTAGTCGATCCAGGCGAGCCTTGCGCCGATCGCCAGCCGATTCTCCTCGCAGACGAGCCGGTCGACCAGCGCGCCGGCGCCGTCACCCTGATACCCCTTCGGGGCACATAGGGCACAAGCGGGTGAATCCCCAGCTCCATTGGCGATCGGCGTGGAGCTGGCCTGCGTCAGGCACGCCTGCTCGTAACGCTCGATGACCGTGAGCGCGTCCTGCGGCGCAAGCACCGCCAGTTGCTGTGCGAACAGGCGCGAGCGGCGACGCTCGTCGTGCACCTGGGCGATCAGCCACTGCTGGTAGTCGCGCATGCCCTGTTGCGTGGCGCGGTAGTGCGGCTTTGGTTGGCGCACCACGCCGTCCGCCGAGCCGCTCGCGGGGACTTCCTCGACCAGTGAGCGGCGCGCAAGCGCGTCGAGCGCTGTGTAGATCTGCGAGGGACTCGACAGCTCGAGCGCATCTCCGTAGGTGCGCTCGAAGCGTTGCACCAGCTCATAGCCGTAGCTCGCACGCTGGATCACGAGCCCGAGCAGCGCCCAGTTGATCGGCGACCGCATCGCCGCGGTGCATTGCTCCGTGGCCACCCTCACTCCCATGAGTGAGCGCAGCGTACCACGCGGTTTGCGAATGCTCAAACCGGCGGGCGCGGGCACAGTGACCGGGATGGCCCCGTCGCCTCCAGCCTCGCCCACCCCACGGCGCCGGCGCTGTGCGCTGGAGGAGCGGGCCCGCCGATCGAAGATCGGCCGGCGAGCCCTACCCCAGGCGGCGTGAGATCGCGATCCTGCCGATGAGCCTGCGCACGCGGCTCCGGCTCTGCGTCCAGGCGCGCCACTTGGCCGCGCGGCGTTCGTCTTCCTGGCGCGCGGGCCGTCCCTCGAGCTCATAGATGCCGATGTCATACGACGAGGGCGGTTTGATCAGGTGTGGTGGGACGGGTTGCGGCGCCATGGCTTCAATCTACCACCAGGGCCGCCAGCCAGCCGAGTGTCTCCGCCGGGGCTTCGGTTGATGCCTGTTGGTAGAGGTCGTCGTAGAGCTTGCGCGCTCCCATCGCGAAGCGCAGTTGCCAAGGCGCGAGCAGGATCGCCGCGATCATGAGGCCGGCGACGAGCGCTGTCAGGGCGATCCAGGCCGGCGCCGAGAGCCCCTGATCTCGCAGTGTCGTGTTTTGGACCGACGCGTGTCGCGACCGGGGAAGCGCCGGCCCGCTGCGTATGAGGGGTGTGTATTTGGGGCGCGTCCGCGCAGCCCGAGCAGGCCAAACGGCCGGTGGGCGCGGGGCGTCCGTGCCCCGCGTCTGGGCGGGGTGAGCTTCAGCCCTCGACGTCCGCGAGCAGGGCGGCGAGGTCGAGATCCTCGACGTCCGCCGGCGGCGAGGGGACGCGGGAGCCCAAAAACCCCGTCTTTCAAGGCTCCGCGGGTACTCACAACCTAGAAAGTTATAGCTCGGGGATTGTTCTGAAGAGGCCGATGACGGATGCTCCGATGTGCATGAACGGGGAGAGGACAGGGGACAGCTCAGGCGCGGCCGCAAGCCGCCGGACAAGCGTCACCCACTAACACCAGTCTCATCCCCGGGTGCCGGCTCCCCAATCAGGATGCCTCGCTTGCACCACACGACTGAGAAAGGCACGAGAGTGAAGGCGCTGTGAGGGGAATTGCAGGCCCTGGCTGTCCGATCCACGAACCTCTGACCGGCACATCACGAGAGCGGCAGGAAGGCGAGCAAATGCGAATGTTGTCTGTGCGGCACCAGATCGGTCAGGCGAAGCGGATGTTGCGGCTGGGGCGCGGACGCCCGGCTCGAAACGTCGAGATCCTGCGTCGCGGGCGGGTGTTCCCGGGGGCCGGTGCTTCGCTTGCGGTCGTCCTCGCGGCTGTTCTGGTGGCGTGGGTGGCCCCCGGCGTGGCGCAGGCCGCGTTCGTGCGCCCGTTCCTGCGCCAGCTCGCCAACACGTGCGAAAAGCCGGCGGAACCGCTGTCGTGCCCGGGCAGCAAACCGGTGCCGCTCGCTCCGGGTGACCTGTCGGTGGACGGCAAGGACGACGTCTGGGTCACGGACTCCAAGCTGGCGGAGTTCGGGCCCGCATCCGAAGAAAACAGGTTTCTCGAGGATCTGGTTCCCGGTGAACGGCCGCTGATGTTCGAACATCTCGCGATCCAGACCCAGACCGGCGACCTGTACGTCACGGGAACCGGTGCGCATACCGGCGAACCGCCGCTGGTGGTGTATGGCCCGGAAGGCGAAAAGCTCGACGAATGGGGGAGATTTTCTAACGAATCAGCGATCGCGATCGATGACTCTCCGAAGGCGGATGCGGTGCAGGATCCCTCCTCCTGCGAAACGGGTCTGCTGTCGGTCGGGGAATGCTACGTGTACGTCATCGACAAGCACGAAAGCGGGGGCCTGGAAAAGTTCAATGCGAAGGGTCAGCCGCAGGAATTCTCGGCTTCGGCACCCTACATCGGCGGGGAACATCACAATGTGATCGTCGGCCCCGGAGAAGGAGCCGGCCGCCATATGTCAGGGGTCGCGGTTGACCCTGCGGGGGACATCTTCGTGTCCCGCGAAGCCCCGAGCAGCGTGGTTGAGTATGCGCCGAGCGGTGAACTCAAGCAGGAATTCAATTTTCAGGCCCGGGTGGAAAGCGGGGAAATGCCACGGCTCGACGGGCAGGCCCCGAGCCCGGGGATCCATGGCGGGCTGGCGGTTGATCCTGTCAGTCACCATCTGCTGGTCGCCGTCCAGGTCGAACCTGAAGGGCGAAGGGTTGGTGCGGTGTATGAATTTGAACCTGGGACGGGGAGGTTCGTGGCGCGGATCACCGAGGCTCAGGGCGTGCCGTTCGGAGCGCCGTCGGGGTTGGCGGTCGATTCGGGTGGGGATGTGTACGTCGCGGATGCGGAACGTGGTTCGGTGAGCGTGTTCGCGGCGGGTCACTTCCTGCCGACGGTGGCTGTGGGTGGGGTCTCTGGCCGTACGGGGGTCTCGGCGGTGTTGAATGGCTCGGTGAACCCTGAAGGTTTCAAGCTGACGCAATGCAGGTTTGAATACGCGCCGGAAGCGGAATGGGCGAAGGAAGGCTTCGCCGGTGCGGGCGCGAGGACGGCCGAATGCGAACCTGCTGCCGGCGGTCTTCCTTTGGGTGGCGTGTCGGCTGTGTCCGCTGGGGTGTCGGGGCTGACGGCGGGGACGGCTTATCGGTATCGGCTGCAGGCGCATAGCGAAGGGGAACTGGGCGGCACCTCGCAGTCGGAAGCGTTGGCGTTCACGGCGCCGGGCGTGCCGGTGATCGAATCGAGTTCGGTCGCGAATGTCTCTTCGACCTCCGCGGATCTGCGGGCGGGGATCGACCCGCGTGGGGCGGCTACGAGCTACCGTTTTGAATACGACACCCGCGAATACGCGCCCGGTGAAGCCGCTCACGGCGTCCGTGTCCCGGTTCCTGACGCGTCGATCGGCTCCGGTGGCCCGACGGGGAGCTCCTCTGAAAGCGTGTTGCAGCATGCCGGCTCTCTTACCCCGGGGACGACCTACTTTTACCGGGTGTTCGCGAGCAACGCGGCCGGCGCGGAATCGGGTGTCGGGGGGATGTTCACGACGCTCCCGCAGGCGACTGTCGGGCTGCCTGATGGCCGGGCGTATGAGCTCGTGACCCCGGCCGATAAGGGCGGCGCGAGCGACATGTTCGCCGAACCGGGTGTCAATGGCCACATAACCAACGCCCAGAGCACGGGTACCCCATCCTTGGATGGGGCGGGGTTCATGTTTGAAACGCGCTCGGCGTTCGGGCCGTTCCCGGGCGCGTTCGTCAGCCAATATGTCTTTCACAGGGTCGCGCCCGTGGGCGGGTCCGGCGGGGGGTGGACGTATACGTCGTTGGCGTCGCCGTCGCTGGGGGTGCAGGCGATCGGCGATACCGTGACGCTGGGCAGCCAGTCCTTTGGGGTGTCCGACCCGCGCGATCTTTCGCGTGTGGCGTTCATGGATGGCGTCGGCTCGGAAGTCGGCGAAGCCGGGGTCCGCCCGATGGATCTGGTCGGTGCGCCCGGCGGCCCCTACAGCACGTTGCACGTCGACCCGCCCTTCGACGCGAATGAAAACCTCGGCGGGACCGCTGTCAAGACGAAGGTCGTCGGTGGCTCACGTGATCTCGCCCAGATCGTGTTGCAGAGCAACAGCAACACGCTGTGCCCGGGCGCCAAGGGCGCCGGCACGAAGGTCGAAGAGGGCGAAGTGCTCTGCGAATGGGACGGCGGCTATGAAACCCTCGAAGACGGCGAACTGCTCCCGCAGCTGAGTCTCGTCAACCTCGCTCCGGGCAGCCAGTCAAAGCCCGCGAGCACCTGCGGCGCGTACCTCGGCGGAGGCACATTCGAAGAGCACGGCGGCACCCATGGCGCCGTCTCCGCGGATGGCGGCGCGGTCTTCTTCACCGCTCCCGAGCCGTTCAAGCCGCTTCTCAGCGGTCCGGGCTGCTGGAACGGCGTGCCGCTCTTGAAACCGGGTCTGCCTGTCCATGCGCCGCAGCTGTATGCACGCGTGCGGGAGAGCGAACCCTCCGGTGAAGTCGTGCACGACACGCTGAAGGTCTCAGCGCCCGAAGCCGGCGTCACCGAAGAAGCCGCCGGTGTGCAGGTTCCTCCGCGTGAATACCCGGCGCAGTACATCGGTGCTTCCGAAGACGGCTCGAAGGTGTTCTTCCTGACCGAAACCGAGCTCACCCAGGAAGCCGCCGAACTGCACCTGCACGACCCCGAGCTCTATGAGTGTGAGATCGTCACCCACCTCGAAGGAGAAACCGTCGTCCCCGGGTGCGTGCTGACAAGGCTCGCCGCGGGCGCTTCCGGGTTCCAGGCCGCGTACGGCACCGCCACGCTCACCGGCCCGGAAGCGACGGGAGCGGGCACCCTCACCGCCGGGATCCGACCAGGTCACCAAAGTCACGACAGCGACCGGTGCGTTCCACGTCGGCCAGCTCATCGGACTGAAAGAAGAATCCGCCGCCGGCAGCGGAGAACTAAGGGTATACCGCCCGGTACGACGATCACGGCGGTCGGCTCGGAAACGCTCACGCTGTCGGCGCCCGCTACGGTGACCTCCCCCGCGCCATTGTATGCCGGCTCGGGCGAAGTGACGGGCCTGACCACCAAGACGGGCGCGTTCCGGGCCGGCGAGGATATCGAAGGAGCGGGGCTCCAGGCGGGTACCACGATCACCGCGGTCAACGCCGGAACGCTCAGCCTGTCCGAGCCGGCGACGCAGGCGGGTAGCGGTGTCGGGCTGCGCTCCGGCGACCCGAAAGTGGACTTCGTGCCGGCCGTCTCAGCGGACGGGTCCGCCGTCTACTTCACCGCGTTCGGCGCGCTCGCCGCCGGCGCGACACGCCAGACGCCGCCGCACGACCCCGGCCTCTTCAACGGCAGGGAAGGCGAGGTCAACCTCTACCGTTATGACACGGCCACGGGCACGACGAGCTATGTGGCGACGGTCGATACCGCAGGACCACTCCGAGGAGCCGAATTGCGCTACCGCAGCCGTGGGGGAAAACGACGGCCCGTGCACGAAGGCGAACTGGTACACGACGCCGGATGGGCGCTTTCTGCTGTTTGGCTCCTCGCTGCCGACCGACGGGTATAACAGCGGGCCGAGGACGAGCTGCGCCGAACCGCTCCCGAACACCGAAGCTGCGGGTGATGGTCGCTGCGCTGAGCTCTACCGCTTTGATGCGCTGGCGGCCGGGGAAGGCCGCCCGCCGCTGGTGTGTGTCTCCTGTGGGCCCGGTAACGCGGACTATGAAGGCAACGCGGAGTTCGCCCGCTCAGGAACCACCGGTGCGGCTGATGGCCCACCTGTCGGGATCTCCGATAACGGCGAGTACGTGTTCTTTGATACGCAGGCGCGGCTCGTCCCGCAGGCGGAAAACCACACGCTCGACGTGTACGAGTGGCACGAAGACCCCGTCTCGCACGCGGCGACCGTCTCGCTCTTGAGCTCCCCGACCGACCCGTTCCCCTCGTTCTTCCTGGGCTCGAGCCCGTATGAATACACCAACGCCGGCGGTGAACACGTGAAGCTCGAAGGCGGCAACGTGTTCATCGGCACCCACGGCAACCTCGTGCCGCAGGACACCAACAGCGCCGGCAACATCTACGACGTGCGCATCTGTCAGTCGCAGTCCCCATGCATCAAGCCCCCGCCGCCGCCGCCGTTGCAGTGTGAAGGCGGCACGTGCCAGACTCCCGGCGTCGCGCCGGCCGATCCGCCCGCGACGTTGCTGGCGCCCCCGGTTGGTGGGCAACCGAATTCGCTCACCGCTGAAACGAAAGGGAAGGTGACGACCGGCACGTCCCCGAAGTGCCGGAAGGGGTTCGTCAAGAGGAAGGTCAAGAAGCGAGAGGTGTGCGTCAGGAAACCGAAGAAGCGTGCCAGGGCGAAGAGAGCCGGCAACAACGGGAGGCCGAAGCGATGATCGCTGTCCGTAGGCTCTTGCCGTTTGTGGTGTTGGTGTTGGGGCTGATGTCGGTGGCGTCGGCGTCGGCTGAGACGGCGGCTCCGCAGTGGGTGATCTCGGCGGTGTCGCGTCCGACGAACTTTGCTGTTGGTAGCAGCGAAGATTCATATGTGGTGTTGGTCACGAATGCGGGCGATGGGGTCGCTGGTTGCACGTTGGCGCGCCATGAAGCCGAAGTGAACGCGAAAGTTAGCCCGGAAGTCTGTCCGGCGGGTAGCCCCGTCGTCAACTCTGTGACGGTCACCGATGAGCTCCCGGAAGGGCTTCTTCCGCGTTCGGGTGCGACGGCGCAGGACGAGTTGGGCGTGGAAGACCGTGTCCCGGGTGCTGATTTCAGCAGCGACTGCGGGGCGACCGGTGCGGGTGGTGTGTCGTGTACGTATTCGGGTGTTGTGCTGCCGGGTGATACGTTGAGCCTCCGGGTCCCGGTGACGGTTGACGCTGGAAAGCTTCCGGTGGCGCCGTGGCCGGCGCCGTGCCACGAAGTCCCCGTTTCGGCGCTGAGCTGTGTCACGAATGTCGTGAGTGTCGCGGGTGGTGGCGCGCCGGGTGTGCTGATGCAGACCCCGACGAGCGTGTTCGGCGATGAAGCGGCGGCGAGGGCGCAGGTGGGGTTTGGGATCGCGGCGGGCGGCGCGAGCACGACCCTGTCCAGTGTGCAGGCGGGTGCGCATCCCGATCTGACGGCGACGTTCGCGCTGAACACCGAAAACGCGCTCGGCGCTACGGCGGGGAACCTGAAGGATGTGACCTATGATCTGCCGCCCGGGTTCGCGGGCGACCTCGTCGATACGCCGGCGTGTGCCGCCGCGGCGTTCCTGCTCGAAGAATGCCCGGTCGCGACGCAGGTCGGCATCACGACGGTCACGATCGACAGCGGGAACGGCGGCAAGACGCTGAACCTGCAGCCGGTGTACAACCTCGCGCCCGAACCCGGGGAGGTCGGCAAGCTCGGCTTTGAGGTCCTCTCCTTTCACTATGAGGGCGACATATCGGTCAGGGCGCCCGGCGAAGCGGAACCTCTCCCGGGGCAGCCGGGGCAGCCCTACGGCCTGAAGACGACGTTCCGCGACAACACGGCCGGCACGGTCGCGGTCGATAACGTCGCGCTGACGATCTGGGGTGTGCCGGCCGACCCGAGCCATGACCCGCTGCGCTGGGAAGTTGTTCCGCACACCGGCGGTGGTGGCAGGTTCGGTGTCGGCTCGAACGCGACCGAAGTGCCGTACTTCACGAACCCGACGTCCTGCGAAGCCGGGCCGACCGAAGCGGCGTTCAAACTGACCTCGTGGCAGCACCCTGCCGAAAGCGAACACCCCGAGGTCACGAGCATGCCGTTCGGTCCGTTCGTGGGCTGCGGGGCGCTCGTGATGAACCCGTCGGTGACGGCCGAAGTCTCGACGAACAAGGCGTCGGCGGCGACGGGGTTGGATGTCGCCACGAGCATCCCGCAGACCTATGACAACCCCGCGGGGTTGGCGACGCCGACGCTCAGCGAACGAGGTCGTGACCCTGCCGGAAGGGATGACGGTCAACCCCTCCTCCGGCGCCGGCCTTCAGGCCTGCAGCGAGGCGCAGTACGCCGAAGAAGGCGAGGCCGAATACGTCGAAGGCCACGGGTGCCCGAACGAATCCAAGCTCGCGACCGTGAGGATCAGGACGCCGTCGATCGCAGAAGAAGTCACGGGATCGGTGTTCCTCGCGACCCCCGCGCCGCGCGGCGAACCGGGGCGCAACCCGTTCAACAGCCTGCTCGCGGTCTACCTCGTCGCGCGCGCACCCGGGCGGGGTGTGTTGATCAAGGCCCCCGGGCTCGTGCGGGCCAACGAACTGACGGGGCGGTTGACGACCAGCTTCGACGCTCTGCCGCCGCTGCCGTTCAGCTTGGCGACGTTCGCGTTCAACCAGGGCGCGAACGCGCCGCTCGTGACCCCGGCCGCGTGCGGGAGCTACACGGTCACCGCCGAACTGACGCCGTGGTCGGACCCCGTCGGCGGTCCTCGCGCCGGAAATCCCGCCGTTTCAGATCACCAGGGGCTTCGACGGCGGCGCCTGCCCAGCCGGTGGCGTGCCGCCGTTGCACCCCGAAGTCCTGGCCTACCCCGTGCACGCCAACGCGGGCGCCTACACCCCGCTGTATCTGCGTCTCAGCCGCAGCGACGGCGAACAGGAGATCACCGGCTTCTCCAGCCAGATGCCTCCCGGCCTGACCGCCAACCTGACCGGTGTGGCCGAGTGCGGCGAATCCGAAATCGCGGCCGCGAAATCCCAGACCGGCGCCGAAGCGCAGTCCAGCCCCGCCTGCCCCGCAGGCTCGGAGATCGGCCACACGATCGCCGAAGCGGGCGTCGGGCAGGTCCTGGCCCAGGCCCCCGGCAAGCTCTACCTGGGAGCCCCCTACGAGGGAGCCCCCTTCTCGATCGTCTCGGTGACGGCCGCGAAGGTGGGCCCGTTCGACCTCGGCACGGTCGTGGTCCATCTCCCACTGTTCCTGAACCCCGAAACCGCCCAGGTCACGGTCGGCTCGGGCACGTCGAACCAGATCCCGCACATCATCAAAGGGATCGTCATCCACGTCCGCAACATCCGTGTCTACGTCGACCGCCAGAACTTCATCCTCAACCCAACGAGCTGCGCGCCGGCGGGCTTCGCCGCCACGGTGATCGGCGGCGGTGCGGACCCGACCAACCCGGCGGACAACACCCCGGCCACCGTGACCGACCCGTTCCAGGCGGCGGACTGCGCGAACCTGGCGTTCAAACCGAAGTTCTCGGTCTCGACTTCCGGGAAGACGTCCAGGCAGAACGGCGCGAGCCTGTCGGTGAAGCTGACCTATCCGAGCGGCGCGCTGGGCAAAGACGCGAACATCCGCTCGGTCAAGGTCAACCTCCCCAAGCAGCTCCCCTCGCGCTTGACGACATTGCAGAAGGCGTGTACGGCCGCGCAGTTCGACGCCAATCCGGCGGGCTGCCCGGCCGCCTCGATCGTCGGTCACGCCAGGGCGATCACACCGATCCTGCCCGTACCCCTGGAAGGACCCGCGTACTTCGTGAGCCACGGTGGCGCGAAGTTCCCCGAACTGATCATTGTCTTGCAGGGCGACGGCGTGAGGATCGACCTGCGCGGGGAAACGTTCATCAGCAAAGCCGGGATCACGAGCTCTACGTTCCATACCGTGCCCGACCAGCCGGTCACGAGCTTCGAACTGACGCTGCCGCAGGGCCCGGACTCGGCGCTGGCGGCGAACGGGAACCTGTGTGCGGCGAGCCTCGTGATGCCGACCGCGTTCACGGCGCAGAACGGCGCGACGCTCAAACAGACGACGAAGATCGCGGTCACCGGCTGCAAACCGGCGCTGACGATAGTGAGCCACAGCGCGAAAGGCTCCACCGCCACGATAGTCGTGAAGACCCCATCGGCCGGGACAATCAAAGCCGGCGGCAAAGGCCTCTCAAGCGCTGTCAAGAAGCTGAGCAAAGCGGGAAGCGCAACCCTGAGCCTGAAGCTCTCCAAGGTAGAGCGGCAACTACTGGCAAAGCACCCCGGCCGCAAGCTGAAGGTGGCCATAAAACTGAAGTTCACCCCACCCCACGGCCAAAGCCTGTCGAGCTCAGTGACAGTGCTGATGGGATAGTGGTCGGCGATGCGCGTGACGTACCGCACGGCGTGCGTGCTGCGCGCGATCGGCGAGCAGGGTGGGCGGGGATCCAATCTCTCAAACCGAGCGGTGGGGGACGCCGCCGGGATTAAGGATCAGGCCCAGATCTCCAAGCTGCTCGCCCGTCTGGCGCGGCTTGGGCTGATCGAGAATGCGAGCGACGGCGCGAGGGGCAGGCCCTACGCCTGGACGCTTACGAAGCGCGGTCGCGAGCTCACGCAAGAGATCGCGTCCCGCGCCCCGTAGGCAGCCAGAGCGACTCCTGCGAGCTACACTGTGGTTGCGATGCCGAGCAAGCACCCACGAATCGCCGTCACGGCCGACCCCGAGCTCGGGGATGCGCTCGAGCGTGTGCGCGCCGCCACCGGCACACGCGAGGCCGATGCCACGCTCGTGCGCCGCCTCGCGGTCGAGGGCGCTCAGGCCGAGCTGCGGGCGGGGCGGGGACGCCGTCAAGCGGCCGAGGCGCTGCTCGGCGCGATGAACGGCGGCCAGTTCGATCTCGACCTCGCCGCGATCGATCGCCTCAACCAGCCCGCCAACGTCGCGTGAGCTTCGAGCTGTGGGACGGCCACGGTGCCGTGCTGGTCGACACGTCGGCCTGGATGCTCGCGCGCCGCGCCCCCGATGCGCGTGAGCTGCTGTTCGCGGCCGTCGAGCGTGGCGATGTCGCGTGGTGCTGGCCGGTGCGCTACGAGCTGATCGTCGACGCGCGCGGCCCCGACGGGATCGCTGCCGTCGACCGTGCGCTGGAGGGACTGCGTGAGGTCGCGGTCGATCGCGCCGTCCAGCGGGGCGTGCTGTCAGCGATGCGCGAGCTTGCCGGCAGTGGCTCGCACGGCGCTCACCGCCTGCCGCTCACCGACCTCACCGTCGCCGTCGCGGCGCAGCGCTCGGGTCTTGACGTGCTGCACTACGACCGCCACTTCGAGCGTCTCGGCGAGCTGCTCGGCGTCCGCACGCTGTGGATCGCCGAGCCCTTGGGGTGAAGGCACTGGGATAGACCGGCCGCACGCCGACGCCCGAACTGCACTTCTCGGATGGGACCAGCATCAGCGTCCGCGGCGCACTTTCGCGAGCCCGCCCCTACCCGTAGGTAGTGATGATAGTATGCGCGTATGAAGCGCACGACTCTTTCGCTTCCGGACGATCTCGCCCAGGCTCTCGCGCGGGAGGCACGACGACGCTCGACGTCTGCTTCGGCGATCGCCCGCGACGCGCTCGCCAAGCACCTGCACCTCGTTCCCGGCGATGCGCGACCCTTGCCCTTCGCGGCGCTCGGTCATAGTGGCCACAGGACCATCGGGCGGGACATGGAGCAGCTGCTCGAGCGCGAGTGGAATGACGACGCTCGCGATCGTTGACGCCGGGCCGCTCTATGCGGCGGCCGACTCCGACGATCGCGACCACGCCGCCTCTTTAGCGACTCTCTCGCGCTCTGAGCTGCGCCTGGTGGTCCCCGCCCTCGTGGTCGCCGAGGCTACCTACTTCGTCGGGCGACGCCTCGGCTCGGGCGCCGAGCGCGCGTTCCTCGGCGGCCTCGCGGGGTTCGACGTCGAGGGGCCGAGCGAGGAGGACTTCCCGCGCATGGCGGAGCTGGTTGAGCAGTACAAGGACTTTCCGCTGGGCGGGACCGACGCATCGGTCGTCGCGCTCGCCGAGCGTCTGGGAGCTCAGGTCATCGTCACGCTCGACCGTCGCCACTTCGCCGCGGTCAAGCCCCGGCATTGCGAGGCGTTCGAGCTGCTGCCGTGATGCATCGCCGAGCAGGTCGCGGCGACCTGGCGGCGGCGAGACGCTCGAGGTTGGCGGGCGTCGGCGAGGGGATCATGTCGACGTCATTGGTCATCCGCACGTGTCCATGGGCCTGTACGGCGATGCCGCCGACGACGACGTACTCGACACCATGCGCGTCGAGTACCGCGAAGATGCGCTCCGCATCGAGCGTTGCTCGCTCAGCCACGTTCCCGCGCCCTCTGTCCCGCGACGGCGAGGCGTCCGGCCAGCTTGTTCCAGGAGAGCGCCAGCGCGAGTCGCTCCCGCGGCGAGCGTGCGAACGTGCTCTGCATGTGGAGCGGGTCCCAGTCGGTTGGCAGGCGCCGTGCGCCGAGCACGGGTTCCTCTCCCATCGCGATCATCAGCTCGCGCAGCGTGGTGAACGTCGGCGACACGATCCCTCGCTCGATCCGGCTGATCGCCGCTTGGGTGGTGCCTGCCCGCAACGCCAATCGGCGCTGGCTGAGCTTCAGTCGCTCGCGTGTCGAACGCACCAGTTCGCCAGGGTCCATGATGTCTTATATGATATCAAAGATCATTTTGCCCCACGTGGTGCGTGTGATGCGCTAATATATGCACCATGCGCACCACTCTCGCCGTGAACGACAATCTCTTGATTGCGGCCAGGCGCCGGGCCCGTGATCGTGGTCAGACGCTCGGTCAGGTCGTCGAGGATGCCCTGCGCCGCGAGTTCGCGGCGCCTGTCGAGGCCGAGCCTGTGGACGTCCCCGTGTTCCGTGGCGGCAACGGTTCGCTCCCCGGGGTGGACCTGACGTCCAACCGCGCGGTGCGCGAGGCGCTGGATCGAGGCGTCGAGCTCGACGCCCTCAGGTGAGGCTGCTCGACATAAACGTTGTGCTCGCAGCGCATCGTGACGACCATCCCCACTTTGAGGCCGCCCGAGCATGGTTGGACGATGCGCTCGCAGCGCGTGCTCCCTTCAGCGTCACCGACCTCGTCGCGGGCTCCTTTCTGCGCATAGCGACCAACAGGCGCATCTTTTCCATTCCCACGCCGCTCCCCGACGCGTTCGCCTATCTGCGCGCGCTCCGCAACCAGCCGGGCCATGTGCCGCTGGGGCCGGGACCGCTTCATCTCGAGATCCTCGAGCGCCTGTGCAACGACGCGGATGCCCGGGGCGACCTCGTTGCCGATGCCCAGCTCGCCGCGGTGGCGATCGAGCACGCTTGCGAGCTCGTGTCCTTCGACCGCGACTTCGCGCGCTTCACCGACCTGCGCTGGACACGGCCCGGGTAGGCGAGGGTGCGGTGGGCGACCCCTACCCGGCGTCGGCGGGCAGCACCGTGAACGCCTCGACCGTACCGGTGAGTGGCTTGACGGTGCGGAAGTGACGTTCGTCGAGGGTCGCGATCGTGATGGTTTGCAGGTGGGCGGCGAGCGCAACCAAGGATGCGTCGGCGAGGCCGATGTCCATCGCCCTGTGGCGGCGGGCGACGGCGAGCGTGTCACGCAGCGCGGATCGCCACCATTCGACCGAATACGCTCCACGGGCGAGATCCTCTCGCAGCGCTCCGGCGGCGCTCGTGCCACCGGCGCTCGTGACGAGGTGATCGATCTCGGCGAGGATCAGCGGCGTGGTGATCAGCTCGTCGGTGATCTGGTCGATCCAGTCCCTCACAAACGTGTGGTCGTCGTCGCGCCGGTTCATGAACGCGACGACGATCGACGTGTCAAGGACGATCAACGCACGCCGAAGCCGCTGTCGGTCAGATGCCGGTCGGCCTCGCGCGCAAGGTCCCGCGGCCCGTCGAACACACCTCGTGCCCTCGGTCGGGGTCGCGGCGCCTCAGTCGCCCTCGCCAGCGCTTCGCGAATGAGCGCGGCCTTGGTCGTGCCCGTGGCTCTCGCCTTGCGCGCGAGCGCCCTGTCGACCTCGGGCTCCACGTAGATGCTCGTCTTCTTCATCCTCAGGAGATGTTACCACCTGCCACCTGCCACCTACCACCCGATGCGGATGCCCAGGCCGTCTCGCGATCCGTGCCGGGAGCTCGGCGGACGGCATCAGCGGCCGAGCGTTCGCCGGACCGCCTGCAGCGGGACCATGAGGGTGCTCGCTGCGAGCCGCTCGGCGCACGAACCGGCTCAGGCTCTCAGCCCTTGTCGACGTCCGCCAGCAGTGCGACGACGTCGAGGTCGTCGACGCCCTCGAGCGGGCAGGGCACGATGGTTCCCTCGCGGTAGGTCTCGCAGTGGGCGTAGCCGCCGGGGCCGGGCTGTGTACGAACCTCGATGGCCCTCGCGGGGACGTCCACGAGCCAGTAGGCCTGGATGCCGGCCCGGGAGTAGAGCTGTGCCTTGACGCCCCGGTCGATCCGCTGTGAGCTGACCGCAACCTCGATCACCAGCAGGGCGGCGCCGGGGTGCTGTCCCGCGGGGGGCTCCCGTGCGATCACCGCGAGATCGGGCTCGGGCTCTGAGCCCGGCGGCACCTCGATGGGCAGCTGGACCTGGAACCGCGTGCGGGCGAAGTGCCATGCGAGGCGCCTGATCACGGCCGCATGAGTCGGGCTCTGCGGGCTCATGTCGACGAGCATCCCGTCAAGCAGCTCGACCCGCTGATCCTCCAGCGCGCCGGAGGCGACCATGCGGTTGTAGGTCTCCACGTCGAGGCTGTGGATGGGCAGTGCGGTTGCGGGCTGCGCGGCCATGGCTTCATGCTACCGGGCGCTCGCGCTCGCTCCCGCGGGGTCGCGGGCTCTGCGCCGGGCGCGCAGACCGGACGAGTCGCCCGATTCGTGTCGGCCGCGTAGACGCGACCGTCGCGACCCGAACCGCGTCGCGCGGCTGCTCGCGAGTCTCGCGCGCAACGTCGCCACGCATGCCCCTGCCACGACGCTCGCCCAGGATGCCGGCGGCGCGGACGGCCCATTGAAGGACGACACGGTGCGCGAGTACCTCGACGCGCTGGGCGCTCATGCGTCGAGGACCAGCGCCTCCTCGGTTTCGGACTCGCTCAGCGCCTGCACGTGACGCAGCAGCCGTTCGGCGGCGGTGACGGAGACGATCGTAAGGCCCATGTCCCCTCATCCGACGGGGAGCGCCAAACGGGACAAAGCGTGTCGAGGAAGTCGCCGGCGAGGACGCCGACCGCCGTTCCCGCTCAGGCCTCCCGCAACACCGCCGCGGCGTGCTCGGGGGCGACGATGTTGAGCATCCTCACGCCCCCCGCAGCGCCTCCGCGGCGTGCTCGGGGGCGACGATGTTGAGGTTCACGCCGGTGGACAGCTCAAGGCCGGCCAGGTGCGTTAGCCGCGGCGCCACGTCGATGCGCCAGCAGAAGTGCTCGGCGCCGCGCGGCGCGGTCCTCACCCACATGTTCAGCGGCGGGCTCGACCCGAAGTGGCGCTTCAGCCGGCTCAGCCCCTCGTGCAGCAGCCCCGCCCCGAGCGGGCCGTCGTCCTCGAAGCGCATCCGCGGCGCCCGCGGCGCGAGCATCAATTGAAAGGGCATCCGCGAGGCATACGGAGCGATCAGCACCGCCTCCTCGTCGATCGCCACGATGCGCTCCCCGCGGCGCACCTCTTCAGCGACGAGGTCCTCCAGCAGGCCCCGGCCCATCGTGCGGGTCGCGTAGGCGCCGCAGCGCTCGCGCTCGCGCGCCACCTCCGCGGGCACGAAGTCGAGCGCGTAGAGCTGCGCGTGGGTGTGCTCGAGCGACGCGCCCGCCTCGCGCCGCTCGTTGACGATGAGCTGCACGTACGCGCTGTCCCCGTGCGCCCTCATGCGCTCCCGCCACACCCCCATCGCTCCCGCGAGGCGCTCGGGTGGGAGATCCGCCAGCGAGAGCACCGACTCGGGCGCGTTCACGATCACCTCGTGCGCCCCGCTCGCGGGGACGGCGCGGAAGAGGTCCGGCTGAGCGTCGGCGGGCGGTTGCCGTGCGTCGCGCGCGAGCGCGGGGTAGAGGTTCGGCACCACCCTCACCGTCCATCCCCGACCGTTGGCAGAAGCCCCACCCGTCCCCCCATCCGCCGGTCCTCCCGTCCCCCCATCGGCCGGTCCTCCCGTCCCCCCATCGGCCGGCCCTCCCGTCCCCCCATCGGCCGGCCCTCCCGTCCCCCCATCGGCCGGTCCTCCCGTCCCCCCATCGGCCGGTCCTCCCGTCCCCCCATCCGCCACCCCGCCCTGCGGGCGCACCGCATAGAGCTCCGGCGGCGTGCGGTCCTCGTGGCCCTCGGCGAACGGATCGCCCTCGACGTCGATCGGCGCGGGCGCCCCACAGCGCGGCTCGCCGCCCGGGCGCGAGGAGCGCTCGCCCGCGACGATCACCTTGTGCCCGCTCAGCGGGTCCACCCGTATCTCAGGCATGCGGCCCGTACGGTAGGCGCTCGTGTCGAAGTCGCGCCGCGTGGGGCCACGCGCGCGCGCGTGGGGTCAGTCGCGCCGCAGGGGGCAACGCGCGCGCGCGTGGGGTGTCATTCGGGAGCACTGCCGCGCCTGCCGCCAAGCCTTCAGCACCCAGCCCGTAGCGCTCGATGTCGTTCTCCACCACCATCCCCATCATGCATCCAACGCGTAGTGTCGAATGTCGTTCTCCCATCACCAACCCCATCACGCATCCAACGCGTAGCGTTGGATGTCGTTCTTGAGCTTTGCGAGGCTCGGGTACTGCCCCTGGCGGATGAACGATACGCGCCCGTCGCGCGCGAAGAACACGGTGACGGGGGTGAAGGAGGAGTCGGTGATCTGCTCTCCCAGCTTTCCGCTGTGGTCGTAGTAGGAGGGGTAGCTCACCGGGAGGGACTTCAGGAAGGCGAGCGCGTCCGCCCGTGAGGAGTCGCCAGAGTCGATGCCCAGGAAGGCTACGCGCCTGCCGTATTCGGCGGACGCGCGCTGGAAGGCGGCGAGCTCTTGCCTGCACGGCACGCACCAGGACGCCCACTTGTCGATCACCACCGGGTAGCCCTTCAGGGCGGCGAGCCGCGCGTGCAGCGCGCGCGCGCCGCCTTCGAGCAGCGCGCCGCCCTGGCGGTGCAGTGAGGCGAGCGGGAGCGGCGAGCGGGCGAGCAGCGCGCTCACTTGAGAGGGCGTGAGCCGTGCGGCGTGGGACTTGCCGGCGGGTGAGCCGCCCGGCAGCTCGGACACGCCAACGGCGATCAGCCCGGCCGCGGCCAGGCAGGCGAGCGCGACGATCGCGCGGCGAGAGGTCATCTGCGGGGAGCCGCATCGCGGCCGGTCATTCGGCGAGATGTCATCTGGTCGGGTCGATCAGGGCGGTCACGAGTGGATTCGCTTTGCGATGCTGTCGCGTCCTTCTCATTCCGAGAAGGGTGCCAGATGAGCGCCCACTCGCCCGTCGATTCGCCCGACTTCAATTCTCCCGGGTTGTGCTGTATTCTGAAGGTACGGAAGAGGAAGGGGACTCCACTCACCCCAACCATTCCAGAGCCTCACCGGCGCAAGCGCCGGTTTTCACGCGAGTCGCGCGGAGTTCCATGCCGCGGCGGCTCCATCTCGAAGCCCAGAGCCTCTATGGCCGAGTCCACTGCAGTGGCCCTCGCGGCCGCGTCCATTCCCAGTTCCGCCGAAATCGCTCGCGCGGAGAAGCTCGTGCGCGAGCGCTTCGTGCACGAGGGCGAGGATCCCGCCGTAGCGCTGGCGGCCGGCTCTCCCCGCAGGCGCGCGCTCGACCAGGCGCTCGTGGAGGTCGAGGAAGGCGCCAAGCACCCCTCGACGGCCTGGCGGCGCGACTTCTCGCTGTTGCTCGGGCTCGAGCGGGTGCTCTCCGAGGACGAGCCCAAGCTCGCCGACGGGACGGTTCTCTCGGCGCACCAGGTGGACGCGCTGTCGGGCACGCTCACCGCGCTGCTCGCCGAGGCGCAGCGCTCGGCGGCGAACGGCGACGGACGCGCCGCCGCGGCCGCCTCGCCCGAGCTGCTCGCCTCGGCCGCGATCCTCGGCCCCGACGACGACGGGTCGTCAGAGGCCCGGGCCGACGGAGCCGAGCGGCGTGGGGTCGCCGGCGAGGCCGAGCCCGAGACCGAGGCCGACATGGACACGGACGCGGACAACGGGGACGCCGAGGACGAGGACGACGACGAGGGCGAGGACGAGGACGACGAGGATCTCGGTCCCGTGCAGCGCGCCGCGCCAGAGGACGACGAGGACGAGGACGACTTCGACGACGAGCTGGACCTCGTCGCGCCCGAGCCCGAGCCCGAGCCCGAGGAGGAGATCGAGGAGGAGTCCGAGGAGGAGCCCCGGGACTGGGTGGAAGAGGAGGACGAGGAGGCGCTGGCGGAGCAGCCCGAGGACCCCAACGCCGCCAAGCGCTTCTGGTTCGAGCACGCCACCGGCGCCGGCAAGACCGTGGCGGCGCTCGGCTTCGTGGAGGCGTCGCAGACCGGCGGAATCCTGATTCTCACCCACAGGCGCAACCTCGTGGACCAGTTCAACGGCGAGCTGCGCCAGCGGGGCTACTCGAAGCGCATCTGCGGCCCGCTGTACGCCGGCGAAGACTCCCCCAAGGGGCCTGTGACGGTCGAGACCTACCAGTGGTTCGTGCGCAACGCGGGGCGCATCTCCAGCGCCTACACGATCGTGATCTGCGACGAGGCGCATACCGCGCTGGGCGAGAAGACGAGCGCCGCGATCCGCGCGTGGACGGGCCCGATCTTCATCGGCATGACCGCCACCGGCGCGCTCATCGCGCGCCACGTCACCGACCTGTTCCCGACGCAGACCTCGCGCTTCGACCTTGCGCAGGCGGCTCGCCGCGGCGTGATCGCGCCGCTTCGCTGCGTGCGCATCTCCCCGGGCGTGGGGGTGCGCACGATCGCCAACGTGCCGCTGCGGCGCGGCGAGGTGGACACCGAGTTCGACCAGGAGGAGCTGGCTGAGCTGCTCGACCAGCAGCCCTTCAACATGGCCGCGGCGAACCTCTACAAGACGCGCTTCAACGGCGTCCCCGGCGTGGTGTACGCGGCGGGCGTCAAACACGCCTACAACCTCGCCGAGGCGTTCCGCGCCGAAGGCATCAAGGCGATGGGCGTCTCAGGCGTCACCCCCAAGCGCGAGCTCGCCGAGATCCTCGCGCGCTACGAGCGCGGGGACATCGACGTGCTCATCAACGCGCAGCTGCTCGCCGAGGGCTGGAACAGTCCGCGGGCGACGGTGTGCGTGCACCTCGCCCCGACCGCATCCAAGCGCATCTACCAGCAGCGCGTGGGCCGCGTCACGCGCCGCCACCCGGGCAAGGAGGCGGGGCTGGTCGTCGACTTCGTACACCCCGCCACCAAGAACGACGATCCCGTCGTCACGCTCCACTCGCTGCTCGACCGCGACGTGTATCGCGGCGGCGCGATCGTGGTGGGGCCGGTGCGCCGCGGGCGCGGGCGGCGCATGCGGGTGGAGCGGCGCGTGCTGCCGGTGTGCGCCGAGGAAGAGCGCCGCCACGAAGTGTTCGAGCGCGAGCTGTGGAGGATCGCGGTGGAGCATCTCGACTACGGCGAGCAGCACGTGTGGGCGGCGCTCGCGGGCGCGCGGGTGACCCCCAACGGCTGGCGCAGGGCGCGCGCGATGCTCCACTTCGACCGCACCGGCGAGCTGAAGGCGCGCTTTTTGATCACGGCGGTGCAGCGCAACAAGAGCTCGCAGCTGCGCCTGAAGGCGCTCTCGGAGATCGCCGCTCTGCGCGACCCCGACGCGTTCGACACGGCGATCGACATAGCGGGCAGCTGGCCGAAGGACGAGCGCAGGGAGGCCGCCAAGATCATGCTGCGCGCGCTGGTCGAGCGCCGGATCGGTCGCCGCGACCAGGCCAACGCCTGGATCTGGCGTTTGGCGGAGTACACGAGGGAAGTGCACGAGGAGTACGCCGTGCAGCGCTGGCCGGAGACCAAGCGGCTGCTGGGGCTGCTCGTGAACTCGGCCGGCGGCGCGCACGCGCGCAACGCGCGCCGCCTCGTGCACGCCGCGCGCAAGCAGGACCGCCGTCTCGCCGCCGCGCTGCTCGCCGCCGCGCTCGCCCACACGCCCGAGGCGGAGGAGGTGCTGCGCGGCGCGCGCACGCGCATGGCGCGCAAGCCGCCCGCGCTCGCGCGCGAGCTGCTGCGCAACTTCCCCAAGCGCCGCGCCAGGAGCACGCGGCGCAGGCGCAACGGCCGGCGCCCGGTCAAGGCGTCAGGCCCGCCCGAGGTGAACCTCCCCGGCATCGAGCGTCGCGACGGCGCCGCCGGCGAGCCTGACGACCAGGCGGCCGGTGTCGTCGACACCATCCGCGCGTCCGTGCCTGCCCCCCGCGATGGGGGGCCTGCCCCCCGCGATGGGGGGTACCCGAGCCCAGGAAACCTCGCGGCCGAGTAGGGCGTCGCGCGCGCGCCACGCTCCGAGCACCTGCTCGGAGGGCTCCCCAAGGCGCCGCGCAAGCGCGTCGAGCAGCTCTGCGAGCAGGGGCTCGATCGCGCTCGGCGGCTCCTCGAGGCTCGCGGCGCGCTCGCGCACGTCCGCGGGCAGATCCGCGACTCCCGTCGCCACATTGACGCCGATCCCGAGCACCGCCCAGCCTTCCTGAGGGCGGCCCTCGACGAGGATGCCCGCGAGCTTGGCGAGGGCGGGGGCGACGGGTTGGTCAGTCCGCGCCGGTCGACCGCCGGTCGCGCCGGTCCGTCGCGGCTCCGCGGCGTGCGAACCGCTGCCGGCCGTTTCCACCACCACATCGTTGGGCCACTTCACGCGCGCGCGGGGCCCAACGGCGTCGCATACCGCCACCCCGGCGATCAGCGAAAGGAGCGCGGGAGGATTGCGCAGCACCAGCGAGCACAGCAGCGCGCTGCCCGCCGGCGCCGTCCAGGCGCGCCCCTGACGTCCGTGCCCGGCGGTCTGCTCGGCGGCGGTGACGAGCGTGCCGTGGGGCGCCCCCGCGATCGCAAGCGCCCGCGCGCGGTCGTTCGTGGAGTCGGTTCGTCGCAGGTGCAGGCGCGGGCTGCCGAGAGTTCCGGTCGCGGCTCCCCCAGACACGTTCTCAGGCATGGTGTGCGGCGGCGTCTGCGAGCAGCGCCTCCAGGAGCCCGTCGATGTCGTGGCTGTGCGCCTCGGCGTGGGGCTCCAGGCCGCGCTCGCGCAGGGCCGCGCTCGTCACCGGTCCGATCGACACGATCCGCGTGTTCGGCGCCAGTGGCGGGCGGCCCGGGTCTGTGTCGTCGCTGCGAGCCCGAGTGTGTGGAGTGTTCCGATCGGCGTGCTCCGCGTGCGCGCGCGTAGGCGCGCGGGCAGCCTCCAAGAAGAAGCGAACAGTCGACGACGAGGTGAACGTGATGTAGTCGGCCTCGCGCGCGCTCGCGAGGGCCTGCTCGGAGAGCGGCTCGGCGATTGTCTCGTACAGCGCCACCACATCGACCTCGGCGCCGCGCGCGCGCAGCGCGTCCGGCAGCACGTCGCGCGCCTCGCGCGCGCGCGCCACGAGCGCGCTGCGCACCTCCACGTCCGCGAGCGCCTCCACGAGCGACTCGGCGACGAAGCGCTCGGGCGCAATGTCGGCCGCGATCCCGTGCGCCGCCAGCGCCCGCGCGGTGCCTGGCCCGATAGCGGCGATGCGCGCGTTCGCGAGCGCGCGGGCGTCGCGCCCGCCCGCCGCCAGCCGCTCGAACAGCGTGTCCACGCCGACGGGACTGGTGAGGCAGATCAGGTCATACCGCGCCGGATCGAGCGGTGGGAGGGTGGGATCCGAGATCGCCCGCGTGCGGATCGCCGGCGCCTGCACGACCGTCGCGCCCAGCTCTTCCAGGCGGCGCGCGAGCTCGGAGGCTTGGGCGCGCGCGCGCGTGACGGCCACCGTGCGTCCCGCAAGCGGACGCACGGGCAGCCACTCGAGGCTCCCCGCCAGCTCGGCGACCGCTCCGACGACGGTGATCGCGGGCGCCTCGATCCGCTCGCGGCGCACGACCTCGGCGATCGTGGCGAGCGTGCCGGTCACCGTGCGCTGGTCGGGGAGCGTGCCGCGCTGCACGACCGCGGCGGGCTGCGACGCGGGCCGTCCGGCGGCGATCAGCGCCTCTGAGATCCGCTCCAGCCGGCGCAGGCTCATGAAGAACACGAGCGTTCCGGGAAAGGCCGCGAGCGCCGCCCATTCCAGTTCGGATTCGAGCTTGCTCGGGTCCTCGCCCGCCTGCTCTGCGCCCTCTGGGCGCCCCACGTCATGGGGGGCCCCGGGGAGCCCCGTCTGGGTATGGCCCGTGACGAACGCCACCGCCCTCGCCAGACCCCTGTGCGTGAGCGGGATGCCGGCATACGCGGGCGCCGCCACGCCCGCGGTGACTCCCGGCACGACGTCGAACGGGACGCCGGCCTTGCGCAGCGCCAGCGCCTCCTCGCCGCCGCGACCGAACACGAACGGGTCGCCGCCCTTCAGCCGCACGACCTCGCGGCCCGCCAGGGCGCGCTCGATCATCAGCGCCTGGGTCTGCTCCTGGGGCACCGAGTGCCCGCCGCCCTCCTTGCCGGCGAACAGCAGCTCGGCGTCCGCGCGCGCGCCGTCGAGCGCGGACGCGGGGATCAGCCGGTCATACAGGATCGTGTCGGCGCGCGCGATCAGCTCGAGCGCGCGCGCGGTGAGCAGGCCTGGGTCTCCCGGGCCGGCGCCGACGAGGTGCACGTGTCCCTTCACGCGGCGAGCATCTCCCCGGCGCCGACAGGGTGCACGTGTCCCTTCACGCGGCGAGCATCTCCCCGGCGCCGAGCGCCAGCAGTCGTTCGCCGACTTCGCGACCGAGTGTCTGCGGGTCACCGCCGGCCAGCTCGTCGCCGATCCAGGCCGACCCGTCGGCGAGACCGATCCACGCTCGCAGCTCGATGCGATCGCCGTCGATGCGGGCGTGGGCTCCGAGCGCCGTCCCGCAGTCGGCTCCGAGCGTTCGCACGAGCGCTCGCTCGCATGCAAGGGCGATCTCCGTGTCCCGATCGCGCAGCGGCGCCACGGCGAGCGCCACAGCCTCGTCTCCGGCGCGGGCCTCCAGCGCCAGCGTCCCCTGGCCCGCCGCCGGGACGAGATCGTCGAGCGCGGCGCCCTCGTCGCGGCCAAGACGCGCAAGCCCGGCGCGAGCGAGCACGATCGCGTCGAAGTCCCCGCCGGCGAGTCGTCGCAGGCGGGTGTCCACGTTGCCGTGCAGCTCGACCACATCGAGGTCCTCGCGCAGCGTTCGCAGCTGTGCCGTGCGCCGCAGACTGCTCGTCCCCACGCGCGCCCCGGGCGCCAGCGCCGCGAGCGACCCGGCGCCGCACAGCGCGTCGCGCGGGTCGGCTCGTGGCGGCGATGCGACCAGCTCCAGCCCGCCGGCGAGCTCGACCGGTACGTCCTTGGCGGAGTGCACGGCGAGATCGACGGCGCCGTCGAGCAGGCTTCGCTCGATCGCGTCCACCCAGCGCGACTTCTCGCCGCCGCTCGCGTCGCTGTCGCCGCTGACTCTCACCACGACGATCTCGGCTCCGCCCAGCAGCTCGGCGACGAGCTTTGCCTGAGTGAGCGCGAGCGCGCTGCCCCGCGTCCCGATCCTCATCCTGTCCTACGGGCCGGCCGGGGAATTCTCCCCGGCGGGATGGGTTGTTGTGAGTGGGCCGTTCGGGAATGCTCCCCGGCGGGATGGGTTGTTGTGAGGGGGCCGTTCGGGAATGCTCCCCGGCGGGATGGTTTGGTCATGGGCGCGTGCGGGCGCTCTTGATCGAGCGCACCTCGGCGAGCTTGCTCTCGGCGCTCTCGGCGGGCACGTCGGTCTGGGTCTCGTCGGCCTCGCCGTCCCCGTCGAGCCCGAACAGCTCGCGCACGAGCTGCAGGCTCGCGTGGCCGCGCTCCGCCGAGAAGCTGCGCAGCTGGATCGTGGGCTCGTGCAGCAGGCGGCCGACCACCGCCCGCGCGATCGCCTCCACGCGCATGAGGTCGCGCTCGGACGCCGACTCCCAGCGCCCCGCGTTCTCGGCGAGGATCTGCTCCACGAGCGCGTCTGCCGTGCTCGCGCAGGGCGGTGACGGTGGGCAGCGTCTCGAGCTGGCCGAGCCAGCGCGCGAAGCGGCGGATCTCCTCCTCGACGATCTCCTCCGCCTGTGGCACGATCTCCCTGCGCGCGCCGAGGTTGCGCTGAACGACGGCCTGCAGGTCGTCGATGTCATAGAGCGTCACCCCGTCGAGATCCCCGCAGCGCGAGTCGATGTCGCGTGGCACCGCGATGTCGATCAACAGCAGCGCACGGCCCCCGCGGCGCTCCATCACGAGCCCCAGCTCCTCGCTGCCCACGATCGGATGCGGCGAGGAGGTGGAGGACACGACGATGTCGGCCTTCACCAGCTGGTCGGGGAGCCCGTCGAGCCCCACCACCGACCCGCCGAAGCGCTGCGCGAGGCTGAGCGCGCGGTCGGCGTGACGGTTGGCCACGAAGATCGTTCCCACGCCCTGGTGGGCGAGCGCCTGCGCGGTGAGCTCGCTCGTCTCGCCCGCCCCGAGGATCACCACGTGACGGTCGCGCAAGCCCGCCGAGCACGTCCTGGGCGAGGTCCACCGCCACCGAGGGCACGCTCACGCGGGAGGAGCCGATGCCGGTCTCCGAGCGCACGCGCTTGCCGGTGGTGAGCGCGGCCGCGAACAGCCGGTTGGACAGCGGGCCGGTCACGCCGGCGCGCATGGCTGCCTCGTGGGCGCGCTTGACCTGCCCCTGGATCTCGGCCTCCCCGACGATCATCGACTCCAGCCCGGCGGTCACCCGGTAGAGCTGGCGCGCCGCGTCGCAGTTGCGCGGCGAGTAGATCTCCTGCGCGAGCTCGGTCGGGCGGATGCCCGCGCGGCGGGCGAGCATGCCCAGCACGTCGGTCTCCGCCTGCACGGGGTCCCCGCCGCCCCCCCACCCCGCCCACCACGAGGTACACCTCCGTGCGGTTGCACGTCGAGATCACCACCGCCTCGCTCACCTCGGGCGTTCGCGCGAGGTCCCCCGCGAACTCGACGGCCTGCGCCTCGGTGAACGCGAGCCGCTCGCGCAGCGCGACGGGCGTCGTCTTGTGGGAGATGCCGAGCGCCAGCAGCTCGGTCATACCGTCTCACGCTCCTGCCGCGCCTGCCCCCCGCATGGGGGGCGCCCTCTGGGTGCCGCGCGCCTTCCGGGTGCCGCGCGCCTTCGGTCGTCGGGTGCTCCGTTTACGGACCCCTCGCGCGCGCGCGCGAGTCCCCCCTCCAGTCTTTATCCCCGCCGCCGTTCTCTTCCCCGCCGCCGTTCTCTTGCCCGGCATCGCTGCGCAGCTCGCCTGCCTGCCCCCCGCCATGGGGGGCGCCCTTCAGGGTGCGCACGGCGCGCTCCACGCGGGTCAGGCGGATCGCCATGATGACCACGTAGACGAGCACGAGCGCGAAGAACACGATGTAGGCGGCGGCCACGTAGCCGTAGTGCGAGTCTTCGGGGAGGGTCGAGGCGAAGATCATTGGAAGCCGAGGATCCGCGAGCGGGCTTTGAGCAGGATGCGCGTGCGCTTGGCTGCCAGCTCGTACGAGCACAGCGTCGCGTACAGCAGCGCCATCGCCGCCAGCGAGACTCCGGAACGTGAACGCCATCGAGGGCGGCAGGTTCGGAGGTGCCGCCGAGCACGCGCGGGTGCACGTAGGAGGCCGACAGCCGCACGGCGATGAAGTTCAGCGGCACGAACGCGCCCGCGGCGATCGCGAACACCGAGGCGTAGCGCGCCTGGCGGTCGGGGTCTTCGATCGCGAAGCGCAGCGGCTGGTAGGTGGCGTAGAGCAGGAAGACGATCAGGAACGACACGAGCGTGGGCTCGTCCCACACCCACCAGTGTCCCCACGACGCGCGCGCCCAGATCGAGCCGGTGAGGAGCACCGCGACGCCGAAGATGAGGCTCATGTGGATCGCCACGTAGGAGCGCAGGTCCCAGCGCGCGTCGCGCGTGCGCAGGTGGGCGATCGCCATGAGTCCCGCCGATCGTGAAGCCGCACAGCGCGACGATCGCGAGCGGCACGTGCAGGTAGAAGATCTTCTGCAGGAAGCCCTGGTCGGCTTCGATGGGCGCGTAGAAGAACACCAGGCCGAGCGCCACGCAGAAGGCGACGACGGTGGAGATGGAGAGAGCGCGGAGAGAAGGGCGAGGCATCGTGGGCCTTGGACCGGCGCCGCGTCCAGGGACGCCCGGGGCGTGCCGATCTTTTTGAAACACGTTCTTAGTCCTCGAGGAGGAAGTCGAAAACGGCGTAGGCGATGAGCCCGAACACAAGATCATAGAGCGCGAGCGTGGCAATCCAGCGTGAGCGGTGGCCCCACCCGCCGCCGTGCCCACCCGCCCGCGCGAGCGCCAGTAGCGGCGCGGTGGCGCGCGCGGCGCCGATCACGACCGGCACGAGCAGCGGCAGCGCCAGCAGCGGCCCGAGCAGGTCGCGCGCGCGGGTGCGCACCGCCAGCGCCGCCACGAGCGTGCCGATCGCCGCCACGCCGAGATCGCCGAGCGCGAGCGGCGCGAGCAGGCCGGGCAGCGCCTGGCCGAGCGAGGGGCCGAGCAGCAGCAGCCCGAACGCGGGCACCGCCACCAGCTCGAGCACGAGCAGGTAGGCGAGCAGCGCGATCGCCTTGGCGATGCAGCAGCGCGGAGCGGTCCACCGGCGCGAGCAGGAAGCCGTCGAAGCCGCCCTGATCGGCGTCGGCCACGAACAGGCGGTTGACGCCGAGCATCGCGGCGAACAGCAGCGTCACCCACAGGATCCCGGCCGCCTCCTGCCCGCTCACCGTGTTCTGGTTGAGCGCGAAGTGGAACACCACGAAGGTGGTCACGGCGAACAGCGACATGCCGGGCACCGACTCCAGCGTGCGCAGCTCCACCAGGAGCTCCTTGCGCAGCAGGGCGCCGTGACGCACCTCGTTGCTGTTCCGACCGGTGCATGCACCGGTCGGCCGGCCGGCACATGTGCGGCCGGGGACAGCGCCGCATGCGGCGCTGTCTTCCCCGAATTGGTGGCTGCTCACCGGTACAAGCTCCGCTATCGCGTCCGGGATCCACGCTCGCGGCGTCCGCCAGCAATGCCACGCGCCCGCCGCGCAGCCCGAGCGCGAGGTCGGCCTCGGCCAGGCCGCGGCCCGGATCGTGGCTGGTGAGCACCCGCGTGCGTGGACGATCTGGATCCCCGCCCACCCCGATCAACGGCTCCACCAGCTCGACGGCGGCCGGGTCGAGGTTCGCGTAGGGCTCGTCGAGCAGCAGCAGCTCGGGGTCGTGCAGGGTCGCGCGCGCCACCGCCACGCGCTGCACCATCCCGCGCGAGAGCGTCCTCACCGGCTCGTCCGCGCGTCCCGTCATCGACACGGCGCGCAACCGCTCCTCCACGCGCTCGTCGATCCACGCCGTGCAGGCGCGCGTGGTAGCGCAGATTCTCGCGCGGGGTCAGCTCTCTGTAGAGCAGCGGCTCGTGGCCGAGCAGGCCGATGCGCCCGCGCACCACGCCATGCCTCGTCGGGGAGCCGCTCGCCCAGCACCGTCACGCTGCCCGGAGTGCGGGCGCAGCAGCGTCGCGAGCACCCTCAGCAGCGTCGTCTTGCCGGCGCCGTTGGGGCCGAACACGACCAGCGTCTGGCCGGCCGGGAGAGAGAGCGTCACGTCCTCGAGCGCTGCGCGCTCGCCGTAGTTGCGCGTCAGCCCATCGAGCTCCACCACCGCCGCGCCCCACGGCGTCGATCGCGACCGCCCGAGCACCGTGTCGTCCGCCTGCGCTTCGACGTCCGCCATGCGCGATCTCGACCGGCGAGAGACGCTGCTCGTGCTCGCTCTGGGCTCGGGCGATCAGCTCGCGCACGTCCGCTTCGCGCCCTTCGCGCAGCAGCTCCACCGGGTCGGGATCGCCGTTCACGATCCCCTCGAAGAACTCCTTGCGGTCCTGGTAGGTGGGCAGCGTCGCCTTCGCCCAGCCGCGCGCCTCGTTCAGCAGCACCGCGAGCTGCGCGTAGGGCTCGCCGAACTGCTCGGCGATCTCGCGCTTGATGCGCTTGGCCAGCGCCGGCGAGGCGCCCGCCGTGGAGATCGCGATCGCGAGCGGGCCGGTGCGCACGATCGCCGGCAATATGAAGTTGCACAGCGGCGGCACGTCCACCACGTTGACGAGCATCGCCCGGCGCTCCGCGTCCTCGTACACGGCGATGTTCACGTCCGTGTCGCTGGTGGCCGCGATCGCCATGAACACGCCCTCCAGATCGGCCGCGCCCCCGTAGGCGCGGCGCTCCCAGCGGATCGACCCCTCCGCCGCGTATGCGCGCGAGCGCCGGCTCGGCCTCGGGCGCGATCAACGTCACCTCGCCGTCGCACGCGAGCAGCCCCTCGACCTTCTCCAGGCCGATCTCCCCGCCGCCGACCACCACGCAGCGGCGGCCCTTCAGCTTCAGGCAGGCGATGTAGAAAGGCGTCTCGAGCATGTCCGCGACGCAGCTCTGGTCGCAGACCCCCTTGCGCAGCTGGCACACGCACTCCTTGCCTGCATAGGCCTGGGCGGGCATGCCTACAGGTTAGGACCTATCGCTGCGCGCGCCGAGTGGCTGGCGACTTCGCGGGGGGGGTGTGTGTTTTGGAGGTGCCCCGCGCGGCGGTGCGCAACTGCGCTTTGCGATAGCTGCACGCGCGTAGCCACAATGCAATACACCCCGACCGCCGACCGTCCGTCTGCCCCGCCCGTCGACCGTCTGCCCTACCGCCGGCCACGCGCAACTGCCTTGCGCCCAAGCGCCCTGGCGCCCGACGTACGGGCGAGCGCGAGCGCGCCGTGGCGCCACGCCTGCTCGCGGTCGCGCTCGCGTGTTGAGCGCAGCTGCGCGGCCGCGCGCGCGGCGCGCGCGGAGAGCTCGTCGTACGGCCCCCACCACAGCCCGCGCGTCCCCGAGGGGTCCCACGTGATGAGCTTCTCCTGCGCGCACGCGCGCAGGCCTGCCTCGCCGAGCGTGCGCCCGAGGCCGCTCCCGGCGGCCGCGCCCCACGGTCCGCGCGACACGGCGGGGCTCGGGAGGTGGTCGTTGAGCCACACCATGCCCGCGTCGAGCCGCCGCGCGATGCGCAGCCCGCGATAGCGGTCGGCGGTCCACACCGACGCGCCGAGGCCGTAGGCGCTGTCGTTGGCGAGCGCGATCGCCTCGGACACCGACCCGACGGTCATCACCGCGAGCACCGGACCGCCCACGGGCTCGCGCATCACCCGCATCTCGTGAGTCACGCCGGTGAGCACCGCGGGGGCGTAGAAGGCGCCTGCGCGCAAGTCCGCGCCGTCGTAAGCTTCGTCGCCGTCATGGGGTCCCGTGCCGTCAGGGGGTCCCGGCCCCGCGAGCGTCGCCGGCTCGCCTGGCCCGAATGGACCGGCCCGCCGCAGTGAAGCGTCGCGCCCTGCGCCACCGCCTCCTCCACGAGCTCGCGCACGCGCTCCACGCGCCGCGCCGAGGCGAGCGGGCCGACCTGCACGCGCGGATCGCGCGGATCGCCGACCGTGAGCGCCCGCGCCCGCGCGACGAGCTGCGCCACGAGGCGCTCGGCGACCTCGGGGACGACGTAGATGCGCTCGACCGCCCCCCGCGCCTGTCCCGCCCCGGCGCACCCCGCCCACAGCGCGCCCGCGGCCGCCCGCGCGACGTGGGCGTCGGAGAGCACGATCATCGCGTCCTTGCCGCCGAGCTCGACGGTCACCTCGACGTCGTGCGACACGCACGCTCGCGCCACCGCTCGCCCCGTCGCCGGCGAGCCGGTGAACAGGAGCTTGTCCACGCGCGCCCCGGCGAGCTCCGCGCCGGTGTCGGCGCCGCCGTGCACGACGCGCACCAAGCCCTCGGGGAGGCCCGCGCGCGCGAGCACGCGCGCGATGCGCTCGCCCGCGAGACCCGCGCGCGGGGCCGGCTTGAACACGACTCCGTTGCCCGCCAGCAGGGCGCCCGCGATCTGGCCGAGCGGCTGCGCGAATGGGGCGCTGCCGGCGCCGATCACGCCGATCACGCCGTAGGGCTCGAATGCGATGCGCGCGCGCTTTGTCAAGAACAGCGAGCGCTGCACGCCCACGCGCCGTCCTCCGAGCACGCCGGCTCCGTCGTGCGCGACCCACTTCAGCGCGTCGATCGCGGCCAGCAGCTCGAGTGCGGCGACCTCCGTGCGCGGGCGGCTCTGCTCGGCTGCGATCGTATCGCGCAGATCGTCGAACTCGTCAACCACCGCCTGCGCCATGCGGCGCATGTAGCGGGCCCGGTCCTCCAGGCGCAAGAGCGCCCACAACGGCTGGACCTTTGCGACCTGCGCGACCACCCCGGCGACGCCGGAGGGAGCGATTGCGGCGGCGGTGGCGTTCGGACTCATTTGAATACTTCAAGTTTCGTGAAGAGGGTGCCGACAGGGGTTGTCGAACCTAGTGGCACACATTAGGAGACCTGACGGCTTGCGAGCAGGAGGAAGACCCCCCATGAAGGAGGACAGGCACGTGCATAGGACGCTTCGAGTGCTGGCAGGGATGTCGCTCGCGCTTGCCGTGGCTGTGGGCCTGGGCGCATGCGGAAGCTCGTCGACGAGCGGCGGCACGGTGACCGTGCTGATGGGCACCGCGCCGGACTCGCTCGATCCCGGGCTGGGAGCCACCACGCAGTCCTATGAGGCCACGTGGATCACCCACACGGGCCTCGTCACGTATGCGCACGCCCCGGGCGAAGCGGGGACGAAACTGATCCCGGGCCTCGCCGAGAGCCTGCCGGCGGTTTCCGACGGCGGCAAGACCTACACGTTCACGCTGCGCAAAGGCCTCCTCTACTCCAACGGCGCGCCGGTGAAGGCCTCGGACTTCGCCCACACGATCGAGCGCGCGATCAAGCTGGGCTGGGGCAACAAGAGCCTGCTCACCGAAAACATTGTCGGCGGCGAAGCGTTCGACAAGGGCAAGTCATCCTCGATCTCGGGCATCCAAACCGACGATGCGACCGGTGCGATCACGGTTAAGCTCGTCGCGCCGTATGGCCCGTTCCTGAATGTGCTCGCCTTCCCCGCTGCCGGGCTCGTGCCGAGCGCCACGCCGATGAAGAGCCTCTCGAACAGCCCGCCCCCCGGCGTCGGGGCGTATGAGATCGCGAGCGTCGTGCCCAACAAGTCGTTCTCGCTCGTGCGCAACCCCCACTTCGCCGCCTCCACGATCCCCGGCGTCCCGGCGGGGCGCGTGAACGTGAACGTGAAGATCGTCTCCAACAACCAGAGCGAGGCCGAGCAGGTGCTCGGCAACACCGCCGACGTGTTCGACTACAACGACACGGTGCCCCCCACGCTGCTCTCGCAGGTGGAAAGCCAAGCGTCGGGCCGCTACGCGAAGGAGCCCACCGTCTCGGGCGAGTACTTCTTCTTGAACGTCAAAGAAGCGCCGTTCGACAGTCCCCTCGCGCGCGAGGCGGTCAACTACGCGATCGACCGTCGCGCGCTCCAGCGCCTCGACAGCGGGATGCTCGATCCCGGCTGCTTCTTCCTGCCGGTGGGGATGCCCGGCCACCCGACCGCGCCCTGCCCGTATGGCGAACCCAACTCCGAAGTCACGGCGGCCAACTTCGCCAAGGCCAAGGAACTCGTGCGCCGGGCGGGTCTCGCGGGCGCCCCCGTAACCGTTTGGGGCGGCGCGCGCGCGCCGCACAAGGAATTCGTCGACTACTACGCGAGCGTGCTGAACTCGATCGGCTTCAAGGCGAGCGAGAAAATCGTCGCCGACGCGCAGTACTTCGCGACGGTGGGCAACCTCTCGAACAAAGTCCAAACCGGCTGGCTGTCGTTCAGTCAGGACTTCCCCAACCCGATCGACTTCTACCAGCTGCTGGACGCGAAGTCGATCCTGCCGCAGGAAAACCACAACCTGAGCCAGGTCAACGACCCGCACATCCAGAGCGAACTCGCCTCGCTCGCGCCGGTGCCCTCCTCGCGGCTGCACTCCGTGGTCGGCCGCTGGCAGGCGCTCGACCAGTACACCGCCCAGAAGGCCTACATGGCCGTGTTCGGATACGACGAGGTCCCCAAGTTCTTCTCCTCCAAGGTCAACTTCGGCGCGGCGGTCTTCCACCCGGTGTACGGCAACGACTGGAGCACGCTGCAGCTGAAGTGAGGGACGGTCGTCCGGCGGCGCCATACGCCACCCCACCAACGACTTCGTCGTCGGTGCCGGCTCGACGTACTACCCGTACGCCTCCGCTTGCGTGCGGCGTCTGGCATCCACCATACGACCGTCCCGGCTCACGGTCATGCGAGCGGGACTGCGCCGGCGGGGTGACCGGCGCGGCGGCGATGATGAGGTCATGAGGGCCGTTGCCCACAACAAGGTGGCGCTCGCCTTCGGGGCGCTCCTCGTGGCGATCGTCGTGCTGTGCCTGCTCGCGCCGGTGTACGCGCACGAGGTCGCCCACACCGGGCCCAACGACAACCACATAACCGACACGGTGAGCGTCGGCGGCAAGCGGGTGGACGTCGTCTCGCCGACGGGCGTGCCGATCGGGCCGACCTGGAAAGCGCGCTTCCTGCTCGGCGCCGACTCCAACGGGCGCGACGTGGCGGTGAGGCTGCTCTACGGCGGGCGCAACTCGCTGGAGATCGGAGCGATCGCCACGGCGATCACGATGCTGCTCGCGATCGTGCTGGGCACGCTCGCCGGCTACATGCGCGGGCTCACAGACGGGGTGCTCTCGCGCCTGTTCGACCTCGTGTGGGCCTACCCGGCCGTGCTGCTGGGAGTCGCGCTCGGCGTGGCGCTCGCGGTGGGAGGGATCGACCTCGGCCTGTTCACGCTGCACAGCGGCTCGCTGCTGCTGCCGGCGTTCGTGATCGGGGTTGTGGTGTTCCCATACGTGGCCAAGCCGTTGCGCGCTCAAACGCTGTCCCTTCGGGAGCGCGAGTTCGTAGACGCCGCGCGAATAATGGGATACCCACCCCCCCTCGGATCGGCGCGCATCATGGTGAGCGAGATCCTGCCCAACCTCGCCTCGACCATCGTCGTGTTCGCGCCGCTGATCGTCGCGAACGCGATCCTGCTGGAGGCCGCGTTGTCATACCTGGGCGCCGGCGTTCAGGCCCCGAGCCCGTCCTGGGGCACGATGATCGCCGACGGCACTCGCCTGATGCCCGGGGCGATCCACCTCGTGCTCGTGCCGGGCATCATGCTCGTGCTGTGCGTGCTCTCGGTGAACGTGCTCGCCGACGCGGTGCGCGACGCGCTCGACCCGAAGGCGTGGCGCTGCGAGGGCGCCTCTGATGAGCGCGCCTTCCGCGCCCGGGCGGCGCGCTGGCTGCGCTTCTGCTCGCCGCTCGCTCGCTCGTCTCTGTTCGCGATCACGGTGCTCACGTTCCTGATCTTCCAGGCGATCCCGAACGGCGACCCGGCGCTGCGGATGGCGGGGCGCCTGGCCACGCCCCAGCAGGTCCAGGACGTGCGCGCGCAGTGGGGCTTCGACGAGCCGATCTACGTCCAGTACTTCGAAGACGATGGAAAAGGTGCTCGACGGGAGCGTGATCTCCTACAGCCAGCAGATCAACGTCGAGCAGGAAATCGTCAGGGACCTCCCGCCCACCATCTCGCTCGCCGCTCGGCGCCGGGATCATCTGGCTGGTGGTGGGGGTGCTGTTCGGGCTGCTCAGCGCGGTGCACGCCGGAGGCGCTGCTCGACCGCGTGCTGAGCGTGCTCGCCCTCACGGGCATCTCGATGCCCGTGTTCTTCCTCGGCGCGATCATGCTCTACTGGCTCGGCTACCAGTGGCACGTGCTTCCGCTCGAAGGGTATGTGCCGCTGAGCAGCGACCCATGGGGCTGGTTCACGCACATGTTGATGCCGTGGGTGGCGCTGTCGGTCGTGTCGATCGGCGTGTACTCGCGCGTGCTGCGCTCGAACGTGCTCGACGTCATGAGCGAGGACTACGTGCGCACGGCGCGCGCGAAGGGGCTCTCAGAGCGGCGCGTGCTGATCCACCACGTGCTGCGCAACTCGCTGATTCCGATCGTCACGCTGTGGGGCCTCGACTTCGCGTGGGTGATCGGCGGCGGGGCGATCCTCGTCGAGTCGGTCTTCAACCTCGGCGGCGTAGGCCAGTACGCGGCGCAGTCGATCGGCCGTCTCGACATCCCGCCGGTGATGGTCATCACGATGCTGGTGGCGTGCGCGGTGGTCGTGCTCAGCGCGATCGTGGACGTCGTCTACGCCATGCTCGACCCGCGGATCAGGCTGTCGTGACGCGACCGCACCCCGAGGAACTGCCGCCCGATCGACCGGCCGGCGAGCGCCGCACCCTGAGGGCATACCCCACCCCCCAGCGCCCCCCACGGCGGGGGGCAGGCGGCAGGCTGCTCGACGTGCGCGAGTTGAGCGTGTCGTTCGCGACGGCGGGCGGCGTCGTGCAGGCGGTGGACGGCGTGTCGTTCGCGCTCGGAAGCGGCGAGGTGCTCGCGCTCGTGGGCGAGTCGGGCTCGGGCAAGTCGGTGTGCGCGATGACCTTGATGGGGCTCACGCGCGGCCCGAACGCGACGATCGCGGGCAGCGCGATGTTCGAGGGCAGCGAGCTGATCGGGGCGTCCGAGGCGCAGCTGCGACGGATCAGGGGGGCGCGGCTCGCGATGATCTTCCAGGACCCGCAGTCCTCGCTGAACCCGGTGCACCGCGTCGGGAGACCAGATCGCCGAGCAGATCCGCGCGCATACCCTGAAGGGCACGCGAGCCGCCGGTCTCCAAGGCCCGGCGCTGCGAGCGCGCCGCCGAGCTGATGGAGCGCGCGCGGATTCCGAGGGCGCGCGAGCGGGTGCGCGCCTATCCCCACGAGCTCTCCGGCGGGATGCGCCAGCGCGTGATGATCGCGATGGCGCTCTCGGTGGGCGCCAAGGCGCTGCTCGCCGACGAGCCGACCACCGCGCTCGACGTGACCGTTCAGGCGCAGATCCTCGCCCAGCTGAAGGAGCTGCGCGAGCAGGAGGGGCTCGGCATCGTGCTCATCACCCACGACTTCGGCGTCGTCGCCGACGTCGCCGACCGGATAGCGGTGATGCGGGCCGGGCGGATCGTCGAGCAGGGGACGGCCGCGGAGATCTTCGACGCGCCCAAGCACGCCTACACGCGCGGGCTGCTGCAGGCGCTGCGGCCCTCCGCGATCCGCCGCCCCACGCGCGCGCGGGGGGCGGCGGATCCGGGCACCGCCGCCCTGCCCGCCGCCGAGGTGTCGCCGTCATCCTCCGCGTCGCTCCCCACGCGCGCGCGTGGGGAGGCGCACCCTGAAGGGCACAGGCTTCTCGAAGTCGACAGCCTCAGGGTCACCTACGCGGGGAGGGGTCGCCGCGGGGCGCGAATCGAGGCCGTACGCGGCGTGTCGCTGACGGTGGACCCCGGGGAGACGCTCGCGATCGTCGGCGAGTCGGGCTGCGGCAAGACGACGCTGCTGCGCTCGATCGCGCGGCTGGTGGAGCCCTCGGGCGGCGCGATCCGCCTGCGCGGCCAGGACCTCGCGGGCGCGCCGCGGCGCAGGCTCGCGGAGCTGCGCCGCGAGCTGGGGATGGTCTTCCAGGACCCGCAGGCCTCGCTGAACCCGCGCCGGCGGGTCGGCGACACGCTCGAGCGGGCGGTGCGCGCGCGCACGCCCGCGCGCGAGACGCGCGAGACGGCGCGCGAGACGCGCGAGACGGGGCGCCACGCGCGCGCGCCCGCGCGCGGGGCCCTCCGTTTGGACAAGCACGCCCCCCCGGACGTGGGCGCGGATCGGAGTGCGGATGCGCGGGTGGAGGCGGCGCGGCTGCTGGAGCGCGTGGGCTTGGGCGCCGCGCAAGCGTCGCGCTTTCCGCACGAGCTCTCCGGCGGTGAGCGTCAGCGCGTCGGGATCGCGCGCGCGCTCGCGGGTGAGCCGCGGCTGGTGCTGCTCGACGAGCCGGTGTCCTCGCTCGACGCCTCGCTGCGCCGCGGTGTGATCGAGCTGCTGGACGAGCTGCAGGCGGAGCTGGGCTGCGCCTACGTCGTCGTCTCGCACGATCTTGGCGCGGTCGAAGCGGTGGCCGACCGGATCGCGGTCATGCACGCCGGCGAGATCGTGGAGATCGGTCCCGCCGAGGACGTGCTCGTCCGGCCGCGGCACCCGTACACGAAGGAGCTGCTCGCCGCGCGCCCGCTTGCCCGCCTGTCCCCCGCGGTGGGGGGCGCCCTTCAGGGTGGGCCCTTCGGGGTGCAACTCCCCGGTGGCGTACGATCGGCCGCGTGGGCCGACAGCCAATCCCCGGCGCCGGCGCCGCCCAGTCAGGTGGCGCCAACCTCGCAGCCGATGCCACCGCGCTGCTCCAGCGGCTGATCGGATTCGACACGGTCAACCCGCCCGGGAACGAGCGCGCGGCGATCGAGCACCTGCGCGATCTGCTCGCCGGGGCCGGCTTCGAGTGCGAGCTGCTCGGCGCCGTCCCCGAGCGCCCGAACCTCGTGGCGCGGTTGGCTGCGGGTCCCGCCCGTGGCTCCGGAGATCACGCCCGAGGCTCCCGAGGCTCCGCCTGCGCCTCCGGAGATCCCGCCGGCCTGGAGAGGTCCGGCCCGACGCTCTGCTACCTCGGTCACGTCGACACGGTGCTGGCGGATGCGCGCGAGTGGACCCACGACCCGTGGTCGGGCGAGATCGCCGACGGGTGCGTTTGGGGGCGCGGGGCGCTCGACATGAAGTCGCAGGTGGCCGCCGAGGTCGCGGCCGCCGTCGGGCTCGCGCGCGGAGGATGGCGTCCGGCGAGTGGCGAGCTGCTCGTGGTGGCGGTCGTCGACGAGGAGACCGGCGGCGAGCTGGGGGCGAAGTGGCTGTGCGAGACCCATCCGGAGAAGGTGCGCTGCGACGTGCTGCTGAACGAGGGCGGCGGGCCGCACTTCGAGCTGGACGGGCAGCGCTACTACCCCGTGTGCTGCGCGGAGAAGGGGGTGTTCCGCTTCACGGTCACCACCTCCGGCGCGGCCGGGCACGCGTCGATGCCCAAGCTCGGCGAGAACGCGCTGTTGAAGATGGCGCCGGTGCTGGAGCGCTTCGCAACGCGCCAGCCCGAGCTTGCGCCGACGGCAGAGCCGCTCGCCTTCCTGCGCGGCATCGGCGCCCTGGAGGGCGCCCCCCACGGCGGGGGGCACCCCGAAGGGCGCACCCTGAAGGGCGCAGGCAGGCGGACAGGCGAGGACGAGGGCGACCCCGCCGCCGCGCTGGCGCGGCTGGGCGAGCGCGACCCGCGGCTGCCGAGGACGTTCGAGCCGATGTTCGGCGTGACGTTCGCGCCCACGAAGGTGTCGGCGTCGGAGAAGATCAACGTGATCCCCTCCAGCGCCGAGCTGCGCGTCGACTGCCGCGTCCCGCCGGGGCTGGGCGAGGCGCAGGCGCGCGCCGCGATCGAGCAGGTGCTGGGCGGGATCGACGGGCTGGCGCTCGACTTCGGCGACGGCGACGGCGATCGCGTCGGCCACGCGGCGTTCGCCGGGCTGCGGATCGACTTCACGGAGCGCATCACGGGCAACCGCTCGCCGATCGACTCGCCCCTGATGGACGTGCTCGGCGAGTGGGTGGCCGAGCACGATCCCGGCGCTTGCACCGTGCCGACGATCCTGCCCGCGTTCACCGACTCGCGTCACTTCCGCGCGGCCTTCCCCGAATGCGTCGCCTACGGCTTCTTCCCGCAGCGCCACCAGACGTTGCTGGAGACACAATCGCTTGTTCACGCCCCCGACGAGCGCATCGACGTGCGCGACCTGGCGCTGGCGACCGAGCTGTATCGCGACTTGGCGCTGCGTCTGCTCGGATAGAGGCGGCGTCTGGACGGCCTGCGCCGGCGTCGTTCGGCGTCCAGATGGCGGCTCTCGGTTTGGGCCATAATGTTTCCCAAGTCGCCAAGCCATGGAAGGTGTGGACGCAGTGACGGCAGTGCTCGCGACGTCGTTCGTGCAGGACATCCAAAACTGGTCCTACCAGTGGTCCAGCGTCGTGATGATCCTGTTCTTCGCGGCGCTCATCTACCTGATGTGGCGCACGTTGAAAGTGATGCCGCGGGTCAAGCCGCAGCAGATCAAGCCCGACTCGAGCCAGTCGGTGGCGTGGCAGGACATCGCGGGCGTCGACGAGGCGAAGGCCGAGCTGCAGGAGATCGTCGAGTTCCTGCGCGACCCCAAGCAGTTCGCGGCGCTCGGCGCGAAGGTGCCGAAGGGGATCCTCCTGCACGGTCCGCCGGGAACGGGCAAGACGCTGCTCGCCAAGGCGGTGGCGCACGAGTCGGGCGCGCAGTTCTTCGCCCAGTCGGCGGCCGCCTTCGTGGAGATGTTCGCGGGCCTCGGCGCGGCGCGCATCCGCCGGCTGTTCGCGATCGCCCGCAAGCACGAGCCGGCGATCATCTTCATCGACGAGCTCGACGCCGTCGGCGGGCGCCGCGGCGCGGACTTCTCCGGGGAGAAGGACCAGACGCTCAACCAGCTGCTCGTGGAGATGGACGGCTTCGCAACGAGCGGGCGGCTCGTCGTGATCGCCGCGTCGAACCTGCTCGAGAAGCTCGACCCGGCGCTCCTGCGCCCGGGGCGCTTTGACCGGCAGATCTTCGTGACACCTCCCGATGTGAAGGGTCGTAGGGGCGTGCTCGGGGTGCACACGCGCGACAAGCCACTAGGAGACGTGGACCTCGGTCTGGTGGCGGCGCAGACGAGCGGGCTCACGGGCGCCGATTTGGCGAACATCTGCAACGAGGCCGCCATCTTCGCCGCGCGGCGCGGCGGCAAGAGAATCACCGGCGCCGACTTCGACCAGGCGCTCGAGCGGGTGATCGCCGGGGTGCAGTCCCATCGCGTGCTGGGCGATCACGAGAAGCGGGTGGTGGCCTTCCACGAGGCGGGACATGCGCTGTGTGGCGAGCTGCTGCCGTCCGTCGACAGAGTGCATCGCATCTCGATCGTGCCGCGCGGGCGGGCGCTCGGCTACACGCTCAACCTGCCCGCCGAGGACCGCTACCTGAAGACGCGCGAGGAGCTGCTCGACTACATGACGGTCCTGCTCGGCGGCCGCGTGGCCGAGCAGATCGTGTTCGGCGCGATCACCACCGGCGCCTCTGACGACCTCAAGCGCGTCGCGGACATCGCCCACTCGATGGTGCACGACTACGCGATGGGCAGCGCCGGCGTGGGACGCTCCCCCGACGGAGACGTGCGCCTGTCGGAGACCACGCTGCGACTGCGCGACGAGGAGCGCCGGGATCTGATCGACGAGGCGCGCCGGGCGGCGCGCCGGATGATCGTAAGCCACCGCGCGCAGCTCGACGCGCTCGCGGGGGAGCTGCTGGAGCACGAGGCGCTCGACCGCGAGGCGATCGAGCGGATCATGGCGGGGGTGCCGCGCCTTGAACGCCGCCCGGGCGTGGGCCTGCGCGTGGTGGCCGCCGCGGCCATCGACGGCACACCCGCCGTCGATTGAGGATCTAGGTCGCCCGTCGGTGGCTCCACTCGTCGCGCCCCTCGCGCCACCGCCCCTCGCGCCACCGCCCCTCGCGCCACCGCGCCACCGCCCCTCGCGCCACCGCGCCACCGCCCCTCGCGCCACCGCGCCACCGCCCCTCGCGCCACCGCCCCTCGCGCCACCGCGCCTCGCGCCACCGCGCCACCGCCCCTCGCGCCACCGCGCCTCGCGCCACCGCGCCACCGCCCCTCGCGCCACCGCCCCCACGCGGCGGGATCGGCGTGGCGCGAATAGACTCAGGACCAGTGATGTTCAACCGCATCGACCACATCGGCGTGGCCGTGGAGGAGATCGAGGCGTCGCTCGAGCTCTACCGGGACGCCTTCCGGATGGAGGTGGCCCACCGCGAGATCGTGGAGGAGCAGGGCGTCGAGGCCGTGCTGCTCGACGTCGGCGAGAATCACGTGGAGCTGCTCGCGCCGCTCGGGCCAGACACGCCCGTGGGGAGGTTCCTCGCCAAGAAGGGCCCGGGATTGCACCACGTGGCCTACCAGGTGTCGGACATCGACGCCACGCTCCAATCGCTGAAGACGGCGGGCTTGCCCTTGATCGACGAGCGGGCGCGCGTCGGGATACGGGGCTCGCGCGTCGCGTTCATGCACCCCCGGGGCTCAGGCGGAGTGCTCACCGAGATCGTCGAGCCGGCGGCGGGGCTGGGGGGGCGCTGATGCCTGCCACCACCAGGGGGGCGCTGATGCCTGCCACCACCGGGGGGGCGCTGATGCCTGCCACCACCAGGGGGGCGCTGATGCCAGCCACCACCAGAAGGGAGCGCTGATGCCCTGCCACCACCAGGGGGCACTGATGCCTGCCACCACCAGGAGGGAGCGCTGATGCCCTTGCACCACAGACGTATGAGCGTCGGCTTCCAGGGCGGGCAGGTGCTCGCGCTGCGCGTCACCGAGGAGCAGCTCGAAGCGCTTTACCGCGCGCTCGGGAGCGGCGGCTGGCACGAGCTCGAAACCGAGGAAGGCCCCGTGCGCCTCGACTTGACCCAAGTTGTCTATGTCCGCAGCGAGACGAACGACCGAGGCGTCGGCTTTTCGGTCTAGAGGCTCGATGTGGGTTTCCCTGGAACGCCCGGAGTGGTGTTCAGGGGAGCCCGACGGGGGAGATGTTGGGATGTTCTATTTTGAAATTTTGCGATAGTATATACAAGATGTATCTATAATGGCAAAATCACAAAAAACATATATTCACCCCTCCTCCTTTAGGGCCCCTATCTTCGCCTTTGGCCTGTCCTTCACGACGGACTTCGAACCCACGTCAAGCCTCTAAATGTCCCTGGACGAGCGGCTGTTGCGGGTGGCGCGCACCTGTGGGCACACGCCCGCGGCCGAGCGCGCGGTGGCGCGCTTCTCGACGCTCGGCGAGCACGCCGCCCTGTGGCTCGTGCTGGGGACGGCCGGGTCGTTGCTCTCGGCGGATGAGAAGCGCGCGCGCTGGCGGCGGGCGACCGGCGTCGTTGCGGTGACCTACGCGGCCAACACCGCGCTCAAGCTGGTCGTCCGCCGCGTGCGCCCCGAGCTGGCGGACCTGCCGCCGCTCACGAGCACGCCGACGCGCTTCAGCTTCCCAAGCGCCCACTCCTCGACGTCGTTCGCCGGCGCGCTCGCGTTCCACCGCGCCGGCCTGCCGGGTGCTCCGCTCTATGCGCTCGCGGGCGCGCTGGCGCTCTCGCGTCTGTACCTCGGTGTGCATTACCCCTCCGACGTGGCGGCGGGCGTCCTCTTGGGGCACGCCGCCGCCGCGGTGCTCGGCCCGCCCGCGGGGGTCGATGGGGCGCGCACGATCGAGCCGGCGTCGGTGGAGGCGTTGTGAGCACACGCATCGGCATTACCGGCTTGCCTCCGGTGGAGGGCTCGTGAGCACGCGCATCGGCATTACCGGCTTGCCTCCGGTGGAGGCGTTGTGAGCACACGCATCGGCATTACCGGCTTGTCTCCGGTGGAGGCGTTGTGAGCACGCGCATCGGCGTTACCGGCTTGCCTCCGGTGGAGGGCTCGTGAGCACGCGCGTCGGCGTTACCGGCTTGCCTCCGGTGGAGGGCTCGTGAGCACGCGCATCGGCATCGTGGGGCTGCCCAACGCGGGCAAGTCCTCGCTCTTCAACGCGCTCACGAAGGCGGGCGCGGAGGCCGCCAACTACCCGTTCACCACGATCGAGCCCAACGTGGCGGTCGTGCCCGTCCACGACGAGCGGCTCGTGCGAGGTGGCACAGACCGTCGGCGCCTCGGAGATCGTGTGGGACACGATCGACTTCCACGACATCGCCGGCCTCGTCGCGGGCGCCCACAAAGGCGAGGGGCTCGGCAACCGCTTCCTCGCCAACATCCGCGAGACCGACGCGATCGTGCACGTCGTGAGGGCCCACACCGACGAGCACGTGGTGCATCCCGAGGGCCGCGTCGATCCGCTCGCCGACATCGAAACCGTCGAGACCGAGCTCGTGCTCGCCGACCTCGAGCAGGCCGAGCGGCGCGTCGAGCGCGTCGCCAAGCAGGCCAAGAGCGGAGACCGCGCCGCGATCGCCGAGGAGGCGTGGCTGCGCGAGGTGATCGGCGAGCTGCAATCCGGGCGCCCCGCGCGCGGCGTGCCCGCTCCCGAGGAGGCCCCGCACGCGCTGCGAGACCTCGGCGCGCTCACGGCCAAGCCGGTGCTGTTCGTCGCCAACGTGGACGAGGGCTCCGAGGAGGTGCCCGCCGCTGTGGCCGAGCACGCGGCCGCCGAGGGCGCGGGGGCGGTGGCGATCAGCTCGCGAATCGAGGCCGAGCTGGCCGAGCTGGAGGAGGAAGAAGCGGCCTTGATGCGCGAAGAATTGATGGCCCACCCACCCGGCGAATCGTCGCTGCAGCGGATCGTCCACGGCGCCTTCTCGCTGCTTCGCCTGATCGCCTTCTTCACGGCCGGCGAAGCCAAGCCCGCGCAGTGCTGGCACCTGCGCGACGGGCTCACCGCCTGGCACGCCGCCGGGCAGATCCACTCCGACATCCAGAAGGGCTTTGTGCGCGCCGAGGTCGTCGGCTGGCGCGCGCTCGTCGACGCCGGCGGCTACGCGGGCGCGCGCGAGCGCGGCACGCTGCGCTTGGAGGGCCGCGACTACGTCATGCGCGACGGCGACGTCATCACGATCAAGTTCACGCCGTAGGGCTCTCCGTCGTCGCGGGGAGGGGGTTGGTTGTTGGGTTTGGGGGTCGTAGGGCTCTCTGTCGTCGCGGGGAGGGGGTTGGTTTTGGTTTTGGGGGTGTCTCGCGCACGCGCGCGCGAAGTTAGCTTTCTTCGCGCGCCGCGGTTCGCTCGCGCCAGTTCAGCCCGAGGTGGCGGCGGAAGACGATCGCGCGTCCTGGATGGTGACGATGAACACCACATCCAGCGGCTCGTCGTAGACATAGACGATGAGCATCCACCGCCACGGGCCCAGGATGAACCGGAAGGGGCTCCAGCGTCCCTCGAGCTGTCGCCCGAGGAGAGGAAAGCGCGAGAGCGGCTCCAGCGAGCGAGCCACACGGGCCTTGGTGCCCGCTGGAAGGCTGTGGGTGAGGATCATACGCTGGAGATCCTCCACCGCGACGGCGCTCAGCCTGACCTCGGCCACCGCCTACAGCTCGTTCAGGGCGATCGTCTCACCACCGCGGGCGCGCTCCAAGCCCAGGCGTGCACGCTCATAGGCGCCCGGGATGCCATCGAGCAGGTCAGCCACATTGCGGGCATCCGGGTCGGCTTCCTCGAGCGCGATCGACAGCAGAGAACGTGCCAGCGTTCCCTGCTGCACGTGCGTGCGCTCGGCCAACCGCGCCAGCCGAGCGGCGTGCTCGGAGTCGAGCGTGACATTCAGACGAAGGGCCGCTCCCGCCACAGCCACAGTCTACTACACGTCTCAGCACGCATCGTGTACGTTGCGGGATACGGCAAGCACCACTACCCGTTGGATCTGCTCGCCCCCGAACCGCAGCTCGAAGCGCTCGACTCCGAGGACGCGTGAGGATCGACCGCCTACACGCGTTCAAGCGATGAGCGCTGCCAGCCGCTCGGCCAGACGCCTCATCCCGATCTCGCGGGCCGCTCTCGCGCCGCCGGCGAAGTCGGTCGGCGTGTCGGGCGGGCGCTCCACGTCGATCTCCACCAACGTCGCCACCCGCTTGAACGTGCGCAACAGCTCCGCGTTCTCGCGCAATATCGCCGCGACACGCGGCCGCAAGGGGTCATCGCCTCGAGCGCTCCCCGCCGCCCCTCCGCCGGAGCCACCCGCCGTCCCTGCCGCCCTCGACCCCGCGCCACCCACCGCGCCCGCGCCTCGAGCGCTCCCCGCCGCCCCTCCGCCGGAGCCACCCGCCGTCCCTGCCGCCCTCGACCCCGCGCCACCCACCGCGCCCGCGCCTCGAGCGCTCCCCGCCGCCCCTCCGCCGGAGCCACCCGTCGTCCCTGCCGCCCCCGACCCCGCGCCACCCACCGCGCCCGCGCCCTCGCTCTGCCGTTCGGCCTGCTCCAGCAGCGCCTCCAGCGTCCCGTACGCCCGCAACAGCTCCGCCGCCCTCTTCGCGCCGATCCCAGGCGCCCCGGGCAGCCCGTCGGATGGGTCGCCGCGCAGAGCGATGAAGTCGGGCACCAGTTCCGGCGCTATGCCGTAGCGCTCCAGCACTTGGGCTGGTCCCAGCACAGAGAACGCCCCTCCCTTCCCCATATCCAACACAGCCACCTGCTCGTCAACGGCCTGATACATGTCGCGATCCGCGGTCAACAGCAATCCCCGTCCCCCCGCTTGCGACTCGACGCGCGCGTACGAGCCCATCGCGTCGTCCGCCTCCAGCTCACCCGCCTGCCGCCGCGTGCCCTCTGGGTATGCTCCCTTTGGGTGTCCTCTGTCAGGGAGGGCGCCCTTCAGGGTGCCTGCGTCCGCCACCGTCCACCCGAAGCTCGCGAGCAGCCTTGGCGCTCGCTTCCACTGCTCGCTCAGCTCGGCCGGCATCGGGTCGCGGTGCGCGTGGTAGGGCGGATACAGCTCCACCCGATAGCGCGCCTGCTCCGCGCCGAAGCACGCCACCACCGCGCGCGGCGCCTTCGCATCGACCGCCGCGAGCAGCGCGTTCACCGTGCCGAGCAAGGCGTTCACCGGCTTCCCGTCGCTACCCCTTATCGATTTGGGCAACGCGAAGTACGAGCGATACAGCAGCCACGGCACGTCGGCGATCAGCAGCGGCGCGTCCATCGCGCCAAGGGTAAGGCCTGTGGCCGTCCACGCCGAGAGTCATGGCGCAGGCCCGCGCAACCCAGGGCTGCCCCAGGTTCTGGCCTACCCGGCCGACACGCCTCCCGAACCGCTCACCGCGGCCGGCCGGGCCGGTGGGGCGTACGCGGATTCGGGCGCCGCCGCGGAGCCGCCCGCCTGTCCCACGTCTTGTGGGGACCCGCTCACCTCCGCCGGTTGCGCCGGCGGGGTCGCGGCGGGCGCTGTTTTCGACCTGCCGCTCGCGTCGGGCTCTTTGTGCGTCCCATGCGAGTCCTTCACGCTGAAGTACGCCCACGTGTCATACAGCCCGAGCCGCGCCGCCAGTTCGCCGCCGCTCACGAGCGTCTTCCCCTTCGAGCCGAGCACCCACGCCGACACGATCCGCGGCGAGCTGCCCCGCCTGAGCACCTCGATGCCCTCCAGCGCCCCGTTCACGAGCCCGCGCAACTTCGACGCCGCCGCCGACAAGCTCATCGTCACGGTCCACCTGTGCAGCGGTCCCGCGTCATAGGGGTCCGCCACGCCCACCAGCCACGGCTGCGGCGCCGCCCCGGGGAACCCGTACTGCACGCTCTCGGTGTGTCCCCCCGAGTCCGCGTAGAAGTAGGTGATCGCAGCCCTGCCGGCGTAGGTCACGATCTGCCCGGCGGTGGCGGCCACCGCGGCGTTGGTGGCTGGTGTTTCGGCGGCTTTGCCGAGGTACATCTGCGAGCGCGTGTCGGGATAAACGTCAAAGCGCGACCCCCCGGCGTGCGCGGTGATCGCGTAGGTGCGGCTGGCGACGGCCTGCGCCTGCAGCGCCGCCATCGGCCAGCCGGCCGACACCTCCGCGGAGACGACGCCGCGCACGTAGGTCTCCAGCGGCACGCGCTTGACCTTGCTTCCCTCCAGCACGCGCACCACCGTGTGCGCCTCCGCCTGCCCGATCGCGGTTCCCCGATAGTAGTGGGCGAGGATCGCGCCATACGACCAGCCGTGTTCGGCGTACCCCAGCGCCCCGTCCTGGCTCATGCCCACGCCGTGCCCGTCGCCCGCGCCGTGCACCACGAGCGTCGCGTTCGGAGCTCCCCCGCCTGCCGCGTTCGTTTCCGTGGCGCCCGCGCCCACGCCCCCCGTGCCCGCGCGTGCCGTACCCGCTTGCCTGCTTGTGCCCTTCAGGGCGCCCTCCGCCATGGAGGGCGCCCATAGGGGTGCGCACAGCACGCTCGCCGCGCTCGCGGCGAGGGTTACGCGTCGGATGCCACACTCCATGCACATCGAATCGGATTAATGCTCAGCGAGCATGAGTCCCGCAAGCCGAGAGGAGCTTCATATGACGGGCGTACCCCACGACGGGGCACCCCCAATCGCGGGGTACGCCGCGCAGGCAGGCGACACCCACACGCCCACGCCCCACGCCGGCGCTCAGGCAGGCGAGCAGGCGGCCCTCGACCGGGTCCCCAAGGACCTCTACATCGGTGGGCAGTGGCGGCCTGCCAGCGGCGGCGCCACGCTCGTCGTCGAGGACCCCTCGACGGGCGAACCGCTTGCCGAGGTCGCCGACGCCACGCCCGCCGACGCGCTCGCGGCGCTCGCCGCGGCAGCCGACGCGCAGGCGTCCTGGGCGGCCACCGCGCCGCGCGAGCGCGGAGAGATCCTGCGCCGCGCCTACGAGCTGCTGCTCGCCCGCGTCGACGAGCTCGCGCTCGTGATGACGCTCGAGATGGGCAAGCCCATCGCCGAATCGCGCGCCGAGATCGCCTACGCCGCCGAGTTCCTGCGCTGGTTCTCCGAGGAGGCGGTCCGCATACACGGCCGCTACATGACCAACACCACCGGCGCCGGACGCATCCTCACGATGCGCCAGCCGGTCGGGCCCTGCGTGTTCGTCACGCCGTGGAACTTCCCCACCGCGATGGGCACCCGCAAGATCGCCCCCGCCGTCGCCGCCGGCTGCACGATGGTGGTCAAGCCCGCCCACCAAACGCCCCTCTCGATGCTTGCCCTCGCCCGCGTCCTGGAGGAGTCGGGCCTGCCGCGCGGCGTCCTCAACGTGATCACCGCCGAGCGCTCCTCCGCGGTGATCGCACCGCTCCTGAAGGACCCCCGCACGCGCAAGCTCTCCTTCACCGGCTCCACCGAGGTCGGCCGCGCCCTCATCGCCCAATCCTCCGATCAGGTGCTGCGCGTCTCCATGGAGCTCGGCGGCAACGCCCCCTTCCTCGTGTTCGAGGACGCCGACCTCGACGCCGCCGTCGACGGCGCGCTCACCGCGAAGCTGCGCAACGTCGGCGAGGCGTGCACCGCCGCCAACCGCTTCCACGTGCACGAGTCCATCGCCGAGGAGTTCGCCCGCCGCATGGCCGAGCGCATGGCCACGCTGAGGGTCGGCCGCGGCACCGAGCCGTCCGTCGACGTCGGGCCGCTCATCGACGACCGCCAGCGCGCCGTCGTCTCCGAGCTCGTCGACGACGCCGTCGAGCGCGGCGCCAAGCTGCTCACGGGCGGCACCCCGTTGCCGGGGCCTCACCACCCTGGCCCGCCCCCCGCGACGGGAACCAATCCCGCCCCCCGCGATGGGAAGTCCCCCGGGAAGGGGGGCCACTTCTACGCCCCCACCGTGCTCGCCGGAGTGCCCGCCGACGCGCGCGTCCTGCGCGAGGAGATCTTCGGCCCCGTGGCTCCCGTCACCGCCTTCTCCACCGACGAGCAGGCCGTCAGCGCCGCCAACTCCACCGACTACGGGCTCGTGGCGTACCTCTACACGCGCGAGCTCTCCCGCGCGTTCCGCGTCGCCGAGGCCATCGAAGCGGGCATGGTCGGCGTCAACCAGGGCGTCGTCTCCAACCCCGCCGCCCCCTTCGGGGGCGTCAAGCAGTCCGGCTTCGGCCGCGAGGGGGGATTCGAGGGCATCGACGAGTACCTCGAGACGAAGTACGTCGCCCTGGCGCTGTCAACACTCTAATTCAAGCCCAACATGTGCGGCGATTCGCGTAGCTAGGCTCCAAGTGGCTCAAGCGATGGGTGAAAGCAGCCGAATAGACGATGAGCGGAAGAACGGAGAGCTTTTCGTGCGCGGAGTCATAAAGGTTGGCTTTCAACGCACCACCCCGCGGGGGGTGGCGATGACGCACGGCCTCGTCAAGAACGACCAACCGCCCCACGACCAGCCGCCCCACGACTCGTCGCTCCACGACCCGTCGCCCCACGACCCGTCGCTCCACGACCCGTCGCCCCACGACCCGTCGCTCCACGACCCGTCGCTCCCCTCCACGGTCGATGGCCCCCAGCCGCGCAGGAGGCTGCTCTCCCGGCTCGGCGGTCCGGCGGGCGACTCCGCGCCCGAAGGCGGCGCCGGCGTCCCCGAGAACCGACGTCCCCGCCGCCGGCCGCTGCGCCGCAGCGCGCCGATCGTGCTGGCGCCCGCGCTCATCGCGATCGCGGCGATCCTCGCCGGCACGTCCGCCTCGATCGCCGCCGGGGTGGCGGTGCTCGTCGCCTCCGCGACAGTGTTCGGCTGGCTGCTCGGAGACGACCGCCGCAAGGCGCTCCAGTGCGAGGTGGACGAACGCAACGACGACCTGCGCAGGGCGCTCTCCGAGCTCGAGATAGCGCAGGCCGAGACCGTCCGGCGCCTGTCGATGGCGGTCGAGTTCCGCGACGAGGACACCGGCGCCCACATCGAGCGCATAGGTCGCTTCTCAAAGCTCCTCGCCCAAACGGTCGGCATGACCCCCGAGTTCTGCACTCGCATCAGCCACGCCGCGCCCCTCCACGACGTCGGCAAGGTCGCGATCCCCGACGCGATCCTGCTCAAGCCCGGCTCGCTGACGCCCGAGGAGCGGGCGATCGTGCAGACCCACGCCGAGGAGGGCCACCGCCTGCTGCGCGGCTCCTCCTCCTCGATCCTCGACATGGGCGCCACCATCGCGCTCTCCCATCACGAGCGCTGGGACGGCGCCGGCTACCCGCGCGGTCTCGCCGCCGAGAGCATCCCGATCGAGGGGCGCATCGTGGCGATCGCCGACGTCTTCGACGCGCTCACCAGCCACCGCGTCTATCGCGACGCGTTCTCCGTCGAGGAGGCCGTGCAGATGATGCTCGACGAGGCCGGCCGCCACTTCGACCCGGTGCTGCTGCACACCTTCATGGACGTGCTCGACAGCTCCGGCGCCGACGCCCGCACGCGCGAGCGCTCGAACCCGCGCTCGCTGCTCGCGGGCGCGCTGGAGACCTATACCGACGCGATGCGCCTCGGCGACGCCGAGCTCGCCGAGGGGGCGATCGCCTCCGCGATCGAGGACGGCATCGACCCGAGCACCCTCCAAGACGAGGTGGTGGCGCCCGCGATGCGCCGCATCGAGGAGCTCCGCGAGGCGGGGGAAATCAACACCGACGCAGAACTGCTCGCGCTGTCCATCAACCGGCGCGTGCTCGCCACGATGAACCGCTACCTGCTCGCCCGCGGGTAGTCGTCCCGCGCCTCCAGTCCGCGCCTCCAGTCCCGCGCCGATCGTAGCCGTGCGTACGCGGCGGGAGTGTGTTGTTGTTGGCCAAAACGCCTGCCCCGTGCGCGCGCACGTGCGCGCGCGCGCGTGAGGCACCCCGATTTTGCGTGACCCCCACGCCCCGGCGTCGCTTCCGCGAGCACTGCGGATAGGCTTCGGCTCAGTGTCCTCTCGCTCGATCGTCACCGGCGGCGCCGGCTTCATCGGCTCGCACCTGGTCGACGCGCTGCTCGCCGCGGGCAACGAGGTGACCGTGATCGACGACCTTTCCTCGGGGAGCGCCGCCAGGGTGCCGTCCGGGGCGCGCCTGTGCGAGCTCGACATCGTGGACCGCCCCGCGCTCGACCGCGTGTTCGAGGAGGCGCAACCCAGCGCCGTCTACCACCTCGCCGCGCAAGCATCGGTCACCGCCTCGGTGGCCGACCCGAGCCGCGACTGCGCCGTCAACGTGCAGGGCACTCTCAACGTGGTGGACGCCGCCACCAGGCTCGGCGCGCCCGTCTCGTTCACCTCCACAGGCGGCGCGCTCTACGGCGACGACGCGCCCCTGCCCACCACCGAGGAGCGCATCCCAGCGCCGCTCGCCCCCTACGGCGCCTCCAAGTGGGCGGCCGAGGCGTACGTGAACACGTGGTCGCTCTCCTCCGGCGTGCCCCACGCCGTGTGCCGCCTCGGCAACGTGTACGGCCCGCGCCAGAGCCCGCATGGCGAGGCCGGCGTGGTGGCGATCTTCACCGACCACCTCCACGAGAACCGCGCGCCCAAGATGTTCGGCCACGGCGCCCCCACGCGCGACTACGTCTACGTCGGCGACGTCGTCACCGCGCTGATCGCCGCCAACGGCACGCGCGGCACCTACAACGTCGCCACGGGCGTGGAGACCGACGTGATGACGCTCTGGAGCGTGCTCAAGCAGGCTGCCGGCTCGGACGTCGAGCCGACGCTCGCCGACCTGCGCCCTGGAGAGCTCAAGCGCAGCTGCCTCGACACCACCCGCGCCCTCCGCGAGCTCGGCTGGCGTGCGACGGTGGAGATCGGCGACGGCCTGCGCCGCACCTACGCGGCGCTCGTCGAGGAATTCGAGCGCGCCGTGGGTTAGGGCTCGCGTCTGTCGCGAGCCCTTAGAGGGCGCAAGGAGGCGCCCACTTGTTTGACGACCCGCGGATGCGGTCGAAGATCGAAGCATGAGGCGTGCCAGAAAGGCGGCCCTGCGGGTCATGGTGGCCGTGCCGGTCGCGGCGACGCTTGCGATGTCGGGGGCGGGAGTCGCCCGCGCCATCGATTCGTCCGGCGGCACCCCAGGCCCTGTCGCGGTCATCGCCACCAGCGGCGCCGGAGGCACCCCAGGCCCTGTCGCGGTCATCGCCACCCGCGGCACCGGCGGCACCGTGTACAGAGCCGTGCGGCCGAAGCCGCGCGCCCCGCGAAAGCCCGTCGTGCGCAAGCCCCCGTCGCGCAAACCCGTGGCGCCTCCGCGCAAGCCCGCAACGCCGACGCCCACTCCCGCAACGCCGACGCCCACTCCCGCAGGGAGCGAAGCGCCCGTGTTCCCGGTGGTGGGACCGCACAGCTACGGCGACGCCGCCAACCGCTTCGGGGCTGGACGTGTCGGGCACATCCACCAGGGCCAGGACGTGCTCGCGAGCGAAGGCACGCCCGTGGTGGCGCCCATGGCGGGCACCATCATCACGACCGGCTACCAGGCCTCCGCCGCCGGGTGGTACGTCGCCGAGCACACCGCGAGCACGTTCGACTTCTTCTTCGCCCACTGCCAAACCGGCTCGCTCGCCGTGAGCACGGGCCAGGCCGTACGCGCCGGGCAGGCGCTCTGCAAAGTGGGGCAAACCGGCGACGCCACCGGCCCGCACCTGCACTTCGAGATGTGGGTCGGAGGGTGGCAGGCCGCGGGCGGGCACCCGATCGATCCCTTGCCGTACCTGGAAGCCTGGGAACGTGTGTCCGGGGGCTGAGCCGGGGGCCATCCCGGAGGCCGAGCGGGGCTCATCCGTCCGCCCTCATCGTTTTGAAAGAACCCCGCCAAGATCCATATCACCGTGCCACGCAGACACCGCCCGCAGCGTGCAATCCCCAGGGCGTACGTGATCCATCGCGAAGACCTCGACCCGGCTGAGGTCACCGCGATCGAGGGGGTTCCCGTCGTCAGGCTCGCCCGCGCCCTGCGCCAGTGCGCCCGGGAGCACCTCGGGCGCGATCTGCTCGAGCAGGCCGCCCGCCACGGCCGTGCTCGCGGGCTACTGAGCGCCCAGGAACACGAGACCCTGGTGCGGGAGCTTGGACTCGAAGGCGTCAGCGGACGAGCATGAGCACACCGCCCAAGCGCCCAAAGACGGTGAATCGGCTGCAGCGGCTGATCACCGAGTGGGAGCGCGAGTCTGGGCAGCCGGTGCGGCGCCAAGCAGTGGCCTCCGATCAGGCTCGCAGCGCTCATCCGAAGACCCAGAGACGCTAGGATCGGGGGTCGCGGCGAGATAGCTCAGTTGGTAGAGCACTCGACTGAAAACGTTGGTGTTCGGAGTTCAACTTGGAGTCCCGCAGCCTGAGGTTTTGCCTGGAAATAGACGCTCTATGGTCGCGGTGTCGGTGAGTCGTTAGAGCGCTACGACGGCGTGTATCTGGGGTCCCTGACCCGAGCGCCGACCCAATCGGCTGCTCCATGGGCGCCTCGGGGCGTACGACGAGCTGCTCGCGAGCCTTGCGCACGAGCGCGTCGAACCTGACACCGTTCTCGCGCCTGACGCGCTGCTGCAGCTGCGCGTAGACCTCGAGGGTCATCTTCGAGCTGGCGTGCCCGACCTGCTTCATCACCCACACGATGTCGAAATTGTTCGCCAAGAGTGCGATCGATATGTAGGTGCGGCGCATCGTATGAGGTGTCGTGTGCGGTAACGCGGGCAAGCCCTGCTTGCAGATCGCCTCGCTCGCCGCGATTGACGCTTCGGTCACGATCTTGGCGACCGACTGCCGGCTCCACCTCCCACCCTCACCGTTCTGAAAGACGTAATCGTTGGGGGTGATCGAGCGGCCGTAGCGGCATAGCCGGTCGAGATGGACACGGATGACGTCGACCAGGTCGGGGCTCATCTCGACCTCCCGGATCCCTGTTTCGGTCTTCGCATCGAGGATCAGCAAGCGCGCCTGCTCGGCGTCGTGCAGCCGCAGCTGGCCGATCTTCAGGTCGCACAGCTCGCTGACGCGCAAGCCCGAGTAGCCGAGGGTGGAGACGATCGCGCCACGACCCACGTACTTGATGGCACCCAGATTCAGGCGCTTCAGGTCGTAGCTGACACTGCCCTTGGCCAGCCCCAGCTCCCTGACGATAGCTGCCTGGCTCTTGCCCTCGGAGGCGGCCCGTGCGACCGCGGCCCGAGTCGAGCCCGCGGGCGCTTCCATCGCTGCCTGCTTGAAGAGGGCAAGCGGCGGGTCCTGCGCTCGCGCGCTGTCCTCTAGGTAGGCCAGCTCGTCGATCTCAAGGAATGTGCGCTTGGGCCTCGGTACATGGATACGCAACCTGCGGCTGCGCGCAGGGTTGACATCCAGGTGTCCGTCCTCGACAGCCTCATCGAGGATCTGCGCGAGCAGGATGAGATTGCCTCGTATCGAAGCCGGGCCGAGCGGTACGAGCTTGCGGTTGCGCTCGTCGCGAAGATCAGCACCGGCAGCGATCGCCTCTCTCAGCTCGTACGCCGTTTTTACGAGGTGCTTCTTGAACGCGACGCACAGGTCCTGGTCGATCACATCGACGGGGTAGTGACCAAAGAATGGCCACAGGTGCTGCGTGAGCGCGGTGAGGTAACCGTTGTAGGTGCTTTTTGCGATCGGCTTCTCGCCGATTAGACCTTCGAGCTTCGCCTTGAGCCAGCAGGAGGAGTAGTCGCGGAAGGTCGGGACCACGGTGAACGCCTTTGCGACGTGCGGCTCGACCTTCGGTCGCTCCCAAATGCCTGCCTTGACACGAGCGAGGACGTTGTCGAGCTCCTGACGCGCTGTACGCTCCGTCCAACCGCCGCCACAGCCGCACGCACAGTCACGTCGCTCATGCAAGAACACACTGTGACGCTCGCCATGCACCCGGAACCGCAAGCGGAACGCCCGAGTGCCATTGGCCCGCACTTCGATGTCAATGGTTCCTGTCGGCCTCCGAGCCATCAGACACCGACCGCTCCGTTGTGGCTACGGTACTTGTTGTGCATCGGACCTGCTTCCCGTTGTCCCAGGCCCGAGGGCGTTGACGCGCCGTTTGGCAAACGTGTTTTGCGAGCCGAGCTTATCGTGTCGATGCGCCAGGAGCCGTGCGTAGTGCCGGCGAGGCAGCCTGGGCACGAAGCTCTGTGTGTGCTTGAAAGTAGACGTTTTGGGGTATAGTGAGCGGATGCCTACCAGGCGATTCAGCGACTTGGCGGAGACCGCGGCAGACCGGTTCGGGCTGGTCACGATCGATGACGCGCGGGAGGTCGGCTACGAGCCCAAGACGCTCGTGAAGCTGGCTGGGCGAGGACAGCTGGAGCGGGTGAGCAGGGGTGTCTACCGGGTGCCGTTCATGCCTGGAGGCGCGATGCAGGCCTACATGGCGGCGTCGTTATGGCCCCAGGGCGTACAGGGTGTACTCACGTACGACACGGCATTGGATCTATGGGATGTCAGCGATGTGAACCCCGCCAAGATCCACATCACCGTGCCACGCGGACACCGCCCGCAGCGAGCGATCCCCAGGGCGTACGTGATCCATCGCGAAGACCTCGACCCGGCCGAGGTCACCGCGATCGAGGGGATCCCCGTCGTCAAGCTCGCCCGCGCCCTGCGCCAATGCGCCCAGGAGCAGCTCGGGCGCGATCTGCTAGAGCAGGCCGCACGCCACGGCCGTGCTCGCGGGCTACTTAGCGCCCAAGAGCACGAGACGCTGGTGCGTGAGCTCGCGCTCGAAGGCGTCAGCGGACGAGCATGAGCACACCTCCCAAGCGCCCAAAGACGGTCAATCGGCTGCAGCAGTTGATCACCGAGTGGGAGCGCGAGTCTGGACAGCCGGTGCGGCGCCTGAACCTCAGGGTCGCCTCGATGATGCTGGCCGGCGCACTACGACGCGCCGTAGACGACGACGGAGCCGTCGTGTTCGTCACCAGAGGCGGCGTGGCGATGGAGCTACGAGCCGGCGAGAAGGCCCGCGTAACGGGCGACGTGGATCTCGTCTTGCGCGGTGACCCCGAGTCTCTGCTCGCACACCTCGACGCCTCTCTCGCGGATGACTACGAAGACTTTTCCTTCGAGCGCAACGAGCCCCAACCGCTGGAACTGCGCCCACACGTTCACAGGATCCGCGTGAAGGTCGCGTTCCGCACCAAGCCCTTCATGACGCTCGTCGTCGAGGTCGCACCCGTCGAGGCCGGAGGCGACGAGATCGAAGAGATAGCGGCCCACGATCTCAGCACCATCGGCCTCGACGGCCCCGACATCATCCCGGTGCTCGCCGTCCGCTGGCAGATCGCCCAGAAGCTGCACGCCGTCACCGAGCCACCACTACGACCCACCGGGGAGAACCCCCGCTACTGGGACCTCATCGACCTCCAACTCCTCCAAGCGCTAGCCGGGGAGAACCTCGCGCCCGTCAAGGAAGCCTGCCAGCGCATATTCGCCGCACGTGGCCAGCAATCCTGGCCACCGTACATCACAACCTACCCCGACTGGAGCGATCGATACACCACTATGGCCAGCAGCCTCGACATGCCGATCACCGACCTCGACGAAGCAGTCGAAGTCGTCCACGCGCTCATCGACGCCATAGACACAAGCTGAACACTCGTATCTTCTTTCGCTCATGCTGCAGCTCCAAACTCAGGACAGATCGCCAGCTCCGAGAAACCGGGCCAGATCACCCGCACCCCCCAAGATCAGCGGGTCATGTCTCGAACTCCCCGCCATCTGCTCAGCCCAAGCAGCGGCCTACGGTCAGGGTCGCAGCGTCTCATCCGAAGACCCTGAGACGCTAGGATCGTGGGTCGCGGCGAGATAGCTCAGTCCGGTAGAGCACTCGACTGAAAATCGAGGTGTCGGCGGTTCGAGTCCGCCTCTCGCCATCGCCTGGAAACGAGCTGGCGGGCTCTCTGGCCCACGGCAGATATCGCGGCGGCGAAGCAAAGCCGATTCGCTATACGCTCGCTCGCGCCGGGCGAAGCGGGGGCGCTTACGTATTGCCGTTCACGCTTGAAATTCGTCCGAGGCGGGAGCGTACGCATGCTCGCACGTGCGCCCGCTTTCGCCCAAGCAGCAACCTGACGCAAGGTCTAAGGATCTCTAAAAGTTCATAAAGGCCTCTAAGCAGAGGTGAGGTCTGTGGTTGTGGTGGCCAACCCGTTCAAGCCCAGCTTCGGCGTCAGCCCTCCCGTGCTGGCCGGCCGCGAGGAGCTGATCGAAGAGTTTGTGGAAGGCCTCGAGGACGGACCCGGTTCGGCTGCCAGAGCGACGCTCTATACGGGGGCTCGCGGGTCTGGAAAGACGGTGATGCTGAACGCAGTCGAAGACCGCGCGAGGGAGCTGGGCTGGCTCGTCGTGAACGAGACCGCCACGCCCGACGCCTCGTCGATCGACAAGTCGTTTCTTCTCGCGATGGCCAAGGACGACGGTCCGTCGCGAATGAAGGACATTCAACAGCGTCTTGAGATCGACGCTAACTTCGCAAGCCAGTACCGGCTACGGCTGATCGCCTCGGAGCTCATTGAGCCAACACGTCACGGCTACGTCGACTTCGCGCTGCCCTATCTCCGCGATTATCTTCGCGAACACGCCGCAGTCGCCGGACTCGGACCCTGACCTATCCTCGCGACCGTTGCAGACACCCCGATTCACGCTCGCTCTCCGCAGCGATAGCGGAAGCGTGGCCGACGGTTGGCTGACGACCGGAGTTCGTCCGGTGCGAGCGTGAGTCGGGCGTTTGCGGAGACGCTTGCTCGCGAGCCCAGAAGCGGCTCGCCCGTGCCTTCCCCCTCGGACACCTGCGATCTACTGTGGAGTTGACTCGGAGCCCGGGTTGTGCTCGGCGAGAATCTTCAGCGCCTCCGGATGCTCGGCGACCACGCGCTCGCCGATCGCGCGGATCCGCTCCCGCAGCTGCTCGGTCGGCAGGATCCGAAGCTCGCCGCCGCCCAGCTCCTCGACGAGCACGGACGTGCCCGGCGCATATCCGTGCGCCTCGAGCTCGCGGGGAATCGAAACCACGTTGCTGTTGCCGACGCGGCGGACCTTGACGATCTTCATAGCATGAGTATACACGCGGATATCCCGAAATGCCGGTGGCACAGCGCGGCTTCCGAATCTGCCAGGCGAAGCGAGCGCCCTGGGTCCGAGCCTCGGCGAGACCCAGATGAGTGCATATCGTCCGGAGCGCAAGCCAGACCCAGCCCGACGAACAGTCCTGCTTTGCCCTCGTCGAAGCGGAAGTGTTCTCCAGCTCGCGGCGGCCTGCCCAGATCGTTCCGTTGCGGCAGGTCGTTCGGCTCCACGGGGCGAGTTGAGCGGGCTGGTTTCCCCCACAAGCGGAAGCAGCCCGCTGCGCCGCGTGGTGTGGCTGACGCTCTGGGCCCGGGTCCTGACGCCGGTTCACGGTGCTTGTTGTGCGCTACGGGGCTCGGCGGGCGCCGCGTGTGTGGTTCTGTCGGGTGGCGGGGGTCGGCCATCGGCTGTTGATCCGAGCGTCACGGTCACGCTGGTACCAGCGAAGGGCTGGCTCCTGATCGATAGTTCTGCCCCTGCGAGCTTCGCTCGTTCGCGTATGCCGAGTAGCCCCAGTCCCGTCGAGGAGTGGCGATCATGGAGCGCTTGCGATGTGTCGAAGCCCTTACCGTCATCGGTGATGGTGGCGCGAACGTCCTCGCCGAAGTGGATGCGAACCTCGACGGTGCTCGCTCTGGCGTGGCGCTCGACGTTGCGCAGCGCCTCCTGCACGATCCTGAACAGCGTGAGCTCGTCCTTCTGGTCAAGCCTGCGTGGCTCCCCGCTCGTATGCAACTGCGCGTTGATTGTGGTTCGAACGCCGAGGTCGCCGACCAACCAGTCGACCGCGTCCACGAGCCCAAGGTCGTCGAGCAGTGACGGGCGCAGGTCGCGGCTGAAGCGACGCATGTTGTCGATTGCCGCCGCGAGCGTCGCCTCTACGTTCTCGAGCCGCTCGCTCACAGCCGCTGGCGCGGGCTCCTCAGCCGCAAGGGCGTTGAGCTCGGCCTTGGCTATCACGAGGGTCTGGATCGTGTCGTCGTGCAGCTCGCGGGCCAGTCGCTTGCGCTCCTCCTCCTGGGCGTCAGTCGCCAGTCGCACGTAATCCTCGAGCGCTTCCTGCGCCCGCGAGAGCTCGCTGACGGCTGCCTCGGCGTGTTCCTTGGCGGCGGTCTCGAAGTCTACCCGCCGCGCGACCACGTATCCGATCGCGATCAGGAGCAGCAGCTGGAGCACGACGCCCGGCCGCTGCGCTCCGGTGTGCCACAGGATGAGGTTGGGGATCGTCAGAAAGGCGGACCACAGCGCCGTCGCCACCGCGCCCTCGACCCCGAAATTGAGCGCCGCGTAGACGATCGGAAGGAAGTACGTCGAGACCGGAAGCAGGGCGAGATCCGGCAGCACGCCCAAGTTGTGCGTTGCCTCGAGCAGGCTGTGCCCGGCGCTAATCGCGATCACGAGGATCTGGACCACCCAGAACCGTGGATCGCGCAGCCGAATCCGGAACCGGCTGAGAAAAGTGCGAACGTGACCCCTCACGGCAGCCCCGCCGACGGCTTCAACCAGTCGGCGACGCGCCGGCGTCGCTCGTTCGAGCGCCGTCGCCCACTTCCAGCCACCCCTGGCGCGCGCCCAGCATCACCGCCTCGGTCCGCGAGGCCACCTCCAGCTTGCCAAAGATGTTACGCATGTGAGCGTGGATGGTCCGAACGCTCACATGCAACTCGCACGCGATCAGCTTGTTGCTGGCGCCCTGCGCGGCGAGCGCCAGCACCTCGCGCTCGCGCTCGCTCAGCGGGTTGGAGGCAGGCTGCGAGGGGACGCGACCGCCCCGCACGATCCGGTTGACAACCTTCTCAGTGATCGCCGGCGACAGCACCGCTTCTCCCTGGCGGATCCGATGCACCGCATCCGCGATCTCCGAGCCGCCGGCCGTCTTCAGGAGGTACCCGGCCGCGCCCGCGTCGATCAGCGCGTAGACGTACTGCTCGTCGTCGTACGCGGTCAGGATGAGTACCCCGATCTCCGGCCACGCGGCCTTGATCTTCCGCGTCGCGTCGATCCCGTTGACGCCAGGCATCGAGATGTCGAGAACGACGACATCCGGGCGCAAACGCCCGGCCAACTCGTAGGCCTCCTGGCCGTCCGAGGCCTCGCCGACGACCTCGATTCCTGTATCGGTCCTCGCCAGCCGCTCGCGCAGACCGGCGCGCATGAGCGGGTGGTCATCCGCGATGATAACCCACGTCGTGGCTGCGCCTGAGGAGCCCTCGCACCGCGCCTCACCGCTCAGCGGCCCGTCAGCACAAGAGTGCTCGCCCGTCGATCCAGCTCCGCTCATCGCTCCATCATATGAGAGCCGGGAGATCGGTTCTTCGGGCAAGACGCTCTCGCTCGTCTTCGGCATGCAGGTGTGATGCGCGTTCCTGAGTGCGAGAGCAACTCCGGAGGTCTTCCGCTGCGTAGGCGTTAATGCCTACCGCGGCTCGGCAAAGCCGCCTACCTGTCATTCCGTAATCCGCGCCGATGTCACACACCGTCCGCCGCCCTACGGTTGGTGTGCGTCGCGACCCGCGGCGCTTATCAGATAACTACAAACCATATTTCACCACCCACCTGGGGGTTCTCTCATGGTAACCACAAAATCATTCAACACAGTCAGACGCAAGCCCGTAATGATACTCCTGCCTGCCCTGGCTGTAGCCGCCGCAGCGGCCGGCTGTGGCAGCTCGGGAAGCTCCAAGACGACGGCGTCGGTTTCCAACGCTGCAGCGGCGACGCCAGCCCAGAGCGCGCCTGCCGCGACGGAGAATGTCTCGATGCAGGTGCTCACCAGCAAGATGGCTGGCAAGGACGGCTATCTCGGCCCGGACGGCAACGGACATGACACGTTCATGCTCGCAAACCTTTCCAGTGCAGCCGCCCACGAAGCGCAAACTCGCTCCAACCTCAACGTCAAAGCCGGCGACACCATCACTGTGACCGTCACGAACTACGACGAGGGACCGCACACGTTCACCTCGCCGGAACTCGGCGTCAACGCGACGATCAAACCGGCGATCAATGCCACCAAGGGGATCCCGAGTAAGACGACCTTCACCTTCGTCGCCAAGAAGTCCGGCAAGTTCCGCTGGTACTGCATGGATCCGTGTGACGCCAAACACGGGGCATGGGCGATGACACCCGATGGCACGGAAACAGACCGCGTCGGATACATGGCTGGCTACGTGGTTGCCAGTTAGACCACCCAGGTGAAGCCAGAGGACGGGCCCCCTTCGGGGGGTCCGTCGCCTTTGTGGCCCGGTGCGCAGGCACGAGAGGGGCCGCGTCAGCCAAACAGACCGTCCACAGACACGTGGATCCGATGCCGCAGGCTCGTCCTTGGCGCCGGGGCGGTAACGCTCGTTGAAGAGCGCATTGGAGAACCCGAGTTGGCCTCCCGCAGAGATAGCGCCCGCCGATTACGTCATAACCCGCCGGTGGCCTCCAGTCGACCGACGCAGGCGGGTCCTGCTCCGCGAGCAGCCTGCCGGTGCGAAGCAGTGTCGCCGCTTTCGCCATGCCGCAAATCCGGAACTCACCCTGAGACACCCGGTGTTGAGGAGTACCGGAACGCCTGACGGACGCGCGTCGCCCTCCTGCTTAACGGCGATGCAGCAGTCCTGAACGCTGGCGCTGGCGCGCCTGCTCGGGACGAGATCCGAACGCAGCGAGTGCGGAGCGGCACACGCCTGCTTGCGGAACCTAACGTGCGGGAGAGACCCGGTAGCGAAGGTAAACGACACGAGAGCCAAAGGTCTGTGTCTCGACCAGCTCCAGATTGATGCGGTTGTCCAGGGTCGGGAAGTAGGGCGTGCCGCCGCCGAGTAGGACCGGGCTGACGAACAGCCGCCACTCGTCGATCAGTTCCAGCTTCATACACGCACCGGCGAGGCTGGCGCCGCCGACGGCAATGTCCTTTCCGGGCTGTTCCTTGAGCCTCGAGACCTCCTCGCCGACGCCGCCGGTGGCCAGCCTGGTGTTGCCCACTACGCTCTGAAGCCTCGTGGAGAACACAACCTTCGGCAGGGCCTTCCAGGTCTGGGCGAACTCGACGTGCTCCGCGGCAAGCGGACTCTCCTCAGCGGTCTCCCAGTAGACCATCGTTTCGTAGAGCCGCCGTCCGCAGAGGTGCACACCGATTTCCTGCACCTGCTGGGTGTGGAAGCGAAACAGCTCCTCGTCGGGCACCGACCAGTCGATCGCGCCATCGGGTCCGGCGATGTAGCCGTCCAGCGACACAGTCATCGAGTAGATCAGCTTCCTCATCACGGTCGTCCTCGGTCGACGGGCGGATCGTCACCCCGCAACTCTTCGCCTAGCAGGTCCATTAGCAGGTTGTCGTGCCAGCGGCCGTCGGCGCGACGTTCGTAGCAGCGCATTACCCCCACTGGGCGAAAGCCGACCAGCGCATATGCGCGAATCGCGCGTCCGTTGTCGCACGCCGGGTCGATCGTGAGGCGATGGTGTCCGCGCTGACCGAAGAACCATTCCGCGGCGAGCCGCAGCGCAGTGGGTCCCAACCGTTGGCCTTGATACTCGGGCGCCAGAAAGATGTCTAGGCTGACGTGGCGGTGGTCGGGATCGGTCTCCTCGTTGTATCCAAGCCACCCAGCCAGCGCACCGTCGACTGCGATCGCGAACGCAGCGCCGTCGTTGTCAAGACCCTCGTGCGTGTGCCCGGGATCATCGAGTGAACTCCACCACTCCCGTACGCCGGGGCGCGTCAGAATGGCCGCGAGCCGGTCAACCTCGCCGTCTTCCAAGGGCCGCAATGTCACGCGCCCAGAGCGCAGGCTCGAATGCACCATGCCAGTGTGCCACCTACCAGCTTCCAGACGGCTCGCTTCTGCTTCGCATAACGCTTCGGGAGTCGCGACCAGACGCTCAACCACGCCTGAAAAGGACGAGGACGAGGTACTCCGAGCGTTTCGGCTGGGCGCTCGTTTCGCCGCGCGGATGGGAACTCGGTGGCCTCACCCCGCTCGCGCAAGGCCGTCGCGATGGAGCGTCGAGGTGCCACGCATCGCTTTCTGGCTGTGCCTCGCTGGCCCATTGCGCGAGACCCTAGCGCGTTGCACCTATGATACGATGCGATGGCCCACGAGTTAGGAGTGTCGATGAGCCAGACCGGCTTTCACGAGCGTCGCCAGGCAGAGCGTATGCGCGATCCGGAGTTTCGCGCCGAGTACGAGCGCGCGCGCGGCGAGATCGAGCAGATCGACTCTGTCGTTCGCTCTCTGGACGAGCTGCGCGAGAGCAAGAAAACGAGCAAGACTGACCTCGCAAGGCGCATCGGGCGCAACCCCTCAAGCATCCGCCGCCTGTTCACCGCGTCCTCGAACCCCGAGCTGAGGCTCGTGGTGCAGATCGCCAACGACCTCGACGCGGACATCCTCGTCGTCCCGCGCCGCAAGAGGCGCGAGCACCGGCTCCGGGACGCCGAGTCCGCTAGCTCGCCTGCCGCGTGAGCCGCCGAACCCAAGGCTAACCTCACCCGGTGGCCTGGCAGATCGAGTACTACGAACATCACGACGGCCGTGTTCCCGCCGCAGAGTTCCTCGACGGATGCCCGGCCAAGATCGACGCCCAGTTCAACGCCGTGCTCGACGCGGTCGCCGCCGCGCCCCCGCCCCAGTTCAGCGGAGGCGGCAAGTGGGAGGGCCATGCACGGCAGCATGGGCGACTACTACGAGGTCCGCCTCACCGGGCCGGGCCGTGAGCAGTTCCGCCTGTTCTGCCTGCTCGAGAACGCCGAGCCTACCGAGCTGCGCCGCCGAGGGCTCAAGGGGCCGAGCATCGTCGTCATCAACGGCATGCGCAAGCCGCACCGCACAACCTTCACCGACCGTGACTACCGCAAGCACGTCAGGGCCCTCGGCGAGCGCTACTTGGCCAACATTCCCCGACGGCTCGCCCGGTAGACGGCTGCGGGCGCACGACCGCCGGTGCCACTGGCGACGAGCAGGTGCGTCGCGACGTGCGGATCGAAACCCGCACTTGCAGCCGCGCGGGGATCGCGTCCAACGGGACCGCGCTGTGCGTCGCCTACTGCGTCGAGGTGATCCAGTATCCCGACACGTACCGCAGTTAGCCAGCTCGTCCGCTCCCTGCGCTGCGCGAACCGCGCCTCTAGATGTTGTGCCACCGGGCACAACAGCTAGCGCCCGCTGTCTCACGTGATGCGAGCGCGTCGGCGGACATTTCTCGCGCTCCTGCCTCGGACGACCTTCGAGCGTCTCGCGTCCGAGAAGCCGCGCTGCCGCTTGGAGTAGCGGTGGCGAGCGTGAGGGGACTCTCGCGCGGCGCGCTCGTCGGGCTCAGCTACGGGTAGCGGCGTGCAGGCGCTTGTGGCCCCGCTCGTAGACATTGCGGGTTCTCTCGCCGAAGGCGATCGTGTTCCAGGCGGGGTGCACCAGGCGGCAGCGTGACCTTGCGCGGCTGTCACCACGATATTGCGCACTCGTCAGGTATATTCTGCGTATCCGTCAGCAAGACCTTCAGCTCTTTGCGCGCCACGTGAAGCCGATGCTGGACGCGGCGATGGACGACACCCCGGTGGTGGTGATCGTGGGACCCCGGCAGTCCGGCAAGAGCACGCTGGCGGCGCTCATCGCCGCCGAGCGCGACGCCCGCCAGGTGACGCTCGACGACGCCGGGCCGCGGGCGGCGGCGAACGCCGACCCGACCGGGTTCGTGGAAGCGCTGCAGCCGCCGGTCGTCATCGATGAGTTCCAGAAGGCCAGCGAGCTGCTGCCCGCGATCAAGAGCCGCGTGGACCGGGCACGGTCGGGGGGCCGGCGCGCGTCGGGCATGTTCCTGCTGACCGGCTCGGCAAACGTGTGGGCAACCCTGCGGGTCTCCGAGTCTCTCGCCGGTCGCGCCGAGCGTCTGCAGCTGTGGCCGCTCTCCCAGGGCGAGATCCTAGGGCGCCGCGAGACGTTCATCGACGCGCTGCTCGCCGGCCGGGTCGCCCAGGTCGCGGGCGCCCCCATCGGCCGGCGCGCGGTGTCGAGCGCTCTGCTCGCCGGCGGATATCCGGAGATGCTCGCCAGGTCAGACGCCCAGCGCCGGGCGCGCTGGCTTGAGAACTACGTGCAGATGGTCCTGGAGCGCGACGTGCGCGACCTGGTCACGAAGGCTCAGCAGCTCGACGAGCTTCCGCGGCTGCTTGCCGCCGCGGCCGCTCGGGTCACCGGTCTGCTGGACATCACCGGGCTGGCAAGCGACACGAAGCTGAAGCGAGACACCGCGAGTCGCTACCTGACCCTGCTCGAACTGCTGTTCCTGCTGAGACGCGCTCCCGCCTGGAGCAGGAACCTCGGCCAGCGCCTGATCAAGGCCCCCAAGCTCTGGGTTTCAGACAGCGGCCTCGCCTCTCAGCTCGTCGGCTACGACGAGCGCCGTTTCGAAACCGACGAGACGCCTCTCGCCGGCGCGCTGTTCGAGAACTTCGTCGCCTCCGAGCTCACCAAGCAGGCGACGTGGTGCGAGGCGGATGTCCGCCTCTACCACCTCCGCACCGCGGGAGGACGCGAGGTCGATCTGGTGATCGAGGCCCGCGACGGCACGATCGCCGGCGTCGAGTCCAAGCTCACCGCGAGCGTCCGTGCACGCGACTTCAACGGCCTGCGCCACCTGCGCGACCGACTCGGGAAGCGTTTCGGCGCCGGCGTCGTCATTCACACCGGCCCCGACACGCTGCCATTCGGCGACCGGCTATGGGCGCTCCCAATCTCAGCCCTGTGGACTCCAACATGAGTCGCAGAGCCTGATCGACACCCACGGCACGCAGGGCTGCTTTGCCACGCTTGCGAGCGCGGGAGGATGGCACGGCGAGAGTGTCGAGTTGACGAGGTGGAGGTGCCGAGGTAAACGACGCGATCACGCCTGCTTCGGCGGGACGGAGCCGTACCGGCGAGCGCGAGTTCGTCCACGCGCGGCTCGAGGACGTGCGGCTGCCCCGCGACAGCTACGAGGCGGTGTTCTCGGCGTCCGCGATCCACTGGGGTAGATCCTGATGTGGGCTGGCGGAAGATCGCCGACGCGCTCGCTCCCAACGGGACGCTCGCGCTAATCCAATACCCCGGCCTTCAGGAGCAGCGCAGCGCTGATGATCAGGAGAACGTGGCGGGATAAGTGGCGGGGTAGCGGAGTTGGGCAGAGGCGACGTGGCTTGCCGCCGCCACGCCATCCTCGACGGACTGGCCGGCGCCGAAGCCTGCCCCGGCTTGTCGTCGAGAGGCGGCGGGTTGAGCGGGGCGTCGAGAGCCTCTTTGGAGGGAGCAAGCGTGCGGGCTGGGATTGCAGCCTCGTCAGACTCACGATTGGGGAGCCGAGCTTCGTCTTGTCCACTCAGGTGCGAGGTGAGCTTGTCTATTGCGCCGAGCAGCGGCTGCTCAGATGCCCAGTGATCGCCGCGCCTTGCTTGCGAGGACGGGAGCACCGGCACGCTCGATCGCGGCGAGCAGCTCCTCGCTCCAGAACAGCTCGAGCAGGCGCAGGCGTCCGGCGACGCGACCCATGAGCTCGTGGAGCACGCGCGAGTAGATGATGTCGGTGTCGAGGATCGCGCGTGGCGGTCTGCGCGGCTCACTCAAGCGGGGCGCCCATCGCGTCGAGATCGCGTGACCATTCGGCTGTCATGCGGTCGCTCTCGGCCCGGCGCTCCTCGAAGGCGAGCACCGATGCGAGCGGTATCTTCCAGTAGCTTGAGCCAGGCAGCTTCTCCGCCGGAAGCTCTCCGTAGCCGATCAGCCGCACCACGTGCTGGCGAGAGAACCCGAGCCGGTCAGCGGTCTGCTGCGGAGAGAGGAACTCCTTCTCCTCGGCAAGGGTCACGGCGATCCGCTTGCCCTCGCTGAGCAGCCGATCGATCTCCTCTGCTACGAGGGCGGCTTGATCGCTGGCGGCAGGGTCCAAGTGCAGGGTCTTCATCGTGTCCCCACGATAGCACAACCTGTCCCACCTGCTCATACGGCGCTATGCCCGGCCGCCCCGGCAGTAGCGGCCGCCCACGGCGACCGTCGTATCGCCGCGAAAAGGACGTGGCCGCCCCGCCACGTCCTAAATCCACCCGGAACGCGCCCTCACCCCTTCCGTCTCGAACGTATCGGGCAGGGGACGGCCGTGCTGGCGCCGGCGTGCGCGCCGCCGAGGAAGCCGAGCTCGATGGCGAAGCGAAAGCCGCCGCGGGGGCAGCGCTTGGGCAGGCCGATGCCGCCGGGCTTGTAGGCGATGAGCTTGTGTTGGGCGCGTTCGTAGTAGGTGAGGTCGGGCGGGCCGAGCACGAGGCGGATTTCGCCCACCGACACGTCGGGGGATTCGGGCAGGCTCGGGACGAGCGGGACCTGGATGGAGAGCAGGCCGCCGAACGGCCCGTCCGCCGGCAGCAGCACGGCGGGCAGGACGATCTGGGCGCTCACGGCCGTCTCGCCGTAGATGTAGAGCAGCAGCGCGAAGTGGCCGTCCTGTTCGACCGTCCTTACGATCGCGATCTGGGCGGCTTCGCGCAGCGGTTTGTGTTTGATCGAGAACTCGGCCACCGCGTAGCCGTGCCCCATGATCGAGTCGGGCGGGCAGCCCTCGACGCCGAGCTCCTCGAGCGTGCTCGCCGAGCACGCGTCGATGCCCAGCCCGCTGAGCTGGACGTCCAGGCCGGCGGGGTAGCGCAGGTCGGCCTGCGTCAGCGGCGGCGGGACCGTTTCGCCGTGCGGGGCGATCTGGATGCTCAGGCTGACGGTCGTCGTGCGCCCGAGCCGCTCGGGCGTAAAGCCGGCGCGCAGCTTCACCGACGGCGCCGCGCCCGCGCCGCCCGCCGTGCACGCGGCGATCATCGCCACACACGCGCCGACCGCGATCGGGCGCGCGAGGATCGCCGCCAGGCGGCCGGGTCGGCGCGGTCTGCTGAGGGCCGCTTCATCCATGCCGACCACGCCATCGCCTCAGTAGGAGAGGCGTCCGGTCGTCTGTATCACCAGCGCGAACGTCCTGCGGTCGAACGTGCCGTACAGCCCGGTGCGTCCGTGCACGTGCCGGAAGCGCCCGGTGCCGCGGGTTATGTAGAGCGATCCGGAGAAGCTCTGATAACGACCGGTGCCGTGTGGAGTGGCGACGCCGTGGCCGGTGATCGATCCGCCCGTGGTGTAGATCGTGCAACTGCCCGTGAACAGCGCGCCCACGGTGAGCTGCGCGTGCATGCGACCGGGCAGCGTCCCCCTCGCCAGCCCTTCCTCGTACAGGACCATTTCGTTCTGGTGGACCAGATGCAGGTGCGCCGTGTCGGTGCCGCTGATCGTGCGCGCGGCGCGCGCGGGGAGACCGTGTCCGCCTGCTGCCGCCTGCGCGACCCCGCCGCTCAGCATCGCTGCGCAGGCCGTCAGCATCAGCGTCGCCGCGCGGGCGCTCATCGCAAAGCTCGAGATCATTCCCTCTCTCCTCATCAACCCTGTCAATTGATCATCGTTGCGCAAGACGATGCCTCCCAGCCAGTAGGCGCCTGCGCCAGGCGGGCACGACCGCCCGCCCCGCCCTGCGCCCGAAGCCGTCTCGTTCGATCTGGCGCAGGATCTCCCGGTAGAGCGCCGCCGAGAGCGCCATCGCGCGGCGGCCGTCGCGCAGCAGCGCGATCGCGCCGAGGCCGTCTTCATACAGCGCATCGGCGCGCGCGATGTGATCGCGCAGCAGCGCTTCGCGCGCCCCCGGCGAGGGGAAGCCGAAGCGCTCGATCGCGGTGCGAGCGATGTAGATGCGCCCGTGGGCGAGGTCCTCGTCGATGTCGCGCAATATGTTGGTCACCTGCATCGCCCTCCCAAGCGTTGCCATCCTGCGCTCGAGGACGCGCTTGCTCTCGCCGTCCTCGCCTGCGGCGCCGAGCAGGTTCGCGAGCACGACGCCCACCGAGCCGCCCGCCTGCTGGCAGTAGCGCTCGAAGTCCTGCTCGTCCTCGATGCTCGCGCGCGCGATGTCGTGGCGCATCCCCGCGCAGAATTCGAGCAGCGACTCGCGCGGGAGCGAGTGGCGGGACGCGAGATCCGCGAGCGCCCGTGTCTCCGGGGTGTCGGTCCCGGGAGGATGGGGGGTAAGTGGAGGGGTCCGTGGGGAGGTCCGCCTTGGCCTTGGGGGAGGGGGAGGGGGATTCTTGGGGGATCTGTTGGGCTGTCCGCCGCCCCCCGCGCGCCCGCTCGCCGAGTGTCCGTGTCTCCGGGTGTCCGTCTCGGGCCGTCCGCCCGCTCGCCGCGCGCCCACGCTTCGACGGCCCCCACCCGCTCGGGCGCCCGCGGGTCGTCCTCGTCCACGAGGTCGTCGAGCGAGCGCAGCACGCGATACAGGCTGTGCACGTCGGCTTTGATCTGGCCGGGCAGCAGCCGCAGTCCCGGCACGAAGGTGCTCTTGTCGCTCATTGCATCGAGAATGCCGCTCTGGGTTGCGAACCGTTGATCCGCAGCACCGCAGCCAGCGAGGCCGCCAGCGAGATGCCGAGCGCGATTATGAGCGTGCGCACGCCGAGCTGCCACGCGGGCGCGTAGCTGACGGGGGAGCCGGTCGTGTGGTGCAGCCAGCCGTCGATCAGGTACTGACCGGTGAGGCCCGCGGCGAGGCCGATCAAGCAGCCGCCGAGCAGCACGGTGCCGCTCTCATAGAAGATCATCCTCGCGAACTGGCCGAAGCCCATGCCGATCGATATCAGCGAGTTGAACCGGGCCCTGCCCTGCCAGACCGCCGCCATCATCAGCGCGATCACCGACGCGATCGTCGTGACGAGCACGACGATCGTGGTGTCGTTCAGCCGTGAGAGGGTGCTGCCGAGCACGGCGCTCACTTCCGCGCGCCGTTCGCCGGTGCTCTTCACGCTCAGCCCCGAGCCTCCTCCGAGCGCGCTCTGCACGAGCTGCCTGCCGCGCTCGATCGAGACCCCGGGCTCGAGCGTGACGGCGAGCTCGGTCGCCTTTGCGCTGCCCCACAGCCTGGCGTGGTCGGAGCCGTTCATCACGATCGCGCCCGGCAGCCAGCCGTAGTTCGCGGTCGTGGCCGCGAGCCTGAAGCTCGCGTAGCCGCTGGGGGTCGGCAGCGTGAAGCGCTCGCCGAGGTGAAGGCGCTCTTCGCGGGCGATCGTCTGGCTCATCGCCACCCAGCCGCCTTCGCGCAGCCGCTCATCCGCGCTCTGGAGCGAGCCTTCCAAGAGCTGGCTGGGGGCGATCTGCGCCTGCAGCGCCGGCGGCGCGCCGAGCACCCATACCCGCCGTCCCGGCAAATCCAGGAACGAGTCGCGCCAGGGCAGCGCCGAGCGCACCACCCCCAGGCGCTGGAGGCGTCGCTGCGCCTGCGCGAAGGCGAACGGCTGGGTCGTATAAACGTTTTGCGCCTCGCCGGGCTTGACCCACAGCTCGGCGCTGGAGAGCAGATCGGTGGCGCCCCTTCGCACGGCGCTCTGCACGTCGGCGACCGAGCCCCCTATCACGACCATCAGAAACGCCGCGATCGTGCCCGTGGCCAGCAGCGCCACCGTGCGCGACGCCGAGCCGCGCAGCTCGGCGACCGACAGCCGCGCGGCGGGGTCGCTGGAGCGCCGCGAGGCCGTGCGCGCGAGCGCGAGCAGGCCGCGCGCGGTCAGCGGCAGGCAGATCACGATTCCCGCCGCGAGCCCCACGAGCGCCGCCAGAGTGCTCGCCGGCGCGAGCAGCGCCGCGAGCACGGAGACGCAGACGAGCGCCACGCCGCAGGCGAACACGCCGCGATCGGACGGGCGCAGCCTGCGCGTGAGCGACAGCGTGCGGCCCACCCCCTCGGGCTCGACCACCGCGCTGCCTCGCAGGATCGCCAGCGCCGGCAGGATCGTCGCCGCGAACGCCGCGAGCATGCCGCCCGCGAGCGCGATCCCCACCGTCTGAGCGGTGACGATGCGCTGCGGGCCGACCGCGAACGCGGCGGCGATGTACCCCGGCAAGTCGTGGTAGGCGACCATCGAGACCAGATCGCCGGCGAGCAGCCCCAGCGCGCAGCCGGCGAGGCCGAGCAGCAGCGCGTCGAAGGCAAGCGTTGCGAGCACCATCGAATCGGGGGCGCCGGCCTCGATCAGATAGACGATGAAGCGCCGGCGCTCGGCGCTCGCCAGCAGCAGCGCGTTGTAGGCGAGGATCACGCCCGCCACGAGGCTGATCACGCTGAACAGCAGCGTCACCTGCTTTTCCGAGGCGGCGGCGCCTTCCAGCAGCTTCAGTTCGGTGTCGAGGGGACGCGCGTCGGCCCTCGCGCCGAAGCGCTTCTCGAGCGCCTGGCGCAGCGCCGCTTCGTGCCCCGCCATTGGCTCGATCAACACGCGCGTGACGCGCCCGGGCAGCCCGGCGATCGACTGCACGATCGCGAGCGGCGCGGCGGCGATCGGGCTGTCCGCCGCGGGCCCGATCCGGCTTGCGCCCAAGGCCGCGTCGAGCCTCATCCGTTCCGAGCGCCCGCCGATCAGGACGGTGACGCTGTCCCCCGGCCGCACGCCGATCGCTGTGGCGGTGGGCTCGGTAAGCAGCAGCAGACCCCGCCGGGAGGCTTCGGCGGCGCGCTGGAACTGCGAGGAGAGCCTGCCGTGCAGGGGAACGATCTGTTCGGTGGCGCCGAGCAGCGTCAGTTCGCGCCGCCCCTTCGGACCGGCGGCGACGATCTGCTGGGTGAGCAGGGGCGCGGCGGCCTTCACCCCGGCCATGCCTTCCGCTTCTTCGGCGACGCGCTGATCGAAGCCTTCCGGGCCGCGCGCCGCGAGTTCGAGCGTCGCCCCGCCCGCGACCCCGTGCGCGATGTCTTCAAACGATCCCGTAACGCTGCGGTGCGCGACCTGCACGGCGAACAGCAGTGCGACCCCGGCGGCCACCCCCGCGACGGCCATCAGCTCGCGCAGCGGCTGCACGCGCAGATGGCGCCTGTAGAAGAGCAGCAGGGTCCGCACGTAGCCGATCACGCCCCGCTCGCCAGTCGCGCCCGCGCCCCGGCCCCTCCCGGCTCCCCGGCCTTCGCACCCCGCGCCCCGGCCCCTCCCGACTCCCCGGCCTTCGCACCCCGCGCCCCGGCTCCTCCCGGCTCCCCGGCCTTCGCACCCCGCGCCCCGGCTCCTCCCGGCTCCCCGGCCTTCGCACCCCGCGCCCCGGCCCCTCCCGGCTCCCCGGCCTTCGCACCCGCTCCCCGGCCCCCGCGCCCGGCGGATCGGCCTCGCTCAGGCGGCCGTCGCGCATCCCCAGCACGCGGTCGGCGTGGCGCGTGGCGCGCGCGTCGTGCGTGACGAGGATCACCGCCGCGCCGCGCTCGCGGGGCAGCGCGCTCAAAAGCTCGAGCACCGCGTCGCCGGTCTCGGTGTCGAGGCTGCCGGTGGCCTCGTCGGCGAGGATCAGCCGCGGCTCGCCGACGAGCGCCCGCGCGATCGCGACGCGCTGCTGCTCGCCGCCGGAGAGCCGCTCGGGCGTGTGGTGCAAGCGCCGCGCGAGGCCAACCTCGTCCAGGGCGGCGCGCGCTCGCCGGTGGGCCTCGCTGTGAGCGACCCCGCGCAGCAGCAGCGGCACCGCGACATTTTCCTCCGCGGTGAGTCCCGCCGTCAGGTGAAAGCCCTGAAAGACGAAGCCGAGCTTGGTGCGCCGGTGGGAGAGCGCCTCGCGCTTTGAGAGCGTGCCCAGATCGCGGCCTTCGAAGCGCACGCTGCCGCCGTCGGCCCGCAGCAGCCCCGCCAGGAGCAGCAGCAGCGTGGTCTTGCCCGAGCCGCTTGGGCCGAGCAGCGCGACCAGCTCGCGCTCGCGCACGCTCATGCTGACGTCCTGCACGGCATGCACGACCTCGCCGGGGCTCTCATAGAGCTTGCGCGCGCCCTGGAGCTCGAGCATCGGCCGCGCCTGCGGGCGAGCGATGAGCGCCTCCGCCTGGGCGCGCTCGAGCTCAGGCATCGGCCGCGGCTCGGCGCGAGCGGCCCGGGAAGCGGTAGACCCGCCCGCCCTGTTCGGAGTCCTGCGGATTGACGAGCCTGCCGTTGTAAAGATAGAGGATCTCCTCGGCCCGGATCAGCGCCTCGCCGTCGCCGGCGGTGATCAGCACCGCGACCTTCGCCTCGCGTGCGAGCGAGGACAGCAGCGCCATGATCGCCTCCCGCTCGAGCAGCGAGAGGCTCGACGCCGGGCCGTCGGCCAGCAGCAGCCGCGGTTCGATCGTGAGCGCCCGCGCGATCGCGACCCGCTGGCGCTCGCCGTCGGAGAGCTCGTCGAGCTCCATGTTCGCGCAGTGCTCGGCTTCGCAGGCGAGCAGCGCCTCGCGCGCCAGCCGCAGCGCGCTGCGACGGTCGCGGCGATCGACCAGCAGCGGAACCACCACGTGGTCGAGCACGGACAGGCCGCGCTGCGGCGGCTGGGCGCCCCACACGCACGCGATCTCGCGCCGGCGCAGGCGCATCCGCTCCGCCGAGGAGAGGCGGTCCAGGCGCTGCCCGTCGTAGAGCACCGCGCCGCTGTCGGGGGCCGCCAGCCCGGCGGCGATCCGCAGCAGCGTCGTCTTGCCCGAGCCGCTGGGGCCGAACACGCCGACGATCTGACCGCGCCCGACCTCGAGCGTGACGTCCTCCAGCGTCTGGCGCGCCGCGCCGGAGCCGTGGTGGCGCTTGGATATCCGCTGCAGCGACAGGAGCATAGGCGCGCCTTCAGTCGCTCGGCGCAGCCTCGCCGGGCGCCGGTCTGGGGACGGGATCCGGAGCCCGCCCGCCCGCGGACGCCGGCCCGGGGGCCGAGCCGGCCATCCTTCCGAACAACTCCCTGCGCGCGCCCGCGCGCTCGCGCCGGCCCTCGCCGCGGTCCGATGGCCAGAGCGCCTCGCCGTCCTGTAGCCAGGCGAGCAGCTCGCGCGCCTGGGCGGCCCAGCGCAGCTCTCCTTCGAGCTGGAACACGTCGGTCGAGAGGTTCAGGCGCAAGAGCAGATGGTCGGCTCGCAAGAGCGGCCCGTCCACCGGCAACTGCTCGCGCAGATGGGCGGTCTGGGCGAGGCGCTGCGCGCACTCGCGCTCGTAGGCGTCGAGCTTGGCCATCGCGTCCTTCAGGCGCGCCGGGCCCGCGAACGTGATCTTCGCCAGCAGCGGGCGGCGCGGCAGCCGTAGGGTGTCGGGAGCCTCCTCGAACCAGCGCTCGAACTCCTCGACGCCCGCGCCGGTGATCGCGAACACGTGCCGCTCCTCATGGTCGCCGGCGGCGCTGCGCACGCGCTCGATCAGCCCGTCGCGCTCCAGCGCCTTGACCGTCTGGTACAGCTGGCCGGAGTTGACCTCCCAAGCCGGGCCCAGCCGGCGCTGCAACCGATCCGCGAGCTGATACGGGTAGCCCGTGCTGTCAAGCAGCAGGCCCAGCAGTGCGTGCTTCGCCGACATGAGCCCTCTCCCCGTGTCTGGTCATTGGCAGATCGTCCACCGCATGGAGCCTGCAAATCCTCTCCGCACGCAGCGATCATATACCGGGTTTCGCGCCGGCTCGGGCGTTTGCTGCGCCCGCCTGCCCGGCACGTGCGCCCCGCGTCCCACCATGCCTGTGTTAACGGTATGGGCCGGTAAGGCCCCCGCGCTCACGAATACCTACATTAACGGTATTGACATCGGGTGGGCCGGCCGGCGCCTATTGGAGGTAGACGTCCAACATAGGCCCCTATTTTGGAAGAACTTTTCCAAAGTAAGCGCTTATTATGGAGGGAATGCTATCGTCAGGCGCCATGGCGCTCGGCGACGACAGGATCCTCGACCAGAATCCCTGGTGGGAGGACCGAGGGTGGGTTGGCACGGACCGACAGCTTGCCCTGCTCGCGGCACAGCCGATGCGCCTGCCCTCGACCGTCGTCGATGAGATCGACCTCGCCGCGCCCGGCATCCACGTGCTGCGCGGGCCGCGCCAGGTAGGCAAGACGACGGACCTGAAGCTGCTTGCTGCGCGCGCCCTCGCCGATGGGCGCGCTGCGCGCTCGGTGATCTATCTGACGCTCGACCTGCTCGAGGGCCGCCATCACTCCGAGCTGGCCGACACGGTTGCACGCGCGAAGACGTTGGCACGGCAGCCCGGGCCTGGAATCGTCCTGCTCGACGAGGTGACGGCCCTCGCACGCTGGCAGACCGCCATCAAGGCGCTGTGGGACGACGGGACGATCGCCGACGACGTGGTCGTGTGCACCGGCTCCTCGGCGATCGACCTGCAGCGAGGCGCGGCCGAGCGGCTGCCGGGGCGCCGCGGCGCGGGACGCGACCATCTCGTCCTGCCGCAGACGTTCGCCTCGTTCGCGCGGGCGATCGACCGATCTATACCTCCCTCGCCATGCATGCCCGTCGCCGGCGTCGGCACAGCCGACGGACAAGCGGCGCTGTATGAGGCTCGTCTTCACGGGCGCGCGCTCAAGGATGTGCTCTCGCTGTACCTGAGGTTCGGCGGCCTGCCGGCGTCGGTCGCCGAGGCGGCCACGGGAGCCGTGGAGCCCTCCGAGCGGGTGCGGCGCGTCCTGCATGACTCTCTGCTCAAGGAGGTGCAGCGTCGGGGCGCCGGCGTTCCGGCCGCCCACGCTCTGCTCGAGCGGGTGCTTCGCTCGCTCGGCTCGAGGACCGATTGGAGCAGGATGGCGCGCGAGATGGACGTACCGCTCGGACGCGGACGCGGCGCCCCAAGCCATCACACGCTGCGCGACTACATCGAGCTGCTGGCCGGCGGCTACTTCCTGCTCATCCTCTACTTCTGGCGCTCGGGCTCACCGACCAACAGTCTCTCCAACGAGAAGAAGCTCTTCTTCGCCGATCCCCTCCTGCACACGATCGCGCTCGACCTCGTCCCCGGCGTGCTCGCCGACGTTCCCGCGCTGGTCGAGAACGCCCTCGCCCTCGCGCTCTACCGCCGCTACGAGCCGCCCGAGCGAGCGATCGAATCCTTCGTCTCGCCCGACCGGCTGCACGTATGGCGCACCGCCAGGGCAACCGAGGTCGACTTCGTGGCGGGGCCGCGCCGAGAGCTCGATGTCGTGGAGGTGAAGTACCGGCGGCAGATCGACCTGCGCAAAATGGCCGGCATCGCCAGGGCCCATCCCGGACGACCCGCGGTTATCGCGACATCTGACGAGCTGCTGTTCGCGGACACCTATGCCCTCGTCCCGGCTCACAGCCTGTTGTGGGCGCTCGGTTGAGCGACGCCCACATGCTCTCCCCGGTCTCACACGTGATACCGTAGATGGCGTGGCTGAGGTGAGCATCAGGGATTTGCGCACCTGCAACCCCGCCGACTTCGAGGGCATCGACGAGCTCGACGTGGTCGCAGTCGCCCTGCCCGACGCTCCCGGATAGCCAAGGCGGGCGCGCTAACCCGCCGAACCTGCCGCCCAAGCCCCCACAGCAGTTGGTGGCTGCGGTGAGTGCCCGGCAGAGCCGCGCGCAGCTGCGCGAGGTCGAGCGTCGGGAAGCGTTCGGCGAGCAGCCGCAGCGTAATGAGGTCGTCGGCAGGTTGACCATCTCGTTCGACGGCTACCCGCTTTCGGAGTGCGGCGTCTCGTCCCGCGGGAGCGCTGTGGGCCAGGTCTTCGGCGAACGCGGTGTCGTCGAGCTCTACGCGAAAGCTCGCGCCGTGTTAGCGCTTGTGGGGCACGGCGGCGGGCGCCCCGAAGCCCCGCTTTGAGCGGGTTTGGCGCGCAAATCTGGCCGACGATCGCTCTACGCGGCGCCGCGCGTACGTTCGGGCGTGTGGCCGGGGGAGATGATCTCCACGACGAGCGCCCACCCCCACGAACACCTGCGTTAACGGTATTGACCCGGCCGCGGCGCTCGTAAATGCTCTGCGTGCGCGGCCGTGGAGCGGCTCGCGATGCCAAGCGGCAGAGGATCCAAAACGGAGAGGAGTGGGGACTTTGCGGGAGCGGGCCGCAGGCGAGAGCTGGGGAGAGCAGGGCGTTTCGCGCAGGCCGGTATCTGCTTGAGCGTCATCGCGGTCAACCCTCTCCGGCGATGGCGCTCGAGGAGGTATCGGTGTGTGCTCGTTCATGCATCGCCTCCAGGCAGCACCTGAAGTTCCCCTCCCAGCGCCGCGGCCCTCTCGTGGGGTCGCGGCGCTACCCCACGTACGGGCGCGTCAGCTCGGGCCGGACGATCAGCCCAAGCCACGCAGGCAGCGAGCGATGAGCTACCACCCACAGTTTTCAACGTCGCGGGCGCTGCTGGCCCGAGCGCTCCGAAGCCCTGCTTTGCGTGGTGGCGATGGTGTTGTCGGCGAGCCGGCGGTGTCAGTAGCTCAGGCTGAACCTCTGGGGGTTCAGGTAGCGCTCGAAGGTGATCTTGAAGCGCTGGAAGAAGTCGGTCTGACCCCACAGGGGCGTGGCGTGCTCCAAGAAGACCACGCTTCACGAGCGTCGTATGTGAAGTCGGCGAGAGGCAAGGCTGCCTCTCGTCAACGCGCGAAGATGGTCGTGGTCGGGACGTGGAAGAACGAAACTTCGCGTCGATCGCCGAACTCGCTCTCCAGTTCCTCCCATGTGTCCTTGATGGCCAGGATCTTGCGCGAGCTCAGGGCGAGCCACTTCCCGGGGTAGTCGTAGGCGTCGGGAGGGATGGGGGAGGCGGAAAGACCACGGCTTCCGTGTTCCTCCGGCCCGACATAGCCGGCCGGCACCGAGAAGAAGTCCTCCAATGGATGCGCTGCCTTGCGCTTCGTCACGGTCGCCATGATCGCAGCTCTCCTTTCGGTCGTCAACGGGCAGACCGCCGGATTGGCGGCTCGCGCACCGTAGCGGCCGGGTGCGACGGTTCTTGCTCGTGCGACCACCGATTAGTCGGCTTGCGGAGGTTTGACGCCCAAACCTGGCCGACGATCGCTCGTCTGTCTTTACCGTCGCGGGCGCTGGCGGCGCTTTCGGAGTGCGGCGTCTCGTCCCGCGGGAGCGCTGTGGGCCAGGTCTTCGGCGAACGCGGTGTCGTCCAACTCGGCGCCTGCCGCAACAGCTGCTGCTTCGCGCTCACGGGCTCAATGGTAGCGAGGCAGGAATCAGCCCCATCCGGCCCCTGCCGGTGCGGCGCGGGCGCCTGCGCCCTGCCCACGAATGCCTGCGTTAACGGTATTGACCCAGCGGCGGCGATCGTAGATGCTCTGCTGGCGCGGCCGTGGAGAGGCTCGCGATGCCACGCGGCGCCAGCGCTGCGGTCGGTACCAGGGGATCAAATGGAGAGGGTGGGGGTTCGAGTGTCGAGGGGGAGCAGGGCAGCCGGCGCGTACATCCGCAACCGTAACGGGGTTGCCCAGACCGCCACGTATCCGCGCCCCCGCTCACCCCGCGGGCGCGGTGCTTACTGCACGATCCGGGCTAGCACTACAGGCGCTCACCTGGCGGCCTCGCCGGGACCCGGAGAAACAGCGGAAGCCTACGGAACCTGGGCGGTGACAGAAAAGTAGTAGCGGCAAGCGCATTCACCCACCAACCACGCACCCCACAGGATTCCTGGGTCTCGTAAACAAGACCAGCATGATGCGCATCGCAAGAGAAACGGACCGCACGACAGGCATGAGAGGCATGACAGTGAACCCGACCACGCGCAACATACGCACCCTCCTCCTCTTGCTGTCGCTGCTCGGTGTTGCCTGCCTTGCCCCAACCGCCGCTCAGGCCGCGTTCGTGCGGCCGTTTCTGCGCCAGCTCGCCAACACGTGCGAAAAAGCGGGGGAACCGCTGTCGTGTCCGGGGAGCAAACCGGTTGCGCTTGTGCCGGGTGGGGTGGCGGTTGACGGGAAAGACGATGTGTGGGTCGCGGACGCGAAGGAAAGCTTGGCGGAGTTCATGCCGGCGTATGAAGAAAACGCGTTCGTAAAGTCGTTGGTGCCTGGGGAACGGCCGGTGTCGTTTGAAGGTGTGGCGGTCGAAGACGAAAGCAAGGATCTTTACGTGACCGGTGACACGCCGGGGCATGATGAAGGCCCGGTGGTTGTGTACAGCGAAGCCGGAGCGAAGCTTGCTGAAGCTGGGAACTTCGTGAGCCCGGCGAGTGTCGCGGTGGATAACACGCCGAACGCGCGTTCCTTGGAAGACCCGTCGGCGTGTGGTACGGCGCCGCTGGCGTCGCTCGGGGAATGCTTCGCGTATGTGGCGGGCACGGGGGAAGCCAACGGTGGGATCGAGAAGGTCAACCGGGAAGGCGTAGAAGAGGCGTTCTCGTTCTCGAAAGCCTGCGAAAAAGAAGGCTGCGGGTATGTGCATGCCGGGAAGATCACGGGCATCCCAGGCCATCCCACCGCTATCGCCAGGCTGGGTGCAGCGGTCGCGGTTGACCCGCATGGTGACATTTACGCCGCGAGCCGGGAAAGCCGCGCGGTGTTCGAGTATGCGCCGAGTGGAGAATTCAAGCAGGCCTTCGAACTGGGCGGCCCCGAAGTCCCCCGCCAGAGCGGAGTGATAGGTGCGCCGCTAGGTGTCGCGTTTGATCCGGTGAGTGGGCATGTCGTGGTGGCCGCGGTCACGGCTGCTGGCAGCCAATTCGGGTCGGTGGACGAATTCAACGCGGTGTCGGGTAAGTTCGTGGCGCAGATCACGAGTGCGGATGGTGTGGGGCTTGAAGTTCCGTCTGGGGTGGCGGTTGACTCGCATGGGGATCTTTATGTGGTTGACGCTTTGAGGCGCGTGGTGGAGGTGTTCGGTCCGGGGAAGTTCTTGCCGACGGTGGGTGTGGGGGCAGCGTCGGGCCGGAGTAGCTCGTCGGTGGTGTTGAATGGGCGGGTCGCGCCGGAAGGTTTCAAACTCACGGAATGCGAGTTTCAGATTGTGGGTGAAGGGGAATGGGAAGCGGAAGGGTTCGCGGGTGCTGGCACGCGGAGTGTGGGTTGTGAACCGGCTGCTGGGGCGATCGGGGTGTCGGGTGAAACGCCTGTTTCGGGCGGGGTGTCGGGTTTGACGGCTGGTGTGGCGTACCGGTATCGGCTGGTTGCGCATAGCGAAGGGGAACTGGGTGGGACCTCGGAATCGCAGGCGCTGGCGTTTACGACCCCGGAGGCGCCTGGGGTGGAAGCTAGTGGTGCGGAACGGGTGTCGTCGGGGTTCGTGGATCTCGTGGGGCGGGTTGATCCGCGCGGGCTTGCGACGAGCTATTTCTTCCAGTATGGGCCCGACTGCGGGGTATGGGCTGGATGCGCCGGTGTTGAGCGAAGAAGCGCCGTTGGGTGAGGCGATCGGCGCGGGTGGAGCGACGGGCAGCGTCATCGCAGGTGTGGTGCAGCATGTCGGGGGCCTCGCGGCGGGCAGCACGTATCACTTCCGGCTGGTCGCGGTGAACGCGGCGGGCACGAGCTATGGGCAGGATCAGATGTTCACGACGCTCCCAGAACCCGTGCCCGGCTTGACGGACGGGCGGGCGTATGAGCTCGTGACACCGGCGGATAAGCAGGGCGGCAGCGACATGTTCTCCGAAGCCGGCGTCAACGGGTACATCACGAACGAACAGAGCACCGGCACCCCGTCGTTGGATGGGTCGGGGTTTTTGCTTGAAACGCGGTCGGCGTTTGGCCCGTTCCCGGGGGCGTTCGTGAGCGAGTACGCGTTCGAACGCCACCCGCCAACAGGGGCGTCGGGTGGGGGATGGTCGTATGTGTCGCTCGCGGCGCCGGGGCTCGGGGTGCAGGCGATCGGGGAGACGGTCACGCTTGGCGGGTCGTTCGGTGTGTTCGACCCGGTGGATCTGTCGCGGTTTGCGTTCACGGATGGTGTTGGTGCTGAAGTCAGCGAAGCTGGGGACCGCCCGACGGATCTCGTGGGCGCGCCGGGTGGCCCGTATACGACGTTGCACGTGGATCCCGCGTTCACGGAAAACGAAGCGCAGACACATCTGGAGACGAAGGTCGTCGGTGGCTCTGAGACTGTTGGTGTGGTGGTCCTCGAAAGCAACGATACGGGTGCATGTTCGCAGCCGAAGGGTGTCGGCGCGAAAGTCGAAGAGGGCGATGTGTTGTGTGAATGGGACGGGGGGTATGAAACCCCAGAAGGTGGCGGGGCGCCGGTGCCGTTGCTGCGGCTTGTGAGTCTCGCGCCGGGTAGCGAATCGAAACCCGTGAGTACCTGCGGAGCTTTCCTGGGCGCAGGGACGAAGCCGATCCAGGGTGGCACCCGGGGCGCGGTGTCTGCGGATGGCGGGGTGATCGTGTTCACCGCCCCAATGGTCAGCAGTCGTGCTGGGGAAGCGTTGACGGGAGCGGGCTGCTGGAACCCTGTTGAAGAACAGAAAAAAGGTGTGGCGGTGCACCCGCCGCAGGTGTACGCGTCGGTGCGCGAGCCCCAGCCATCCGGCGAAGTAAGGCACGAGACACTGCGGCTCTCGACACCGATGGAAGGCGTAAAAGAAGGCGGCGGCACCCCGAGGGAATACCCCGCGCAGTACATCGGCGCCTCCAAGGACGGGTCGCGCGTGTATTTCGTGAGCGAAGCGTGGCTGACGGCGGATCACCCGACCGTGCACGACCGCGAGTTGTACGAGTGTGAAATCACGAGCGAAACGGTCGCAGAACACGTGACCCCGAAGTGCACCCTGACGCGGATCTCCAAAGGCAGCCCCGGCAGCGAAGCCGAACACGCGGGAGCGATGGTGGACTGGGCGCCCGTAATCTCCCGGGATGGGACGGTCGCATACTTCAGCGCGTTCCACGCCCTCGCCGAAGGCGCCACCCCACAGACACCCCACAGCAACATCCTGGCAGGCGAAGTCAACGTATACCGGTACGACACGACCAGCGGAGTGACGAGCTACATCGCGGCGGTCAACACACAGGACTATGTCGATGAGCCGACATGCGCTGACGAACTCGGCCAGGAAAGCGGGCCGTGTACAACAGAGGAGTGGTATACCACCCCCGACGGGCAGTACCTGTTGTTTGACTCATCGATACCTACAGACGGGTATAACTCGGGGCCGCGGACGAGCTGCGCGGAACCGTTGCCGTACACGGAATCGATTGGTGATGGGCGGTGTTCTGAGCTTTACCGGTATGACGCGCTGGCCGGCGAAGACGGGAACCCGCGGCTGGTGTGCGTGTCGTGCGGCCCGGGTGAAGCTGACTATGAAGGCAACGCGCAGTTCGATCGCTCCGCCACGAAAGGCCCCGCCGCAGGACCCCCGGCGGGGATGTCCGATGACGGAGCGTTTGTGTTCTTCGACTCGCAGGCGCGGCTGGTGAGCGAGGTCGAAGACCACACGCTGCATGTGTATGAGTGGCATGAAACATCGGGGTCGCATGCGCAGAGCATCGCGCTGATCAGCGCACCAAACGACGCGTTCCCGTCGTTCTTCCTAGGCTCAAGCGCCTACGAATACGAAACCGCAAACCACGAACACCACGTAGTGGAAGGCGGGAACGTGTTCATCGGGACACACGCAAAGCTCGTGCCACAAGACACGAACACCGTGGGCAACATCTACGACGCCCGCATCTGCCAGCCAGAATCGCCCTGCATCAAGCCACCACCCGGCGAAACCGCACAATGCCTCGGCAACACCTGCCAAACACCACCCGCAACACCCCGCGATCAGACCCCGGCCTCGGAAGTGTTCTCCGGCGCCGGTAATAGCTCCGTGCTGGGTGGGGGGTCGCCGAAGACGCCTTCTGCTACGGAAGTGCGGGCGAAAAAGCTTGCGGCGGCTTTGAAGAAGTGCAGGAAGGACAAGCGGAGGGGTAGGCGTGTGGTGTGTGAACGGTCGGCGAGGAAGCGGTTTGGGCCGGTGAAGAGGGCGAAGAAGACGAGCCGGGCGAAGCGGGCTGGTGTGAGGGGAGGGGTGGGTCGATGAGGGGTTTGTTGAGGGTTGCGGGGTGTGGTCGTGGGTTGTGTGTGTTGTTGGTGTTGGTTGTGTGTGGTGTTGGTGGTTTGTGTGTGCCGGGTATGGCGGGTGCGGTTGTGGTGGGTGTGCCTGGGTGGTCGGTGTCGTCGGTGTCGCGTCCGTCTGGGTTTGTGGTGGGTGTGGCGCCTGGTGGGGATTCGTTTGTGGTGTTGGTGACGAATTCGGGTGGGGCGGCGAGTAGTGGTGTGGTGACGGTCACGGATCAGCTTCCGGAAGGTTTGTTGCCGGCGTCTGGTGTGTCTGCGAAGGATGAGCTTTTGGAAAACTTGCATGGTGGGTCGGGTGATTTCAGTACGGGTTGTGGGGAAATCGGGACGAATGGGTTTACGTGCTCGTATTCGGGGGTGGTGGCGCCGGGTGATACGTTGAGTTTCTCGTTCCCGGTGCGGGTGACGGGTGGCCCGGGGGTTGTGCGTAATGTGGTTACGGTGTCTGGTGGTGGGGCGCCGTCGCCTTCCGTGGTGGAAACCCCGACCACGATTTATGCGGATGCTGCGGCGGCGCGGGCTGGTACGGGGTTCGGGATCGCTGTGGGCGGGTCGGGGACCGCGCTCTCGAGTGTGCAGGCTGGTGCGCACCCGGATTTGACGACGACGTTCGCGGTGAACACGGATACGGCGGCGGGCGCGACCGCGGGCGCGGTGAAGGACGTCACCGATGATCTACCCCCGGGGTTCGCGGGGGACCTGGTTGATACGCCGGCGTGTTCGGCGGTTGATTTCCTGCTTGAAGAATGCCCGGTCTCGACACAGGTGGGTGTGACGACTGTCACGATCGATGACGGGGAGGGTAACCCGAGCGTGAATCTGCAGCCGGTGTATAATCTCGCGGCGGAACCCGGGGAGGTCGGCAAGATCGGGTTCTGGGCCCTGTCGTTTCACTACGAGGGCGATATCGCGGTCAGGGCCCCCGGGGAAGCAAGCCCGCTGGCGGGGCAGCCCGGGGAACCGTATGGTTTGAAGGCGACGTTCTATAACACGACCGCGGGGACCGTCGCGGTGGACAACGTCTCACTCACGATCTGGGGCGTCCCAAACAGCCCATCGCATGATGCGCTGCGGTATTTCCCCGGAGTTCTGATCAAACTGGTCCGCAACGGCTCGCATTTCGGGACGCCGGCGGAAGGCCCTGAAGTGCCGTATTTCTCGAACCCGACGTCGTGTGGTGGGCGTCTTGAAGCGGCGTTCAAATTGACGTCGTGGGAAAACCCGGCCGAAAGCGAAAACCCTGGGGTGACGGGGATGCGGTTCGGACCGATCGTGGGGTGCGATAGCGCAGAACTGTGGATGGAACCCAAACTCGTGGCGGAAACGACGACGAACACGGCGGGCGCGGCGTCGGGCTTGGATGTGAAGACGTCGATCCGCCAGACCTACCCGGATCCGGGGGTGCTTGCGACTTCGACGTTGAAGAAGGAGGTCGTGACGCTACCGGAAGGGATGACGATCAACCCTGGTGCGGGGGCGGGCCTTGAAGCGTGCAGCGAGGCTGAGTTCGCCGAAGAAGGCCCCCAGTACACGCCGGGCCGGGGTTGTCCGGCGGCGTCGAAACTCGGGACGGTGCGGATCAAGACCCCGTCGATCGCCGAAGAAGTCACCGGGAGCGTGTATATCGCCCAGCCGTATGAAAACCCGTTCGGTGAACCCCCTGAACATCCGGGCGGGACGCTCCTTGCGATCTATCTCGTGGCGCGCGCACAGAACCGCGGGGTGCTCGTGAAGACCCCGGGTCTCGTCAAGCCAGACGAAACAACGGGCCGGCTGCGCACAACGTTCGATGAGTTGCCGCCGCTGCCGTTCAACTCCGCGACATTCGAATTTGACGAGGGCGCGAACGAGCCGCTCGTGACCCCACCCACCTGCGGGAACTACACCGTCACAGCCGAACTGACCCCGTGGGCGAACCCCGAAGGCTCCCCCCTGACACCCGAAATCCCACCATTCCCAATCACCACAGGCTGCCCCGCCGGCGGCATCCCACCCCTGAACCCCCAGGTGAGCGCGGGGACGTTGAACAACGCCGCGGGCTCCTACAGCCCGCTGGACATCAAACTGTCGCGTGGGGATGGTGAACAGGAGATCACGGGTTTCAGCTCGCAGATGCCGCCGGGGTTGACGGCGAACCTGACGGGTGTGGCCGAGTGCTCTGAAGCGCAGGTCGCGGCCGCGAGAGCCCAGACCGGCGCGCAGGCCGAAGAACACCCCGCCTGCCCTTCCGGCTCGGAAATCGGCCACACGATCGCCGAAGCAGGCGTCGGTACCGTGCTCGCCCAGGCCCCCGGCAAGCTCTATCTGGGCGCCCCCTTCCAGGGTGCGCCGTTCTCGATCGTGTCGGTCACGGCGGCGAAGGTCGGCCCGTTCGACCTCGGCACGGTCGTGGTGCATTTGCCGTTGTTCTTGAACCCCGAAACCGCTGCGGTGACGGTCGGCTCGGGCGCCGCGAACCAGATCCCGCACATCATCCGGGGGATCGTGATCCACGTCCGCAACATCCGTGTCTACGTCGACCGGTCGCACTTCATCCTCAACCCCACGAGCTGCGCCCCGATGGGCTTCGCAGCCACGGTGATCGGCGGAGGAGCAGACCCCACCAACCCGGCCGACAACACCCCCGCCACGGTTACGGATCCCTTCCAGGCGGCGGAGTGCGCGAACCTCGCGTTCAAACCGAGGTTCTCGGTCTCGACTTCCGGGAAGACGTCCAGGCAGCTTGGGGCTGCCCTGCACGTCCAGCTCTCCTATCCGAACGGGTCGTTTGGTAACTCCGCCAACATCCGCTCGGTCAAGGTCAACCTGCCAAAGCAACTCCCATCCCGACTCACAACCTTGCAGAAGGCCTGTCAGGATTCTGTCTTTGCCGCGAATCCAGCCGGCTGCCCGGCCGCATCGATTGTGGGCCACGCCAAGGCGGTAACTCCGGTACTTCCGGTGCCCCTCGAAGGACCAGCGTATTTCGTGAGCCATGGGGGCGAAGAATTCCCGGACCTGATCGTCGTGCTTCAGGGCTACGGCGTCACGGTTCACCTCGTCGGTACCACCTTCATAAAGAACGGGATCACATCGTCCACGTTCAAGCATGTCCCGGACGTGCCGGTGGGCTCCTTTGAACTGACCCTGCCCGAGGGCCCGTTCTCGGCGCTCGCGGCGAACGGAAACCTGTGTACGGCGAACCTCGTGATGCCGACGGCGTTCACGGCGCAGAACGGGGCTACGCTCACACAGAGCACGTCGATCGAAGTGCAGGGCTGCCCGTACGCTCTGCGGATCGTCCACCGCTCCGTGAGCAACCACACGCTCACGCTGGGAGTGTCCGTCCCGCAGGCCGGCAGGCTCTCAGCGAGCGGCAAGGGCCTCACGAGCGCCTCGGGGAGCGCGACGGGCCGTCAGACGCTCGTCCTGAAGCTCAAAGAGCGCCGCGCGGGCAAGCTGCGCACCGGCGTCCTGCTGCGCTTCACACCGAACAAGGGCAAGCAGCGCAAGATCCTGCGCAAGACGTTTCACATCACGTTCGGCTAGACGTTTCTCCCCCCGCCGACGGTGCTCCCGGGCACCGTTTCCCAGCTCAAAGGCACCGAGGCATCGGACAAAGCGCAGGTGACCCCACCTCAGGAGCCCGACGCCAACAGAAACAGGTCGAAGATGGCCAGGGCGGTGCAGGCGAGGGTCAGCACGAGCACGATCAGCGCGTTTGCCCGTTCGCTGCGTTCTTTGACCGCCGACTTCGATGTCGGGGGCGGCAGGTAGGCCGGCCTGTCAGGACGAATCCACCTGACGTCCGATGAGCCGCTTGCGGGCGCGAACCCCACGCGGCTGAACTGCCCTGCGCTCAGGTCAAAGGGGCTCATAGCCGCCGGCCCGATAGCCGGAGCCCCCCGGTTCCCCCTCTGCGCTCGCGCCACCGAGAGTCGCATATGTGAGCCTCTGCATCACGCCGGCTTGCGCATGGCGGCTGGGAGCGAGCAGCTCGAGCACCATCAGCCCCTGGCGCGCGAGCACCAGCGCGATCAGACCGAACGCCATCAGCCAGGCCGCACGGTCGAGGCGATGGCCGAGCCTGATCTCCACGGCGGCCACGGTCAGCGCGAGCAGCACCGGCAGCAGCGGGGATACGAGCGACGCGAGCGATGGCCTGGGGCTCTCGGCTCTCGGCACGGTGACATTGTCCGCATGCGAGCTGAAGGCGGCAAGCGCGATCCCGAGATATGCAGCGACCCAACCGGTATCGATCACGTCCCCGCCCGTGTACTTCGCCACCTCCGTGAGGTAGGTGAAGGTGCTGTCGGTGAGCGCCATCGCCAGCAGGGCAGCCAAGAGGCACCACAGCGACAGGCGGCTGCTGCCGGTCATCCCGCGGATGGCCAGCACGATGAAGAAGACGATCACCACGTCACCGAACGGATAGGCGAGCGACACGATGCCGGTCCACGTGCTGAGATCGGCGCTGCGCCACAGCGGACCGAGGACGAGCGTCCAGCTGAGGAACAGCAGCGCCGTGGCGACCAGGAGGCCGTCGAACACCCAGCGCGCCTTGCGTGTGCCGCTGCCCCTCGTCGCGGGGTGCACGACCAGCGCCGCGACCGCGAGCGGGATCGCCGAGAGGTAGCCGACGTCCGCCCAGGAGGGCACGGGCACTTCGACGTCGAGGATCAACGCGTAGTAGCCCCAGACGATCTCGGCGAACGTCCAGGACGCCGTCGCCAAGCCGAGCAGCAACCAGAACAGACGCATCCGCCCACCGTGCCGAGCGCGGGCGCGCAAGCACAGCACACACGCGATCGCTGCCGCCAGCGGGGTGGCGAGGTCATCGACCCAGAGCGTCGCCCGGGCACCGCCGATCCGCAGTCCGATCCAGATGGCGAACACGCTGGTCGCGAACACGACGACGCCCAATGCTCCGAGAAAGCGCCGGCTGGCGAGAGCCTGTTCCACCAGTCAGATATCGGCATAACGGTCGGGTCCCTTGACCCAGCGGGCGCTGCAAGCCCCTTCCTTCAGGGGGGGTCAAGGCGTCCGGCGCTGGTCTTGGATGTAGCGCTTGATGATGTCCAGGGGCGCGCCGCCGCAGGCTCAGGCGGCGTGTGGCGAGAATTGGAACGTGCGCGCGGCGATCAGCAGTGCGGCGATGCCCCACGCGGCGACGACAAGCAGGTTGGTAGCCGAGATGCCGGCGCCGTGCGCATGGACGATCGGCTCGCGGACAGCCTCGGCGAGGTGCTTGATGGGAAATACGGCGGCGACGTCACGCAGGAACTTGGGGATCTGGCTTTCGGGCACGAACACGCCGGAGATGAAGTACAGCGGCAGCACGGCGAGGTTGGTGGTGGGCGCCGCGGCGTCGGCCGTGTTGATGCGCGTGGAAACCGCGAACGCGATGCAGACGAAGGAGGCGGCCCCGACGACAACCGCGATGACGAGTCCGAGCATCGTCGAATGGGGGAGGGGCACGTTGTAGGCGACCCTGCCGATGATCAGCAGCAGGGTTGACATCACGATGGCGACCACGACGCCCACGGCGGCGCGGCTGCCGATGACGAAGCTCGTGGGCACCGGCGTGCCGCGCAGGCGCTTGAGCTCGCCGCTCTCGCGTTGGGTGACGACGGCCTGGGTGAGGTTGACGAAGCTCGCCGAGATGATCCCGAGCGTCATGATCCCCGGTACGTAGAAGGTCGTGATGTTGATCCGCCTGCCTTCGACGATCGTCGTGCCTTTGAAGATGCCCGCGAAGATCACAAGGAACACGATCGGCAGCAGCAGGGTGAAGTAGCGCGATTGGGGATTGCGCCAGAATCGCGCGAGGTCCGAGCGGAACTGGTGGGCGAACAGGCGCGCGCCGCTCACCGCGGAGGCTCCTGGGCATCGGTGAGCTGGAGGTAGACATCCTCGAGGGTCGGGCGGCCAACCGTCAGATCGCCCAGGCTCAGGTCGTTCTCGAGCGCCCACCCGGTGAGCGCATAGAGCGAGCGAGCGGGCTCCAGAGCGGCGATGTGGACCCGGCCGTCGCGCACCTGCGCCGTGGATGCGAGCTCGTCCGGCAGCTCGGAGAGGGCGGTGCCCGCGGGGAGGGCGAACGAGACGTCGCTCATCGCCCGATCGCGGCCGCCGAGGGTCTCGGGCGTGCCCTCGGCGACGATCTCGCCGGCGACGATCACCGCCACCCGGTCCGCCAGCGCCTGCGCCTCGTCCATGTAGTGCGTCGTGAGGAAGATCGTCTTGCCGAGCTCGCGCAGCTCGGCGATCACCTCCCAGGCGTGGTGGCGAGCCGAGGGATCGAAGCCGGTTGTCGGCTCGTCGAGGAACACCAGCTCCGGGTCGCCGACCAGCGCCAGGGCGACGTCGAGGCGACGCAGCTGCCCGCCGGAGAGCGCCCTGGTGCGCATGTCGCGCTGCTCGGAGAGACCGACGAGCTCGATCGTCTGCGCCGCCGATCGGGCGCGCGGGTAGTAGCCGGCGTAGAGCTCCACCAGCTCGCGGACCGTCAGCTCGGCGGGCATCGTGCAGGTCTGCAACACCAGGCCGACCCGTGTGCGCCAGCGGCGATCGGCGGCGGCCGGGTCCTCGCCCAGCACGCTCACCTCACCGGCGTTGCGCGCGCGGTACCCCTCCAGGATCTCGACCGTCGTGGTCTTCCCGGCGCCGTTGGGCCCGAGAAACGCGAACACCTCCCCCCTCGCGACCTCGATGTCGATCCCGCGAACCACCTCATGATCGCCGTAGGACTTGCGCAGGCCGCGAACGTCGATGACCGGTGCGGGCGAGGATGGGGTGGGGGTGGAGCTCATTGAACGGACGCCATCGCACCCGATCCTCGCATACAGAGCCCGCGCCCGTCGCGACCAACACGTGGCCGGCCCGTCACGTCCAAATCCGCCCGAAACGGCGTGCAACCGCGTGTATCCCACCCCTCCCAGCTCGACGACAGACGCCGCCCCTCCCAGCTCGACGACAGACGCCACCCCTCCCAGCTCGACGACAGACGCCACCCCTCCCAGCTCGACGACAGACGCCGCCGGCGTTGGTCGTCGGGGACCGGGTCCCCGCACGGCCCGTCCTTCGAGCTACGGCGTCGCCGGTCTGAATGCGGCACCATCGGCGAAGATCCTCTCGCCGGCGCCGGCGGGGATCGCTGGTCTGTAGCCGCCCCAGACGATCATCGCGTGCCCGGTCCATACCGCGGTGGGGTCGAGGCGCCCCAGCAGCGGCGCCCCGGGAAGCGCCGACCAGCGGTTGCCCCGCGGGTCGTAGGCGAGCCCTTGGTTTGGGGTCACGGGCTTGAAGGCCGAGAGCGAGCTCGTCGTTCCGCCCCAGATGAGCAGCCGCTTCCCGGTCCACACCGCCGCGGCTCCGTCGCGCCGCGACGGCATGGAGGCGATCCGCCGCCAACGGTTCGTCGCCGGAGCGTAGGCGTGCGCGGATCGGCCGTGCGCGCCACCGCCGACGACGAGGATCTCGTGTCCGTCCCAGACCGCCGCGCCGCCGGTTTCGGGCAGCGGCGCGATCCGCCGCCACCGGTTCGTGGTCGGGTTGTAGGCCGCGCCGCCGACCGCCTTGCCCTCGGCGTTGCGGCCGTTCAGGACGATCAGCTCGCGGCCGGTCCACGTGGCGGTGGGCGACTGCTGGCCGCCGACGGGTGCGGGAGAGAGCTTGCGCCACCGGTTCGTGGTCGGGTTGTAGGCCGCGCCGTCGGAGAAGGCGTCCCCGCAGCAGCCGCCGCCCCAGCCGATCATCTCGCGACCGGTCCAGACGACGACTCCGGCCGCGTCGTGACCACTGAGCGGCGGAGACGGAAGCCGGCGCCAGCGGTTGGTCGACGGATTGAACGCCTCGCGGTCGCCGGGACCCCAGATCAGCATCTCCTTGCCCGTCCAGACGGCGCTGTAGTGGCCCTCATAGTTGCCGGTGGGGCCCGGGAAAGGCGCCAGCCGGCGCCACGTGTCGGTCGCCGGGTTGTAGCCGGCGGCGACATCGACCGACCACGGAGGGTTTGGCTGGGCGCGACCGAAAACCAGCATCTGCCTGCCGGTCCACACGCTCACGGCGCCGCCGACTGTCGCGATCGGCGCCGGGGACAGGCGCCGCCAGGTTCCGGCCACCGGCGCGGCCGCCGTCCGCGTGCGCGCGGCCGCGGAGCCGACCGCCTGGCCGGCGGCAGACCAAGCGAACGCCGCGGGCGCGGCTACGAGGATGAACGCGAGGGCGAAGCGCAGGCGACGCGCGGCACGCGCGGCAGATCGTCCCCGCGAGACCGCGCGTCCCCGCGAGACCGCGCGTCCCCGCGAGACCGCGCGTCCCCGCGAGACCGCGCCCACCGGCGCCCCAGCCAAAGCATTGAGCCGCCGGGACACCCGCAAACCGCGCATACAAACCAGGTTCGCATGTAGCCGAATAGACGCCATCGGGGACGGACCCGTGTGGCTCCTACGGGAAACCCACATCGGCACACCGGGCCCGACACGGGCCCACGTCGCGGCGCTCGCCTGAGCACGACGCGGCGATCGCCGGGCTCCGGATGCCGGGCTCGAGCACCTTGTTGTGCTGTTGCGTGCCTGTAGGGTTTGATCGTGGTTCGCGCGGCAAACGCTTTGGTATCGAGGTGATAGGTAATTGGTTGCGCTAGTTTGGGGTCGGTCGAAAACACCGCCAAAGGGAGACATCCGATGCATGCAGTCCTGATTGAGGTCGATACGAGCGGACAGCCGGATCCAGAGGTTGGGCTCAAGAGCCTGCGAGAGCAGATCGTGCCCGGCGTAAGCCAGGCGCCCGGTTTCCAGGCCGGATACTGGCTGAGGCCACTCGATGACGCCAAGGGAACGTCGTTGGTGCTGTTCGACACCGAGGAGAACGCCGAGGCGGCTTCGCAGGCGCTCGGCGTCGGGAGCAGCCCGATGCCCGGGGTGACGGTGGTGCGCAGGGAGGTGCGCGAGGTCGCCGCCTCAGCCTGACTGAGGACCAGTGGTGGCTCCGCCTCGCCGCCGCACCGGGCGGGATGGGGCCCGCCGGTCGCTACGGCCCGCCGTGGGACTTAAGCTCAGGTGGCGAGGTCATCGACGAGATAGGGAGAGATCGGGGAGGCTGGCTCATGTCTTTACGCGTCGTTGTGCAGGCTGAGGAGGCCTTCGAGCCGGTGACGTCGGCCTGTTGAGAGCACGGGCCAGTTCGGCTCATAGCCGAACACGTCGATGAGGGGCGCGGAGCCGTAGCGCTCGGTGACGATTTCGATGTGCTCGGGTGTGACGAGCGCTGGGTGCGTCACGCCGCAGGAGCGAGCGAGGGCGAGGATCTCGGCGCGCAGCCCGATCAGATAGTTGGCCGCGCGGCTTGACTTGAGCTGTGGGTCGAGCCCGTGCATGAGCCAGCGCGACTGGGTGGCGACGCCGGTCGGACAGCGGCCGGTGTGGCAGCGCTGGGCCTGGATGCAGCCGATCGCGAGCATCGCCTCGCGGCCCACGTTGATCATGTCGCAGCCGAGGGCGAAGGCGAACAGCGCCGAGTCCGGGAACCCGAGCCTCCCCGACCCGATGAACACGACGTCCTCGGCGAGCCCCGCGCGCGCGAAGGTGCTGTAGACGCGGGCGAAGCCGAGCTTGAACGGCAGAGCCACATGGTCGGCGAACGAGAGCGGCGCGGCGCCGGTCCCGCCCTCGCCGCCGTCGACCGTGACGAAGTCGGGTCCGCCGCCCGTGGCCGTCATCCGCTCGGCGAGCGTCTGCCAGAAGCCGCTCTCGCCGACAGCGGACTTGATGCCCACCGGAAGGCCGGTGTCTGCCGCGATCAGCTCGATCAGCTCGATCAGCCCGTTGACGTCGGAGAACGCCGAGTGAGCGGGCGGGCTGACGCAGTCCTCGCCGGCGGGCACACAGCGAATCGCGGATATCTCAGGTGTCACCTTCACGCCCGGGAGCAGTCCCCCGAGCCCGGGCTTGGCGCCCTGGGACAGCTTGATCTCGATGGCGCGCACCGGCGCCTGCGCCACGCGTTCGCGCAGTCGCTCGATGCTGAAGCGCCCGTGCGCGTCGCGGCAGCCGAAGTATCCCGTGCCGATCTGGAAGATCAGCTCCCCGCCGTGGCGATGTGCGCCCGCGAGGCCGCCCTCACCGGTGTTGTGCAGGCAGCCGGCGATCTTCGCGCCGCGGTTCAGCGCCTCCACGGCGACGGGCGAGAGCGAGCCGTAGCTCATGCCGGACAGGTTCACGATCGACGCGGGGCGGAAGGCGTGGCGTCGTTGATGGAAGGCGCCCAGCACCTTCCCCGCGGGGACGCCGTAGAGCGGTGCGCCCCCGGACTCTCCGGCGGCCGGGGCGGGCGCCGGGAACGGCGAGTGCTTGATGATGAGCAGGCTCTCCACAGCCTCCATCTCGTCGTCGGTCCCGAACCCGAACACGTTCGGCTTGCCCTCCGAGGACGCGTATACCCAACGCCGCTGATCGCGCGAGAACGGACGCTCCTCGTTGTTGGAGGTGACGATGTACTGGCGCAGCTCGGGACCGAACGCCTCGAGCGCGTAGCGGAGGTGTCCGAGGATCGGGAAGTTGCGCAGAATCGCGTGCCGGCGCTGAAGCAGGTCGTAGCCCACGACACCCGCGATTGCGGCGGCGACGGCGCGAGAGGGAGAGCGATCGAGCATGGCCACGGGTAGTGCGACAGCCTTCCAGCAGCGGCGGACATCGCCACATCGCTCCCGCGGCGAACCGCTCAGCGCAGTCGCCGCGAAACTCATGCGGGAGCGGAGGCGGGCGGTCCACAAGACTGCTGTTGCGTCGTGTCAGTGCCGGCGAGTCACAACCGCTGGTTTGGAGCCCACTAACGAACTGGATCGGCAGGCAGTAGGAACCACCCGCTCGGCAGAGGGGCTCCCACTGATGACGACCCGCCGCGGCGCCTCTACTGTCGTGCAATCCCGCCGTTTCATCCCACGCAAGGGGGCGATTGCAGATGGCAGCGCCGCACATGAAGATCGTCGCAGTTCTCCGCCGACCCTTGAAGCTGATGTCTGCGCAGCTCGCGCTGCTGGCGGCCGCGATCCTCGTGTTGCCGGCGAGCGCGCTCGCCGCCGCGCCGACGGTGAACGTCACGCGCTACAGCAAGGCGATCAGCGGCAACATCGGCGCAACGGGCACAACGGGAGTGACCGCCGTTGCGTATCTGGTTCGCGGGAACTGCAACGAGCCGTCCGACACCTGCGGCTCGATGGGCACGCCGGTGCAGGGCGACAACATCGTCGATCAGACGCCTTCCGCTGCCGTGTCCAGCGGCGACGGCAGCTGGTCCACTTCCTTCCCCAGTCACGCGCCGGGTGACGGCAACGACACGGTGGTCGTGACGTATCCCACTGGCACGGGCGCGCCGGCGCCCGCGACCTATGGCAGCTTCAGCTTCAGCGGTTTCGGCTTCGACATGGCGGACGGTATCGTCAACGTCCAAGGGAACCCGGACGGGAGCTTGACCATCACGGTCAACTGTCCGGGCAGTCCGTGTCCGATCTCGGCCGTGACCGGGACCCTCAACCAGCCGGGGGGAGCGTCCACGCCGCTGAGCTTCACCTTCAACCCCGGATCGGGCCAGATGCCTGGGAACTACACGGCCCCGATCGGCAGCAGTCCGGGCTACAACGTCTCCGACACCCTGACGCTCACTGCCACCGTGCCGACCAGCACCAACGGCAGCGCGAGCAACCTGGTCTACACGTTCCAGGGGCCGGTGCGCGGCGGCGGCGCCGCTCCGACCTGCAGCGCCGACCTGGTCACGTCCACCGTTACGTGCTCAAACCTCGTGCAGACGTTCTCGGGTGGTGGCACACCGTCGCCCACGTACGACATCACCGACGGGGCCGTCACGATGCACAGCGTGCCCGCGAACTTCCAGGGTGGCCAGGGCGCCACGGCGAGCACCACCTTCCCGGGCGGTATCAGCCCGAGCGACACGATCACGCTCGTTGACCATGTCACCGGGGGACCGACCCCGCTGGTCCTGACGACGTTGCACGTCGCCAGCATGAGGGTCGACCTGCTCCAGTTCACCGGTGAATTTGGCAGCGGCAGCAACCTGACCGGCGCCACCAGCACCTGCACGCAGGCGCTGTGGTTCTACGTGAACCCCATGATGGGAGGTGGAGGTTTCCCGTTGGTCTGCCCGGGGCCCGGCACGACCACGACGACGATCCCCGAGGACATGGGGGGCGGGATTCCGATCCCGGTCGCCCAGACCGACGAGTTCAGCGGCGGCACGACTTCGGTCAACGTCCCGTCGATCCACAGGACCGTGCCGAGTGACGGCGACTCGATCGCGGGCGGTGTGTTCACCGCCTACGCGGATGTAGGCATGGGCGGCGCCGACCCCGTGGCACTGCAGTACGCGCCGCTGAGCAACACGTCGGCGTGCCCGGACAACTCGTGCACCTCGGTCGGCAACGCCAACGTGGCCGCCGGGGTGGGCGTGGGAAGCCCGACGCCGCTCGCGCAGGACCGCTACCAGGCGTCCTGGGTGCTCACCGACGCCCACGCTGACACCTCTACGCTACTCACGCAGTTCGTGATCCAGCCGGCCAACACCGGGCCGGCGGGTCCGGCCGGGACGAACGGCGCGCAGGGACCGCAGGGCGCGGCCGGCGCGAACGGCGCGAACGGCGCGAACGGCGCGCAAGGACCACAGGGCGCCGCCGGCCCCCAGGGTCCCGCGGGCAAGGTCGAGCTGGTCGTCTGCAAGAGCGTGACGACCGGCACGGGCAAAAAGAAGAAGACCGTACAGAAGTGCACGACCAAGCTCACAAGCTCGCCCGTCAAGTTCACCACCTCCGGCGCCGCAACGAGCGCGGTGCTCTCGCGCCGCAGGGTCGTCTACGCGACGGGCTCAGCCACACGCTCCGGCAACCGGACACGCCTGCTGCTGAGCCCGCGCCGGCGCGTGGGTAAGGGCCGCTACACGCTCACGCTCACACGCGGGCACAGCCACCAGCGCGAGACGATCGCGATCGGCTGAGCGACCCTGCGTACGGCGCCGCTCACGTTTCCCTGGCGCTCTGCGCATCGATCTCGGCGGCAAGCTCGCCCAGGCCGGTGTCGAGCGTGCGCAGGAAGCTCATGACGGTGTGCCAGCGCGTGTCGAGCGCACCACTCTCGATCTCGGAGATGTAGGCGACCTCGATGCCCAGGCGATCGGCCAGCTCACCCTCGGTCAGGCCCGCACGCTCCCGTAGCCTCATGAGCGCTTGACCGAGGATTACCCGATCTCGAAGGGCGTCGTCCATTTGCGCCCCATCCTACCCGCGGCGAGAGCGCCTGCGCGCGCTTCCTGCGCGCGCAGCGACTGTCCTTCGGCGGCAGCCGCTTGACGCGCTGCGACTCTACTTCGGCGGCAGCCACTTGAGCGCTTCCTCGTTTGGATCCCCGCGCAGCTCGGGCGTTCCGTCGGCGTAGAGCGCAGAGCGGAGCCTGAGGAAGTCGGCGACCTGCGCGACGTCGTGGACGCGCACGATGTGCGCTCCGGCGCAGACGCCGAAATCGACCGCCGCGAGCGTGCCCGCGAGACGATCCTCGGGCCCCTTGCCGGTGAGCATGCCGATGAAGTACTTGCGTGACACCGCGAGCAGGATCGGGCGGCGCAGGCGCCGAAGCTCGACCAGCCGGCGCAGCACCGCGATCGACTCCTGTGGCGTCTTGGCGAAGTCGAGACCGGGATCGACGACGATCTGCTCGCGATCGACCCCGCGGCGCAACGCCAGCTCGATGCGCTGCTCGAGAAATCCGATGACGTCCGTCATCGGGTCGTCGTAGCCGGGGAAGTGCTCCACCTTGGGCGCCGCGCGCGTGTGCATGACCACGAGGGCGGCCCCCGAGCGCGCGGCGACGTCGGCGAGCTCCGTGTCAGCCAGCCCGCTGACGTCATTGATCATGGTGGCGCCCGCGCTGAGCGCCGCCTCGGCGACGCGCGGGCGCCAGACGTCCACCGACACCATCACGCCCTGCTCGGCTAGGGCTGACACCAAGGGAAGGAGTTGCTCGATCTCCTCGTCCTCGGCGAGGATCGGCGTGTCGGTCCTGCCCGACTGCACGCCGACGTCGATGATGTGCGCGCCATCCTCGCGCTGGCGCATCGCGAACTCGAGCTGGGCGTCCAAAGTGCGCAGCGACCGGCTGTCGGCGACCGAGTCGCGGCCGATGTTGACGATTCCCATGATGAGCGGCGCTCCCGGCTGGAGCTCGACCGTGTGCCGACCACGCCGCAGCTTCACGCCGTAGCCCAGGCTGGAGGAAACGGGTCGCACTCGTCCTGTGGCGGCCTGCTCGCGCGAATCGCGTCGCGCAGCGCGAGAGTGGGCGACGCGCCTACGTAGTAGCGGCCCCGCGTCTCTCCCCGTGGCGTCAGAAGGCCGGCTCTGACCATGGCTTGAAGGTCACGCGTGGCGCTCAGCTCGGATATCTCCTCGTCCGTGGACGCCTTCACGACAGACAGGTAGGAGTTGCGGCGCAGTCGAAGACCGAGCGCAACCTCCGACAGTCCGGCGGCGCACCGGTCTGGAAGTCCGTGTTGGGATGCCAGCTCGGAGCACTCGGAGTAGAGTCGCTCGATCTCCTCGATACGCCGTAGGTGCGTCTTTGCCTGTCGGTAGTGCGCGGTGAGCATGAACCGAATCCATGGGCGCGCGTCGTTCTCAGGGCGCCAGGCGCCCTGTCCGACCACGGCGAGAACGTCGTAGTAGTCACGGGTGTTGCGTCCGAGGTACTCCTCGACGCTTGAGAACACGGGCGCGTCTGCCCGATCGCGTGCGATCACGAGCGTCTGCAGACATCTGGCCATGCGCCCGTTCCCGTCGCGGAAGGGGTGGATCATGACGAGGTTGAGATGCGCCATCGCGGCTCGGACCAGCGTGGGAGCGTCGTCTTCGAGCGCATCGAGCATGGAGTCGATCAGGCCGGGTATCGACTCGGCGGCTGGCCCCTCATAGACGATCTTGCCGGTGGCGTCGTTCCTGACGCCGATGTAGCCGGGGCGCCAGCGGCCGGGGCTCTTGGAAAGGTCGTGCCTGAGCATCATGAAATGCAACGCCTTGATCATGCCCTCGTCGATCGCGGCGTGCTGGTCGTCGGCCACCTGGAGGACGTATGTCATGGCGTCTCTGTAGCCGGCGAGGGCGAGTTGCGTCTCCAGATTGGCGTCCAGCGTCGGCTCGCCCTCGACAGCGGCCGCGACGTCGTCAAGGCTGGCGTTGTAGCCCTCGATGCTGTTGGAGCCTTGGACCGCACGGGCGAAGGCCATCCGGCGGAGCGTCCCGAACCAGCGCCGGGGCTGGGCGACACGGTGTCGAAGATCTCCGCGCAAGCCGTCGATCAAGCGAAGCACCTCGTTCTCGACCGGGTCCAGCGTGGGGGTTCGGTAGACAGGAAGACGCTCCATGATGCAATGATAATATCATAAAATCATCCAATGCCACAATGATTATGTCATTGCGTCACGCGCTCGGCGCCGGGCAGCCGGCTCATGCGACCTGCACGATCTCCACATCCGCCGCTTCGAGCACGTCTTGCCCGTCGAGCACGGCGTAGCCCTCGATGAAATAGAGCTTGGCGATCCCCGCCGCGGCGATCAGCTTCGCGCAAGGGGGGCAGGGGAAGTCGGTGACAAACAGGACAGCCCCCTCGGTCGCCTTGCCCTCGCGCGCCGCCTGAGCGATCAGGCGCGCCTCGGCGTGGGTGGCGGTGGAGAGCTCGAGTCCCACGCCCTTGTGGAGGTTGGCGCGAGGATCCCCTACCGCGTAGGGGCTCAGCGGGTGGGGGTTGTGGACGTTCGTCGCCGACATCGTCTCGCCGCTTGCGAGGCGCATGGCGGCGCCCACCTGCCGCCACCAGTCGATGCTCTGCGTCGATGCCGCCTGCGCCGCCCGTTCGAGCTCCGCCGGCAGCTCGTCGGGCGCCCGGCCGAGCTCCGCGAGGAGCGCCTCCGCGGAGACCGTGGAGCGCGGCTGGGGGCGCAGGAGCTGGGTTGTCTTGGTCTTGTCCCAGCGGAGGAAGACGGTGTCGAAGAGCACCTCGCAGCGACTGAAGAAGCGCTCCGCCACTTGGTAGCTGACGTCCTCGGCGGGCATCACGATGCTCGGCGCCTGTCCGGCGAGCGCAACGGCGGATTGGGCGTCGAGAACAGATACCTCGCTGCATATATCCCACGCCGCGATCGCACTGGCCGCAAGCTCTGCCGGGAGCGCGCGGATGTCCTTCGCCAGCGGCCGGTAGTCCTCGTAGAGCTCGGGTCCGATCAGGTGGAGAGGGACGCCCCGGGCGTGGCGCTCCAGGAAGCGGCGGTAGCCGTCGTGGAGGACGGGCACGTAGGCGACCACTGCGCGGACGGTCATTTGCTCGCAACCGCATGACTCGCGCGCGCGCGCAGAGTTAGCTCTACTTCGCGCGCGCGCGCGCGAGTCATCCCGTTTCGTATAACCATCGGCACCCCCCTCGGCACCCCCATCGGCACCCCCCTCGGCACCCCCCTCGGCACCCTCCTCGGCACCCTCCTCGGCACCCTCCTCGGCACTTCCCTCTGTGGCCCCCTCGGCACCCCCCTCGGCACTTCCCTCTGTGGCCCCCTCGGCACCCCCCTCGGCACCCCCCTCTGTGGCCCCACCGTCGCGCTCACCCGCGCTTGAGGATCGTGTCGATCAGGTCGGGCAGCACCTCGGCGAGGCGCGGCCCGAGCTGCTCGCCGAGGTGCATGTAGAGCTGGCGGATGCGCTCGCTCGTGGTGACCGCGGCCTGGCGCTCGAGGATCTGCACGGAACCGCAGATCCCGCCCAGCTCCTCTAATTCCTCGGCGGAGTAGGAGTGGTCGGTGCTGAGCACGAGCACGTCGGGGCGTACCGTCTTGATCAGCGCCCACCGCTCTTCGTGGTCGGCCTTGAGGTAGATGAGGTCCACGGGGCGCTGGTGGGCGAGCATCTCCAACCGCTCGTCCTCGGGGACCATCGGACGGTCGGCGCCCTTGCGCCTGCGGATCTTCGCGTCGCCGTCGACCCCCACGATGAGCACGTCGCCGAGCTCCTTCGCCTTGGCGAGGTACTTGACGTGGCCGAGGTGCACGAGGTCGAACGACCCGGATGTGAGCACGATGCGCAGCCCGATGCCCTTGAGGTGCTCGACGAACTCGCCGAGCGCCGCCGGCGAGGAGATCAGCCGCTCGTCGTAGTTGACGTCAGAGCTGAAGATTCCGCTGGTGATCGCCATGTGTCTCCTTCGCGTCCGCGTCGTGCTCGGTGTCTGTGGGTTCGTGGTTCGGTGGGTTGTCGTCTCGGCTCGCGGGGTCGCGGCTGACCTTGAAGCGGACGGTGCTCTCGGGATTGTCGTCGAGCGCTACGAAGTGGACGTGCAGGTGGGCGACGGAGCCGCCGTTGTAGCGCATGTCGCCGCTGCGCTCGACCGTCGCGACGGCGAGCGGCGCGAGGCGCTGCTTGAGCTGTCGCTTGAGCGCCCACAGCTCGGCGCCGGCGTCGTCGGGAAGCTCGTCGAAAGAGCGCACGTGCAGGTTGGACACGATCAGGTAGTGAGCGCGCGTGCCTATATAGGGATAGTCGTTCTTCGTGACATACCAGTGCTTCCCGGCGAGCTCGACGGGCTCGCGGTGGAACGCCGCGAAATGCTCGGGGCAGAACACGCACACGTTGTGCTCTTCGAGTCTTTCCATGTGGCGCAACTGCTCCTCGCCGCGGGCCGCCGCGAGGTGGTAGAGGGCGTCAGCTCGCGCGGTCATGGGCGTCGGCTCGTGCGGGTCATGGGCGGATCGCATGGTGATGGGGGATGGTCCGGTCATGGGCGTCAGCTCGCGCGGGTCATGGGCGGATCGCATGGTGATGGGGGATGGTCCGGTCATGGGCGTCAGCTCGCGCGGTCATAGAACGCCCGTCGAGGTGGGCGGTGGGTTTGTGGCGTTTCGTTCATAGATGCGAAAGACGAACCGGTGGTCGTTCTCGACGATCGGCTCGGACTCCTCCACGCAGCGCCACTCCTCGGGGGAGAGCTCCGGGAAGAACGCGTCGGCCTCGGGGGACGCCTCGACTTGGGTCGCATAGACGCGGTCGGCGAGCGGCAGCGCCTGCTCGTAGATCGACTCCCCGCCGATCACAAAGCAGTCGCTCCCGTGTGCCGCCAGCGCCGAGTCGAGGCTTGTGTGGATCTCGAGCGCCGTTGCCGCCGGTGAGGACCCCGGGCTCGCATGGATCTCCAGCTCGGCTGCCCCCGGCGCCGTGTCCACCCCCGGCGGCCTGAAGTCCGGGTTGGCGCTGATCACGACGTTGTGGCGTTCGCGCAACGGTCTGTGTTGGGGGGGCAGTCCCTCAAAAGTTTTGCGACCCATCACCACGGTATTGCCGACCGTCAACTCGCGAAAGCGCCGCAGGTCGCTCGGCAGCCGCCACGGCAACCGTCCCCTGTAGCCGATCGCTCCGTTCGCGCCGTATGCGACCACGATCGAGATCACAGCTCGCGCCGGCATCCGGAGTCGGGGGCTGGGTGAGGATTCCTGACTTGCGACACTTACGTCAGGACCGGGATGTCGGCGATGGGCGGATGGGGATCGTAGTCCTCGATCTCGAAGTGCTCGCCGCGGAAGTCGTGGATGTCGGTGACCGCCCGCCCCGCCTCCGTGAGCCGCAGCGTGGGGAGCCTGCGGGGCTCGCGCGCGAGCATCTCGTCGACCCGATCGAGCTGGTTGACGTAGATGTGCGCGTACTGGATCCAGTGTACGTACTCAACGAGCTCGTAGCCGGTGAGATGCTCGAGCATGAGGCCGAGCGCCGTGTACTGCACCATGTTCGAGGGCACCCCGATGGGGGTGTCCCCCGAGCGCTGGTTGTGGACGAGGTGGAGCTTCTCGCCGAACACGAGCGCGTGCACCCAACCGTGGCAGGGGGCGATCGTGTTGCGCGACTTCACCCCACTCTCGCGGTGGTTGGCCTGCGGAATCCAGGGGCTCACGACGGCGGTGCGGTCCTCGGGGAGGTCGCGCAGCTTGCGCACGAGTTGCCCGAACTGGTCGAAGCCGTCCCGATCGCCGTCGAAGTCGGTGGTGAAGTGACGGAAGGCGTGACCGTAGGAGCCGGGGCCGAGGTCGCCGACCTGGAGGCCGCGGCTCACGCACTTCTCCTCGGTCGCCCACGGCCCCCACCAGTCGCAGCCGAACTCCTCCAGCTCCTCGAGGGTGCGCGCGCCGTTGATGAACGCGCACAGCTCCCCGATGGCCTTCCCCGCGAAGCCCCTGATCGAGCGCTCGGTGATGACCGCCGCGCCATGCTCCATCGGAAAACGCATCTCACAGCCGGCAAGCGCCAGCGCGTCGACGCCCTGCTTGGTCTCGACGCGCGCGCCGGTGTCGCGGATCGCCCGGAGCATGTCGCGATAGGCGGTGCTGACCCTCCGCTGCTCTAGGGGCAGGTAGTTCGGCACGGCGCTAGGCCCCGCGTCCCCGCGCCCGACGGATCTCCGCCAGGCGTGCCGCGAGGGCCGCCTCGGCGTCGTCGGGGTTGTAGAAGCGCGCGCCGACCGCCTCCTCCGGCGCAAGCTCTTGCGGCGTGAGGTGACCGGGGCGCGCGTGGGGGTTGTCATAGCCCTGTCCCCGCCCGCCGGAGCGCAGCTGGACCGGCGGCGGGGAGGCGCCGTGCTCGCGCACGAACTCGCGGGCGGCGCCGATCGCGCGCTTGGCGGCATCGGACTTCGGCGCCACGGAGAGGTAGACGGCGGCTTGGGCGAGCGCGAACTGGCACTCCGGCAGGCCCGTGTGCTCGACCGCTGCCGCGGCGCCGGTCGCCACGGTGAGCGCCCGCGGGTCGGCGTTGCCGATGTCCTCGCTTGCGAGGATCACCATCCTTCGTGCGATGAAGCGGGGGTCCTCGCCGCCCTCGAGCATCACCGCCAGGTAGTAGAGCGAGGCGTCGGGGTCTGAGCCCCGCGTCGCCTTGATCCAGGCCGAGATCGTGTCGTAGTGACTGTCGGCCTTCTTGTCGTAGTGGACGATCCTTCGCTGCAATGCGTCTTCGGCGTGCTCGACAGTGACGGCGCCCCGTCGGCCGTCTCGCAGGCGAGCTCCAGCGCGCTGAGGGCTGTGCGCGCGTCGCCGAGCGAGCGCGCGGCGAGCAGCTCGATCGCCTCTTCCTCGACCGCCGCATCGCCGCACTCCCCGCGCTCCAAGGCCCGGCGCAGGAGCACGAGCACGTCGGCCTCGGTGAGCTCGGTCAGCTCGTACAGCCGCGTGCGCGACAGCAGGGCGCGGTTGACCTCGAAGGACGGGTTCTCGGTCGTCGCCCCGATCAACGTCACGAGCCCTTCCTCCACCGCGGGCAGCAGCGCGTCCTGCTGGGCCTTGTTGAAGCGGTGGATCTCATCGAGGAAGAAGATCGTCTGGCGCCCGGCGCTCTGGCGCTCGCGCGCCCGCGCGAGCACCGCCCTGACCTCCGCGCGTCCGGCTTCCACCGCGCTCAGCTCCTCGAACGCCGCGCTCGCGCTCGCCGCGACGATGCGCGCGAGCGTCGTCTTGCCGCTGCCGGGCGGGCCGTGCAGGATCATCGAATGGGGCCTGCCCTGCTCGATCGCCGTGCGCAGCGATGACCGGTGCCCACCCACCCCGAGCAGGTGCTCCTGGCCGACGAACTCCTCGAGCGTGGACGGCCGCACCCGCGCGGCGAGCGGAGCCGCGTCCGAAGGTCCGCGCGTGCCGGCGCCGGTGTCCGCGGGATCGAAGAGCGAGTCCATCGCTCACGCGCGGCGGGCGCCTACGACCATTTCCCCTTGCCGTAGCGCGCGAGCTCGAGGCGCGCGATCACGCCGCGGTGGACCTCGTCGGGGCCGTCCGCCAAGCGCAGCGCGCGGGCGGCGATCCACGCGCCCGCGAGCGGCACGTCGTTGGAGAGGCCCGCCCCGCCGTGCAGCTGCATCGCCATGTCCACCACGCGCTGTGCCATGTTGGGGACCGCCACCTTGATCTGCGACACCGCGCCGATCGCCTCGGGCGCTTTCTCGTCGAGCAGCCATGCGGCGTGCAGCACGTGCAGCCGCGCCTGGTCGATCGCGATGCGCGCGTCGGCGATCCGTTCGCGGTTGCCGCCGAGGTTGGCGAGCGGCTTGCCGAACGCCGTGCGCGCGGTGGCGCGCGTGCACGCCAGCTCCAGCGCGAGCTCGGCGAGCCCGATCAGCCGCATGCAGTGGTGGATGCGACCCGGGCCGAGCCTCGCCTGGGCGATCGCGAAAGCCTGCCCCGCCCCGCCGATGATCGCCGAGGCGGGCAGTCGCACGTCTGTGAACGACACTTCTCCGTGGCCGCCCGGAGCGTCGAGGAAGCCCATCGTCTCGAGCATCCGCTCCACCTTCACGCCCTCCGTGTCCATCGGCACGAGCACCATCGAGTGCTGGTGGTAGCGGTCGGCCTGGGGGTCGGTGAGACCCATGAAGATGATCGCCTCGCAGTTGGGGTGCCCGACGCCCGTGCTCCACCACTTGAGCCCGTTGCACACCACCTCCTCGCCACCGCCGCCTTTGGCGCCGGCCAGCACCGCGGTGGCCTGCATGTTGGTGGCGTCCGAGGACGCCACCCCGGGCTCGGTCATGCAGAACGCCGAGCGGATGCTCCCGTCGAGCAGCGGCTGCAGCCAGCGCTCCTTCTGCGCATCTGAGCCGAAGTGCCACAGCACCTCCATGTTGCCGGTGTCGGGCGCGTTGCAGTTGCACACCTCGGCGGTTATCAGCGAGCGGCCCATACGCTCGGCGAGCGGCGCGTACTCGACGTTGGAGAGTCCCGCCCCGCGCTCTTCGTCGGGGAGGAACAGGTTCCACAGCCCCTCCTGCTTGGCACGTGCCTTGAGCTCCTCTATCGCCGGCAGCACGACCCACGGATCATTCCTGGAAAGCAACTCGCGGTGGTAGGGCTCCTCGCGCGGCCCCACCTCGCGCTCCTGGAAGGCCGTCAGGCGCTCGAGCAGCTCGCGCGTGCGTGGGGAGTGGGCGAAGTCCATTGCTCGCGAGCCTATCGGTTGGGCTCCCGCGCTGCGCGTGGGGCGGGTGGGCTTTCTGTCCGTGAGACACTGGCACTCCGCTTCCGACCCGAGAGGACCAGCCCCATGGACGCCGTCAACCACCAGTTCCGTCTCGCCGCCCGCCCGCAGGGGATGGTGGGGCGCGAGCACTTCGACTACGTGCAGGAGCCCGTCCCGGAGCTCGCCGACGGGCAGGTGCTCGTCAAGATCCTCTACATCTCGCTCGACCCCGCCATGCGCGGCTGGATGGCCGAGGGCCGCTCCTACATACCGCCCGTGGAGATCGGCGAGGTGATGCGCGCCGGCACGGTCGGCGTGGTGGTCGAGTCCAAGGGCGCCAAGCTGGCGGTCGGCGACCACGTGTCGGGCTGGTTAGGGGTCCAGGAGTATGCCGTGTGCGACGAGAACGCCGTCTTCGAGGTGGACACGAGCCAGATTCCGCTGCCCAAGTACCTGGGCGCGCTGGGGATGCCCGGCATGACCGCCTACTTCGGGCTGCTCGAGGTGGGCGCCCCGAAAGAGGGGGAGACCGTCGTCGTCTCAGGCGCCGCGGGCGCCGTCGGCAGCATCGTGGGGCAGATCGCCAAGCTCAAGGGCTGCCGCGTGGTGGGCATCGCGGGCGGGCCCGAGAAGTGCAAGTGGATCGTCGACGAGCTCGGCTTCGACGCCGCCATCGACTACAAGGGCGAAGACGTGCCCGCCGCGCTGCGCGAGCACTGCCCGGAGGGCGTCGACGTGTACTTCGACAACGTGGGCGGCGACATCCTCGACGCGGCGCTCGCCCGCCTGGCGCGCGGCGCGCGGGTCGTGATCTGCGGCGCGATCTCCCAGTACAACAACCTCGACGCGATGAAGGGCCCCTCCAACTACATGTCGCTGCTCGTCAACCGCGCCCGCATGGAGGGGTTCGTGGTGATCGACTACATGTCCCGCTACCCCGCCGCCACCCGCGAGATGGCGGGCTGGATCGCCGCCGGCAGCCTCGTCGCGCGCGAGGACGTGGTGGAGGGCTTCGAGTCCTTCCCCGACGCGCTCGCCAAGCTGTTTCGGGGGGAGAACGTCGGTAAGCTCGTGTTGAAGGTGAGCGAGGAGGAGTAGGGGTGTCGGTTCTATCCGATCTCCCCGATCCGAGGCGAGCACTGGACCGCGTTACGGTGGCCTACGGACGTACGGCGAGCTTCACTCAGGCGAGATTGTGGTAGGCCCGATGAGACGCTCGGGCGTGCCGATACGGCGCAGGAACTCGGCCTCGGCCGCGCTGCGGGGCTTCTGCCGGCGGGCTGGTTTGAATCGCTCCAACACCCTCTCGCTCTTGGCGCGCAGTTCGGGCGCTTCTCGGCGCCACTGCTCGATTGTCATTTTCTCGATCGTCATGTCTACTCAGAAGGGTACTCGGCCCGGAGTGCGGCGCGGGCGATTTCGTGCAGTTCGCCGCTGTCGGGCGGCTCGCCGCCCGCCTCGAGATCGTCCGCTATCTCACGAACTGCCTGAAGGATCTTCGTGACTTCTCGTTCGGATGCGCGACGGTCCAGCGCTTGCGCTTGCTCCTCGGAGAGGCCGGCGAGCATGAAGAGCGCTTGCTGGGCTGGTATTTCGTGGCCGGTCGCTTGGAACTCGTCCAAGCGGTCTAGAAGGATGTCGACGCGCGAAAGTACCCGCGCGCTTCGGCCCGACGCCAACTCGATCTCCGACACCGCGGCGTCGGCGTCCAAGTGCGAGCTGGGTGCCTCCAGGTATATGTCCGTATCGGGAAGTGTCCAGTGCCGTCTGTTGGCAGCACGCACGAACCCAAGCTCACCAAGGCGCCTGGAAAGAACGTCGGGGGTTGCCATCACGACGTCTATGTCATGGGTGAGGAACTTCTCGCTCGCGGTCCAGAAATACACGGCCATGCCCCCAACGACGACAGGGTGGATTCCGAGAGGGGCCGCCACGGACTCGATCACGGCCACAATCTCCAGGGCGCGTTCGGCAGGGTCGTCGATGCGGGCCGCGCGAGCGATCTCTGCCCGTAGCGCCTCGATATCGAGGGGTTCGTCGTCCACAGCTCGAAACTACTCCCAGTGACGGCGGCTGCACTCGATCAGCACCTCGCGGAGAAGCTGCACGCCTACCGACGTCGCTACGCCGCGGATCGGCCCAGCTCGCGCGCCAAGGATCGCTCGACCGCCTCGAGATAGTCAACAAACGAGAAGCACCGACGGTCACCGACGAACCGGCCCGTTTCCAGCGCAGCGTCGACCTGGCGTTCGAGACCGTCACGTCGCACGCGAGCTCTCGCACTCACCGCGGCTCCGATTCGCTGCGGGAGGCGCTCGGCCCCTCGTGTCTGGACTTGTCCTCGGCGCGCACCGCGCGGAAGCTCGAGTCGTCGCCGAGGTGGAAGTAGATACGACCGCACAGCGAGCCGTCCTCTTGCCAGCAGTGCCGATCACGCATCGGGTGGGAATGCTTCCCGACGACGCAGCCGTCGGTTCGAGAGGTCAGGTCGCGCCGGGCTTGTTTCGTTCCCGCGCTCGATGCACCAGGACGCCTGCGGCGAGGAGCACCAGTCCTACAATCAGCCACGGGATCGGATTGAGATGCTGGCTGCACCCCCCGCCTGTTGCGGTATGCCAGCAGGTGGTTCCCGGTCCGCTGCGTTGTACCCAGGCGACCACCAGGAGAATGACGCCGACGCCTGATAGCAGTCCGAACGCTGACCTGCGTATCGCTCCGTGTCGGAGCATGATCGCTGCCGCGAGGATTGCTGGAACCAGCGCCAGCGGCCCCAGCGAGACTATGCCGAGTGCGGCCGCAGCACCGACGGCGCCCCATGCGCAGAACCAACCCCATCCCTCGACCTGGCTGTACGCACGGTTCGTGTATCTCGTCGGACTCATTACGGGGCTCCCGCCGCTTGAGAACCTTCGCACCCCGCAATGCCTCCAAGCTTCGTGAACGGCTCGACCGCTTGAACCGCGACGACGGCTAGGATTGTAAACCAGCCGAACGTGTAGATCGTCCAGGAGGCAGCGGAAGATGAGCTCTGAGCAGGTACAGGCGTCGGTGCGGCCCGTCGCGCAGGGGGAGCGGCCCGCAGCGCGGGGGCAGCAGTCCCACCCGTCGGTCCTCGAGCCGGCCTGGCGCGACTCCAAGCGCTACGCATGGCTGCTTGCCCTGATCGTGCCGCTGCTGCCGTTCTCCTCCTGGATGCTGGTCGAACTGACCGGACTCGGCGTGTTCTGGTTCTACGGCCCGGTGCTCGTCTTCGGCATCTTCCCGCTGCTCGACGTGCTCGGCGGCCTGGATCCCTCCAATCCGCCCGACAGCGTCATCAAGTGGCTTGAGGAGGACCGCTACTACCGCTGGGTCATCTACCTGTACCTCCCGATCCAGTACGCCGGCCTGATCTTCGCCTGCTGGATGTGGTCGCACGGCGGCCTGTCAACGGTCGAATCGATCGGGCTCGCGCTGACCGTCGCGATGGTGGCGGGCATCGCGATCAACACCGCCCACGAGCTCGGCCACAAGCGCACGAGCCACGAGCGCTGGCTCAGCCGAGTCGCGCTCGCCCAGACAGGCTACGGCCACTTCTTCATCGAGCACAATCGCGGCCACCACGTGCGCGTGGCCACCCCCGAGGACCCTGCCAGCGCGCGCCTGGGGGAGAGCTTCTACGCGTTCTGGCCGCGCACGGTGCTCGGCAGCCTGCGCTCGGCCTGGGGGCTCGAGCGCACGCGCCTGGAGCGCACGGGGCGTGGACCTTGGACGCTGCGCAACGACATCCTGAACGCGTGGGCGATGTCGCTCGTGCTGCTGGCCGCGCTGGCCGCCGCGTTCGGGACGGTCGTGCTCCCCTACCTGCTGATCCAGGCGGTGGTCGGCTTCTCGCTGCTGGAGGTCGTCAACTACCTCGAGCACTACGGCCTGCTGCGCGGACGTCGCGAGGACGGGCGCTACGAGCGCACGCGCCCCGAGCACAGCTGGAACAGCAACAACGTGGTCTCAAACGTGCTGCTCTACCACCTCCAGCGCCACTCCGACCACCACGCCAACCCCGTTCGCCGCTATCAGGCGCTGCGCCACGTCGACGAGGCTCCGCAGCTGCCGACGGGCTACGCCGGCATGATCCTGATCGCCGCGATCCCGCCGCTGTGGCGGCGCATCATGGACCGTCGCCTGCTCGCCCACTACGGCCACGAGGTGACGCGCGCCAACATCAACCCGCGCGCCCGCCGGCGGGTGCTCGCGCGCTACGGCACGCCCGCGACCGCCCCCGCCGCGGGGGCGGTGGGGCGGGAGGAGTCGGGATGAGCCGCTCGGGGATGTCCACCGTGGGGCGGGAGCAGTCGCGATGAGCAGTTGGCGCTGTCCCGGGTGCGGCTACGTATACGACGAGCAGGCCGGCCATCCGCGCGAGGGCTTCCCGCCCGGCACGCCGTTCAGCGAGGTGCCCGACGACTGGCCCTGCCCGGACTGCGGCGTGTGCGACAAGGTCGACTTCACCCTGGCGGGTACAGGCGAGCCGGGCGAGGCCGGCGACCCCGCCGGCGCAGCGTGACGCGCGCCGCTTGACGGACTCCCCGGCCGCTACCCCTTGACGGTCGCCGAGGTGCCGAGCACGTTGCCCGCGGCGTCGAGCGCCTGCACCGCCACGTAGGCGGGCGCGCCGGGTGTTTCGATGGCGGTCTCGAACCCGCTGCGCGGCGCGGTCGCGACGGGGGCGAGTTCCGCGGCGCTCGCTCCGGCGAGCACACGCCAGCCGGCCACGTTCGTGGCTCCGTTCCAGCTCGCGTACACGGGCGTCCCGCCGCCTTCGCCCTGTTCGCCCACGGCGATCGCCGCCGGTTCGGCGGGGGTCGCGCTCCAGGGGAAGCGGTAGCCGCGGTAGGACTGGGTCGCGTGGGGCAGGCGCGCGTCGAACACGACCTGACCCGAGGGCGTGAACTCGGAGAAGTACGGTTCCTGGCCCCAGCCCACGAAGAAGTCGCCGTTTTCGAGCTGCTGCATGTTGCCCTGGCTGCCGGCGTCGATCGGCTTGTTGTGCTCGAACTGCGCGACGAGCGTGTCCCGCCTCGCCTTGGGATCGACCGACACGAGAATCGCGCGCGACTGCGAGTGCACCATCGGGTTGCCGCCGTTGTCGAAGATGCTGATCTGCCCGTTGGGCAGTTCCTGGGCGTCGTGCTGGTAGGCGGTCGCGGCGCCCGAGCCCATCCTCACGCTGCCGTGCCTGCCGCCGACCTGCAGCGTGATCCGGCCCGTGGTCGGGTCCAAGAAGTACAGCGCCGAGGTGTTGCGTGCGGAGATCAAGAAGCCGTCGCCCTGGCGGCGTTCGATCGTGTTGATGTGGAAGTAGTCGTACGGCCAGGAGAGCCCCGTGCCGTGGGTCGGGGAGTACGACTGCGAGAGCGCCACGTGGTCGAGGCTGTGCCACTCGCGTCGCACCAGCTTCGTCTTGAGGTCGAGTTCCTGGAAGACCCCGTCGGTCACCGCGCCGTCGCTGGGACCTTTCACGGAGGAGACGTCGCAGGCGATCGGGTTGAACGCGGTCAACAGCGCCGTGCCCTGGGGCGTGAGGTGGAAGTCGTGCAGGTCGGCCTGATAGCCGTTGCCGGCGCGGATGCGCATCAGCGTGCGGTAGGAGGAGTCCGCCACCACCTCTTCCCCCTCGCCGAACCCCTCGCGCGGGATGTACCCCTGCCACCAGCTGAGCACCGGCTTTTCTTCGTAGCGCTGCACCTGCAGGTTGGCGGCGTACGTGCCGAGCGGCAGCGGGTGAAACCACACGAGCCTGCCTTCGCCGTCGAAGATCATCGGCCCGTCCTGGCCGGGACCGGAATAGGGCGCCGCGAACACGTACCCCGGGGCCTGCTGCGGCGAGGAGGCGGTGACCGTGACCGTCGGCGCCAGCACTCCGGGCAGGGAGTGGAACCTCTGCACGTCCCCCGCTTTGCCCTTCGGTTTGGCGCCGGGCTTGGTGTGCGCGATCGGGTCGCGCTCAGCCACCGTGAAGTGAAACGCGAACGGCGTGGTCCTGCCCGCGTGGCTCACCCTGCCGCGCACCACCACGCTCTCGCCCGGCTGGAACGGCTTGGAGGGCACGAAGCTCGCCCCGTCGCCCTGCGAGTAGGCCTCCAGGCGCCCGCCGTGCGCGCCGCTGCGCGAGCCTCGCGCCGAGACGTCCGCGATCGCGCCGGGGGGGGCTCCAAGGAGGCTGATCTGCGTCCACGGCGAGGCGTCGTAGGAGTCGGGCAGCGGCGCCACCGTCAGGGTCGTGCCGGGCAGCAGCGCCGAGGCGTTCAGCCTCGCCGGCGCGCAGCGTGGGCCGGGCGTGGCGTGGGAGGAGGCGCTGTGGGCGAGCACGCGCTGGCCCCCGAAGCCGGCGAGCGCGAGGATCGCCACGCCGGCGATGACTGTTCTGAGGAAGCGGAGCACAGATCCTCAGAACACGGGAGACTCGGTGTAGTTGCCAAATACCGCCTGCAACGATTCTACGATCTCGCCCTCTGTGGCGTTCGCCCGCGCGCACTCGATCAGCGGGTCCATCAGGTTGCCCTCGCCGCTCGCCGCCTCGCGCAGCTCGGCGAGCGCGCGCTCCACCTCCGCCCCCGAACGCGCGGCGCGCGCGGCCTGCAGACGGCCGATCTGCTTGCGTTCGAGCGCGGGGTCGATGCGCAGGATCTCGTGCTCGGAGTCGCCGCCCTCGGTGAAGCGGTTGACGCCCACCACGATCCGCTCGCCCGAGTCGATTTCCCGCTGCAGCTCGAACGCGGCGTCGGCGATCTCGCGCTGGGGATAGTTGCGCTTGACCGCCTCCACCATCCCGCCGAGCTCGTCGATCTTGGCGAAGTACTCGTAGCAGCGCGCCTCCATCTCGTCGGTGAGCGCCTCGACGAAGTAGGAGCCGCCGAGCGGGTCGGCGGTGTTGGCGACGCCCGTCTCGTGCGCGATGATCTGCTGGGTGCGCAGCGCGATGCGCACCGCGTCCTCGGTGGGCAGCGCGAGCGCCTCGTCGTAGGAGTTGGTGTGCAGCGACTGCGTCCCCCCGAGCACGCCCGCCAGCGCCTCCACGGTGGTGCGCACGATGTTGTTGAGCGGCTGCTGCGCGGTGAGCGACACGCCCGCGGTCTGGGCGTGGAAGCGCATCAACAGCGAGCGCTCGTTACGTGCTTCGAATGTTTCCCGCATCTCCCGCGCCCAGATGCGGCGAGCGGCGCGGTACTTGGCGATCTCCTCGAAGAAGTCGATCTGGGCGTTGAAGAAGAACGAGAGGCGCGGCGCGAAATCGTCGACGTCCAGGCCCCGTTCGATCGCCTGCTCGACGTAGGTGAGGCCGTCCTTGAGCGTGAAGGCGAGCTCCTGCTGGGCGGTGGCTCCCGCCTCGCGGATGTGGTAGCCGGAGATCGAGATCGGGTGCCAGCGCGGCATGTGCTTCGTGCACCACTCGATCATGTCCCCGCACAGGCGCATCGCGGGGTCGATCGGAAAGCACCACTCCTTCTGGGCGATGTACTCCTTGAGGATGTCCGCCTGGATCGTGCCCGACAGGCGCGCGGGTCCCACCGGGTGGGCGGGTCCCAAGCCGTCGTTCCCGGCGTGCTCGGCGGCCACCACGAAGTAGGCGAGCATGATCGCGGCGGGGGCGTTGATGGTCATCGACACCGACACCTCGCCGAGGTCGATGCCGGCGAACAGGGTGCGCATGTCCGCCAGCGTGTCCACCGCCACGCCCTCGCGGCCCACCTCTCCGAGCGAGCGCGAGTCATCGGAGTCGTGGCCCATCAGGGAGGGCATGTCAAAGGCCGTGGAGAGGCCTGTCTGGCCGTGGTCGAGCAGGTAGTGGAAACGTTTATTGGTCTCCTCCGAGGTGCCGAAGCCGGCGAACTGGCGCATCGTCCACAGGCGCCCGCGGTACATCGACTCGTAGGGGCCGCGCGTGAAGGGGTAGGCGCCGGGCCGTCCGATCGGGTCGTGCTCGGGGTCGCCGATCCCCGCCGGGAGGTCCTCGGGCGTGTAGAGCTCGCGGACCGGCTCGCCCGATAGCGTGCGGGCCTGGAGGCCCGCGACATGCGTCTGAGAGGATCCCGTCACGTGCATGGAAGATACCGCCTCCCGGGGAGGCCTCCGCGGCGCTCGCCGGTACGCCCGCCGGTGTGGGAGGTTGTGATTTTGGGGGTACTCGCGCGCGCGCGCGGCGTCTTAATAAGCAAAGCGTGGACCTGCGCACGCGCGCGCGCGCGAGGGGTCCCTTATTCGCGAACACATCCCCCGCGTCGGCTTCCGGCACGAACACATCCCCCCTGTCGGAACCCGGCGCGAGCCCTTACCCCGGCGGCGGCGGTGCTCGCCTGTGCTCTCGCGGCGTGCGGCTCCTCCTCGAGCGCGCCCGCGGGGCATGCCACGTACCGCCCGGCGCACCCCACGCCGCTGCGGCACACGACGCACGCGACGCTGATCCTCGACTTCACGCCGAACGCGGTCCACGCGGGCATCTACAGGGCGCTCGCCGCCGGCTACTACAAGCACGAGAACATCGACCTGAAGATCGTCCAGCCCACCTCTACGCAGGAAACGCTGAAGCTGATCGACGCGGGCCGCGCCCAGTTCGGGCTCGCCGACGGCAGCGACGTGGCGGGCCTGATCGAGGAGGGCGGCGACGCGCGGGCGGTGATGGCGCTCGTGCAGCGCCCGCTCGGGGGGCTCATCGCGCTCGCCTCGGAGCGCCTGCGCTCGCCCGCCGGCCTGGCGGGCAAGAGCGTGGGCGTGACGGGCGTGCCCTCCGACGAGGCGGTGCTCGACACCGAGCTGCGTCACGCGGGCGTGAGCCCCGACCGCGTGAAGGTGGTGACTGTCGGCTTCAACGGCGCCCAGGCGCTGGTGGCGGGCAGGATCGCGGCGTTCACGGGCTTCATCCCCGACGACGGCGTGGCGCTGCAAGTGAGCGGCCATCCGATCACGGCGTTCGGGCTCGACCGGCAGGGCGGGCCGTCCTACCCGGGCCTCGTGGCGTTCACGACGCGCAGGCTGATCGCAAGCGATCCGCGGCTCGTGCGCGACTTCGTGGCGGCCACCGTGCACGGCTACGAAGACACGCTTGAAGGACCCCCGGCAGAGCTTGCGCGGCGCTCGCAGGCCGCCAACCCGACGCTGCCGCGCAAGCTGACCGCGGCCTCGCTGGGCGTCTACCTGCCGCTGTTCGCGGACAACCATGCGGTAGCAGGCGGGCACGCGGTCGCGTTCGGGACGCTGCAGGCGGCCAACGTGGAAGCGATGTCGAGGTGGATGGCGGGGGCGGGCCTGATCAAAGCCCCGATCCCCCCCGCGCGATACGGGACGAACGAGTTCCTGCCGTAGCGTCGGTCACGCGATGAGCGAGCCGCCGGGGGCGTGGCACGCTAGTCTGCGCCACTGCCAGCACACCTATCGAAAGGGAGCACTCCATGAACAAGAGCCAGCTTGTCGAGGCGATTGCCGCCGACAGTGGTCTCTCCAAGGCGGATGCAGGGCGCGCGGTCGAGTCGTTCGTGGGCACGGTCGGAAAGACGCTGAAGAAAGGCGATGACATCGTGATCACCGGCTTCGGCAAGTTCTCGGTGGTCAAACGGGCGGCGCGTCAGGGCGTCAACCCGCGTACGGGCGAGAAGGTGAAGATCAAGGCGTCCAAGGCCCCGAAGTTCACCCCCGGCGCGAGCCTCAAGCAGACGGTGCACCCGAAGAAGTAGCAGGGCTGGCGAGTTCTTCCCGCGGACACGCTCGGCGATCTTCCCCGGCATGGAGATCGCCGAGCTGTTCGGCGTTAAGGGCCCGTGTCGCGGGCCCTAGAGGGGCGGATCTTCCCCGGCGTGAGGATCGCCGAACTGTTCGACATAGAGGAGGCAGACCCGAACATTCGTTGATTTTGGATCATCCGAAGATTTCTTTTGCCTAGCATGGCGGCCGCCAGCAGACGTGATGGCGACCAATTGACAGGGGGGTGAGGAGCGGCCCGCGAGCGACATGGACGTGGGCGGCGATGCAGCCGCCTGTCCAGCTCGAACGGGAAAGGAATCTGAGGCATGCTCTGGATGAGAAAGTTCGGCGGCGCCCGGCGCGCCGCGACGGTCGTCTTGGCGGCGCTTTGCGCGGTGGCGGTGGCGACGCTCTGCGCGGTGGCGGTGGGCGCGGGGAGCGCCCAGGCGGGCGAGTACCACGTGTACAGCTGCCGAACGCCGGGCGGGCAGGTGGCGCCTACGGACGGGTGGACGGGGAGCACGAGCGTGTCAAGCGCCACTGTGGTCGCGAAGGACACGTGCCCGGCCGGCGGGTCCCTGATTGCGGCGCTCGGCGACGGTGTCGAACACGAAGTCGGGACGTCCGCGACGTGGACTTTCAGTTGCCGGCGGCCGAGACGATCGAAGAGGATGACACGCTGTGGCGCACTGGCGAGCCGAAGGTCGTGCGAAGCGAAAACATGCTACGTATCAGTTCGTGGTCCAGCTGAACCGACCAAGTACGAAAGCTGCGAAACGTACAGCGAATGCCTCTATTCCTTGAACTGCAAGACGGTCGGCGAACCAGAGGAACCGCTCTCGTCGAGAAATCTTCTCCCAGTGCCGATGGCAATCTCGGCGCCCATCTCTACGTGAGCGCTGCTTGTGGTGGCCTGGAACACTATCTCTGCCCCGAAGGCACAGGCGATCCAGGCCTCTACGCAGCCGTCGTGTACGTCTACGCCGCCGACATCCTGCTCGAAGACGGCACCCAGCCGACATTCGGTGGTGTGGAAGGCGAACTGGCGAGCGCCTCCACGGTTCACGGCACGGCGAGCGTGATCTTCAAAGCGCAGGACGCCGACTCGGGCGTGTACGAGGCGATCGCGTCGGTCGACGGCAGCCAGGTCGGCGCGACCGTGCTCGATAGCAACGGCGGTCACTGCGTCAACGTCGGACAGACGGGCGACGGGCTGCCGGCGTTCCTGTATGAGCAGCCGTGCGCGCACGAAGTGGGCGCCGACGTGCCGCTCGACACGACCTCGCTGTCGGACGGCGAACACCACCTCGTCGTGAGCGTGACCGACGCGGCCGGCAACTCGACCGTGGTGCTCGACCGCAAGATCGACGTCGCCAATCCCTTGCCGTCCTCCTCCGGACAGACATCGCCGACGAGCACCGTCGGCTCGGCGGGCGGGTCCTCGGGGTCATCGCAAAGCGGCTCGTCGGGCGGATCGAGCGCGGGGGCGACCGGCTCGCCCAACGGCGTGCCCGCCAGCGCTCAGGCGGTGCTTTCCGCGCGCTGGACGGCAACCGCCAAGTCCAAGCTCACCGGCCGCTTCGGTCGCGCCCAGACGATCGTCGGGCGCCTCACGGGCGCGGGCGGGGCCCCGATCGCGGGCGCCGCGATCGAAGTGCTCGCGACCCCCGCCGGACAGGGCGCGCGCGCGAGCACGATCGCAGAGCCGAACACTCGCGCGGACGGGCGCTTCAGCGTGCGGCTGCCCGCTCACGCCGACTCCGAGCGGATCGTGCTCGGCTACCGTGTCCACCTCGGCGATCCGGCTCCGGTGGCCGTGCGCACGCTTACGCTCAGCGTGCCCGCCAGTCTCTCGCTGGGAGTGGCGCCGCGCGTCTCCCACGTGGGCGGCACGATCGTCTTCGCGGGCGTGCTGCACGGCGGATCGATCCCGCCCGGCGGCAAGCAGCTCGTGCTGCAGGCGCAGGCGCCGCGATCGGGCTGGCGCACGTTCGACGTGCTCTCCACCGACCGCCGCGGGCGCTACCGCGCGAGCTACCGCTTCCGCCTGCCCGGTCCGATCGTCTATCGCTTCAGGGCCGTCTCGCGCCAGGAGGCCGACTTCCCCTTCGCGACCGGGTCCTCGAACGTCGTGGCGGTGAGGGAGCGGTGAGTCGTGGGGAGCGCAGGGACTCCGCGCGCGCCGCTGGCCGTCGCGGCCTCCTGCGCCACGCTGCTCGCCGGATGCGCGCTCACTCCACGCATCGGCGGCCAGGCCGAATCCGGGGCGCGTCGCCTCGGGAAGGTCGTGCGCGAAGAAGGGTGCGTGGAGCGTGACGGGCTGCCGGATCGGCGCTGCACGCCCGGCGCGATCCGTTCGGGGGTCTCGCTGGCGAGGATCTGCCGGTATGGCTACAGCCGCTCCGTGCGGCCGCCCGAGAGCTACACCGAGGCGTTGAAGCTCTCGCAGATGCGCGCCTACGGCCTGAGCGGCTCGGCGAGCGCCTACGAGGAGGACCACATCGTCCCGCTCGCGCTCGGCGGCGCGCCGTATGACCCGGCGAACCTCTGGCCGCAGCCGCGCGGCGGCCCTGACAACGCCTACGACAAGGACCGGCTCGAGGCGTGGGCGGCCCGCATGGCCTGCGCCGGGCGCATGCCCTCGAGCGCCCTGCAGCGCGAGATGGCGGCAGACTGGACAGCGCTCTACCGCCATGCCTTCGTCGATCGTTAGTGTGCGCCCACATGAGCCCCATCACGCCGGCGGGCGGTCCCACCGACCGCGCCACAGCCCAGCGAGTGGACCCCGCGTTCTGGCGGGGGCGGCGCGTGCTCGTGACCGGCCACACGGGGTTCAAGGGCGCGTGGACGACGCTGTGGCTGGCGTCGCTCGGAGCGCGCGTGAGCGGGCTCTCGCTTGGCGTGCCGAGCGAGCCGTCGCTGTTCGAGCTGGCTCGCGTTGGGGAGGGGATGGACAGCGTCGACGGCGACGTGCGCGACCCGGAGACGGTGGCGAGGGCGATGGCGGCGGCGCGGCCCGAGGTCGTGATCCACATGGCCGCCCAACCGCTCGTGCGCCGCTCGTTCACGCGACCGCGCGAGACGTTCGAGACGAACGTGATGGGCACGGTGAACGTGCTCGACGCGGTGCGCGTGCTCGAGGGCGTGCGCGCCGTGGTGATCGTGACCTCCGACAAGTGCTACGAGAACCGCGAGCACGAGCGTGCCCACCGCGAGCAGGACCCGATCGGCGGCCACGACCCATACTCGGCCTCCAAGGGCGCCGCCGAGCTCGTGACGAGCGCCTACCGGTGCTCGTTCTTCTCAGGGCCCGATGGCCCTGGGGTGGCCTCCGCGCGCGCCGGCAACGTGATCGGCGGCGGCGACTGGGGAGAGGACCGGCTGGTGCCCGACATCGTGCGGGCCGCGCTCGCCGGGCAGACGCTGCGCGTGCGCAACCCCGACGCCGTGCGCCCCTGGCAGCACGTGCTGTGCCCGCTGAGCGGCTACCTCGTGCTCGCCCAGGCCCTCTGCGAGTCGCCCGAGCACGCCTGCGCGTGGAACTTCGGCCCTGACGAGCGGGACGCCCGCACGGTCGCCTGGATCGTGGAGCGCGTCTCACAGCTATGGCCGGGCGGGGTGCGCTGGACCCATGACGAGGGCCCCCATCCGCACGAGGCGCACCACCTGAGGCTCGACTGCACGCGGGCGCGGGAGCGTCTCGGGTGGCGGCCGGTCATGGGGCTGGAGGACGCGCTTCTCGCGACGGTTGACTGGTACCGGGCGCTCGGCGAGGGGGAGGACATGCGCGCGGTCACGCTGGGGCAGGTCGCCGGGGCGAGCTGACCGGCGGCGCCTCAGAGCCAGTGGCGGCGACGGTGATCGGGGTGCCTCACACCTTGTACACGCGCAGCGCGGGGTTGGCGCGCGCGATCTGCTCGTAGTCGTCGTCCTGGGTGATGATCGGCAGGCCGTGCTCGACCGCGGTCGCCGCGATCAACGCGTCGGTCAGCTTGACGGTGCGGTGCACGCCGGCGGCACGACAGTCCGCGACCAGCGTCGCCCACGTCTCCATCACCGCCTCGCCGATCGGGATCGGGTCGGCTGCTCTGGCGAGTGCGAGCGTGTCGGCGCGGCGGGCCTTGATGGCTTCGTCATCGGCGTTGATGACTCCGAGCTTCAGCTCGCCGATCGTGACGACCGACACCGCCACCTGCTCCGGCAGCTCTCCGAGCGGTCGCCCGCTCTCGCGGGCGATGAACACCGACGTGTCCAGCAGGCCTCTCTTTGGAGCGCTCAAAGCGCGTCGAGGGTCTGTCCGACGAGCACATCCAACTCGCGCGTAAGGGCTGGATCGGCGGCACGGTGGGAAAGCTGCTCGCGCAACTGCTCGCCCGCGAGCCAGCGCGTGCGGGCGCCGTGGGGCACGATGTCCGCGAGCGGCTCCCCATTCACGGTCAACACCACCCGCTCGCCCCCCTTCACGGCGTCGATCACCCTCGCGGTGCGGTTGCGCAGGTCACGGACCCCGATCTCCATGTGCTACAGCGTAGCATGTCCAGAGTGACAGGGGGCGTTGACTGAGGGGGCGTTGACCGGCCATGCGGCCAATCCGGAATAGAATGTCCGACCAATCCGGAATAGCCTGTGTAGCGGACGCAGTCGTCAGGCCTCAACTCTTCAGATCCACGAACAGCTCGTCGGCCGACACGAGGCGCACGCCGTCGATCTCGGCGCGCTCCACGAGGCTCTTGTGGAAATCCCGGGCAAAGACGTACAGCGCGGCGTTTCCGGCGCCGCGGATCTTGCCGCGGAGCTCGATGAGGCGATCGAGGTCGTGCGCGTTCGCCCGCGCCGACCACTTGCACGATCCCACGGCGACGATGCCCTTGCGCCCGCGGGCCACGAGGTCCACCTCGACATCGTGCGTGCGCGTCCAGTAGGCGCCGACGTCCTGCGCGCCGACCAGCTGTGGGTCGGCGCTGTGACGTCCCGCCCAGTCGCGACAGACCTCCTCGAAGACTGGGCCCATGTGGTTGTCGAGGTCGGCGAGGATCGCCTCGCACACCTCCTCGACCCGACCGCGCTGCAGGCGCGACCGGTTGGGGTAGACGTAGCGGAACCAGAAGCGGAAGAAGGGATCGCTGACCGACCAGCTCGCCGATCCGTTGCCGCCGAGCGGCCGACGCTCCTCGATGTAGCGCAGCGTCGCCAGCCTGTCGAGGCGACCGGTCAGCAGCTGGCCGGAAGATATCTTGGATTGGTGCAGGATCTCGTTGAACTTCGTCGCGCCACGTGCGATGGCGCGGAGAACCTCGTAGTAGTTGCCCGGCTCACGGATCGAGCTCTCACCCCTGATGAGCTGCAGCGGCTCCTCGAACAGGGGCTCGTCCTTCATCAGGACCCTGCGTTTGAGGATCTCGCGGATTGAAGCCTGACCGGCCCACATCTGGTACTGCGCCGTTCCCCCCAGGATTCCGTATCGCCGCAGCTTCTGTGTGGCGCCGGCGCCCGCGGAGGCGAACAGAGCAGCGTCGCGGTAGTCGAACGGCTGCAGAAACGGACGGTAGCCGGCTCGCCCGAACATGGGCCGCCCGCCCTCCAAAAGTTGCTCCATCAGCGTCAGTGCGCTGCCGCTGATCACGAGGGTGATCGGAACGCGCGCCCGCTCCCACCGATCGAAGTGGCGCATGATGACCGAGTCGAGCAGCGGTTCTGCCATCAGCATCCACTGGAACTCGTCGAGCACGACCACGAGCGGCCGGTGGCGGGCCTGATCGCCGAGCGAGGTCAGGGCCTCGTTCCAGTCCGTGAAAACGACCGGGGCGTTGACGAGCCGCCCGACCTCCGTCGCCAGGAGGTCCAGGTGCCCGCGGGCCTCCCCCTCGTCCGCCTGGAAGTACACGAGGCGATGCTTGGTGAAGCTGCGATCCAGTAGGTAGCTCTTGCCGACGCGCCGGCGCCCGCGCATCACCACGAGCTGGGGCGCTTCCGCGGCGGCGGCATGCAGTCGCTCCAGCTCTTCGCGACGGTCGATCATGCTTCCAGCTTAACAAAGATATGACTTGCAAAGTTATGAGTTTGCAAATCGTGTCTTTGTGCCAGCAAGCTCGGGAGAGCGTCCGGCACGCTCGCTGGCTCGGCGTAGCGTCCGATCGCAGTCCCGGCGCTCGGCGCGCGCGATCAGCCGGCGCCCCCAGCGGTCGGGGGCGCAGTCGGAGAAGGCGCCGAACATCGCTCTACCCGCAGGCGTTTGCTGCTGGCCGGCGGCCAAGCCGAGGGCCGGGTCCAGCTCGTAGGCGTCGGATCGGGCGAGATAGTCGGGGTCATACGCGAACGTCGCTGACTCCGCGCCGCGCCGGCGGTGCGACCAGAGCCGTCCCGCGAGCACGTTCTGGCCTCCCATCTGCACGATGACCTCAACCGCCGACTCAGCCATCGGGAGCAGTGAGGTTCTTGGGTCGCACGCGCTGTGGAAGGCGCTCCTCCGAACGCAGGCGTCCGACGTCGGTCTCGTAGGGATCGAGCGCGCGCGGCACGCTGTCGAGCACCCCGAGCGCGCGGAGGATGCGCAGGACGTTCTCGAGCGACACGCCGCCGCCGCCGCCCTCCAGGCGCCGCAACGTGTTGAGCGACACACCGGCGCGGTCGGCCAGCTGGGCCTGTGTGAGCCCGCGCAGCTTGCGCCACACGGCGACGTCGTCGGCCACCGCACGCAGAGCGCGACGGACCGTGGGGGGTGTGGCCCCAACAGAGCGGCTTGCGATCATTCATTTAGCTTACCATCTATATATAGCTTATTATCAGCTCTAAACCCCCATAAATGAGAACTAATATTAGGGTCGAGCTGAGCGAAGCGCTATGGGTCGCCGGTTTCGTATACCTGATCTGGTATGTCACCGCAGAGGTCGGCGAGCTGCCGCTGCGCTTTGTCCACCGCGACAACCTGATCCGGATGAAGCTGGCCGCGAGCCGCGAGCGCGACCTTCAGGACATCGCCGCCCTCACCAGCGGGGAGGGTCGCGAGGCGGGGGCCTCGGGTCGGCCGGAGTAGCTCGTGGCCAAGCCCGGGCGGCCGAGTCGTTTATGGAATAGTGCCGCCTCGACCGTACACGACGGAGGACGATGTGAGCATTCGCAAACCCGCACCCCGCACCAGTCTGACCACGCGCACCACGTGCCGCATCTGCGGGTGCGAATACCTAGCGCCCGTGCTGTCGCTCGGCGACCAGCGCATCGCGGGAGCGTTTGCGGACCCCGGCGGCGACCAGCCGGTCGAGCGGGCGATTCCGCTCGAGCTGGTGCGCTGTGACATGACGCGCGACGAGGAGGCATGCGGTCTGATCCAGACCAAGCACACCGTCCCGGGTTCGATCCTCTACAGCTCCTACTGGTACCGCAGCGGGGTCAACCGCACGATGACCGAGAATCTTCACTGCATAGCTCGCGGGGTCGAAGCGGTCGTGCCGCTGGAGTCCGGCGACCTAGTCGTCGACATCGGCTGCAACGACGGCACGCTGCTGGATGGCTATGACAAGGCGAAAGGCTTGCGCTATCTCGGCTTTGACCCCTCCGATGTAGCTCGATACGCGATCGAGAAGGGCTATGACGTCGTCAACGACTTCTACTCCGCCCAAGCACTGCGACAGCGCCGTCCTGACCAGAAGGCCAAGGCGATCACAAGCATCGCGATGTTCTACGACCTCGAGCATCCGCGCACGTTCGTCGCGGACATCGCCGAGGCGCTTGCGGAGGGCGGCATCTGGGTGATGGAGCTGCACTATCTGCCGATGATGCTCGCAGCCAACGCCTTCGATGCGATCGTGCACGAGCACCTCGAGTACTACTCACTTGCTGTAATCGAGCGACTGGTCGGCGAAGAGGGCTTGGAGGTCGTATCCGCCGAGCTCAACGACATGAACGGTGGCTCGATTCGGCTGTTCATCGGGCACTCCGGCCGGCATGAGCGCACGCCCGAGCAACTCGATGCGTTGATGGCGCTGCGCGTCAAGGAGTTCGAGATGGCGCTCGACTCGCCCGAGCCCTACGAGGCGTTCCGCTTGGGCGCGGAGCGAGTCCGTGACGATCTGCTTGCCATGTGCAAGAAGCTCCACGGCGAAGGCAAGAAGATCCACGTCTACGGGGCTTCCACCAAGGGCAACACGATCCTTCAGTACGCCGGCATCGACAGCGGCTTGATCGAGGCGGCAGCCGACCGCAACCCCGACAAGTGGGGCTCAGAGACGATCGCCACGAAGATCCCCATCATCAGCGAGGAGGATTCACGGGCGATGAAGCCCGACTACTACCTCGCGCTGCCCTGGCACTTCCTCGATGAGTTCCTCGAACGAGAGCAGGAATTCCTGAAGCAGGGAGGAAAGTTCATCGTGCCGCTGCCGGAGGTTCGCGTGGTGGGCGCGTCATGAGCCGGGCGCCGAGGCTGGTCCTTCGCGTATCGCCCGTCGCCCGGCCCACCCGTCCCGAACGATGAGGATCGGGCTCGTCACCCGGCACCTTGGGCTGCCGGTCGGACTCGGCACATACGCGATCAACCTGTTGCGTGCCCTCGAAAGTCGCGACGACGAGAACGAATACTTCATCTACACGCCGACGTGGAACGATGTACCGCCTCTCGGGTCCCGCTTCCGGATTCGCCAGTCGCGCGTCCCTCGGGGCTCGCCCGCGGCGCGCACTCTTTGGGACTTGACGCTACCGGCGATCGCGGCGGCGCGCGAGCCGGTCGACCTCGTCCACTATTTGCATCCTGCTCTTCCCGCATTCTCACCCGGATGCCCTGTGATCATGAACCTGCTGGATGCGATCGGTTGGGTGGTGCCCGGATATCGATTGCCGCAGCCCTACGAGTGGCTCGAGCGGCGCGCCGCGCGCCGCGCTGACCTTGTGCTGACGCTGTCGGAGAGCGCGCGCGCGGACCTTGAAGGCGTGCTCGGTCTCTCGCGTTCGAAGATCCGTGTCACCTACCTCGGAGCTCCGCCGCTCGACCCCGAGCCGTCGTCGAAGGAACCTTACTTCCTGTTTGTGGGGGGCACCGAGAAGCGCAAGAACCTCGGTGTCGTGTTGGATGCCTTCAGATCGCTCGATGGGCTTGAGCTACGCGTGGTCGGCCCGCACACGGCTTCGCCAGTCCACGACGCGCGGCGCGAGCAGAGGGGTGTGCACTGGCTCGGCTATGTCAGCGAGGAGGAACTCGTCGAGCTATATCGCCACGCGACTGCCCTCGTCTTCCCGAGCCGCTACGAGGGCTTCGGCCTGCCTGTACTAGAGGCCATGGCGCGTCGCACCCCGGTGATCGCCTCCAACAGCTCGTCGCTTCCCGAGGTGGCGCGCGGCGCGGCGATTATGGTCGACCCGGACGACGTCCACGGATTGCGGGATGCGATGCGGCGGCTCGCCGCCGATCCGGGCCTGCAAGAAGAGCTGACCAGCCGCGGCGCGGAAGTCGTGTCCGGCTTCAGCTGGGACGAGACGGCGCGCGCGACAGTCGCCGCCTACGAGGAGCTGTGCGCGTCGCGCTGAGCCATTCAGCGGTGCGTCCGCACCTGTGTGCCGCCCCGCCGCTGCAGCACGGCTCGAATCGCGCTTTGTATCCGGTGGCGTATGCTACGAGCGCGTGCCAAATCCCACTCCAGCTCGCCAAAAAGCGAGTCGCGGGAGCGCGTGACGCTCACGGGCACATGTAGGTCGTCATCACGGGGATCTGTGGACGCCACGATTAGTCCATCACCGCTACATGACTCCAACACCGAATGCTCAGCGATAATGTGCACGCCGGCTTCCTGGAGTAGCTGGAGGCAGTGCTGATGAGTAAGCGGATCACCAGAAATCATGTAATGGTGCGTCGAGACGACCAAGAACCGCACACGGCGCTCGGCCAATGCGCGAGCAGCTCCGCGGAGCGCGTCGACCTCGGCTCCTTGCACGTCGCACACGAGCAGGTCAATCCGTTCGAGTCCGCACTCGCGCATTAGCCCATCGATGCTGACTTGCCGGTTCTTGTGCCGACGATCGTCGCTCTCCCAAATCAATGTCACCGTCGCGTCATGGTCACTCCCGATTGCAGCGTGCAGTATGGCGCTCGCCTCAACCCTATTGAGCTCCAGGTTTCGACGCCCAACCTCTAGGTTCGCCGCATCCGGCTCAACAAGTATCAGGCGAGTGACGGGGATCGCATGCTTGGCCCATAGTGAGTAATAAGCCCAAAAGCTGCCCAGCTCCACCATCGTCGGTTCCGGCGTATCGGACGCCAGGCGCTCCAGAACAGTATGAAATGCCAACTCCTCTTGTGGCTCGTGGTGCCCTTGTAGTTGCCGAATGATCTCGGTCATCCACGCGCCGCCGTAGCAGCCCTCGCGCACGACAATGCCGTTGTGCATCACTTGGACCGGAACGCCATTGCGTTCAGTCACTTCGCCTGCCTCCGGGACCTTGGGAATTACATCAGTGTCGCGCACAGCGACGGTCAGGTCTATCCGCCGCTGGTCCTCCTCCGAAAAGGTAATACGATGCGCGTCAGGGCTCATGTGCGGTGCCGGCGCCTGAACAGCGCCTCGCGGATCTCGGCGGGGATGATCCCCAGCGCCAACAGAGCTGCGATGTAGAACGCCGACCCGAGCACCGCCGAGACGAGCGAGGTAACGTCCAACGCAACCGCGGCGGCACCGGCAGCCAGGGTCGCCGCGCCGGCCCGCAGCACGAAGCCGGAGTCGAGCTGCACCTCGGGCCGCTTGTGGGATAGCGACAACTCGTAGCCGAGAGCCAGAGTCAACTCGGCCGCGACCAGAGCGATCGCGGCTCCGGTGGCCCCGTACGCGCTGATCAGAGGCCCCCCGGCGCCGACCACGACGATGAGCGCGATCGCGGTCGACACCAGCATGGCGCGCAGGCGGTCGAGCGAGAGCAGGGCATAGCCACGGGCGGCGATCACGAAGGTACCGAGCAGAGCCACGGCGAGGACACGCAGGACTTCAACCGAGTGCTCGTAGCCTGGTCCGGCGATGACGTGGATGGCAAAGGCGGCGCCGAGGAACACTGCGAGCGCCAAGCCGCAGCCGGCGAGCACCATCGTCTCGACGAGCCTGCGGCTGGCGTAGTTGAAGCGCTCCGCATCGTCGCGCGCAGCGCGGGCAAGGAGCGGGAGGGCCGTGGACACGACCAGCGGCGGCAGCAAGGTGAACGCGGCCAGGACGCGGAACGACACGCCGAAGTACCCCGTCTCGGTCGGGCTCGACAAGACGGACACCATCACCTGAGCGATCTGGAAGTAGACGACCGAGAGCACGACCGCAGCGGAATACGGCAGGATCCGACCCACCATCCGGCGCCACTCCCGCGTGTCGATCGTCGGAACAAGGCGGGCGTTGCGGCCGCCGACCACCACCGTCACGACAAGCGCCGGAACGACGACGGGCAGTTGCAGCGCGAAGAAGGGGAGCAGCCCTGCGCCGGCCACCGCCAGGAGCACGGCCTCGATCGCCACACCGACCTGGATGGCAAGCTGCAGTCCAGCCACCCACCCGAACCGTAGGCCGACCTGGAGCGGGATCGCGCATCCGTCCTGAACGACCAGGAAGACCATGCCGCAACCCGCGATGACCGTCCCGAGCACCATCACGGTGGGGTAGCCGACCAGCACGCCGAACAGCACCGCGAGCAGCAGGCCGCCGAGGGCAAGCACCATGCGGATGCCAAGCAGGTTGCGCAGGAAGCGGCGCCCGTTCGCGCGCTCTCCGGTGGAGTATTCGCGCACGGCGAAGCCCGTCAGCCCGAGATCGCTGACGGTTGCGACGATCGAGAGAAGTGCCGTGACCGTCAAGAAGTGCCCGGTGTCGATCACGCCGAGATGGCGGATGACCACGGCGCTCGAGGTCACCGTTGCCAGCGTGCCGAGCAGATAGCCACCCAGACGCAGCAGGCTGCCGCGGATGACGCTTGGACCGGCTGCAGTGGTATCGAGGATGTCCACTTGTACGTCATCCGGCGAGCCGGCCAACGCCGGATCGCCATCGGCTGGGAGGGTCGATACCATTCGGGGACAGGATATTGGACCGTCGGCGTTCCGCTGCGGCGCAAAATGCGTCAGGCGTGAGATGGCGGGATCCGCCGACTCTCCCCCAAATGCATATCGCGCTCGTCCACCATCACGTCGGCGGAAAGGCGGGCGGCGGCGGCGGCGTGCGGCTGATGCTTGAGCTCGGGACCGGACTGGTCAGGCTTGGCCACCGTGTCACCGTTGCGTGTCACGACTTCCTGCCCGGCAGCGAGTTCTCCTACGCATCGGATCAGCTCGAGATCCGATGCGTCAGGCGCGGCATCTCCGAGCTGCCGGCCGGCAACCGAGCGCTGGCCCGTCGCTATTGGCGCGAGCTGCCGAAGGTCGCCAGGCTCGTCCCGCCGGATGCGACCGTCGTCAACGCCCACGAGTGGCTCGCGCTCAGGCCGGGCCGTATCGCCTCCAGGCGCCTGTCGATTCCGCTCGTGTGGACTCGCAACGACGAATCGCCGTGGGAGGCGCTGCTCGCGCCGCGGCAGTCGATCACCGGTGACCGACCGCTGCCGATCCGGACGGCGCAGGCGATGCTGACCTGGCCGGACGTGCTGGACGCGCGCCATGCCAGCGCGATAACGGTGCTCAGCGCGCAGCAGGTCGACATGGTTCGGCGCTGCTACCGCAAGGACGCCCTCATAGCGGCTGTCGGTCCACCCGCGCATTTCTTCGATCCCCCCGATCGGGCGGCTGCGCGCGCCAGGCTAGGCATCCCCGAGGACGTCTTCCTGGTGTTGGGGTCGGGCATTCTCGTCAGGCACCGTCGGTTCGAGGACCTGATCGACGCGATGTCGCTGCTGGCCGACGATCCCCGGGTCCACGCGCTGCTCGCGGGCTCCGATCACGTCGACTCCGCCTATGCTGATCAGCTGGAGGAGCGGATCTCCGCCCGCGGTCTTTCGGAGCGCGTGACGATGCCGCGCAGGTCGCTGTCGGAGGCCGAGCTGAAGGACATGTACGCGGCTGCCGACGTCTTCGTGATCCTCAGCCAGCGCTACGCGTGGGGTCTGGCGCCGCTCGAGGCGATCGCCTCGGGGACGCCCGTGATTCTCACGCCGGGAGCGGGCGTCTACGACATCCTCGACGGCCGGCCCGGGGTGCAGGTGGTCCCGGCGCAGGACCCGCACGCGACGGCGGACGCGATCCGACGCTGGCGGTCCGGCGATGGTCGGCTGGGCCTGGAGTCCACACGTGCCTGGCTGCGCGAGGAGTATGCGCTCGACAGCTACGTGGCACGGATGGAGCGGCTCTACGCCGAGGTGGCTGGAGCGGATCTCCCTGAGCACGCCCGCTCGGGCTGAGGCTCAATCCCCGCGCGCCGCGCGATCGAGCGTCTCCACGGTGGTCTGCGCGAAGCGCTCCCACGAGAACTGCGTCGCCCGCTCGCGGGCGCGCTCTCCCAGTTCGGCGCGGTGCTCGGGCGAGACCAACAGTCCCGCGATCTGCGCTCGGATGTCCTCCACGTCGTAGGGATCGGCGTACGCGACCGCGTCGCCGCCGACCTCCGGCAAGGAGGAGGTGTTCGAAGTGAGCACGGCGGCTCCGGCCGCCATAGCCTCCAATACAGGCAGGCCGAAGCCCTCGCCGAGGGAGGGGTAGCAGAACACCGCGCAGCGCCGGTAGAGCTCGGCCAGGGCCGTGTCGGAGACATGTCCGAGCATCACGCACCCGTCGCCCAGCGACCGCAGCGCCTGAAGCGTCTCTCCGGTCTGCCAGCCGACGGCGCCGACCACCACGAGCGGATGCGAGCGCCGCAGCTCCTTGTCCAGCCCACGGAAGGCCGCGACCAGGCGGGGGAGGTTCTTGCGCGGCTCGAGCGTCCCGACCGACAGCACGAAGTCCCGGGGCGGCAGCGTCGCCGCCTCTCCGGGATCGAGGTTCGGCGCGAGCGCCGGTGTGTTGCCGAGCAGCGCCACCGCTGTGCGTCCGGCGGCCGCCGGGAAGCGTTCGGTCAGAGCGTCGGCCGTCGCCTGGGAGATGGCGAGGAAGGCTGCAGCGCGCCGCACGGCCGGTGGGAGCGTGATCCGCTCGATGAGCGCCGACTGGCGGTTCGGCTGCAGCGCTCGGTCGAAGGTCACCAGGTCGTAGACGATCGGCACGGATGGTATGCGGGCGAACCAGGTGGTCAGATAGGAGTTGGCCGACAGGAAGACGTCGCATTCGCGGCTCCCGGCGCGCGCGGCGAGCAGGTGCCAGAACGGGTTGCGCGCGTCGATCAGCTTCCACCGGAAGCGCTCGTCGAGCCCTCCTTCCTTCTCCAAGGCCGGATCGCTCAGGTTCGCCGCGCGTAGAGCACGTAACGATGCTCATCGTGCTTGCGAGCGGCGAGCGCGCGCAGCAGCTCGCGCACGACGCGGCCACGCCCCGCGGCTATCTCGGTGGCCCCGCGCGCGTCGATGCCGATCGTCAGTCTCGATTGCCCGTTCAAGCGGACGGCAGCGTTGCACAAACGGGGCGTCTCCGTCGCCGGCCGCGCGACGATCGCCGGCGCCGCCGGCGCGCTCTGGGATGTGCCTGCGCCATCCGGCAAACGACTATGGCAGCTAGTCTTTGCAATACATCGCTATACTGCGTGCGGAGATGGCTTCCTCCACCACCAAGCAGAGTGTCGCGTTCCGGTTCGCTCCTATCACCGTCAGGCGTCTGAAGCAGCGGGCGAAGGAGACCAATGCGGCGCAGACGGCGCTGGCCGAGCGCTACATCGAGGAGGGGTTGCGCCGCGACGAGCACCCTCTCATCCTCTTTCGCGACGGCGAGGCGGGGCGCAGGCCCGCGCTGCTCGGCACGCGCCTGGACGTGGCGGACGTCATCACCACCATCCGCCAGAACGAGAACTCCGTTGAGCAGGCGGCTGACTACCTGGAGATCCCCATCGAGCACGTCGAGGCCTGCCTGCACTATTACGCCGACTACAAGGACGAGGTTGACGCCTGGATCGAGCGCTCCCACGCGATCGCGCAGCGTGAGCGCGAGCGCTGGCAGCGTTGGCAACAGGCGCTTGCGTGAGGCTCCTGCTCGACGAGATGATCTCTCCCGTATCGCCCGCGAGCTGCGCGAGAGCGGGCATGACGTGCAGGCGATCAAGCGGGATCGGCCGGATCTTGCCGGCCGATCCGACCGTGAGGCCGTTCAGCGGATGGCCACGGAGCGGCGGACGATCGTCACCAATGACGTCGCCGACTTCCAGATTATTCACGACCGGATGCTCGCGGCCGGCGAAGCGCACGCCGGGATGGTGTTCACACTCGACGCGTCGATGCCGCGCAGCAAGGCCGCGATCCGCCAATGGGTGAAGGCGCTCGCCGGACTGCTCGCCGAGCACGGCGACGAGGACGCCCTGCGCAACCGGATTCATCACCTGGTCTGAGCGCCCACAGCCCGCTAGCCTCCGCCGCGCCATGCACATCGGCCTGAACCTGATCTTCCTCGTCCCCGGTGAGACCGGCGGCATGGAGGTCGCGGCGCGCGAGCTGATCCCCGCACTGGTCGAGTCGGCGCCCGATGTGCGCTTCACCGCGTTCGTCAACCGCGAGGCCGCCGCCGCGAAAGACGGGCCGTGGGGAGAGCTGCTGCCTGCGGTGACTGTGCCGGTGAACGCGCGCAACCGCCTGCAGTGGGTGCGCGGCGAGCAGATGCTGCTCCCGAGGCTGGCCGCCCGCGAAGGTGTCGATCTCGTACACAGCCTGGCAAGCACCGCTCCGGCGTGGGGGCGCTTTCGCCGCGTCGTCACCGTCCACGACCTGATCTACGCGCGCTTCCCCGAGGCGCACGCCGGCATCCGCGACCTGGGGATGCGCGTGCTCGTGCCGCTCGCGGTGCGCCGCTCGGACCGCGTGATCGTCGACTCCCAGAGCACGCGGCGCGATCTGGTGGAGCTGCTCGGCACGCCGCCGGAGCGCATCGACGTGGCGCCGCTCGGCCTCGGCGCGGTCAGGCGCAGCGAGCCATTGCCCGAGCCCGAGCTGCGCCGGCGCCTCGATCTCGGCGAGCGCCGCGTGGCGCTGAGCCTGTCGGCCAAGCGCCCGCACAAGAACCTGCTCGCGCTGATCGGCGCCCTGGCGCGCATACCGGCGGAGCGCCGTCCGCTGCTCGTGCTTCCCGGCTACCCCACGGCGCACGAGGCCGAGCTGCGCGAACGTGCCCGAGCGGTTGACGTGCAGGGCGACGTGCGCTTCCTCGGTTGGCTCTCGGACGAGGAGCTCGAGGGACTGTGGGAGGTGGCCGATGCGTTTGTCTACCCCTCGCTGTACGAGGGCTTTGGGCTGCCGGTCCTGGAGGCGATGACCCGCGGCGTGCCGGTGGCGTGCTCGAACGCCTCCTCGCTGCCGGAGGTCGCGGGGGACGCGGCATTTTTGTTCGATCCGCACGACGAGCGCGCGATCGCCTCAGCGCTCGAGCGCCTGCTCTCAGACCGTGATGAGGACCGTGCGGAGGTCGAGCGTCTGCGCGCACGCGGCCTGGAGCGAGCGCGAGAGTTCACCTGGGAGCGCACGGCGCGGTTGACGCTTGAGAGCTACGGTCGCGCCTTCAAGCACGGGTAGGCTCAGCCGCCGTCCTGTTATCCGTGTGCGCCGGTGAGCGGGTTTTCCCAGCGCACCCCTTGGAAGCGAGCAAAGTCCCCGTCGGTGCTACACACGGTGAGCCCGTGCTCGATGGCAAGGGCGGCCAGGTGCGCGTCAGACACCAGCGCGGAGCTGACATTCTCGTCGAGCAGCCTCGACAACGTGTCGGGATGCCGGTCGGTGGGGGCCGGGATCCACACGGATGGTTGAGCGAGCCAGCCCTGCACTTGACGCCAGGCCGAGCTTGTTGATGTCGGCGGTCGAAACAGTCGTGGGTTGCTGACGATGCGCAAGAACGCGAGCAGCGAATGCCAGGGTAGGCCCACCTTTGCGGTACCGCTGAGACGCTCGTCCAGCCACGCTTGGGAGGCTGGATGCTGTGGCATCGAGTCGACCGAGGCATACAGCAGCAGGTTGGCGTCTACGAGAATCAGCGGTAGTCCTCGCCTTCGGCGATGGCAAGAACCTCGGAGATGTTGTCGAAGTTATCGAGGAGAGGTTCGCCCACATCCAGCGGTTCCACTTTGAACCTCTCGGTTTGTGGCTTCTCTTGTTCCTCGTAGGTCAATCCCGCCCGGATCAGGTCGTTGACCTCTTGCTTGAGAGAGTGCCGGAGCTCTATTCGACGGCGCTCGATTGCCGCGGCAACATCGTCATCGAGAGTGAGGGTGGTACGCATGCATCAAAGCATAACATAGATGATGTCGTGATGCCTGACCCGAGTATTGCCAGCCGAAGGCATCCACACGCGGGCGGCCTGAGCCTCGTTCGCGCCTGTGTCGTAGCCTGTCCCAGATGCCGGTCCCGCTCTTTGACACCACCACCCCGATTGCTCCGCTGCGCGAGGAGATCCTTGCTCGCATCCGCGACGTCGTCGAGGACACGCGCTTCATCCTCGGTCCGAACGTGGAGGCGTTCGAGCGGGAGTTCGCGGCCTACTGCGGCGCGCGTCACGCGGTCGGGGTGGCCAACGGCACCGATGCCCTGACGCTCGCCCTGCGCGCGATGGGCGTCGGTCCCGGCGATGAGGTGGTGGTGCCCTCGTTCACGTTCTACGCGAGCGCGGAGGCGATCCCTCCAACCGGCGCGAGGCCCGTCTTCTGCGATGTGGACCCCGACACGTTCTGCGTCACGGCGGACACCGTCAGAGCCGCGCTCACGCCGCGCACGAAGGCGGTGATCGCCGTGCACCTGTTCGGCAACGTCGCGCCGATCGCGGAGATCGAGGCGCTCGGGGCGCCCGTGCTCGAGGACGCCGCGCAGGCCGCGGGCTCGCTCTCGCGGGAGGGACGGCCGGGCGCGCTCGGCACGGCGGCGACGTTCAGCTTCTTCCCCTCCAAGAACCTGGGGTGCTTTGGCGACGGTGGAGCTGTCACGACCAATGACGAGCAGATCGCCGATCGAGTGCGCATGCTGCGCTTCCACGGCTCCCGCGACAAGGTGACCTACGAGCAGGTCGGCTGCAACTCGCGCCTCGACGAGATCCAGGCGGCGATCTTGCGCGTGCAGCTTCCACACCTTGACCGCTGGGCCGATGGCCGTCGCGCCGCGGGCGAGCACTACGCGCAGGCCGGCCTCGGTGAGCTGGTCGACCTGCCGACCCCGGTGGCGGGCTCGCTGCCGGCATGGCACCTGTACGTCATCCGCCACCGGCAGATCGACGCGATCGCGGCTGCGCTGAGCGGGGCTGGGCACGGTCAGAAGGCCTACTACCGCACCCCGATTCACCGCCAGCCGGCGATGGCCGAGTATGGCGCGGGCTCATCGCTGCCGGTGACCGAAGAGCTCGCGGCCACGCATCTGGCGATCCCGATGAGCCCTGTGCTGAGCGCCGAGCAGGCCGCCGAGGTGACCGAGGCTATCCGCGGGGCGTAGTCAGCGCGGGGCCAGCAGCTCGAGGTCGGCGCGGGTCATCAGACGGATCAGCTCCTCGAAGCTCGTCTTCGGCGTCCAGCCGAGGTCGCGTCGCGCCTTGGAGGGATCGCCGATCAGGTGATCGACCTCGGCCGGCCTCAGGAACGCCGGGTCGATCGTGACGTACGGCTCGAAGTCGCCCAAACCGGCCTCGTCGAAGGCGATCTGGCAGCACTCGCGCACCGAGTGCGCCTCGCCCGTGGCGATCACGTAGTCCTCGGCGCGATCCTGCTGGAGCATCAGCCACATCGCTTCCACGTAGTCCTTGGCGTAGCCCCAGTCGCGTTCGGCGTCGAGATTGCCCAGACGCAGCTCCTTGGCGAGGCCATGGCGGATGGCGGCCGCGTGCCAGGTGATCTTGCGCGTGACGAACTCCAGGCCGCGGCGCTCGGACTCGTGGTTGAAGAGGATGCCGCTGGTGGCGTGCAGGTCATATGACTCGCGATAGTTGACCGTGATGAAGTGCCCGTACGCCTTGGCGACGCCGTAGGGTGAGCGCGGATAGAACGGCGTGGTCTCGGTCTGGGGAACCTCCAGCACCTTGCCGAACATCTCGCTCGAGGAGGCTTGGTAGAAGCGCGCCGCGGGACACACTTCGCGCATCGCCTCGAGCATCCGCGTGACTCCCACTCCGGTGAACTCGGCGGTCAGGGTCGGCTGGATCCATGACACCGCCACGAACGACATGGCCGCGAGGTTGTAGATCTCCTCCGGATTCGCCGCGCGCATCGTGTCGACGAGCGAGCGCTGGTCGAGCAGATCGCCCTGGTGCAGCGTGATGCGGTCGCGAATGTGCTCGATGCGGTCGAACTTCTCCGTCGAGGCGCGCCGCACCATGCCGTGCACCTCGTAGCCCTTCTCCAGCAACAGCTCGGCCAAGAAGGAGCCGTCCTGTCCTGTGATCCCCGTTATGAGCGCGGAGCGCCGGTCTGCCATCGGGCGGCAGACTACAAGCTGGCGGCCGGCAACGGAGCTCTGCGCGACGCATCGAGCTCGCGCTGCATGCCCTCGAGGATCCGCACGACCCGCAGTCCGCTCTCTCCGTCTGAGAGCGGCGTGCGGTTCTCGCGGATGCACTGGATGAAGTGTTCGCACTCGAGGCGCAGCGGCTCGGCGTTGGGAACGCGCGGGGAGCGGATCTCCCCGGCGCGGGTGATGTACTCGCCGTAGCTGTCGGTCTTCTCGTCGAAGCCCTTGTCGTAGATCGTGACCTTGCGCTCGATCTCCATGTCGTCGAAGGTGGCCATGCGCTTTGAGCCCACCACCGTGAAGCGCCGCTCCTTGTGGGGGTCCAGCCAGCTGAGGTGCAGGTGTGCGGCAAGCCCCGACGGGAAGCGCATGAAGGCGAACACGACATCCTCGATGCCCTCCCGCATGTAGCACTCGCCGCGCGCGGAGAGCTCGTTGGGCTCCTCGCCGGCGAGCGCGAGCACGACCGATACGTCGTGTGCGCCAAGGCTCCACAGCACGTTCTCGTCGTCGCGCAGCTGGCCGAGGTTGAGGCGGTTGCCGTAGATGTAGCGAGCCTTGCCCAGCTCGCCGGAGTCGAGCGTCTCCTTCAGCAGGCGAATGCCCGGGTGGTACTCCAGCAGGTGGCCCACCATCAGCAGGCGACCCGCCTCGCGCGCGGCGTCCACCGCCATCTGCGCGTCCACGGCGGACCGCGCGAGCGGCTTCTCCACGAAGCAGTGCTTGCCGGCCCCCAGCACTCGCTGGGCGAGCTCGGCATGGCTTGGGACCGGAGTGGCGAGCACGATCGCGTCGAGCTCCGGATCGCCCAGCAGCTCCTCGAGATCGGCGGTGAAGCGCGTCGAGCGATGGACAGCGGCCAAGCGCTCGCGGCACTCCTGCCGCGCGTCGCAGCACCACGCCAGCTCCACGTCCGGGAGCGCGTCGAAGTTGCGCGCGAGGTTGGGGCCCCAGTAGCCGAGGCCCGCCACACCTACGCGCACGGGCGCGTCGCTCATGTCGACGTCTCCTCATCTGCCGTCATTGCGTTCCAGAGCGTATCGACGTGCCGGTCGCACGTTGCCAACCTCTCTGAAGGACTATCGGCGCGGTCACCGGTCGCCTTCACGATTCCTCGACCGCGTAGCTGCGCAGCACCGCCACGAGCGAGGACTCCAGCGACAGGCGCTGGGCGTTCTCGGCGAACCAGCGGGCGGTGCTCTGGCGCATCGCCATCCCCGCCTCCTGTACGCGGACAATCGCCTCGGCGATCGCCTCGGGATCGTCGCTTGGCGCGATGACGCCGTTGACGCCGTCCTCGATCAGCTCGACGGCCGCGTTGTCCGGCGCGGCGACCACGACGGCGGGCGTGGCATGGGCGCAGGACTCGATCACGACCATGCCGTAGCCCTCGCGCTCGGATGGCAGCAGCACGCACAGCGCGCGGCGCATGTCGGCGTCGAGCAGCTCGCCGCCGGCGAAGCCGGGCGCGGTGATGAACGACTCCGCCTCGTGCTCCGAGATGGCGGCGCGCAGCGCCTCGCGCTCGGGGCCGTCGCCGTAGAAGACGCCCCGCAGGCCCTCGATCCGCGGGGCGGCGCAGGCGACGGCCGCCACCCCGACGGTGACGCGCTTCTCCGGGATCAGGCGTCCGGCGAACACGACGAGCGGGTCGGCCTGCCTGGGCGAGGCGGGCTGGGTCGGGGGGGTGGGGCTCCTGTAAAGGCCGCGTAGGACCGTGATCTGTCCACGCAGGCCCTCCTCGCGCAGGCGGCGGGCGTGCAGCTCCGAGAAACAGAACGCGCGCTGGGGCACGGCGGCGCACAGTCGCTGCACGAGCGCGCCGACGCGCCCACCGAGACCGCCGAGGTAGCCGCGCCAGTAGTCGCGGCTCCAGACCTCAAACCAGTCGACGACCAGCCCGTAGCGCGCGAGCGGGCGCGCGAGCGCGGCCGCCAGCAGCGAGAAGTAGGGGAAGGCGCAGGTGTGCACCACGTCGTAGCGGCGGCCATGGCGCAGCAGGTGCCACAGCACGCCCGCCCCGAACACGAGCGGTGGGAGGATGCGCCGGCGGGCGGGCGGGGCTCCTGTATAAAGCGCCATGCGCGGGCCGGCGGTCACCACGCGCACGCGCGGGTCGAGGTCGAGCTGCTCGCCGCGCTCCCATTGGCGCAGCGTCAGATAGGTGACCTCATGCCCCTCGGCCGCCAGGCGCTCGGCGAGGTTGCGATACCAGCGCTCGGCGCCCCCCACCGTGTAGGGGTACAGGCAGTCATAGATCAGGCAGATACGCATCAGGCCTTCGCCGCTATCCCTCGTCCGTGACCGCCGCCATCAGCTCCCGTGCAAGGTACCGGCGCTGACCCCGTGGCCCCGTGTTTCCTTCTACGAGCACCCCGACCTCTTCGAGTTGCCTGAGCAGCTTCAGCGCCGTCGGTCGCGTCACGCCCAATCTGGCCTCGACCGCGCGTGAGGAGACGATCGGCGTCTCACATACAAGATCCACCAGCATCAGCGCGTTGCTCGACGCGATTGCCGCCGCCGCCGTACGGTAGCGCTCGCGGAGCGTGACGATGCGCTGCGCACGCTGGACGGCATCCGCTGCTTGCGAGCGCACCGCGGTCAGAAAGAGCTCGATCCACGGGAGAGCGTCGCCGCGTTCACGGATGGTCTGGAGCGCCTCGTAGTAACGCGCACGGTCATGCTCGAGATACGCACTCAGATAGAGCAGCGGCGCCGGCAGCCTGCCATGTTCCACGAGCAGGAACACGGACAGCAGACGGCCGATTCGTCCGTTGCCGTCGAGGAAGGGGTGCAGCGTCTCGAATTGATAGTGCAGCAGGGCGTTCTGAACGAGACGTGGAACCTCGACGTCCTCGTGCGCGTAGCGCTCCCAGTCGGTCAGCAGACTGGGAAGCTCCTCCGGCGGCGGCGGGACGAACCGCGCCGTCTCGATGGTCGATCCGCTGTCCCCGACCCAGTTCTGTGTCGTGCGTAGCCGGCCTGGCATCCGCTCACGGCCACGCACTCCCGCGAGCAGTCGCCGGTGCATCCCTCGGATGAGACGAGCGCCGAGCGGCAGCTCGCCCATCTGGGTGAGGCCCCATTCCAGGGCGTCGATGTAGTTGAGGACCTCCTCGACGTCCGCGCTGGGAGGCTCGCCGCTCGCCTCGGCCTCGAAGACATCCGCCAGCGACGCCTGCGTGCCCTCGATGCGGGTTGAGGAGAGCGCCTCGCGCAGGAGGTACGGGCGGATGAGCAGATGCGGGTTGGGCACGAGCTGCCCGACACCGGCGAGTCGCCCGAGCGACGCCTCGGCGTCCGCGAGCAGCCGGATGGTGGTTATGGGGATCTCGATGACGCGTGGGATCGGCGCCGGGAAATACGCGACGTATCCATGGCGTCCGAGCGTGCGTCGCGGCTCGCCGAAGGGGGTCGATGCGTAGGCGGCCAAGTCCACGACAACACCCTAACGTCCCTAAAGTAATGCTGTCAATGCTTTAGAGACAGGCCGGGACCGTAAAGCGCTGTACATAGTCATCTCGACTGGTCGAGATCGCCGCGCAGCGCGAGGACGTGCGTCTCGTGGGGCTCGACGAGGAATCGCCCCGCGAGACTGTCAGGAAAGGCGCCCGAAGGGCTCGAGGACCGTCTGCGTGGGAGCGTCGGCATAACCTTCAAGAGATCATGCGACTTTGTAAGTATAACGAGCTATCCTTACGTAGCGCCGACCGCATTGAAAGGAAAGCCTTTGCCGACGACGACCAAGGGCAGCGCGCTTACACCCCTCGGCCACCACGAGGAGCGCTTCTGGCCCGCCGATCCCGCCGCCCCTGTTTGGGGACGGCGCGGTGGCGCCTTTCAGGTGTTCATTCCCGACATGATCGCCGGACGCGAGTTCACGTTTGACGGCGAGGCGCTGGCGGCGGTCGCCGAGGCGACCAAGGCGCTCGGACACCTCGACGACACCGCTGCACACATCGCCTCGATGGCCGCGCTGGCGCGCAACCTGCTGCGCTCCGAGAGCGCCGCGTCATCGCGTATCGAGGGCGTGAGGATCTCCAACAAGCGGCTGGCCCGCGCGGCATATGCGCGGGGCGGCGGGCGCAGGGGGGACAACCGTGCCGCGGAGGTGCTGGGAAACGTCGAAGCCATGGAGCGTGCGATCGAGTTGGGCGCCGGCGCCGAGCCGTTCACGGTCGCCGACATAAAGGACGTCCACCGAAGGCTGCTGCGCTTCACCGAGGACCACCCCATCGCGGGCGTTCTGCGCACGAAGCAGGGCTGGATCGGGGGCAACGACTATCACCCGATCGGCGCGGTCTACGTCGGCCCGCCACACGATCGCGTCCCTGGGCTGTTGGAGGACCTGTGCAAGTTCACCGCCCGCACCGACATCGCCTCAGTGGCGCAGGCGGCGATCGCGCACGCCCAGTTCGAGAACATCCACCCCTTCGCGGACGGCAACGGACGCACGGGACGGGCGCTGATCTACGCGATCCTGCGGCGGCGCGGGGAGATCGTCAACTTCATTCCGCCGATCAGCCTCGTGCTCGCCGGTGAGCCCAAGGGCTACGTCGGCGGTTTCGGGGCGTACAGCGCGGGCGACGTGGGAGGCTGGTGCACGCGGTTCGCTTCCGCGACCTCGCGCGCCGCCCGCGAGGCGGAGAAGCTGGCGCAGAGCATCGAGGCTCTCCAGAGCGCCTGGCTGGCGCGACTCGGACGGCCCCGCGCGGACGCCGCCGTTCGCCAGCTCGTCAGCGCGCTGCCGGCCCAACCGGTCATCGACGTGCCGGCCGCCCAGAAGTTGACCGGCAAGTCGCACGTCGCCGTGGGCAGGGCGCTTGCGCAACTGCAGGACGCGGGCATCGTCAAGAAGCTCAACGAGCGCAAGTGGGGACGCGTGTGGGAGTGCGACGAGCTTCTGACGCTCCTCGACGAATTCGAGCGGAGCCTGTCGGGGCGGTAGGCCGCGCTTTGGCCTTGGCAACGAAGCCGCCTCCGGTCCGTCCGGTAGCATCCGGGCCGGCAACGCATCGCTTCCAGGACCGGTCGGTGCGCCACTTTTGGACCCGTGGCGCGTTACAGCAGCGCGGGGCCGAACGCCAATCGTGAGCGAGCACGGGCCCGACAGAGCCATGAGCACCGCAGAGAAGACAAGGCCCACCACCGGCGAGGGCGCCGAGGAGTCCCGATCGACGTTGGTGTCGGTCGTGATCCCATGCCTGAACGAGGCCGAGAACATCGAGCTGTGCGTGACCACGGCGCTCGAGGTGCTGAGGGGCAGCGGGCTCGACGGAGAGGTGCTGGTCGTGGACAACGCCTCCGAAGACGACTCCGCGGCACTGGCTCGCGCCGCCGGCGCGCGCGTCGTGCACGAGCCCAGGCGCGGCTACGGCAGCGCCTACCTCGCCGGCTTCGCGGCGGCTCAAGGCAAGTACATCGTGATGGCCGACGCCGACCTCACCTACGACTTCGCCGAGATCCCGCACTTCGTGGCAGAGCTCGACGGCGGGGCGGAGCTCGTTATGGGCGATCGCATGGACAACATCCAGCCTGGCGCGATGCCGTGGCTGCACCGCTACATCGGCAATCCGATCCTGACGGGCCTGCTCAACCTGTTCTTCCGCACCGGCGTCAAGGACGCCCACTGCGGGATGCGGGCGCTGCGACGCGACGTGCTGGAGCGCCTGGACCTGCGCACGACCGGGATGGAGTTCGCCTCGGAGATGGTGATACGCGCCTCCAAGGAGAACCTGCGGATCGCGGAGTTCCCGATCGAGTACCACCCGCGCGGCGGGGAGTCGAAGCTGTCGAGCTTCCGTGACGGCTGGCGCCACCTGCGCTTTCTGCTCGTGCACAGCCCCAACCACCTGTTCATCGTGCCCGGCATGCTGCTCGCCGGCGTCGGCACGGCGATAGTGGCGCTTGTGGGTGGGGGTTTGGACTTGTTTGGGCGTTCCTGGGGCATTCACGCGCTGATCGGTGGGGCGCTGCTGATGATCGTCGGCACCCAGGTGCTCGCGCTCGGACTGTGCGCGCACGCGTACGGCACCTACTTCATGGGCGAGCGCGACCCGTGGTTCGACCGAATGCGGGCGCGCTTCCGGCTCGAGCACGGCCTGCTGCTGGGGGGGCTGTTCGTGCTCGTGGGGCTCGTGCTCGGCGGGATCATCGTGGGAACGTGGATCTCCCACGGCTTCGGATCGCTCGCCGACGAACACATGGCCGTGGTGGCGGCGGCGCTGATCATCGTGGGCATCCAGATCTTCTTCTCGTCGTTTTTGCTGAGCATCCTCGGGCTACGACGGGCGCGCTGACACGATGATCGTCGCGTGGGTGCTGTTCCCACTCGTGCTGCTCGCTGTCTGTCTCGGCTGCGGGCTTGCGGTCGAGCGGGTCGCGGGCTGGCGTCTGCCTGGAGCGCTGCTCGCGTCGGTCGGGCTGGCGCTGGTCATCGTCACCGCGACGCTCATGACCTATCAGGCGAGCACGGCGCGATTCACGACGGCGGCGGTCGTGGTGCTCGCGCTGGCCGGTTACGCGAGCTCGATGAACCGTGTGCGCCGGCTGCGCCCCGAGCCCTGGGCGCTGATCGCCGGCCTGGGTGTCTACGTCGTGATGGCGGCGCCCATCGTGCTGTCGGGCAACGCCACGTTCCTCGGCTACTTCGTGCTGAACGACACCGCGGCCCACCTGACGCTGATCGATCACCTGCTCTCGCATGGCCGCGACATCGCAGGCGTCCCTCCATCGGGAGTGCTGGCGATCCTCCAGGGCTACATATCCACCAGCTATCCGATCGGCTCGCAGGTGGCGCTCGGCGCGGTTCGCCCGCTCGTGGCTCAGGACGCGGCCTGGATCTTCCAGCCCTACATCGCCGTGATCCTCTCGCTCGGCGCCGTCGCGCTCTATCAGTTGCTGGACGGCGTCGTGCGCTCCCGTCCGCTGCGAGCTCTCTGTGCCTTCGTGGCCTCTCAGGCGGGCCTCGTCTATGCGTATTACCTGGAGGCCAGCATCAAGGAGCTCGCGACGACCTGGATCGTGACGCTCACCGTGGTGATGGTGCTCGCGACTCTGCGCGACCGTCTGCGCCCGCGAAGCGTCGTGCCGCTCGGGATCGTCACGGTCGCGGCATTCGATGTGCTGAACCTGGCGATCGCACCGTGGGTGGGCGTCCCGCTCGCCGTGTTCGTCGCGGTGGCCGCCTGGCGAGCGCGCTTTGATCTCCGACGCCTTCCGGTGCGCCGCCTCGCGCTCGGCTCGGCGGTTGTGCTGGCGGCGCTGGCCGCGATCGCCTCGCCGATCATCGCAGGGGCTCGCACGTTCTTCAACGTCGCAAACTCTGTGCTGACTCAGCAGGGGGACCTCGGCAATCTGGTCGCTCCGCTCGTGCGATGGCAGATGCTCGGGATCTGGCCGTCGGGCGATTTTCGCTTCCCGGTGGTGGCCCACTACCGCATCACCTACGCCCTGCTCGGGATCGCGCTTGGAAGCGCTGTGTTCAGCATCCTCTGGCTGCTGCGCCGCCGCGCGGTCGGCCCGTTGCTGCTGCTCGCCGGCAATGGGATCGCGGCGCTCTACCTGCTGAGTCGCGCCTCGCCGTACGCGAGCGCCAAGGTCATGATGATCTTCTCGCTGACGGTCGTGCTGATCGTGATGCTCGGCGCGGCCGCCCTGCACGACACGGGCCGCCGACTCGAGGGCTGGGCGCTCGCGGTGCTGCTCGCCGGGGGTGTGCTGTGGACCGATGCCCTTGCCTATCACGGCGCGAGCGTCGCGCCACGTCAGCACCTGGAAGAGCTCGCCTCGATCGGTTCGCGCTTCTCGGGTCAGGGCCCGGCGTTCTACAACCTTCCCGACGAGATCGCCGTCCACTTTCTGCGGGCTGAGGCTCCAGCGGATCCTGTATACGAACCGCCGTCGCCGAGGCCGGGTCTGCCGCCACGCAACTACACGAACGTACGCGCGCCATGGGACCCGGACGAACTCTCCGAAGCCTATGTTCAGCGCTTTCGCCTGCTGATCTTGGACCGCTCTCCCCGCGCCTCGCGCCCACCCGCCGACTACCAGCTGGCCTATCGCGGCCGCTACGACGACGTGTGGCGGCGGACCGCCACCCCTCATGTGCTGGAGCACGTGTCGCTCGGCAGTGGCCTGGAACCGATCTCGGTGCCGCGCTGCTCCACCGTCACGGCGCTTGCCACTCGCGCCTTGCGCGAGCACGCGCGCCTCGCGTACGCTCCGCGAGCAGGCATGGTCGCGCTCGTGCCCACCTCGGCGATGCGCCCTGACAATTGGGGTGAGGTCAACGGCGATCCCTACAGCCTGATCCCGCGCCACGAAGGGGGCGTGATCACGGGTGTGTTGGGGGTGTCTGCGTCCGGTCGCTACAACGTCTGGCTCCAGGGTGCTTTCAGCGAGCGCCTTCACATCCAGATCGACGGCCGCGAGATCGATTCGCCCTCCTATCAGCTGGGCTCGCCCGGGCAGGTCATACCGGTTGGCGCGGTGTACCTGCGCGCCGGCGCCCACTCCATCTCGATCGCTGCTCCCGGCGACGGGCTGGCACCGGGCGTGGCGCTTGTCAATCAGACGATCGGGCCGTTGATGCTCACTCCCTCCTCGGAAGCGGAGCCGGTTGAAGAGGTTGACCCGGCGCACGCCCGCTCGCTGTGCAAGCGGTCGCTTGACTGGATCGAGATCGTGCGCTGAGCGCACGCCGTACTAGGCTGGCGTCTGCCGTGGACATCTGCACGATCATCGCCAAGAACTACGTCGCCTACGCCCGCGTGCTGGCGAGGTCCTTCCGTGAGCATCACCCCGACGGGCGCTGCTTCACGCTGGTGATCGATGACGTCGCGGGCTACCTGGATCCGGCCGCCGAGCCATTCGAGCTCGTCACGCCGGGCGAGATCGGGCTGGACGACTTCGATGCGATGGCCGCGCGCTATGACGTGCTCGAGCTCTCGACCGCGGTCAAGCCGTGGCTGTTGCGCCACCTGCTCCACGACCGGGATCTGGCCAAGGTCGCCTACCTGGACCCCGACATACAGGTGTGCTCGAGCCTGTGTGAGATCGACGCGCTGCTCGACGACCACGAGATCGCGCTGATCCCCCATCTGACCGAGCCGATCCCGCGCGACGGACTGAAGCCCTCCGAGGGTGACATCCTGATCGCCGGCTCCTACAACCTCGGCTTCGTCGGCCTGGCGCGTGGGCCGCGGGTCGACGAGCTGCTCGACTGGTGGTCGGAGCGCCTGGAGACCGAATGCGTGGTTGCGCCGGAGCGGGGGATCTTCGTCGACCAGCGCTGGATGGACTTCGTCCCCGGTTTCCTGGAGCGGGTGGCGGTGGTACGCGATCCGGGATATGACGTCGCCTACTGGAATCTCCACTCGCGCCCGCTCCAGCGCCGGAACGGACAGTTGCTGGCGGCGGGCAGGCCGCTGCGGTTCATGCACTTCAGCGGCTTCGACCCGCTCGACCCCAGCCGCCTGAGCAAGCACCAGAACCGCATCCAGCTCGTCGCCGGCGAGCCTTTGGCGCGGCTCTGCGAGCAGTACGCCGAGTGTGTGCTCGCCGAGGGGCACGAACAGGCCCGGGAGTGGCCCTACACCTATGCCGCCCTGCCCGACGGCATGCCGCTCGATCGCGTGATCCGTGCGGCCCATGCGAGCGCCGTGCTGGAGGGCGCCGTGCGCCACAGCATCTTCGAGCCCCAGGGCGCCGGGGAACTGCTCGACTGGCTCACCTCGCCGGCGCAGCTCGGAGGCGCCCAGGGCGTCAACCGCTACCTGGCGGCGCTGCACGAGCTCCACCCCGGCCTGGCTGACGCCTTCCCCGACCTCGATGGGCGCGGCGGCGCAGACCTGGTGGCCTGGGCGCGCGTGTACGGGCGCTCGGAGATACCCATCCCGGACGCCCTGCTCCCCGGCTTTGGAGCCTCGCGGGCCGGAGGGGCCCATGGCGTGAACGTGGTGGGCTACTTCGACGCCGTGCTCGGCGTGGGGGAGGCCGCGCGCCAGGTGATCGGCGCCCTGGAGGCAGAGCACATCGAGGTGGCCACGATCGCCATGAGCGCCTCCGCCTCGCCGCGCGAGGAGGCGCTCGCGCGCGAGACCGTCACGCCGCGCTTTCCCACCAATCTCATCTGCGTCAACGCGGACATGGTGCCGGCCTTTGCGCAGCAGGCCGGCTCGAGCTTCTTCGACGGTCGCTACTCGATCGGATACTGGTGGTGGGAGGTCAGCCGCTTCCCCGATCGTTGGCTGGGCTCCTTCAAGTACCTGGACGAGGTCTGGGCCGGATCGCGTCATGTCGCCGACGCGCTCGCGGAGGTGTCGCCGGTCCCCGTCGTGCGCATCCCGCCGCCCGTCGAGATGGTCGAGCCGCCGCCGAGCACACGCGCGGAGCTCGGCCTGCCTGAGGGGTTCATGTTCCTGTTCGTGTTCGACTATGCCAGCGTGTTCGAGCGCAAGAACCCCCTGGCGGTCGTGGAGGCGTTCAAGCGCGCCTTCGCCGAGGGAGAGGGGGCCACGCTGGCGCTCAAGTGCATCAACCAGGACGACTACCCCGGTGACCACGCTCGCCTGCTTGCCGCCTCCGCCGGCCGCTCGGACATGAACGTGATCGATCGCACCGTGCCGCGCGCAGAGAAGGACGCGATGGTGGCCGCCTGCGACTGCTTCGTCTCGCTGCACCGCTCGGAGGGCTTCGGCTTCACCCTGGCCGAGGCGATGTGGCTGGGAAAGCCCGTGATCGCGACCGGCTACTCGGGCAACCTCGACTACATGCGACCCGACAACAGCTATCTCGTGGATTACCGGCTCGTGCCGATCGGCCCGGGCGCCGACCCCTACCCGCCTGACGGCGTATGGGCCGAGCCCGATGTGGAGCACGCGGCCGCGCTGATGCGCGAGGTCTTCGAAGACCCCTCCGCCGCGCGCGCGCGCGCGCGGCGCGGCCAGGAGCAGATCAGGGCATCGCACTCCAAGCAGGCGGTTGGTCGCGCGATCGCGCGCCGGCTCGCGCGCGTGGACCGCTCTAGCGCCCGCAGCGGCGCCGGCGCGTCTGCGCTCGTGCATGGCGAGCTGGTGCGAACCAGCCGGCGCATCCTCGCTGGGCCGGTCGCCCCGAGCCGCACTCGCTTCGGCAGGCTCCAGCGGTTCATGCGCCGGCTGGTGCTGCGCCTGATCAAGCCGTTCACCGTGCACGAGCGGATCGTCGACGGGGAGCTGGTGCGCGCGATCGCCGCCGTCGGCGACGGCCTGGCCGGCGCGCACATGCGCATCGACGAGCTCTCGCGCAGGGTCGGAGCGCCCCGGCTAGAGCCGCTCGGCGATGCGCGGGGCCTCGCGGTTGAAGAACCACAGGCCGACCACGAAGACGAGCGCGGTGAGGCCGAGCGGGATGAGCAGCCTGACCGAGCCGCCTATGTAGACGGCGGTGCTGTGAATCGAAGGTGACACGAATGCGTGGCCCATCTGGGTGAAAAGCGCCGCAAGCGGGTTGCACATCGCTAGCCGCACGACGTTCAGCGGGTATGTGGCGGCGGTGTAGAAGATCGGAGACCCGTAGAACAGGATCTGCACGCACACTTCCCAGATCGGCTGGATGTCGCGGAAGCGCACGAACAAGGCCGACAGCAGCATGCCGGTGCCGACCGCCAGGATCGTGAGCAACACCACCAGCAGCGGCAGCTCGAGCCACGTGAGCTGGGGGGAGAGGCCGGAAGCCACCGCGAAGATCAGCACCGCGACGAAGTTGGTGCACAGGTTGAACAGCGCCGTGAGGCTCACCGCCAGGGGGATCGCAAGGCGCGGAAAGCGGATCTTGCGCAGCAGGCCCTCGCGCATGATGAGGCACTGGACCGAGTTGACGGTCGTTTCCACGAAGAACGTCCACAGGACGATCGCCGTGAGCAGGTACACCGCATAGTTGGGCACCTTCTGCCCCACTTTGACGATCTGCGTGAACACGACGTAGATGACGCCGAAGAACAGGAGCGGCCTGACAAGCGACCACAGGTAGCCGAGCACCGAGCCGAAGTAGCGCAGCTTGAAGTCGGTCGCGGCCAGCGTGAGGGTGAGATTCACAAAGCGCCGCAGGTCGTTCCCGAATGCGGACGGGCCGTGGTGGTGCGCCGGCTCCAGGATGCCCTCCTGGATAGCCGGCAAGCCCGTGCTGCTCACTTGCGCTCCAGCTCGAAGCCGTGGGGAAAGCGCGCCATGCCGGCAAGCGAATGGTCGCCGTGGACGATCAGCGAGGCGAAGTTCTCGCGCAGGTCGACCATGTCGTCGCCGGGTCCGTTGCGCGCGACCGACGGCGTGATCGTGTAGCGCCCGGCGGTGAGCCAGTTCTCAAAGCGCATCCTCACCACTGTTGACTCGCCTGCCGCAAAGCGCCCGGTCGGGCCGTGCTCGAGCGTGGTGTTCGTCGCAAACACGGTGTGGCCCGCATCGTTGCGCAGCGCAACGCCGAATATGGGGTCTTCGAGCGTGTTGTTGAAATGGACCTCCATGGACGCGCAGCAGGGGTCGCCCTGGGCGATGGCCGCGATGCGCCGCCCGTCGCGATCCTCGAACCAGGTGTCCAGGATGTCCGCCTCGCGTCGCCCGCCGCGGGTCCCCAACGCACCCTCGCCGATCCCCTCTTGCATGCGCCCGAAGTTGATCTCGTTGTAGCGCCGGGCAATCGCGGCGGGCTCGCCGACGTCGATTACGCGCCCTTTGTCGAGCAGCATCGCGCGGTCGCAGAAGCGCTGCACGTCGCCCATGTTGTGGGTCACGAACAGGATCGTGCGGCCCTCCTTCTTGAGGCGGTGAAACTCGTCGAAGCACTTCTGCTGGAAGGTGGCGTCCCCGACCGCCAGGACCTCGTCGATCAGCAGGATCTCGGCGTCCACCTGGATGGCGATCGAGAAGGCCAACCTGACCGTCATCCCGGAGGAGTAGTTCTTCAGGCGCAGGTCCAGGAACTCCTCCAGTTCGGCGAACGCGATGATGTCGTCGAAGCGCTCCTTGGCCTGCTGGCGCGTGAGGCCGAGCATGATCGCGTTGATGGTGACGTTGTCGCGAGCGGTGAGGTCGGGGTTGAAGCCGACCCCCAGCTCGATGAACGGAGAGAGGCGCCCGCGCACGCGAAGCTCGCCCTCGTCTGTGTGGTAGATCCCCGCCAGGCACTTCAACAGCGTGCTCTTGCCGCTGCCGTTGCGTCCGACGATCCCGAAGAACTCGCCCTTCGCGATCTCCACGCTCACGTCGTCGACCGCCTGCAGCACGTCGAACGTGCGGGACCGGTATGGGTGCAGGGCGCGCTCCTTGAGCGTGTGGTACTGCTGGTGGGGCAGCTTGAACGCCTTGCTCACATTCGCCACCGACACCGCCGAGGGTCTTGGCTGCGCGACTGTCCGAGTCGTCTCTGCGGCTGGGGTCATAATCGTGGGCGGCAAGGCGCCCCAACGCTAGCAACCCCGGAGCCCGCCGATAACATGGGGCGCGTGGATGCTTGCACGATTGTGGCTCGGCGCGAGCTGGCCCGGGCGCGCGTGCTGGCCGCCTCCCTGCGCGCCCATCACCCGCAGTCGGCCTTCACCGTGCTGGTGCTCGACGGGGTCGAGGGCGCCGATGCGGTGGAGGGCGCCACCGTCCTGACGGCCGAGCGGTTGCTGGGGCCGAGACTCGGGACGCTGGCGGGCGGCAACACGCTCGAGGGGCTCCAGGCTGCCGTGCTGCCGCACCTCATCGGCCACCTGCTGCAAGGGCAGGGGGCCAAGACCGGGCCGGTGCTCTACTTGGCGGCCGGCCTGCGTGTGCTGGGCCCGCTACAGGAGCTCGAGCGCTTGCTCGATCGACACGAGCTGGTGCTCGTCTCGCGGGCGATCGGCGAGCCCGAGGACCCCGCGCAGGCATTCGGCGAGCGGGAGGGCGGCGGAGCCATCAGCCATCGCGTGCTGGCGAGCACTGGTGGGTCGCGAGCCGATCGCGTGCTGGCCGCGTGGCCCAGCTACTTCGTTGACGGCGCCAAGGCCGTCTACGACTGGTTCGATGGCATCCCCGCGATCGGCGAGGACGTGGCTGTGCTGCGGGACTCGGGCTATGGCCTCGATCCGTGGACTCTGTCCGCCGCGCGAGTGGACAACGGCGCGGATGCCCTACGCGTCGCGGGGCGTCCTGCCCGGATCTTCGACTTCAGCTCGCTCGATCCCCTGGCGCCGGAGCGTCCTAACCACGCAAGGAGGGATGCCCGCTTGCACTCGATCCCGGCGCTTGCCGAGTTGCGTCGGCGCCATGCCGAGGAGCTGCTCGCGGCCGGCTACGCCCAGGACTCGAAGCGCCCTTGGCGCTTCGCGACGCTGGACGACGGCGCGCCGATGACCGCCGTGATGAGGAAGCTGCTGCTGGAGGGCGTAGAGGAGGGACGGTTGACCGACTCGCCCTTCACGCAGGCGGGAAGGGAGGCGTTCTACGCCTACCTGGGCGAGCCCGCCAAGCGAGGCGCGGCCGCAGGCCTGTCACGGCTGCACTACGAGATATGGAAGATCCGCCCGGATGTCCAGGTCGCCTTCCCACATCTCGACGGCCCCGACGGCCCGCGCTTCGCCGCCTGGCTGTGTGAGCACGCGCGCGAGGATCACCGCGTCCCCGAGGCGCTGCTGCCCCGGGAGGCGCAACCGCGTTCCGCGCCATACGAGCGCAACTTGGGCGTGCGCGAACCGTTGTGGGGCGTCAACGTGGCGGGGTTCTTCACCTCCGAGCGCGGCCTTGGGGAGGCCGCGCGCCTGCTGATCGCGGGCCTGGATGCTCGTGGCGTGCCCGCGCTGCCCGTCCAGGCGCGGCTGATCCCGCCCAGCGGTCCGGGCGCGGAGTTCGCGTATAGCGATCCCCGGGACGCGCCGTACCCGATCAGCATCGTGTGCATCAACGGCGACCTGGTCGCGCCGTTCGCGCGCGAAGTGGGCGACTCGTTCTTCGCGGGGCGCCACACGATCGCGCTGTGGTGGTGGGAGATGGGTGAGTTCCCCGACGGCTGGGCGCAGGCGTTCGAGCATATCGACGAAGTGTGGGTGGGCTCCCAGCACATCTGCGACACGGTTGCCCCCGCCTCGCCGGTGCCGGTCGTGAAGATGACGATGCCGGTGGCGCTGCCGCGCGTGCCCCAGCGCTCGCGCGCCGAGCTGGGGCTGCCCGAGGAGGGGTTTCTGTTCCTGTACGTGCACGACTACCACTCCACGGCCGCGCGCAAGAACCCGCTTGGCGTGGTCGAGGCCTTCAAGCGCGCCTTCCCGCCCGGCGGCGGAGCGAAGCTGGCGCTGAAGTCGATGAACGCCGAGAAAGTGATCCACGAGCACGACCGTGTGGCGCTGGCAGCCGGCGATCATCCGGACATCACCCTGATCGACGCCTACGTGCCGGCCGGCGAGAAGAACGCGATGATCGCCGCGTGTGACTGCTATGTGTCGCTGCACCGCTCGGAGGGTTTCGGGCTGACGGCCGCCGAGGCGATGCTGCTCGGCAAGCCGGTGATCGCCACCCGCTACGGCGGCAACCTGGAGTTCATGACCGAGGAGAACTCCTACCTGGTCGACTGGGAGCCGGTCAAGGTGGGCGAGGACGCCTACCCGTACCCGGCGGACGGGATCTGGGCCGACCCGGATCTCGACCAGGCGGCGGCGCTGATGAGGGAGGTCTTCGAGAACCCCGACCGCGCACGTGAGCGCGGCAAGCGGGCCAGACACGACGTGACCGCGCGGCACGCCCCGGGGGTCGCGGGAGCGCAGATGGAGGCGCGCCTGCGCACGGTCTACGAGCGGCTCGTGCGCGAAGGACTGCACTCGGTGAATCTGTCGCACCGGCCGGTGCCCGCCCATCCCGAGTTGGGGGACCTGATCGCGGGCGAACCGGCGCTTGCCGCCGGTTCGGGAGTCCGCCCGTCGGCCAAGCGCGCGATACAGCGTCTTTTCGCGCGACTGGTCCGGCCCTTCGCGGCACGGCAGCGATCGATCAACTCCGGCCTGCACGACGATGTGGCGCGCCTGGAGGAGCGCCTGTACCGGGTTACGCAGGAGCTGGGGCGTCGTCAGGAGGCGCACTTCGCGCAGACGCTCGCGATGGCGCGCGAGCTGGGCAGCGGCGTCCGCGATGCGCACGCGACTCTGGAAGCGCTCGAGCGCCTCGAGGGGAGCGCGACTTCGGCGCCCGACCCCGGCGCCCATCGTGAGCAGAGCGCCGATTCAGGACCGTAGGCGCTGCCGGTCCTCGGCGAGCTTATCCTGCGGTTCGGCCGCCGTGGGCGCCCGGAACCACGGCTCCATCGGACGCGTGCGAACGGGCTGGCGGGGAAGCGGAAGGCGCGCCTTCAGGCGATGCCGGAGGTGATGGGCCACCTGGCGCCGCAGATACGGGGCGGCGCGGGCGACCGCCTCGTCGTGTGAGACTGTGCGGCCGTGGGTGCGTCGCCTCAGCGCGTCGCACTCGATTTCGCATTGGTCGAGCCATGTCGAGGTCTTCTGGTCGTCGTGCACGCGGAATGCGCCGAGGAAGCGCGGTACTCGCACCATCTTGGCGCCGCTGTCACGCAGGCGCAGCAGCAGGTCCCAATCGATCGCGAAGCGCAGGCTCGGGTCGATTCGCGCGCCGGCGGCCTCCCAGGCGGCGCGACGCCAGAAGAGAGTCTCCTGCGGCACGAAATCCACCAGCGTCAGCTCCCGGTCGTCGTGGCGGGGCAACACCCAGCTCCCGATCTGCTGATCGTGCTCGTCGATCATCAAGCGATGGCCGTAGACGACGTCCACGTCCGGGTGGGCCGCGAAATAGCTAGCCACGTAGGCGAGTGAGCCGGGCAGCAGCAGATCGTCGGAGTTCAGGTAGGCCATGATCTCCCCGGAGGTGCATGCGAAGCCCCGGTTGATCGCATCGCCCTGACCGTCGTCGGGCTCAGAGGCCCAGCGCGACAGCCAGTCCTCGTAGCGGCGCAGCACCTCGATCGTCTCGTCGGTCGATCCACCATCCTGGACCACGTACTCGAGCGCCGGATAGTTCTGGTTGACGACGCTGTAGAGCGTGCGTTCCAGGAAGTGCCCTTGGCCAAACGACGGCGTGACGATCGAGATCGTGGGAGCCGGCTGCGGCGGATCGGTGGTGAAGTAGCGGGTTGGGACGAGCAGGGGTCTGGGGGGGTGGTGGCGCAGCCAGCCCACATGTGGACGCATCGGCTCTCGCAGGCGCTCGATGAGGTTGCGCAGTCGCGCTCGGAGGCTGCTCAGCCGCCCTCGCAAGGTGCGTAGTCGCCGTCGCTCGCCCGCCTCCAGATCCTTTAGCAACGCGCTCTCCACGTCGAGTATGCGCGCCTCGACGGCGAGCATCTCCGCGGCGGTCGGGTGGATGGGGACCCCGTCCTCGTCGAGCTCCGTGCTCAGATCCTTGCGGGCGCTCTCCAGGCGCTCCCGGTACTCGCGCAACACCTCGACGATGTGCTGCTGTTCATCGCTCTCCATGCGCCAGACTGTAGTTGCTCAAGGGACTTCTGGGCTTGATGTTCAAGCAGGAAACCGCCGGCTCGGTCATGTTGGGGTTGGGTATCATCCACGCGATGCATCTCTCGCACGACGCCCCGGGAGTCGATGCGCCGGGCCTCAGCCTTGCTGGCAAGCGGGTCCTCGTGACCGGCGGGGCGGGCTTTCTCGGGGGTCCCGTCTGCCGGCTGCTGCGCGAGCGCGGCGTCGGGGACGTGGTCGTTCCGCGCAGAGTCGAGTACGACCTGACCGATGCACTCGCGGTGGCGAGGCTGTTCGAGGACGCTCGACCCGATGTGGTGCTGCACCTCGCTGCTGAGGTGGGCGGCATCGGCGCCAACCGCGACAATCCGGGTCGCTTCTTCTACGCCAACATGGCGATGGGCTTGCACATGGTCGAGGAGGCGCGCCACAGGGACGTGGAGAAGCTTGTGCAGGTCGGCACCGTGTGCTCTTACCCCAAGTTCACACCGGTCCCCTTCTCGGAGACTAGCCTCTGGGACGGGTATCCCGAGGAGACCAACGCGCCCTACGGGATCGCCAAGAAGGCGCTGCTTGTAATGCTCGCCGCCTACCGCGAGCAGTACGGATTCCCCGGGATCTTTCTGATGCCCACCAACCTCTATGGGCCGCGCGACAACTTCGACCCGCGCTCAAGTCATGTCATCCCGGCTCTGATCCGCAAGTGCGAGGAGGCCCGTCTGAGCGGCGAGGAGAACATCACGTGCTGGGGCACCGGCAGCGCCTCGCGCGAGTTCCTGTACGTGGAAGACTGCGCCGAGGCGATCGTCCTCGCCACGGAGCGCTATGACAGTCCCGAGCCGGTCAACATCGGCGTCGGCAAGGAGATCGCCATCCGCGACCTGGTGGGGCTGGTCGCCCAAGCCACAGGCTTCGATGGCGAGATTCGCTGGGACACGACCAAGCCCGACGGACAGCCCCGCCGTGTGCTGGACACGAGTAGAGCGGCGCAGGAGATTGGCTTCCACGCCTCCACGTCGTTCGAGGATGGTCTGCGCACCACGGTCGACTGGTTTCGCGAGCATATGGAGACAACGACCGGGGCGACGGCCGGCTAGTCTTCGGTCCTGTGGAGCTTCGTCAGCTGAAGCGCCTGCCGTAGGCGCTCCCCGTCGCGCCTGTTTCTATCGTCGTGCGAGGCTGTGCTTGCGAAGCAGTGCGTCGATCTGTTCTGACTGCTCCGCAGTCAGGACCTTCCGTCCGTAGCCCATGCCCCCGTCGCGGATGTGCCCGCGGTGCAGAAGCGTTTCCGGATCGTATTCGAGACCCGAATGGCGAACCAGAGGCGCGTCGTCTGTGAGCGACTCGGCATTCTTCTTCACGCGCTCCAGAGATGTCTGCTCGGCAATCGCCAGGACGGTGTCGGGGCGATCGTCCAGTCCCAGGAACGCCGCGATGCGTCCTACCGACTCGATCGATGCGGACATGATCTGCTCGTAATCGAGAATCAGCGCGTTTCCCCACCGGCGATGAAAGCGATACAGGTCTAATGACGAATCGATAACAGTGAGCGAACGCTCAAAGTCGTAGCCGAACATCTGCATCGCCGAAACCGTGGCGTCGGCCGGATCGCGCCAGGTGTAGATCGACTTTGCCCTGCCGGACCGAGCCAGCGCTCGGCCACGAGTGTCGAGCCCGTGGCACTTCACGACTGTATGCCCGGTCGACGAGACCGTCTCCAGGAAACGTGCGATGTTCTCGTCATAGCCGCTGTGCACCACGCAGTCAGGCTGCGAGCGGCGAAGCAGGGCGAGCACGACGTTGAACGACCATGTGGACGCACTGCGAGGCATTCCGTCGCAGATAACGAGCATTGCGCCGTCAGCGACCCCGAGCTCTGAGCGCCTCCAGCTCGGCGCTCTGTGCCTCCAGTTGCGCCGCAGTGGCCTCGAGCGCTTGCAACCGCTCGTCGGCCGCCTGCTTGAGCTCGTCCACCAGCGCTGTACGATCATCAGCGGCCTGCTTGAGTTCGTCCATCACCGCCGCGCGATCATCGGCAGCCCGCATGTATCTCTGCCCGACACGCACCGCTTGCTCCGCAAGCCTCCCAGCGCAGTCGAGTACGTCAGGAAGCAGCCGCGCAAGCACGCGGTCATGCAAAAAGATGAGATTTCCCATCGCCCCGCGCTCGACGTCTGCGTCGTCCCACTTGAGCGTGACAAACTCACCGCGGTGGACGATGAAGGCGAAATTACTGAACCCACGCATGTGCAGCGCCGCGACCATCTCCTGCGTGGTCCAAGGGCAGACGCCCAGGCCATGAGGCAGATCCGTCCAGTGCTCGACCATCACTACCTCGGCCTCCAAGGTGCCCATGCCCTGCACGACGGCCAGGTCATGGCCCTCGGTGTCGATCTTGAGGATACCTGTGGCTTCGGGGAGTTCGCCGGCGTCAATCAGAGATTGCAGTGAACGTCGAGTCACCGTGACGGTCTGTCCCCAAGCGATCTCGTCGGTGTCGGAGCGGTCAAGCAGGGTATGACCGAACGGCAGCGGGCTCCCGTCCGGCGCGCTCGATACGTGCAGCTCGGCGCTGCCGTCGCCGTCGCTGATCGCGTGCTCCTGGACCTTGACGCGCGGATCGCCAGCGAAGCGCACCCGTAGAGCGCGGGCATTGTCGGGATGCGGATCGCACGCGTAGAGCTCCTCCACACCCGCGTTGAGCATCGCCTCCGCGAAGCTTCCTCGCTCGGCTCCGACGTCGATCATCGTGCGAAGATCGAGGCGGGTCACGAGTTTGCCGAGCAGGCTCAGCTCGGGATCCTGGCCGTAGAGGTCCATTGGACGGGATGGTAGCTAGCATGACGCGGCATTGTGCGAAGCTCGGCGTTCGGGGCGAACGTACGGATAGTGTCGACTGCCAGGTCCCTGCGAAGATCGTCAGCTTATGGCTCCCGCCAGCGTCCGTTGCGGCGAGACCCCCAACGACATGGCGCACGTAGCCTTCGATGCCCCCGACTTCCCCAGGCTGGAACTTGCGCAGGTTGATCGCGATGCGCACGCGGCGACTGTACGGCTGTAAGTCGCGACCGCCAGTCATGCTCAGTTGTGGCGGTTCGAATGGCCTTATGGTCCGGGGACACCGTGACAACCACCCTGGGCCGCGAGTATGCTACCGCAGATGTCGCGTCGAACGTACCAGATTTGCTTGTTGATTAAAGGTCGTCATGGCTGCATGTGGGCCACCAGCGACAGCGGCCCCGGCTGCCACTAGGGTGAGTTAATGGCCGCGAGTTACACGGGGCTCGGCCGCTTGGCAGACACGCGCTCGCGCGTGATTAGGCACGCGCAGAAGGCAGTAGCTAGCCCCTGGGTTTCATACACCCTGATCGTCGCCCTGCAGCTACGCATCATTTGGAACATTTGGAAGTACTCCGACCTCGCCAGCGGCGACACGTCATACTACTTCGTCGACGTGGCAACGTGGCAGCACGGGCTGCACGAGAACATCGTCTACTCCCCGTTCTATGACGCGTTCTGGGGCACGATTCTCGCCGTGGTGCACAACCTGTACGCGGCCGCGATCATCCAGCGTGTCGCGATTATCCTCGTCGCTGCGTTGTTAGTGCTCGCACTCATGCGCTCGCTTTTCGGCCCCGCGCTCGGCCTGTTAATAGCGGCATGGTGGGTGATCATCCCGGCCAACTACGACGTTCTGTACGAGGTCCACCTCCTAGGTGCAGTGCCGATCCTGCTCGCGCTGCTCGTCGTGGCTCGCATGCCGCGACGGCAAGGGATGGGGATTGCCGTGGCGATCCTCCTCGCAGGCGCCGCGTTAATGCGCACCGAGTTGATCGCCGCCGCCGTGATCCTCGCCGTGGTTGTAGCCGTGTATGAGGCTTGGGAGTTCCGTAGTGGTCGCCGGGCATCATGGTCTTCCTACGTGCGTGCTTACGTTGTCCCGCTCGCGCTCGCGGTCCTGGTAATCGGCGGAACCTACGCACGCTCCTATGTGCAAGGAAACGAAGCATGGCAACTCCTCCAAGCAAAGGAGGAGCGGGGCTTCTGCAATTTCTACGCAGCGGCTTACCAGCAGCGACATCCGACGCGTTTCACCGGCAATTATTGGACTGAATGCCAGCCACTCATGCAGCAAACCTTCGGGCGGCCGGAACCGTCCATCCTGCAGGCAACGGCCGTGAATCCGCGCGCGGTGGCTGCTTTCTTAGCATGGAACGCGCAGCTGCTCCCAGGAGGCTTGCAGGTCAACCTCTTTGGCGCATCCGCCTTCGAAAACGATCCCGACCCACTCCCGGTCACCGAGAACAGCACCTATGCACTATTACTGTCGGTCGTGATGTTGCTCTTGGTGATAGCTGGTCTCATAAGCGTCGTATGTGACGGGACCGTGTCACTGCGCCGGATGTCGGCACGAACCCTGTGGATTGCTGTTACGCTAGCGTCGATCGCGGCGGCAACAGTGCTCGTGGCGCTCACTACGCGACCTTGGAACGAGTACACCTACGGCCTGACCATAGGCGCGCTCGTTCTAACTGGCGCGGCGGTCCTGGCTCTAACGCGCCGCATAGGCGGTGCACGCATTCTCGCCCCGGTTGCGCTTGTCACGGTGGCGGTGCTGATCCTGGTACTACCGTCCATGTATAGTCCAGGGCGTCGACCGATCTATGAAGGCGTCCAGCACTTGGGGATAGTGCAGAAGCAGCTTCAACAACCCGGGAGCGTGCTCGTAACCGACGGAGACGAAGCCGAACTGTGCAACTACTTAGCCTACTCCTACCAGCGCAAGTGCACCATCACGAGCTGGCTCGCGCTACGGTCGCGGGTTACGCCACAGCGCTCGGCCGGGCAGGTACTCGACGGCGCCCACGCGACGGCAATCTACGTCGATGCGAGCATGCTTTCCGAACCGACTATCGCCGCGTTAATAGCGGCTCCACGCGTACAGGGATGGCAGCAGATCGCGCAAGGAAGCGACCCCAATGGTCCCTGGTGCGTACTCGTCCGGATGGGTAAACCGACCGTACAGTGAAATCGGGCGTCCTTCGGCGAGGCGACTCTGCCGAAGCCGCTAATCACGAACTGTGCTACCTCGCTGGCCAAATCGGGCCGACCGATGCGACACTCGGAGCACTCATGGCCGCGGACGCGGAGATCGAGCGGCTTCGCGCAGAAGCGCCGCCAATCGTCGCCGAGCTTCGCGCGGACGCGATCACCCTCACCGGCCCTGACGTCGCGACGTTGCTGAGTCGGGCATGACACGCAGCGCGCCGCGCACCCAACCATGCGACGCGGCACGGGCCCGAACTCGTCTGGAGCACGCCGGCAAGTTTCTCGAGGCACCGTGTGCTGGCCGGGCGGCGCAGACCTGGCGCCGACACGCTCTACGAGCGCGTGCGCACCGGCGTCTGGCCGAGCCATAGCCAAGCCGCGTAGATCCTCGGCGACACATGGCGGGTTCCAGTGCGCGCCACGGTGTTCTCAGCGTCGGGCGGTTGCCCTACTGGATGCGGTCGGCGGCGCGCTCACCGCCGAGCAGGCCGTGTGGCGCGAACAGCCACAGGTGGGCATCCTGGGCCTGCATCACGAGCCCACGCGTCGCGTAACCGCCATCCGCAGAACGCCCTCCCAGCCATATACTCTTGTGCTATCAGCCATTTACGCGACACGAGACAGCCACTTGGGCAAAGGCTGGGGAGATGACCGCGCCACTGTTCACGCGCCGGATCCGTCCGATCGTGCTCGAAGCTCTGCGCGATGCGCGCGTCACGCTCATCGCGGGCGCCCGGCAGGTGGGCAAGACGACGCTCAGCATGGAGATCGCGGCGAGCGACCATCCAATGCGGACGCTCACGCTCGACGACGGACCCACGCGCGCGGCCGCGCTCGAAGATCCCATCGGCTTTCTCGCCGGACTCGATACGCCGGTCCTGATCGACGAGATCCAGCGGGCGCCCGACCTGCTGCTCGAGATCAAGCAGGCTGTCGACCGCGATCCGACACCAGGCCGCTTCCTGCTCACCGGCTCGGCGAACGTCCTCTCCTCCAAGCGCATCATCGATACCCTGACAGGGCGGATCGACCGCATCCGCATGTGGCCACTGGCTCAGACGGAGATCCTCGGCGGTGAGCTGAACATCGTCGACGAGCTCTTCGCGGGACGAGCCCCACAGGTGACAGGCGCGACCGTCGGCCGGGGCGCGTTCAGCGCCATCGTCGCGGCGGGCGGATACCCCGAGGCACGCTCGCGCACCACGGGCCGCAGCCGCGAGCGCTGGTTTGAGGACTACATCGTCACCGCCCTCGAGCGCGATCTGAGCGAGATCGCCGACGCGCGACGCGCGGACGACATGGGCCGTCTGCTGCGGCTGGTCGCGTCGCAGTCGGCGAACCTGCTGTCCTACCGTGCCATCGGGCGGCGACTGGAGATGCACCATGACACCGTCCAGGCCTATGTGACGCTGCTCGAGCAGATGTTCCTCCTCCAGCGTTTGCCCCCATGGCGACCGGGTCTCGGCGCGCGGGAGAGCAGCCGACCGAAGGTCTACATCTGCGACTCCGGCATGCTTGCCCATCTCCTCGGCGCGGACATCGAGCGGATCGAGCACGACGACCAGGTCACCGGCAAGGCGTGTGAGACGCTTGTCGCCGTCGAACTGCTCAAGCACGCCTCCTGGGCCCACAGCACGATCCGCCTCCACCACTACCAGCGCGAACGCGAGGACATCGACTTCGTCCTTGAGAACCGTGCCGGTGAGATCGCCGCGATCGAGGTCAAGGCCAGGGCATCGCTGCAATCGAGAGACTGGAAGTGGCTCGCCGCGCTTCGCGACGCCCGCGGCGAGCGGTTCAAGAGCGGCATCGTCATCTACGCGGGTGAGCAGACCATCCCCCTCGGAGACAGGCTCTGGGCCGTCCCCTACGCGGGTCTCTGGGCATAGCGAGGCGGTTGAGCATGTCGCGCGCATCGCGCGATCGACGGCTCACGCAGGCCACTCCCAAAAACTCACCTCCGCCGGCTCTCCCATGGTGGCGACTGCGGCTGCGTCCAGGTTCGCGACCCACACATCCACCGCTCCTCTGCTGAGCTGAAAACGAGCCGGAGCGCCCGCCGACTGCACTGTCATGCTCAAGGCGCGATCATAACCGCCAAGCACGCCACGACGGCCTCGCCGGTCGCTCGTCCGAGCGTCCTCGTTCCCTTCGCGATGCAGAGCCTTCCAACCCGCATACAAGGTCCCGCGCTGATCCAGCCGTCCGTGTTCGGCGACGAGCGCGGCTTCTTCGTGGAGACCTACCGGCGCGCCCGGCATGTCGACATGGGCATTCCCGCGGCCGACGAGTTCATCCAGGACAACCACTCACGCTCGAGCAGGGGAGTGGTGCGTGGCATGCACTTCCATGTCGGCGCCGGCGTCGCCAAGCTCGTGCGCTGCGCCCGCGGGCGGATCCTCGACGTGGTGGTGGACCTGCGTCGCGGCTCGCCTACCTATGGCGAGTGGGAGGGGTTCGAGCTCGACGACGAGCTGATGCGAATGCTCTACGTGCCGGTGGGCTTCGCGCACGGCTTCTGCGTGCTCAGCGACGTTGCCGACGTCATCTACAAGCAGACCGCCTACTACCACCCGGCGATCGAACGTGGCATGGCGTGGAACGACCCCGACGTCGCCGTGCGCTGGCCGCTTGCAGAGGCCGACCTCGTGGTCTCCGAGCGCGACGCCGCCGCCCCGCGGTTGAGCGAGATCGCCGCGGATCTGCCGTTCGAGTATCGCGGCTGAGCCGCCGCGCTGCGCGTAGCCTCGGAATCGCGGACTTATACCCCTCGAAATCGGGGACTCAACCCCCTCGAAATCGCAGGCTCGGTTCGACGACTACGTCAAGCTCGTGCTGGAACGGGATGTGCGGGAGCTGTCGCGCTTGCGTCTCGGCGAGCAGCTGCCGGCGCTCCTGCGACGCCTGGCGGCGCAGACGGCGCGACCGCTGAACATCACGGCGGTCGCCGACGGAGCGGGCCTGGATCGCACCACCGCGAGCGACTATCTGAAGCTGCTCGAAGCGGTGTTCCTCGTGATGCGCCTGCCGGCGTGGGGAACGACTCTCAGAACGCGCAGCGCAAACGCCCCCAAGATGCACGTGGTCGACTCCGGGATCGCGGCTCGTCTGCTGGCGCTCACGCCTGAGAAGCTCGCGCGGCGCGACCCGTCGTCGCTCTCACAGCTCGGCCATCTGCTCGAGACGTTCGTCGTCGGCGAGCTCATCAGGGACGCATCATTGCTGGACGAGGTGATTGGGTGGGGACACTGGCGCACCCACGACGGCCAGGAGGTGGACCTGATCGTGGAACGCGGCGACGGAGGAGTGCTCGCCTTCGAGATAAAGGCCGCCGGTCAGGTGAGGAGCGGAGATGCGCGACACCTGCGCAATCTGCGCGACGCGCTCGGCGAACGCTTCCTCGCCGGGATCTCGCTGTACACGGGGCTCCGCGCATATCGCGTGGAGGATCGTCTCTATGCGCTGCCGATCGACAGGCTCTGGCGGGCGGACACAATGCGTGAGTAACCCGGACCAAGACTATCTCTGCCTGCGCTGGCGTGGCGCTTCGCCGTCGGCTGGATCCATCTCTACGACGAACCGCCAACCACCTACGGCGGGCTGATCCAGACCAGTGGCGTCAAGAAGCCCGGCTACTTCGCCTGGAAGGCCGGCTGAGCGCGAGCGCGGCCGTCACGGCCGTCAGGCCCTGGACGGCGGCAGAGCGCCACGCCGGCGGGCGGCCGGCGGCGTGGATCGTGTCGTGCGCCCAGCCGGTCAGCGTCACGCCGAGCGAGCGCTCGGCGAGGCGCACGACATCGGGCAGCACACCGCCCAGCGCGCCCGCGAGCACGACCTCAGAGCGATCGGACAGCCTCCACACGGCGAGTGTCCCGGTGGTCAGGTCGGCGGTGAGCGTCAGGCCTCCCAGCGCGCCCCGGCGGTAGTCGCGGTGCGGGACAGCGTCCAAAGCCAGGTGCGTGAGCACGCCGATCGCGAGGCCGCCCACCGGCGAGCGGGCCCTCAGCGCGCAGGCGGCCCCCACGAGCATGTGCGTTGTGGCGACCATCTCGCCGACAATAGATGCCGATCCCGCTCAGCGCCCTGCCCGCCGCGGCTCGGTGCGCCGCGGGCGGAGGCCTCGGCTCTACGTTCTCTCGCTCTTCCGCACGCGCTCGTAGCGCCCCGCGAGGTATTCGTCTACCCAGGCGCGGGTGCTGCGCCATGTGCCGTCGGGCGCCTTGGAGGCGTTGAGGCGTCCGCGCGTCGCGGCGACACGGAGCGCGTTGGCGGAGATTTGCTCGGAGGCCAGGGCCGGTAGCGGGACCAGGCGCGATGGGCCGGCGAGCGCTGGGACGACGAACCTGTGGAGGTTGTCGAGGATGGCGCGCGCGAGCAGCTCAGCAAGTGGGCCATATTCGCCCTGGTCGGCGCTCCCGAGCGCGAGCAGGTAGCGTCGGCGATCGCCCTTGAAGACGATCGCTGGGGGGTAGCCGAGCCGGACCAGGAGCAGGTTGAGCACGAGCCGGCCGGTGCGTCCGTTGCCGTCGAGAAAGGGGTGGACTCGCTCGAAGCGCGCGTGCATCCTGGCCAAGGCCTGGGGATCGAGGTCCTCACGGCCCTGACCGAGCGCCTGCGCTTCGCCGAGCCAGTCCGTGATCATCGCCGGGACCTCGGGCCAAGGCGGTGGGCGCATGCCGCCCGGAAACGGCCGGATGTCGTGCCGGCGGAAGGAGCCTGGACACTCGTCGTCGTCGGCCTTGGGGTGAGGCGCGACGTCCCACACAGGCGTCAGCGCGAGACGGTGGATGTGGCGAAGCTCGGTCAGGGAGAGCAGCTCGCCGCTCGACCAGGCGCCGGGGTCGAGCGCCTGACCGTAAACCCAGTTGGCGGCATCGGCGTACCCGCGCACCTCCATGTACTCCCTGAGCTCCCTGTTGCCCACGGCTCGGCCCTCTTCGAGCAGCTGCTCGACTTGCTTGAGCACGAGCGTGTTGCCCTCGATGGCGGTCGAGTGGTGAGCCTCCTCGAGCCATATCCCGCGCCAGATGTCATGCGCCTCGCCGGGAGAGGGCAGCCCGCCGAGCCTACTGTGCAGCTCGCCGATCTGGACGCGCAGGCGCTCATAGACGGCCGCCCGCGTGGGCCGGCCGCGATTGCTCGGTGGGATTTTGTGCGGCTGAGGCATCGTCTAATTGTACCGAACACTTTTAACGGTGTGGCCGCTGGCGACGGGGCGCCGCCTGGCGAGCAGGAGCCGCTCCATGCCAAGTACAAGCTCCCCGCGTCCTGCTTCGCCTATGTCGGCAACGCTCGATGAGGTCACGGGGGCGCTCTGAGCCTCGGTGCGCCTAAAGCTGCTTCACCTCGCCTGATCACGGCGAGCCTTGCCCATCCCGAGCCAAGTCGCCGCGCCCAGCGCCGGCCACTCCCAAAAACGCACCTCCGCCGGCTCTCCCATGGTGGCGACCGCGGCTGCGGCCGTGGCGGTCCACCGGCGGAGGTCCAGCTCTGCGACCCACGGCCGCCGGCCGTCCGCATCGGTCTCGCTGCCGCCGGCAAGTCCGGTTCCCAGGCACTTGAGCGCCGCCTCGTGGCGCACCCACTCGCGCAGGAACTCTCGCTCCCGGGCCTCGACGTGGAGCGCGCCGAGGCGCTTCGCTGTGGCGGGGCCCAGCGCGCGCGTGGCTACTGCGAGCACGTCGATCCGTCTGCCGGCCACCTCGACGTCCACGCCTACCGGTCGCCCTCTTGCGACCGCGTAGAGCGCCACGCCACCGGAGTGGGCCAAGTTGAAGTGCGGCTCTCCCGCCGGGTCCGGCGGTTCGGGCTCTCTCGCGTCGGTCGGCAGGGGAGGCTTCACCCTCGCGCGCGCCAGCTCCGGCTTGCCGTGGGCGCCCGTGGCGAAGCGCAGAGCGCGCGGATCCGATCGCAGGTATTCGCCCAGCAGCGCTCTCAGCACTCCCCGCGCGTGGGCCCATCGCCGCCCGTTGCGCTCGCGCAGGAAGCGTCCTGCCCGCGCGCGCTCCTCATCGGAGAGCAGCTCGTCATACCGCGCTCCGACGGCGTCCAGGTCCGCGACCCACACATCCACCGTCCCTTCGCCGAGCTCAAGACGAGCCGGAGCGCCCGCCGGCTGCATTCCTATGCTCAAGGCGCGATCATAACCGCCAAGCACGCCACGACGGCCTCGCCGACGCGTCGATGTAATGCTTAGGCGCATGGGCAAGCGTTCAGCGCGCATACGCCATTGCCTCCGAGAGCTCACCGTCACCCCCGGGCAATATGCGATCGCCGCGTATTGCGCGCTGGGCGCCTTCACGCTGATCGTGTTGAGCGGCGCCGCGGTGCGGCTCACGGGCTCGGGCCTTGGCTGTCCACGCTGGCCGCGGTGCTACGGCAACGTCTACCCGCCGCTCAGCACGCATGCGCTGATCGAGTTCTCCAACCGGATGGTCACGATCCCGGTGACCATCGCCGCGTTTGCGGCGTTTGCGCTCGCGTTCCGTCGCCGACCCTACAGGCGCGACCTTATGCGGCTGAGCGCGCTGCTGCCGGTGGGGGTGCTCGCGCAGGCGGTGCTCGGCGGCTTGACCGTGCGCGGCGCGCTCGACTACGGCTGGGTGATGGGCCACTTCGCGCTCTCGATGCTCGTGCTTGCGGCGGCGGTGGCGCTCGCGTGGCGCGCCTCCCACGAGCCCGGCGAACGCCCCAGAGCCTCCGACCGCGCGCTCGTGCTCGGCGAACGCCCCAGAGTCTCCGACCGCGCGCTCGTGCTCGGCGCGCGCGCCACGGCGGCGCTCGGCGGCTTGACGATCTTCGCGGGCACCGCCGCCACCGCGGCCGGTCCGCACGCGGGCGGCTCACCGGGCCAGCGCATCAACCGACTCGCCTTCGACGGTAGGGGCACGATGGACTTCGTAATCCATCGCCACGGGGAGATCGCGCTGGCGTTCGGGCTCGCGGCGCTCGGGGTGTGGTGGCTCGCGCGCAGGTCCACTTCCGCCCGACCATCCGATCCGCTCGTGCGCCGCGCGGCGAGCGCCACCTGCGCCTTGATAGCGCTGCAGGGGCTCGTGGGTCTCGACCAGTACAAGACACACCTGCCCACCGAGCTCGTGTGGGTGCACGTGAGCCTCGCGTCGCTTACGTGGGTATCGGTGCTCTGGACCGCCTGCGCCGCGGGGCGCCTGCAGGCGCGTTTCGTGCCCTCGCAGGCGCCCGAGACGCCCGAAACACGGGCTCTTTCGGTGTATTCCTCGGAAATTAGGGCCTGAAATGCGGGGAAACCCGGCATTTGGACGTATGGACGTCCTTGCGACCCGTTAGCCTGCCCACAGCAACGACACTCAAGAAGGGAGTGCCATGACGAAGAACGAGCTGGCTGAAGGGGTCGCGCAACGCACGGGTCTGGCGGGAACGCAGGCTCGGCAGGCGCTGGAGACGGCGATCGACTTGATCTCCGATGAGCTGGCGGCCGGTGGCGAGGTCGCACTTGCCGGTTTCGGCAAGTTCAGCGTCAGCAACCGAGCAGCCCGGCTGGGACGCAACCCCGCGACTGGGGCAACCATCAGCATCGCCGCCTCCAAGGCGGCAAAATTCTCCGCTGCGAGTGCGCTCAAGAAGCGGTTGAATTAAGGCCCACCCACCCAGGTGGATCTAGGAGCAGATGGATCTCGATCAGCGGCGAGCCCGCCGTGAGGCGCGCAGGCGTGAGCATGCGCGTCGACGGGCACGGGGGCTCGCCGCGGTAGCGATCCTTGCGGCGGTCGCCGTGTTGGTGGCGGCCGTGCTCCTGCTCAGCTCCGGGGGATCCTCGAGGCCCACTTCCTCGAGCACCGCCACGGCCACCGGCGGCGCCGGTCGTGGCGGCGCACAGGCCGGTTCCGGCGCGAAGGGCTCCACGGCGGGTGCTGCGAGCGGGCGCGCGGGCGCGGGCAGCGCCACCAGCGCGGGCCACGAGCACGGGACGGCGGGCACAGGGACCGGCACGCCCGGTCGCGAGCCGGTGCCCATTTTGATGTACCACGTCATAAATCCGCCGCCCCCTGGCGCGAAATTCCCGGGGCTGTACGTGCGCCCGGAAGAGTTCGCGGCGCAGATGCAAGCGCTCGCCGGGGCCGGATACCACGCGGTGACGATGGACCAGATGCTCGCCAACTGGACCCGCGGGACGCCGCTGCCGGCGGGCAAGCCGATCGTGGTGAGCTTCGACAACGGCTACCAGTCTCAGCTCACCCAGGCTCTCCCGGTCCTGCGCCGACTCGGGTGGGTGGGCGTGGAGAACGTTCAACTCACCGGACTGCCACCCTCCCAAGGAGGCCTGAGCGAAGCGCAGGTCAAGGAATTGGTGTCCGAAGGCTGGGAGCTCGACACGCAGGGCATCAGCCACGCCGACCTGATCACGCTCGGACCTGCCGCGCTGCGCGACCAGGTGGCGGTGGCGCGCGCCGAAGTGCAGCATCGCTACCACGTGCCGGTCAACTGGTTCTGCTACCCCTCCGGCCACTACAACTCGGCGGTGATCGCCGAGGTCAAGGCGGCCGGCTACGTAGGCTCGACGACCGTGGTCCCCGGCTGGGCCAACCCCTCGGAGGACCCCTACCGGCTGCCGCGGTTGCGCGTGCTCGGCGGCACCAGCCCCCAGGCGCTGCTCAGCCAGATCGCCGCCGCGCGCTCAGCTGCCGCTCCGCCGCCGTCCTATCCGTGAGGCTTCTGATGCGCGAGAGTCAAGCCAGACAAGGACGCACCGACCGCGGTGTGCTACGCACATAAGGGAGGGAGGACGCAGTATGGCGCCGACTATCGCGCATCAGCCGCAGCCGGTGTTGTTGCCGCAACTGCTGCAGGTGTAGCAGGAGCCTGTGCGCTGCATCATGCCTCCGCACTGGCTGCACGCCGGCCCGAGGTCGAGGCCCTGCAGGCGGGCGGGGACGACGGGCGGGGAGTCGGTGAGCGCCGAGGTCGGCGGTGTGCCGCCGCTCGCCGCCGCGCGCGGACCCTCGCTCGGCGCTGCCGCCTCCGGGGTGCCCGGGCCGGCCGTGTCGGAGGAAGTCACCGACTGGGCCGCCTCCTGTGCGGCCTTGCGGGCGCGCACCGCCGGCGTGAGGATGCCGAGCTCCTCCTGGGCGTCGGTGTCGAGGAAGCGCGAGGCGAGCCAGCGCATGATGTAGTCGGGCATCGACTTGGCGAACGGGATCTCCGGGTTGCCGGTGATCCCCTCCGGCTCGAAGCGCATGTAGCTGAACTTCTGCACGAGCGTCTCGAGCGGCACGCCGTACTGCAGCGCGATCGAGATCGCGGTCGCGAACGAGTTCATCATGCCGCGCAGCGTCGAGCCCTCCTTGCCGATGTCGGTGAGGAAGATCTCGCCGACGCGTGCCGTCCTCGTACATGCCGGCGGTGATGTAGCCCTCGTGGCCGCCGATCGAGAACTTGTGCGTGATCGACTGGCGCTCGCGCGGCATGCGCTTGCGGCGCGGACCCGCCTCGGCCAGCGCCTTGCTGACGGCCTGCGTCGACGATCGCGTCGACGTCGGCGGGCGCCTGGCCTTGGCCTTCTGCGCGTCGGTGCGCAGCGCCTGGGCGGTCTTCGAGCCGTCGCGGTAGATCGCGAGCGCCTTGATCCCCAGGCGCCACGCCTGGGTGTAGGCGTCGGCGATGTCCTCGACGGTCGCGCTCTCGGGCAGGTTGACGGTCTTCGAGATCGCGCCCGAGATGAACGGCTGCACGGCGCCCATCATCTTGATGTGGCCCATGTGCGAGATCGCGCGCTCGCCGACCGCGACGTCGAACACCGGCAGGTGCTCCTCCGCCAGGCCGGGCGCGCCGACGATCGTGCCGTGCTCGGCGAGGTGCGCCTCGATCTGCTCGACCTGCTGCTCGGTGTAGCCGAGCGTCGCAAGCGCCAGCGGCACGGTGCGGTTGACGATCGTCATCTGCCCGCCGCCGACGAGCTCCTTGAACTTGACCAGCGAGAAGTCGGGCTCGACGCCGGTCGTGTCGCAGTCCATCAGGAAGGAGATCGTGCCGGTGGGCGCGAGCACGGTCGCCTGCGCGTTGCGGTAGCCGTGCGCTCGCCGAGCTCGACCGCCTCCTCCCACGAGCGCCGCGCGGCCGCCAGCAGCTCGCTCGTCGGCGCAGGTCGCGTCGGGGATCGCGTAGGAGGCGTCGCGGTGCATCCGCATCACGTCGTTGTGCGCGCTCGCGGTTCTCCTCGTAGCGCTCGTACGGGCCGAGCGCCGCCGCGACGCGCGCCGACTCGCGGTAGGCGCGGCCGGTCATCAGCGCGGTGATCGCCGCCGCCGTGCCGCGGCCCGGCGTCGGAGTCGTAGGGCATCCCGTTGCTCATCAGGTAGGCGCCGAGGTTGGCGTAGCCGAGGCCGAGCTGGCGGAACGCGCGCGCGTTGACGCCGATCTCCTCGGTCGGGTAGCTGGAGGGCCCGACGACGATCTCCTGGGCGAGCAGCACGATGTCGACGGTGTGCTCGAAGGACTCCACGTCGAGCGTGCCGTCGGGGCGGCGGAACTTCATCAGGTTCAGCGACGCGAGGTTGCAGGCCGAGTCGTCGACGTGCATGTACTCGGAGCACGGGTTGGACGCGTTGATGCGCCCGCTGTTCGGGGAGGTGTGCCACTGGTTGATCGTCGTGTCGTACTGCACGCCCGGGTCGGCGCAGCGCCAGGCGGCCTCGGCGATCTCGCGCATCAGCTCGCGCGCGCGGATCGGCTCGCCGACCGGCTCGCCGGTCGCGCGGGCGGTCAGCCGCCACTCGCCGTCCTCCTCGACGGCGTGCATGAACTCGTCGGTGACCCGCACCGAGTTGTTGGCGTTCTGGTACTGGATCGACTTGAAGCCGTCGCCGTCGATCGACATGTCGAAGCCGGCGTCGCGCAGCGCGGCGGCCTTGTCCTCCTCCTTGGCCTTGCACCAGATGAACTCGCGGATGTCGGGGTGGTCGACGTCGAGCACGACCATCTTCGCCGCGCGGCGGGTCTTGCCGCCGGACTTGATCGTGCCGGCCCAGGAGTCGGCGCCGCGCATGAACGAGACCGGGCCCGAGGCGGTGCCGCCCTTGGCGAGCGGCTCCATCGAGCCGCGGATGTTCGAGAGGTTGATGCCCGAGCCGGAGCCGCCGCGGAAGATCATTGCCCTCCTTGGTGTTCCAGTCGAGGATCGACTCCATCGTGTCCTCGACCGAGAGGATGAAGCAGGCCGAGCACTGCGGGCTCTCCTCGAAGCCGACGTTGAACCACACGGGCGAGTTGAACGCCGCCATCTGGTGCAGCAGGATGTGGGTCAGCTCGGCCTCGAAGGCGTCGGCGTCCTCGTCGGTCGCGAAGTAGCCGCGCTCGCGACCCCAGCCGGCGATCGTGCCGGCGACGCGGCCGATCATCTGCTTGACCGAGCGCTCGCGCTCGGGGTGGCCGAGCTGTCCGCGGAAGTACTTCTGGGCGACGATGTTGGTCGCGTTCTGGCGACCAGCTCTTGGGGAACTCGACGTCGCGCCTGCTCGAAGGCGATGCGGTCGCCGTGGCCGATGCGCGCGTCGCGCAGCTCCCACTCGACCGTGTCGAAGGGGTGCGTGTCCGGCGAGGTGAACAGGCGCTCTACGGTCAGCGCCGCGCCGGCTGCGGTCTCCTGCTGGATCGTGGGGTGCGGGGTGAAATCCATCGGCCTCATCTCCTCTGCGCCGGCATCGTGCGACGCCCACTCGACTCTGTTCAGTTGGGCCGAGCATCGTCTCGCGCGCGTCGGACAGACCGCGCGAAACATTCATTTTAGAGGGCCTTTGGCGTGTCCCCGGAGGACAGCGTCCCTCTCAGCGGCCCAATCTTGCCCAGTCGCTGAACTCCGCCCAGGTGGCCGAGGCGTGATAGGTGGCTTCGCGCAGCGAGTGCGCCATGGAGATCGTCCAGCGCGGTTCCAGCGCCATCCAGCGGCCCACCACCCACACTGCGCAACCGAGCGCCAGCAGCGCGCCCAGCAGCGCCAGCGCGAGCGCCCCGGTGGACAGGCGCCTGCTCGGGGCAACCTTGGGCGCCGCGCCCACCGTCGTGGTGGGGCGGCCGAGCGTCGCGCCGCCCGGGATGGTCGTGGTGGGCGCCGCGGTTGTGGGCGCCGTGGCGGTCGGTGTGCCCGCGGTCGGCGGCACGGCCGTCGTGGGCACGGCCGTCGGCGGCACGGCTGTGGTGGGCACGGCCGTGGTGGGGGTGGCGGTCGTCGGGGTGGCGCCCGGCGCGACCGTCCCCGGCTGGGCGCCGCTGGCGGGCGTGGGCGTCGTGGCGGCGGGCGTCGCCGTCGACGTCCCGGTCGTGCCCCCCGCGCGCGCGGACGCGGGCACGGGGAGGGCCGGGGTGGAGCTCGCACGTCCCGTCGTGCCCGCCGCCGCCCTCCGGCCGGAGAGATCGCGGCGAGCGCCACCGCCAGAGTCGCGCAAGCCACACCCCCGCGCGCGTACGCGCGCGCACGGCCCCCGCGGCGCTCGCTGTTCACAATCATCCCAACCACACCCCTTCGCGCGTACGCGCGCGCACGAGTCATGCCGCAGCCGATACTCACAGTCATCGCCCTGGCCATGCTAACGGGCGCGTGACACCAGGTGGACAGGCCTACTCTCACCGACCAGAACGCCACGCGCGCGTAGCGCGCCATCCCACCCACACCACAAGCCTCTCGCCAAGCCGAGCCTCGGTTACGCGCCGAGCGAGGGCAACAGATCCTCGATCTCGGCGAGAGCCCGCTCGAGCACGCGCTCGGCCGGTTGCTCGGCGTCGATCGCGCGGATCCGCTCGGGCTCGGCGCTCGCGAGCCGCTCGTAGGCCGCGGCGATCGCCGCGAAGAAGCGCTCGTCCTCGCCCTCCAGCCGGTCGGGCCGGGCTCCGCGCGCGTGCAGGCGGGCGCGACCGCCGGCGGGAGAGATGCGCAGCAAGAGCGTGCGATCGGGCATGAGGCCGGCGGTGGCGAACAGGTTGACGGCCCGCACCTGCTCGATGCCGAGCTCCCGCCCGGCGCCCTGGTAGGCGAGCGAGGAGTCCACGTAGCGGTCGAGCAGCACAAATGTTCCTTCGCGCGAGCAGCGGCGCGACGCGCTCCTGCACGAGCTCCGCGCGGGCGGCGGCGTAGAGCAGCGCCTCGGCGCGCCCGCCCATCTGCAGGGAGGGGTCCTTCACGAGCTCCCTGATGCGCTCCGACAGGCCCACGCCGCCCGGCTCGCGCAGCAGCTCCACGCGCACACCCCGGGCCGCAAGCGCATCGGCCAGCGCGGCGGCGAGCGTCGACTTGCCCGCGCCGTCGATTCCCTCGATCGTGATGAGCCTGCCGCGTGGCACGAGCGCACCGTAGCGCCCAACTACGATGACCAGCGTGACGCCAAGCGAGACGGCTCAAGCGCTACCGGGCATCGAGCAGCACCCGCACGCACGCGCGGTGCTGCTCCCCGCGCTGCCCCCGGCAGGCGTCCCGTCGCACGCCTACCTGTTCCACGGTCCCGCGGGCGCCGGCAAGCGCACCGTCGCAAGGGGCTTCGCCGCGGCGCTGCTCGCCGACGGCGCGCGCGATCCGGCGAGCGTGGCCGAACGCGTCGCGCGCGACGCTCACCCCGACCTGACCTGGGTGACCCCGAGCGGCGCGAGCGAAGTGCTCGTGAGCGACATCGACGAGCCGGTGGTGGCGGCGGTGGCGCACACCCCGTTCGAGTCCACGCGCAGGGTGTTCGTGATCGAGGCGGCGGGCACGATGAACGACCAGGCCGCCAACCGCCTGCTCAAGACGCTCGAGGAGCCGCCGCCGTTCGCGCATCTGATTCTGCTGGCGGAGCACCGCGAGGACGTGCTCCCCACGATCGCCTCGCGCTGCCAGCAGGTGCGCTTCGATGCGCTTGCGAGCGAGCTGATACAGGAGCGCCTCACCGCCGCCGATGCGACGCTCGACCCCGTGCGCGCGTCCGCGTGCGCGCGGCTGGCGGCCGGCGACGGGCGCCTCGCCGAGCGGCTGGCGAGCGAGGAGGGGGCGGCGTTGCGGGAGTCGGCGGAGCGCTTCGCGCGCTCGGCTTTCGGACGCCCGTCGCACCCTGAAGGGCATACCCTGAAGGGCACAGGCAAGCGGGAGGCGGGCGAGGTGGGGGGGCGGCGGCCGTGGCGGGGGCTGCTCGACGCGGCGAAGGCGGCGGGAACGGAGGCCGGGGAAGCCGCGACCGAGCGCTTGCGCGAGCAGGCCGAGCTGCTGCCGAGCCGGGAGCGGCGCAAGCACGAGCGCGACGGAGCCGACGTCGTGCGCCGCGCCGAGCGCCGCGCGCGCACCGCCACGCTCGACCTCGGTCTGCGTCTGGCCGAGCTGTGGCTGCGCGACGCGTGGTGCGTCGCGGTCGGTGTTCCCGAGCTCGTCTTCGCGCTCGACCGAGCCGGCGAGCTCACCTCCGACGCCGAGTCTCGCGACGCGGGCGCGCTGCTCGGCGGCGTGGAGCTCGTACGCGACACCCGCCTGCGCCTGGCGCTCAACGTCTCCGAGGAGCTCGCGCTGGAAGCGCTCGCCTATCGTCTCGCCGGCCTGCTGGGTTGACTTTTTTGGGAGGGACCCTTCGGGTCCGGCTGCGTGCCCCCGTCGTTCGCGCGCCGGCGGCGCTGTCGCGCGTCAGCCGCTTTGGGCCTTGGCGATCGGGCCGAGGTTGGGTGTGAGGCCGTAAGTCTCGAACGCCATGAAGCGCGAGAAGAGGCGGTTGTCGGGGCCGTGGAAGTCGGCGGAGCCGGTACTCAGCATCTCGAGCTCCACGCACCGGTTGGCCAGCAACTCGGTCTGTTCGGGTGTGTGCGTGACGTAGAACGCCTCGACCCCGTCGATCCCGAGCGCGCGGAAGCGCCCGATCGTCGCGAGCGCCTCCACCGGGTCGGACACGTCCCAGAAGGGATGCGCCCAGATCGCCAATCCCCCCGCGCCGTGGATCGCGTCGATCGCCTCCGCCACGGTTGGGGTGACGCGCAGGGAGAAAGCCGCACGGCCCTCGATCAGATAGGCCCTGATGAACGAGCCGACGTCATCGATCTGCTCCTCGCGCAAGCGCTGCGCGTTTGCCGGATGGGAGAGCGCGGCCTCGGCGAGATGCGGCCTGCCGATCGGCTCACCCGCGCTCACCCGCGCCGAGATCGTCTGCTCGTCGAGCTGGAGGCCGAGCTCGCGCAGGCTCTGTGCCATGCGCAGCGTGCGCTGCTCGCGGTCGGCGAGGAAGTCGTCGAGCTTCGCCTTGAAAGAGGGGTCGGTGTGGTTCACCAGGTAGCCGAGGATGTGCAGTTCGCGCGCCGTCCCGCGCTCCCCGCCGTCGTCGATCGCCGAGATCTCGATCGCGGGGACCACGGCGATCCCGTGCTCTGCGCCCGCCTCCAGCGCCTCGGGCACCCCGGCGAGCGTGTCGTGGTCGGTCAGCGCCAGCAGCTCCACTCCCGCGCGCGCGGCGGCAGCCACGACCTCGGCGGGCTCGAGCGCCCCGTCGGAGCGCGTGGAGTGTGACTGCAGGTCGAAGCGCGGGGCTCCGGCTGGACTCGGGTTGGGCACGCGGCGAAGCCTATGGGATCGTTGTGCCCCGCACGCCTCGCCCGCGCGTGTGCGCCGGCGCTGAGCCGATTGTGATGTTCATTGCGATTCGGGGGCGCCGCGTGCGTGCGTGTGCGCGTGTGCGTGCGTGTGTGCGTGCGCGTGTGCGTGTACGCGCGCGGCGCTACGCCGCCCGCGGAGCGCAGCCGCCGGCGTTCGGGCGCCGCGCTTCGTCGCGCGTGTCTTTGACCCGCACCCCTACGTGACCCAGTCGGGACTGCCCCTGCTCGAGCTCCACCGGCGGGTCGTCCACGGGCGGGTCCACGAGCGGCGTTACGCGCTCGGCGAGGATCCCGCGCAGCGCGCGCACCGCGGTGTGGTAGCGATCGGCGGGAGCGGACAGCGAGTTATGGCCGCCCTCGCGCGAGCTCAGGTGGGCGTGGGCGGCGTCGGTGTTGCGCGCGCGCACGGTGGCCTCGCTCCACATCGCCTCCAGGTAGGCGAGCGCCGCGCCGAGGAGCTCGTCGGGGAGCCGCTCGCGCGTTTCCACCTGGCGCAGCACTGGGATCACCTCGCGGTGCAGCCAGGACTGCTCGGCGTCCGCCCGCAGCAGCAGGCTGATGTCCGACGGTAGAGATGAGCTGCATGATGTGGGCATTTGCAGGGCCAATTCGTTAATGCTCGGGCCTACCCAGCCTTCGGCCCGGCTTCCGTTCGGCTTTAGGACGACGGGCGCACGTTCCACACTTTTCCGCAACGTCCGGCGGCCAACCGCGCTCGCGATAGAACAGTCGGCCAGCGTTGGGGTCGGCGGTAAGGCTCGTCACGCAGCTCCATCGGGCTCGGCCGGCCCGGCGCCGGCGCGGCGGGTCGGCTAAAGATCGTCCCCGCGGCCGGCCGATGCGTGAGCTAGATGCCGAACGTCCACGGTCATATCCTCCGCGTGCCCGGGCGCAGCGATCCCGCCGCCCGCATGCCGGGTCAACACGCCCGCGCGACGGTCCTGCGCCTGCGTATGCGCACGCTCGTGACGCTCGGCGTGCTGGCGGTCCTCACGACCGTGCTCGGCCGCACGCTGGGACTGCGCAGCGCGCTGTTCATCTGCTCCGAGCTTGCCCTGCTCGTCACGATGCTCGTCGTCTCGCGCTACGTGCTGCCGCTCGTCGATCGCCACGACAGGGGCGCCGCCGGCGAGGAGCACGTGGGGGGGCTGCTCGAGCAGCTAACAGCCGGCGGTTGGAGCGTGATCCACGACGCCGGCCTCGCTCATGGCAACATCGACCACATCGCGCTCGGCCCGGCCGGCCTGTTCACCGTCGAGACGAAGAGCCATCCGGGCCCCGTGCGGGTGCGCTCTATCCACGGAGCCACACTGCGCCAAGCCCAGGAAGAGCGCGAGACGCTGGAAGGGGTAACCGGCGAGCGGGTGGAGCCGCTGCTCGTGTTCAGCCGCGCGTGGGTCGACAAGCCGCTCGCACGCCGCCGCGGCGTGCGGGTGATCCCCGCCCGCATGCTGCTCGGCTATCTGACCCGCCGCGCCCACACGCTCACTCCCGAGCAGGTAGAGCGGGCCCGCGGTCGCGTCGTGGCCGCGCTGGCCGAGAGCGAGCCTCAGCCCGATAGGCTTGTCGTGTGGCCACCGTCGTCGCGCAGCCGCACGTAAGATCGGCGGAGCCTCTCGCCGAGCCCCCCGCCGAGGCGCTTCCCCGCGGCCCGCGCGTGCCGCCGCTGGCGCTGACGCTCGTGTGGGCGCTCGCGCCGACCTGGGTGATGGACCGGTGCGCGCGCCGGTACGGCGACGCCTTCACGCTCACCTTCGGCCCGAGCGGGCGCAAACTCGTGATGATCAGTGACCCCGAGGCGGTCAAGGCCGTGTTCACCGCGCCGCCCGACGTGGCGCCCTCGGCGGCGGGCGCCTCGCCGATCGCCTCGGTTATGGGTCCGAGCTCGGTGATCACCCTCACCGGTCCCGAGCACATGCGCCAGCGCAAGCTCCTGCTGCCGCCGTTCCACGGCGAGCGCATGCGCGAGTACGAGGACGTGATCGTGCAGGCCACCCGGCGCAGCATGGCCGGCTGGCCGATCGGGGAGCCGATGAAGCTGAGCGAGCGCACGCGCGCGATCACGCTCGAGGTGATCTTGCGCGCCGTGTTCGGCGTGGAGGCCGAGCGCATGGGGGCCCTGCGCGATGCGATCGGAGGCCTGCTGACGCCGGGCCAGACGCCGGCGCTGCTGCTGGCTGCGTTGCGCCGCCCCGTCGAAGCGCGGCCCACCGGGGCGATCGGGCGCGCGCTCGACCACCTCGACGAGGTGATCTACGCCGAGATCGCCCGCCGGCGCGCCCAGGAGGACCTGGGCGAGCGAACCGACATCCTCTCTCTGCTGATGCTCGCGCGCGACGAGGACGGCCTGGAGATGACCGACGGGGAGCTGCGCGACGAGCTCGTTACGCTGCTGCTAGCGGGCCACGAGACGACGGCCACGTCGGTGGCGTGGGCGGTCGAGCGGCTCGTGCGCCATCCGGACAAGCTCGCGCGCCTCGTCGCCGAGATCGACGCACCCTCGGGGGCATACCCTGGAGGGCATACCCTGGCGGGTACGGGCAGGCAAGTAGGCGGCGACGAGTACATGCAGGCCGTGATCGCAGAGACGCTGCGCGTGAGGCCCGTGGTGCCGATGGTGGTGCGCGTTTTGCAGGAGTCGCTCGACGTGGGTGGGCGCGAGCTTCCCCGGGGGACGCGCGTGGTGCCGTCGATCTATCTCACGAACCGCAACCCAAAGGTGTACGAGGCGCCGAGCGAGTTCATGCCGGAGCGCTTCCTCGACAAAGCGCCCGAGACCTTTTCGTGGATCCCATTCGGCGGCGGCATCCGCCGCTGCATAGGAGCGTCGTTCGCGACCCTCGAGATGAAGCTCATCCTGCAGACGGTCCTGAGCGAGCTCGCTCCGAGCGTGCCGGCACGCGGTGGGCGGCTGTGGCGCAAGGGCGAGTGGAACCGCAGGCGCGCCATCACGCTCGTGCCCTCGGCGGGCGCGCGGGTGGTGTGGGCAAGGCGCTGAAGAAACGAAACCGGCTTCCCCAGGGCACAACGAACCGGCGTCCCGAGGGCACAACGAACCGGCGTCCCGAGGGCACAACGAACCGGCGTCCCGAGGGCACAACGAACCGGCTTCCCGAGGGCACAACGAACCGGCGTCCCGAGGGCACAACGAACGGGCGTTCCGAGGGCCCGGTGGCGTGGGATGGTGTTGCTCTTTTTGAGGGGACTCGCGCGCGTACGCGCGAAGAAAGGCTAACTCCGCGCGTACGCGCGAGTCACCGCCGCGCCGAGTACCGCCCGGAGCAGGGGGTAGCTTCTCGGGGGTGTCCGAGTTGAGCACCGCCACCGCGCGCGCGACCCCCGAGCAGCTGCTCGAGCGCTTTGGCTTGCAAGCCTTCAGGCCCGGCCAGCGCGAGGCGGTGGAGGCGGCCCTCGACGGACGCGACAGCCTCGTGGTGATGCCCACGGGCGGGGGCAAGTCGCTGTGTTACCAGCTCCCTGCTCTGGCGACCGATCGGGACCCCACCCGCCCGCTCGTCGTCGTCGTGAGCCCGCTGATCGCGCTGATGGCCGACCAGCGCAAGCGTCTGGAGCAGGCCGGGGTGAGCGCGGCGATGCTCGCGTCGGGGATGGAGGAGGGCCACAACGCGCAGGCGTTGCGGTCGATCTCCTCTGGCGAGGCGCGGCTCGTGCTGGCGGCGCCCGAGCGGTTCGCATCGCGTGCGTTCCGCGAGACGCTCGCCACGCGCAAGGTGGCGCTGTTCGTCGTCGACGAGGCGCATTGCGTGGCCGAGTGGGGACACGACTTCAGGCCCGACTACCTGCGCCTGCACGACGCGATCGAAGGCGCTCGGTCGCCCGGCGGTGATGGCGGCGACCGCGACCGCCACGCCGCGGGTGGCGGAGGAGATCGCGACGCGCCTGGGGCTGCGCGACTGGGTTGCGGTCCGCTCGGGGTTCGACCGGCCCAACCTCACCTTCGACGTGGTGGCCCTCGAAGGCAAGGGAGCGGTGGCGCGCAAGCGCGCCACCCTGCTGCACGCGCTCGCCCGCGAGCAGGCGCGGCCCGCGATCGTGTACTGCGGCACGCGCAAGGGCACCGAGGAGGTGACGGCGCTGCTGACGGCACACGGGATGGCGGCGGTCGCCTACCACGCGGGCATGGCGGGCGACGCGCGCAAAGCCGCGCAGGAGGCGTTCATGGAGGACCGCGCGGAGGTGGTGGTGGCGACCAACGCGTTCGGGATGGGGGTGGACAAGGCGGACGTGAGGACCGTTGTGCACTGGGCGGTGCCCACCAGCCTCGAGGCCTACTACCAGGAGGCGGGCCGCGGCGGGCGCGACGGGCGCCCGGGACGGGCGCTGCTGCTGGCGTCGAGGATGGACCTCGGGCGGCTGATCCGGTTCATCAAGGAGCGCGAGACGAGCGTGGAGGACGTGAAGCGGTACGTCGCGGGGCTTCGCGGTCGCGCCGAGGACGGGATCGTGGCGATCGGGCATGGGGAGCTGAACACCCTCGGGCGACCCTGGCACAGGCAGGCGAGCGCGAACGGGTGCTCCTGTCGATCGCCGAGCGGGCCGGCGCCGTGGAGCTCCAGCCGGGCGGCCCGGAAGGCCTGCTGGTGACGGCTCACGGGCAATGGAAGCCCCCGCAAGGCGTATGAGGCGATCAAGGCGGCGAGGGACCGCGGTTGGGAGTCATACCGCTCCATCGAGCGGTTCATTTCGAGCGGCCAGACGTGCCGACGGCGTCAGATGCTCGACCACTTCGGCGACGACGAGCCGTGCGCGCCGGAGGTGCGCTGCTGCGACGTGTGCGAGCCGGACACGGACCTGGTGGCGGCGTCGCTGCGGGCCGTGCCAATGGGTCGGAGGGCTCGCGGCGGTCGCTCGGCGACGAGCGCTGACGGGGTAGCCGGTGCGAGCGCCGATGGGGTAGCCCGTGCGAACGGCGGAGGGGAGTCTCGCGGAGCGAACGGCGCAGGCGTCGCGGGGGAGCTCCAGCTCGACCCGGTGGATGAGCAGCGGTTCGAGAAGCTGAAGGTGTGGCGGTTGGCGCGCAGCGAAGGCAAGCCGGCGTTCACGGTGGCGGCGAACACGGCGCTCGAAGGCGTGTTGCGGGCCAGGCCCGCCAGCCTGGAGGAGCTGATCGCGGTGAAGGGCATAGGCCCCGCGTTCTGCGAGCGCCACGGCGAGTCGCTGCTTCAGGCGCTCGCCGAGCTGTAGGCGAGCGGCCCCAGCGCCGGACGTCGGCTCTCGCCGAGCCCCGCCGTCGCCCCCCGGCGTCGATAGCATCCAAGCTGCGCCGACGTAGCTCAGCTGGTAGAGCACTTCACTCGTAATGAAGGGGTCCGGGGTTCGAGTCCCCGCGTCGGCTCTCAAAAGCCCCGCAAATGTGGGGTTTTCGTTTGGGTAAGGTGCTATCGAAAAGTAACCGTGTCCCGAATATGTCCCGAGAAGGTGGTACAATAGGACGCATGACACGGATTGCCGACGCTCCCAAGACCGCCCCTCCACGGCTCCGGGAAGCCTCCGTCCATGCTCCGGCCCAGCCTCCCAGCGGGCATGTCTACCGGGCCGAGCGCAAGCGCGGGCCGGCCTGGTACGCGAAGTACCGCCTCCCCGACGGTCGCCAGATCCAGCGCAAGCTCGGCCCGGCTTGGTCCGAGCGCGGGCGACCGCCGGCCGGCTACTACACCAAGCGTTTGGCCGAGGAGTGGCTGCGCGACGTGCTCGACCAGGCCCGGCGCGGCACGCTGCCGGGTCTCGTCAGGACGGGCGCCACCGTCGCCGACGCCGCGCCGAGTACCTGCGCTACATCGAGCACGACCGCGAACGCAAGCCCTCCACCGTGCAGGGCTACCGCTGGCTCGTCAACGCGCAGATCCTGCCCAAGCTCGGGCGTCATGCGCTGGAGGACGTCACGACCGAGCATGTCGAGGCGTGGCTCGCAGCGATGACCGCAAGGCCAGCACCCGTCGTAAGGCGCTGGTCCTCCTGCACGGCATCTTCCAGCGCGCCACGAAGGTCTACGGCCTCGCCGATCAACCCCGTCAGCCGACGTCGAGAAGCCGCCGCAGAGCCGCAGCGGCGACATCGACGTCTTCTCGCCCGGAGGAGGTCTGGGCGCTCGTGCGCGCCGCGGCACCGAGCAGGACGCGGCGATCTTCCTGACGGCCGCTTTCACCGGGCCTGCGCCTCGGCGAGCTGATCGCCCTGCGCTGGCGCGACGTCGACTTCGCAGGCTCGGTCCTGCGCGTGCGCGCGAGCTACGCCGGCGGGGCGCTCACCGCGCCGAAGTCGGGCAAGGTCCGGTCGGTGCCGCTCGCGCCGGATGTGGCGCAGGCGCTCGCCGAGCTCGGTGAGCGCGAGCGGTTCACGCGGCGAGGACGACCTCGTCTTCGTCGGGCGAGGTCGGCGGGTTCCTCGACGGCTCGGCGCTCCGGCGTCGCTACAAGGACGCGCTCAAGCGTGCCGGCCTGCGCACCTTGCGCTTTCATGACTCTGCGCCACACGTTCGGCACGCGCATGATCGCCAAGGCCGATATCCGGCGCGTGCAGGAGTGGATGGGTCACGCCGACATCCAGACGACGATGCGATACCTCCACTACGCGCCGCGCGAGGAGGACGCGCGGCTCGTGGCGGAGGCCTTTCGGGTGGAGGATGCCTCAGGCGTGGGCTTGCCTCAAGACGCATGAAGGGCTTCGAGGGCTTCCGGGACTCTCCGGAGGCCCCGTTCTATCGCGCGGGCGCAATGTCCGCGGAGGCTACGTGGGCGGAGGCGACCCGTCGCCTGGCTCGGATTTTGCGCTCGGCGGCGACGGAAGCCCAACGCCGTCCCGGCGTGCTCGCCGCTGAGCGCGTCTGTGCTTGGCACCGAGCGATCTTTCTGACCACATTTGAGCGCGACGCCGGCAGAGTGCGTGCGGATGACGAGCCGGTCGAGTTCGGTGTGCCCATGCGGATAGGCGATGAGCTGCGCGATGTGCCGATTCGCGGCACGCTCGGACGATTGGCGATCATGCACGAGCTGCGTTTCGCGTGCGACGCGTTCAACGCGAGCGTGGCCGCTCTGCACGACTGCGAGCGGACAGTCGAGACGGCGGAGGGTGTCGAGCCGGTGGCGGTGCTCTACAGCGCCGTTCTCAAGACCCATCCGTTCGTCGACGGCAATCTTCGCGCCGCGTACGTGGCGCTGACCGTCGGGCTCGCTTCGGTTGGACTGCCGGCGATCGACTTTCGTCCGGTGCTTGACCGCCACGATGAGTGCCTGGGCTGGGCGATGAGAAGCGACGCCCACCAAACGATTGACCCGCTCGTACAGCTGATCGTCGAGTTGATGTCGTGAACGGCGCCGCAGACCGTGGCGAGCGCTACCATCGAGACGTGAAGAAGATCCACTATCGCGACCTGGATCTGCCAGAGGGGCTGTGTGTAGCCGATGGCAAAGGCATCCGGCCCTGGGACGAGAACACGGCAACAGAGCTCGCCCTCAGCGGCATGTTGCTCTCCCAGGGCGCCAAGCGCGCAAAAGCGATGCTCGACGCCGCAGAGACGTACGAGATCGCCGTCGCGCACAAGTAGCGGCACCGGACGTAGCGCAAAGGACCGACCGTCCTCGGGGCGGTGGCGCTCACGCGGCTCCGCGTCGATCCCACAGCAACGACATAGCCGTCGCTGGATCGCTGCAGTGACCCTCGGATGGGAGCTGCGATGTGTGGACTTGCTCCGGGACTGCGTCCCGGATTAGGAATCCGCTGGAGCGGAGTAAACCGCCAGGCCTGACGGCCTGGTTCGGTTTTTGACCGTCGCGGCCCGCGCGTGCGGGTTGGAGGGATGGGATGTTGTGGGGCGGGCCACGACGGTCAAAAACCGACCAGACGAGACGCGGTCGAGGGATGGAACGCAGTTGACGGGTAGGGCGCCATCGTTCGGGATGATGTGATGGCCGTGGTTGGTGTCAGGCCTCGACCCGGAGCAGTCGCGATTTCGGCGTCGACCACGATCCCTGACCGTCCCGCCGGGACGAAACAGCAGCACCAAGGGGTCGAACGTCGAGGTTCTGCAGACGCCTGCGTGACCCTCGACCATCCCGTCGGGACCAATTCGTGTCCCGTTTGCTGCGGTTGGGCGGATTAAGCACGTGCATGGGTCTACTAACGGCATGGAGGTCATGTCATGCAGACAGACAGGGATTCGCAGATCGTCTCTTGGATCGGTCGCCTCGGCGCGGCTGGTGCCGCGCACGTGATGCGCCAGTTTGAGATGAGTCGCAGCATGGCCTACCAGCGCCTCAACGCACTGACGCGTGACGGGCTGCTCGAGCATCACGCCATTCTCTACGGCCGCCCCGGCATGTACACCGCCACACTCGCCGGGCTGCGCTGGCAAGGCATCGCTCACCTCGGAGTATTCAACGTGCGCCCAGGCGGCTTCGAGCACGCTTGGCAAGTAGCGCACACCGCCGTTGAGCTACAAGACGCCATGCCCGACTGGGAAGTCATAAGCGAGCGCGAGATAAGGGTCATGGAGAGCGAAGGCCGCGACCTGTTCGCCTCCGTGCAAGTGGGCCAGGTCGGCGGTCGCGCGATGCTGCACCGTCCAGACCTCGTGCTGACCTGTCCAGAACCGCTCGTCGTACCCATCGAGGTCGAGCTGTCGACCAAGTCAGCATCCAGGCTCGCCGCGATCTGCCGCGGCTGGGCCAGAGCACGACACATCGACACCGTCTACTACCTCGCCGCCCCCGGCCCGGGCCGCGCAGTGCAACGAGCGGTACGCGCCGCAAAAGCAAGCGACCGTGTGAGGGTGCTTGGCCTCGACGACATCCCCGTGGTCGCGACAGAGCAACACGCGATCGAGAACCAACGCACCGGATACGACCCGGCGGAACCGGATAGCCACGGGCACGACTACGACCGTGAGATCCACGCCACAAGCGAGGCATACCGATGAACCCCGCCATCCAAACCGAGCCATTCGCACGACGCCTCGACGGACCACTACTACGACCAGAGCAAGCAGCCGAACTACTCGCCGTCAAGCCAAGCTGGGTCTACGACGCCGTCCGCACCGGGCGTCTCCCCTGCCTACGCGTCGGACGACACATCCGGTTCACCAAGACCATGCTCGAAACCTGGCTCGCAGACCAATGAGGGGTGCGGTGGGCCTGCCGCTCGGGTTGGCCGTAGAACGCCGTTCAGACGTTGATGGCGCGGCGAAACTCGCTCACTTCGAGTCGGCCAATCCGATGAGGCTGCAAGCCGTTCGAGCATCAATTGCGCGGGGGCTCAGCCCAGCATGGTCGAGCAGGTCGTTATCGCCGGTGATGATCGCCTCGGCGTCGGAGTCGCGAGCGAGCGCAACAAGGTAGTCGTCCTCTGTGTCTCGCAGGATCGGCTCTACGTCGCTTGGATCCTCGAGCATGACGGCGACAGCGGAATATGCGTCGACTGCTTCGCGTGCCTCCATCTCGCTGAGCCGAGCGCGAAAGTAGGGCTTCTTCAGGTTGTCGCGGACCTCGTCGATCAGCAGCGAACAGGCCACGGCTTCCAGGTCGCTGTTGTGGACGCCTACAAGCAACAGCGCGGGCGGTGCATCCGGGCGCCCGGCGAGCGCGGCAAGCAGGACGTTGGCATCCAGGACGAAGCGGCTCAACCGGTATCTCGCCGCGCAGCTCGTTCTCTACGCGACTCGCGTACTGCACGCACGGCTTCGGCCATGACCTCGTCGTCATCGACTCCGGCGGCGGCGTTGCGCTCCTGTACGCGACGGATCGTGTCGAAGCCGAGCTGAATCCGCGCTATGCGCTCAAGCGTCTCACGGGCGCTCTTGCCGGGGGCGCGCTCGCGCAGCCTGCTCAGCAGGTCACTGTCGAACTCGACGGTTGTCGTTGCAGGAGCGTTCATGGCCTCTGGATCGTATCGCCACTTCCGCCTGGCTTCAACGGCTGCTGTCTGGATCGTGGGGAGCGTCGAGCCACAAAAACGTGTCCCGAAACGTGTCCCCAAGTCGGCAAATCTAAGGCTGTTTGGGGACATATAACTCGACCCAATCTGGCTCAACTAAGCCAAAATAGCCTCCCAAAGGCCCTCTCGTAATGAAGGGGTCCGGGGTTCGAGTCCCCGCGTCGGCTCTCCTCCGGCTTGGTGCCTGCACGTGGGGGGTCCATGGGGTGCCTGCTGCCCCCATGCCCAATGTTGGGGTCGGGAGTTCGAGTCTCCCCGTCGGCTTGAAGACGAGTGGATGTTTCGCAGTTCTGCTAACCGCGCGGCTCGCGTTTCCCTCCGCTGTTCGGGAGGGTGGTGTGTGTTGGGGGCGGTTGCGCCGCCCTCCGCGTTCGGCGATGACTGTCAGGGCTCGCATCTCGTTTTCATTCTCTCTCTTGGTCGCTGCCAGCGGCTACCTTTCTGCTACCTTTCAACCATGGCGTTGAACATCAAGGACAGCGAGACGATCCGTCTCGCGGACGAGCTCGCGGCGCTGACAGGAGAGACCAAGACGCGCGCCGTGCGGACCGCGCTTGAAGAGCGCAGGCAGCGGATCGCGCGCGGTGTCTCCACGGCAGAGCGGGCGAGGCGGTTGACCGACCTGCTCGAAGGGGAGATCTGGCCGCAGGTGCCGCCGGAGGCTCTCGGCAAGCCGATCTCCCGCGAGCAGCGCGAAGCGGTCCTTGGCTACGGGCCGGAGGGCGTTTGATCCTCGACAGCTCCGCGATCGTCGCCGTCATCCTGAAGGAGCCGGGCTACGAACGACTGCTGGAGCGCCTCGCCGAGAACCCCGAGCCGGGTGTCGGGGCGCCCACGATGGTGGAGACCGGCATCGTTCTCTCGGCACGGCTCGGCGCAAGCGGCCAGACCCTGCTCGGACGCTTCGCCCAGGCTTACGAGCTTGCGATCCTGCCGTGCGAAGCGGAGCACTGGACGACCGCCGTGCATGCGTTCCTGCGCTTCGGCAAGGGCCGCCACTTGGCCGCCCTGAACTTCGGCGACTGCCTCACCTACGCCACCGCGCGCCTCGCCGGCGAGCCGCTGCTGTGCCTCGGGGAGGCCTTCGCCAAGACCGACCTGCCGCTCCTGGACTGACCACCCAATACCGTTAGCGCGTGTCCACCGGCGACGCCCAGTTCATCGACGTGCTCGGCCTGCGCACCCGCTATGTGGTTCGCGGGTCGGGTCCGCCCGTGCTCGTGCTGCACGGCTGGGGCGCATCGATCGAGGCGGTCCACCCGATCGTCGGCGGCCTCTCGCCCGTCGCCACCGTCTACGCGCTCGACCTGCCCGGCTTCGGCCAGTCCGACCTGCCGCCCGAGCCGTGGGGGGTGGAGGATTATCAAGAGTTCGTGGCCGCCTTCATGGACGCGCTGGCGATCGAGGGATCGGTCGTCGTGGGTCACTCCAACGGCGGGCGCATCGCGATTCGCATGGCTTCCACCGAACCTTCGCGCGCGTCGCGGCTTGTGCTGGTCGACTCGGCGGGCATCCGTCCGAAGCGGACGCTGCGCTGGTATCGCCGGGTGGGGATGGCGAAGATCGGCAAGTACGCCGCGCGCTTCCTCGGCGCCCCCGGCGAGCGCCTGCGCGCGCTGCTCGTGGGCAGGGCCGCGTCGGCCGACTACCTCGCCGCGGGCCCTCTGCGCCCGACGCTCGTGAAGCTCGTGAACGCCGACCTGCGCTCCTTCATGCCCGCGATCGAGGCGCCCACGCTGCTGGTGTGGGGCTCGGAGGACACCGACACACCTCTCTCCGCGGCGCGTGAGATGGAGCGACTCATCCCCGACGCCGGTCTGGTGGTGCTCGAGGGGGCCGGCCACTACAGCTACCTCGACCAGCCCGCCCGCTTCGCGCGCATCGTGTCGCACTTCATCGCCCCGTCGGAGTCGTCGTGAGGGCGTTCGAGGCGCTCGCCACCGTGGCGGCGCTGCTCGCGCTCACGGTGCGCCTCGCGGGGCCTCCCCGCCGCGCGCGCGAGGCAGACGAAACGCAAGACCACAACCCCCGAGCCTCCGGCGAGTCGGAGCGCCGCCCGTCGTGAGCATCTTCGAGGGCATCGCGCTCGTGGCGGCGCTGCTCGCGCTCACGGTGCGCCTCGCGGGGCGCCAGCACCGGCTGTTGCACCTCTTCCAGCTCGAGCACTACGAGCCCGCGCGGCTCATGCTGTGGCTGCGCAGGCGCTCCGAGCTCCTCGCCCCGCGTGAGCTCGCAGCCGTGGCATTCCTGTTCGCCGCGGCCGTCGCCGCGCGCGCGGGGGGGTCCGGCTGGCTGTGCGGGGTGCTGCTGGCGCTCGTGCTCCCCCTCGCCGCGCTCGGTGTCACCGACTGGCGTCGCGAGGCGGTCAAGCCGCTCGTGCTCACCGGCCGCGCCAAGCGCCTGCTGGCGGTGGCGCTCCTGCCGCCCACGCTGCTCGTGATCGCTGCGATCGTTGTCGCCTTGGCCGGTCTCACCACCGCCGCGCTCGCCATCCTGCTCGCGCTCGGCGCGCTGCTGCTCGCCCTCGCGCCCTGGACCCTGCCGGCCGCCGACCTCCTTCTGAGGCCGGTCCAGAGCGCCGTCAACCGTCGCTACGCGCGGCGCGCGCGGCGCTCGCTGCGCGAGTGGGATCCGCTCGTGGTGGGCATCACCGGCAGCTACGGCAAGACCACCACCAAGTTCTGCGTGGGCGCGGTGTTGAACGCCGACCGTCCCACGCTCGTCACGCCGGAGAGCTACAACAGCTTCCTCGGCGTGATCCGCACGATCAACGAGCGACTCGAGCCCCGCCACCGCGCGTTCGTCGTGGAGATGGGCATGTTCCGTCGCGGCGACATCGCCGAGCTGTGCGAGCTCGTGCGTCCCACCGTCGGGGTCGTCACCGCGATCGGCCCGATGCACCTCGAGCGGCTCGGCTCGATCGAGCAGATCGCCGCCGCCAAGGGGGAGCTGCTCGACGCGCTCCCGTCCGACGGGCACCTCGTCACGAACGCCGACGACCCCCTCTGTGTGGAGCTCGCCGCGCGCGCCACCGTGCCCGTCACGCTGTTCGGAATGCACCCCGCCGAGGGGACCGCGCCGGGCACGCCCGGCCCCCACGATGACGTGAGCGACCTCGCGACAGCGCCACACGCCGCCCTCACACCGCAAAGCACGCCCAACCCATCCCAAAAAATGGCCGACGTGCAGGTCCTCGCCCGGGATGTCCGCCTCGTCGACGGTCGCACCACGTTTCAGCTCCACCTCGACGGCCCTCACGGCCCCTCGATCGCGGTGTCCGCGGGCCTGCTGGGAGCTCACAACGTCTCCAACCTGCTCGCCGCAGCCGCCGTGGGGCGCGTGCTCGGCATACCCGTAGAGCGCATCGCGGAGGGTCTCGCGCGCGTGGAGGCGCCCGCGCACCGCCTGCAGCCGATCCACAACCGCCGCGCCTCCATCGTGGTGATCGACGACGCCTACAACTCCAATCCCGACGGCGCCGCCGCCGCCCTGGAGGTGCTGCGCGAGCACCCCGCCTCCCGCCGCCTGCTCGTCACGCCGGGGATGGTGGAGCTCGGGGAGCTGGAGGAAGAGCTCAACCGCCGCTTCGGCGAGCACGCCGCCGCTGTGTGCGACCTGGCGATCCTCGTCGGCCCCGCCCGCACCGTCCCGATCCGCGAAGGGCTCGTCTCCGGCGGCATGGACCCGGCGAGCGTTCACGTGGTGCGCGACATCGCCGCCGCCACCGCGCTGCTCGGCCGCCTCACGCGCGCGGGCGACGTGGTCCTGTTCGAGAACGACCTCCCCGACACCTACGCAGAGCGGAAATAGATCGGACCCCCACCGGGTGAGGGTCCGGGGTATGGGTATGAGGAGCGCATAGATCGGACCCTCACGGATTTTTTTGGATTGGCGGGGCGTACTCGCGGTGTGCCGTGGCCTCGGCACATAAGCTAACCGCCTATGCCACCAAGCGGACTGAGGGTGGGCGTCGCGTTCGGCGGGCGCTCCGTGGAGCACGACGTCTCGATCATCACCGGGCTGCAGGCCCTGGGCGTGCTCGAGGCTCGCCACTCGCCGATCCCGATCTACATCGCTCGCAGCGGTCGTTGGTATACGGGCGAGGCGTTGCGCGAGCTGTCCGTCTATCGGCAGGACGGCGGCGACCCCGACGCCGAGGAGGTCCACTTCGACCTGCACAACGGCCGCCTGCTGCCTGTGCCCCGCCACGGGGTGCGCGCCACGAGCGGGGGCTCGCTGCTCCGCGCGCGCCGCGCGGGTGGGCGGGCCCGCGAGTCAATCGAGCTCGACGCGGTGGTGCTCGCCACGCACGGCACCCAGGGCGAGGACGGCTGCCTGCAGGGCGCCCTGGAGCTCGCCCGGCTCCCCTATGTGGGCCCCCCGGTGGGGGCAGCCGCCGCCGCGATGGACAAGGTCACAACCAAGGCCATCCTCGCGCAGGCCGGCCTGCCCGCGCTCGACCATCTCGCGCTGCGCCGCGAGCAGTGGGATGTCGACCGAGAAGGGGTGCTCGCGCGCGCGCGCGGGGCCTTCCGGGGAGGGATGCTCGAAAAAGAGGTGCCCGCGCGCGCGCGTGGGGCCTTCCGGGGAGGGATGCTCGAAAAAGGGGTGCCCGTGCGCGCGCGCGAGGCCTTCGACATTCCGCTGTACGTGAAGCCCGCCTCGCTCGGGTCGAGCGTGGGCGTCAGCCGCTGCGCCGGCGACGCCGAGCTCGCGGATGCCCTGGAGCTCGGCTTCGAGCTCGACCGCGTTTGCCTCGTGGAACCGGCGGTGGAGGGCGGCATCGAGGTCAACTGCGCTGTCATCGGCCGCCCCGGCGTTCCGCCGCGCGCCTCTGTGTGCGAGCAGCCGATCGCCGCCGAGAGCTTCCTCTCCTTCGAGGACAAGTACATGGAAGGCGCGAAGGGCGAGGGCATGAAGGGCGCCGCACGGCTCATCCCGGCGCCGCTTCCCGACGCGCTCACCGCGCATGTGCAGGAGCTCGCCAAGCGCGCCTTCACCGCATTCGGGTGCGCCGGCGTCACGCGCGTGGACTTCCTCATCGACGCTGAGCAGCGCGTGTATGTCAACGAGCTCAACACCATCCCCGGGTCGTTCTCCTTCTACCTGTGGGAGCCCGCCGGCCTCCCGTTCGTCGAGCTCATGGACGAGCTCATCGACCTCGCGCTCGCCCACCATCGCGAGCAGCTGCGCACCACCACGGTGTTCGCCACCAATCTGCTCTCCGAACGCGCCTCGGGCGCCAAGACGGGGGAGAAGGCGTGAGCCCGGGGGGTGTGGAGTCGGTTGTGCTCGTGGGGTTGGTTGTGCCGATTGGGGTGACTCGCGTGCGCGCGCGCGAAGTCATCGGCGCGCCTTTTGCGTTGCGCGCGCGCGCACGCGAGGCATGGCGTGGGGGTAGGGGCGGTTGCACGAATTTCGATGCCCCGTGCGCGTGCGTACGCGCGCACGCGAGGCATAGCGTGGGAGCGAGCATGAGCGACGGCCCCGCGATCGTCGCGATGGGGGGCCGCTCGCTGGAGCGCGAGATCTCGCTGCGCTCCGGCCATCGCGTGGAGCGCGCCCTGCGCACGCTCGGCTACACCGTCCACGCGCTCGACGTCGACGGCGACTTCATCGACCGCGTGCTCTCAGAGCGCCCCCGCTTCGTGTTTGTGGCGATGCACGGACGCGGCGGCGAGGACGGCACCCTCCAGGATCTGCTCGAGACGCTCGGATTGCGGTACACGGGGTCTGACCCCCTCGCGAGCGCGCTCTGCATGGACAAGATGCTGTTCAAGCGGATGCTCCGCCTGCACAACATCCCCACGCCCGCGTTCCACAGCTTCAACGAGACCGCCTTCCGCGAGCTCGGCGGCGCGCGCACCTTCCCGAGGCTGCTCGAGGAGCTGGGGCTCCCGGTCGTGGTGAAGCCCGTCGCGCAGGGCTCGGCGATCGGGATCAAGTTCGTCGCAACCCCCGAGCAGCTCCCGAGCGCGATCCTCGGCGCCTTCGGCTACGGCGACCGCGTGCTCGTCGAGGAGCGCATCGTGGGGCGCGAGCTCGCCGTCACCGTCATGGACTCGCCGGCGGGCCCTCGCGCGCTTCCCATCGTCGAGCTGTTCACGCCCGAGAGCTTCTACAGCTACGAAGTCCACTACACCATCGGCCAGCTCCGCATGGAGGTGCCCGCCGAGCTGTCCGACGCCGTGCGCGCGCGCGTGGAGGCCGTGGCGCTCGACAGCTACACGCTCATGGGCTGCCGCGACTTCGCCCGCGTCGATCTCATCCTCGACGAGCACGACGAGCCGCAGGTGCTCGAGATCAACACGATCCCCGGGCTCACCGAGACCGGCATCACCACCGCCGCCGCCGAGGCCGCCGGCATGACCTTTGCCGAGTTCGTAGCGGCGATCGTCCGCCGCGTCTCCTGACGCCCCTGGACACTTCGCCGGATCGCCACGTGCCGACCGATCGGAGATCGGCCAGCACGTACCACCAGTACGCGCTTCGCCGGCCCGCGGCGCCCGGCTTGGTCGGAGAGCGTCAGGGCTTCGCATGCTCGCGCGGGATCGTCGTATGACGGGAGCCGACCGGACGATCGTGTAGCCTTTTCGACTACAGACGATTGTACTCTTCAACTGAACTGAGTGGCGGCGGGTTGCCTGAGAGTGCCTTTGCGGGTACCCGCAAACCACATGCCCTGTGCGGCTCGATCCAGGAGGTGAAAACGGCGATGCATGAGGACGACGAGAGCGGGCAGGCCCGAGGGAAGAGCCGTGGGGAGAAAAGCAACAAGGCCACGCGAAGGGGTCCGCCGCGGCCGCGCATCAAGTCGGCCCCAGACCCGCGACTGTCGCGCTCGCTGGAATACGGCGTCGCGATCTTGGAGTCCTACTCGAGCGAGCATCAGGCGCTCGGGATCGCCGAGCTCGCCGACATCGTGGGGATCAGCCGCTCCACCACGCACCGCTACGCCATGACGCTTGTGGAGCTCGGTTTCCTGGAGCAGGATCCGAAGCGCAAGTATCGCCTCGCGAGACGCGCCGCGGACGTCGGACGCGTCGCCGTCGGCGAGCTGCGCGAGCAGGTTCCCGCCCGCGCTGTGCTGGCAGAGCTGCGCGAACACGTCGGCCACACGGTCAGCATGGGCGTGCTCGATCGAGCGCGCGCGGTCTATGTCCACCGCCTGTTCGCCCACCGCAAGGGCCAGTACGCGATCGACCGGCAGTTGGGCGTGGGCGCCAACGTGCCCGTCCACTGCACCGCGCTCGGCAAGGTCCTGCTCGCGAGCCTCTCCGACGCCGAGCGACGTGAGCTGCTCGCGGGCCTCGAGCTCGTGCGACACGCGCCCAACACGATCGTGGACCGCAACAAGCTCGCGGCGGAGCTCGACCGCGCCAGCCCGCGGGAGGTGGTGGTCAGCGACGAAGAGCTAGTCACGGGCGCGCGCTCGATCGCCGTGCTCGTGCCTCGCCCCCGCAGCGAGCGTCCGCTCGCCATCGACGTCACCGTTCCCTCGGACGCCTACACCGTGAACCGGCTCGTCAACGACCTCGGACCACGCCTGAAGCACGCCGCGAAGCTAATCTCGAGGGTGTGAGGACCCTCGACGATCTCGACCTCACCGGCAGGCGTGTGCTGTTGCGCGCCGATCTCAACGTCCCGCTCGAGCATTCCGGAGGCGGGCCGGTCCGCGTGGCCGACGACACCCGCATCCGCGCGGCGCTCCCCACGATCGAGGAGCTGCGCGCCAGGGGCGCGTCGATCGTGCTCGTGTCGCATCTCGGGCGCCCCCGCGACCGCGAGCCCGAGCTGTCGATGCGCCCCGTCGCCGATCGTCTGGGCGAGCTCGCCGGCGGGCAGGTGACATTCGCCGGCGACGTCGCCGGCAGCTCGGCGCAGATGCTCGCCAAGGGGCTGCACGCCGGGGAGATCCTCGTGCTCGAGAACGTTCGCTACGAACGCGGCGAGACCGCCGACGAGCCCAACTTCGCAAGGTCGCTGGCGGCGCTCGCCGACGTCTACGTGGACGACGCGTTCGGCTCCGCTCACCGCGCCCACGCCAGCACCGAGGGCGTCGCCCGCCTGCTCCCGAGCGCCGCCGGGAGGCTGTTGCAGCGCGAAGTGCACATCCTCACCGCACTCCAGCGCGATCCCCAGCGCCCGCTCGTCGCCGTGCTCGGCGGCGCCAAGGCGGCCGACAAGATCGAGCTCGTGGGACGCTTCGCCGAGAGCGCCGACGCCGTGCTCATCGGGGGCGCCATGAGCTTCCCGTTCCTCGCAGCCGCTGGACACGCCGTCGGCGCCTCGTCATGCGCCCCCGAGGACATACCCCGCGCGCGAACCGTGCTCGAGCAGGATGCCCGCACGGGGCGCCGTCTGCGCCTGCCGACAGATCTCCTCGTCGCACATGCACCCGAGGACCCCGAGCCGCGCACGCTCACAGACGTGGAGGTGCCAGACGGGTGGATGGGCCTCGACATCGGCCCGCGCACGGCGGAGAGCTTCGCGCGCGACATCGAAGCCGCCGCGAGCGTCTTCTGGAACGGGCCGATGGGAGCGTTCGAGCACGAGCCTTTCGCCGCGGGCACGCACGCCGTCGCGCGGGCGCTCGCGCGCAATCGGGGTACCACCGTGGTGGGCGGCGGAGAGACGGTGGAGGCGCTGCGCTCGTTCGGCCTGCAACACCGCGTCACCCACATCTCGATGGGCGGCGGGGCGACGCTCGAGCTCCTCAGCGGTCGTACGCTGCCGGGCGTGGCAGCGCTCGAATAGCCGATCGGCGGTCGAAACACTGCCAGGCGTGGCGGCGCTCGAATAGCCGATCAGCGGTCCCCACGCGCGCGCGGGGGAGGTTGCCGGGCGGGTCGCGACCGGTCGGAGCCGCCTGGGCCCGCCACCGTGGCGTCACTCACAGTCGCAGCAGTTCGTGTCGCAGGGCGAAGCTCACCAGTTCCGCTCGCGTGTTGAGTCCCAGCTTGCGGTGGATGCGCGCGCGGTGGGTCTCGATCGTGCGCGGTGAGAGCCCCAGCTTCCGCGCGATCTCCACGCTCGTGTAGCCCAGCGCGATCAGTCGCAGCACCTCGCGCTCGCGCGGTGTCAGGTTGTCACCGTCGCCGGTCCTCGCGCCGACGAGCTTCGCTGCGAGCAGCGGGCTCACGTAGCGTCTGCCCCGCGAAGCGTTGCGCACAGCCTCCGGCAAATCCGAGTCGGCCATCTCCTTCAAGACGAGCCCGATCGCTCCGTTGTCGAGCGTTCGCCTCGCGAGCGACGGGTCGTCGTTCGTCGTGAGCACCACGATGTTCGTGTTGCGCGCCTCCCTGCCGAAGCGGCTCAGCGCCTCGATGCCGGAGCCCTGGTCGGGCATGTCCAGATCCAGTACCAACACGTCGGGCCGGCGCTCATGCACATGGCCCATCACCGACTGCAGGCTGTCGGTTTCCGCGATCACGTCGAGGTCGGCTTCGCCGTCGAGCAGCAGGCGCAGGCTGCGGCGCATCGCCGCGTGGTCGTCGGCGAGCAGGATCCTGATCGGTCCCTCAACCGTCGCGTCCGGCTCGGAGTCGGGCACCGGCGCAAGGCGGAGAAACGGGAACATGACGCAACGCTAGACCCCCACCTGGGCGGCTCCCAGCGGGCAAAATCCCATATTTATCGTGGCAAATCCCTGAATCTCCGGTCGTTGCGGAGTTCCCGCCGCCTTCACGCTCAGGGCCCACCGAGACAGGTCCTCAGGGCCCACCGAGACAGGTCCTCAGGGCCCACCGAGACAGGTCCTCAGGGCCTGCCCCAGACAGGTTCCTCAGGGCCTCAACGACGGCTGGGGCTTGCGCGCGGGAGCCGGGCTCACGCGCACCCGTGCGTCGAGGATCAGCGCCCCCTGCGGGCCCGCCACCACCGGGTTCGCGTCGAGCTCGGCGACCTCGGGATGGGCCTGCACGAGCGCGCTGAGCCTCTGCAGCACGTCCTCGAGCGCCCTCACGTCGCACGGCGCCGAGCCGCGATAGCCCTCCAGCAGTGGGAACGAGCGCAGCGAGCGCAGCATCTCGCGCGCGTCGAGGTCTGTGAGCGGTGTGATCCGCACCGCCACGTCGCCGAGCAGCTCGGCGCGCGTGCCGCCCGCGCCGCAGGCGATCACCGGCCCGAAGCTCTCGTCGTGCACCACCCCCATCAACAGCTCCACCTCCGTGTGAGCCATCGGCTGCACCACCAGACCCTCCAGCCGGTGCCCCGCGCGCGCGACCGCCAGCCTGATCCTGCGCGCCCCCGCCCGCACCGCCTCCGGCCCGTCCAAGCCGAGCTCCACCCCGCCCGCGTCGCTCTTGTGGAGCAGACCCGGGGCGATCGCCTTCAACGCCACCGGCCCGCCCACAGCCGCCGCGGCCGCCACAGCCTCGCGCGGGGTGCGCACGGTGCGCGTCTCGATCAACGGCAGGCCGTAGCAGTCGAGCAGCGCGGCCACCTCCGCCGGCGCCAGCCATCCGCCGCCGCCCGCCAGGCCGCGCGCCACTATCGCCGCCGCGGCCGCCGGTCGGCAGCCCTCCGGCCGCCCGAGGACGCCGACCGGCCGCTCCCGCCAGCGGGCGTAGCGCACCGCGTGCGCCAGCGCCCTGGCGGCGTCCTCGGGGAAGTCGAACCCCGGCACGCGCACCGCCTCGCCCGTCACCCGATCCACCGTTGCCGCCCCCGTGCGCCGGTCGGAAGTCGCCCTGCCCGCCGGCCGATCCGCCGTCGCATCCCGCGTGAGCCCATCCGGCATCGCCTCGCCCGTCGCCCGATCGGGCATCGCCTTGCCCGTCAGCTCGTCCGGCATCGCCTCGCCCGTCATGAACACCGCTGCGATCGTCACGCCATGCGCATCCGCCGCCGCCGCGCGGATCTCGCGCGCCGCGTCATGCGGGTCGGTGACGAGCGGCGGCACGAAGATCGCGAGGATCGCGTCGCACGCCTGCTCGCGCACGAGCGTGTCGATCGTGTGGCGATAGCTCTCGGCGGGGGCGCCCGCGATCATGTCGATCGGGTTGCCCAGCGACGCCTGGGGGTCGAGGAAGCGCGCGAGCCGCTTGCGCACGCGCGGGCTCAACTCGACGACGTCGAGCCCCGCCGCCTGACACGCGTCGGCGCACAGGATCCCCGGGCCGCCCGCGTTCGTCACGATCGCCACGCGACCCCCCCGCGGCGCGGGCTGCGCGGACAGCAGCGCCGCCACGTCGAACAGCTCGTGCACCGTATCCGTGCGAATCACCCCCGCCTGCTCGAACAGGGCGTCGACCGTCACGTCCGAGCTCGACACGAGCGCGCCGGTGTGCGAGGCGCCCGCTCTGGCCCCCGCGGCCGAGCGCCCGCTCTTGACGGCCACGATCGGCTTGCGGGCGCTCACGCGACGCGCGATCCGCGCGAAGCGGCGCGGGTTGCCGAACGACTCCAGGTACAGCAGCACCACGTCGGTGCCCTCGTCGTGCTCCCAGTACTGGAGCAGGTCGTTGCCGGAGATGTCGGCCTTGTCGCCCACCGACACGAACGAGGAGAGACCGATCCCGAGCCGTCCCGCTCCCTCGATCATCGCGATCCCGAGCCCCCCGCTCTGGGAGAGGAAGCCGATCCTTCCCGCCTGCGGGGAGCCCGCCGCGAACGTCGCGTTCAGGCGTATCTCGGGTGCGTTGTTGAGCACGCCCAGGCAGTTCGGTCCCACGAGCCGCATGCCCGACTCGCGGCAGATGCGCAGCAGCTCGCGCTGGCGCTCCTCGCCGGCCGGCCCAGCCTCCCCGAAGCCGCCGGAGATCACGAGCAGCGCGCGCACCCCCGCCGCTGCGCATTCGCGCGCGACGCCCGCCACGCGCTCGGCCGGGATCGCGATCACCGCCATCTCCACCGGTCCGGGCACCCTGGCGATCGAGCGGTACGCGCGCCTCCCCTGCACGGTGCGCGCTTTGTCGTTCACCGCGTGCGCCTCGCCGGTGAAGCCGCCCGCGATGAGGTTGTGCCAGAGCTCTCCGCCGATCGTTCGCCGGCGTCGCGAGGCCCCCACCACCGCCACCGAGCGTGGCTCCAGGAAGCTGTGCAACGCGGCGACGGCCGCTGTCTCATCGCGCTGTTCGAAGTGCTCGATGGTCTGCTCGTCCATCGAGGTCGGCAGTTCGATCTCGATCACGTCCTGCGTGCGATGGCGCTTCACCGGGAATCCGCTCTCGCCGAACACTTCGATCATGCGGCGGTTGCGGGGCAGCACCTCCGCGAAGAACGTCGAGATGCCGTGTTCCTCCGCGGCCGCCGCCAGGTGCGCGAGCATGATCGTCGCGATCCCCCTTCCCTGCCAGGCGTCGGACACCATGAACGCCACCTCCGCGCGATGCTCGTCGAGTCGCATGTAGGCGCCGTGCGCGACGATCGCCTGCTCCGCCCCGGTGCTCGCCACGAGCGCATAGCGGTCGGAGTAGTCCACGTCCACCGACCACTCGCACACCCAGTCGAGGTCGGGCGACCCGAAGAAGCGAAAGCCGATCGACTCCACCGAGAGGGTTCCCAGGAACCGCTTGATCGCCGCTGCGTCGCGCTCGCTGACCGGCCGCATGTGCAGTGTCGAGCCGTCGCGCAGCACCACGTCCACCACGTGCGCGCTCGGGTAGGCGGCCATGGCTGGGACGACGGTCATCAGGCGCCGATGCTGACCGTGCGCGGCTCGGTGGGCATCCGTGAAATGCCACAGCGCTCGGCGGGGTCGCACGGATGCTTGCCGGCGCCCCGCGCGCGAGGGTTCTGTGCGTGTCCACCGTCCCGCGTATCGCCCTCATCCGGCCGTTCTCAGAGCTCGGTCGCGGCGATGTCGAGTACGCGGGCGGCAAGGGCGCCAACCTGGGCGAGCTGACCCGCGCCGGCCTGCCGGTGCCGCCGGGCTTCGTGATCGGCGCTCCTTCGTACGCCTCGTTCTGCGAGCTCACCGGCCTGCGCGAGCGCCTCGACGCGATCCTCTCGGGTGTCGATGTGGAGGACAACGCCTCGTTGCGCCACGCCGCCGACGCCGCCCGCCAAGCTGTGCTCGAGGCGCCGATGCCGCCCGAGTTGCGCGACGCCATCCTCGCCGCCCACGCCAAGCTGGTCGGGAGCGCAGGCAAGGGAGAGAGCGCAGGCAAGGGAGAGAGCGCAGGCAGGGGAGAGAGCGCAGGCAGGGGAGAGAGCGCAGGCAGGGGAGAGAGCGCAGGCAAGGGAGAGAACGGCGCGGGGAGCGGTGGAGCGAGCGAGCACGGCGGCGCGACACAACCCGGCGCGGACGGTGGCGCTGTGGGCGATATGCAGGCCGTGGCGGTGCGCTCGTCGGCCACCGCCGAGGACACCGCGTCGGCGTCGTTCGCCGGGATGAACGAGACCTTCCTGAACGTGCGCTCCGCCGACGCCGTCATCGACGCCGTGAAGCGCTGCTGGATGTCGCTGTTCGGAGCCCGCACGATCTACTACCGCGGGCGGCGCGGTTTCAGCCAGGCCGACATGGACATCGCGGTGGTCGTGCAGCTGCAGATCCCCTCCACGCGGGCGGGCGTCATGTTCACCGTCGACCCCGCCGGGGGCTCGCGCGAGCAACTGGTGATCGAGGGCTCGTTCGGTCTCGGCGAGGCGGTGGTGTCGGGCGCCGTCTCCCCCGACCGCTACGTGGTGCGCAAGGACACGCTCACGATCCTCACGCGCTCGGTGCGCCCGAAGGAGCTCGCGATCGAAGCCGCCCCCCGCGGCGGCACCGTCACCCGCAAGCTCGCCTCCGAGGAGAGCACGCTGGCGGTGCTCGACGATCGGGAGGTCCTGGAGCTCGCACGGCTCGGCATCGACATCGAGCGCCACTACGGCGCCCCCCAAGACACCGAGTGGTCATTCGACCCCGCGGGCAACGTGTGGATGCTCCAGAGCCGTCCCATCACCAGCTTCGCGCCCGACGAGCAGTCGCCCGACGGGCACGGCCCGCGAGCCGACGGCGCTCATGGGGCCGGCGCGGTCCAACCAGCGGCGACCGCGAGCCCACTGCCGGTGGTGCTCGTGCGCGGCCTCGGCGCCGCGCCCGGCTCGGCGAGCGGGCGGGTGCGGCTTATGGACGATCCTCACGACACCGACGCGTTCGCCTCCGGGGAGGTGCTCGTCGCGCACATGACCACCCCCGACTGGGTGCCCCTGATGCGCAAGGCGGCGGCCATCGTCACCGACTCCGGCGGCATGACCTGCCACGCGGCGATCGTCTCGCGGGAGCTCGGCATTCCGTGCATCGCGGGAACCAGCGATGCCACGCGCACGCTGCGAGACGGGGAGCTCGTGACCGTCGACGCGACGCGTGGCGTCGTTACGAAGGGCCCCCCCTCCGCCATCCCAACCGGCACGGGCGATGACGCGAAGGGCCTCCCCTCCGCCAGCCCTGCCGGCACGGGCGCGGGCGCGGGCATGGGCACGGGCGATGGCGCGGGCATGGGCGAGGGGGCGGGCGCTGGCGCGGGCCACGGGCGATGGCGCGGGCACGGGCGAGGGGGCGGGCGCGGGCGAGGTGGTCGATTCGAACGGGCGCTCCGTCGCGCAGCTCGGCGCCGCTGGGGCGCATCGGGCGGGCGCGCCGCCCGGCGCAAACCCGCCGGTGACCGCCACGAAGCTGCTCGTCAACCTCTCCGAGCCCTCGCAGGCAGAGCGCACCGCCGCGCTCGACGTCGACGGCGTCGGGCTGCTGCGCGCCGAGCTGATGGCCATCGAGGCGCTCGACGGCATCCACCCCAAGCAGCTCATCGAGGAAAAGCGTGGAGAGGAGTTCGTGCAGCGCATGGCGCTCGCGCTCGACACGTTCGCCTCCGCCTTCGCGCCGCGTCCGGTCACCTACCGCACGATCGACTTCCGCACCAACGAGTTTCGCGGCCTGAAGGGCGGGGAGCGCTTCGAGCCGCAGGAGGCCAACCCGATGATCGGCTACCGCGGCGCGCTGCGCTACACGCGCGAGCCGGAGGTATTCGCCCTGGAGCTTCAGGCGGTGCGGCGCGTGTGGGACGCGGGCCGGGAGAACTTCCACGTGATGCTCCCGTTCGTGCGCACCGTCTCAGAGCTCGAACGCTGCCGGGCGCTGATGGCGCGGGACGGCCTGCTCGACCGCCGCGGCTTCCAGCTCTGGATCATGGCGGAGGTCCCCTCGGTGCTGTTCAACCTCGAGCGCTACCGGAAGCTCGGGATCGCCGGCATCTCGATCGGCTCGAACGACCTCACGCAGCTCATGCTCGGCGCCGACCGCGACTCCGAGCTGCTCGCCGACACGTTCGACGAGCGCGACCCCGCGGTGATCGACTATCTCTCACAGCTGATCCCCCGCGCGCGGCGGCTCGGCCTGCGCACCTCGATCTGCGGGCAGGCGCCTTCGGTGCACCCCGAGTACGCCGAGCTGCTCGTACGGCTCGGAATCGACAGCGTCTCCGTGAGCGTCGACGCGGTCGATCGCACCCGCCGCCTGATCGCCTCCGCCGAGCAGCGCGTGCTCCTGGAGGCCGCCCGCGCTCAGTAGCCCTTCGCCTCGCCGAGCAGCGGGTTGCTCTTGGAGGTCGCCCGCGCTGGGGGCGCGGAGCGCGAGGAGGGCGGAGGTCGCCCGCGCTGGGGGCGCGGAGCGCGAGGAGGGCAGGCCGCGCGCCGCGCGCGGGCGAGCGTGACGTGCGCGTCGCGAGGTGGACGCTCAGTAGCGCCTACGGAGCGGAGCACGCAGTCGGCACCGATGTCTGCTCGTCGCGCCGCCAATAGGTTCGATCCATGGTCATATCCACCCACGAGAAGGAGCCCTGAGATGGCCACCATGCCCACGCACGAGACGACCTCCTCGACCGCCCCGGCGGTCTCCGTGGGCGCTGTGATGCACCACGGCATCGTCGCCCTTCCGCCGCAGTCCACCCTCCAGGACGCGGCCGGCGAGATGGCCCGTCACATGGTGCACTGCGTCGTCGTCGAGGGGCTCGCCCGCGGCGCCGATCGCGAGGAGCACCTGGTGTGGGGGATCCTCTCCGACCTCGACCTCATGCGCGCCGTTGCCGCCGGTCGCCTTGACGTCGCGGCCGGCGAGCTCGCCGCGACCGAGATCGTGACGGTCGATCCCCGCGACACGATCGAGCGCGTGGCGCGGCTGATGGCCGAGCATGACATCACCCACGTGGTTGTCGTCTCACACGAGAACGGCGAGCCGACCGGCGTGGTGTCGAGCCTCGACGTGGCCGGGGCATTGGCGCGCGGCTGACGGCTGACGCTCAGCCCCGCAGCGCGCGCAGGGCGTTGACGATCACGGCTACGTCGATCGCCTCCTGGAAGAGCGCGCCGGCGACCGGCACGAGCAGGCCGACCGCCGCGAGCCCCATTCCCACGCTGCTCAGCCCGATGCCCGCCAGCACGCTCTCGCGGGCGATCCGCACCGTGCGACGCCCGATCGCGATCGCGTCGGCCACGCGGTCGATGCGGTCCACCGTGATCACCGCGTCGGCGGCCTCGGCGGACACGGTGGCGCCCGCGCCGCCCATCGCCACGCCCACGTCCGCCATCGCCAGCGCGGGGGCGTCGTTGATCCCGTCGCCCACCATCACCACCGGCGCGAGCTCCCGCGTGTCGCGCATCCGGCGCACCACGTCGAGCTTGTCCTCCGGGCTCTGCTGCGCATACACGCGGTCGAGACCGAGCTGGTCGGCCACGGCGTGCGCCACCTCGGCACGATCGCCGCTCACCATCGCCACGTGACGGATGCCCACCTCGCGCAGCCGTCGCACGAGCGCGTGGGCGTCGGGCCTTACGTGATCGCCCATCACAAGCATCCCCGCGAGCTGCCCGTCCACGCCGACCAGGACACTCGCGCCGCCCTCCACACGCGCCGGGGGTGATCCGGGGCTCGGGTCGGCGGCTGGGGGTGAGCCGAGGCTCGGATTGTTGGCTGGGGGTAGGCTGGAGTCCGGGTCGGCGCTCGGGTGCGAGCCGGGGGTGGCGTTGGGTGAGCCGGCGCTCGGGTGCGAGCCGGGGGTGGCGTTGGGTGAGCCGGCGCTCGGGAGTGAGCCGGGGGTGGCGTTGGGTGAGCCGGCGCTCGGGAGTGAGCCGGGGGTGGCGTTGGGTGAGCCGGCGCTCGGGAGTGAGCCGGGGGTGGCGTCGGTCGCGGACGGGGAGTCGGAGCTCATGTCGGTGTCGATTCCGTGGCCTTCCAGCCACGCCGCGCTGCCCACCAGGATGCGGCGTCCTTCGACGATCCCCTCGATCCCCTGCCCGGGCGACTCGCGCACCCGCTCGGGGCGGGCGAGCGCGATCGCCTCGCTCGCGGCCTGGCGCACGATCGCCGCGGCGAGCACGTGGTTGGAGAGCTGGTCCACCGAGGCCGCCAGGCGCAGGAGCTCCTCGCGGGGCAAACCGTTCAACGTCACCACCCGCTCCACCGCCGGCACCCCGAGCGTGAGCGTGCCGGTCTTGTCGAGCAGCACCGTACGCGCTTCGCCGAAGCGCTCGATCGCGATGCCTCCCTTCACGATCACCCCGGCGCTCGCCGCGCGCGAGAGCCCCGCCACGAACGCGATCGGGGCGGCGAGGATCAGCGGGCAGGGGGTTGCCACCACGAGCACCGCCAGCGCCCGCACCGCGTCGCCGCTCGCGAGCCACGCCCCGCCGGCGATCGCGAGCGTGAGCGGGAGGAAGTACACCGCGTAGCGATCGGCCATCCGCACGAACGGGGCGCGACGCTGCTCGGCTTCCCGCACGAGCCGCACGAGCGCCGCGTAGGCGCTGTCGGCGGCGCGCTGCGTCGCGGCGAGCTCGAACGCGTCGCCCGCGTTGGCCGTGCCGCTGCGGATCATCTTTCCGCGCACGTAGGTCGCGGGCAGCGGCTCGCCCGTGAGGCTCGACTCGTCGATCACGGCGTGCTCGCCGGCGAGCACGCCGTCGGTTGGGATCACCTCGCCGGCGCGCACGAGCAGGATGTCGCCCACCTGCACCTGCTCGGCCTCCACCTCCTCCCAGCCGCCGTCCGTCCGGCGGCGGGCGCTGCGCGGGGCGCGCTCCACGAGCGCGGTCAGCTCGCGACGGGCGCGCGCGGAGGCGAACACCTCCAGGGCGTTCCCCCCGGCGAGCATCAGCGCGATCACCGCGCCCGCCAGGTACTCGCCGAGCGCGAGCGCCCCCGCCATCGCGAGCAGCGCGATCACGTCCACGCCGAGGTCCCCGTGCAGCAGCGAGCGCCCCACCGACCACGTGAGCGGCACGAGCATGATCGCCACGGTGGCCGCCCATGCGACATCGGCGGCGCCTGTGCCGAGGAAGGCATAGAGCAGCCCGCCGCTCACGATGCCGGCGCCGGCCGCCGCCGGCGCGATGTACGTGCGCAGCGCGTTCAGCGTGCCCTTCGGTAGCGCGCGCCACCGCCGGCGGTTGGGCGCCGGCGGTTGGGCGGCGGAGGCATTCACCCCGTCACCTCGTTTGCGCGTGGCGCCGCTCACCCCGTCACCTCGTTTGCGCGTGGCGCCGCTCACCCCGTCACCTCGTCCGAGCGCGTCGACGCGCTCAGGCCGAAGCCCGCGAGCACGAGCGCCCCGATCGACACCGCGGCGGCGAGGATGGCCGTGACGAGCATCCCTCCGCCGGGCGCGGCGAACTGGAAGAAGTGGCGCAAACCCGGCACGAGCAGCACCACCACGTAGGCGCCCGCGAGCGCGAGGCACATGGCGCCCACGATCCCGGAGCGTCGCAGCGAGCCGGTGAACTCGAGCGCGAGCACGAGGTAGAGGCCCACCGCGACGAGCACGGTGGTGGCGATCGTGCGCGCCTGTATCACGCTGTAGTCGAGGTCGTGCAGCGCGAACAGGTACCCGGTCACGGTTCCCACCCCCACGATCGTGCCCGCCGGCACGGCGAAGCGCGCGACGCGCCGCACGAAACCCTCCGGCCGCCATGGCCCGCTGGAGGGAGCGAGCGCGAGGAAGAACGTGGGGATCCCGATCGCGAGCGCCGCGGCGAGGCTCAAATGACGCGGGAGCAGCGGGTACGCCTCGGAGGTGGTCCCGATCGTGAGGATCAAGAAGGCGGCGAACGCCGACTTGGTCACATACAGCTTCGTCACACGCTGGAGGTTGCGCAGCGCCTTGCGCCCCTCCCGCACGAGCGCCGGGATCGCGTCGAAGTCGCCGTCCACGAGCACCAGGTCGGCGATCGAGCGCGCCATCTGGGCGCCGCTGCCCTGCGCGATCGCCAGGCGTGCCCGCTTGAGCGCGGGCACGTCGTTGACCCCGTCGCCCAACATCGCCACGTAGCGGCCGGATTCATTGAGCGCGGCCACGATCGCGCGCTTGCCCTCGGGCGAGATGCGACCCACCACGCTCGCCGCGAGCGCGAACTCGCGCAGCCGCTCGGGCTCCTCGGGGATGTCGGCGCCCTCGGCCACCTCCCCCACGGGGATGCCCACGTCGCGCGCGATCGCCGCCACCGTGGCGGGCGAGTCGCCCGAGAGCACCTTCACCTCGACGTCCTGCTCGCGCAGGAAGGCGATCGTGTGTCGCACGTTCGGGCGCAAACGCTCGGCGAGCACAACCAGGCCGAGCGGGCGAAGGTCGCTTGGAGGGAACTCGCTCGGCGGGGCCTCGCGTGCCGGCGCCGCGCGGGTGTCTCCGGCGAGATGCGACTCGGAGGCTCTCGCGGAAGGCGGGGCGGAGTCAGCCGTGGGCTGGATGGAGTTCGCCGCGGATGGCCCGATGGAGCTCGCGGTGGAGAGTGGGGAGGAGCCGGCGGTCGAAAGCGCCGCGGGGCCGGTGGCGAGCGCGAGCACGCGCCGACCCTCGAGCGCCAGCTCGCGCGCGCGCTCGGAGAGCGTGCCCAGCTCGAAGCGCTCGGGCGCCCCGAGGTAGTAGGTGGCGTCGCCCAAATCCAGCGCGCTCCAGCGCCGGCGCGAGCTGAACGGCACCTCCGAGCGTGCCTGCTCGGGTACGGCAGTGAAAGCATCCGCGAGCGCCTTGAGCGTGCCGTTGCGGGTGGTGGCGGAGGCGGCATAACGCCCCAGGCACGCCCCAATATCCTCCTCCTCCACGCCCTCGACCGGCTCCACTCCGGTGACGCGCAGGGCCGACTCGGTGAGCGTGCCGGTCTTGTCCACGCAAATCACGTCCACCGACGCGAGCGACTCGATCGCGTTGAGCTGCTGGGCGAGCACCCCGCGGCGCGCCATGCGCACGCACGCGACCGCGTAGGTGAGGCTCACCAGCACGATCAGGCCCTCCGGAACGAGGCTCACGACTCCCGCCACCGAGGTGGACACCGCTTCGTGGACGGCCACGTGACGGTGGTAGAGCGAATAGCCGAGCACCCCTCCGAGCGCCACCATCAGCGCCACGAGCCCGTACAGCAGCCGGTTAACCGCCTGCTCGAGCGGCGAACGCGGATGCCTGAACGAGCGCGCCTCGCCCACGATGCGCGCGGCGAAGCTCTGCTCGCCGACGGCGCTCACCACGTACGAGCCCGCCCCCTCCGCCACGAAGGCGCCCGAGCGCACGAGCTCACCCGGCCCACGCTCCACCGCCTCGGACTCGCCCGTGAGGATCGACTCGTCGATGCGCAGCTCGTGCGCGTCCACCACCGCCCCGTCGGCCACGATCTGGTCGCCCGGCCCCACGCGCACCAGATCGCCCACCACGACCTCTCCGATCGCCACCTCGCGCTCGCGCCCGTCGCGCACGGCGCGCGCGCGCGGCGCCACCAGCAGCGCCAGCCGGTCCAACGCCCGCTTGGCGCGCACCTCCTGGGCGATCCCGATCGTGGTGTTGGCGACGATCACGCCGAGGAACAGCGCGTCGCGCCAATCGCCGAACGCGAGCGTCACCGCCCCGAACACCGCCAAAATCAGGTTGAACACGGTCAGCACGTTCGCCCGCACGATGCTCCTATAGGAGCGGCTCGTCGCGGGCTTGCCCGGAGGGCCCGACGCGGCCAGCCGCGCCTGCGCCTGCGCCTCGCCGAGCCCCCCGGAGGGGAGCTCAGGGGAGCCGGGCGACGCCCGCGGATTGCCCGTCAGCGCGTCCATCGCCGCCCGCCACGCCGCGCGGCACCACCAGCACGGGGCAGCTCGCCTCGCGCATCGCGCGCGCCGACACGCTGCCCAGCAGCACGTGGCGCAACGGGCCGTATGCGCGTGAGCCGAGCACGAGCAAATCGAGCTCGCCGCTGCGCTCCACCAGCACCTCCACCGGCTCGCCACGGATCGTCTCGTGCTCTATCGCCACGCCGTCGCCCGCCGCGAGCTCCCTGCACACGCGCGTGAGTGTCTGCTCGGTCTCCCCATATATCTCCTCCTCCACTTCCTCCAACGCGGGCGAGGAGAAGGCGTAGCTCGCGAGCGCCGGCTCCAGCCCCGCTCCGGCGATCACCCGCACGCTGCCGCCCACCACGCCCGCGAGCTCGCGCGCGAGCGTCACCGCGGCCCTGCCCTCCGTCGAGGATGAGAAGCCCACGCCGATCCGTCGCAGTCCTCGGCCCGGGCCGGGTGGGGGAAGCGCTTCGGCCGTCTCCGCCTCCGTCTCTGTCGGCTCGGCAGATGCGGTTTCGGGCGGGGCGCTCGCGATCGACTCGGCGTAACCGGCGGGCGCCACCGCCACCGCGCAGGGAGCGCCGTGCACCATGCGCTCCATCAAACTCACGTGCAGCCGGTCGCCCACATCCTCGCGCGCGGCGCCGAACACGATCAAGTCGGCGTGCTCGTATGCGGCGAGCTCGTGCAACGCGTGAATCGGCCAGGACGAAGGGCTCCAGTGGTAGGAAGCTTCGATCTTCCGCGCCCCCCCGGCATCGCTCGCGCCCTCGCGCTCGATCGCCTCGAGCAGCCCTCGCACCTCCGCCTCCACGCGCTCCTTCACCTGCTCGCTCGTCTCGCGCGCGAGCAGCGGGCGATAGGGGAACACGACGGTCATCCCGCCGTGCACAGCCGCCGCGATCCGGCCCGCGAGCGCGACCGCGTCGCGACCGGCCCGCCCGCCCGCATAGCCCACCACGATCTTCTCCAGCATCCCGCGCTCCCGCTCGCAAGCTTCGTCTTGTCGTGGCGCAAAGCTACGCGGCCTCTCAGCCCGCTTCATCGGGGGTGCGCCGTGCGGGGGATGTGGAGGAGTACGTAGTTTCGTGCCGTCCCCTGCGCGCGTGGGGCTGCGCGAGGCGTCGTGTGCGCGCGCGGGCGCGCGCGGGGCGCTCGCGCGAGGCGTCGTGTGTGGGGAACACAAAACCGACCCCCCTCGCGCGCGCGCGGGGCGGCTGTGGCTGCGGGTTTACCCTCACCCCCAATGCGGGGCCAAACCGATGCTCGCGAGCGCCGCGCCGCATACCGTCCGGATTGCGATGCAAGGTGTCCAGGGGAGATGACATGGAGCCGGTGATCCACACGGAAGGCCTCACCAAGCGCTACGGGCCGCGAACGCGAAGGTGCAGGAGCAGGCCGTGCTCCAGCGCGTAGCCGTCGGCCGCTGGTCGCTGGAGGCCTACCGGGCCGTCGTGCCCGAGCGAATCCTGCACGAGCTGCGCGAGCAGGCGCTGGCGCTGGCGGGCGCGCGCATCCTGCACATCAACGCCACGCCATACGGGGGCGGGGTGTCCGAGCTGTTGCGCTCCTCCGTGCCGCTGCTGCGCGACCTCGGGCTCGAGGTCGACTGGAAGGTGATCACCGGGCGCGATGACTTCTTCAGGGCCACCAAGGCGCTGCACAACGGGCTGCAGGGCGCCAGCGAGGCGCCGACCGAGGACGAGAAGGCGGCCTGGTTGGACTGCGCCCGCGAAAACGTCGAGAGCATCGACGGGGGCTATGACTTCATCGTCGTGCACGACCCCCAGCCCGCGGCGCTGGCGAGCTCTGCACAGCGAGGGCGCCGCCCGCTGGGTGTGGCGCTGTCACATCGACACATCCGAGCCGAACCCGGAGACGTGGGCGTTCCTGCGGCCGTACCTCGCCGACTTCGACGCGGCGGTGTTCACGATGCCCGAGTTCGTCCCGCCCGACCTGCCCGTCGCGCGCGTACGCACGATCCCGCCGGCGATCGACCCGCTCAGCCCGAAGAACTTCGAGCTGGCGAACGACACCGCCCGTCAGATCCTCGACTGGATCGGCGTCACCATGCCGGGGCGGCTCGTCACGCAGGTGTCGCGCTTCGACGCGCTGGAAGGACCCGCTCGGCGTGATCGCCGCCTACCGGCTGGTGCGCGAGGAGATTCCAGAGCTGCAGCTCGCCCTGGTGGGGTCGATGGCGCTCGACGACCCCGAGGGCTGGGAGGTCTACGCGCAGGTCGCCGATCACGCCGGCGACGACGAACAGATCCACCTCTACACCAACCTCACGGGTGTCAGCAACGTCGAGGTCAACGCCTTCCAGCGCCTCTCCGACGTGGTGGTGCAGAAGTCGATCCGCGAGGGCTTCGGACTGGTCGTCTCGGAGTCGATGTGGAAGCGCACCCCGGTCGTCGCCGGGCGCGCCGGCGGCATCCCGCTGCAGATGCCCGAGGGCATCGGCGGACTGCTGGTCGACTCGGTCGAGGAGTGCGCTGAGGCGATGCTGAGGCTGCTCGGCGACCGCGTGCTCGCCGACGAGCTCGCTCACGCCGGACGCGAGCACGTGCGCGAGCACTTCCTGCTGCCGCGGCTGCTGCTCGACGAGTTGAGGCTGCTGGCGGAGCTGGGGAAGCGCGAGTGAGCGAGCCCTCGCCGACGCCGCAAGCGAAGGAGCCGGCCGCGCAGCTCGACCCCGAGCAGCATCTCCAGGTGCTGTTGCGGCGCCTGCGCGCCAGGCGCGGCGGCCTCTCCTCGCGCGAGGCTCAGCGGCGCCTTGTGCAGTATGGGCCCAACGAGCTGCGCCGGCGCGGCGGAACGCGCTGGCCGAAGGAGCTCGCGCGCCAGTTCACCCATCCGCTCGCGCTGCTGCTGTGGGCCGCCGCGCTGCTCGCCTGGCTCGCCGGGATCGTCGCCGTGGCGATCGCGATCGTGGTGGTGATCGTCATCAACGCCGTCTTCGCCTTCATCCAGGAGGCCCAGGCCGAGCGTGCCGTGGAGGCGCTTGCGGCGTTCCTGCCGGCGCAGGCGAAGGTGGTGCGCGACGGCGCCGAGCACACGATCCCCGCACGCGAGCTGGTGCCGGGCGACGTGCTCGCACTCGAGGAGGGCGACCGCATATCGGCCGACGCGCGCCTGCTGAGCGGGACGATCGAGGTCGACATGTCGATGCTCACGGGAGAGTCTGTCCCGGTGGTGCGCTCGGCCGAGATGCTCGACACGCGCGTGCCCTTGCTCTCCGCGCGCGAGCTCGTGCTGAGCGGCACCGCCTGCACCGAGGGCGACGCGCGCGCGCTCGTCTTCGCTACCGGCATGCACACCGAGATCGGCCGCATCGCGGCGCTCTCAGAGCGCGTCACGGCGGAGGAGAGCCCCCTGGAACAGCAGGTGCGCCGCGTCGCCTGGCTGATCGCGCTGATCGCCGTGGGGCTCGGGATCGCGTTCATGCCGCTCGCGATGCTCGGCGCGGGCCTGCCGTTCAAAGACGCGGTCGTCTTCGCCGTCGGCCTGCTTGTCGGCAACGTCCCAGAGGGACTGCTGCCAGTGATCACGCTCGCCCTGGCGGTGGGCGTGCGCGGGCTCGTGCGCCAGGGGGCGGTGGTCAAGCGCCTCAGCGCCGTGGAGACGCTCGGGTCGACCGACGTGATCTGCACCGACAAGACGGGCACGCTCACGGAGAACCGCATGCGCGTCACCTCGGTGTGGTCGCCCTCCGAAGAGCTCGACGTCGTGGCCGGCGGTGAGCCGGGCCCCGCCCTGCGCGAGCTGGCGCCGACGATGGCGGCGTGCAACAACGCGCAGCCGGGCGACGGGGGCGAGGTGTTCGGCGATCCCACCGAGGTGGCGCTGATGGCGGCCGCGGCTCGACTCGGCTCACCGCCGAGCAGCGAGGAGCGCGCCCGCCGGCGCAGGCGCGAGTTCCGCTTCGACCCCGTGCTCAAGCTGATGTCCACGCTCGACGAGCGCGACGGGGGGATCTGGGTCGACGCAAAGGGGGCGCCCGAGGCGGTGCTGGCCCGCTGCACGACCACGCTCACGGCCGACGGCGAGCAGCAGCCGCTCAGCGACGGGGATCGCGAGCTGGTGGGCGCGAGGGTGGACGCCTACGCGCGCGCCGGCCTGCGCGTGCTGGCGCTCGCCCGCCGCCGGCTGCCCGACCCGGCCGAGCTGCCCGAGCGGCGCGAGCAGGTCGAGCGCGACCTGTGCTTCCTCGGGCTCGTCGCGATGCTCGACCCGCCGCGCCCGGAGGTGGCTCGGGCGGTGGCCGACTGCCACACGGCGGGCATCCGCGTCATCGTGATCACCGGCGACCACGGGCTGACGGCGGCGGCGGTGGCCGCGCAGGTGGGGATCGGCGGCGAGCAGCCCCACATCGTCACGGGCGAGCGAGCTCGAACGCATGGACGAGCGGGGGCTCGACGAGCTGCTTGCGCGACGGGCGAGGAGCTGATCTTCGCGCGCTCCGCGCCGGAGGCGAAGCTGCGCATCGCCGACGCCCTGCGCGCGGAGGGGCACGTGGTGGCGATGACCGGCGACGGCGTCAACGACGCGCCCGCGCTGCGCCGCGCCGACATCGGCATCGCGATGGGCCGCTCGGGCACCGACGTGGCGCGCGAGGCCTCCACGATGGTGCTCACCGACGACAACTTCGCCACGATCGCGCTCGCGGTGCAGGCGGGCCGGCGCGTCTACGACAACATCCGCAAGTTCATCCTCTACATCTTCGCGCACGCCACGCCCGAGGTGATGCCGTTCCTGGTGTACGCGCTCGGGGGAGGCGCGATCCCGCTGCCGCTCACGGTCCTGCAGCTGCTCGCGTTCGACGTCGGCACCGAGACGCTCCCGGCGCTCGCGCTCGGGCGCGAGCCGGCCGAGCCCGGACTGATGGAGCGCAAGCCCCGCAAGCGCAGCGAAAGCGTGATCCAGCCGCCCATGCTGTTGCGCGCATGGCTCTTTCTCGGGCTGATCTCGGCGGCGCTGGAGATGGGGGGCTTCTTCTATGTGCTCACGAAAGCGGGCTGGAGCTCCGGCGATCCGACCGGCGCCGGGCACCCCTTGCACCACGGCTACATGCAGGCCACCACAATGACCTTCTTCTCGATGGTGGCCTGCCAGATCGGCACCGCCTTCGCCGCGCGCACCGACCGCGCCTCACTGCGCTCGGTGGGCGTCTTCTCAAACCGCCTGCTCCTCTACGGGATCGCCTTCGAGCTGGCGCTCGCGGCGGCGATCATGTACCTGCCCACGCTTCAGTCGCTGCTCTCCACCGCCGCGCTGCCCCCCGACGCGCTGCTGCTCACGCTCCCGTTCCCGTTCATCGTGTGGGGCGCCGACGAGCTGCGACGTTGGGCGCTGCGCTCGACCAGCAGGCGCACGCGAGCGGAGTGCTCGCGCTCACCCTCTTCGAGCGACACCTCGAGCTGAGCGAGCGCTCTCTGATGGCTGGGTATCCAGCGTCGTTCGATCGCCCGGCGGCGGTGCGCGACACGCGCGAGCTCCGCGAACACGCGCTCGTGGGCTGCGGTCGCGGCGGCGCAACGCACGGCCGCCTCCGCGGCGCGCCGGTATGCCGCGCTTGCTCCAAGCAGCGCGGAGCTCGCGCCCAGTCCGGACAGGTCGGGGACGGGCGCGGGGGTGATCGAGTCGACCCGCGGGCAACGCACACCCATCACGTTGCGCTCCGCCAGCTCGACGCCGAGCGTCTGCGGCACGTAGGCCGCCAGTCTGCGCCGGCGCCCATCGCCGTCCACGATCGTGGCCCTGTCCATCCACGTGCCGGCCCGCTCGATCGCGCTTGCCCATGCCTGCTCCGCTTCAGCGCGCTGTGCGGCCAGGTCTCGCTCCGCAGCCAACAGCGCCGTCTGCTTGCGCTGCAGGAGCTCCGCGCCACGCCTCGCCGACTCCAGGCGGCCGATCAAGCGCATGCGCCCGGCATGGCCGGGTAAGACGCGGACCTCCATCAGCCGTCCTCCGCGCGAAGCGCGCCGAAGCGATGCATCGGCTCCCGCCTGCGATGCATCAGCTTCCACCCGTGTAGTAGGTGTCAAGCAGCCGCTCGCCGAGCATCGACAGCTCCTGGCGGGGCATTGTGGAGGCGACCCGCCACGCGCGCTCCAACGTGTCCTCAAGCGAGCGCGCGCGATCGAGCGGCTGTGAGATCAACCGCGACTCGAGCTCCGCGGTGAACGGCAGGTAGCGGCGGTCCGCGTCCGACAGCGCGTCCGGGCCGATCACCTCCGCGAGGTCGGACACCTGGCGTGCGCGCGAGGCAAGCGAGTAGAGCTGCGCCGAGATCTCGAGGTGGTCCTCGCGGGTCAGTCCAGGGCCGGCGCCACGGCGCATCAGCCGCGACAGCGAGCCGAGCGCGTCGAACGGGGGGTAGATCCCGCGCGTGTGCATCTCCGGGCTGAGCAACAGCTGGCCCTCGGTGATGTAGCCCGTGACATCAGGAATCGGGTGGCCAATGTCGCCGCCCGGCATCGTAAGCACCGGCAGCTGAGTGAGCGAACCGGGGTTGCCCTCGATCCGCCCGGCGCGCTCCAGCAGCGAGGCGACGTCGCTGTACAGGTATCCCGGATAGGCGCGACGCCCCGGAATCTCTCCCCGAGCGGCCGATACCTCGCGCAGCGCCTCGCAGTAGTTGGTCAGGTCGGCGATGATCGCGAGCACGTGACGGCCATGGACGAACGCGAGCTCCTCGGCGATCGTGAGCGCGATTCGCGGGGTGAGCAGACGCTCGATCACGGGATCGGCGGCTGTGTTGAGCAGCAGCACCGTGTCCTGCCCTCCCGCGCGGCGCTCCAGCGTGTCGCGCACGGCGGCTGCGTCGACGTGGGTGAGGCCAACCGCGGCGAAAACGACCGCGAACGGCTCACCGCCGGCGCTCGCCTGCACGGCGATCTGCGCGGCCAGCTCCAGGTGCGGCAGTCCGCCCACGGAGAAGATCGGGAGCTTCTGTCCGCGCACGAATGTCGCCAGCGCGTCGATCGCGCTCACGCCGGTGAGGATCGGATCGTTCGGAACCGCCCGCCGCGTCGGATTGATCGGACGTCCCGCGACCGGCGCCGCTCGGGTGGCCGCGACCGGCGGTCCTCCGTCGAGCGGGCGCCCGCGCCCGTCGCACACCCTACCCAGCCACTCCTCGCCGACGGGGATCTGCAGTGGCGAGCCGGAGAACGTGACGCGCATCGTCTCCCGTTCCATCCCGCTTGTGCCCTCGTACACCTCGACGACGGCGAGATCCTCGTGCACATCGAGCACCACACCCGTGCGTGTCTCCCCGCCGGCGAGCCGGATCTCGACGGCCTCATCCCAACCGACGCCGGCGACGCCCTCCACGACCAGCAGCGGTCCCCGGATCGAGCGCACGTCGGAGTACTCGATCGGCGCGCGCGCGCTCATGGCGCACTCGCGCGTTCAGGGTGCTCGGACCCCGGCGGCCCTGCTCCCTCGGACTGTGTGGGCTCCACGCTCTCGGACGGGGCGGGCTCGCCGTGCCGGGTCTCCGCCGTCTCTGCGCCTGTGAGCCGTTCGAGCAACCCAATGACCCGCTCGCCGATCCGGCGGACCTCGACGGCGCCGTCGGGCGGCGTCTCGCGACCGGCTCGCTCGAGCGGCGTGAGGTCGAGCGAGTCGAGCTCGGCGATCGGCACGCCGCGCCGCGCCAGCTCCGCCAAGCGATCGGAGGCGGCGAGCGCGACCTGGAGCAGCGTCTGCTGCTTGGCGGGCGTCGAGTACTGGTCATTGGCGCTCGTGGCGCTCTGTGCGAGCACGCCGTCGCGAAGCAGCCGCGCCGATCGCAGCAGCATGCGCTCCTCGCCGGGAAGCGAGTCAACTCCGACCAGCTCGGCGATCGCCCCCAGGCGATCGGCCTCGGCAATCAGCGCCAGCGCGCTCGCACGGCTCTCACCCCAGGACGGATCGTCGCGCTCGGTGTACCAGCGGGCGATGGCGTCTGCGTCGCGCGAGGAGGACTCACGCCAGTCGATCGCGGGGTAGTGGCGCGCGTAGGCGAGGTCTCGATCCAGCGACCACACCGAACGCACGAAGCGGCGCGTGTATGCGGTCACCGGCTCGCCGAGATCGCCACTCGGCGGCGAGACGGCGCCCAGCACCGTGACCGACCCCAGCTCGCCGCCGAGCAGTCGCGCGCGTCCCGCGCGCTCGTAGAACGCGGCCAGCGCGGCCGGCAGTCCCGCCGGGTAGCCCTCCTCGGCGGGCAGCTCCCCCGCGCGCGAGGCGACCTCGCGCAGCGCCTCCGCCCAGCGTGAGGTCGAGTCGGCGATCACGACGGCGTGGTAGCCCATGTCGCGGTAGAGCTCGGCGACAGTCACGCCCGTGTAGATGCTCACCTCACGGGCCATGACCGGCATGTTCGACGTGTTCGCGATCAGCACGGTGCGGTCGAGCAGCGACCTGCCGGTGCGGGGATCCTCGATCGTGGACAGCTCTTCGAGCACGTCGGCGAGCTCGTTGCCGCGCTCGCCGCACCCGACGTACACGATCACGTCCGCGTCGCACCACTTCGCGATCTGCGCCAGCAGCAGGGTCTTGCCCGTGCCGAAGCCGCCGGGAACCGCCGCAGTGCTGCCGCGCGCCACCGGGAACAGCAAATCGAGCACGCGCTGTCCGGTGATGAGCGGCTCCGCCGGCTCCAGGCGCTCGTGCACAGGCCGCGGCACGCGCACCGGCCAGCGGCTGCTCATGGCAATCTCGCCGCCTTCTATCCGTGCGACCGGCTCACCGACCGTATAGTCGCCCGCGGGCGCGATCCATTCGAGGACGCCCTCGACGTCCGGTGGGACCAGCACGCGGTGCTCGATCGCCTCCGTCTCAGCTACCCGGCCCAGGACGGCTCCCGCTCCGAGGCGCTGTCCGCCTGCCACGCTCGGAGCGAACCTCCACCTGCGGTCCTTGGCAAGGGCGCTCGGACGCCCGCCGGGCGCGAGGCGGTCGCCCGCGCCGGCCAGCAGCCTCAGCATTCCGTCGAACACTCCGCCCAGCAGGCCGGGTCCGAGCTCGGCCGTGAGCGGTCCGCCGGTGCTCGCGACGCTGTCACCGGGTCGCAATCCTCCGGTGTTCTCATACACCTGCACCGTCGCGTGGCCACCCTCCAGCGCGATCACCTCGCCCAGCAGGCGCTCGGGCCCGATCTCCAGCAGGTCGAGCATGGCCGCCTCCGGCACGCCCTCCACCTCCACCACGGGGCCGTTCACACGTGTGACCGAGCCGGCTGTCACGTCCACAGGACCTCAACGCGAGCGCCCAGGTCGTGTAGGCAACGCTCCACCTGGGAGTTGAGCGTCAGGTCTATCTGCCGTCCCGGGCCCCGGACGATCACACCGCCGTCGGGAGCCGCAAGCACCTCGGCCGGTCCAGGGCGCAGGCGGGCGCGGGCGTCCTCGGCCAGGCGCTCCACCAGCCGCGCGTAGTCCGGATCGTCGCGCAGCGACGCGGTGGCCCTGTGCGCACGCTCATGCAGTCGCTCGAGTGCGGCCTCGCGCGCGGCGAGCACCGAGTGACGGGCTTCCCGTCGCGCCTGCGCGACTCCTGCGGCGACCAGCCGCCGGGCCTGCTCGTGGGCCTGCGCGCGGGCGCCTTCGAGCAGATCGGCGGCCTGCCTCTGCGCTTCGGCGATGGTTTGGTTGGCACGTTCACGCGCGCTGTCGAGCAGACGCTCCGCCTCCTCCCCGGCGGTCCGCAGCGAGGCGGCTCGCAGCGCCTGCAGGCTCATCGCCCGGCCTCGCGACTCATGCCGGGATAACCGCGCATAGGACGTCCTCGCGGTCGCGCAGCTCCCGCTCCAAGGTGGCGCGGGCGGTCTTCGTCAGGATCAACACCGAGGTCTCGGGCCCGAGCGTCTCCCATGCCGCTCGTGCGGCGGATGCGTCTGAGGCCTCGAACACGCTCACGCCGGCGAAGCGCAGGCCGAGCACGCGCTCGGGCTCGCCGATCGCCGCAACAGCGCTCATACCTTGCCGATCAGGATCACGGCGACGATCAATCCGTAGATCGCGATGCCCTCCGCCAGCCCGACGATCACCAGCGCCCTGCCGAACAGCTCGCTGCGCTCGCTGATCGCGGCCAGGGCCGCCGCGCCGGTGTAGGCGACGGCGATCGCCGCTCCGATCGTCGAGGCGCCGACCGCGATCCCCGCTCCGATGAACGCGTCTCCGGCGTGCTGCGCGGCCGCGGACGTGCTCGCGGCCGCCGCGGGATCGACCGCTCCGGTGATCATCAGCGTGAGCAGCACCGCCGCGGCCCCGCCTACTGCTGCGTTGAGCGCGAGCAGGCGGCGCACGGCCGTTCGCGGCCGGCGGCGAATCGCCGCCGAAACCAGCACCGCGACGGCGACGGCGACGGGAACGCCGAGCAGGAAAAAGTCGATCATGCTGCCTCCTCTTCGATCAGCACCGGCAGTCGCCAGGGGCGAAACGGCCGGCCTTCTTTGGCGAACACACGCGAGAACAGCTCGTAATACTCGAGGCGGAGCGCCTGGACGGTCGCCACGAGCCCCTCCAGCGCGAATGCGATCACGCTGCCGATGATGAACACGATGGCGGCGGTAAGATCGCCGCCGACGCCCCCCGATGCGCCTCTGGCCGCGTGGAAGACGACTCCTCCGAGCGCCGCGTGCATCAGCCCGAACGCGGCCAGGCGCGTGAACGAGATCACGTTCGCGAAGGTCCGCAGCACGGCGTCCAGCGCCCGGATCGCGACCTCGGCCGTGGCCGCGGGCCCACGACCCGCCTCGGCCCGATAGCCCGCGGCCAGCAGCAGCAGGGCCGTCGCGCCGAGACCCGCTCCGGTGAGCGTCAGCGGCTCGGAGTGGGCGAGAACGCCGCCCGCCAGCGCCGCGAAGGCCGCCAGCAGGGCCAGCCCGGCCGCGCCCGAGGCTGCGGTGAGCGCCGCGCCGACACCTCCCTCGCGCCAGCGGTTGACGATCCCGATCACGTTGCTGGCGGCCATCAACAGCCCGCCGAGCACGATCGCCGGCGCAAGCAGGCTGGTGGGAGAGTCGAGCGGCTTGCGCCACAGCGCGGGGACCAGGCCGGTCGGACCGAACAGCTCGCCGTATACGACCCCGAACAGGACGCCCGCCAGACCGGCGCCGGCCAGGAGTGGCCAGGCGCGATGAAGCGCGGCCCAGCGATCCCCGCGCACGCGGGCGAGCCCGAGGCCGGCCGCGAACAGCAGCACGCCGTCGCCGACGTCGCCGAACATGATCCCGAACATCAACAGGAAGCTCAGCGTCGCCCACGGGGTGGGGTCCACGTCGACGTAGTCGACTGCTCCATAGGTGCTCACCAGCGGCCGGAACGGCTCGACGGCGGGAGCCGGCGCGGGCAGGGTGGGGGGGTCGATTCCCGGCGGAGAGGGCAGCCCAACGAGCGCTGCGCCCAGCGCGCTCAGGCGTTCTTCGAGCGCGGCCAGCGCGGGTTGCGGCGCCCAGCCGACGAACGCGACGAAGCTCCCGTGCCGCACGCCGCTCGCCGCACGCCTTTGCAGCTCGACCTCGCCCGCGAGACGGCTCCACTCGCCGGCGCGCTCGAGCTCTGCGATGTCCGGCTCGCCGGTGGCGAGCGTCGCCGGCGCGTTCGCCGGCGCTCGGCGCCGGCGCTCCAGTCGAGTCAGGGCGTGCAACGCCTCGCCCTCACCTGCCGGGAGTGGGCCGGCGAGCTCCACGATGCCCGCCTGCGCAAGGACGAGCAGCAGATCGCGCGATCGCTCCCGGCGGGCGATGATGGTCACGCGCCTCATCGGCACGGCAAGCGCCTGCTCAGGCAGCCGCACTGAGGGCCTCTCCGCCGACCGATGGCATGGACGCCGACTCGCGCGGCCCCGCAAGCGCTTCGATCGACTCGATCGAAGCGGGGTCTATCGAGCGGGCACACACCGCGAGCGCGCGCGCGAGCAGGCGAGCATCGGCTGCCAGCAGCGCCACGGCGGCCAGCACTCGCGCGCGCCCTGTGTGCGCTCGACGCCGGATCTTCTGCGCATCTCGCTCGAGCACTCGCCACCAGCCGAGCTCGGCGCGCCACAGCTCCTGTGTGGTGCGTGCCGGCTGGAGCGCCCAGGACGCGCTCGCGGGAAGTCGCGCTGCCAGCTCGCCGATCGATTGCGCCGCGAGCGCGCTTGCGGAGATGCCCGGAAGGTCCCGTAGCGCAGCGCGATCGGAGTTGTCGCCCCGCGGCAGCTCGCGCGCGAGCAGCAGCGCGCTCGCGCCCTGCACCCAAGCCCGCGCCTCCGGAAGCTCAGCAGCCACGCGACGCGCCCAGCGGGTCCGCAGGGCGAGCAGGATTCCCTGTGGGGTGTCCTCGCCGGGATCGCCCCAGGCCGATGCGGCCAGCGCGCTTCGGACCCCGGGCAGATCGCGTGCCCGCCCGACGCCTCGCCAGGCGCTCGCCAGCCCGCCCAGCTCAAACGGCGGCGGAGGCTGAAAGTCGGTGCCGAGCGCCACGAGCTTGTCCTCGATGTTGGCGAGCTCAAACCAGCCGGCGAGCGCGCGCATCGTCTCAGCCGCGCCGGGCGGCAGCCAGCCGGCGAGGACTCGCAGGTGCCACAGCGTGGTGGCGGCGAGCGAGCGCTCGGCTTCGGCGAGCGTGGCGTCCACGCGCAGACGATCGCTGTATGCGCTGCCGAGAAGCGATCGCACCGCCTCCGGGAGCGTGCCCCGCGCCGCGATCTCAGCGGCGCGCTCGCGCCCGGCGCGGCGGGCGAGCAGGAGCTCTCCACGAACGGCTCCGCCGATCCAGCTCGCTCTCATCACGGCCCTCGACGCAGAGACGAGACGACCTCGTCCAAGAGGTCTTGCGTGTGCGCGGCGGCATGCTCGCTGACCTGCCGTGCCTGCGCGCGGCCGGCGTCCAGGATCTCCGCCGCCTCCCGCTCGGCGTGGGCGCGACCGGTGGCGATGATCTCGATTCGCTCGCGCGCCGACCGCCTGCCGGCGTCGGCCATGATCTGCTTGGCCCTCACCTGGGCTTCCGCCTCGATCGTGGCGGCCTGTGCCCGTGCCCGCGCCAGGATCTGGCGGGCCTGTTCGTCGATCGCGTCGAGCTTGGGCAGGATCGAGGACAGCTCCCCGGCCGGGTCCTCGCCGGGACTTGGGACCGCCAGCTGCCTGGCGGGTCTTCCAGGCGGCGCGCGGAGATGGCGCAGCCGGTGGAGCAGCTCGCTCAGCGGGCGCATCGTCTCGAAACGATCATCTGTCGCACCGCCTTCATGTGTGGCCAACAAGTGTGGCCAACAAGCTAGGTGACGCTCATCGTCGGCGCCTCCGTAGTTCGCTGCATTCCGGGCTCGGGGGAGTGCGCGAGGGTGGTGCGCAATGGGACCTCCTTCAGCAGCCAGGAGAGCAGGAAGGGAACCGCCGCCATCGCAACGCCCCACAAGAAGACGCCGTGCAGGGCGTTCGCGAACGCGTGCAGGAACGCCGCGTGCACGTGCGGCGGAAGCCTGCTCGCCTGCTGCGGGCTGAGGTGCACGCCGCCGCCGAGCCGGGCTGTGATGGCGTGCGGCAGTCGCGCGAGCCGGCCGCTCAGCCGCGCGGCGAAGATCGCGCCGAAGATCGCAACGCCGAAGGAGCCGCCGACCGAGCGGAAGAAGGTGGCGGTCGAGGTGGCGACGCCGATCTGTTGCGGGCGGGCGTCGTTCTGGACGACGAGCACGAGCACCTGCATCACCAGTCCGATCCCGACGCCGACGACGAGCATGTAGACGGAGGCGAGCCAGGGCGCGGTGCCGACGCGCAGCAGCGACAGCAGGAACATGCCGACGATCAGGATCGCGGTGCCGGCGATCGGGAAGATCCTGTAGCGGCCGATCCGAGCGATCGCGCGGCCGGAGGCGATCGAGGCGACCAGCAGGCCGGCCATCAACGGCAGCATCCGCAGGCCGGAGCTGGTCGGGCTGGCGCCGTAGACGAGCTGGAGGAAGAGCGGGATGAAGATGATCACGCCGAACATCGTCATCCCGATCGCGAAGCCCATCGCGCTCGAGACGTCGAAGATGCTCGAGCGGAAGAGGCTCAGCGGTATGACCGGCTCTCTCGCCCGGCTCTCCTGCCACACGAACAGCGCGAGCAGCACGGCGCCGGCGATGCCGAGGCCCACGATCGCCGGCGAGCCCCAGGCGTACTGGTTGCCGCCCCATGTGGTCAGCAGGATCAGCGCGCCGACGCCGCCCGAGAGCAGGGTCACGCCGAGGACGTCGATGCGGTGGCGGCGGTGCGGGACGTGCAGGTGCAGCCGCAGTGCGACGATCGCGATCGCGATCGCGCCGACCGGCACGTTCACGTAGAAGACCCAGCGCCACGAGAGGGTCTCGACGAAGAAGCCGCCGAGCAGCGGCCCGATGACCGAGGCGACCGCGAAGACCGAGCCGATCACGCCCATGTAGCGGCCGCGCTCGCGCGGCGGTACGACGTCGCCGATGATCGCCTGCGCGCCGACCATCAAGCCGCCGGCGCCGATCCCCTGCAGCGCGCGGAAGCCGATCAGCTCGCCCATGCTCTGGCTGAGCCCGGCGAGCATCGAGCCGGCGAGGAAGATCAGGATCGCCGCTTGGAAGACGGGCTTGCGCCCGAACATGTCGCCGAGCTTTCCATACACCGGCGTCGAGACCGTTGACGCGAGCAGGTAGGAGGTCACCACCCACGAGAGATGATTCAGGCCGCCGAGGTCGCCGACGATCGTCGGCAGCGCCGTCGAGACGATCGTCTGGTCGAGCGCGGCCAGGAACATGCCGAGCATCAGCGCCGCGAACACCGTCCACAGCGCCCGCCCGCGCAGAGCGCCGTCGTGGGGTATGGCGGGGGCTGTGCTCAAGGCGCCGCCGGGACGACGGCCAGCGGGCGCCTGCTCGGCGGGAGCTTCGCGAGGGCGAGACTCTCGGTGAGGCGGAAGGCCGACTGGCCGTACCACTCAATCTGCATGTTGCTCCTCCGATCGACTCCTGTGGGCAAGCGCGTCGCAGCGCCCCCCGAGCTGGGCGAAGCCGGTAGGAGCTGTGCGACATCTGATACAGGCAATCTGTTCAGTCTACCTGCCGATATCGGTACAGTCATGGCATGGCGACCAAGACCGATCCGGCACTGGTGGCCAGCGAGCTGCGCGGGGTGCTCGGACGGCTCGTGCGTCGTCTGCGCGCCGAGCACCGCTTCCCCCTCTCCCACGGTGCCGTGCTCGGCCGCCTGGACCGGGAAGGCGCCCGCAGCGTCAGCGAGCTCGCGCAAGCCGAGCATGTCAGGCCGCAGTCGATGGCGCAGACGGTCGCCGAGCTGAAGGCGGACGGGCTGGTCGAGCGGCGCCCCGACCCGGACGACCGCCGCCGCTCGCCGGTCGAGTTGACCGGCGAGGGACGGGAGGCGCTGCAGGCCGACCGCCGCCGGCGCGAGGGCTGGCTGGCGGGAACGATCGCCGAGCGGCTCTCGCCCGGGGAGCAGGCCGTCCTGCGCGACGCCGTCGAGTTGCTCCAGCGCTTGGCGGAGAGCTGATGCGCGCATGATCGCGCCCGCACAAGAGCCCGCGGTGTCGGTGCAGGGGCTCGTCGTCCGCTTCGACACGGTGCAGGCGGTCGCCGGCGTGTCGTTCACGGTGGCGCCCGGCGAGGTGTTCGGGCTGCTGGGACCGAACGGCGCCGGCAAGACAACCATCATCAGGGTGCTCACCACGCTGCTCGAGCCGAGCGCCGGCAGGGCCGCGGTCGCCGGCTTCGACGTGCGCACGCAGAGCCTGCAGGTGCGCGCCTGCATCGGCTACGTGCCCCAGGCGATCTCGGTGGACGGGGCGCTGACCGGGCGGGAGAACCTCGACTTCTATGCCCGTGTCACCGGCGTGCCGGCACGGGAGCGGCGTGAGCGGATCGAGCAGGCGATAGTGGAGATGGACCTGCACGAGATGCTCGACCGGCTGGCGCGCACGCTCTCGGGTGGGATGCTGCGCCGGCTGGAGATCGCCTCCGCGCTGCTCAACCGGCCGGCCGTGCTGTTTTTGGACGAGCCCACCGTGGGGCTCGATCCGACGGCACGGCGGATCGTATGGGAGCGGCTGCGCGCGCTGCGCGAGCAGGCGGGCACGACGGTACTGTTCACCACGCACGTGATGGAGGAGGCCGAGCGCTACTGCGAGCGCCTGGCGATCATGGACCTCGGAGTGCTGGTCGAGCGGGGCACGCCGGACGAGCTGTGCCGGCGCCACGATGCCGAGAGCCTGGAGGAGGTCTTCACGGCCGTCACGGGTAGAAGGATCGAGGAGCACATCGAAGGGAGGCTGTCCGATGTCCGCGCACAGCGCCGCGTCGCCCGCCGTCTCGGGTGAGGCCGTGCTGTCGGCTGGTCCGCTCGCGCGGCTGGCGACGGGAACGGTGGCGATGGCACTGGCCGAGATGCACAAGCTGCGCCACGATCACGTCGACATCCTCACGCGCTCGGTCCAACCGTTGTTGTGGCTGTTCATCTTCGGTACCGCGCTCAGCAAGCATCGGGTGTTCCCGATAGGCACGCTCGACTACCGCGCCTATCTCGCTCCGGGGGTGATGGCGCAGGCGGCCATGTTCATCGCGATCTTCTTTGGCCTCTCGGTCATCTGGGAGCGCGACGTGGGACAGCTGCAGCGCCTGCTCGCCACGCCGCTGCCGCGCGCGGCGATCGTGCTCGGCAAGGCGGCGGGCGCATGCGTGCGCGCGCTCGTGCAGGCCTTTCTGCTTCTGGCGGTGCTCGCCGCCGCGGGCATCCCCCTGCGCTGGACGTTCGCGGGCGTGGTCGGCGCCATTGCGATGCTGATGCTCGGGACGGCCGCGTTTGCCTGCATGTCGATGCTGCTCGCCGCGGTCGTCAAGGAGCGCGAGCGCTTCATGGGCATCGGACAGCTCGTGATAATGCCCCTGTTCTTCGCCTCCTCCGCGCTCTATCCCCTGAGCATCATGCCCGGCTGGCTGCACGCGCTTGCGCGCGTGAACCCGCTCACCTACGAGGTCCAGGGACTGCGCCAGATGCTCGTAGGCATCGGCGGGGGCGGAGAGCTGTGGCTTGACTTTCTCGTCGTGGCAGGCTTCTTCGCGGCGATGCTGGCGGCCGCCACGCGCGCCTACCCGAAGGCGATCCTCTGAGCGCACGGCAAAGTCGCGGCAGGGGTTCGATTCGGTCGTCTATGTGCTGAAACCAGACAGGTCGTCTATGGATACGCTTTCATTTCCTCGCTCGCGGTTTCAGCCGCTGTAGTGCTCGCGCCAGATGAGCCTATACACGGGGATCCAGCGCGGGATGCTGCGTACGCCGGGTATGAACGGGACCAGGATGAACGCGAGGCTCAGCACGGTCATCACGAGCACCACGAGGATGTCCGCGTTTTCGGAGGTGTTGAACGGTTTGATCTGGTACCAGAACGTATATAGCCACAGCCACGACTGGCCCGGGTAGGAGCCGGTCTCGTTCATCATGCCCCACTGCTCGCCGAGCAGGTGCTGTCCTTCGGCCCGTTCTTCGAGCAGTTTGCCGTCGGCCATCAGCAGCAGCGGCTTGGTGTAGTCGGTCTGGAAGAACTGGCTGCTGCGCAGCAGGTTGCCTTCCAGCCCGCCTGTCTGGGCGAGGCCGAGCAGCGCGTCCATCATCGCCGGCACCGGGCCGTATTCGCCTGCCGGGACCTTCAGCGTCCCGTTCGGGGCGACGGTCGCCTTTTCGAGGGCCTTCCCGTACGCTTCGGTCCATTCCTTCTGCTGCTTGGCGGGGGCCGCCTTGTATTGGGCGATCGCGCTTCGCAGCGCCGGATCGTTCGGGATGCTCTGCAGCGGTTCGATCACATAGGCGTCGGTCGTATTGATGGGATGGCTCACGCCGAGCCACTTCTGCGGGTACAGGAACGCGGCGTGCTGGCCGTCGGCGGCATGGTTGTAGGGCGGTCCGTATTCGGCTGTCCCGCTCGTGCCGCCGAGCTCGCTCACCGCAGTGGTCACGAAGTCGGCGGGCGCCTGGCTCGACCACTGCGCGATCGTGCTGGGCTTCTCGTCGGGGGAGGAGAACAGGATCGTGAGCACCACCGCCAAGAGGGTCACGACCCCCACCGCGATGCACGCCTCCTTGACGAGGTCGTACGGCGCGTAGGGGCCTTTCCAGTCGGTTGTCGGGCGTACGCGGCTCATGACGACGCTCCTTCGGTAGGCGCACCGGGGCCGTCCGAGTGGGCGCCGGGTGGCGCGCTGCCCGCCGGCGGCCGGTCGGGGGACGGGGGGCTGGCGGACGGACGGGCGATTGTCGAGTCGGGGGACGGGGGGCTGGCGGACGGACGGGCGATTGTCGAGTCGGCGGACGGCCCGGCCGCTGCCGTGCGCTCGGCGAGCTCGAACGGGGGCACCACGCCGTGGCGGCGCACGAGCAGCACGTGCCCGGCCACCAGCGCCACCACCGCCACGGGGAACAGCAGCACGTGCCAGCTGTACATCTGACCGAAGTTGGTCACGTTGAAGAACGCTCCCGCTCCGATCGCGTTCATCGCGTCCTTGGCCTGCGTGGAGATCCACTGGGCGTCGAAGTTCTGCTGGGAGACATACCCGGTGAGCGCCGCGGGGATCGCGATCAGGAACGTGACCGCTCCCGTCATCCACACGCGCGCGCGCCCGCCGCGCCAGGCGGCCATCCAGTACTTGCCCCACAGGTGAACCACCATCGTGAAGAAGAACAGCTCCACCGCCCACAGGTGGATCGAGTTGAAGAAGTGCCCCACGCCCGTGTCGTGCCACCAGGCGGGGCCCTTGAGGCTGAGGATCATGCCCGAGCCGACGATCACGATCAGCCCGGCGAGCGTCGCCACGCCGAACACGTAGATCCACGAGTCGACGTACGTCGGCTGGCCGTCGGGAAGCAGCTTCTCGGGCGGCAGCGCCTCGACGGCGGCTTCGCGCGTGCGCACGGTCCAGGAGCGTTTGGGCGCCTGAGCGACGCTCATGAGGAGCCCCCCTGCCGGCGCGCCGCCTGCCTGCGCGCGGCGCCCGGGAACGGCAGCAGGATCGCGATCACGAACACCACGAGCATCGCCACGATCACGACGACGTTCGACACGGACATCTGGAAGAAGTGCCAGTGCACTACGTGCGCCGGGTTGTTCAGGTTGAAGACCGCGCCCATCACGTTCACCAGCTCGCCTCCTCGCGTATGACCCAATCGTTCAGAACCAGAGTTCGGCTCCGATGACCATAACCCTTGGCTCAGACCATAACCCTTGGCTCTGATGGCCAGAACCCTACGTTCGGCTTTCAGCGCGCACGTCCGTAGAAAGCCCCATATTGACTGGGCAAGCCCGCGCGCACGCGAGGGCGCGGCACGGATGAGCGCGTACCGGGCTGAGCTGTAGCGTCAAGCCAACCAAGAAGGAGACGAAGGTGTTCGGCAAGGTGCTGGTAGGAGTTGACGGACGATCGAGCGGTCGTGACGCGATCGCCCTCGCACGGCAGCTGGTCGACCGGGACGGCGAGCTGACGCTCGCCCACATCCACGGGAGCGAGTTGATGCCGAGCCCTTCGCTCGGGATCGAGCAGCGCGAGCACTCGCAGCGCCTGCTCGAAGAAGAGCGCGCGCTCGCCGGCTGTAGCGCCCGCCTGGAGAGCCGCTCCGCCTCGTCGGTGGGCCGCGGCCTTCACGAGCTCGCCGAGAAGATCGGCGCCGACCTGCTCGTCGTCGGCTCCTGCTCGCGAGGGTTCGCCGGACGCGTGTTCGTCGGCAACGCCGCGCGCGGCGCGCTCGTCGGAGCCCCGTGCGCCGTGGCCACCGCGCCGCTCGGCTACGCCGGGCACCCTTCCGAGGTCGGGACGGTGGGCGTCGGCTACGACGGCTCCATCGAGAGCGAGGCCGCGCTCGCCGCCGCACGCGCGCTCGCCGCCGCGCGCGGGGCGAGGCTGCGAGCGCTGCAGGCCGTGTCGATCCCGTCCTTCGCCTATCCCGGCTACGTGCCCCCCGAAATCGGGCAGACCATCGACGCGCTGCTCGCCGGCGCCCAGGAGAGCCTCGATGCGCTCGAGGGAGTCGACGGGCGCGCCGTGTACGGGCTCGCGGGCGAGGAGCTCGTGGAGTTCGGCAAGCAGGTCGACCTGCTCGTGGTGGGCTCCCGCGGCTACGGGCCCGTGAGCCGCCTGATCCTGGGCAGCACCGCGGAGCACCTGCAGCGCAATGCGCCGTGCCCGCTGCTCGTGCTCTCACGGACCGCGCTCGCGCGCGACGCTGCGCAAGCCGCGACCGGCAAGGATGCGCCGCCGCAGCCGGCGGGCGTCGACGAGCTCGCTCCGCAGCCTGCCGCCGAGTCGATCGCCGCTCCGTAGTTCTCTGCAATGAAGAGACGGACTTACTCGGCTGGCGCGGGCATTCCCGTCCCATAAGCTCGCGTCATGGCAACCGCTCCCGCCGACTTCAAAGTGCTTATCGCCGGCGGTAGCGTCGCCGCCCTGGAGGGGGCGCTCGCGTTGCGCGATCTCGCCGGCGATCGCCTCTCCATCGCGATGCTCGCGCCGGACCCCGAGTTCGTGTACCGGCCGATGGCGGTGCAGGAGCCGTTCGCCTACGGGCGCGCCCGCCACTACCCGTTGAGCAAGATGGCCGCCGACATCGGCGTCGAGCTGCGCGAGCAGAGCTTCGCCTGGGTGAACCCGGCGGCGCGCGTCGCCTACACCGACGACGGGGCGGAGATCGCCTACGACGCCCTGCTGCTGGCGCTCGGCGCGCACATCCACACGCGCTTCACCCACGCCTACACGATCGACGACAGGCACCTCGACGACATCCTGCATGGCCTGCTGCAAGACGTGGAAGCCGGCTACGTGAAACGGCTCGCGTTCGTGGTACCGGCGAGGATGGCGTGGGAGCTGCCCATCTACGAGCTCGCGCTGATGACCGCGAAACGCGCCTACGAGCTGGATGTGGCGCTGTCCATCACGATCGTCACGCCCGAGGAGTCGCCGCTCGCGATCTTCGGGGCGGGTGCGAGCGACGCCGTGTCCAAGCTGCTCGCCGATGCTCACATCAAGGTGCTCAGCTCCGCCTACGCCGAGGTTCCGCAATGGGACACCGTCGTCGTCAACCCCGACGATCGTCGCCTCACGGTAGACCGCGTGGTGGCCCTCCCCGAGCTCTACGGTCCCGCGGTGCGCGGGCTGCCCTCCGCAGAGCATGGCTTCATCCCCGTCGACCTGCACGCGCGCGTGCGCGGGGTGGAGCGTGTGTATGCCGCCGGCGACGCCACCGACTTCGCCATCAAGCACGGCGGGATCTCCGCCCAGCAGGCCGACGCCGCCGCCGAGGCGATCGCCGCGCTCGCCGGAGCGCCGATCGAGCCCAAGCCGTTCCAGCCGGTCGTGTACGGGATGCTCCTGACGGGCGGCGCTCCGCGCTACCTGCGCGCGCGCATCACCGGCGGGTGCGGCTTCAGCTCGGAGGTCTCCGAGGAGCCGATGTGGACCCCCCCGCGCAAGATCGTGGCCCGCTACCTGGCGCCCTACCTGGAGCGGTTCGAGCCTTGACGCGGCCAGGAGCGCGACTCCCGAGGCGCCCGGGAGGCGTGTTTGCGATGCGAGTGGGCCCCCCTGCGCGCGTGGGGGACGTGTTTGCAATGCGAGTGGACGGCCCGCCCACGCGCGGAAAAGGCGTGTTTGCGACGCGCATCGACGGTCCCCGCGCGTGCGCGTAGGGATCCTCACCGGGGGCGGAGACTGCCCCGGGCTGAACGCGGTGATCCGTGCGATCGTGCGCCGCGGGAAGCAGCTCGGCGAGCACGAGTTCGTCGGCTTCCGCTACGGGTGGGCGGGAGTGCTAGAGCACGAAGTGGTGGAGCTCACGCGCGAGAGCACCGCCGGGATCCTGCCGCGCGGCGGCACGATCCTCGGCACCTCGCGCACCAACCCGCTCGACGGGCGAGCGGGAGGCCTGCAGCGCGTGATGGACACCTTCGAGCGCGAGCGCCTCGACGTGCTCGTCCCGATCGGCGGCGAGGACACGCTCGGCGTGGCGCTGCGTCTCTCCGAGGAGGGTCTGCCGATCGTGGGCGTGCCGAAGACGATCGACAACGACGTCGCGGGAACGGACGTGACCTTCGGCTTCCACACCGCCGTGCAGATCGCCACCGACGCGATCGATCGGCTGCACACGACCGCCGAGTCGCACAACCGCGTGATGGTGGTCGAGGTGATGGGCCGCCACGCGGGATGGATCGCCACCTATGCCGGGATCGCCGGCGGAGCGGACGCGATCCTCGTGCCCGAGCGTCCGTTCGACCTCGAGGACGTGTGCGCGCGCCTGCGCCGCCGTCATGCCTCTGGGATCACCTTCTCGATCGTGGTCGTCTCGGAGGGGGCAATGCCGCGCGAAGGCAGTGCGATGACGACCGGGGGCGCCGCGGCAACCGACGAGTTCGGGCACGCGCGCCTCGGCGGCATAGGCGTCGAGCTGGCCCGCGAGATCGAGTCGCTCATCGGCTATGAGACGCGCGCCACGATCCTCGGCCACGTGCAGCGCGGCGGCACGCCCACGGCCTATGACCGCGTGCTCGCCACGCGCTTCGGCGTGGCGGCGATGGATGCCGCGGTCGCGGGGCGCTTCGGGGGGATGGTGGCGTTGCGGGGTCCCGACATCGTCGAGGTCGGCCTCGGCGAGGCGCTTGCCGAGCCGAAGCTGCTCGACCCGCGCCTGTTCGAGACCGCCCAGGTCTTCTTCGGCTGAGCCGTTCGGCGGCGGCGGGCTACTGCGGGCTGGTCGCCGACCGGGAGACGGCGCCCGCCTCCGGCAGGCGCCGGATCGGGAAGCGCGCCTCGACCGTCGTGCCGCTGCCGGGCGCGGAGTCGATCTCGAGAGCTCCTTCGAGCAGCTGGACGCGCTCGTGCATCCCGAGCAGGCCGAAGCCGTCGGTGTGGTCTGAGGGGTCAAAGCCGGCGCCGTCGTCGCGCACGCTCACGCGGATGTCCGTCTCGTCCTCGTGAACCTCGACGACCGCTCGTTTGGCTTTGCCGTGCTTGGCGGCGTTGGTGAGCGCCTCCTGCACGATCCGGTACATCGCGGTCTCGATCTCGGGTAGGTGACGCGCCTGCTCACGACCCTCCTCGTAGGCGAGCTCGATGCTGACGTCCACTGCGATGCCGTAGCGCTCAGCGCGTTCGCCGAGCGCCTGGATCGCGGCGGCCGCGCCGAGCTCGTCGAGCGAGGCGGGGCGCAGGTCGGTGATCAGCGCGCGCAGGTTCGTGATCCCTTCCTCGAGGTGCTCGATCGCGCTGGTGACCGCCTGCTTCAGCGTCTCGGCCCTGCCCGAGCGCTTGGCGGTGGAGAGACCGACCCGCAGCGCGCTGAGGCTCTGGAGGGTGTCGTCGTGAAGCTCGCGCGCCCAGCGCTGGCGTTCGGCCTCCGCCGCAGCGAGGCGCTGGCGCCGGCGCTCGGAGGCCACCGACTGGGCGGTGGCCACGGCCGTGGCGGCGCTGGCGGCGAAAGCCTCCAGCAGGCGCTCGTCGTCGCTCGTGAACTCGGGCCCGTCGTGGAGGCGGTCGATCGCGACGAGCACGCCATAGGAGTGGTTCTGGAAGACGAGTGGCACGATCAACCCGCCGCTTGCCTGCACCCCGAGCGTGCCGAGGCCGTGTTCGTCGAAGCGCGCGCGGGTGAGCGGTTCCTGCAGGCGCTGGGTGCGTCGCGTGCGCAGCGCCGCGCTCGTGTCCGAGTCGCCGACCGGCATGTGCCGGCCGAGAAGCCCCGGGGGCAGCTCGCCCGCGCCGGCCGACACGAGCAGCCGCCCGCGCTGCACGAGCTCGATCACGAGCAGGCGCGCGTCGACGAGCGCCCGCCCGCGCTTGGCGACGAGCTCGAGGATCACGTCGATGTCGGTCTCCGCTCCCACCGCCCGCGCGATTTGCGTGGTGGCGTTGAGCGCCGCGACGGTCCGCTGCAGCTCGTCGCGGTGCTCTCTTGTGCCGGTGTAGCGGCGGGCGTGGTCGATCGCGAACCCCGCGAGCTCGGAGAGCATCGTGACAGCCTCCTCGTCGGCCTCGGTGAACCGCTCGCCGTGCGTCTTCTCGGTGAGGTAGAGGTTCCCGAAGGGGGTCCCGTCGATCAGGATCGGCACACCGAGAAAGCTGCTCATCGGCGGGTGGCCGTGCGGGAAGCCGTAGGAGCGCGGGTGTTCGCTGATGTCGGTCAACCGCAGCGCCCGCGGGTGCGCGATCAGCTCGCCCAGCACGCCGCGTCCTCGCGGCAGAGCGCCGATGTCCTCGCGTTCGGACTCGTCGATCCCGATCGTGAGGAAGCGCTCCAATTCTGTTCGGGAGGCGCCCAGCACGCCCAGCGCCGCGTAGCGGGCGCCGGTGAGCTCGCGTGCGGACTCGAGCACGCGGTTGAGCACCACCTCGAGGTCGAGCTCGGCGAGCACGCTGCGGGCGAGGTCCAGAACGCCTCGGGCGGTTCGATCCATCAGCGCGCGCCTGCGCAAAGAGATGTCCGCCGGTGCTTCCTCTTGAACGCCATAGTTGGCGGTCTGCTTAGTGCTGCGTGGCCGGCCACTGCTGAACACATCCCAAGTCGTCTACGGCCCCTGAAGCTGACTGCGAACGTAGCTTAGCGTACATTTGCCGCAGTTTTTCGTCAACGCAATGATGTGATAGACAAGAACAATCGAAACATGCGGGAGTTCGCTCCGACCTCGATCCTGGGCGCGCCGATCCGATCTGTTCGACCGGCAGCGGGGTGTCCGCGACCGGCGCGCAGGCTACCCCTTGAAGGTCGACGCGCCGTGATCGCCGAACGGCTCGTCGCGCTCGCGCACCGCCTCGCGGAACCCTGCCTGCATCGCGCGCTGCTGGAAGGCGTAGCCCTCGGCGGTGTGGCGCGCGACCCCGTCGAGCAGCGTGCCGAGCGCCTGCGTGGTGTGCAGGCCCTGCGCGTATAGAGACTGGTTGACGAGCAGCTTCATCATCCGCAGCTGGTTGAGCGGCACGCGCGCGATCCGCTCGAGCAGGATCTCCGTGCGCTCGTCGAGCTCCCGGGGCGCGGGCGCCTCGATCGCAAGGCCCCATTCCAGCGCCTCGGTCCCCGACAGCGAGTCGCCCGTGAACAGCAAACGCTTGGCGCGCTGCGGCCCGAGCCGGTGCATCCACATCGACGTCGTCGGCGAGCCCCACACGCGCGCCGGTGGATAGCCGATCTTCGCGTCCGCCGCGATCACGAGCAGGTCCGAGCACAACGCCATGTCGGTGCCGCCGGCGACGCAGAAGCCGTGCACCTTGCACACCACCGGCTTGCCGCAATGGAACAGCGACATGAAGGCGCGCACGTTGCGGCTCATCATCGCGTAGTCCACCATCGCGTCCCACGTGCCCGCCGGATCGTGGTTGGCGGCCATCACCGCCGGGTCGAGCGGCGACCCGCGGGGCGGCGCGGGGCTTGCGGGCGACGGGGGACCTTCCCCCGCGGGGCCCTCGTCCCGCGCGGGGCTCTCGTCTCCGGCGGAGCTCTCGGGACCCTCCCCCGCGGGGCCCTCGTCTCCGAGGCGACCCTGTCCCTCGGCGCTCTCCACGAGGTCATAGCCGCCGCAGAACCCCTTGCCGTTGCCCGACAGCAGGATCGCGTGCACCGCCGGGTCGAGGTCGGCCCGCTCCACGCACTGCTCCAGCTCGCTCACCAGCCGGAGGGTGATGCCGTTGCCGCGCTCGGGACGGTCGAGGGTGATGCGCGCTATGCGGCCGGTGGTGTGATAGGTGAGGGTTTCGAGCGAGATCATCGGCGAAGTCTTGCACCCGCTGTCTGACGCAAGCACCGTGCGTCTGGAGAAGCGGGATGGCGATTACGTCATAGACGTCATCGTGCCGGGAGCCACAATACGCGAGAGGTCGCGATAGCCTTTGAGGCGTTCCCCGGAGGGGTGGCAGAGCGGTTGATCGCGGCAGCCTTGAAAGCTGTTGGGCGGGCAACCCCCGTCCCGAGGGTTCGAATCCCTCCCCCTCCGTTATCTGCTCGACCACGAATCCTGGCCTCAAGAGAGGCCATGCATCGCGTGTGAGGCTCAGGCAGAGTCTCGCACGCCTGCCGGCTCGCGCGTGCGAAGCAGCTCGGCAACTTGCTCGAGCGCGGCGTACCCCTCGACCTTGATCCGCTCGAGGAGCCCCGCCCGCGTAAGCACCTCGTTGGCCTTCGTTGCGGTCACATAGGCGCTGGCGGACTGCTTGGCGAGGTGGTTCAAGCGCCACGCTTCGCTCGGCATCTGCGCCATTTCCGAGAGCTCGCGCGAGCGCGAGCGCACCGCGTGGCGGCGTCCCTTGGAGGCGAGCATAGAGTCGGCGCCGGCAGGACAGCACGTGAGCGAGTCGCAGAGGACGCGGCCGCGTAGGCGCGGATCGTCGAACAGGACGCGGGCGATCTTGGGCGGGACAGAGCGGCGCAGGGAGGGGATGTAGATGCCGCTCGCGGCGAACCCGCTGCGCGCCTCGGCGCCCGGCTTGCGCGGGCGGCGCGAGCCCACGAAACCCGCGACGTCGGCCTGCTCGCCGATCCCCATGCCGCACTCATAGCCATCGAGGCCAGCAGCCACGAGCGCCGGTCCATAGGCGCCCTGGCGCCAGGCGAGCGTGGGGATGCCGGCGGCGCGCAGGTGGCGCGCGGCGAGGTGGAGGTGGAGCAGCTTGGCGTAGCTCTCGCGTCCGCTGCCGAGCGGCGAGAAGTGCAGGGCGAGCGCCTGCGGCCCGACCTCGATCGCGGCCGCGGCGAAGCGGTCGAGCGCGCGCTGCCAGCCGGGACGCTGCGCGAAGCCGCGAAGCTGGACGCACAGCAGAGGCATGAGTGGCAAGGAGACTCCGTCGGCGCGCATCCGCCGAGCGGTGCGCGCAATCGCCGTGAGGCTGGCGGCGAACGCCGGGGAGTCGGGGTGGTCGGCATAGAAATACGGCGGGACGATCGTCGTGGCGCCACGGTCGATTTGGAACTCAACGGCCTGCGCCACGATCTCGTCGAGCACGAATGGGCTGGAAAGCTCGTCCGCGCGCAGCGCCTCGGAGCGCCCGAAGGGCACGCGCCGAACCCACGGGTCGTCCGGGTCGACGGGACTCTGCAGGAGCATCGTGAGCGGGTCGACGATCAACGGGACGCCCGACTTGCGGGCCGCTTCGAGTAGCAGCTTGTCGCGCGCGGCGTCGTGGGCGCTGAGCACGATCCGATCGATCGGGCGGCGCGCGTGCAAAGGGGAGGGAGCGAGCAGATCCTCGAGGACCAAGTGGTCGCCGTAGGAAGGTCTGATCAACAGCTCTGGCACCGGCATCTGCTCGCCTTTCGGAAACTCAATGTGCTATTCTGTCGGAAGTCCGATAGGAAGTCTAGCGGATAAACGGAAAGTCGCCAGAGGAGGAAGTTGAACGTGGCCCACGGGAGCGCAGCCAGGCACGCGGACGTCGATGAGTTGCCGGCCGGCGACGCGCTGTACGCGCGGATCGTGCAGGAGGCACGCGACGGCGGGCTCAGCTCCGCCGACGTGGCGCGCGTCGTGGGCGTGGCCGACCGTCAGGTGCGCAACTGGTCGGCGGGGGCGAGTACTCCGGGCGGGCGCAACAGGAACAGGCTGCTCGAGCTGCACTATGTGAGCAGGCAGCTGCGCGACGTGTATACGCGCGAGGGGGCGGAGATATGGCTGCACGGCCGCAAGCGAAGTCTCGGCGGCCGCCGCCCGATCGATCTGCTCGCCGAGGGCGAGTTCGACGAGGTGCTCGACGCGATCGAGCGGATGAACGCGGGGGCGATGTGAAGCACAGCGACCTCCTGGCCGCGATCTCCGACCTCGATCCGGTGGAGGTGAAGGGAGACTTCGAACGCCACTGCTCCTTGCGCTGGGACGATCTGAGCCCGAGCGCCGCCGGCGGGCGCTGGGGCGCGAGGCGGGCATTCGAGGTGATCTACCTCGGCAAGCCCCGCGAGAGCGTCGTGGCCGAGGCCTACAGGCACCTGGTGGACGACGAGCTCGACAGTCCACAGGAGCTCGCGGCCGCCGTGATCGAGCGGCGCATCCTCACCTGCGAAGTGGCTGTGGAGAACATCCTCGACCTCCGCCCCGAACCTGCCTGCTCCGCGCTCGCAATCGCCGAGGAAGACCTCTTCTCCGAACCGGGCGAATACGAACGCTGCCAAGCGATCGGCGCCGCATGGTGGTTGCACCCAGCTACCGGGTGGACGCCAGGCCTGAGGACTCTCGATCCACGGCGATGAGCCGCAGCGCGTCCTCGCGGCGCTCCGCCATACCCAAGCGCGAGAGCAGGTCGTCGAAGTCCCCGGCGCGGATGCCTGAGCGCATGCCGGCACGCGCGTCGGTATCCCAGGCGTGGGACATCGCAGCGAGTGCGAAACCGAGCGCGAACTGCTCCTCGATCGTGACGCCCGGCTGGATTTCAAGACCGGTGCATTCAACCGCTCTGCCACCCTTCCACGCGCGACTACGAAGGCGTAGTCGATTCGCGGCGTCGCGCTACAACACGAAAGGGTACGGGGGCTAACCTCGGGCGACACCAGCCACGACCGCGGCGAGCCGTCGTCGCACCTCGCTCGCGGTGTCCGCGAGCGCGTCGTTGCCGACGATCGAGAGCATCCGCTCGGCGTCGATCGCGGCGATGTGGGTCTCGCCGCGCCGTTCGTAGACGATCACGTTGCACGGCAGCAGCACCCCGAGCTCCGGCTCTGCCTCGAGCGCTCGGTGGGCAAGCGACGGGTTGCACGCGCCGAGTATGAGATACGGCTCGCCCTCGACGCCGAGCTTCTGCTCGAGCGTTGCCTGCACGTCGATCTCGCACAGCACGCCGAAGCCCTGCTGCGCGAGCTGCTCGCGAGCTTGTGCGACCGCGTCGGGGAACGACAGCTCGGTGGTGGCGCTCAGCGTGTAGCTGCTGCCAACTTGGGACATGCTTCCTCCAGTTCTTTGCGTTTTGCCTTCTCGGCCTTCGCGCGCTGCGCGCGCGCGTCGGGTGGCTCGGAGAAGTGGCTGTCCAGATAGGCCAGGATTGTCTGCTCGCCGACGATGACCTCATCGCCGGCGACGAGCGCGGGGATCGTCCGCTGGCCGGTCGCCGCCCCCAGCTCGGTGCGCGCATCGCGCTCGGCCGGCACCTGGCGGGCGAGGAACGACACGCCGAGCTCGGTCAGCCGCTGACGCGCGCGGCGCGAGGACGGACACCACTCCGTCTGCCAAAGCTCGAGTCCCGCCGGCGTGTCCGTTCCTTCTCGCATCATGCGTTTCCTATCTACGTCTGCACAACTGTAAAGGCCGATAGCGCGGCTCTCGGTCGCTCTCGCCAGATATCGGCTTCCGTGTCATTCCGTTCGTGAGAACCCGCGGATGGCGAGCGCGATGAAGATGGCGGCGAACGCTCCCGTGATCGCGATCTCCGCGCCGATCGAGAGCGTGTGGCCGAACAGCTCGACGCTCGCGGGGAAGCGATGGCGGGCGGCGGCGGGCATGTGCTGCGCGGCGAACACGACCTGGCGCAGCGGGGCGACCGCGTAGGTGAGCGGGTTGATGTGCGTGAGCACGTTCAGCCAGCCCGGCAGCGAGTTCAGCGGGAACAGCGCGCCCGAGAGGAAGATCATCGGGAACAGCAGCATCTGCATGACCACCTGAAAGCCTTCCATCCGTTCGATGTGGGTCGCCACGAACACTCCGAAGGCCGTCAGGGCAATCGCCATCAAGAGCTCGAGGCCGATGATCTCGAGCACGAGCACCGGTGTGAGGCGCACGCCGATGAGCGGCGCGAGGATGAGCATGATCGTGCCCTGCGCCGCGGCGACGGTGGCGCCGCCGGCGGTCTTGCCGAGCGCCAGCGATGCCCGGCTCGTGGGCGCGACCAGCATCTCCCGCAAGAAGCCGAATTCGCGGTCCCACACGATCGACATGCCGGAGAAGATCGCGGTCGTGACGACGCTCATCGCCATGATGCCGGGGAACATGAACTTCTTGAAGTCGAATCCGGCGGTGGTGCCCACGAGCCCGCTCATGCCGTAGCCCATCACGATCAGGAACAGCAGCGGCTGGATCAGCCCGCTGAGGATGCGCGTTCGCGTGCGCTCGAAGCGGATCAGCTCGCGCAGCCACACCATCCAGGTCGTGCGAACCTCATCGCGCAGGATCGTGTCGGGGCCTTCGACGATGCTTGAGCGCAGGGGAACGCTGCTCACCTCAGCGTCTCCTGCCGTGCCAGGCTCGCACGCGCGCCGGCATCGTCTCGGCGTGCGCCTCGCGGATCTCACGGCCGGTGTAGTGCAGGAACACGTCGTCGAGGGTTGGCTGGTGGACGCGCACGCTGCGGACGGGCACGCCGACCGCCTCGAGGAGCGCCGCAACCGCGTTCTCGCCGTTCTCGACGAACACGCGTGCTCCGCCGGAGGTGTCCTGCACCTGGTACCCGGCGCGCTGCAGCGCCGCGATGGCGGCCGCGTCGTCCGTGGTCCCCAGGTCGACCGTGTCGGCGCCGATCTGCGCCTTCAGCGCACGCGGCGTGTCGAGCGCGACGATCTTGCCGTGATCGATGATCGCGATGCGATCGGCGTACTCGGCCTCGTCCATGTAGTGCGTGGTGAGGAACACCGTGACGTTCGCCTGCGCGCGCAGCCGCAGCACGTCCTCCCACATCAGCGCGCGCGTCTGCGGGTCCAGGCCGAGCGTCGGCTCGTCGAGGAACAGCACCCTGGGAACGTGCATGAGAGCCCTGGCGATTTCCAGGCGACGCGCCATCCCTCCGGAGAACTCCGACACCAGGTCATAGCGCCGGTCGCTCAGGTCGACGAGCTCGAGCACGCGCGCGATGCGCTCCTCGACCTGATCGCTGGGCACGCGGTAGAGAACGGCGTGAAAGCGGAGGTTCTCCTGTGCGGTGAGCCTGTCGTCGAGCGTCTGGTCCTGGAAGACCAGGCCGATGTTGCGGCGCACCGCCTTCGGCCGCGCCGCGACGTCGAAGCCCGCCACCGTGACCTGCCCCTCGGTCGGATGGGCGAGCGTACACAGCATGTTGATCGTCGTCGACTTGCCTGCCCCGTTGGGGCCCAGGAACGCGAACACCTCCCCCTCGAATACGTCGAAGCTGATCCCATCCACGGCGGTGAACGCGCCGAAGCGCCTCACCAAGTCACGCACCTCGACGACCCGCTCGCGGTCGCCGTGCAACGCCTCCGGCGTAGGGCCTTGGACGGCGACTGCGGACACGGCGCTCAAGCCTGGCACGAGACCGGCGCTACCTCAGCAGCATGCCGCCGTCGGCGACGACCTGGGAGCCCGTCATGTAGCTGGCGAGGTCAGATGCGAGGAACAGCGCCACGCGGCCCATCTCGTCGGGATCGGCCATGCGGTGCATCGGGATGCGAGCGACGGTCTCCTCGACCGCGTCCTGCACCGAGGCCACACCGGTGCCCGGAGTGGCGACCCCGCCCGGGGCGATCGCGTTGACCGATATCCCGTGCTCGGAGAGCTCGAGCGCCACGTTCTTGGTCAGCCCCCAGGCCCCGTGCTTGGAGGCGTCGTAGTGGGCAAGCCCGACCATCGAGGGGTGCAGCGCGTCGACGGATGTGACGTTGATGATCTTCCCGCCACGGCCCTGGACGATCATCTGCTCCGCAACGGCCTTCATGCAGAGGAACACGCCCACCAGGTTGACCCGCAGTACGCGTTCGAAGAGCGTGAGATCCATCTCCCTGAATGTCATGAACGGATATATGCCCGCGTTGTTGACCAGGATGTCGACGGCGCCGAAGCCGTCGATCGCCGCGGCCACCATCGCGGCGACGCTGTCGGGGTCGCCCACATCCGTCTCGGTCCAGAGCGCGCTGTGCTCGCGCCGCTCGTTGAAACCGGAGGCAACAGCCTCGGCCGCGGCGCCGTCCAGGTCGGCTATAACCATCGACGCTCCCGCCTCGTGCAGGCGTTCGGCTATTCCGCGGCCGATGCCCATCGCACTGCCGGTCACGATGGCGCTCTTGCCGCCGAGATCGATCAGGTCGGCGAGAGGAACGGCTGAGGAAGGGAAGGCGAATGTGTTCATGGCCCGGAGTATCCCCGGCCGGAGAGTGGCGTGACAACGCGGTGAACTACCCCGGCGGGCGCGTAGCTTCTGCTGAGCCCGCGAGCGGCCTGCACGGCGCATTGGAGTCGATCCTCTCCATCTCGGAAAGACCGCGCCGCATGCGGCGCGGTCCCGGACCGTACATGTACGGTCCGGCCGGTCGGCGCATGCGCCGACCGGAACAACATCGGCGAACGGTCGATTGTGGACGGCTGTCTGTTGAGCGGTTGGCGCATGCTGCCGATCAAACGGTGGTGCGGAGCCTTCGCCTACCCGTCGCCCTGCTCGTCGCCGTCGCGACGGCGCTCGCGCCCGCGGTGGACCCCGCTCGGAGCGCCCAATCCGGTGTGGTGGTGAACGGCTCGGCGGGGTTCTCCCCGCAGGGCGACGGCCTGATCGCCGGCCTCGGGGTGGGCTGGGTGAGGACCTACGTGTCGTGGAGCGAGTTCGAACCGTCTCGCGGCCATATCAGCCGGCAACAGGTGAGCGCGCTCGAAGCCGGCCTGGCGGGCCTGCCTGCCGGCACGAAGGTGATCCTCGACGTCGTACACACCCCCCAATGGGAGTCGGGGTCCGCCAACCTGGTGACGCCGCCGCGCCACCCCGCCGACTATGCCCGCTTCGTCGGCGCCATGGCAAGACGCTTCGCCGGTCGCGTGGCGGCGTGGGAGATCTGGAACGAGGAGGACGACTCCCTGTGGTGGGCGAGCGGCCCCCACCCGGCCGACTACGCGGCGCTGTTGAAGGCGGCCCACACCGCCGTGAAGGCGGCCGACCCGCACGCGACCGTGGTGCTCGGCGGTTTGACGGGCAACGACTACGAGTATCTGTCCAAGCTCTACGCCGACGGCGCGAAGGGCTCCTTCGACGCGGTGGCGGTGCACACGGACACGATCTGCAGCCTGGTGTCGCCCTACGAAGTGCTGCGCAACGGGCGCGTTGACCAGCGCATCAACCGCTGGGCGTTCCTGGGCTACCGGACGGTGCACGAAGTGATGCTCGCCCACGGCGACAACAGCCCGATCTGGATGACCGAGCTCGGGTGGAGCACCACTTCGCAGATCTGCAACTCGGGCAGGTTCGCCGGCCAGAAGGCCGGCGGCGTGAGCCCTCAGCAGGCCGCCGTGTTCCTGCTTCAGGCCTACCACTGCCTCGCACAGGACAGCTACGTGCAGGTGGGCATCTGGTACGGGCTGCAGGAAACGGCGCCCTTCGACAGCCCGCGCGGCAGCTATGGCCTGCTCGACGCCAACCTCGTCCCGAAGCCCGCGTATGCCGCGCTCGCCGACTACTCCCATAACGGAGATCGCCTCACCGAACCGTGCCAAAACAGGGGAGGACCCGTGGTCAAGCTGGTGCGCCCGAAGACGGGGGCGCGCTACACCAACACGCTGCCCATCGCGGTCACCGCGAGCGACAGCTGGGGGGTGTACGAGATCTCGCTCTACGACGACGGGCACGCGATCCGCAACTTCTACGTCCACGGCGGCGCCCCCACGCTGAACGGTCACATGGTGTGGTACGGCGCGCGCCTGCTGAAGCCCGGCAGGCACGTGCTCACGGCGAGGGCGTTCGACGAGCGAAACAACTCGAACGCCACGTCGATCACGATCGTGCGCGGGGTTGCTCCCAAGAAGCACGCGCACGGGCGCCGCGGGGGCAAGCGCCCCAAGCCTCACAAGCACGGCTGAGCGGCATAGCGCGAGCCGCGTCGCGGCGCCCGATCCCTAAACTTGCCCCACCGAGTCCTTGGAGAGGTGGCCGAGTGGCTGAAGGCACTCGCCTGCTAAGCGAGTATGGGGGTCAAACTCCATCGCGGGTTCGAATCCCGCCCTCTCCGTCCACCACCCGTCCGTATCCTATGCAAGGCTGAGCCACGCCAGGCCAGTTGTTATACTCTCCAGGTATGACTGGTCGTGTCGGCGCAAAGGGGCAGGTTGTGATCCCGAAGGCGTTGCGCGATCGCGTGCGGCTGCAACCGGGCGATGAGGTGAACTTCGAGCTGCGCAACGAGGAGATTGTGCTCGTCGCCCGAAGGGCTGCCGCGCGGCTGGGCGGCCGGTTCGGCAACACCGGCATGGCCGCACGCCTGCTCGAGGACCGAGCGCGCGAGCCTCGGTGAGCTTCTGCCTAGACTCCTGGGCGATCCTCGCTTGGCTGGACGGCGAGGAGCCTGCGCTTTCCCGCGTGGAGGAACTGATCTCGACCCGACCCATCGTAAGCTGGATCAACCTCGTTGAGGTCTACTACCGATTGGAGCGCGATCAGGGTCGGATTGCGGCCGATGACACGCTTGCGTCGGTGCGCTCCGCTGTCTCGCCCGAGCTTCCCGGCGCCACACGGATGATTGAAGCCGCTCGCTTGAAGGCACGCGCGCCTATCGCGCTCGGCGATTGCTTCGCCGTAACGACGGCGGCAGCCCACGACCTTGCGCTCCTCACCGGCGACCCCGAGATCATCGACCTCCCGGACCTCCCGTGTCAGATTGAGGATCTCCGCGCGCCCTGAATCGACTGGCTCAACCGAACCTTGACCCCCGGCGAGTTAGCGCCCTGCTTGACGAATCGCCTCTGCTGCCCGTCGCCGCGCCTGCCTCCCGGCCGGCTCCATGAGAAGCTGTACCAAAGCCTCAAGCTGGGCGTGACGGTTTGCAACGCGTCCCGAACTCCCCGCCATCTGCTCGATGTACGAACCCTTGCCCTGAGAACCAGGGTCGGGGTTCGCACGTCGTCACGCCCTCTCCGTCCTTGTTGTGTCTCGGGACATCCCGGGCGGCGTGTGTCTACTTCTGAGGTTCGACCTTAAGGTCTTTGGGTCTGACCGTCGATTGACATGGGATGACAGCTCAACGCTCAAGCCGGGGAAACGATGAGATGCAAGCCCCGACACCGCCGTCCGCTCCAGTGGAGCGGCTCGGGGAGGATCTCTGTGGTCTCGGTGAGGCGCTGAAGGCGCGAGTCGAGGATGTGCTCAACCTGACGGTCGCGCGAACCGCGGGACCGGGCCACGAGGTCGACGCCCTGGTTCAGGACAGCTTCGAGAGAATCAGCACGAGCTCCACGATCGCGGTAGCCCGGTGGATCGGGGGAGAGGGTCTGGACGTGGTTCGTGAGGCCGGCCGGGAAACGTGGGAGATCTTCGGCGAGCTGGCGGCCCACCGCGCGGCGTCGCTGAACGAGGTGACCAGGCGCTGCCTGTTCTGGCGCGACGTCGATGGTTGAGGTGCTGCGTGAGAGCGCCACGCAACTGGACGTCTCGCCCGAGGCGCTCTCCCAAGCCCTGAACATTCTGCAGCTGAGTCTCGAGTTCAGCCTCGTGCGGATGTGCGAGTGTTTTGAGGCTGAGCGTCGAGCAAGCAGACGAAGAGCTCGCCCGGCGTGAGGAGGAGCTTGCGTTCATGGCGACACACGACGCGTTGACCGGCCTGCCGAACCGCACGTTGATCCTGGACCGCGTCGAGCAGATGCTCGCGCGCTCTGCTCGCAGCCAAACGCCGGTGGCGGCGCTGTTCGTCGATCTCGACAACTTCAAGAGCATCAACGACACGCTCGGTCACGGCGTCGGCGACGAGCTCCTGCGAGCGGTCGCCGCGAGGCTCGACGGCGTAATACGCGACGCCGATGCGCTGGGGCGCCTCGGCGGGGACGAGTTCGTCGTGATCTCCGAAGAGCTCTCGCTGTCAGCGGGACCCGAGCTCATCGCCGAGCGCCTGCTCGATGCGCTCAAGCTTCCATTCAATCTCGGAGTGGACGGGGCGACCCGTGTGACCGTAGCGGCGAGCATCGGGATCGCGGCGGGAGACCGGATCTCGGCCGAGGAGCTCCTGCGCGACGCGGACATCGCAATGTACAGGGCCAAGTGGGACGGCAAGAATCGTTACGTAGTGTTCGAGACCGGCATGCAGGACACCATCCAGAAACGCATGGAACTCGAGATGGACCTGCGCGAAGCTCTCGAGAACGACGAGTTCTTCCTCGCCTATCAACCCACCATCGACCTGAACGACATGAGTCCCACCGGAGTGGAGGCCCTGATCCGCTGGAAACACCCGGTGCGCGGCGTCGTTCAACCCGACGATTTCGTCCCGCTGCTCGAGGAGACAGGACTGATCGTCGAGGTCGGCAAGTGGGTGCTGGAGGAGGCCTGCTCTCAGGGCGCCGCGTGGCGAGCGGCCGGGTATCCGATCGGTATGGCCGTCAACGTCTCTGGACGCCAGCTCGACACCGATCAGCTCATAGACGACATAGAAAGCTCGCTCTCCGATAGCGGCCTGGACCCCGCGGCGCTTACGATCGAGATCACCGAGACGACACTGATGCGTAACGCCGAGGAGACCGCTCGCCGGCTCACAGCGATCAAGCAGCTCGGCGTACGGATAGCGATCGACGACTTCGGAACCGGATACTCCTCTCTTGCTCATCTCCAGCGGTTCCCGGTCGACGCATTGAAGATCGACCGGTCGTTCATCTCGGGGATGAGAAACAACCAGGAGGGCGCGACGCTCATCCGCACCCTCGTGCAGCTCGGCAAGGCCCTCTCGATCGAGACCTTCGCCGAGGGTATCGAACAACAGCAAGAGCTCACCCTGCTCAGAGACGAGGACTGCGACAGCGGGCAGGGCTTCCTGTTCGCCCGTCCCCTCGATGTAGCCGACACCGAGGCGTTCCTTCGGAGCTGCGCCGAGAACGCCACTCCCGCATTGGCGCAGGCGCCACAGCACAGTTGAACCGCGGCCTTATCACCCTCACACGCTGAGGAGTCCTCACGCCGGCCGGCACGCCTCAGTGGGCGCTCGCTCGACTCATCCCGCGAACGGCGTGCCCACGCGTGCGCGCGGACTCAACCTACGTTCAACACCACCTTGCCCAGGGCACGCCGCTGGTCGATCGTGCGGAACGCATCAGGGGCGTCCTCCAAAGCAAAGCACGCCCCAACGATCGGACGTACAAACCCTTCGTCCACCATCTTCCCCACGGCCTCGCCGATGGCGCGGTTGCGCTCCGGGCTGCCCATCACGTAGGCGCCCCACCCGGCGCCCACCACCGACACGTTGCGCAGCAGCAAACGGTTCACCTTCACCTCGGGAATCGAACCCTCGGCGAACCCCACCACGAGCACCCGCCCGTCCTCGCGCAAACAGCGCAGGCTGTCGGTGAAGCGCTCGCCGCCCACCGGGTCGAGCACCACGTCCACGCCGCCGCCGCTCAGCTCGAGCGCCTGCTCGCGCCACTCACCGTCCGAGCGCACCACCTGCTCGGCGCCCGCCTCGCGCGCCACCCGCTCCTTCTCGTCGCTCGACACCACCGCGATGGTGGACGCCCCGAGCGCCTTCGCCACCTGCAGCGCGGCGGTCCCCACGCCGCCCGCGGCGCCGTGCACGAGCACGCGCTCGCCCTCGGCGAGGCGCCCGCGCAGCTTCAGCGCGAAGTACGCCGTGTGGTAGTTGAGGATCACCGACGCCCCCTGCGCGAAGTCGAGCTGCTCGGGCAGCGCGAACGTGAGGTACGCGGGCGCCACGGCCAGCTCCGCCATGCCTCCCAGCACGGTGAACGCCATCACGCGATCGCCCACCTGAAAGCCGCTGCCCGCGGGCGCCTGCGCGACCGTGCCCGCGACCTCCGCGCCGGGGATGAACGGGAGATCGGGCTTGAGCTGGTAGAGCCCCCTCGTCTGCAGCACGTCGGGGAACGCCACCCCGGCGGCCTTCACGTCGATCAATATCCCCTCGCCGGGGGTGAGCATGTGGGTGGGCTCGGGGCTCACCGCATCCACCACGCTTACGGCGTCCGGACCCGAGAGCTCGCTGATCTGCACGGCGCGCACGGGCGCACAGATTACGCGAGCCGCCCACTCCGCGGCGGTTCGCGGCTTCCACAGCTGGTGCCCCGCGCGCGCGCGTGTGCGCGCGCGAGGTCCCCTGCGGGGTGTGGTCGTCGCCGCGCCACACCCCGCGCGCGTGTGCGTGTGCGCGCGAGGTCCCCTGCGGGGTGTGGTCGTCGCCGCGCCACACCCCGCGCGCGTGTGCGTGTGCGCGCGAGGTCCCCTGCGGGGTGTGGTCGTCGCCGCGCCACACCTCGCGCGCGTGCGCGAGGTGTGTGCCAAGATGCGGCTAAGGGAAGTCTCACCGGGTCTTAGGACTCTGCTTATCCCCCGTTGTGAGTGTGATCGCCGCCGGCAGCGCGGCCTCAGGATGACCGACGATCGACACGACATCCCCAGTCCGCGCCTCGATGCAAGCGCGCGCCGCCGTCGCCGCGAGGCGCAGCGCGTGCGGCTGCGCCGCCGCCGTCGCTGGGCGATCCCCACCGGCGCGGCCGTGCTCATCGCGGTGGTCGCGATCGCGAGCGCGGGCGGCGGATCCCCGAGGTCACATGGCCCGGCGAAGGGAGCCGCGTCGCTCCCGGGCGGCGGCAGGCCGGCGGTCGTCGTCCCCGGCGGCCCGCTCGCCCCGGCGCGATACGGCGGCCTTGCCGCGCTGTGGGCGCCCCAGAACGTGGTCGCCGTCCAGCCGGGAACCGCAGCCGCCTATGAAGCGGCGTCGAAGCTGACGGGCCTGCCGGGCTATCTGATGATCGCCGACCGTGGCAACAACCGCATCCTCGTGGTGAACGCGCAGCGAGAAGTCGTGTTCCGCTATCCGACCGCCGCGGATCTGGCGATGGGTCGCAGGCTCATCTACGACGATGACACGTTCGTCGAGCCGGGTGGGCAGGCGCTGATCTCAAACGAGGAGGACAACCACGCGATCGTTCAGGTCGCCCTGGCCGACCGCAGCCTGCGGGTCCTGTTCGGCCATCCCGGCGAACCGGGCTCCGACCGCACCCACCTGCACACCCCCGACGACGCCTACATGCTGCCCGACGGGTCGATCACCGTGGCCGACGCCTCCAACTGCCGCGTCCTGCTCATCAAGTCGGGGGCGATCGTGCGCCAGTACGGCACCACCGGCGTATGCCGCCACGACCCGCCGCGCTACTTGGAGGAAGTCAACGGCGACACGCCGATGCCGAACGGAAGCACGATGGTGAGCGAGATCCAGGGCAGCTGGATCGACATCATCGGGCCAGAAGGCAGGCTCATCTCCGCCGTCAAAGCGCCGGTCAGCTTTCCGTCCGACCCGCAGCCGCTGCCGGGCGGGCGCGTCCTGCTCGCCGACTACGCGACCCCGGGCCACGTGCTCATCGTCAATCGGCGCGGGCGCGTTCTGTGGCGCTACGGCCCGGCGCAGGGGCCCGGCGAGCTGAACCACCCGTCGCTGGCGAGCACTCTGCCGAACGGCGACGTCGCGGTCAACGACGATTACAACGACCGCGTCGTTGTAATCGACCCGCGCACGAACACGATCGTGTGGCAGTACGGTCATAACAGCCTGGCCGGCACGGCGCCCGGCTACCTGAACACCCCGGACGGCATGGACTTCGTCCCCGCCGGCCCCAAAGGCCTGCCCGACTACGCCGCGGTGGTACACCCCTGAGATGCCCTCGCCGCCGGCTTGGAGGGATGAGAACCCGATGGTCTGCGACCCGCAAGAGAGGCCGATGCGCCGAGGCCGCACACGATGAGCTCTCCGCGAGCTGATCTGAGCGCGCGCCGGCGCGCGGCGCGCGAACGGCGGCTCAGACGCCGGCGCGCCGCTGCGGGCGTCGGGTTGGTGGTTGTGGTCGTCGTCGCGATCGCGCTGCTCGCCGACGGCGGCAAGAGCCGCTCGGGCGCCACCGCGGCCCGCTCGTCGTCGGACGGCGGCGGTTCAGCCGCACGGGGTTCCGCTCTCGCGCGCGCGCGCGGGTACGCACGCACGGGCACGCTCCCCGCGCCGGTCCAAGACGCGGCGGCGGTTGCGGTGGGGCCGGAAAGCTTCCTCCTGCTCGGCGGCCTCGACCAGGCGGAAGGCTCGACGGCGGACGTCGTGAGCGCCACCCCCACGCGCGCGAGGCGCATCGGGACGCTGCCGGCGGCCCTCCACGACGCCTCGGCGAGCTTCCTCGGCGGAGCGGCCTACCTGTTCGGCGGCGGCGACGTCGCTTCGCTTCCCTCCATCACGCGCGTCGACCCCTCCGGTGGGAGCCGGCCCGCGGGGCGGCTGCCCACCCCCGCGTCGGACGTGGCCACGACCGTCTTGAACGGCACGGTGTACGTCGTCGGCGGCTACACCGGCCAAATCCCTCTGCGCACGATCCTCGCCTGGCGTCCCGGCGGAGCGCCGCGCGTCGTCGCCACGCTGCCCAAGCCCTTGCGCTATGCCGCCGTCGCGAGCGCCGCCGGGCAGATCGTGATCGCCGGCGGCACGAGCGGCGAAGCGGCGAGCCGCGACGTCTACCGTTTCGACCCCCGCACCTCCGCGCTCACCACGCTCGGGCTGCTGCCGAGCCCGCTCACGCACGCCGCCGCCGCGAGCGTGGGGGGGACCGTGTTCGTGTTCGGCGGCCGCGAAGCCTCCCCCGGCAGCCAAACGCGCCGGATCCTCGCGATCGCCCCCGACGGGAGCGTCCGCACGGCGGGTCTCCTGCCGCGGCCCCTGTCGGACCTCGCCGCCGTCGCCCTTGGCGGGCACATCGTGCTCGCCGGCGGACGCGACTCCGGCGGACGCGTCCAGGACGCAATTTTGACCGTCAGCCTCCAGTGAAGGTCCCGAGCGTCTTATGCTGAAAGACGCAAGGATGAGCAGAGCCGCGTTCCGCACTCCGCTGACCCCCGTCGCCGGCCTCCTCGGCCTGGTGGTGGTGCTCGCGGTCGGGATGTACGCCTACGACCATGGGCGCCGCGATCAGATCGCCAAGGGCGTGCGCATCGACGGCATCGACGTCGGCGGCCTGAGCGCCTCGGCCGCCACCTCACGGCTGCGCAAAAGCGTGGCGCTGTCGATGGAACGGCCGGTGCTCGTCAGCTCGCACGGCAGAACCTGGCGGATCACGCCGCGCCGGGCAGGCGTCGTCGTGGACGTCGCCGGGACCGTCTCAGAGGCGCTCGACGCGAGCCGCCGCGGGTCGATCTTCTCGCGCACATGGCGCGGGCTCTTCGGCGGGAGCGTCAACAGGGACATGCCCCTGCGGGTGAGCTACTCCCGGCAGGCGCTGCGCGGCTTCGTCGACGAGGTGCGCGCGGCGGTGAATGTTTCCCCGCGCGACGCCACCGTGCAACCCGGCGAAAGCGGGCTCACAGAGGTGCCCGACCGGGCTGGAGTGGCGGTCGAGCAGAGGCGGCTCACAGCCCGCGTGGCGGCCGCCCTGACGGGACCCTTCGCCAAGCGCGCCGTCGCCGTCCCCACGCTCGTTCGCAAGCCGGCGGTCACCACCGGCGAGCTGGCCGCCCGCTATCCGGCCTACATCGTCATCGACCGCGCGAGGTTCGAGCTGCTGTTCTACCAGCACCTCAAGCTCGCGAGCAGCTACCCGATCGCGGTGGGCATGCAGGGGCTGGAAACCACCGCCGGGCTCTACCACATCCAATGGAAGCAAACCGACCCGCCGTGGTACGTGCCGAACTCGGCGTGGGCGGGGGCGCTCGCGGGCAAGACCATCCCGCCCGGCCCGGAAGACCCCCTGAAGGCGCGCTTCATGGCGTTCAACGGCGGCGCCGGCATCCACGGGATCGATCCGTCCGAGTACTCCACGATCGGACACGACGCCTCGCACGGATGCGTGAGGATGCGCATCCCCGATGTCATCGCGCTCTACTCGCGCACCCCCGTGGGCACGCCCGTGTACGTCATCTGAGCGTCATCTGAGGCGAGCCACGCCGGGGTTGTGGCTCTCTCTGCGGCCTGCCCCGCGCGCGTGCGCGCGCGCGTGAGGGGCTCGTCAGCGGCGTTCGCGGTTCTGCTGGCGCTCGCCGCGCACGAGCACGGCGATGAACACCACGATCACGTTCACGATCAACCCGATTCCGAGGAACGTGGCGAGCAGACCGATGTCCTTGCTGACGGCTGCGCTGGCGGCGAGAAGCATCGCGCGGGAGCCTACCAGCGGCGAGCGCTCTCGTGTCGTAGCCTTCAGCTACCGCTTGCGCATCGCAAGCCATGGAGAGGTGCCAGAGCGGTTGAATGGGCGCGACTGGAAATCGCGTAACGGGGGTTGACCTCGTTCGGGGGTTCGAATCCCCCCCTCTCCGTCCACCTCCGTTGGTCCGCATGGCTGCCGCCAGGCGGACGCCACTGGCCGATCAAGCCAACTCGAGCACCAATTGGAGAGCGTCGTCTACGGCGCGCAGCTCGTCGTATGTCAGATGGCAGATTCGTTCTCCGAGAGCACGCGCATCGACGGCTCCAACCATCTCGCAAAGGACCTGCGTTGGCTGGTCTGGGAGCGTCACCTCCGGATGAAAACTGGCGGAAAATGCAGAACGCGATGTTGGGCAGATGACGACTGTCGAGAGGGTCAGGAGATCGTCAGCTTGCACGATCACCGCATAGCGGCGTCCCTGCTGTACGTGACCGCGCTTACCCGGAAGCTTGATCTGATGGACGTCACCACGGACCACGTAGCGTCTCCATGAGGTCGGCGACCTCTCGCGCTTCCTGCACGTAGCGCTGATCCTGCATGAGACGCCTCGCCTCTGCTGCGAGTCCTCCTCGCCGCCGCTCGCGCTCGGCTGTCTCGGCAATCGCCTGCCGTGCCGCCTCGGCGCGGCTCAAGCCCCTGCGGCGGGCGATCTCATCCAATGCGCTCAAGCCGTCGCGCCCAAGGCGCAGCGATAGCGGATGAGGAGCCGATGCCATTCACGCAGTGTAGCGCAGAACACGCTACATGGACCGCGATTGGGGTACTCGACGGCCGCATCCACCTTGTTTTTGCGGCGCCCGAAGCCGTCCCCTCCGCGCATCGGCGCCAACAAATCGGCTGACCGGAACATGGCCCTCCGGAAATCTACACCAAGCCCGCCGTCGAACGGGGGGCGGGGGACGTATGTTCTAGGCGCTACCCGTGCGGCCCGATCTTCAGGGTGGCCACCATGCCGGCGTGGTCGGACGGCCAGATGAACGACGCCGGCGCGGGGTTGGGCGCGATGTTGCCCACCAGGTGCTCGTTCAGCACCGAGAAGCTCCCGCGCGTGAAAACGTGGTCGATGTTGTGGGTGTAGGGAGCGTTCGGGTCGGTGAGCAGGTCTTCGGGTTCCAGGTGGCAGCACGTGAGCGGCGGTTCGCCCAGGCCGGCGGCGGTCCAGCTGTCGGTGAGGCCGCCGGCGAGGAAGGCTTCGTATGCCGCGGGCGCGTAGTCGGGACCGGAGTTCATGTCGCCGGCGACGATCACCGGCAAACTGGTGTTGGCCGGTCCGGCGAGCAGTTCCTGGGCCTGCGGCCCGGAGATCACACCGCCCGACGCCAGCGCGTCGAGGTGCGTGGTGATGAACCGGAAGCTCTTGCCGCGAACCTTCACGTCGATCGACTGCCAGCTGTTGGTGAACTGGAAGCCGTGCGGTTCGTCGGGGTCCAGGGGGTTGGGAATCAGCGGCAGGCGGGCGTCGAAGGTGCCCGACTCAGGATTGGACAGCTTGAGCTGGCCGGGCGGCAGGTCGCTGCGCGCGAGGATCACGCCGCTCTCCACCATGCCGACGGCGGCGGCGCCGCTCGACGTGACGATCGGGAAGGCGAGCGTGAAGTTGTTGTCGTGCCGTGAGACGGCCGCGTAGTGGATACCGTCGGCGGCGAGCGCTTCGATGAGCACATGTGTGAAGTCTTCGCTCACGGGCGCGGGCAGTGCGAAGGGGTGCAGCTGATCGAACGCGCCGGCATGCCACGTGGCAACCTCCTGGAGTCCCACGAGCGCGGGCCTGTTCTGGGCGATCTCGGCGGCGATCAGCTTCGCTCGGTCTTTGAACCTTGTGGCGAGGTAGGTGCCGTAGTCAACCGTGGTCGCTGCGAGCGCCTGTGCGAGCGTGGGGTTTGCGCCCGCGAGCGCCTGGATGTGGCTGAACTCGGTGCCCTGGTAGAGGTTCTGGGTCATCACCGTCACCGAGCGCTGGTCGGCTCGGGCGACCCCCACCGCCACGGCGGCCAGAGCCACGGTGGCCGCCGCGAGCGCCATGAGCAGACGCACGAGCGAGCGCTTCCGATCGGCCCCCGATGGCCCGAGAACGCTTGCCGACAAGCCCACCTCCGCGCTCACGCAATGCACAGCCCATGCTTACCCGCCCCGCTCTGGTCGCTAACCGAGCCGGCGGTGCGAGCCGGCGGTGGCCCCGGACCCGAGGCGCGTGACCGCGAAGGCCGGACGGTACACTAGGCGGCTCTGCGCCCTTAGCTCAGCTGGATAGAGCGTCGGTCTACGGAACCGAAGGTCGGGAGTTCGAATCTCTCAGGGCGCGTCTGTGAGTGGCTGTCGCTCGCCGGCTAGCTTCGTTTGAGGGCGCCTTGGGGGAGCTTGACGCGCCGTGTGAGGATTTCCGTCGCCAGCGCGAGTGTTCGGAGCACGCCGATCTGGCGTAGGAGGCTGATCGTGTCGGTGTGCCCGTGGTCTTCGAGGATTCTGCCGTCGTCTGCGAAGCGGCTGATGGTCGTGCCTCGGAGCGTGACCGGCCGTCGGTGGTAGGTGCCGGTGATGACCCATCGGGATGCGACTCGGTTGCCTTCGGTTATCTGTTCCTCTGCCTGCATCCTGAGTTGCTTGAAGATGGCGCGGTAGAAGGCGACCGATTCTTCGCCTCCCTTGTAGCCGTGGAAGGTGGTGTCGTTGACGTGGTCTACGAAGTCGGGGCTGTAGAAGTCCTTCATTCTTGAGAGGTCGCCCGAGCAGACGATCTCGATCGCACCTCGGGCGGTGGCTGCGTAGTCATGTTCTGTAGTCATGCCCGCGAGCATACACGACACAAATGTAGTAATGTGGAGTAGGTGGCGGGAAGACCGAAGAAGGGGAGCGCCGAGCTTGCGCCGCTTGAGTCAGAAGGTGATGGAGGCGGTCTGGCAAGCAGATACGCCGGTGTCGGTGCGCCGTGTCCTCGATGTGCTCAACACGCGACGAATCGAGCCGCTGGCCTACACGACGGTGATGACCGTGATGAACCGGCTCGTCGCAAAGGACGTTCTCTCGCGCCACGGTGAGCGACGAAGCTACGTCTACGAAGCGACTGCATCGGATGCAGCCGGGCTTGCTGTTCGGGATGTAATCCGCACACACGGCGATGCGGCGGTCGCGCACTTCGTGGACGAGGCGCGAACTGATCCTGCCGTACTGAGACGACTACGAGCGCTGCTCGCTCAGGACAGATGACGCCCGACCGCGCGTCGCGCTTCAGCCTGCGAGAGCTCCTAGGGATCGCGAATCTCCAGGTTGTTTCGCAGGACAGCGGTGCCTGGATAGACATACGGATCCTCCGCCATCGAGCCGACGAACTATCGGATGGCGGCAGCGGCCAGACGCTCGCGCACAAGCTCCAAGCCGAGCCGCTCGAGCTCCTCGCCGTCAATCTCGCCCGCCACCCGGCGGGCCGAAAACGCCTGATCAGACCAGAAGAGCTCGATCGCAGCGCACATTCCGCTCGCGCTACTGATCCTGATACCGCTGACGGCGGGCTTCCTGTTCCTGATGACGGGCTCGATCGTGATCCCGGTGAAGGCGCTCGTGATGAACATGCTGAGCGTGAGCGTCGTCGTCGGGCTGCAGCGCGCTCTCCAACCGGCTGCCCGAGGGGTTCTCCTTCAACCTCGGGCAGCCACCTACGGCGTATTACGGCTTGGTGAAGTTGTGAACCGGGAACTCCTTGATCTCCGGTGGGCCGGGGAACGCCCGATCGCCGAGCTCCTGGGCAGCCGGCATGAGCTGACTCTGGGCGAAGCTGTCGAACGCCTCGCGCGACTCCCAGAAGTCGATCACCCCCCAGCCCCCCTCGATCGGGCCGGCTGAGTGGAAGATCATGCCCTGCGGCGGATTGGCGTCGATGCTCATATGCCCGTGAATTGCGTCGTACTGCTGCTGCGTACCTCCGCTGAACTTCGCTCTGATACCGACAGCCATTGCGGCTCCTCTCCTCGGGTGTGTCCAGCGACCATACCCGCTCGTTTCTGGCCGCACACCACGGGCAGGACGCCCAGGCGTGCCAAGCCGCACGGCCCGGGCGGGACGTTCACCGCCCAGCGTTGCGTGTCACCCACCAACGAGGACACCTTCTCGGGCTCGATCGCGTTCCTCGGCAACGACTCCTACTTCGCCTGCCTCGTCGGTAAACGTTTCCGCAAGACCATGAAGAACAGGGCGCGCAAGACGTTCGCGCGTGCCCGACGGCGCCCTGCACCGCCCGGGAGCGGCGGGGACCTGGCTGCCGACGTTATCCCAGACGGCGCCAGCGGGTAGCGTGCGGTCATGCCCTCGTCGTGGCCGGCGCTCCCGCCCTACACCGCCTGGCATGAGACCTGCGACACGCTGCACGCGCACACGCAGGTGCTCGGCAAGCTGGCGGTCGCGCTGGCGCCGCCCGAGCCCCAGCTCCAGCACGCCGCGCTGCGGCTGACGGCGCGGGGCTGGGAGACGCTTGCGTTGCCCGCGCCCGACGGCTCAGGGGCGCTCGTCGTAGCGCTCGACCTGCATGCCCACGAGGCGATCGCAGAGCACAGCGACGGGCGCGCGCTGCGGGTCGCGCTCGCCCCCGACCGGCCGGTGGGGGAGGTCACGCGCGAGCTGCTTCAGGCGGTAAATACGCTCGCGGGCCCGGTCGAGATCGACCCCACGCCGCAGGAGGTGTCGTGGAGCGTGCCACTCGACGAGGACGGCGAGCACACCCGCTACGACCCCACGCAGGTGGCCTCCTACTTCGCCGCGGCGACCCGTGCGGCGCTCGTGCTCGCCACGTTCAGGGCGCCCTATCGCGGACGCTCCACGCCCGTCAACGCCTGGTGGGGCTCGTTCGATCTCGCCGTGAACCTCTTCTCCGGCCTTCCCGCCGACCCGCCGTCGCGCGACTTCATCATGCGCAACGCGATGGACGCCCAGGAGGTCGCGATCGGCTGGTGGCCGGGAGACGCGCGCTACGAGAGGGCGGCCTTCTACGCCTACGCTCACCCAGCGCCCGAGGGCTTTGCCGACGCGACGCTCGCGCCGCCGCCGGCGCGCTGGGACGGCCCACTGGGCGAGTACGTGCTCGACTGGGACGACGTCCGCGCGGCCCCCGACCCGCACGGCTGCGCGCTGGAGTTCGCGCGCTCGGCGTTCGCGCACGCCTGCGTGGTGTGCAAGTGGGACCCGGCCTTGCGCGCAAGCGCGGAAGGCACGCCGCCGCCGGTGGCCTGACTCGCGAACGCGGGGCTGAGCCCCCGGCTCGACGCGAGCACGAACGACGGCACGCGCGCCAAGCGCGTGCTCATCCCTCCTCTATCTGCCCCCGGAACCACTCCGCCGGCTCAACGCTCCCCCCCTCCGCGTGCACGCGGTCGGCCAGCCAGTGATCCGAGGTCACCACGCGCACGAGCCCCGGCTCGGCCTCCAGCTTCAGCAGACGCACGATCTCGTCGTCTGCCGAGTCTTTGCGCGGCCGCGGCGCGTGCTTGACGTCGATCACGCTCGAGCGGATCGGCGGTCTCGGCGGCTGCTCGAAGACGACGGTGACGTCCTCGCCGCCGTGCGCCGCCCACAGCTCGAGCTGACCCACGAGCCGCACCATCGCACCGTGCCTGTCCTGCCACCACCCGTCCGGGCGGGTCCCGATCACGTTCATGCCATCCACCAGCCACCGCATTGGTTGCCAGCCTATGCGCTCGTCGCGACCTCGTGCGACGGCCGCCTCTCATAGCCGCCCGCCGGCGCGGCGAAGGGCGCTGCGGCGCATACGTAGTCTCCACTGGGGCACACACCGGTCTACCACCGAAGCCGAACCGCCGCCCTGGGCATAGCGTGGTGTGTATGCCGGGTCGCAGCTACCGCATCGCACGCATAGCGGGCATCCCCGTGGGCGTGAGCCCCTGGTGGCTCGTCATCGTCGGGCTCATCACCTGGACGCTCGGCGCCAGCTACTTCCCGAGCGTCGTGAAGAACATCTCGCCAGGCCTCTCCTACGCGCTCGGTCTGGCCTCCGCGCTGCTGCTGTTCGTGAGCATCCTCGCGCACGAGTTCGGCCACGCGATCGTCGCCCGCCGTCACGGCATCGAAGTGGAGGAGATTGACCTGTGGCTGCTCGGGGGCGTCTCGAAGATGCGCGACGAGGCCCACAATCCCGACGACGAGCTGCGCTACGCGCTCGCCGGCCCCGCCGTCACCGCCGTTGTGGCGGTCGTGTTCGGCGCCATCTCACTCGCGCTGCCGCAGTCCACCTCCTCGGTGGTGCGAGCGCTCGTCGACTACCAGCTGCTCGTCAACGTGCTCATCCTCGGCTTCAACCTGCTTCCCGCCTTCCCGCTCGACGGCGGTCGCGTGCTGCGCTCGCTGCTGTGGCGCCACAACCACGACCTGGAGCGTTCCACCAGCACGGCGGCGAGCGTGGGGAGGATGTTCGGATACGCGATAATCGGCTTCGGGTTGCTCGAGCTGTTCGCCGGCTACGCCGGCGGCCTGTGGCTTGCGGTGATCGGGCTGTTCATCGTGGCGGCCGCCGGGGCGCAGGCGGTGAGCGCCCAGGTTCAGGCCACCTTCTCGGGCGTGCACGCGCGCGAGCTGATGTCCACCCCCGTCGTGTCCATCCCGCTCGACGTGTCGCTCGAGCAGGCGGGCGCCGACTACTTCCTGCCCTATCTCTACACGGCGTTCCCGGTCGTCGACGCTGCCGGGCATTTCGGGGGCGTGATCGCGGTCAACCGCGTCGACGCCATCCCGCCGCGCGAGCGCGCTACGCGGCTCGTGGGTGATGTGGCCGACCGCGACCCGGAGCTCGCGGTCGGGGAAGAGGAGGACGTCGCCACGCTGCTCTCGCGTCCCGCCTTCGGCCGGGTCGGCCGCGCGGTCGTGGTGGACGCCTCGGGCTCGCCCGTGGGGCTGCTGTCGATCACCGACATCCAGCGCACCCTCCGCGCGGCTCGCCTGGGCAACGGCTCGGTCAGGTCCCCGAAAGCGCCTTCAAAGGTGTCATCCGGGTGACCCGCCACGCCGGGTAGATGCCGCCGAGCACGCCGATCGCCACGCCCACGAGCAGTCCGCGGCCCAGCCCCCACGCGGTGACCGACGGCGACACGTAGCCGCTCACGCCGAGCGCCCTCACGAGCTCCTCGCCGCCGATCACGCCCAGCAGCAGCCCGCCCGTGGCGCCGAGGATGCTCACTGCGATCCCCTCGCCGAGGATCAGCGTGGCGACGCGTCCCGGCGACCAGCCGATAGTGCTGAGCAGCCCCAGCTCGGCGCGCCGTTCGGCGATCGCCATCGCCATCGTGTTGGCGACGCCGATCACGCCGACGATGATCGCGATCGCCACGATCACGAGGATCGCCTTGGAGATCAGCGTGCCGTTGGCGCCCGCGCGCAGCGCCTGCTGCGCCGTCGTGATCGCCTGCGTCCCCGGCAGCGCCCGTTCGATCGCCTTCGCCGCCGTGCCGGCGCGCGCGCCCGGCGCCAGGCTGACGATCACGTTGGTCTCCTCGCCGGGTCGTTCGAGCAGCCGCTGAGCGTCGGTCAGGTCGAGGATCGCGCCCGAGTCCTCGAACAGGATGCCCGAGTGGTAGACGCCGGCTATCCGGTAGGGATGGCCCTTCACAGCGAGCGTGCCGCCCGGGCCCAGCTTCAGCTCCGCGGCAAGGCGGTCACCGACGAGGGCTTCGCTCGGGCCGCCTGCCGGCCGCGCTTCGCCCCACCGGCCGCCGGCCGCGTTTGGCCGGCGCCGGCGGCAGGCCGCGCCCCGCGCACGATCACGAGCTGGCGCCGAAGAACCCGTCGGGCCGCGCCCCGAACACCACCGCCGCGGGCTCCTGCTTGACGCCTTCGACGATCAGCAGCAGCGGCGTCGCGTCGGCCACCTGCGGCAGTTCCCTGAGCCGCCCGACCGTCGATTCGGGCAGCAGCGACGTGGTGGGGTCGGACACGTTGGCCTGGAAGACGCCGAGCTCCGAGCCGCCCAGGTGGACGAACCCGGCGGCGCTTTCGCGCAGGCCCTGGGTGAACGACAGCAGCGCGACGATCGTCGCCACGCCGACCGCGATGCCGGCCGCCGTGAGCACGGTGCGCGCCGGTCGCCGGCGCAGGTTGGTGAAGACGATCGCGAGCATGTCAGGCGCTCGGCGCGTGTGGCGCGGCGGACGGCGCGGACGCGGATGCGGGCGGTTGGGGTGGGCCCGGCGAGGCCGGCGCGGCGGTAGCCGGAACGGCGGCGTCCGTCGCGCAGCACGCCGTCGGCGATCGTCACCGTGCGGTCGGCGCGCGCTCCGATCGCGGTGTCGTAGCTGACGAGGATCATCGTCGTGCCGAGGCGGTCGCGCAGCCCGAACAGCAGGTCGAGGATGCGCTCGGAGGTGACCGAGTCGAGCGCGCCCCGGTCGGCTCGTCGGCGAGCAGCAGCCGCGGCTCGTTGGCCAGCGCGCGGGCGATCGCGACGCGCTGGCGCTCGCCGCCGGAGAGCTGCGCGGGGATGTGCGTGGCGCGGTCGGCGAGCCCGACCTCCTCGAGCAGCTCGCGCGCTCGCTCGCGCCGCTGCGCCCGGCGCATGCCGCGCCTAGCAGCGGCACTTCGACATTGCCCTGCGCCGAGAGCGTCTCCAGCAGAGGTGGCGCTGGAATACGAAGCCCACCACTTCGCGGCGGGCGCGGGCGGTGTGTCGCGCCTCGCTCCATCGGCTCCCCGTCGATCAGCACGCGCCCGGAGTCGGGACGGTCCAGCCCGCCGATGAGGGCGAGCAGCGTGCTCTTGCCCAAACCCGCTGCGCCCGGTGATCACGACCGCCTCGCCGGGCAGCGCGCAGCGAGGCCTCGCGCAGGGCGCTGATGCTCCCGAAGCTCTTGGCGACGCGTTCGACGAGAACCACTGCGCCGGCGGGCGTGCTCGCGTGAGGATCCCCTCTGCGCCGGCGGGCGTGCTCACGTGAGGATCCGGGCGGGGTGGTCGAGCCTGCTCACTGCCGCCACCATGATGAGTCGAATCGACGGCGGAAGGACCCGGTCGTGCCTCAACCGCCTGCCGGCGTCAGCGGCTGCACGGGGCGCATGCCCAGCTCGACCACCGACTGCGCCGAGCACACGATCAGCTCGAGCGTGGCGCAGTCCTCGAGCTCGACGAGCAGTTCTCCACGGGGGTCGTCGAGGAGTGTGCGCTCGACATGGAACAGCGCCGTGCCGTCGGTCAGGTAGCCGCGGTCCAACCGGTTGGCCTTGATGTTCCCGGCCTGGCGCATTGAGTCTGTCTGGCGTACTCGAGCCACGACTGGAACCTACCCGCCCCGTAGGGCTCTGTCGTCGGTAGGGGACGCTGGTCTGACTGCGGAAGATCGCCGAGTGCGTCTGTGCGTGACCCGCGGAGCTCATGGCGTTCGCGGGGGCTCGCGCGCGCCAATCCCACCGCCCCGACCGAGCAGGCCGCGACGATGCTGAGCAGAGCCGCGACGACGATCGCCGCCGCCTGGGGCGCTGTGAGCACGTGGCCGGTAAGCCCAGCGCCACCAGCGCCGCGGGCACGCCGAGCTGTGCGGAGGCCACCAGGCCGGCGGCTCTGGGAAGGCGCACGATCCGCGCGGCGAGCACGTGGACGCCAAGGCGCCGGCGAGCGCGATCAGGGCCGGATCGGAACGAGCCCGCGCAGGTCCAGGCGCGCTCCGAGCACGACGAAGAACAGCGGGATGAAGAAGCCGCCGGCGATCCCCAGCACCTCGTTGGATAAACGTTTAGGACCGCCGATCGAGGCCACCATCAGCCCCGCTCCGAATCCGGCGATCGGCGGGCCTGGCGCCGCTGGCGCTCATCAGCGGCAAGCCCGAACTTGGCGCGATCGAGCAAGTGCGCCAGTCCGGCCCAGCCGCGCTGCTTGCCGAGCCGCCTAAGCTTGTCGATATGAGCCCGGTGGCGCAGGTGTCGCGCGGCCAGCAGCATCGCGGTCACGCAGACCGCCACGATCACGCTTCCCACCACTATTCGGTCGGTGCGCGCCGGCGCGAGCGCCAGAGCGGCACCGCCACCATCGCGCCTATGTCGGCCACCGTCACCTGCGCCATAACCGCCGACGCGGCAGGTCCGGCCGACCGCGTCCCTGCAGGATCGGCAGCACCGCGGCGGGCTGAGGCCGGAGGCGATCAGGACCGCATACACCGCCGGGGTGCCCCGGCTCCCCCCGATCCGCGACACGAGCAGCCCGGCGCCGACCGCGATCACCGCCACGATCGCGGCGGTCAGTGGCGCCTGTGCCGAGCGACTCGCGTATCCCGCGCTCGCGCAGCGGCACGCTCATACCGATTGCGAACATCAGCATCGCGAAGCCGATTTCCGACAGGAAGGCGAGCGTCGCGTTGCCCGTGTCGATCGCATCGAAGCCGGTGCACATGCTCGACGAGCACGATCCCTGCTATCAGCTCACCCACGGCGCCGCGCCGCGCCCGGCGGCCGCCAGCAGCGGTCCGGCGAAGCCGCACAGGCCGATCAGCGCGAGCGTGCCGAAGCTCATGTCTACCTGCTCATGCCGGGTCCAGCAGGTGCAGATTCAGCTCCTGCGTCCGCTCGGGAGTTACGAGGGCATTGGTCTGGCTCAGCAGTTCCAGCACTCGGTCGTGGTCGCTCAGCTCATCAGCGACGCCCAGCGTTGAGCGCGGTCGATCATGCGCCATCGGCGTCGGGCTGTCGTTGTGGCTGAGCGCGCGCAGCGCGCTCATGTACTCGTCAGCGATGGACAGGGGCACCATCACGCGGCACATCCCCGCGGCGCTCAGCTCGGCGTTCATCAGCGTCCGTGCCACGCGTCCGTTGCCGTGGGCGAACGGGTGGACCTGGGCGATCAGGAACATCGCATGGATCGGCCCGCGGCATTCCGGCGGGCAGCGTTCGGTAGAGCGTGAAGCCCTCGTGCAGCGTCCGCGCACGAGATCGGGGTGAACGAACACGGTCATGCCCGCCCTATCTGTTTCTGCTGCTTGTACTCGCCCGGCTCCATCTCCGGGCGTCCGACCATGATCCGCCGGTGGGCCTCGCGAACGTAGTTCTCCGGCTGCTGGCGCTGCTCGGCGCCGCCCTGCCCGGCGCGGGTCGGTGATGACCTCGAAGGTGCCCTGGATGTCGTGTGCGTCGGCGGGGCGCTGGGTGGGGATGCGTCCCTCGAAGACGATCTCCTCCGCCTGCTCGATCTCGAAGACGGTTCCCTCGATCCGAGTTCAAGATCCTCGAAGAACGCCGAACAGACGCTTCGGGTCCTCGGGCGCCGCGCGCCGCGGGAGCTCCTGACGGGCGAGCTCGATCTGAGCGTCTCGAAAAGCCGGGCCCGGTCGCCGTCATAACGCTCGGCCCGCACGGCGTGCCCTTGCGGCCG
>CAVSPS010000004.1:0-380021 GCA_963729925.1 uncultured Solirubrobacterales bacterium | reverse complement strand
TAATACGCCGGGCCTTCCAGCGGGATCGGCAATACGGGCGTGATCGTCTTGGGGGATAGGTGTTCGCGGACGTAAAGCGTCCTGTGTATCTGTGATACTGTGCTTCACAGTGACTAATATAACAGTGTCCGTCCCTGAGGATGTTTATCGCGCCGCACGAATCCGCGCGGCCGAGCAGGGCAGCTCCGTGAGCGCGCTCGTTACCGGGTATCTGCGTTCGCTCTCGGAGCGCGAGGCCGAGTTCGCGAGGCTCGAGGCCCAGCAGCGACGTATTCAGAAGCAGATCGATCGCTTCAGCGCCCGCGACCGTCTTGACCGCGAGGAGCTGCACGAGCGTGCGGTTCGCTGACACGAACGTCCTGCTCTACGCGATCTCCCGCGACCCCGACGAGCAAGCGAAGAGCGCGCGAGCCAACGAGCTCCTCTCCGAGCGGGACGTGGGGCTCTCGGTGCAAGTGCTCCAGGAGTTCTACGTCCAGGCCACCCGCGAGAGTCGAGCAGGGCGCCTGACCCACGAACAGGCCGCGGCGCTGGTCGAATCCTTCCGCCGCTTTCCCGTTCAAGAGACGACGATCGCCGTGATGCTCGCCGCAATGTCCACGCGCCAGCGATTCGGAATCTCCTACTGGGATGCGGCGATCCTGGAGGCCGCACGAGCGCAGGGCTGCGAGACGGTCCTCTCCGAAGATCTGAGCGACGGCCAGGACTACGACGGGGTGCGCGTCGAGAACCCGTTCGGCGATCGCTGAAGTATCCGTAATACCGGCAGGCGCCTACCGAAGCCTGCGTCTGGCGCGACGGCGCTGGTTCTCTGCGGCGGTGTGGTCGAGCAGCCAGGCGGGACGGGGCCGAGGTCCCGCCGGCAACCCTCGTGCGCTCAGCAGCAGGGCCAGCAGCGCGGTGACGCCGACGGCGGCGTAGAACCAGTCAGCACCGCTCGTGCCGGCGGAGCGGATCGAGAAGGCCGACTGGCTTGCCTGCTTGCGCGCCTTCTCCTTGCGCTCGGCCGCCGACGGGCTCTGGGCGTAGCCGCCGGCGCCCGGCGGTATCGGCTCCACCGGAGGAGTGGCCGCCGGCAGGATCGCCGGCGACGCGCCCACGCTTTCGATCGGCGCCGGCAGGGGCGGTTCCGCCGGCGCGGGCTTGGCCGCCGCCGGCGCGGGCGGATTGGGCGGATTGGGCGCCGCGGGTGGAGGCGCCGGCGCGGGCGGAATCGCCGCCAGCGCCGCCGGGAACGTGCTTGCGGGCGCCGGCGAAGGCGGAGGCGGCGGCGCCGCGGCCCCACCCACTCGGCCCTGCGTCTGGGCGGTGTGGACTCTGATCACTTCCCCGACACCGGCGCGGTGGACCGTGCCGCAGGGCGACCCGAAGCCGCCCGGCTTGACCGTGACCGGCAGCGAGTAGCTCAAGAGGCCGGTTGCGATCGAGGCGATGGTCGTGCCCGCGTTGTACGCGCAGAACAGGCCTGAGGTGGACGACGGGATCGGGTGTCCGCCGGCGTCGAGCTTGGGCAGCGACGAGCCCGGGCCGCTTGGTTCCACGAAGTCGCCGATCGTCGGGTCTGAGCTCGTGAAGGCGTAGCTGGGCGGTACGCAAGGCGTTTTGCCGCAGCTCGGCGAGGGGATCTCGACGTAGTTGTCGTAGCCGGGGAACGGTTCGCCCGGTTCGCTCGGCTCTTCGGTGCGCCCGGCGATCGTGGCGAGCGTGCCCGGCGGACGGCGGCCGACCGCTTCGAACTGCAACGTCAGGCTCCTTGAGACGCTCAGCCCGTCCAGCGGCTTGAGCGCGAGCGAGCCGATCACGGGCACGGCGGCGACCTGGACTTCGCGCGCCTGCGTGTCGGCCGACACGAAGTACCACTTCACGCCGTTGTTCTGGGGCTTCTGGTAGCCGAGCGAGGCGCCCTCGTACTCGGGGACCTTGGGCGTTCCCGGGCTGGCGTTTTCGGGGACGAGTCGGCGTTCGTCGAGTCGCCGTTCGCTGGTCGTGAACACCGCCAGCACGCCCGAGCTCGCGAGCAGCGAGGCGACCGATTCACCGTCCGTGGCTTCTTGCAGCGGCGTCGCGGCGATCACCACGATCGGGAGGCCCTGCCCGTTCGCGGCGGCGAGCTGTTCTTCGAGCCAGCGCCGCTGCCCGGTTGTCGGCGCACCGGCTTCGAGCTGGCCTTCGGCGTCATCGAGCACGATCACCCGCAGCGTCGCGCCATTCTGGTTGGCGTCGAAGGCGTAGTAGCGGTGAACGTCTCCGTTCGGCGTCTGCGATCCCGAGGAGACCGGCGTGATCCCGCCGGCCGCCGCCCCGGTGCCGAACGGCTCGGGGGCTTCCGCGAACGCTTCCGACCACGACGTTTCATACGGCTGGTCGGAGCGGCCGATGGCCGCGAACGTCGGCAACCCGCCGAGCGGCGCGAGCAGTTCGGGCAGGCGGGCGAAGTCGGCCGCCGGTTCCGCGCCGTTTTCGTGTTCCAGCGGCCCGACGGCGTTGCCGCCGAGCATGGCGAACGCCGGCCCCCCCGGCTGCGCGGCGTAGGCCGCGATCTGCTTGGCCGCCGCGCTCAGGTTCACGTCGGGCTGGGCGTCGGGGACCGCCGAGCACTGCACCTTGCACTCGGGGCTCGTGAAGAAGGCGAAGGAGACCACGTCCGGCTTGGCCGGCAGGCTCGGCGCCGCGGAGACCAGGCCGGAGGGCTGTGCGTTGCCTGTCGTGTCATAGCGCCAGATCGACGCGGTCCTCCAGCCGGCGGGGCGGGCAGACAGGGGTTGGTTGGTCCCCTGGTTGGCGGCGTCTTCGGTGCCGTCGTAGCCGCCGGCCGCCCAGGCGTGTTCGCCGGTCTGGTCGGAGGCGACCGCCAGCACGGGGTCGCTCTTGACCGCCCCGTCTCCGGCGATCGCGTTGCCTGCGTACTGCGAGCGGCTCAGATCCTGCCAGCCGCTTTCGCTCTGGCGCAGCAGCTCGCCGTCGCCGGGGGGAAAGCCGGCCACTTCGCCGCTCAGCTGGTTGACCGGTGGCGCGACCGATACGTAGGCCCGCAGCCTGCCGCCGGCTGCGCGGAACGGCGCGAGCGCGACGGCGATGCCCGACAGCGGCTGTTCGGCGTATTCGAAGCCGCGGCCGGCCGCTTCGCGGACGAGCATGATCGAGCGTCCCGCCGCGATCACGCCCCCGTCGGGCAGGCCGGCGACCAGGCGCAGTTGGCGGGGCGCGAGCTTCGGGTCGCTCGGCAGCAGCGATTCTTCGACCTCTTCCCAGCCCCCGCCGAGCCGGCGCTCGATCAGGTTGCCGCCCGCGACCGCGAAGGCTTCCGAGCCGGCCACGGCCACCGAGCTGATGTTCTCCCCGGACTCGGCCGGCGGAGGAGCTTCGATGCTCCAGCGCCGGCCGTCGTAGTGCAGGATGGTGCCGTTGGCTCCCACCGCCCATCCTTCGCCGCTGCTCGTGAACGCCACCGCGTTGAGCTGCGACTGCGTGAGCGAGATCGACTGCGGGTCTTCAGACCAGGACGTGCCGTCCCAGCGCAGGATGACGCCGAACTGGCCGACGGCGAAGGCGCTGGAGGGCCCGGCGAAGGCGACGCCGAGCAGGTTGAGGTGGTGAGCGCGAGGGGCGGCGGGCTCGACCTGCCAGCCGGTTGAGGCGTCGTAGCGCAGCGTCGCCCCGCCCAGGCCGACCGCCAGCGCGCCCGATTCGCCGACCGCTGCCCGGCTGCCCGGCGCCAGCGCGACGCTCGTCAGCGGCGAGCGGTCGGGCAGCGGCCACGGCGTGAGCAGGCTCGAGCTCTGCTGCGCAGACCATTGCCCGAGCGCCTTCTTGCCGCCGAGCCAGCCCGCATCAGGACCGGTGAACGCATCTGCGCCTTCCGGTCCGTGGCCGGGCGCCTGGATGCTCGTCCACCGGCCACGGGCGTAGACCTCGACGGCTTCGTTCGCGAAGCGAGAGCGCGACCGGTCCGCTTTCGGTCGCGAAGAACGCATCGGGCACCGCCGCCGAGCCGAGCGGTTCTTCGCAGGAGTTGGCCACCGGCAGCGTGCACCACGAGTTGGTGACGTTGCCGCTATTGCCGTCGTAGCGCGCCACCACGTGGCCGGCTTCGTGGTTGTTGAGATAGACCTTCGCTTCGATCCAGACGGCGGCGCCGCCCGGCTCCAGCTTCAGCGCTTCCGGTTCGACGTGGTTGCTCTGACCGGCCAGGGCGCCGCTGAGGTCGAGCGCATCGAGGCCGAGCCCGCTCGGCGAGAAGTGCCATTCGCGGTTGTGGAGATGGCCCAGGATGAGCCCACGCCCGTGAGGATTGGCGAGCGAGAACGCGCCCCAGGCTTCGCCCGGGCCCTGGACGTCGCCGACTCGGAGGGTCATCGGTTCGCGTGCCGGGGATGCCCGAGGGCCGCTGCAGAGCGTGTTTCGCGCGTCCACGCGCCTTCCTTCAGGAGCGCGTATTCCGATGTGTTCGCCGTCAGCATGCCGTACACGTGACCTTCGGGATCCTGGCCGAGGCGCAGTTGCGCGCTGCCCGACTCCAACAGGGGCGCCGCGGCTTCCGTGGCGCTCTTGTCGTATTCGAACCGCCCTGTAGGGCTTCTGTGGAAGAAGCCGATCGTCTTGGCGCCTTCGCGCGGGGTCTCGACCAGTCCCAAGCCACGCCTCGCCGGAGGGCGTCATCGCGCCGGTTACCTTGATCCCGCCGCCCGCGTTGATGTTGAGCTCATTGGCCGCCAGCAACTGGAACGGCTTGACGCCGCCGGCTTCGCGCGGCACGTCGGCGATCTGCCAGCCGCCCTTTTCCGCATAGCGCAGCAGCACGAGCTGGTGGCCTTCGGCCGTGTATTCGAGCCGGCCCGCGCCCGTCGCCGCGGGTGGCGCGCGCGTGATGCCGTAGGCCCAGGTTTCCGCTTCGTGCAGCGGGCTTGAGCCGGCGGAGACGGCGCCGAGGATCGTGATGTCTTCGGCGGGCGCCACCACGCCGGTGATCGATGCCGAGACCGGGGGCGCCGACACCGTGTTGGCGACTTCGACTTCCGTTTCCTTGCGAGGCTTGCCTGGTTGCCGGCGGCGTCCAGCGCGCGCGCGCGGAGCCTGTAGCGGCCATTTTCCAGGATTTCGGTGTGCAGCCGGTGGGCGTATGTGCCGGCGCTCGAGGAGGACGGAACCGTCACTTCGCCTCCGGGGAGCCTCGCCCAGGCCGCGCTGCCGGCGCGGGCCCGTTCGAAGGTCACAGATGCCACGCCCGAGCCCGGTTCTCCATTTGGGAGGCGGGGATCGTTGGCCGTCGCTTTGAGTGTGACATCGCCGCTCAAAGGCGAGCCGGGCGGTTCCAGTTCGACTTTGCCGACTTTCGGCGGGGTGTTGTCCACCAGTCGGCCGCGCACCGGGAGCGAGACGAAGCTGAGGCCTTCCCCGCCGGCCGGCACGACGCGGAAGTCGTCGCGACCGTTCGGCGCTTCGCTCGTCGCGGTGTCGAAGCAGGCCGTGGTCGCCGTACCGGCACAGCTCGTGGGTTCGCTGCCGCTGGGCGCCGTGGGCACCGGCCTCCAGGCGCCGCTGCCCGCGGGAGCCCATTCGAAGCGGATCGGCTGGATTTCGGCGCCGTATGGGACTTCGGCCTGGAGCTTGATCACGCCCCGGAGGGGCGATTCGGGGACGGCGAGCTTCACGACGGGCGATTCGCCTACGACGATCAGCCGTTCGATCGGCGGCGACTCATACTGGGTGTGCGTCGCCTTTTCGGTGACGACGACGCGCAGTTCGTACGGGCCGTCCTGCGCGACTTCTTCTTCCGGGCGCAGGAACGCATACGGCTGGGTCGGGCTCTTCGTGCCTTCGACTTCCTGCCAGGTCGTGGTCTCCTCCGGCCGAATCTCGAACACGATCGATTCGATCGCCTCAGAGGCCAACGTCGTGTTGAGCTTGAGGGTGACGAGGGATTCGCTTATGAAGTCGGGCCCCGCCGGTTCGGTTTCCAGGGTGACCGCCGGCTCCGATTGCGAGGATGCCGGGGCAAGCAGCGCCGCCAGCGGCCCGGTCGGGCCGGCGAATGGGGAGTTGAGATCCGGCGGGCCACCGCCGGAGCTCGGCTGCGCGCTGGGAGCCGCCGCCGCCGGACCAGCCTGCCCGGGGGAAGCGGAGCCGCTGAGCGCCGGCGGCAGCCAGCCAAGCGGCGAGGCGGCCGGCGCGGGCGAGCTCGGGGTGTCAGCCAGCGCGGCGCTTGTCGGTCGCCGCGGCACGTGCGGTTGGGGCAGTCGCGATATGCGAGCGATCAGCTTTGGCCACTGCGCCGTCCCCAGCACCGGACCGGGCCGCGCGGCGCTCGAGGAGAGCGGGGTCGCCGCCAGCTTGGCGAGCAAGCCCGGAGCGTGGTTGCCGCGGATCGGAACGCCGTCCAGCGCGGAGATGGTCCTGCGCAGCGCCGGATCGGACAGCAGTCGAGCCTTCAGCTGGCGCTTGCTCATCAAAAGGATCTCGTCGATGAGCGCGTCGCGGGCGCTCGGTCCGAAGAGCGGCTGAGTGCCCCGCCGGGGGTGGCCCTGCGCTTCGCCGAGCAGTCGCCAGGCATCGAGCAGCGGGCGCGGATCGATCGGCCCGGCGCCCGCCGGTTGGACCTCGAAAAGGAAGCGCGCCCGCGTGCCATGCGAGCTGCCCACCACGTTGCCGAGCACGGTCCCGGGCACGACCCATGCGCCCCTGCGCAGCGGCGCCAGCCGCATACCAGTCGACAGGGCCGCACGCCCGTTCGGTGCCGCCGCCGAGCCGCCGCGTCGTGGTTGCGGCGGGAGCTTGTAGCGCTTGAGGACCCGGCCGAGCCTGGCGTAGGTGTAGACGTCGCCGTACGCGTCGCGCAGCTCTATGAAGCGACCCAGCTTTGCACTGCGCCCGATGTGGATGACCTCGGCGCTCTGCACGGCGAGCACAGGCGCACCTCGAGTGGTCGCGATGTTCGCTCCCACGACGGTGGGTCTCAGAGCGCGAGCCCTGGGGACGGCGGCCACCGTGGTCCACGCGGGTGTCGCGGTGAGGCCGCCTGCGTCTTCAACAGGCATGCGTCCATCGACGATCGCGGCCAGGCCGCCGATCATCGACTGCGGGGTCTCCCCGAGCAGCCGGGCGCGCAGCAGCACCGATTCGACGTAGCTCGAGGAGTGGTTGTAGGCGTAAATCGCAGCGCGCAGATCGTGAGCCGCGCCGGCGGCCTGAAGGTAGCGGGCGGCCGCAAAGATCGCGTCGGCGGGGTTGTAGGGATCGCGCACGCCGGCGCCGTTGGCGTCCACGCCGTAGGCGGACCACTCTTCCGGCAGGAACTGCATCCACCCCTCCGCGCCGGCGCTCGAGACGCTGAGGTCGTAGCCGTAGTCGCTCTCGACTTCGTTGATGGCGGCCAGCACCTGCCAGGGGACGTCGTACCGTTCGGCTGCCGCGAGGTAGATCGGCAGCAGGAAGGGCGGTGTGCGGTAGCTGTCGATGAAGAAGCTCAGCACCGGGCTCGCGCCCGGGGGCATCAGAGCCGGTGAGGGTATGAGCGGTTCGAACGCGCTCGGGTTGGGCGCCAGCGTCGGTGCTCCAGCGGGGTGGGACGGCGAGGGCGTCCCCGACGTCGCGCGGCCGGTTTCTCCGGCCGCGGCTGGTTGGCGCTTGGCATGCGCCCGCGGCGAGCGGCGCTTCGGTGTGGCCCCGGCCGGCTGCGGGACTTCTGAGACCACAGTGGGGGGTGGGGTTGTCGGGGTTGTGGAGGTGGTGGATGCGGTTTCCGGTGCTTCGATTTCCGGGATTTCGATTTCCGGGATTTTGGGCGTCGTCGAGGGCGGCGAGGAAGTCGAAGCCCCGCTGCTGGTGGACGTTGAGCCCGCTTGCGGCCCTGATATGGAGGAGGCAGCCTGCCCGGACTGCGTTTCGGCGATCGTCGATGCGCCGCTGTTGGGGGGGGCGGCGGCGATGGCGCCTGCGAGGACGAGCGCGAGAAGGAGGAGCCTTCGACAGCCGTTGCTCATGCGACGAATCGCACCTTGGTCGGCCAGCGCTTGCGATCGAGCTTGAGGATCAGCAGCCCTCTGTCCCCCGTGAAGCGCCGCGGACGGGCCTCGCTGACGACGTGTCCGCGCCGGAGAGCCTGTGCGCCGATCGTGACCGGTCGGCGTATCCTAAAGCTCAGGTAGAGACTTAGGTTACGTCGACCATGCAGCTTGGCCTTGACCCCAAAGATCGCGGGGGGCAGCTTGACCCTGTGCGTCTGGGTCACGGTCGCCGGCGGTGGCGGCGGTTCGGGCGGCGGTGGCGGTTCGAGCACCAGGATCGGCGGATCGAGCTGGAGTTCCAGCGGCCGTTCTTCGAGGTCGTCGCCTTCCGGCGCGGCCGGCTTCGCCCCGTCTGTCAGCCGGTAGATGTGAGGCGGCTGTGGCACAGAGTTCCCGGCTTCATCGAAAACGCTGCCCATGCTGGTGGCTGCCCAGGCGTCGTTGGTGGCGTTCTCGGCGATCGCGCTCACGTAGCCTTCGCGGTCGGCGGGCACGAGCGGCTTCGGTGGGGAGCCTTTGTAGGTTGGGTCTTCGACGCGAAAGCGCGTCACGCTCGTGGTCCCGTCGCAGGCCGCTCGGGCGATGACGGGTTCATTAACGGGCTCTGCGTTTGGGTCTCCGGTCGTCCCTTCCTTATGAGGGAGCAAGCTGCCGCCCGCAAGCGCTTCGTCCGTGCCGGGGACGACCGCGATCGAGGACCACAGGAACGAGTTGGGAGGTTCGACGACTAGGAAGGCGGGGGGCGTGAAGGTGAAACGGCGTTCCGCCGGGCCCGCGCAGGTCGTGCTTGCCCCGGTCCTCGACACCGGCACCACCGGGGAGGGCGGCGGCGGGAGTGACGGCGAGGCGGGCCGGAATTCATGCGGGGACGTCATGCGCAGCCCGGCGGGGTTGCCGGCCACCCAGCCCTCGCCCGCGGCGTCGAAGTCGACCGCGACGAGGTCGGTCCGGTAGGGGTCGTAATCCTGCGGGCTCGTGGGCGGCGTGAACGGGACCGGCGAGAAAGCCCCCCCGCTCGAGACCCGCATCTCGGGTGGGGCCACTCCTTCGTGTTCGGGCAGGACTTCGCTCTCCGATTCGGGGGCGTAGCGTTCGGCCGTGGCGCCGACCGCCACGCCGAATGGGTTGCCCTGGAGATCTTGGCGGGCGACCGCGCCCGTGTATTCGCCCTGGAGCCAGCCCAGTGACGGGTTCGGAGAGGCGTCGCTCAGCTGTGTCCCGTCCCATTGCACGACGGTCCCGTAGGTGCCGAAGAACCAGCAGTCGTTCCAGGTCAGGCACGAGGCCGAGGTGATCCCGCCAGGCCTGCGGTTTTTTTCGAGAACCACTCTTGTCAACGTTGTTGCCGGCAGTTCGAGCGACTCCCATTCGAGCGTGGCGCCGTCGAAGCGGCAGAGGCGGCTCCAGCTCAGGTCGGAGGGCCCCCCGATCAGCCAGTAGTCGAGCTTGCCCGCCCACACGACCGTGTGGCCCGGGCAGACGCTGTAGCCCGGGAAGCCGGGGCTCGGGAACCAGGAGGCGCCGTTGAATAGCCAGACTCCGTAGGGATTATTCGCCGGCGCTTCGCTGGTGGTGGTGGCCGCGAGCCCGCGGTTCCAGGCTCTGAAGGCGATCGAGGTCACCGTGAGGGCACACTGGCTGCCCGGTGGGGCTTCTCCTTTGAAGACGAACGAGCACGGCTGGGCGGCGGTCTCGACGGGTATGCCTTCGCTGCCGAAGGGATACGGATCGACGTCCACCCAGCACGGGCTGCCGGGCGTCGGGCCGGCGGGAGGCGAGGCGGGGGGGCCTTCGACGCCCGCCGCCGTGGTTGTCGTCGTGGTCGCGCTCTGCGTGCAGGCGACCGTCGAGCCGCCTACGGCGGCGTAGGCGGGGGCGGCCCCGGCGAGGAACAGGACGAGGACGCTGGGCGGCAGGGCGAGCAGCCCGAAGCGGCGGCGCATGGCGGAGGATGTTAGCCGGATGGCCGATTCCGACGGCGCGAGTTCACAGGAAGTTCACGATCGGCTGGGCCAAGATTCATCTATTTGCGCACAACGGACAACGGGCTTCCCAGTTCACGTTCACACTGCGGTGACACGCGCTTCACCGTGGCGTAACGATGTTCACCAATAAGACACAGGGATCTTCACCAAGGGGCAACAACGGCCTGCGCTCCAGCTGAATAGATTGCGTCTCATGCCTGGGAAGCTTCGCAGCCAGGGCGGGCGTCTCTCGCTCGTCACTGGCGTCGTGCCACTGAGAGGCGGACGACCAAGTACCAGTGCGGAGCGACTAGGCCAGTGATCATCGTTACCCTCGACTCCAGCAAGGGGAAGAAATATATGGACATCGCAGCTCGGAAACGATTCATCTTGGCCCCGCTTGCCGCACTGCTGATCGGGCTCAGCGCGGTCTTCAGCATGGTGCTTGCGGACACAAGCTCCGCGGCGGCGCCGGCAGGCGTCGGTTGCCAGTCCTCCGACGGCAAGATCAACGGGCGCGGCTCGACCTATCAGAATGTCCTGCTGAAAGAATACGCCAAGGTCTTCGGCGAAGACTTCTGCGGCAGCGTCGCGGAACAGTTCTCGTCAGACCCGGCCGGCAACACTATGATCGCCTATAACTATCCGAAGGCCGTTTCAGCGAGCGCCACCGGCTCGGGCAGCGGCGTTAAGGCGGCGAACTGTCGCTCAGACGCGTTCGCCGGCACGGATACTCCCTACAGCCGGACGCAGCTGGGGGAACTCAATGGAACCCCGGGTGCGGCGGGCATCGGATGTAACAGCACCATCGAACCGCCGTTCACGCCCAACGTGGCGCCGTACCCCAACGTCAACGACATCCAGGCCAACGTGATGGCGCTGCCGGTCGGCGGCTCCTCTGTGACGGTCGCGGTGCACCTCACGGGTGGAACTGGAGGCAGCTGCCCAACGGGCACGGTGCCGACGAGCCTGAAGTTCACCCCGAAGGAGGTGTCGCGTATCTACGGCGGTGACGCCCAGACTTGGAACGACGCCGAACTCGTGGCAACCAACTCGACGCTGAAAGAATGCACGGGCGCGATCACGCGCGTTGTGCGCCAGGACAGCTCCGGGACCACGAACATCTTCAAGCAGTACCTGATCCGCGTGGACAACGAACGGACCGGCGCGATATGCAAAGGCGCAGGGAACCCGTCTACGCCCCTTACCTGGGAAGGAAGCTACTTTACAACCAACACACTATGGCCCGGCATCCAAAAAGACGGTTCGGAAGGCAGCTGCAGTAACGTCGTCCACCCGGTGAATAGCGGCAATCCAGAAGAGCTTGCGCTTGTGAAGGCCACCGCGGGCGCCGCCGGTTACGTCGACCTCGCCGAAGCGGTGGGCCAGGCGGGGATCGTGCTCGCGAGCGTCCAGAACGCCACCGGGACCAAATTCGAACCGCCCAGCATCAACGGCGGAGCGGCCAACTGCCTCTACAGCGCGCTGCCGGCGCCTCCGGGCAGCAGCAACAGCGACGCTGTCGGGCTGAACGCGGAAGACAACTGGAGCAACAACAACGAAGGGTACTCAAGCGCACCCGCCAACCACGAGAACGCCACGGATCTGGGCAGCAAGTACCCGATCTGCGGACTGACATTCGACCTGGTCTACACGGGCCTGAACAGCAACAACGGCGAAGGAAAGAGCGCCATCAGCCGGCTCACGGCCGACCAGCGGCGGACGATGTACGGGTTCTTCACGTTCATCCTCTCCTCGGCCGGGCAGGAAGATCCCTGGAAAGATCCACTACGCGCCACTGCCGGCGAGCTGGCTGCCGAAGCTCGAGCAGGGGTTCCAGGAAAACTTCTAGACACGGACGTCTAGGGGAGGCATAGAGTCGATCCGTGGCAGGGGACCTGCCGCCAAATGGATCTGCTGAACGGGGGGAGCCGGCTGAGCCGGCTCCCCCCGTCCCTTATGTATCTAAAATGTGAACATCCCTCTATGCGCATACTCATGTCTCTAAAATGTGAACATCCTCCCACGATGCTTCCCTTTTGACGAACGCTCTGGTAGAAGAAGGCCGGTGAAGACGAGGATGTGCATCAACCTGTTGCGCCATTGCCGCCGCGCCCTCAGGCTCACGGTCGCGGCGGCGTGTCTCGGCATGCTCGCGGCAAGCCCCGCGAGCGCCGCGACCTTTGTCGTTCACAACACCGCGGAACTCGAAACGGCGGTCGCCTCAGCCAACGCGAACAGCGAGGCGAACACGATCGAACTCACGGCCGGCGCCTTGGCCGAAACCTACCAGCCGAGCAAGACGTTGATCTTCACCAACACGGGCGGCACGCAGACGCTGGCGGGGCCGGCGGGCAAAACCGGTGAAGCCACGCCTGGTGTCACGATCAGTGGCAACGACGTCAAAGAAGTTACAGGTGTTTCGGAAAAAGAACTGATCACCGTCGACACGGGCGTGACGGTCATGCTCAAGCACGTCGTTGTCACCAGTGGCGGCGGCGAAGGGAAAGCTGGGATCGAAGACGCCGGGACCGTTGAAGTCGAAAACGCGACGATCTCCGGCAACTTCGGTACCCAGATCCAGGTTGCGAGTGGCGCGACGGCCCATCTGACCAACTCGACGCTCTCCGACGGCCACGAATTCGGTCTTGGCAACGAAGGCACGGCGAGCTTCCTGAACGTGACGGTGGTGCATAACGCCCTCGGCGGCATCGGGGGCAACGCGGGCACGTTGAGCCTGACGAATACGATCGTCGCTCTAAATGGCCCGACGGGCACCCTGCAGTGCAGTGGCAACACGATCACAAACGATCACAGCTTGAGCTCTGACACAAGCTGCGGCGGCGGAGCGGCATTTGAAAACAAGACGCCGCTGCTGCAGACATCGCTGCTCAACGACGGCGGCTCCACGACGATCTATTCGGAGAAGGCCGGCAGCCCGACGATCGACGCCGGTGACAGCGCCAAATGTCCGGCGACCGATCAGCGCGGCTATCCGCGTCCTGACGTTACGAGCACGGCGTGCGACATCGGTGCCGACGAGTACAGCCCGACGCCGCCCACCATCATAGTGCCCGCGGAAATAGTCACTCCCGCCACGAGCCCGTCGGGAGCGGTGGTCGAATACACCGTCGAAGCGACCGAGCCCGACGCGCTGGTCAAGAAATTGGAATGCCTGCCCGCATCGGGCTCGACCTTCCCGATCGGCACGACCAAAGTCGAATGCGCCGCCACTGATGGCCACGAAAACAAAGCGAAAGCATCCTTCAACGTCAAGGTCATAGCCACACCGGTCGTCACCAGCGTTGTCCCCATCGAAGGCCCCGAAACGGGTGGGACGACGGTCACGATCAAAGGCGAACACCTCGAAGAAGCGACCGAAGTCCAGTTCGGCTCAACCCTCGCAACAGAACTCAAAGTCATCAGTGCGACCGAAATCACGGTCAAAGACCCCGCGCACGCCCCGGGCACGATCGACGTGACGGTCAAGACCCCGGGCGGTACCAGCGCGACCAGCAGCGCAGACCACTTCACCTACACCTCTTCCGCGTGCACGGTCTCCCCGACGATCGAAACCCAACCCTCAAACCAGACGGTCACAGAACCCGCCGCGGCCGCCTTCAACGTCAAAGAGGGCACGATCCCCGCGAACTGCTCAGCAGCCACGATCCAGTGGGAACTCTCGACCGACGGTGGCACCACCTTCGCCCCGGTCACGGGCGCGACCAGCGCGACCTACACGATCAACCCGACCCACACGAGCGAATCCGGTCATAAGCTGCGCGCCGTCCTCACGAACACGCACGGCTCGACCACCTCGACCGCCGCGACACTCACAGTCAACACGCCCGCGTGCACGGTCTCCCCGACGATCGAAACCCAGCCCTCAAACCAGACGGTCACAGAACCCGCCGCGGCCGCCTTCAACGTCAAAGAGGGCACGATCCCCGCGAACTGCTCAGCAGCCACGATCCAGTGGGAACTCTCGACCGACGGTGGCACCACCTTCGCCCCGGTCACGGGCGCGACCAGCGCGACCTACACGATCAACCCGACCCACACGAGCGAATCCGGTCATAAGCTGCGCGCCGTCCTCACGAACACGCACGGCTCGACCACCTCGACCGCCGCGACACTCACAGTCAACACGCCCGCGTGCACGGTCTCCCCGACGATCGAAACCCAGCCCTCAAACCAGACGGTCACAGAACCCGCCGCGGCCGCCTTCAACGTCAAAGAGGGCACGATCCCCGCGAACTGCTCAGCAGCCACGATCCAGTGGGAACTCTCGACCGACGGTGGCACCACCTTCGCCCCGGTCACGGGCGCGACCAGCGCGACCTACACGATCAACCCGACCCACACGAGCGAATCCGGTCATAAGCTGCGCGCCGTCCTCACGAACACGCACGGCTCGACCACCTCGACCGCCGCGACACTCACAGTCAACACGCCCGCGTGCACGGTCTCCCCGACGATCGAAACCCAACCCTCAAACCAGACGGTCACAGAACCCGCCGCGGCCGCCTTCAACGTCAAAGAGGGCACGATCCCCGCGAACTGCTCAGCAGCCACGATCCAGTGGGAACTCTCGACCGACGGTGGCACCACCTTCGCCCCGGTCACGGGCGCGACCAGCGCGACCTACACGATCAACCCGACCCACACGAGCGAATCCGGTCATAAGCTGCGCGCCGTCCTCACGAACACGCACGGCTCGACCACCTCGACCGCCGCGACACTCACAGTCAACACGCCAGCCACCTCGCCAGAAGCCGCAATACACCAGCTTCTGCACGAAGTCAGCTCATCGAAGATTGCGCATGGCGTCCGCAAGAGGCTCTCATGTCTGTTGAGCCAGGCGTTGCGCAGTCTGGCAGGGCTGAGCGGCAACGGGCCTTCAAAGTGTGGCGCGGCGCTGTTTTCGTCAAAGGCAGCCACGGTGGAACGACACAAGAGCGGACGTCCCGGCGCCTGTCAGGACCTTCAGCAGTTCATCGATGTGATCGGACATGACCAACACAGCCGCAAGCCGAAGATTCCGGCGGCGCCTGCGAAGGCATGGAGCAAGGCGGCCCACGGCATCGAGGCTTCGCTGGGCTGCACCGCGCACGAGAAGTCCACCGGCCACGCCAGCCGGCCCGCCCACGGGCGCCGTGGACACCGTTCCGGCGGCCGGTGAGTGGCAACCGGACAGGCCTGAGGCTCCGCCGACCACGGGGTTTGCGCTAGATGTCGTCCCTTCGGCCGCGGAATCGCTCCAAGGTCTTGCGCTTGGCGCTGGTCGCGGCTCTGGCCGCCGGCGCTGTGGTGTTGATCGTGGTCCTGGCAGGGGGCGGGCGCGGGTCGCACGGCTCGGCGCCGCTGAGCTCGGGTAACCAATCGCCAGTCCACGTCGTCCCCTCGCCAACAGGCGATGCAGCCGTGACGCGCTCGCTGCGGCACGGAGTGATGGTTGTGGCGATCGACCAGCCGTCATCCGGTTTGTTCGCGGAGCAGAACGCCTCGATCGCACAGGGAGCCACGGTCGCGGTCGACGAGCTCAACGCCATGGGCGGGCTCGCCCGGCATATTCGCATCAAGCTGGTGCCTCAGAACTTGGACGGCCTGTCTCCCGCCGCGGTGGAGGGCCGGCTGCGCTCCGAGGCCGCCGCCGTCCTGATCCTGCCGTGCGACACGGACTCGCAGCTGGGCCTCGCCGCGGGGGCGGCCCGGTACGGGACGCTCATGCTCGCGCCTTGCAACCCTGACCCCGCGGCAGGGCGACGCTACCCGACGTACTGGCCGATCGGGATGTCCACGAGCGAAGAAATGGCCGGGCTGACGAGCTTCATGCGCACGATCGGTTACGGAAGCGTCTTCATCGTCAGCGCCCCGGGCAGCCATTATGTCCAACTGATGACGGGCTACTTCCGCGCTGCCGCGCAGCGCAAGGGCATACGGATTGTGGGCAGCGCTTCGGTTGCCATGACAACGAGCGACTTCTCGGGTTTGGCGCACACCATCGAAGCCGCCAGCCCGCGACCGTCGATCATCTTCACCGCGCTTCCGCCGCCATTGGTGAACGAGATGGCAGCCGGCCTGAAGGCGCAGGGCATACCTCAGAGTGTGGTCGGCGCCTCGGCGATGGATACGCAGCTTACCGTCACAAGCAACCGTGGCGCGCTCGAAGACGCGGTCTTTCCCTCATATGGCTTCCCGCGTGAAAGCCCGGCGGGACACCACTTCCTCGTCAGCTATAAGAAGCGGTTCGGCAACGAACCGGTTGGCAGCTTTCCCGGCCTCGGGTTCGAAACGATCCGGGTGCTCGAGGCCGCCGTGCGCCAAGCGCGCTCGGCCGAGCCGAGCGCCGTCGAGCAGGCGCTCTCCCGGGGCCTCGCCCTTGAAGGGGTTGCGCTCGCCGAACGCCGCTATCGGCCGGGCACGGATCACAGCCCGATAGGTCCTGTGGCTGTGGAAAAGGACGTCGCGGGCCACTTCGAACAGGTCCTCGCCACCACGCCCTGAGATGGCGAGGAGATGAGCCGCGCCGCGCGAATCGCGCCGCGCCGTCCCGATCAGTAGACGGACAGCACGCGCGTCGTGGCGCGCGCGTCGCGATCGTTCATGTAGCGGTAGGCGCCCTTGAGGAGATGGATTCCCCACAGGGCCACGCCCGGAACCTTAGCTTTGGTGGCTGAGTCCACGCTCGGACCGGTGAGGTGGAAGTCCGCTCCCGCGGCGTTGACCGTGACGAAGATGCTGTACCAGCCACTGCGCAGGCGGGTGACGATGCGACCGCCTGAGTCGGTCATAGTCACCTGGCCCGTGGCGCTGACTGTCGCGAGCAGTTTGTTGGTCGGGGCAGGCGCCTCTGTCTTGGAGGCGGCCGCCTGCTTTGACGCGCCGGACACTCCGCCGCCACATCCCCCGCCGGCGAGGGCGACCGCGGCTCCCGCGATGGCGAGGACTGCCCGGCCGGTCGTGTGGCAGGCGGGGCGGTTCACGATCAGTCGGCGTCGTCGCCCATGGACGGACCGTCGACGTCGCCGACGCGGACGGCCTCTCGAAGGACCACCGGTGGCACGTGGCCGTTGACGCCCTTCACCAGCGGCTGTTGCCACGGGAACACAGCCTCGAGGAACGCGTCGAGCGCCGGTCCGCTCAACGTCTCGGCGTCGATCAGAGTGTTGGCAAGCTCCTCCAGGATCTCCTGTTCATCTCGATGATCTGCCTGGCGGTGTCCTCCGCCTCGTGGGCCAGCCGCCGCGTCTCCGCTGTCCACCAGTTCGTGCGTCGCCGCGGCCACGTTCGCTGTGTTCGCGAGTTCGCGGGCGATGAAGATCTCGCCGGGCTTCTCGCCGACCGTCACGGGTCCGATCGCCTCGCTCATGCCCCAGACCGAGACCATCGCATGGGCGGTCTTCGTCGCTTCGTCGAGATCGTTCTCCCCTCCGGTGGAGAGCATGCCGAAGACGTAGTCCTCGGCTGCCACGCCGGCCATGGTCGTGACCAGGTTCTTCGTCAGGTCGAGGTGCGTCAGCATCAGCTTGTCTTCGCTCGAGTAGACGGTCGCGCCGCCGCGCCCGCGGGCGCGCGCCACGACCGAGAGCTTCTGCAGCGCCGCCGAGTTGCCGATCGCGCGGGCGACGATCGCATGTCCGGACTCGTGCACGGCGATTCGCCAGACCTCGTCCCGCGAGAGCACGTGGCTCTTGCGTGCGGGCCCGGACAGAACCCGGTCGATCGCCTCCTCGAGCTCTTCCTGCTCGATCAGCTGCTTGTCGGCGCGCACGGTGAGCAGCGCGGCCTCGTTGATGATGTTCGCGAGGTCGGCGCCCGTGAAGCCCGGCGTCTGCTGGGCGATGCGCATCAGGTCGGCGTGGGGCGAGATCGGACTCCGGCTCGCGTACAGTCCCAGGATCTCAGCGCGCCCGTGTACGTCCGGGACGTCGACGACGACCTGCCGGTCGAAGCGGCCCGGCCGCAGCAGCGCGTTGTCGAGGATGTCCGGCCGGTTGGTCGCGGCTATGATCACGACGCCGGACTCCGCCCCGAAGCCGTCCATCTCGACGAGAATCTGGTTGAGCGTCTGCTCGCGCTCGTCGTTGCCCTGTCCCATGCCGGCGCCGCGCTGGCGGCCGACGGCGTCGAGCTCGTCGATGAAGATGATGGCCGGCGCCGCTTCGCGCGCCTGACGGAAGAGGTCGCGCACGCGCGCTGCGCCCACACCGACGAGCGACTCGACGAACTCCGAGCCCGACAGGGAGAAGAAGTCGGCCTGCGCCTCGCCGGCGACGGCCCGTGCGAGCAGCGTCTTTCCCGTGCCCGGGGGCCCGGTGAGTATCACTCCCTTGGGCGCCTTGGCGCCGAGGTGCGCGTAGCGTGCCGGGTTCTCGAGGTAGTCGCAGACCTCGCCCAGCTCGATCAGCGCCTCGGGGGCGCCGGCCACATCGGCGAACGTCGTCCGGCCCTCGCCGGCCTTCTGCCCGCTCCCCGTCCACTTCGAGAACGCCGCGAAGGCCGCTCCCTGCTCTCGCACGAGCGTCATGAAGAAGGCGAACAGCGTGACGAGGATCAGGATCGGCAGCAGGAACTGGACGGTCGCGTGCAGGGTCGCCTTGCCCGACTGCGCGTTGACGGACGTCGGCACGTGCTTGCGCTGAAGCAGAGCGATCAGCGTGCCCGTGTAGGAGTCCGAATGCGGGTAGCTCGCCCATAGCGCCCGGCCATTGTCTGTGCGCAGTTCCAGCCGCGCGTCCTGGTCGAGGAGCGTCACCTGCGTCGCGTGTCCGCCGGAGATCAGTTCGGTGGCGTCGGTGAGCGTGGTCTGCTGCCCGGTCGAGTGCGGCGCGATGATCGACAGGCCGAGGAAGAAGAGGACCAGCAGCAGGACCGCCGTCGCCGCCAGGCCGGACAGCAGCGGGCTCTCCGTGAGCAGCGCCCACACGACCGCGGCGCCGCGGCGCAGCCCGGCAAAGCGCGACCTCCTGAAGGCGGAGGCCGTGGCTGTGGCGCTCGTCGTAGAGGTCTTTGTGCGCGGAGTCGTCATAGCTACCGGTGTGGCGGTGCGCATGGCAGCGACCTTCACGCCGAGGTCCGGCATTCTCCGGCATCGACCGACCTCAGACGTGAACAATCCGTGAACGCGCATGTGACCGCAAAGTGAACGGCTCGTGACGGCGCTGTAATGAAGTGAACGAAATGTGACGCCGAGAGTCGTGACGACGCGGTGAACAATCGTGACGATGCGGTGAATGGGCTTGCCTTGGGCTTAATCGGCCTGATAGGAAGCGACGTGCCGGGTGGTCGAGGTGGGCGCGCGAAGCGCGCCATCGCGTCCACCTCACACCATCAATACTGTGCCCCACTGGACTGGAGGACATAATGATGCACCTGATGCACCGAGTCTTGAAGCGTCGCCGAACGTGTTCGGTGGCGCTCGCGTTGGCCGCGACGGCATCGTTCCTGATGCTGGTCGCCGGCGCGAACGCCGCGACCATTGTCGTTCACAACACCACGGAACTCGAAACAGCGGTCGCCACGGCCAACGGGAACACCGAAGCGAACACGATCGAACTCACGGCTGGCACCTATCTGCCGACCAAGACGTTGATCTTCACCAACACGCACGGCACGCAGACGGTGGCGGGGCCGGCGGGCGAAACCGGTGAAGCCACGCCTGGCGTCACGCTCAGCGGCGCCGCCGTCACAGAAGTTGCCAGGGATCTCAGAAAAGGAACTGATCATCGTCAAGACGGGCGTGACGGCCACGCTCAAGCACGTCGTTGTCACGGGCGGCGGCGAAGGAGCGAACGCTGGGATCGAAGACGCCGGGACTCTGAACGTCGAAAACGCGACGATCTCCGGCAACATCGGTACCCAGATCCAGGTTGCGAGTGGCGCGACCGCCAATCTCACCAACTCGACGCTCTCCGACGGCCACGCATTCGGTCTTGGCAACGAAGGCACGGCGAGCTTTGTGAACGTGACGGTCGTGCACAACGCCTCCGGCGGCATCGGGGGCAACGCGGGAACGCTGAGCCTGACGAACACGATCGTCGCTCTCAACGGCCCGACGGCCACCCCGCAGTGCAGCAACAACACGATCACGAACGATCACAGCCTTGCCTCCGATGCCAGTTGCGGTGGCGAAGCGGCGTTCCAGAACAAGACGCCGCTGCTGCAGACGTCGTTGAGCAACGACGGCGGCTCCACGACGCTCTACTCGGAGAAGGCCGGTAGCCCGACGATCGATGCCGGTGACACGGCTAAGTGTCCGGCGACCGATCAGCGCGGCTATCCGCGTCCCGATGTCACCAGCACGGCATGCGACATCGGCGCCGACGAGTACAGCCCGACGCCGCCCACCATCATAGTGCCCGCGGAAATAGTCACTCCCAGCAAAGGCAGCACGGGATCGGTGGTCACCTACAGCGTCGAAGCGACCGACCCCGACGCGCTGGTCAAGTCCTTGAGCTGCGTGCCCGCATCGGGCGCGACGTTCGCAAACGGCACGACGACGGTGAACTGCACCGCAGTCGACGGCCATGAAAACAAAGCCACCAACTCGTTCAACGTGAAGGTGACCACTCCAAAGCACACCCTCACCGTGACGGCTCACCGGCGCAGGCACCGTGACCTCCACGCCCGCGGGCATCGAATGCGGGCAGGGTCACACGGCATGCGAAGCCGAATTCGAAGAAGTAGCCGTCACATTGACGTCGATGCCGGCAACCGGCTATTCCGTACTGTGGGGCGGGGCCTGCTTGAGCTCGGGCACCGGACCATCATGCTCGTTCAATCCGATGACCGCGGCCGAGACAGTCTCGGCCACCTTCAGCTCGGTGCCGGTGATCGAAGGACTGACAATCGGCGGTATGCCTCACGTGGGCGAAACGCTGAACATCACCGAAGACAAATGGCACGGCGCCGAAGGGTCGTTGAGCTACCAGTGGGAAGACTGCACCGAAGCAGCGGCCCCCGGACCGAACGCACATTGCACGTCGATCGAAGGCGGACCAGAATACACGCTGACCGCCCTCGACGAAGGAAAGTACGTGCGCGTCGCGGTGACGGCGCATAACACGTCCGGGTCGACGACAGCATATTCGGCGGTGACCGCAGCAGTGGTAATGGTGCACTCGTTCCCGGTGAACGTGCACGGCGAAGTGCCGTACACGCAGACCCTGACGTCGTACTGCACGGAAGTGAACCTGGGTCATTTCATACCCGCTGAGGCAAGGACCTACACAGGCACGTGTGGTGTGACGGCGACGAGCACGGAGGCGAAGAGCACGCTGACCGCGGAAGACGCGGGAACAACACACAAAGGGTACCTCGTCCACACGGGAACGAGCAAGGAATTCGCGTTGGACGAAAATCCGGAACCGAATCCGCTCGAGGTAAAGGCGGCGGACGCAGAAGAAGTGGCTGGACCCGAATCGGCGCTGGCGCCTCTGACCAGCATCGTGACGCTGCGCGAATTCCTCGCACCGATCAGCAACGATGCGGTGACGCTGACGTTCAGCCAGCACATCGGAGCACATGAGAGGCTGAACACGGGCCTGTACCACAAGACAATCACGATAACCCTGGCAAACAAAGAACCGTAGTAGCTGTATTGCGTTGACGTAAAATGATGTAAACTGGGTGTGCGATGGCACACCTGCCAAACACCACCGCCGCCGCGATCGCAGTGATCGCGGCGGCGGTGCTCGTTGCGCCCCGGGCGCAGGCGACGGTGCCAGTAAAGCTCGCATCGGCCACGCTCGGCGTGAGCGACAGAGGGCCGGCCACCGGCGCCGTGGGCGGGGTGCGCAACCCCGTGGAAGTGGGCTCCACACTGGACCTGACGATCGACGCTTCCGACCCCAGCTCCGGACTGGCGCGCGCCGAAGCCGCGATCGGCGGCAACAACGCGACTGTCTCGCTGTGCCCGCCTCCCGCCTCCGGCAGCGGCGCGGTGAAAGCTTCCCTCGGCGGCGACTGCCCGGAAAGCGTCTCCAACGTGCCGCTCTCGATCGGCGTCGGCGGCGAAGGCTCGCACGAGTTGCGCGTGAGCGTCACCGACGCCGCCGGCAACACCACGACGCTCGTCGATCAGACGATCGAAGTGCAGAGCCCCCCGCAGTCCGGACCGAACACCGTCACGATCGGGATCGGCAGCCAGGGCCCCCCCAGCGAACCGGCCGGCGGCGTGCTCGGGTCCAGTTCGACCGGAGCGTCCACCTCGGCCTCCGCGTGTCTCTCGCCGAAGCTCTCGATGAAGCTCACCTCAAAGCCGCTGCGCTACGCGAAGGTCAACAAGCGCCGCGTGCCGGTGCTGCTGGCCCGCCGCTTCTACGTCTACAGGGGACGGCTCACGTGCCTGCTGAACGGTCGTCGCGTGTCCGCGCCGACGGGGACCGTCGTGCACGTGCTCTACAAGATCGGGCGGCGCACCTTCAAATCGGGCCGAGGCACGATGACCGTGCACAGAGGCAATCTCAGAGCGATCCTGGGCTACGGCTATACCAGCTCACGCACGATCGTCTTCCGCTACGGTCCAATCAACGGTGAGCTCGTGCAGGTGAAGATCCCGATCGAGATCGCACGCACGCATCCGAAGAGGAAGACGCGGCGATGATCTCCCCCGCCCGAGCTCGCCGGGCGTCGCTCGTCGCCGTGCCGGTGTTGTGTGTGGCGCTCGCGAGCGCAGCGCTCGCGCACGCCGAAGAACCCCCAACCGTCGGCGGCACGGTGGAAAGCACGCTCGCCCTCTCGCTGGGCGAACCGACCCCCTTCACGCGCGTGCGCGCTGGCCACGGGCGGAGCGTGTACGACGCGACGATCCCCGTGGAAGTGACCGCCACCGACGCGCCGACGCGGTTGAGCACCGCCGACGGCGAAGTGATCTCCGGCGCGCGCCGCGGGCGCCTGGTGCGGGGGACCTCGATCCTCGCGACCGCGCTGCGGGCCGCGGCTTCTCGCGGCGGCTTCCGCTCGCTCGACGCGAGCGTGGACCCGGTGCTTGAGCAGTGGAGCGAACCGCTCTCGCTGGAAGCAGCCACGATCCGGCTGCGCCAGACCGTGCGCGGCGCCCACAAGCCGCCCATCGGCGGCTACCACAAGCTCCTGCTGGTGACAGTCACCGCCGGGGGACCGTGACGCGCGCGGCGCGGCGAAGACCATCGACACAGACACCCCCCAACAATGAGAGAGGAATCAGCGATCATGAGACTTCACAGCATCAGGCGATCGACGCTCGCCACCACGGTCGGGCTGCTCGCAACCGCCGCCGCGGGCGTCGCGGGGGTGAGTCTCGCATTCGGTAGTGGAGGCGGCCTGTCGATCTCGCCCGGCATCTTCGAGCACGTCGCGAACCGCGGCGGCGTCGGCTCGATCAAGATCTCGAACACCACCCGCACGTCGATGGCGGTGAGGGTCGCCCTGCGACCGTGGCTGCAGTCGCGCAGCGGCGAAGTGTCGCCCAACCGCCGCGCCACGCTGTCCGAGGTGCGCCTCAGCGCGAGCTCCTTCACGCTGGGCGCCGGCTCCTCGCAGGCGGTCGGCGTGTCGCTGACGCGCACTCCTCCCGGCCGCTCGCAGTACGGCGCGATCGAAGTCACGGGCACGCCGAGCGGTCGCGCCGGCAACGGCATCAAGATCGCCTACCGGCTGGTCTCGAGCCTGCGCCTGGACGCGCCGCGGGGCGCGCAGTCCTTCCGCGCGCAGCGCGGGCGGCCTGATCGAGCAGGGCAGCGCCAAGCACGGCACGTTGCTGCTGGCGGTGCAGAACACCGGCAACACGATCGTCCCGATCGGCGGCAGGGTGCGGATCAGCGGCTCGGGGCGCTCGCTGAGCTCAGGCGCCCGCGCCAAGACGATCGTCCCCGGGGCGACGGTGAACGTGCCGCTCGCCGAACTGCTCGGCTCGCTCCCACGGGGCCGCTACACGGTCTCGGTGGCCCTGTCGCAGGGCGGCCACTCGCTCGGAACGGTCAGGCGGACGGTTAACCTGCGGTAGGCGCGCGACGGGCGGCGGACGCCGAGGCGGACCGGGAGGTGACGAGGGCCATCGGGTCTCCGGGGGCCGTGGTACGCTGGGGTTATGGCCACCACGAAGCAGCGCACGACCAATGCCAAGCCCGCGTCGCGGGCTGAGGGCCGCTCTGTCTCGAACGGCATCGCGCCGATCAGGGGCAAGGCTCGCCGGGAAGCGATCGAGGCGTTCCGCGAGCTGACCTCGAAACCCAAGGGGCTGAGCCCTGAGGTGTCGGCCACTCTGCGTGACGACGCTTGGGGCAAGCGTCTCGTCGATCCGTGAGCCTGCCGGCCGACCGGATCTACCTGTTCGACACGTCGATCTGGGAGTACACCGACCATCCGTTGATCGCCCCCGACTAGGACGCTGCGCTTGAGCGCAACCAGCTGGCCGTCTCGACGATCGTCGCTTTCGAGGTTCTGTACACCGCTCGCAACCAGGCTCACTTCGAGAACCTCGAAACCTATCTGGACGCTCTGCGACAGGCGCCGCTGACGCAGGGGATCGTCCGTGATACCAGGCGCGCGTTGCACGACCTCTCGGCGAAAGCCAACCACCGCATTCCGTTCCAGGACGCGCTGATCGCCGCGACGGCCGCGCACAAGAACATGGGCGTCCTGCACTACGACGGCCACTTCGACGTGCTCAGCAAAGTGCTCGCTTTCGAGAGTCGCTGGATCGCAGCGCCAGGATCGCTGTAGTCCCGTGCATTTCATATGGGTTCCCCGCTCGACGCTGTGAGGCGGGGCAGGGACGCCCCCCCCATCGCCTCTCGCTCTCGCCACCGGCTGCGCGGACGCGCCCCAAAAATCCTTCACGCTGGGCGCCGGCTCCTCGCGCACGGTCGGCGTCTCGCTGACGCGCACTCCTCCCGGCGGCTCACAGTACGGCGCCGTCGAAGTCACGGGCACGCCGAGCGCCAACGCCCGCGCCAAGACGATCGTCCCGGGAGCGACCGTCAACGTGCCGCTGACCGAACTGCTGGGCTCGCTGCCGCGCGGGCGCTACACGGTCACGGTGACGCTGTCGCAGGGCGGCCACGGGCTCGGGACGGTCACGCGCACGATCGGGCTGCGGTAGGTGCTATCAGCTTTCTTCGACGACACCGAAGTCCTCGGTGTAGGTCGCGCCGGGCTGGCCGTCGGCGAGCGTCGGCGGCGCCTGCGGGTCAACGCCTATGCCGGTGTCCTGGTAGTTGCTCTCGAGGATGTTCGCGAGGTGCTCAGGCGACGCGATCCACGCTTCGACGATGTTCGCCGGGGTGGCCAGGTATTCCGTCGCCCAGGCGATGTTCTCGCCGATCGACCAGCCGTCGTCCGGGCTGGGTATGTAGCCGCTTGACCTGATGCGTTCGGCGGGCGTGACGCCGCTCGGCTCTTCGTGGGCGAAGTAGTCGGCGTTCACCATTTCCCTGCTGTGCGCTTCGGCGGCCCCTTCGAGGTCTGAGTTGGACTGCAGCGGCTGCTCGCCGTGGCGGGCGCGCTCTTGATTGATCAGGCACAGCGTCGATTCGCGGACCAGCCCGAGGTTCGACGCTTCCGGTGTCAGCTGCGTGTTCTGGCAGGGTGCTTCAAGCAGCTGCTGAAGGTTGACTTCCGGGTGCCTGCTCACGGTCTTGGCGGGGGTGCTCGACGCGGATGGTTCATCGTGTGAGGCGGCGGCCAGGACCGAGATCGTCGTCGGGGTCTTTGGCGTGGCGCGCTTGTTGGACGTGCGGGCACAGCGCGCCCTGCGGTGCTTGTGCTTGCGATGGTGGCGAGTGTGTCTGCACACAGCGACGTGGCCGCGGTGGGGCCTTCTGGTGCTGTGAGCGAGGGCGCTGACCGGCAGGGGAAGCAGGCAAAGAAGGGCGATTGCGATGGTGGAGACGAGGGCACGGGAGGAGAACATGCGAGCTCTATCGGCAGCCACCCGCCATGTCTGAGTCGATTGCGGAGGATTGGACGCAGAGGGGTGGCTCGTCGATGCTCTCGATGAGGCTCGCCTCGAGGCCCGCGCGCTACGTGAAGCTCAGGGGCAGCATGTAGCTCGGGCGGATCACCCGTGCGAGGCGTTCGACAGGCGACGAGAGCTCGGGAAGCCGGGCTCAACCCCCGCGCGAAGCGCCGCGCGCGGCATCGCCGCCCGCAACCAGGCCGAAGCGTCGCTCAGTCGGTCGCCGGCCAGTCCAACCGGTCGGTCAGCTCCCGGGGGCCCAGCTCGATCAGGCCGCTGCGCTCGATCGGGCGGTACTCGCCGCCCGTTAGCCCGAGCCAGCTGACCGAGCGCTCGCGCGGGTCGACGATCAGCACCTCATCGACACTGTGGGCGGCATAGAAGGGAAGCTTCTCCCAGCTCTCGTCGCCGGGCGAGACGATCTCCACGACGAGCGCGGCCGTCCGATGCCAGGTGCCGCTGGGGGGAGCGCGGTGCAATCCACCGTCGGGCACACGGAAGTTCTCTTCGCCGTCCCCCAGATTGAACTGACCACCCGCATACAGGCCGGCCTCTTGCGCGAGCGGCCGGAGCAGCTGAGCAAGCTGCCATTCGACCAAGCTGTGTGCGCCGGAGGGAGCGGGAACCATGTGCAACACACCCTCCCATATCTCGTCGAGCCGGTCGAGCCCGGAGCGACGCCGGCGCTCGAGCAGCTCATCCAGGCCGGCGGTGGGAGGGTCCAGAACCAGCGCACGCATACACGCAGGGTACCAGTGCGGTATCGAGGCTCTCACCGTCCCGGCACACGCGCCAGAACCTGAGCATCGCTCGGCGGCGGGGCATGGAGGCCCCGCCCCCATCGGCCCACGCCTTTGAGTCAGCTTGCACCTCAGTAAGTTGCGATAACGTATGGTGCACCAATGACTGTTATGCCCTTCTATGGACGCAGGCAGGAGCTTGCGGCCCTCGCCGAGGAGCTCCGGCGAGTCGGCGCGTCCGGTTCGGGACGCCTCGTTGCCGTGCGGGGACGGCGACAGGTTGGGAAGTCGCGGCTGCTCGAGCGCTTCGCCGCGCAAAGCGACGCTCCCTACGGCGTGATCGCAGGCATGAAGGGCGCTCCGGTCGAGGTGCAGATGCGCCGCGCGGTGGAGACGCTGCGCTCGGCGACGCGCCCGCTCCCCGCCCTCGACGCGGTCACGGCGGTGACGCCGGCCGACTGGTACGACCTTCTCTCGCGACTGCGGCTCGCGCTGGACGAGCGTCCGGCGATCCTCGTCATCGACGAGTTCCCGTGGGCCGAGGAGACCAACCGCGGCCTCGACGGTCTGCTCCAGTCGCTCTGGGACGGGGAGCTGCGCCGTCATCCCGTGCTGGTCGTGCTGGTCGGATCGGACGAGGCGATGATGCAACGGCTGTTCGAGCACGACCGGCCGCTGTTCGGCCGGCTCGACGCCAATCTCGTCGTCGAGCCGTTCAACCCCGCCGAGACCGCAAGCGCACTGGGACGCTCGACAAAGGCCGTGGAGGCGTTTGACGTGCGGCTCGTCACCGGCGGGTTTCCCGAGCTCGTCGCCCACGCCGGGCGGTTTCACTCAGTAACCAAGCTCGTGGAGGATGCTCTCACTCGTGCGCACGGCTTGCTGGCGGACGTAGCCCAGATCAACCTCGCCGGCGAGCTTTCCGACCACGCGGGGGCCCGGGCGGTCCTCGGGGCGATCGGGTCGGACGAGATCGGCGTGGTGAGCTTCTCTCGCATCGCCTCGACGCTGGGCGGGGGGAGCGCCGCCGAGACGGCGGTCAGCAGAGCGAGCGACACGCTGGTGGCGACAAAGCGGATCGTCGCGATCGATCTTCCCGCCGGGAGCAGGAGCGGACGCCTGAAGCGCTACCGGATCGCGGACTCCTATCTGCGCTTCTGGTTCCGGTTCATCGAGCCGCATCTGCGCAACATCGAGGTCGGGCGCTGCGACCTCGCGACGAAGGCGTTCCACGAGTCATGGTCGACATGGCGCGGCAAGGCGATCGAGCCACTTGTTCGCGAGGCGGTGCTCCGCCTCGCACCGAGCCTGCCGGAGCCGTTTGCCTCGATTGAGTCTGTGGCAGGCTGGTGGGATAGGACCGGCGCCCACGAGTATGACCTCGTCGGGCTGAGCCGAGCCGGCGCTCCTGCGGCTCTCGGCTCCGTCAAGTGGCGCGAGCGGTCCCTCTTTAGCGCGCGTGAGGTGGCCGAGCTGGCGAGCGCCCGGTCCATCGTCCCGCAAGCCGGCGCAGCAGGCCTCCTTGCCATCGCCCCACGTGGCGCCCAACGAGGCGTGCGTGCCGATCTGGTGCTCGACGCTGCCGATCTGCTCGCGGCCTGGCAGACCTGAAAAGTCAGCCACCCATTGTGGCTCGCTCGACCGCGATTCGAGCGATCCGCTCGGGATCGGGCCGTGACGCCAGCTCGTCGTAGGTGACCGCCTCGCGGCGGGAGGCCGAGCGCTTGAGGACGTACTCCAGCGCGAGCATGTGGCTCGGATGGTCGAGGTCGGAGGGGTGCAGGTCCAGGCGCAACGTCGCCCCGGAGGCGAGCGCGCCGGCACGCAGCAGGGCGGGGGAGAGCGCGTGCCGCAGCCTGCCCGAGCTCGACAGGGCGATCGGCGGCCCGAGCAAGTCGCGGCGCTCGTGGGCACGGTGCAGGCCGAGCAGCGCCGCCCACCAGTGGAAGCGCTCGCCGAGCGTGCGTCGCAGGGCCGGCGTGTAGGCGTAGCCGGGCGCCACGAAGCCGCGCGGCTCGATCCCGGCGAGCTTCAGCACGCGCCTTCCGGCGTCCACCGCGCGGCGCGTCTCGTGCGCGTCGAGCCCGACGAACTCGGACTCGCGGTCGGCGCCGAGGCTGCGCAGCGATTGATAGGGCCCGCCCGCCCGCCCGCGCGTGCGCAGATGCTGGAAGCCGTGCTGGGCGATCGCGTCGCCCGTGCGCGCGCGCTCGATCAGCCAGCTCACCATCTCCGGCGAGCGCTCCGCGAGCGGGTGCAGGTCGCGCGCGGGGATCACGAGCAGCGTGACCCGTCCGACGCCGTGGTCGTCCAACCAGTCGCGTATCAGCGCGCAGCGCTCGAACGTCGCCGGCTCGATGTCGTGGAGAGCGACGGCGATCGTGCGCTGCGCGGTGCTCACGCGACCAACCGTTCCGTGCGCGGCGAGGGTCGCGCGGCCGCGTCCAGCGCCTGCCGGTAGCCGTCGCCGAGGCGCTCCATCGCACGCTCCCAGGTGCGCTCGCGCACGGCGCTCAGGGCGGCCCGTGTGAGACGCTCACGCAGCAGCGGTGAGCTCGTCAGCTCGATGAGCGCATCCGCCAGCCGGCCGGGGTCGGCCTCGCACAGCAGCCCGCTCACCCGGTCCTCGACGAGCGCGAGCGGTCCCCCCGCGGCGACCGCCACCACCGGCAGCCCGGATGCCTGGGCCTCGAGGATCACCTGGCCGAACGTGTCGGTCTGCGCTGGGAAACAGGAACACGTCGGCGGACGCGTAAGCGCGCGCCAGCTCGTCGCCGTGCAGCCAGCCGAGAAACGTGGCGTGCTCGCCCAGGCGCTCGGCCACCCGCTCGCGCTCCGGGCCGTCGCCTGCCAGCAGCAGGTGCAGGCTCTGGTCGCGCTCGCGGGCGGCCAGGAAGGCGTCGACCATCAGGTCAACTCCCTTCTCCCTGGTGATTCTCCCCGCGTAGAGCACGTAAACCGGCGAGCACGACGAGTGTGACCGCGTTGAGCTGGGCACGTGCAAAGGGCCGGGGGCAGCCGTCGAGCACGCCCCTAATCCCATCCAACACTGGCGCAAATCGTCGCTGCGAAGCCCCGGATCGAAGCGCGAGGTGTCCACCCCCCGATCCCAGCGCACGATCCGCTCTGCGCTCAGGCCGATGCGAGTCAGCGCCTCGTCGGAGGCGGGGCTCGGGGAGAGCACCAGGTCGCACGCGCCGTAGAAGGCGCCCACCGCCATCTCCATCGCGTCGGTCACGCGTCGGCTGCCCGAGCGCAGCTCAGCGTAGGCGGTGAGCTCGGTGTGGTAGCTGCCGATCAACGGCAGCCCGAGCGCGCGCGCGAGCAGCGCGCCCGCGATCCCCGCGGGGCCGGGCGAGCAGACGTGGATGGCGTCGAAGGCGCCGTCGGTCAGCGTCTGCACCGCCGCCGAGAGGCTCGGCACCCCGATTCGCAGTCCGGGGTAGAAGGGCACGTCGAGCTCCGCCACCGCCGAGAGACGGCGGTCGACGTCCGGGTCGGTCGCCACCACCTCGATCTCGAAGCCCTCCACGCCGCGCTTTCGGATCTCCTCGATCGTGCGCGTCACCCCGTGGGTCGAGCCGATCCCGTCGGCCACGATCGCGACACGCGGAGGCTCGCCGTCGTCTCCCCTGAGGTCGAGCTTGGCCTGCTCTTTGGCGAGGAACGCGGTGGCCGGGGCATATGGGATGGCGGCGATGCAGCTCTCGAACAGTCCGGCAGCCGCCGCGCTCACGTCGGCCTCGCCCGCCACGGCACGCACCGCGTCGTCCACCGCCGCACGCAGCTTGCGCTCGTGCAGGCGGCACGCTCGCCGGTAGAGGTCGGAGTGGCTGAAGCCCTCCTCCTGCATGTAGGCGATCAGCCCGCGCTCGTCGAGATGGTCGAGCTCGACCGCCGACAGCCACGCGCTCAACAGGCAGCGAGCGTCGGCCGGGTTCAGGTCCGCGCCGGTGACGCCGTAGCGGGCGTCGCCCTCGCGCAGCACGCGCTGCGCCATCGTCATCACGCGCCGCGGGTCGGGGGCGAGCGGAGCGGTCTGCCTGCTCGTCGCCTCCGAGCGAGCGCGCGGCGAGCGCGATCGCCGCGTGAGCCCACTTGGCGGCGCTGCCCTGCTTGCCCCTCGCGGTCACCCTGCCCGCGCGCATGTGCGCGAGGAACTCCTCCGGCGTGGCCGCCGCGGGCGCCTCGGTCCACGTGCGCCCGATGTCAATCCCCGCGTGATCGTCGCTGCCGCCGATGCCTATGCCGTCGAGCGTCGCGACGTACACCGCCGCCGGCCGGTTCAGCTCGCGGGCGCGTGAGCCGTTGCGGGTCTCCCATATCTCGAACAGATCGGCGAGCCTGCGGCGGTGGCGCGCCGTCAGCGGCGCCCCCACCGCGTAGTAGGGGTGCGCCAGTGCGCAGGCGATCTCCCGGTCGTAGAGGTACATCGCGCACAGCTCCACGTCGCCGCTGTTTGCCTGCAGCCACTCGTGGTCCTCAACCGTTATCCCGTAGCACAGCACGTGCACCGCCTGTTGCTCGCCGCGGAAGCGGGCGGTGAGCTCCTCGGATACGAACACGTCGGGACGCTCGGCGATCGCGAGCACGCCGTCGATCGTGTCGTGGTCGGTGATCGTCACGAAGTCCATCCCGCGGCGCTTCGCGAGCTCGTACACCTCCTCGGGGGGCGTCGCGCACTCCGGCAGCCCGAGCGCGCGCTGCACGCCGAGCTTGGACACCTCTGAGGCGGTGGAGTGGCAGTGCATGTCGACCCGTGTGGTCGAACTCCGCGTGCCGCCTCGGGCGGGCAAGCCATATGTGTCGACCCGTGCGGTCGAACCGTTCATTTCTCTTCCTCTCGGTCTTTTCGCGTATGCCGAAAGGTTCTTCCTGCAAATGCCCAACTTTGTGACCAGTCGGGGACTTTCGTGTGAAAGAGGTGTGAAGCCCGGCTACGACGGAAGCGGCGCCCCCAGCAGCGCCGCCGCCGTCCCCGCCAACCCCGCGGCCAGCAGCGTGGGGACCACCCCGCGCCTCAACGCAAGCAGCGCGATCGCGGCCGCTCCGAGTACGGCGTATTGCCAGCTCTCGCCGATTGCTCCGGTCAGCGGCACGGCCGACCCCACGATCGCCCCGGCCGCGGCGGGCGCCGCGCCCGCGAGGAACGCGAGCACGCGCTCGCTCGAGAGCAGCCGCTCGAAGCGCGCCGCGCCGATCAGGATGAACGAGAACGATGGCGCGAACGCCACGAGCGCGGCGAACAGCCCGCCCGCGAGGCCCCCCGCCGAGTAGCCGACAGCGGCCACCGTCTGCGTCACCGGCCCGGGCGTCACCTGGCCGAGGGCCACGGCATTGAGGAACTGCGCATGGCTCATCCAGTGGTAGGTGTTGACGGCATCGGCCTGCATCAACGGGACGATCACGAACCCGCCCCCGAATGCGAGCGCGCCGACCTTGAATGCGGTCCATGCGAGCGCTCCCGTGCCGCCGGGGTCGGCGGCCAGCAGCGTTGCGCGCGCGAGCAGCGATGCGTACAAGACGCTCGTACGCGGCCGGCCCGGATGCGCGCCGGTCGGCGAGCGCATGAGCAGCCGCAAGGTGAGCAGCGGCCAGGCGTGTACACCGATCTCACCGTGGCTCACGCCGCGCCACGCCAGCTCGACCGCGCCGCAGGCGAGCAGCACGAGCACGAGATATGGCCCGACTGCCGCCGCGGCCGCTCCGCCCGCCAGCGCGTACGCGACGATACGCCCCAGCAGCCTGCCCCGCGCGCGCGCGAGGATCGGCCTGGCGACACCCAACCCGGCCGCCACGGCCACCGCCGGAACGGCCGCGCCCGCGCCCATCCCCGCGCCTCGCACCCACCTGGGCGGCGAGCCCGCGAGGAAGAGCGTGGAGAGCGCGAGGATCGCCACGAGCCCGGGGAGCACGAAACACAGCCCGCCCACCAGCGCGCCGCGGTTGCCGCGCAGTCGCCACGCGCAGTAGATCGCAAGCTGCGTCGATGCGGGACCCGGCAGCAGGTTCACGGCCGCGAGCGCCCGCTCGAACTGGTCGTCTGAGAGCCATTCCCGCCGCGTCACGCACAGCTCGCGCAGCAGCGTCACGTGCGCGGGCGGCCCGCCGAAGCCGATGCAACCGATGCGCCCCCACTCGCGCACGATCTCCGCGAGCGAGGGGGCCTGGTGAGGCTCGGTCGCTGACACGGTGCAGGAGCGTATTTGGATGGTGTGGCCTCATGTCGCCTGTGCCCCATAAGCTTCCGGCGCATGCACGACCCGATCTCATACTTTCAGGCGATCGTCCTCGGCCTGGTGCAGGGCGTGGCCGAGCCGTTTCCGATCTCGAGCCTCGGGCACGGCGTGGTGCTGCCCAGCCTGTTCGGCTGGAACATCCACCAGAACGACAAATACTTCCTCACGTTCCTGGTGGCCACTCACATCGCCACGGCGCTGGTGCTGCTCGCGTTCTTCATCAAAGACTGGGTGCGGATCGTCACGGGCATCCTGCGCTCGCTGCGAATCCGCGAGATACGCGAGGACGACGTCGACGCGCGCCTCGGGTGGCTGCTCGTTGTGGGCACGATCCCCGCCGGCATCATCGGGCTGACGCTCGAGAAGTCGCTGCGCTCGCTGTTCGCCTCGGCGTCGTTCGCCGCCGCCTTCCTGATCGTCAACGGGTTTGCTCTGCTGCTGTTCGAGCGCCTGCGCAAGCGCCCTCCTCGTCCCGGCGACTACCTCGGCGACGCCGATGTGCGCATCGCCAAGCTCAAATGGACCCAGGCGATCGCGGTGGGCACGTCGCAGGCCGCGGCGCTGATCCCCGGCATCTCGCGTTCCGGCTTCTCGATGGGCGGCGGGCTGCTGGTGGGGCTCTCAAACGAGGACGCGGCCCGCTACAGCTTCCTGCTGGCGACACCCATCATCTTCGCCGCCGGCCTGCTGAAGCTGCCCGAACTGCTCGGCTCCACTGGCAACGGCGTGCGCGGCCAGGCGCTGGTCGGAGGGTTGTGCGCGGCGCTCACCACGTTCTTCGCGGTGAAGTTCCTGCTGCGCTGGTTTCAGACGAACACGCTCACGCCGTTCGGCGTCTACTGCATCACGCTCGGCGTCGTCGCCACGCTGACGATCGCTTTGTAGACGACGCTAGGTCTGCTGAGTCTTCGGCCCGCTCTGAAACCACGCGAACGCGAAGCAGCCGAGCGCGACGATCAACGCCGCGATCCCGTGCTTGGCGTGATGGTGGTTCGCTTCCGCGCTCCCCGCCGAGGCGTGACCCGGGAAGAATGAGGGCAGCGAGTGCTCTGGCGTGGTGAAGTAGACGATCGCGACAACCACCAGCACGATGCCGAGAATCACCGCCGGGATCGCCAGCCTGCGTAACGTGGTGGCGCTCATCGCCGCAGAAGAGTAGATGATTGGCGAGATGACTTCACGCCCAAAGACCCCTCCGAGGATGTTCGAGACGCGCAGCCACGCGTGGCGCGAAGCCGGGCTGCTGCGCCAGGTGAGCCCGGGCGCGGTGCGCAAGGCGCGCTGGGAGGCGCTGCTGCTCGTGCCGCTGTTCGTGGGCGTGGTGGTGCTCTACGAAAACCGCTACGCCCTGCTCGGGCTCGACAAGTACGGCCACGGGGAACTCTCGTGGCTCCGAACGCCGGTGGACCTCGTCACGGTCGTGGCGCTGCTGATGCTCGGCTGGGCCATCGCGCGCGACTTCGGCCGCGCCTTCGGCCCCGCGCTGTTCAGGCGCATGGACCCCGCCGTGGCGGGCACCGTGGGCTTCGTCATCAGGCTCGCCACGGTGGCGGTGGCGCTCGTCGTGGCGCTGAGCATCGCGGGCGTGAACCCGCGCACGCTCGCGCTCGGGGGCGCGTTCACCGCCGTGATTGTTGGTCTCGCGGCGCAGCAGACGCTCGGAAACGTGATCGCCGGCACGGTGCTGCTGAGCGCGCGACCGTTTCGCGTGGGCGACACCGTGCGCCTGCAGGGAGGGCAGATCGCCGGTCAGATCGAGGGCACGATCGGCTCGCTCGGGCTGCTCTATACGACGTTCGCCACCGAGGAGGGCTCCATCATGGTGCCCAACAGCGTCGTGTTGAGCGTGGCGGTGCTCGCCAAGGAAACCCGTCTCGGCGATGACGGCTACGACGGGACCACGCGGTAGCGCAAGAACAGGTAGGAGTCGTGCTCGCTCGCGGTGAGCAGCTCCAATGCCACCGGGGGCTGCAGCTCGGGGCCGCCGAGGATCCTGAGCGCCTCGCTTGCCGCGTCCCCACCCGCGAGCTTCGGGGCGAGAGTGAGAAACAGCTCGTCCACGAGGCCCGCGGCGAGCAGATGGGAGTTCAGATGGGGCCCGCCCTCGCAGAGCACCGTCCGTACGCCGAGGCGCCCACGCAGCTCTCTCATCGCCGCGGGCAGGTCAAGAACCCCGTCGTTCGCCGCCCGCACATACTCGATCCGCGCGCGGCACTCCTGCGGCAGGCTAGCCTCAGACGCGGTGATAATCGCCACGTGAGCATCGGGGTCGGCGAGCAGCGGAATCTCCTCGCCGAGGGCGAGCCGGCCCGACACCACGCAGATGAGCGGCTCCTCGGCGAGACCACGCGCGCGACGGATATCGCGGTCGTGCTCCTCGCAAACAAGCCGTGAGTAGCGCTCAGCGCGAACGGTTCCCGCGCCCGCCATCACCGCGTCCACGGTCGTGCGCAACGCGTGAAGCATCTCCGAGTCCGCGCGCCCGCCGAGCGCTCCCGAGCGGCCCCCGAGCGTTGCGCGGCCGTCGGCGCTCGAGATCATGTTCAGCGCCAGATAGGGCCGCGAGCTTGCTCCCGCCTCGGCGCGGGCGCTCAGGTCGAGCTCGCCCATGAGTCGCTCCACGCTCACGGGCGCGCCGGGCGGGAGCAGGCGCCGCAACCTGAGGGCGACCTGCGGAGCGGTGTGGTGCGGGCTGCTCGGCATATACCACTTGCTAACACATGTGCGTATCGACCTGCTACCGTCGTGCGGTCTGGCCGGTCAGAATACCGGCGAAAAGCAGTGCAAGCGCTCGCAGGTCGAAGCTCTAGAAGCATCCTCCGCGTAGCAGCACGCACATATCGTGGAGGAAGTCACATGCCTACCGGCACAGTGAAGTGGTTCAGCGACGACAAGGGGTTCGGCTTCATCACCCCCGACGATGGCGACAAGGACTTGTTCGTCCACCACACCGGTATCAACGGCGAAGGCTATCGCTCGCTCCAGGAGGGCACGAAGGTGTCCTACGACGCCGAGCAGGGCGACAAGGGCCCGAAGGCCGTCAACGTCACAACGCTCTGAGCATCTGAGCTCACTGACCAGCAGCGAGCGCGTCATCGGGGCCCTGCGGGGCTCCGATGACGTTCTGGGGACGCACACGCGCGCGGGGGGTCGCGCCGAGCAGAGGATCGGGGCGGGGGCCCTGATCCTGATCCTGCTGTGCGCCATGCTGCTCGTGGTGGCGGCCGCGGACCGCCCCAGCGTCCTCTCGGCCACCACCACCTTCCACTTCTTCCCGCATTGGATGGCGGGGCCGCTCGGCGGCTTGTGGCCGTCGCTGACACGCGACACGCTGAGTCTGAGGTACTTCTTCACCGCGACGATCGTGGTCATGTACGCGAGCTATGCGGTGGGGCTGAAATACGTGCCCCGCCTGCGCGCGCGCTGGGCGATCGCGGCTGTGGTGGCGGTTCACGCGATCATGTTCCTGGCGCCCCCGCTGGCGCTTACCGACATCTTCAACTACGTCAACTACGGGCGGATGGAGATCTTTCACCATCTCAACCCGTACACCACCACCCCGATACTGGAGCCGCACGACGACCCGAGCTTCGCGCTCAGCAACTGGCATCAGCTCCTCAGTCCCTACGGGCCGCTGTTCACGCTCATGACGTTCGCGGTCGTGCCGCTGGGCGTGGCGGCGTCGTTCTGGGCGCTGAAGGGGCTGTTGATGGCGGCGAGCCTCGCAACCGTGCTGCTCGTGTGGAAGTCGGCCCGTCTGCTGGCCGATCGGGGATCCCATCGATCGCCGATCGGTTGCGATCCGGTCGCCGCGATCGTGCTCGTGGGGCTCAATCCGATCGTGCTCGTGTGGGGTCTCGGCGGCGACCACAACGACTTCCTGATGATGTTCTTCGTGGTGCTCGGCTTCTACCTGCTGCTGCGCGCGCGCCTCATGCCCGGCGCGCTGCCGAGCGACGACGAGGCTTCGTCCTCGCCTTCCGCGCCTGGCACCGTGCCCCCACCGGCCAAGGCGAACATCTCGCGCGCCCCCGAGGCGGCGGAGGTCCACCTCGGGACACCTCGCGCGCGCGCGCGAGGGGTGGCGGAGGTTGATGGGGGGAAGGCCAGCTCGAGCGGCGGGGCGGCGCTGATGGTGGGCGCGGGGGCCGCGCTTGTGGCCGCCGTAGCGATCAAGGCCTCGGCGGGCATCCTGCTCCCGATCGTGCTCGCCGGTCTGTTGCGCTCCAGACGCGATCTGCTGCCGGTCGTGCTCGGGATGCTCGGCGGCGCCGTCGTGCTGGGAGCGTGCAGCGTGATCGCCTTCGGCGCGCACTTCCCCGATCTGGCCACCCAGGGTCGCGTGGTGACGATGGTGAGCATGCCCAACCTGCTCGGCTTGGCGCTCGGCGACGGTGGCGAGACCAACACCCTGCGACTCGTGCTCAGTGGAGTGCTCCTGCTGGCGGTGGCGGCCTGCTCGGTGCTCGCGTGGCGCCGGCGAGAGTCGCTGAGCGCGGCCGGCTGGGCGACGGTCGCGCTGCTCGTGACGCTCAGCTGGGTGCTGCCGTGGTACGTGCTGTGGGTGCTGCCATTCGCGGCGCTGTCGAAGTCGCGCCGGCTGCGCACCACGGCGCTCGTGCTCGGCGTCTACTTCATCGCGGCGTGGGCTCCCGTCACGGGGACCGTGTTCAACGCGATCGGCTTCCACCCCGACAAGACCTCGCTCGGGCGGCTGCACCAGCGTTACGTCAAGGAACTGCTCTACTGATGGCCGATCTGCGCGTCCCGCGCACCTCCGACGAGGATCTGCTGGGGGCGGAGCATGGCGTCCTCGAAAGCATCCACTCCGACTCCGAGCGTCTGGAGCGGATGCGCAAGGAGATGGGCGAGGGCTTCGCCGCGCTGTCGGGAATCGCCCGTGGCGTGGCGCTGTTCGGCTCGGCGCGCACGCTTCCCGACGAGCCCGGATACGAGCAGGCGCGCGAGGTGGCGCGGATGCTCGGCGAGGCCGGCTTCGCGATCGTCACCGGTGGGGGGCCGGGGATGATGCAGGCCGCCAACCAGGGGGCGCGCGAGGCCGGGGCAGTCTCGGTGGGGCTCAACATCGAGCTGCCGTTCGAGCAGCGCTTCAACCCGTACGTGGACATCGCCCTGCGCTTCCACTACTTCTTCACGCGCAAGGTCATGTTCGTGCGCTACTCGTGCGCGTTCGTCGTCCTGCCGGGCGGGTACGGGACGATGGACGAGCTGTTCGAGGCGCTCACCTTGATCCAGACGGGCAAGATCCTCCACTTTCCCGTCGTCCTGCTGGGCAACCACTACTGGAACGGGTTGCTCGACTGGCTGCGCGCCACGATGGTCGCCGAGGGGAAGGTCTCGGAGCGGGACTTCGAGCTGCTGCAGGTCGCGGACGACCCGGCCCACGCTGTGGCGATCGTCGAGCGGGCGGCGCGGCGTCAAGGTCGCGGCTGAGCGTCGGGTGGTGCCCGCAATGGCACGCCACGCGCGCGCACGCGGCGTTCGCACGCGGCGTTTTAATTAAGCAAAGCGAGGTACCTCGCACGTGCGCGTGCGAGGTACCCTAAACCGGATATCTCTACGCGGCGCCCGGGGGGCCGCTCACGCGCCGACCCCCTCCGGCGGCGCTGCCCCCGTCGGCGAGCCGACCGTCGCGGCCGACATAGCCATCCTTGCCTCCCGCGCACAGGTAGATGGCGTCGCCGTCGCCGACGTTGCGAACCTTGCGCAGCGTCGAGGCGTCCACGCGCGCGGAGCCGCCCTCGTCGAGCCTGTGGGTCGTGCCGTCGCCGAACTCCATCTCGATGGCGCCGCGATGGACGAAGTAGAGCTCCTCCTGCTCGTCGTGATAGTGGCTCCCCGTCTCATAGCCGCCGGGCATCGCGATGACGTTGACGCCGAAGGCGGTCACGCCCAGGCCCTTGCGCAGCTTGCGAAAGCCGTAGCCCTCGCCCAGCGCGTCGAGATCGGGGGCGACGGCATAGCCCTCGCCGACGGTCACGTTGGGGTATTCGGATGCCTCCATGTGGGTCTCCTCTCGGTGGTCGGTCGTTGACGATGCGATCGCGGGTGCTCGACGGTCGGCTGGGGGGTCAGTGGTCGGCTGGGGTCAGTGGTCGGCGACGTGGCCGTTCTCGGGAGAGAGCGGTCTGCTCTCACTCACCCAGCGCACGAGCCCGCCGCTCATCGACAGCGCCTGAAGGCCTGCCGCCCGGAACGCCTGGGCCGCCATGTCCGAGCGCGCGCCCACACGGCAGTAGAAGACGACAGGGCGGTCTCGCTCTATCTCCTGAGCCCTTGCTGTGAGCTCCACGAGCGGGATGTGTCGCGTCCCCGAGATGTGCCCCGCCTCGCGCTCGTAGACCTCGCGCACGTCCACCACCTGCAGATCGGAGTTCTCGCTCATCCACTCGGCGAGCTGCTCGGGCTCGATATCGGTCTGCGTGGAGTCGACGGGCGCGCTCATGAGGCATGAGCGTAGCGGGCTCACTAGGATCAGCGCACCATGCAAGAGACCCTCGCCGACGTGTACACGATCCCGCAGGAGCACCTGGACTTCTGCGCCACCATCAAGCAGATCGCCCAGGAGAAGATCGCGCCGCGCTCGGCGGAGATCGACGAGCAGGCGGAATACCCGTGGGACATCCGCAAGGTGCTCGCCGAGCAGGACATCCTCGGGCTGCCGTTTCCGACCGAGTACGGAGGCACGGGCACCGGGACGCTGATGCTCAACATGGGAGTCGAGGAGATCGCCAAGGTGGACGCCGCGTGTGCGCTCATCCTGATGGTGCAGGAGCTCGGAACGCTGCCGATCCAGCTGTTCGGCTCGGATGAGATGAAGGCGCGCCTGTTGCCCAGGTGCGCGAGTGGCGAGTGGTCGCCCGCGTTCGCGCTCTCAGAGCCCGAAGCGGGATCGGACCCCGCCGGGATGCAGACCACCGCCGTGAGGGATGGCGATGAGTGGGTCATCAACGGCACCAAGAACTGGATCACCAATCTCGGCGTGGCGGACTTCTATGTGACCTTCGCCGTGAGCGACCGCGAGAGCAAACGAATCACGGCGTTCGTGGTGGAGGCCGACCGCCCCGGCTTCAGCGTGGGCAAGCTCGAGCACAAGCTCGGCATCAGGGCCTCGCCCACCGGCCAGCCGATCTTCGAGGACGTGAGGGTGCCGCACCAGAACGTGATCGGCGAGGTCGGCAGGGGACTGAGAGTGGCGCTCGCCACGCTCGAGCGTACGCGCCTGGGGGCCGCCGCGCAGGCCGTGGGGATCGCCCAGGGGGCGACCGACTACGCGGTGGCGTACGCCCGCGAGCGCAGGCAGTTCGGCAAGGCGATCAACGAGTTCCAGGGGATCCAGTTCAAGCTCGCCGACATGGAAACCCGCACGGCCGCCGCCCGCGAGCTGCTCTACAAGGCGTGCGCGATGGCCGACCAGGGCCATCCCCAGCGCGCCAAGTACTCCTCGATGGCGAAGGTGTTCTGCTCGGACACCGCGATGGCGGTGACCGTCGAGGCGGTGCAGGTGTTGGGGGGCTACGGTTATGTCAAGGAGTATCCGGTGGAGCGCATGATGCGAGACGCGAAGATCACCCAGATCTACGAGGGCACCAACGAGATCCAGCGGGTCGTCATCGCCCGCACGCTGAGGTAGCGCAGGCATGTGCTCGCCGGTATCTCCCGCATGCCGCGCAGGGTTGGGCGTGCGTCTCATGACTTCACGAGTGCGCAGGTAGGGGCCGGGATGCGTGCGTCGAGGTCGCCAGGCGCCTTCGGCCACACTCGGCGCGTCGCCGCGGCGGCGCTGCTCGCGTTCTCACTCGGCCTTGTCGTGCTCGTGGTGGGCCAGGGACTCAGCACGATCGGCATCGTGAGGGCGGTCGAGGAGCTCCTGTTGGGGGCGATCGTCGTGGCGGCCCTCGCCGGTGTGGTCGCATACGTGGCGGTGCGCCTCGCCGGCTGGCGCGACCCGGAGTCGGAGGTGGAGTTCGAGGAGCTCGTGCGCCACTCCGAGGAGCTGGCCCGCGAAGGCCTGGCGGTGGAGCCCGAAGAAGCGGAGTTCATGGAGCTCGACCCGCTCGACGACGCCGACTTCGAAGAGCTCGTGCGCGACGCGCTCGACGATCTGCCCGATCTGCTGCGCAACGCGCTCACCCACGTGGCGGTGATCATCTCCGACGGTGGGCGCGCCCGCGGCGCCTACGGGCTCTACCAGGGGGACACGGTCGCGCGCGGGAACGCCCACGAGCGGATCGTGATCTTCAAGGACACGCTCAGGCGCGACTTCGGCCACGACCCCGACCTCCTGCGCGAACAGGTCACACGCACGGTGCGCCACGAGCTCGCCCACCACGTCGGCTTCGACGAGCTGGGCGTCTCGCGCCTCGATCTATAGTCTCCCGCTCCCCCGACCAAGGAGAAAGCAACAGATGCCTGAAGCCGTGATCGTTGACGCCGTGCGCACGCCCATCGGGCGCGCCGTGAAGGGGTCGCTCAAGTCCGTGCGCGCCGACGACCTTGCGGCGATCCCTCTGAAGGCCCTGCTGGAGCGCAATCCGCAGGTGGAGCAGACCTCGATCGGCGACGTGATGATGGGGTGCGGCTACGGGGAGGGCGAGTCGGGCTACAACATCGGCCGCATCGCGCTGCTGCTGGCGGGCATCGACCACCGCGTGCCGGGGTGCACGGTCAACCGCTTCTGCGCGTCCTCGCTGCAGACGATACGGATGGCCTTCCACGCGATCAAGGCGGGCGAGGGCGACACCTACCTCGCCGCGGGTGTCGAGGCCGTGAGCCGGGTGGGGCGGGGGAGCCAGTTCGAGTTCAACCACGCCGTCGACGGCTCCGAGGGCTCGCTCTGCAACGTTTACATCCCGATGGGCATGACCGCGGAGAACGTGGCAGAGGAGCGCAAAGTCAGTCGCGAGGCCCAGGACGAGTGGGCGCTGATCTCCCAGACGAGGGCCGTCGCCGTCACAGGAGTCGGGGCACTTCGACGGCGGAGATCGTTCCGGTCACGGTGCCCGCGCACAAAGACGTCGACAGGGAGGGCAACGAGATCGACGTGCCCGAGACGGTGCTCACCAAGGACGACGGTCCGCGTCCGGGTACGACGATGGAGAAGCTCGCATCGCTGCCGCCCGTGTTCAAGGAGGGCGGGTCTGTGACCGCGGGCAACGCGTGCCCGCTCAACGACGGCGCCGCCGCAGTGCTCGTGATGTCCGACGAGAAGGCCGCCGCGCTCGGATGTAGGCCGAAGGCGCGGATCATCGCCTCGACCGTCGCGGCGATCCGCCCGGAGGTGATGGGCCTCGGTCCGATTCCCGCGATCAAAGCGCTCCTGGAGAACACCGGCATGTCGATCAAAGACATCGACGTGGTTGAGATCAACGAGGCGTTCGCCGCTCAGATCGTGCCGTGTATGGGAGAGCTCGGCATCACCGAGGAGCAGCTCAACCCGTTCGGCGGCGCGATCGCCCTCGGCCACCCCTTCGGGATGACCGGCGCGCGCATCATGACCACGCTGCTCAACGACCTGCAGACGCTCGAGGGGACCTACGGCATCGAGTCGATGTGCGTGGCGGGCGGCATGGGCATGGCGATGCTGGTGGAACGTCTGTCGTAGGAGGGGGATGGGGCCGCCTTGGGGCGGCCTGGTTGCGTACCCGTGGAGTGAGGGGGGCCGGCGCACACGCGGAGGGCGGCGCCGGGTCCCAAGCTCGCGGGGTCGGAAGGGTCGCCGCCCGCTCCGCGTTTTGCGTTAGCGGGGAGGCATGCGCAGGGCGCCGTCGAGCCGGATCGTCTCGCCGTTGAGCATCCGGTTCTCGACGATGTGACACGCCAGCTGCGCGTACTCGGCTGGCGTGCCGAGGCGCTGCGGGAAGGGGACACCCGCGCCGAGCTTGTTACGGGCCTCCTCGGGGAGCGCGGCGAGCAAGGGTGTGTCGAACAGGCCGGGCGCGATCGTGTTCACGCGGATGCCCTGCTGGGCGAGGTCGCGCGCGGCGGGCAGCGTCATACCCACCACGCCGCCCTTGGAGGCCGAGTAGGCGATCTGGCCGATCTGGCCGTCGAAGGCCGCGATCGAGGCGGTGTTGACGCACACGCCGCGTTCGCCGTCCTCTAGCGGCTCGGCCGCGATCATCGCGGTGGCGGCGAGGCGCAGCACGTTGAACGTCCCGATCAGGTTGATCTGGATGGTGGTCTCGAACGGCAGCAGCGGGTGCGGGCCCTTCGAGCCGGCCACCTTCTGCGCCCAGCCGATGCCCGCACAGCAGACCGCGATGCGCAGCCCGCCCTCGGCGCTCGCGGCGCGCTCGACGGCGGCCTGCACCTGGGCCTCCTCGCGCACGTCGCACGCGACGAACTCGACGCCCAGCTCGGCGGCGAGCGCCGCGCCCTTCTCGGCGTTCACGTCGGCGATCGTGACGATCGCGCCCCGTTCGTGCAGCCGCCGCGCCGTGGCCTCGCCGAGGCCTGACGCCCCTCCGACGACGATCGCCCCGCTTCCCTCGATCCGCATGGTGCGGGAGCGTATCGGGCAAGGCCGCCGGCCGTCCTGCGGCTTTGAGCGGCTCAGTACGGGTGATGCGCTCGGTTGTGCAGGGCAGCTATACGGAGGCGGGCCGCGAGAGCGTCAGGGCGAACAGCTCCTCGGGGTCGGTCAGCCAGCTTACGAGCCCGAGGCCGGCCGCCGAGAGGTCCGCGTCGATGCGTTCGCGCGTGAACTTCGCGCTGATCTCGGTGCGCATCTGCTCGCCCCGCTCGAAATGCACCGAAAGGTCGAGGTCGCGCACGACGACGGTGTGCTCGCGGCGCGCGCGCAGGCGCATCTCGATCCACTCGTGCTCGTGGTTGAACAGCGCCACGTGGTCGAAGTCCTCGGGGTCGAAGTCGGCGCGCAGCTCGCGGTTGAGCACGAGCAGCAGGTTGCGGTTGAACTCCGCCGTCACGCCCTGTGCGTCGTCGTAGGCGGCCTGGAGCACCGCCGCGTCCTTGACGAGGTCGGCGCCCATCAGCAGGTGGTCCTCGGGGCCGAGCAGGCGCGCGATCTCGCGCAGGAAGCGCCGGCGGCTGCCGGGCGGGAAGTTGCCGATCGTGCCGCCGAGGAACACCACGATCCGCGGGCCGACCGGCCCGGGCACGCGGTCGAGATGGCGCTCGAAGTCGCCGATCACCCCGTGCACGCGCAGCCCCGGGTACTCGTCGGTGAGCTCCCGCGCGCAGTCGTGCACCATCCGCTCGGTCACGTCCATCGGGATGTAGCGCTCGAGCGTGCCCGCGCCGTGCAGCGCGTCGAGCAGCACCCTGGTCTTGGCGGCGGTGCCCGACCCGAGCTCCACCAGCTCGGCGGCGCCGGTCATGGCGGCCAGCTCGCCGGCCCTCTCCCGCAGGATCGAGCGCTCGGTGCGGGTTTGGTAGTACTCGGGCAGCTCGCAGATGCGGTCGAACAACTCGGCCCCGCGCGCGTCGTAGAAGTGCTTCGGTGGGAGCTCCTTGAACGGACGGGTGAGCCCGTCGAGCACGTCGTCGGCCAGCGAGCGCTCCTGGCCGTCGTGCAGATAGGAGTCGATCGTGATGGCGCCGTCGGCGAGCGCCGCGCACTCGGGGTCGGCGACGGGCTCCATCATCGCCGCTCCCCCACGCCACGCGCGCGCGCGTCAAAGAAAGCTCTCTTCGCGCGCGCACACACGGGGCAGCGCCCAAAGAAGAACACAACCCCCCTCATCCGACGTCTCGCGCCAGTCGCAGCCCGGCGAAGATCTGGCGGCGTATCGGGTGGTCCCAGTTGCGGAACGTCAGCGTCTTCACGCGTGGGCTCGTGGCCCAGGAGCCGCCTCGCAACACGCGGTAGTCGCCGCCGAAGAACACCTCCGAGTACTCGCGGTAGGGGTGCGCCACGAACCCCTCATACCCCTCGAACCGGCTGCTCGTCCACTCCCACACCTGCCCTACTCCGGCGAGGACTCCGCGAGCGGCTGCCTTCTCCCACTCGGCCTCGCTCGGCAGTCGCGCTTCGCTCGCGCGCGCGAATGCCTCCGCCTCGAACCAGCTCACGTGACACGCCGGCGCGTCGGAACGACCGGCGGCCACGCCCGGGTGATGGGTGATGTCGTGCTCCTGCTTCCACGCCCACCCTTCGTTCGACCACCACTCGCGCCGCTCATACCCGCCCCCCTCGCTGAAGCTCATCCAGCTCGCGTTGGTCACGGGGCGTCGCGCGAGCCGGAAGGCGGGCAGCTCGACCGTGTGGCGGGGGCGCTCGTTGTCGTATGCAAAACCTTCCGGCCCCGCCCCCATCTCGAACGGACCGGCCGGCACGTCGATCCACTCATCTTCGCCGGCAAGCGACCCCAGGCGTGGCTCGCCCGCCGGCAGCAGCCCCGCGAGCGCCATCGTCTGGCGCATCGTCTCGGTGTGCTGCAGCTCGTGGCGCAGCACCAGCTCGTAGATCGTCCCGTCGCCCACACCCACGAGGGTGAGAGCCGCGGCGGTGCGTTCGCGCACTTCCCGAAGATACGAGCGTGCCTGCTCGGGATGGAGCAGCTCCACCTCCCCCCTAATCGAGCGAGGCGTCTCGAACGCGTCATACAGCTCCGCGAGCTCTCCTCGCAGCAGGTCCAGGCCGCAGTGGCGGTGAGCGAGCCACAGGTCCTCGTACGCAGCGATGTGCGCGAGGTCCCATACGAGGGGGCTCATGATCGGCGAGAGCACCACGGTCAGCTCGTCGTCGCTCAGGTGGGCCACGAGCGCGAGCGTCCGCTCTCTGACGGTGTCGAGCGCCGCCAGCGCCTCCTCCGGAGCGGCTGGGAGGGGGTGTCGGGGAGCGATGGGGTCGCGGGAAGCGAGCGTAGCCATAGCTTCGCTCGCCTACTGTAGAAGCTCTCGCGACGGTTGCGCGGTTTCTGGCGAGCCCCCGTCGTGTCTCATCGGAATTTCCGTCCTCTCGCGCTCCTCGCCGGACCGGGAGTTGTCTCGCCGGCTACGGCGTCATCGCCTCCGCGGCCTCCAGCGCGGGGCCGTAGGTCGGGTCGCGCAGCAGCGATTGGCGGATGCCCTCGCCGAGGATCCCGCTCTCCCCGCGCGAGGCTCCCAGGATCGTCCATTCGTGTTCGTGCCCGCCCGCATCGCGGCCGCGGGCTCTGAGTCCGCCCGGTCCGCGCTTCAGGCCCAACCGTCGTCCCGTGGACGTCGCAATCGCCACGCTCTCGAGGCCCCTAACCTCCTGCTCGGGCGCCTGCTCGAGCAGGATCGCGACGGTCCCTCCGCCGGCGCCGGTCGCGCCCGCGGTGCGCTCGGCGCCGGGTGTGCCCGCGCCCGCGCCGCTTTCGGCGCCCGCTGTGCCGGCGCCCGTGGTGCTCTCGGCGCCGGGTGCGCGCGCCGTGCCGGTGAGCACCCCGCCCCTCAAGCTCAGCCGGCTCATCTTCCATCCCAGGCGCGACCCCAACCAGCCAACGAGCAGGATCGCCGCCACGGTCGAGTCGGGATGGTGGCGAACCGCCACCATTTCGATCTTCTGAAGCTCCTCGCGCATCGCCGGCGAGTCGAACGCCGCCGCCACCCGCTCGCGCCAGGGGGTGCTGCGCAGCCACGCGAGGTCCACCACGTAGGCGCGCCCGCGCAGCTCGCACGCGCGCCCGATCGCCTCGCGCCAAGAGGGGTAGTCCAGCGAGTCCACCAGCACCGCCTGGGAGAGCCCGAGCAGCGCGTCCACCGCCTCCGGGTGGCCATGCGGTGACCACAGCAACGTCGTCAGGTCGGTCACCACGAGCGGGTCCACGATCGTCACGAGATTGTCCATGTGGCGCGCGCCGATCTCCACCGTCACCGTCTCGCGCAGCAACCCCAGCTCTCCCTCCGCCGGCTCGCCCTCGCTGGACACCACCGCGCGCGCGTCGAGGCGCGTGCGGTCGGGGTCGTAGGAGAGCACCACCAGGCGCGAGGCGTGATAGCGCCCCACGCCCGCGAGGCGGTTCGCGATCTCGCCGCTGTAGCGGCTCTCCACGAACGCCACCATGTTCAGCGCGCGCGCCGGCGCCAACCCGCCGTTTTCGCCGTGGCGTTGCTTCACCAGTTCGCGCAGCGCCGCTTCGATCGCGTCGGGCGTGGTGCCTTCCGCGCTCCACACGGCGTCGGGCAGGGAATCGACGGGGGCCGATGGAGGGGGGCTCATGTCAAATTGAGGTGGGTTGGACGTGCGTCATGGAGGACTGACCCAAGACAAAGGAGGAGAGGCCCGCGACACGGGCCCTAAATGGCACGCCACGACTGCTCGGGCAGGAGGATGCCGGCCGCCTCCTCGGGTCCCTGCGAACCCGCCTTGTACTGCGGCAGCGGTCCGGCGGCGTTTTCCCACGCCTTCAGGATCGGGTCGCAGATGCGCCACTGCGCCTCCACCTCGTCGTCGCGCGTGAACAGCGTCGCGTCGCCCCTCATCGCGTCGGTGATCAGCCGCTCGTACGCCTCCGGGGACTGTGAGAGGAACGCCGTCCCGTACAGGAACTCCATGTGCACCGGCCTTATCACCATCCTCGATCCCGGGATCTTCGCTCCCAGCCGCAACGACACCCCCTCGTTGGGCTGCAGTGTGAGGATCAGCTGGTTGGGCAGCACCCCCAGCGAGCCGTCCTGGCTGAACGTGAGATGGGGAACAGGCTTGAGCGTGACCGCGATCTCGGTCACTTTGCGCGCCAGCCGCTTGCCCGTGCGCAGGTAGAAGGGCACTCCCGCCCAGCGCCAGTTGTCCACACCCAGGCGCAACGCCGCAAAGGTCTCGGTGGTCGAGTCCTCGGGGATGCCCGGCTCCTCCAGGTATCCCGGCACGTCCTCGCCGCCCGCGTGCCCCTGTGCGTACTGGGCCCTCACCGCCATGCCCGGGATCTCCGCGGGTATGGGCTCCCCGATGGACTGCAACACCTTCACCTTCTCGTTGCGCACCTCATCGGCGGTGAAGCTCACCGGCGGCTCCATCGCCACGTGGCAGAGCAGCTGCAGCATGTGGTTCTGGATCAGGTCCCTCAGCGCGCCCGCGTGGTCGTAGTAGCCCGCCCGCGTCCCGATCCCGATGTCCTCGGCCGCCGTTATCTGCACCTGGTCGATGTAGTTGCGGTTCCACAACGGCTCGAACATCCCGTTGGCGAACCGGAACGCCATCATGTTCTGCACCGTCTCCTTGCCGAGGTAGTGGTCGATGCGGAACACCTGGTGCTCCTCGAACACCCCCAGCACGCGCCGGTTGAGTTCGCGCGCCTCCGCGAGCGAGCTGCCGAACGGCTTCTCGATGATCACCCTCACCTCCCTGCGCCCCGAGGGTGCGCCCCCTCGTGACGGTTCAAGCCCTGCTTGCCGAGCGCCTCCACGATCACCGGGAAGAACGCCGGCGCCGTCGACAGGTAGAACGCCCTGCTGAGCGGCTCCTCGGCGTGCTCCTCGAAGCCGTCGAGCGCCTTCTCGAGCCTCGCGTACACCTTCTCGTCGTCGAAGGTTCCCGGCACGTACCTCACGTGCTCCAGCAACCGCTTCAGCACATTCTCGTCGGGCGTGCGCCGCGAGAACTGCCTGATCGCCTGTTCGCACTCCGCGCGGTAGTCCTCGTGCTGCTTTTCCCTGCGCGCCACCCCAACCAGATGAAAGCGCCCGGGCAGCGCGCCGTCGTTCGCCAGGTTGTAGAGCGCCGGCAGCAGCTTGCGCCGCGCCAGGTCGCCCGTCGCCCCGAAGATCACGAGCGTCGTCGGGGCCACCGGCAAGCGCTCCAGCCCTGCCGTGAGCGGATTCTCCGGCTCGACGGCTATGGCCGTCACGGTTTCGGCGCCTGCTTCACCGCGTGACCGCCGAACTGGTTGCGCAGCGCCGCGAGCACCCTGTGGGCGAACTCGCCTTTCCCGCGCGATGAGAAGCGCTCGTAGAGAGAGGCCGTGATCACCGGGGTGGGCACATCCTTCGCGGTTGCCTCCTCGATCGTCCAGCGCCCCTCGCCCGAGTCCTCCGTCCACCCCTCGATCGCCTCGAGCTCGTTCCCGTCCGCTTCGAATGCCCGCGCGGCCAGTTCGCACAGCCACGAGCGCACCACCGACCCCTGGTTCCACAGGTGGGCGATCTTCGCGTTGTCGAGCTCGTACTCGGAGGAGTCGAAGATGTCGAAGCCCTCGGCGTACGCCTGCATCAGCCCGTACTCCACGCCGTTGTGCACCATCTTCACGTAATGCCCCGCGCCGCTCTTGCCGAAGTGCATCCAGCCGCGCTTCCCGATCGCCGCGACGCTGTCGGCGCTCGTCGGCGGCGCCAGCACGTCGAGGATCGGCGCCAGCCGCCTCACCGCGCCGGGTGGGCCGCCCACCATCATGCAGTAGCCCACGTCCAGGCCCCACACCCCGCCCGAGATGCCCACGTCGACGTAGTGGATGCCGTGCTTGGCCAGCTTCTTTCGCGCGGCGCTTGTCGTCGGTCCACTTCGAGTTGCCGCCGTCCACGATCGTGTCGCCCTTCTCCAGCAGCTTCGCGAGCTTCCGCACGGTCTGCTCGGTGGGATCGCCGGCGGGCACCATCACCCACACGATTCGCGGCGCCTTCAGCTTCTTCACGAGATCCGCCGGCGAGCTCGCCCCGCGCGCGCCGCTCTTCACGGCGCTCGCCACCGCGCCCTCATCGAAGTCGAACGCCACCACTTCGTGATCGGAGTCGCGCTCGATGCGGCGCACCATGTTGCCGCCCATCTTGCCGAGTCCCACGAATCCGATCTCAGTCATCTCAACGCCCGATCCTAGCCTCCTCCGGCGCTGGTGTAGGTTGTCGGGCGTCCCCGGCGGGAGGAGAACCGTTCGATGAGCACAGATCCCACATCCACGCGACCGGATCGCAACCTCGCGCTCGAGCTCGTGCGCGTCACCGAGTTCGCCGCGCTCGCCGCCGCCCCGCTCGTGGGCATGGGCGACAAGGAGGCAGCCGACCAGGCCGCTGTCGATGGCATGCGCTACGCGCTGCAGTCCGTCCAGATGGACGGCACGGTCGTGATCGGCGAGGGGGAGAAGGACGAGGCGCCGATGCTCTACAACGGCGAGCACATCGGCGACGGCTCGCCCCCCGAGGTGGACATCGCCGTCGATCCGCTCGAGGGCACCACGCTCGCCGCCCACGGCATGCCAAGCGCGCTGGCCGTGATCGCCCTGTCGGGCAAGGGCACGATGTTCGATCCCGGACCGTGCGTCTACATGGAGAAGATGGCCGGCGCCCCCGAGGTCGCCGACCTGCTCGACCTCGACCGCCCGTTGTCCGAGACGGTCAAGCTGATCGCCGCCCGCAAGGGCCACGCGATCGGCGACGTGATGGTCGTCGTGCTAGACCGTCCCCGCCACGAGGCCGGCATCCGCGAGATCCGTGAGGCAGGCGCGCGCGTGCGGTTGATCCTCCACGGCGACGTCTCCGCCGCCCTGCTCGCCGTCACCGAGCGCTCGCCCGTCGACCTTCTGTGGGGCATCGGCGGCACTCCCGAGGGAGTCATCTCGGCCGCCGCCATCAAGTGCCTCGGGGGACAGATGCTCGGACGCCTCTGGCCCCGCGACGACACCGAGCGCGCCGCCGCCGTCGAGGCCGGCTACGACCTCGACCGCATCCTCGACCGCGACGACCTGGTGGCCGGCGACGACGTCTTCTTCTCCGCCACCGGCATCACCGACGGCGACGTCCTGCAGGGCGTGCGCTACCCCTCCGCCGGAGGCGCCACGACCGAGTCGCTGGTGATGCGCTCGCGCTCGGGCACCGTGCGGCGCATCCGCGCCACGCACGACCGGGCGAAGCTGCGCGCGCTGGACGGGCACGGTCGGTTCGGGTAGCCGTGTCCTACCGCGGCGGCGCGTCCACGCGCGCGCGCGGGATTCCGTCGGGGGATGCGGTTGGGGTCTCCCCCGGAAATGTCGGCCGGGTGTCCACCGGCACAAGGCTCCCCACCTTCGACTCGGCCAGGTCCAATCGCATGAGCGAGCGCAGGAAGCCGTTGGTCACGAACACATGGATGCGCGCCTGCGTCGCGTTGTACACGCGCCGTCCCAATCCCGATGCGATCGCAGGGTGGAAATTGGCCACCTCCACCTCGATGTGAACCAGCGCCTCTCCTGTGGCCGTCTCCGCGACGCGCCTTACTTCGAGCTGCAGGTGGCCGTGGCCTCCGCGCCCGTGTCTCGCCACGAGCAGCCCCCGCTCGATGCGCCAGCGCACCACGCCGCGCTCGCCGTCCATCTCGTATTCGGGCGCCTTGAACGTGAGCAGCTTCACAGGGCGCCCGAGCAGCACCACGGAGCGCTCGGACTCGCCGTAGCGCACCCTCACGAGCCCGAGCGTCACGCGCGTCAAGAAGTGCCAGTAGGTGCGTGCCAGGCGCTCCAGGTGCATCGGCGACCACAGTTCGCGCAGCGCGTCCGCCGGCAGGCTCATGTCCGCCGCCTGTACCGAACGCATCGCGCCGCTCGCCGTGTCTTCGGAGGTGCGGTCTTCGAGCTTTGAGATCGTCGCGATCTTCGGCCTGCGGCTCATGCCCCCCAAGGCTATCCGGGTGTAAAGCTCGCGTGCGAAAGTGTCGATGAGGCGTCGTGTCCTTTGCCGGTGATATCAACCGCCTGTGAGAGACCAACCCGATCGATCGCCTCCCACCGGAGCACCCTCCGAGCGTCTCTCTCGCGCGGCGCACGCCGCCCAGCAGCTCTGCGACGTCCTGTGGGAGTCCCTGCACGAGGAGCTCTCGAGCCCCGACGCCGAGCGCGTCCGGGCTCTCTCGGAGCGGCTCGCCGAGGTCTCCTCGACGGTCGCGATGCTGGTGGTCGGCGCGCCCACGGGCGCTGCCACGGTAGCCCCGGAGGTCTACAGCGGCACGCCGCCCGCGCCCGCATCCGTCCCCGATGTCGATCGCGGCACGCCGCCTGCACTCGCGCCCGCGGCGCCCGGCGCGCCGACGGTCGAGCGCCGCACTCCGCCCGCCCCGTCGCGTCCCGATCCTCCACGCTCAGACCCGCGTACGCCCGACCTGCGACTCGCCTCGCGCTCGCCTCTCGAGCCCGAGTCGCCCGCCGCGCCCCCCGAGTCGCGCGCCGCGCCCCAGTCCACACCGGCGCGAGCCGGCGAGTACCCGTTCACGAAGCTCGTGGACGAGCAGGAACCTGCCGTCGCCGCGGACACGCTTGCCTCCATCCAGCCGATTCAGCCCGACATCGAGATCCGCGACGTGCGCCGCGAGGAGGGGCCGTCGGCATGGGTCTCCTCGGTGGGACGACTGCTCGCGCGTCACGCCGAGGATGGGCTCCCGTTCGCGGTGCTGCTGGTGGAGATAGTGGACGTGGCTCACCTGGAGCGCTCGGCGACGCCGCATGACATGCACAGCCTGGTGGCGAGGATCGAGAGCGCGATCGGCCGTGCGATGCGTGTCACCGACCACCTCTCGCGTGAGACCCTTGGCCGCTACTGGCTCGTGGCGCCCGAAACCAACGGCACCGGCGCGCGCATGCTCGCCGAGCGCCTGGCGCGCCTGGTGCGCACCTCCGCGACCCACCGCGACGTGCCCCTGGAGGTCGCCATCGGCCTCGCCGTATGCCCCGACGACGGCACCGAGGCGCCTGCGCTCGCCGCGCGCGCTGACCTCGGCGTCTACTCGGCGCGCGCCACCGGGCGCTCGATCGCCCACACCGATCCGCCGGCGAGCTGAGCGGCGGCGCTGCCGGTCAGGCGCGCACGCTTAATTCTCGTTCGGGGTGACTCGCGCGCGTGCGCGGGGCAGCGCCCGGGTGGCCGCAGGGAGGAGGCATTGGGGGGACTCGCGCGCGGGGCAGCCGAGGAGGCGACGATCAGGCCGCTGCGGTGCCGCCGCTTGCGGCCGCTTCCGCCGTCGGCTTCACTTCGGCGGGCACTCCCAGCAAAGGGTTGTTCGCCGCTTTGCCCACGATCTTCGTCTTGATCCGCACAGTGTCCTTGATCGTGAGCGCGCTCGCCGCGCCCCACGTGAGGTCCCACATTGCGCCGTTGTGCGCATACGGGCCGCGGTCGATCACCGGTACGGTGAGCCGGTGGCCCTTGTAGTTGACGAGCACCAGCGTCCCGCACGGCAGCGTCCTGGAGGCCACGCCCACGATCACCGGGCTCATCGTCTGTCCGCAGGCGGTCTTCTGACCGTAGAACCCGGGTCCGAACCAGGTCGCGATCTGCGCCTTCGCGCTCGTCTTGGCGGGCGTCCCGGAGGGCGTGCCGCTTGGAGCGCTCGCCCCGCCCGTGCTCGCGAGCACGGGCGAGCACGCGGCGCCGGCGCACGCAAGCGCGGCGGCAACGACGAGCAGCGTCTTGTTGGCAAGCGTTCTGTTCATCTCTTCGTCGACGCCTACGGGGTGAGCTGACGGGCTCGCGCTGTATGTCTGCGCTACGGCCCTTACTGGGCCGATTCGCCCCCGCGGCCCGCTCTCACGGTCCGCATTGGGTCCCCCGCCCCCCGCGATCTGGATCGCAAGGACTCGGCGTGGGCGCGAGTATACATGCTCGCCCCCACGTTCGACCTTCGCCGCGCTACGGCGGTTTGCCGCACTTTGCGGAGTTTTCCGCTGCGGCCTGGGAAGCTTTGGCCGGTCAGGCTGCGACGGGAGTCCCGCTCAGGATCGTCGCAGGATCGAGAAGGCGTCCTTCAAGAGGCGCCCGCCCGCCGTCAAACCCGTGCCCGCCAGCTCGCCCACGATGTCCGCGAGCGACTCCACCAGCTCCGCCCCGCTCGGCGGGTTCACCGTGTGGCCCAGCTCGAGCTCCTCCTCCGGCTCGTAGCCCTGCTTCGGCGCCCGTGGCTCGGTGGGTGCCGGGGGTGAGGGCTTCCGCTTGGGGTGCCCCGCGCGCGTGTGTGTAGCGCCTGCGCGAGGCTCCGTCTTCTTGCTTTGGGCTGCGCTCACGCGGCCCGTCGGCGTCGCCTTCTGCTGCGTCTTCTGCGCAGACGAGGTGCCTGACGGGGACTTGCTCGCCTTGCCGCGCGCGGCGGCTCTGCGCGCGCTGGCGCGCTGAGGCCTGGTGCGTGGCAGCGCCGCGAGCACCCCGCCCTCCAGAACAGGGGCGTCCAGAACGGGGGCGTCCAGGGCAGGGGCGTCCAGGCGAGCGTCTGAGTCGTTGGTGGCGCTCATCGTCTCCCAATCATCGCGCACCCGTCCGCGCCGTGCACGCGCACGCGATTTTCGCTGGGCCGCGGGCCGCGAGGCGTTAGGATGGGCGCGTACATCTGAGTTGTACTGTCGGGCGGGCTTCGGCCACAACCCCGGCTAAGCTAGTCCTCGAACAGCACCCCGAGGGGTCCCGTCGGCGGGTCCTTTAGCTCTCGGGGGCCTCCCGACGGAAACGGAAACAAGCATGTCAGTGGTGGAACTTCAAGAGCTGGAAGAGGTCAAGAACCTGCTGACCAAGGGGCAGCAGGTGGGAGTGCTCACCTTCGCGGAGATCTCCACCGCAACCTCCGACCTCGATCTGGACGAGTCCGACGTCGAGGAGCTGCACGGCTACCTCGAGAAATCCGAGATCGAGCTCGTCGAGGACATCGACCCGGCCACCGCGGCCGGCTCTCAGGTCGAACGCGCGCCGGACAAGCGCGGCCGGCGCAAGGCGAAGACGGCGCTCGACCTCAAGCCGGACATGACCACCGACTCTCTGCAGCTGTTCCTCAAGGACATCGGCAAGGTTCGGCTGCTCACCGCCCAGGAGGAGGTGGACCTGGCAAAGCGCATCGAGCGCGGCGACCTCGACGCCAAGCAGAAGATGGTCGAGTCCAACCTGCGCCTGGTCGTCTCGATCGCCAAGAACTACCGCAACCAGGGGCTGCCGTTCCTCGACCTGATCCAGGAGGGCACGCTCGGGCTGGTCCGCGCCGCGGAGAAGTTCGACTACCGCAAGGGCTTCAAGTTCTCCACGTACGCCACCTGGTGGATTCGTCAGGCGATCGCCCGCGCGCTGGCCGACAAGGCGCGCACGATCCGCATCCCCGTGCACGTCGTGGAGAAGCTCAACAAGATCGGCCGCGCAGAGCGCAAGCTCGTCACCGAGCTGGGCCGCGAGCCCACCGCGGACGAGATCGCCGAGGTCACCGGCATCGACCCCGAAGAGGTCGACTCGATCAAGCGCTCCGCCCAAGCCCCCGTGTCGCTGGAGAAGCCCGTCGGCGACGAGGAGGAGTCGGAGTTCGGCCAGTTCATCGCCGACGAGCGTGCCGAGTCTCCCTATGAGCGCGCCGCCGAGATCCTCACCAAGGAGGCGCTTCGCGAGGCCCTGGAGAACCTCTCCTACCGCGAGCGCCGCGTGCTCGAGCTGCGCTATGGGCTCGGCGGGGAGCATCCCCGCACGCTGGACGAGGTGGGGCGCACGTTCAACGTCACCCGCGAGCGCATCCGCCAGATCGAGAACCAGTCGCTGAAGAAGCTGCAATCCCTCGCGGAGGCCCAAAAGCTCCGCGACGTGGCCTGAACAGTCCCCGGGCCGAGGGAAGCCCTAATCGCGACGGGGGTATCGGGTTCTCTGTTCTGCAATTTGCGATTGTCTATACAGCTCGTAAATACAATAGCAAAATTTTGAAATAGAGATATATACACGTCCTCCCGCGGATGTCACTCACGCTCAAGCAGTGCGAGGCGCGAGCCGATGCAGGAAGCATGTTCGACGTGCACGCAGCGCTACGCGAGCTCGTGGCTCGCGACGGCTCCGATCTCCACCTGAAGGTTGACGCGCCGCCGCTGTTTCGCGTGCAGGGCGCGCTCGGCCCCGATCCGGGCGCTCAGCCGCTCAGCGAGCAGGACACCGAAGACGCTCTTCACGAGCTGCTCCACGACCAGGCCAAGCTGAAGGAATTCGGCGAGGAGCACGAGGTGGACTTCTCGTTCGAAATCGCCGAACTGGCGCGCTTCCGCGTCAACGCCTTCCGCCAGCGCGGGCTCATCTCGCTCGCCTGCCGCGCCATCCCCGCCAAGATCTCAACGATCGAGGAGCTCGCGCTGCCGCCCGTGGTGCGCGAGCTCGCCGAGGAGGAGCGTGGGATCGTGCTGCTCACCGGCACCACCGGCTCCGGCAAGTCCACCACGCTCGCGGCGATGATCGATCACATGAACCTGACGATGAACAAGCACATCGTCACGATCGAGGACCCCATCGAGTTCGTGCATCGCGACAAGCGCTCGGTCATCAACCAGCGCGAGGTGGGCATGGACACGAAGTCCTTCGAGCGCGCCCTGCGTCGCGTGCTGCGCCAGGACCCCGACGTGATCCTCGTGGGGGAGATGCGCGACGAGGAGACGGTGCGCACCGCGCTGTCGGCCGCCGAGACAGGCCACCTTGTGCTCTCCACCGTCCACACGGTGGACGCCTCGGAGTCGATCAACCGCCTGCTCGACTTCTTCCCGCCCCACCAGCACAACCAGGCGCGCTCGATGATCGCCGGCACCATCAAGGGCGTCATCTCCCAGCGGCTGGTCCCAGGCGCCGGCGGCGGGCGCGTGGCGGTGTGCGAGATCCTGCGCATGACCGGTCGCGTGCGCGACATGATCGTCGACCACAACCAGACCGGCCAGCTCGGCGAGGCGATCTCCTCAGGCGGCTACTACGGCATGCAGACCTTCGACCAGGCGCTCTTCCACCACGTCAAGGCGGGACGGGTCACCACGGAAGCAGCGCTGCGCGTGGCTTCGAGCCCGCACGACTTCAAGCTGCTCCTGCAGGCCGAAGGCCGCCAGGGCACCACCATGGAGGACGTCGCCCAAGCGCAGGCTCGCCGCGACGGCGGGGACGCGCCCGCCTCGTCCATACCTCCCCAGCCGGCTGCGCCCGCGCCGGCCTCGCCGGCCGCGGTCGGCTGACGGGGTCGCTACTTCAGTTGGTAAAGTAACGGTTGGAATGGCCGTAAGCGACACCTGTCCCGTGTGCCGCACCGCCGAGGTGGTGTGCGGCAAGTGGACGCTCCTGCTCGTGCGCGATCTCGCCGAGGGCCGCTCGCGCTTCTGCGAGCTGGAGCGCTCGCTGGCGGGGATCAGCCCGCGCACCCTCTCCCTGCGTCTGCGTGCGCTGGAGGAGGAGGGGATCGTCGAGCGCCACACCTACCCCGAGGTGCCCCCGCGCGTCGAATATGCGCTCACCGATAAGGGCATGGCGCTGCTGCCCATCATCCAGGACATGCGCTCCTACGGAGAGCGCTGGCTCGGGCTCGACTGCGAGGATGCCGTCAAGACGGCGCTCGCGGTCGCCGTAGCGTAGCCGCGGCTCTCGTCGACGTGACGCCCCCCGCGCGCGGGGCGGACCCAGAGGCACGCATGGCTACGGACACCCATGGCTACCGGCGCGCGGGGCGGACTCGCGCGCGCCGGGCGGACCCAGGGGCACGCGTGGCCCTCCACGGCGGTGAGGGCGCAACGCGCGCTGCGTCGAGCAGGAGGGCCATCGCGCGCGGCGAAGTGAGCCCACCGTGCGTTCTCTCCAGTTGCAGGCAGCGCTCAGCGACTTCGCCGAACAGGCCGCCGAGCGGTTGCACGCCGACGTGCTCGCAGGCCACGAGGTGGGGTTCGAGCTCGAGTCGCACTCCGCGCGCGTGCGGGGTGCCTCTCCGCTCTACTGCTATCGCCCGCTCACACGCGCGTTCATCGCCGAGCGCTTCGGAGAGTTGCGCCGCTTGGACGGATACCCCAGAGCGGCCGAGTTGCTCGAAGACTTCGACGGGCTCGATCGCTATCTGATCTCCACCGGCGTGATCTCCACCGGCGCGGACCCTGCGCGCGGCGGGGGGCGCGCGCGCGTCGACGACGCCCTGCTGGCGCTGATGCAGGACGTGTTCAACGAGCAGACCGACTTCGACCGATCGAAGATCGGCTGGCATACCGAGCACCTCGAGCGCGCGCTCGAGCGCCTCGACGGGTCAGCGCTCGCCGCCGCCGCCGAGGCGACGCTCGTGGCGACGGTTCACGGTCTGACGATCACCTCGCCCGAGCTTCAGCTCACGCGCGGCCTCCTGCTAGCCCAGCCCGGCGCCCTCCATGGGGCGCCCGAGCAGGCGTTGCTCGCGGGCGCGAGGGGCGAGGAGGAGGATCACCTGCTCGTGGTGTTCACAGCCCGCGACGAGGACCCTCATACGGCGATCGCGCAGGGGATGGATGTCGTGCGCGAGCTGCTGCGTGCTCTGCGCCTGTTCGGCGACGGCCGCGTGACGCTCGGCTCGCGCGCCTTCACTCGAATCGGACAGGCCCCGTGGAGCACGGTCGCGCTCGGTCTTGGCGGCCGCCCGCATGGGATGCTCTTGGTGTGCGCCGAGCAGGAGGACGAGCTGCGCGCGTTCTGCAACCTCGTCTCACGCCGCGCCCCGCACGCGAACGAGGTCGCCTGGGCGCTGCGCCGCTTCGAGCTCGGTTGCGAGCGGACGAGCGAGTATGAGGGCATCAGCGACCATCTGCTCGCGCTGAGGGCCCTGCTGGCCGATCGGGGATCCCATCGATCTCCGATCGGTGCTTCGTCGGAGCTGGAGCCGCACGGCACGCCCGACGGTCTGCTCGCGGGGCGGCTCGCCGCGCTGTGCGCGACCCCCGACGGGCGCGTTGCGCTGACCGAGCGCACGCTCGCCGCGATCGCGCTCGAGCGCGAGGTGATCGCCGGCACAGCCGTCGAGCGCGCGGGCGGGCTGGCGCTCACGCGCGACCTCTCCAACCATCTGAGGGCGCTGCTGCGGGACGTCATCTGCGGCCACCTTCCGTCAGACCTCTCCTCGTTGGCGGACGAGCTCCTGCTCTCAGGCGAGGAGCGCTGCGACGAGCATGAACGTCGTTCTTGCCGCAGCCTCCTGACGGGTGGATCGGGGTGTCTGACAAGGACGCACCGACCGAAATGACCGATCGAAGATCAATGGGATCTCCGATCGGCCAGCACATGAGGGAGGGAGGACCGGGGCCCACTTGTGGGCGCAGGCGCGCCGAGGCATCCGTCAGGAGAAGAGGTGCTCGGCGATGACCGCCAGCCCCGCGAGATCCTGCACGTCGCCGTCCAGCTGAGGCACGAGCAGCGGGTCGCGTTCGCCGAGCCCGCTCGACAGCGCCGCCACGCTCTCGCGGTCGCGGCGCGCGAGCACGTCGAAGTCGGCCAGGTTGCTCGCCACCCGCGCGGCGAGCGCCTCGCCGAGCTCGTCCGACAGCAGTCGTGCAACCTCCTCGGTCGCGTGCCCCTCGAGTCCCTGGTCGTGGAATCGGTTGACGATCAGCCCCGAAAACGCCATCTGCTCGCGCGCGAGCTGAGCGTGGAGGAACGCCGCCTCGCGCGCGGGCTCGTGCTCCGGGGAGGTGACGATCAGAAAGCCGGTGGTTGGGTCGCGCAGGAGCGCCTCCACGCCCCGCGCGCGCTCGCGAAAGCCGTCGATGAGCCCTGACAGCGAGCCGAAGAAGCCGGACAGCTCGCCGATCAGATTGACGCCCGTGATGCGCGCGAACACCGCGAACATGAGGCCGGTGGGGCGGCTGAGAAGGCCGCGTGTGACGCCCGCGGGCGCGAGCAGCACCCGCAGGGCCCGGCCCTCGAGGAAGCGTGTCAGCCGGTCGGGCGCGTCGAGGAAGTCGAGCGCGTTGCGCGAGGGAGGCGTGTCGAGCACGATCGCGTCCCACTCGCCGTCGCGGTAAAGCTCGTAGAGCTTCGCCACGGCGGTGAACTCCTGCGAGCCCGCCACCGCCGAGGACAGCTCGCGGTAGATGCGGTTGGAGAGGATCTCCTCGCGCGCGCGCTCGTCGGGCGCGAGACGGTCGATGAGAGCGTCGAAGGTGCCCTTGGAGTCGAGCATCATGGCCCACAGCTCGCCCTCCCTCCTCCCTCGATCTCGATGCCGGGGCACACGGCCCGGAGGGCCGGGTCGGCGAGCGTGCGGGGATCGATGCGGCGCGGCTCGCCCGTCAGCTCGCGCAGCCCGAGCGCGCTCGCGAGCCGCCTGGCGGGGTCGATGCTCACGACCGCCACCTTGCGCCCGCGCGCGGCCAGGCCGAGCGCGAGCGCCGCCGAGACGGTGGTCTTGCCGACGCCCCCCGCGCCCACGCATACGCACACACGCTTCTCCGCGAGGCGCTTCTCCAAGGGCACATGACGTCCGGCCACGGAGGGATCGTATGTGGCCGTATTCCCTCTGGGCGCGGGAGCGCCCCGGGCACGCGCATGGGTCGTCGGCGGCGATCGGTGGTGCCTTGCGCGCGCGTACGCCCGCAGGCACTCCCAAAATCCCCTCCTCAGACCGTGCAGGAATAGCCGAGCGCCCTGCGAATACACCCCCGACGGCTTTCCAAAATCGACCATCGGAGCCTGCCGTGACTGCACGGGCCAAGGTCATCGCGTTCGCCAATCAGAAGGGCGGGGTGGCCAAGACAACGACGACGCTCAACCTGGCCGCGGCCTTCGCGGAGGAGGGTCACCGCGTGCTGTGCGTCGACATGGACCCGCAGGGCAACCTCACGATGTCCCAGGGCATCGATCCCGACACGCTCGATCTGTCGATGTACGACGTGCTCGTGCAGAAGGCCACCATCAGAGAGGTGATCCGCAAACGCGAGATCGACGTGGCGTGCGCCTCGATCGACTTGGCGGGCGCCGAGATCGCGATGTCCACCATGATCGGTCGCGAGCGCTCTCTGCAGAAGGCGTTCGAGCCGATCCGCGAGGACTACGACTTCATCTGCATCGACACGCCCCCCAGCCTGGGCCTTTTGACGATCAACGCTCTTACCGCCGCCGACAAGGTTATTGTGCCGGTGCAATGCGAGTACCTGTCGATGCGGGGACTGATCCAGCTGCAGAACACCCTGGCGATGATTCGTGAGAACCTGAATCCCGACGTGGACATCGAGGGTATCCTCCCGACGTTGGTGGATTCGCGCACGATCCACGCCAAGGAGGCGATCGAGATCCTCGAGGAGAACTTCGGGGACCGCGTGTTCGCCTCGCGGATCCGCAAGACGGTGCGCTTCGCCGAGGCGCCCGTGAAGGGGATGTCGGTGCTCAAGTACGAGCCGGAAGGGGTGGCGGCCCAGTCCTATCGCGATTTGGCGCAGGAGGTCCTGGCTAATGGCAAACCCTAAACGAGCGTCCATGCGCGAAGGGCCGCTCGCGGCGCTCTTCCGCAAGACCGAAGATCTGGAGAAGGACGCGGGCGCGGAGCGCAAGGCCGCGCCCGACGCCGCGACCGAGGGAGGCGCCGCGGAGTCCACCGCTCAGGCGAGCGCGCCGCAGGCTCCCACCACGCCGAGCGCGGCGCAACCCCCCACAACCTCGCCCGCGCCCGCCTCGCGCGCGCCCGGCGAGCCGACGGCGGTGCAAGCCCCGCGGGCCCGCGACAGCGGCGTGCCGCACCCCTCGCTGCGCCCCGGTTTGGAGGAGGACGAGGCGCCACGCGTGCCGAGCCCGCAGGAGCGTCTGCGCCATGCCTTCTCCTCGGAGATCCCCGAGAACCTGATGGACCGGCCGGCGGCGCGCGCGAGCGCGAACGACGCGCGCGTTCGCGAAGAGCCGCGGGCGTTCGGCGTCGCGATGCCCGTCGGGCAGCCGGTGATCCGCGTGGTGGGAGTGGGAGGCGCGGGCACCAACGCCGTCAACCGCATGGTGGAGGCCGAGGTCGAGGGCGTGGAGTTCCTCGCGGTGAACACCGATTTGCAGTCGCTGCAGCAGTCGACCGCCGACATAACCCTGCACATCGGCGCCGAGGTCACCCGCGGCCTGGGGTCGGGCTCGGACGCGAATGTGGGCAGGCAGGCCGCGATGGACGACTACGACCGCATCAAGGCGCTGCTGAAGGGCTCGGACATGATCTTCATCACCGCCGGCGCGGGCGGCGGTACGGGAACCGGCGCGGCGCCGATCGTGGCGCGCATCGCGCGCGAAGTGGGGGCATTGACCGTTGCGATCGTGACCAAGCCGTTCGGCTTCGAGGGCTCGCGCCGCGCGGGGCAGGCGCAGCTCGGCGTGGAGGCGCTCAGCGAGGAGGTGGACACGCTGATCGTGGTGCCCAACAACCGCCTGCTCACAGTGCTGGACAAGCAGACGGCGATGGTGGAGGCGTTCCGTGTCGCCGACGACGTGCTGCGCCAGGGCGTGCAGGGCATCTCAGACCTGGTGACGCTGCCGGGCCTGATCAACCTCGACTTCGCGGACGTGCGCACGATCATGTCCGATGCGGGCACAGCGCTGCTCGGGATCGGGATGGGCTTCGGTGAGAACCGGGCGATCGACGCCTCCGTGCAGGCCGCGTCGTCGCCTTTGCTCGAGACCTCGATGGATGGGGCGCGCTCGATCTTGCTGTCCATCACCGGCGGGAGGGATTTGTCGCTGTGGGAGGTGAACGAGGCCGCGAAGGCGGTGTCGGAGGCGGCCCACCCGGACGCGAACATCATCTTCGGTGCGATGGTGGACGAGAAGCTCGACGACCAGGTGTGGGTGACGGTGGTGGCCACCGGCTATGGCAACACCAACGCGCGTCCGCAGATGCGCGAGCCGGCGGGTGAGCCGCGCGTGAAGCGCACGAGCAGCGCCCCCCCGCGAGACGGTCGCGATCGATCGGACATTGGCCGGCGCCGCGGCGGGCTCGCCGTGAGCGACATGGACGTGCCCGAGTTCATCCCCAACCTTTAGGGCCTGCCGAGGTAGGTCCTTAGAGGGGGGTGGGTCTGATGCGCGGCGCGTTCGGAGGTGCGTGTCGGTGGCGGGCCTGTCGGTGGCGGGTCTGTGGGGGTATGTTCTTTTTTGAAATTTTGCCATAGTGAATACAAAACGTATATACAATCGCAAAATTTCAGAAAGTATATATCAACCCCTGCTCCCCTTTGTCTTCTTTCGATCGTCCACGAAGAGCATCGAACTGACATCGAGAATCTAGGGCGACCACTCCGCGGGAGCGCCAGAAGGCGTTCAGTGTGCTATTCGCTGAAGGCATGAGCGCATCTGAGAAGGGGGTTGTGGCGGCGGGGCATCCGCTCACGGCGCAGGCCGGGGCGGAGGCGCTGCGGGAGGGCGGCAACGCCGTGGACGCGGCGGTGGCGGCGATGTTGACGTCGTTCGCGGCCGAGCCGCTGCTCACCGGGCTGGGGGCGGGCGGCTACATGATGGTGGCGGGCGGCGGTCAGAAGCCGGCGCTGCTCGACTTCTTCGTGGAGGCCCCCCCGCGCGCGGGGGACGGGAGCGCGGCGGAGCTCGAAGCGGTGGACGTGTCCTTCGGTGACGCGGTGCAGGTGTTCTACATCGGCCCGGCCTCGTGTGGCGTGTATGGGGCGCCCGCGGGAGTGTGCGAGGCGGTGGCGCGCTGGGGGACGATGGACCTCGCCGAGCTGGCGGCGCCTGCCGCGAAGCTGGCGCGCGACGGCGTGGTGCTCAATGCAGGGCAGGCGTACATCGTGGAGATACTCGCCGACCTGCTGCAGTCAACGCCGGAGTGCGCGGCGCTGTGGGCGCCCGAGGGCAGGGTGCTGCGGGAGGGCGAGCTGCTGCGCAACCCCGATCTGGGCGACGCGCTCGTGCGGCTCGGAGAGGACGGCGCGAAGCCGTTCTACGAGGGGGACGTCGCGGACGCGGTGTGCGCGTGGCTCGGCGAGCGGGGCGGATCGGTGAGCAGGGAGGGGCTCGCCGGCTACCGGGCGATCGAGCGCGCGCCGCTGAGCATGAGCTATCGCGACCGCGTGGTGCTCACCAACCCGCCGCCGTCGGCGGGGGGCACGCTGCTCGCCTATTCGCTGGGTCTGCTCGACGCACAGCCCTCCCCACCGTCGCTCGAGGTGGTGATAGCTGCGATGGAAGCGGCCCAGGGGGAGCGCACAGCCGAGTTCGTACAGGGCCTTTCAGAGGAGGGATTTTTGGCGTACTTCCTGTCTTCCAGACTTGGATCTACGACCCATATCTCGGTGCTCGACTCGCACGGGAGGGCGTGCTCGGTGACGTGCACGAACGGGGAGGGGTCAGGGGTGGTGGTGCCGGGGACGGGCATCCACCTGAACAACGTGATGGGCGAGGAGGATCTCAGCCCGCTCGGCTTCCACAGCCATCCGGCGGGGCGGAGGATGCCGAGCATGATGGCCCCGTCGATCGTGATGCTGGCCGATCGGCGGTCCCGTGGATCGCTGATCGGTGGGGAGGTCGAGCTGGTGCTCGGGAGCGCGGGGTCGAACAGGATTCGCTCGGCGCTGTTGCAGACGATCGTGGGGGTCGTCGACCACGGCCTGCGCGTTCCAGCCGCGGTGAGCGCTCCGCGGGCGCACTTCGAGGGTGGGATCGTGTACCACGAGCCGGGCATCGAGCCGGCGCTCGATCCCCCATCCGCTCCGGCCTTCGGGCCGGCGCAGACGGTACCGTCGAGGCGCGAGGTGGTGCGCTTCCACGGCCCCAATCTGTTCTTCGGCGGGGTGCAGGCGGTGCAGCGATGCGGGGAGGAGCTGATCGGCGCGGGCGACCCGCGGCGCGGCGGGGTGGCGGTGGTGGCGTGAGGCCGCGTGTCGCGCGCGCCGGCGCTTGTGTGTGGCGGCCGGAGGTGCGGCGAGCGCGAGCGCACGGCGATCGCCGCTGGTGGGGTGTGGTGTTGCGTTGCGGCATGCCCCGCGCGCGCGCGTGGCGAGTTAAAAAGCAAAGCGTGGACCTGCGCACGCACGCGCGCGCGTGGCACGCCGCAATGGCCATAACGATGCTCACGCTCGCCCTGCTCGCCGGCGGCTGCGGGGGCGTGCTGTCGCCGGACCTGTTCATCGTCTACCGCACAGGCGGCACCCCGGGTGCGAAGCTCACGATGCTCGTAAACGAAGAGGGGGTCGTGGAATGCAACCCCGATCGCGCCCATCCCTCGCCACGCCACCTGAGCGACTCGCAGATCATCGAAGCGCGGACGATCCAGGAAGATCTCCACGACCCGGCCTCGCGGCACGAGTCGCTGCCGGCGGCGCGGGGGTCAGTGCTCAGCTACTACGTGCGCGATCAGGACGGGAGCGTGCGCTTCGCCGACAACTCGCCCGGCCAGCCGACCGTGACGCGCAAGCTCGCGCTGTTCGTGCTGAGCGTGGCGCAGGGGGTGTGCGGGCTGCCCCAGCAGGGGGCGTAACGACCATCGGCCCGAGCGCCCCGCGCGCGCCCGCGAGGGTCTTTGTGGGCTGCTGCACCAGGGGGCTTGATCGTCTCAGACCGTAGCCCACGCGCGCGCGGGGTGGTCCGCATGGGGTGTCCTGCACGCCGGCGTGAGCGGGCTGTTCAGCGGCGGGGTCCTCGCGCGAGGACGTGCGCGGGCGGGGCCGTCCCAGTCTGCCATTACACTTCCGCGGATGGAGAACGAGCTTATGAAGAGAGTGATGTGGTCAGGCCTCCTCACCCTGGTGGGGGCGCTCGCCAGCCTCGTCACACAGCGCACGGCGGCGCACCTTTGGCGGCGCATGTTCGACGAGGAGCCTCCCGAGTGAATGACGGACCCCACCCACCCGCGGGTCGGGACGACGGCCAGAGCAAGCAGGGCATCGCCACCGCGATAACCGAGGTGACCGAGCGGGCCGGCGTTCTGATCCGCGAGGAGATCGAGCTCGCGAAGACGGAGATCGCAGAGAAGACCACGCGCCTGGCCAAGGGCGCGGTCGTGGCGATCGCGGCGGGCGTGTTCTTCTTCACAGCGCTCTTCTTCGTGCTGATCGGGTGCGCCTGGCTGCTCTACTACGAGCTGCCGATCGGCAACGAGTTCACCTACTTCTGGGGCTTCTTCGCGATGGCGCTGATCCTCGTGGCGCTGGGAGTGATCGCCGGGCTGATCGCTGCCAGGGCGGTGAGATCCGGGTCGCCGCCGACGCCCGACATGGCGATCGAGGAGGCCCGCAAGATTCGCGAGACGGTGAGCGCCGCGCCCGACTCGCGCGCAGGCGTCGCGCCCAGCCCGGAGGCAGGCGCCGCGCCCGTAAGGCCGCCGATCCCGGTCCCCGGGCAGCCGCCCGCGGACGCCACCTCAGATAGCGACCTTGGAAGGGGGGCCACCGATGGCACAACGCTCGGCGGCTGAGATACGCAGCTCGATCGAGTCCAACCGCGCGGAGCTCGCCGTGTCGCTCAATCGCCTGCACGGCGAGGTGGCGCGCATCACCGACTGGCGCGGGCAGCTTGAGCGTCACCAGCGCGAGGTGGCGATCGGCGTGGCGGTGGTGGGGGTGCTCCTGCTGGGGCGCCGCCGCCGCAAACGCCGCCGCAGCTAGGCGAGCAGGGAGCGTGGGATCGCGCCGACGCCCAGTAGACCTGGGCCCGTGTAGGTGCCGATCACAGGCCCCACCTCGGAGGTGAAGACGGGCTCGGAGCCGAAGATCTCGCGGCAGCGATCGACCAGGCGGTTGGCTTGGTCGGCGGCTTGGATGTGCTGCACCACCCACCCGTCCGCCCCGTTGTCGTGGAGCTCGTGGGCGTATTGCACCATGCGCTCGAAGGCGCGCTTGGCGGTGCGCACTCGCTCGACGGGGGTGATCTCGTACTCGAGCGAGAGGATCGGCTTGATCTTGAGCGTGCCGCCGATCCATGCTTGCGCCTTGCCCACGCGCCCGCCGCGGCGCAGATACTCGAGCGTGTCGACGCAGAACCAGATCTTCAGGGCCTCGCGGGCTTCGCGCGCGCGCGACGCCACCGCGTCCTTGTCGGCGCCGCCGCGAGCGGCGGCGGCGGCGCCGAGCAGCAGCAGGCCGAGGCCGCCGCAGGCGGTTTCCCCGTCGATCACCTCGACGCGCTTCCCGAGCCCGCGCTCGGCCAGCAGGCTGTGGGCCTGGCGGGCCGACTCGCAGGTGCCCGAGATGCCCCCCGCAAGGTGGATCGAGACGACGTCCTGGCCGGCGTCGAGCAGCGGTTCCCACACGGCGAGGAAGTCGCCGATCGAGGGCTGCGAGGTGGTAGGCAGGTCGGGGTCGGTGCGCAGGCGCTCGTAGAAGGCGTCGAAGCCGTCAAGCTCGATCTCGCGCCGCGGGTGACCCTGCCAGCCGACGTACAGGCTGACCTGGTGGACGCCTTCGCGGTCCACCAGCTCGCGCGGAAGGTAGTTGGTCGTGTCGGTGACGACCGCTACCTGCTTATCCAAGGCGGTTCTCGATTTGCGTGAAGCCGGCGGGCTGCGGCTCGGCGGCGACAGGTTCGCTCGGGGCGGTGTCACTCTCGGGCAGGCTGAGCGCGTCAGCGAGCTCGCCCAACTCGTACATTTCGGTAACGATGTCGCAGCCGCCGATCAGCTCGCCCTTATGGAACAACTGTGGGATAGTCGGCCAGTTCGAGATCGCCGAGAGCTCCTGGCGTATGCGCGGGTCGGGCAGGATGTCGACTGCCGCGAAAGGCGCCTCCAGCGACTGAAGCATGGCGACCGTGCGCGCGGAGAAGCCGCAGGCGGGCGCCTCCGGGGTGCCCTTCATGAAGAGGATCGTGTCGTGCTCTCCGATCGCCTCGGCGATCGCGTCGCGGATGGGGTTGGACTCGCTCTCGGACATCGGCTACTCCTGACTCAGGGTTCTCAGCGACAGCGCATGGATCGGGCCACCGATCTCATCGCCGAACACGCCATATACAAGCTTGTGCTGCTCGATGCGGCTGCGCCCCGCAAAGGCCGACGAGGTGACGGTCGCGCGGAAGTGGTCGCCACCGCCCGTGTAGTCCTCCACTTCGGCGTTCGCCCCGGGAATGGCGGCCTCGATGCGTTGCTTGATCTCCTCGGCGCTTGGCACTGTCCCCCAGGTTAGCCCAATATGGGGTGGCGCTATACTTTGGAAAGCGATGATCTCGATAACGGACAAGGGCGCAGAGAAGGTTCGCGAGTTCCTCGATGCCCAGCAGGCCGACGTGACCCTCGCTGGACTGCGCGTGGGCGTGCGCGGAGGCGGCTGCTCGGGCTTCCAGTACCAGCTCGCCTTCGACGAGCAGCGCGATAACGACATCGTCTTCGAGAGCCATGGGCTGAAGCTGCTCGTGGACAGCGAGAGCCTGCAGTTCGTGAGCGGCTCCACGATCGACTACCAGGAAAGCCTCCAGGGCGCCGGCTTCAAGGTCGAGAACCCAAACGTGGTCGCCGCCTGCGGTTGCGGCTCCTCGTTCCGCGTGGCCGAGGAAGAGCAGGTCTCCGCGGTCTGACGGTCGGGAGGCCCGCTATGTGGGCTCGTTATCCAAAGAGCGCCACAGGTATCGGCACGCCAGTGTGCGGTGCGGACGCCACCGTTCGCCCAGGCGCTCCATCGTCTCGCGGTCGGGGAGCGCCTCCAGGGAGTAGGCGCGTTCGATGGCGCGACGCACGCCCAGGTCGCCCACCGCGAGTACGTCGGGCCGTTCGAGCTGGAACATGAGGAACATGTGCGCGGTCCACTCCCCGAGGCCCTTCACCGCGACGAGCTCGGCGATCACCTGCTCGTCGGAGAGCTCGTCGAGTTGCGCCAGCTCCAGTTCGCCCGCGAGCACGTGCTCGGCGAGCGAGCGCAGGTAGCCGGCCTTCGGTCGCGAGATGCCGACGGCGAGGCGCAGCCCTTCGGGGTCCTCAGCGAGGATCTGCTCGGGTGTCGGCGGGCGCCCGCCGTAGCGGTCGAGCATGCGCATGTAGATCGAGCGCGCGGCGCCCACCGAGAGCTGCTGGCCGACGATCGAGCGCAGCAGCGCCCCGTAGTGATCGTCGCGCGCCGGCCTGCCTGCGCGCCCGGGAGGCAGCGCGCCGTACTCCGCGATCAGCCGGTCGAGGACCGCGTCGGCGCCTGAGAGGTGGCGCATCGCCCGCTGCATCGCCGCACCTCGCAGCTCCACCGGGCTGCTGCGCTTGGGCGAGCTTTTCGGGGAGCCGGCGCGGCCGGCGGATGTCGACGCCATCGCCCTGATCGCCCTAGTGTCGCCCTAGCCCGCCGGCGCCGCGACCGGCTCGCCGTCGAGCGCGTTCAGCGCGCGCTCGAGCGAGCAGGCGATGCAGGTGAAGCTCGGTGTGTCGCGCTCGGTGAAGCGCGAGGCCTCCGTCGTGCGCAGGCGCTGGACGAGATCGAGGAACGTGCCCACGTCGTCGGTGTCGAACGCCACCACGAACTCCTGGTCGTCGAGCCCGAACGAGTAGGTCGTGTGGTTGTCCACGCCGGGGTATTCGCGCCCCACCTCGATGTGCTCCTGCATGATCCGCCAGCGCTCCTCGGCGGGAAGTCCGTACCACTCGCGCGACTTCACGAACGGGTACACGAACACGTATTTGCCGCGAAACCCGCGCGGCACCACGCGCTCGTCTTCGGAGTATTCCGAGCTCCTGCGCATCCCCAGGAACGAGTAGGGAGTGTGCGCCCACTTCATCACGCCGCTCTGCGCGAGCACCACGTGGAACTCGTGGATGCGGTCGAGGTTCTCGGCCTCTGATATCAGCAGCAGCTCGGCGTCCCCGCGCGTGCCCACGAGCGAGAACGACTGCAGCAGGTGCCCTTCGGCGAAGTCCTCGCACGCAGCCATGAACTCAAGCTTGTCCTGCGCGCGCGCCTCGGAGTCCAGGCGACGCCACGCCGGATCGAGCTTCAGGAATGTGTACTTCACGAAATGCCGCTCGCTCATCGGGATGCCGATTATATGGACCCCCGCCGGGCCTCCTCCGCCATGCCGCGCCGCCAGCGGTTACAGTTCGAGTGTGCGGATCGCTCTGGTGTCGCCGTACTCGTGGACGTACCCGGGCGGCGTCACGCGCCACATCGAGGCGCTGTCGGCTGAGCTCGTCGCGAAAGGCCACGAACCGCGCATCCTCGCGCCGTTCGATCCCGACGACGCGCTCTCTCGGCGCCTGCACCGCGGCGCGCGCCCGCAGCGGCGCGAGCCGCCCGAGAACTTCGTGCCGCTGGGTCGCACGATCGGGATTCCCGCCAACGGCGCCGTCTCCAACCTCACCGGCACGCCCCATTCGGTCTTCGCGCTGCGTCACGAGCTGCGCACAGGTGGCTACGACGTCGCGCACATCCACGAGCCGATCGTCCCCTTGATCGGCTGGGACGCGCTCATGTCCGTCGAGGGGCTGCCGCTCGTCGGCACGTTCCACACCTACTCCGTTAACCCCGTCACGAACGGGATCGGGTCCGTCGTGCTCGGCGGGCGGCGGCGCATGAACCGCCTGCACGCGCGCATCGCCGTGTCCGAGGCGGCGGCGTGGACGGCCAGGCGCTTCTACGGCGGCCACTACCGGATCGTCCCGAACGGGGTCTTGCTCCCCCTTACGGGGACCCCGGGGGGCGGCAAGCGGCGCGGGGGAGGAGATGGCGGGATCGGAGGGGGAGTGGGGATCGGAGGGTGTGGGGGGACTTGCAACAAATTGGGGCGACCCGCGCGCGCGTGGGGGGGAGGCCATGTTGAATGGTCACCACGACGGGGAGCCTCTGCGCATCCTGTTCATCGGCCAGGCCGTGGAGCGCAAGGGGCTGCCGGTGCTGCTGCGAGCGTTCGAGGCGCTGCGCGAGCACGTCCCCGCGACGCTCACGCTGGTCGGGGCAAGCGCCACCGAGATCGCGTCAATGTTGCTCGACGATCGTGGTGTGCGTGCGCTGGGGAAGGTCTCCGAGGAGGAGAAGCATGCCGAGCTGGCGCGCGCCGACGTCTTGTGCGCGCCGTCGCTGCGCGGCGAGAGCTTCGGGATGGTGCTCACCGAGGCGTTTGCCGCCTCCACGCCCGTCGTTGCATCCGACATTCCCGGCTATCGCGATGTCGCGCGCGACCGGGTCGAGGGACTGCTGGTGCCCCCCGGCGACGCGCTCGCGCTCGCCGAGGCGTTGCGTGCGATGGCGCTCGAACCGTCCCGGCGCGTCGCGATGGCCACGGCCGCGCGTGAGTGCGCCGAGCGCTTCTCGTGGGCACGCGTCGCCGAGGAGGTCGCCGACTGCTACGAGGAGGCGATCGCTGTCGGGCGGCCGGCGACGCGCCTCGCGCGGGTGGCCGTGCGCCATGGCTTCGCTCCCGCCGACCTGCGCCCGCGCGTGCGTGCGCGGCGCCTGCCGAGCCTCGAGCCGGGGCCGCCCGTGAGGCGTCGCGCGCTGCGCGTGCTCTCTCGTGCCGCTCTCCTGTTGAGCTCGCTCGCCGGCATCCTGCTCGCCTTCATCGCGCTGCAGAAGATCGGCGTCACGAACGTGGTCGCCAGCCTGGTGGCGTCCTCGCCGGGGCTTGTGGCGGCGGGCCTGGGGGTGATGTGCGCCTCGATGTTCGTGCGCGGCATCGCTTGGCACGCGATCCTCAAGGCGGCACCCACCTGGCGCACAGCACGACGCAGAGACGCTCTACAGGGGACCTTCATCGGTGTGCTGATGTCCGCCACTCTGCCGGCGCGCCTCGGCGAGCCCTCGCGTGCGCTTATCGTCGCGCGCCGGCTCGGCCGCGCGCGCGAGACGCTCCCGGTGGTGCTCGGCACGATGGTGTCCCAGACGCTGCTCAACCTGCTCGCGCTGGCGATCCTCGGTGGGGTGATGTTCTCGAGCGTGAGCTTCGCCGGCAAGCACACAAGCGCGCTGGTCGCGGTGGGGGTCGCTCCGCTCGCGGTCGTGTGCGCGCTGCTGCTCACGCCGGTGCTGGTGCCGCGCGCGGCCGTGTCGCGCTCACAGCGGCTCGGGCGGCTGCTCGCGAGCGTGCGTGGCGCCCTGCTGCGCGTGCGCGCAGGCCTGACCGTCTTCCGCAACCCGCGCCAGGCCGCGTCGGCAACGCTGCTGCAGCTCTCCGCATGGGGCCTGCAGTGGCTTTCCTGCTGGCTGCTGTTGATGGCGCTCGGCCTCGACGGCAAGGCGGGCTACGGCGCCGCCGCCGCAGTTCTGTTCGCGGTCAACGTGACCGCGGTCATCCCGGCCACGCCCGCCAACGTGGGCGTCTTCCAGGCGGCGTGCGTCGCGGTGCTGGCCGGCGCCTACCACGTGCCCACGGCCGACGCGCTTGCCTACGGGATCGTGCTGCAGGCGGTCGAGGTCGCCACGGCGGTCATCATGGGCATGCCCGCGCTCGTCAACGAGGGCCTCTCCTGGAAGGACGTGCGCCTGCGCACGATGCATGCCTCGCCGGTGAAGCTGCCGCCGCTGGGGACTCCCAGGCGCTCACCCTCACGCGTTCAACCGTGAGCGATGCTTGGGTCTACATGCTGCGTTGCCGAGATGGCTCGCTCTATACGGGCTGGACCAACGACCTCACCCGCCGCCTTGCAAGACACTCGGACGGGAAGGCGAGTCGCTATACGGCAAGCCGCCTGCCGGTCGAGTTGGCGGCGGTCTGGCCGATGCCGGATCGCGGTGCGGCGATGCGCGAGGAGCGGCGTATCAAGGAGCTGCCTCGAAGCGAGAAGCTCGCGCTCTGGAGCGGGCTCAGGCGCCGGTTGCCGCCGGCTGATCCTCGGCTTCGACTGCTCTCCCCGACGGCTCGTCTTCAGCCAACTCGCCGAAGAGAGACGGGTCGCGGTGGGATCCCTTGATCACGTCGTCGGGCGAGCCGTCGGGGAGCAGGCGGCCCTGGCGCGTGCCGAAGTAGATCGCCTGGGGGTGGTGGGCGACGAGTGCGAGCGTGGACTGCTCTGGGATCGGGGCGTAGCCGCCTGAGATCTTCATGCCGATCCGATCGAGGCCGAGCAGCTTCTCGACCTTCAGGTGCTCCGACTGCTCGGGCACGGCGGGATAGCCCCACGAGTAGCGCCGCCCCTGGGTGCTCGGGATGCCGAGCATCTGGCGCGCGGTGTGGTGCAGCCACTCGGCGAGCCCCTCGGCGGTTTGCACGCCGAGGCCGTGCACGAACAGCTGCTCGGCGAACTCGCCGTCGGACTCGAGCCTTGCCATCAGCTCGGTCACCTCAGAGCCCACGGTGACCGCCTGCACGGCGATCACGTCGAGCTCCTGCGGTGGCTTGCCCTTGGATCCAGGCCCACTCGCCTCCCCCGGCCGGAAGAAGTCGGCGAGACAGATGCGGTCGCCCTTCGGTTGTCGGGGGCACACGAAGCGTGTGAGCTCCCTTGGGGGAACCCGGGAATCCCACTTCGTGGGATTCCCCTTTGAAGATGATGAAGAGGCGAGATCCTCGGGGTCGAGGACCACGATGTCGTTGCCTTCCGCGTAGCACGGGAAGAAGCCGAGCAGCGCGCGCGGGCGCAGGTAGTCCTGCTCGCTCCACATGCGCTCCAGCCGCGGGCGAAAGTTCTCGTCCACGAGCTGCCGCCATGCCTCGCCCTTCACGCCTTTGCCGCCCCAGTGCAGCTTGAAGAGCACGTGGGTGTCGAGGTGGGAGTACACCTCGTCCATGTCCACCGGCACCTCCCGCACACCCCACCAGGGAGGGGTGGGTATGGGGTCGTTCACGCGGACCCCCGAACGCACGGAGTCGTCAGCGAAGTTGAGCTCCTCCACCGGCTCCTCGCCCTTTTCGCGGAAGGCGGTGGCCCCGGCGCGCAGCTTCTCGAGCAGCGCGTCGTGCGCCTCGGCATCGATCAGCTGGTCCATCACCGACAGCCCCTCGAAGGCGTCCTTGCAGTAGAACACGCCGGGCTCGTACTGCTCCTCAGACTCCTTGCCGCCGGGGTAGAGCGCGCGGTAGCTGAACGCGCGGTTGATCGCCGCGCCGCCGATCAGCACCGGGTAGCGCAGGCCCTTGGAGTGCAGCTCGGCGATGCACGCCGGCATCTGCTTGGAGGTGGACACGAGCAGCGCGGAGAGCCCGATCGCGGTCGCCTCGTGCTCCTGGGCGGCGTCGAGGATCGTCTGGATCGGCACCTGCTTGCCGAGGTCGATCACCGTGTAGCCGTTGTTGGTGAGGATCGTGTTCACGAGCGACTTGCCGATGTCGTGCACGTCGCCGAACACGGTCGCGAGCACCACGGTGCCCTTCGTGTAGCCCTCGATCTTGTCGAGGTACTTCTCCAGCTGGGCCACGGCGCGCTTCATCACCTCGGCGGACTGCAGCACGAACGGCAGGATCAGCTCGCCGGCGCCGAACTTGTCGCCGACCTCCTTCATCGCGGGGAGCAGCACGTCGTTGAGCGTCGGCACGGCCCCGATCTTCTCCACGCTCGCGTCGATCCAGTCCTCGACGCCGTCCTTGCGGCGGCGCAGGATGTGGAAGTGAAGCGCCTCCTCCGGCTCCATCCCCTCGGTGGGGTTGGCTGCGGTCTGAGTCTCCTGCTCGCCGCGCTGCTCGAAGTGGGATATGAAACGTTCAAGGGCGTCTTCGCGCCGGTTGAAGACGAGGTCGTCGGCCAGCTCGCGCTCCTGCTCTGTGATCTCGGAGTAGGGGGTGATGTGGTTCGGGTTGACCATCGCCAGGTCGAGGCCCGCCTCCACGCAGTGGTGCAGGAACACCGAGTTGAGCACCGCGCGCGCGCCCGGGGAGACCCCGAAGGAGACGTTCGACACGCCCAATGACGTCTTCACGCCGGGGATCTCCGCCTTGATGCGCCTGATGCCCTCGATCGTCTCCACCGCCGAGGGCCGCCACTCCTCGTCGCCGGTGGTGAGCGTGAAGGTGAGGCAGTCGAAGATCAGCAGCTCCGGGTCGAGCCCGTGCTCCTCGCAGCAGAGCTCGGTGATGCGCTGGGCGATCTCGACCTTGCGTTGCGCGGTCTTGGCCATCCCCACCTCGTCGATCGTGAGCGCGATCAGCGCCGCGCCGTGCGCGATCGCGAGCGGCGCCACGCGGTCGAGCTTGTCCCGACCGGCCTCGAGGTTCACCGAGTTGACGATCGCCCTGCCCGGGATCTGCTCGAGCGCGCGTTCGATCACCTCCGGCTCGGTCGAGTCGATCTGGATCGGGGGCTCCTGGGTCAACGAGATGCGCTTTGCCAGCAGCCGCATCTGTTCGTCCTCGTCGACGCGCTCGGTGAGCGCCACGCACAGGTCGAGCACGTGCGCGCCGCCCGCCACCTGGTCCTCGGCGATCTGAACCAGCCCGTCGTAGTCGTCGGCGAGCAGCAGCTCCTTGGCCTTGCGCGAGCCCTGAGAATTCACGCGCTCGCCCACCATCGTGGGTCGCGGCTCCTGCACGAGCGGGGTGGCGGCGATCATCGAGGAGAGATGAGGTGCCCGCCCACCCGGCCGGGGGGCGGGCCGGGGGCGCGCACGGCGAAGGGTCGATGCCCCGCCGGCCGATGCCAGATCGCCGCCCCCGCGCGCGCGGGGGGGACCGTCGATCAGTTCCGCGATCGCCCTTATGTGGTCGGGGGTGGTGCCGCAGCAGCCGCCCACCACGCCAACGCCGTAGCGCTCGACGAACTCGCCCAGCGCCTCGGCCAGCGGCTCGGGCCGCTCGGGAAAGATCGTCTCGCCGTCGGGCCCCTGCAGCGGGAGGCCCGCGTTGGGGATGCACGCCACCGGCACGGGGCAGTGTTCGCCGAGGAAGCGGATCGCGTCGCGCATGTCCTGCGGGCCGGTGGAGCAGTTCAGCCCGATCACGTCGACCTTCAGCGCCTCCAGCGTGCACAGCACGGCCGAGATGTCCGTTCCGAGCAGCATCTTGCCGCCGTTGGGCAGCAGCGACACCGACGTGTGGATCGGCAGCGTCCTGCCCGTGCTCTTGAACGCCTCGCGCGCCCCGAACACGGCTGCCTTGACCTCGAGGATGTCCTGGGCGGTCTCGATGATGATCAGATCGGCGCCTCCGTCGATCAAGCCCCCGGCCTGCTCGGCGAACACCTCCACGAGCTCCCCGAAGCGGATCTGCCCGAGCGTCGGATCCTCAGAGGCCGGCAGGAAGCCGGTCGGGCCGATCGACCCCGCCACGAAGCGCTGCTCGCCGGCGGCCTTGCGCGCGATTTCCGCCGCCTTCGTGTTGACCTCGACGGTGTAGTCGGCCAGCCCCCACTCGTCGAGCTTCAGGCGCGAGGCCTGGAAGGTGTCGGTCTCGACCACCTCCGCTCCGGCTTCGAGCATCGAGGCATGCACCCCCTCGATCACGTCGGGCCTGTTCAGCACGAGCGCCTCGTGGCACTTGCCCTGCAAGCCGCCGTAGTCCTCCTGGGTGAGGTCGAACTGCTCAAGCGTCGCGCCCATGCCGCCGTCGTAGACGACGACGCGCTCGCGCAGCGCCGCTCTGAAATCGCGCTCGGGCATCCGAGCGGATGCTAGCAGCGTTCAGCGCAACCTTGACACGGTTGTGTCAAGGCACGGGTCGTTACTTGATGAAGAGCATCTCCGAGTACTTCGGCAAGCGGCCACAGGTCGTCGGCCACGAGCTTCTCCAGGCGGTCGGCCACCTGGCGCACGTCGTCCATCGCCGGGACGACGGTGTCGCGCATGTACACCGCCCATTTCATCGCGCCGCTGGGCTGGTTGTCCGCGAGGTTGGCGTCCTCGAGCTTCACGAGCGCGAAATGCAGCTCCTTCACGAGCGGCTCCACCTCCGCGATCAGCTCGTCCAGACCGCTCGCCTTCAATTCGTTCAGGTGGCGCACCGCCGCCGGCAGCAGCATCGTGCGCGCGATCTGAGCGGCCGTCTCGGCCTCGATATTGATCTTCACCGCGTACTGCTCGGTGAACACCTCGTAGCGCGACTCGAGCTCGCGCTTGGAGAGCACCTTGTACTTCTTGAACAGCCCCACGGTGCCCTTCTCGATCAGCCAGGGCAGGGCGTCGGGCGTGGAGCGCAGGTTCGCGAGGCCGCGCTTCTCGGCTTCGGAGTGCCACGCCTCGGAGTAGTTGTCCCCGCCGAACACCACCTGCTTGTTGGCGGCGTAGCTCTGCTTGACGACCTGCGTGACGGCCTTCTCGAGGCTGGTGGACCCCTTCATCGCCGCCTTGAGCTTGCCGGCGAGATCGTCGATGGCCTCCGCCACGATCGTGTTCAGCACCGTGTTGGGCAGCGCCGGCGACATGGCTCGAGCCCGAGCGCCCTGAACTCGAACTTGTTGCCGGTGAACGCGAACGGGCTCGTGCGGTTGCGGTCGCCGCCGTGCAGCGGCAGCGGCGGCAGCACGGGCGTGCCGAGGCCGAGGAAGGAGCCTGGCTTCGACGTCTGCGCCTTGCCCGACTCGATCGCCCCGAACACGCGCTCGAGCTCGCCTCCGAGGAAGATCGAGATGATCGCCGGCGGGGCCTCGTTGGCGCCCAGCCGGTGGTCCTGGCCGGGGCTCGCGATCGATGCTCTCAGCAGCGCCTGGTGGCTGTTGACGGCCTGGATCACCGCCGCGCAGAAGAACAGGAAGCTCAGGTTCTCGTGCGGGGTGTCGCCCGGGTCGAGCAGGTTCAGGCCGGTGTCGGTGCCCATCGACCAGTTGTTGTGCTTGCCCGACCCGTTGACGCCGGCGAACGGCTTCTCGTGCAGCAGGCACACCAGCCCGTAGCGGCGCGCGATGTTCTGCAGGATCTGCATCGTGAGCATCTGGTGGTCGGCGCCCACGTTGGAGTTCTCGAAGATCGGCGCCACCTCGTACTGGTTCGGCGCGACCTCGTTGTGCCGTGTCTTGATGGGCACGCCCAGCTTCGCCAGCTCCACCTCGGTCTCCAGCATGCACGCGAGGATCCGCTCGGGGATCGATCCGAAGTAGTGGTCGTCGAGCTCGTGGCCCTTGGGCGGCTTGGCGCCGAACAGCGTGCGCCCGGTGGTGAGCAGGTCGGGGCGCTCGAAGTAGTACTGCTCGTCGATCAGGAAGTACTCCTGCTCGCACCCGATCGTCGTGAACACCCTTGCCGCATCCTGCTCACCGAGCAGCTCGAGCGCCCGCACCGCGGCGCCCGAGAGCGCGTCCATCGAGCGAAGCAGCGGGATCTTGTGGTCGAGCGCCTCGCCCGTCCACGAGGTGAACGCCGTCGGGATGCACAGCAGCGCGCCGTTCGGGTTCTCGAGGATGAACGCCGGGGAGGTGGGGTCCCAGGCGGTGTACCCGCGCGCCTCGAACGTCGCCCTGATGCCGCCCGTCGGGAAGCTCGAGGCGTCCGGCTCGCCCTGGATCAGCTCCTTGCCGGAGAACTCCGCGATCGCGGTGCCGTCGCCGGCGGGGCCGTAGAAGGAGTCGTGCTTCTCGGCGGTGGAGCCGGTGAGCGGCTGGAACCAGTGCGTGTAGTGGGTGGCGCCCTTCTCCATCGCCCATTCCTTCATCGCCTGCGCCACCGCGTCGGCGAGCGTCGTGTCGAGCGCCTCGCCGCGCTCGAGCGTGCGCTGCAGCGCCTTGAACACGTGCTTGGGCAGCCTGCGGCGCTGCGTCGCCACGCTGAACACGTTCGACGCGAATATCTGGTTGCCGGGAAGGGTGAGGTCCATCGAGCCGAGCGCGCTCCCGTTGGCGCTCCACTGCGCGGCTGTCACGTTGTGCTGGCGGGTCCTTGGCATGAGCGGGCTCGATTCCTCCTGGTCAAAGTGCTTGTCGCGTCGCCGTCGGGCAGCGGGCCTCTGGGCATGGGGCCGAAACGCATCGTAGCCCCCCGCGCTCGTGTACGCGTCGCCCAGATGGCGAAACCTCGGCCGATCTGTTTCGACACCCGGCCAAAGACGCATCTCCGTTCCGGACCGCACATGTGCGGCCCGGCCGACCGGCACATGTGCCGGTCGGGACATGGCCGCATGCGGCCATGTCTTCCCTATCAAGGAACGGCTGGAACAGGCCCTGGGGCGACGGGATTGGCGCCTGCCGCCACCCGTCCCGTCTGCGGGTTCACGTGCGTGGGCGGTGGCGCGGGCGCTACCGCCACCACGAACTTGCCGGTCGCCGGACCGCCTGCGGCGAGCCGCGCGCGCGCCTTGCCGTCGAGACCCGCCGCCACCGCATAGCGGACCGTGTGGATGCCCGTCTTCACCGGCGTCACCCGCCACACGAAGCTCCTGCTCGCGCCGGGCGCGAGCGCGCCGAGCGCCCAGGTGTTCACGTACGCGGTTTCGCCGCCCCCGGGCGGGTTGATCTCCTCGGTCTGCACGGGCCTCGCCGACACCGCTCCGGGTCCGGTGTTCACGATCCAGACGGGCCGCTTGTTGGCCGCCAGGTGAGGGTACGCGCTCGCGTAGTCGAGCGAGTCGAGCGTCACCGCCACGTTCGGGATCGTGCGGGCGCCGGCGTTGCGCACCACCAGCGCGAGCCGGGTGTCGTGTGCGATCGCTTGCTTGGCCGGGAAACGCGCCTTCACCACTTCCACCGTGTAGATGCCCGACGCTTCGCGCGCGTTACGCGTCGCTTCGCCGCACCCGCTCGCGAGCGCGCCGACCAGCATTCCGCACACAGCGAGCGATACGGCCGGAAACGCCTTTCCCACCCTCACAGCGCGGGCCACCATATCAGCGCCGGCTGGCGCGCCCAGCCCGTCGCCACCTGTGGCGTCCATACGGCCGGGGCCGGCGGCGACCCGCATGCCCGTGCCGGTGGCGCCTGCGCCGGGCCCGCGACTGCCCGAAGCGCCTTTGCGGACCGGTGCCCGTGGCGTGTGGTCTGCGGCTGTCCGCGGGGTCGGCCGTGCGGCGCGGGGGTGTTCGACGGGTCTCCCGGGGATTTCGACGAGACGGCGCCGGTGGCGTTCGACCTGCCGATGACGTAGAGTTGGGCGCGCGGTCACGATCCTCGCCCGAGGAGGGGTATCGAGATGGTTCGCAGCGCAGCTGAGCGGGCTTTCCTGCCTACCAGGAATCTGCTCGAGGAAATAGGGGACATGATGATCCTGACCGGCAGGACGATCTCCTCTGCCCTGCGGCCCCCCTATCCATACGGGGGCGAGTTCGTCTCGCAGTTCCTCTTCGCGCTGCGCCTCTGCTGGTTTCCGCTGCTGATCTCCACCGTCGCCATCTGCTACGCCGCGCCCGGTCTGCAGGCGGCCAACTTCCTCACGATCTTCGGTGCCCTGGATCGCCTCGGCGGGATCTTCGTGCTCGCCGCCATTCGCGAGATCGGCCCGAACGTGACCGCCATCGTGCTCGCCGGCGTGGCGGGCACCGCGATCACCGCCGACCTCGGCGCGCGCAAGATCCGCGAGGAGCTCGACGCGCTGCAGGTGCTCGGCGTGGACCCCGTCAAGAACCTGGTGGTGCCGCGCTTCCTCGCGCTCATGCTGGTCACCGGTCTGTTCAACGTCTACGCGATCCTGTTCGGCCTGTTCGGCGGCATCCTCGCCGAGCTCGTCAACGGCCAGCCGCTCGGCCCGTTCTGGGACACGCTGTTCGCCAACGCCTCCACCACCGATCTGTGGGGATCGGCGCTCAAGACCACCATCTTCGGCGCAATCATCGCGATCGTCTGCTGCTACAAGGGCATGACCGCCTCCGGCGGCGCCGAGGGTGTGGGACGCGCGGTCAACCAGGCCGTCGTCATCACCTTCCTGGCGATCTTCTCCTTCGACTACGTCTACACCCAGACTCTGCTCGCCACCCACCCGAACATCCTGGTGATCAAGTAGATGACGACCCGGGGCGCCCATATCGACGCTGACGAGCGGAGCGGACTGTGAACGAACTGCTCGTCACTCCGCGCGAATGGCTCGCCGCCACCGGCGAGATCGGTCGCTTCGGCGGCAACGTCGTGCGCGACGTTTGGGGCCTTCGCGTCTTTCGCTTCTTCGGCGAGACTCTGCGCCAGTCGGGGATCCTGATCGTCTCCTCCACGCTCATCATCTGGTCGTTGATGTTCGTGCTCGGGTTGGAGTGCGGCATCGAGGGCGCCTACTTCCTCGAGGCCCAGGGCGCGCCCGCCTACGCCGGCGTGTTCACCGCGTGGTGCGACCTGCGCGAGATCATCCCCTACGCGTTCGGCTACATGATGGCCGCGAAGGTCGGCACCGGGATCGTCGCCGAGCTCGGCGCGATGCGCATCTCCGACGAGATCGACGCGCTCGAGGTGATGGGCATCGACTCGCTCACCTTCCTGTGCGCCACGCGCCTGCTCGCCGCCTGGGTGGTGCTTCCGTTCATGTACCTCGCGGGCGTCGGCGCGGCCTTCCTGGCGTCCTACATCGCCGTCGTGCAGCAGGTCGCCACTGTCTCCGCGGGCGGCTACTTCCTGATCTTCTGGCAGTTCCAGAACCCGCCCGACTTCCTCTTCAGCCTCATCAAGGCGATGTTCATGGCCACCGCGATCGTGCTCGTCGGCTGCTACTACGGCTACAACGCGTCCGGCGGCCCCGTGGGCGTGGGCACCGCCACCGCCAAGTCGATGGTGCTCAACATCATCCTCGTGCACCTCATCGGGATGGTCGGCACCCAGGTCTTCTGGGGCGCCAACCCGCGCGCGCCCATCGGAGGGTGAGCCATGTCCACGCGCGAGCACGACCCCTCCAAGAATCTCCCCCCTGAGGGTTCGCCCCCGGCAGGCGCATCTTCCAGTTCTCCCCCCCTTGGGGGTCCGTCCCCGATAGGGGACGGGGGGGAGTCCGAGTTCGAGTTCCACATGGGCGCCAACCGCCCCACCGGGGTTCCCGACGCGATCGAGTTCGTCGGCGTGCACAAGTCGTTCGGCTCCAACCACGTCCTGCGCGGCCTGAACATGGGCCTGCCCGAAGGCCAGATCTCGATGATCATCGGCCCCTCCGGCACCGGCAAGTCGGTCTGCATCAAGCACATCGTCGGGCTGCTCTACCCCGACGAGGGCGACGTGATCGTGCAGGGGCAGTCGATTCCCAGCCTGCCCGATGCGGAGCTGTTCGAGATTCGCAAGAAGTTCGGCGTGCTCTTCCAGGACGGCGCGCTGTTCGGCTCGATGAACCTGTACGACAACATCGCCTTCCCGTTGCGCCAGCACACCGAGAAGGGCGAAGAGGAGATCGCAGAGATCGTCAGCCGGCGTATGCGCGAGGTCGGCCTCGGCGACGCCGGCGAGAAGATGCCCAACGAGCTCTCCGGCGGGATGCGCAAGCGCGCCGGCTTCGCCCGCTCGCTCGTGCTCGACCCTGAGATCGTGCTGTTCGACGAGCCCGACTCCGGCCTCGATCCAGTGCGCACGGCGCTGCTCTGTGAACTGATCAAAGAGGTTCACGAAGAGAACGGCGGCACCTACGTCGTCATCACCCACGACATCATGAGCGCCCGTCGCGTGGCCGAGTACATCGCCGTGCTGTGGCGCGGGCGGATCGTCGAATCCGGTCCCGCCGCCGATCTGTTCGACTCCGAGAACCCCTTCGTCCGCCAGTTCCTCTCGGGCGACTCGCAGGGCCCCCTCGGAATGGAGTAGTGACCGCAGGCAGGCTGTTCTCGCGGGTGGCCGTCGGGGCGGCGCGCAGGCCCTTGCTCACGCTTGCGCTGCTCGGCGCGCTGGGGGTGGCGTGCGCGGTGGCTGCGCTCGGCCTGCGTCCCACCGCCGCCACCGACACGCTCGTGGGACGCTCGAGCTCCGCTTACAGGGATACTCAGCGCTTCTACGCCCGCTTCGGCGAAGAGCCGGTCGAGGTGCTCGTCAAGGGCGACCTTCGCAAGCTCGTGCTGAGCTCCGACATCGACCGCCTCGCTCGGCTTGGAGGGGTGCCTATCGGGCAACGTGCCTCCCTCCGCGCTCGCGCGGGAGGGAGGGGCGAGCGGGCCGTGCGGCCGGCTCGCCCGCGCCAAAGCCGTGAAGGTCGTGTTCGGGCCCGGCACGTTCCTCAACGAGGCCGCGCTGCAGGTCACAGGCGCGCTCGCCTCGCGCAGCGCTCAGGCGGAAGCCGAGGCCAAGCAGGCGCAAAGGATCGTCTATCGCCGGGCGCTCGCGCGCGGGCTCCCCGCTCGGGCAGGCCGCCGCGCTGGGCGAGCAGGCGCGCAAGGCCACGATGACGGGCTTCGCGGCCGAAGTGAGCGCGCTCGCGATCCGCTACGGCCTGAGCAAACCGCCGACCCTCGACGATCACGGCTTCGTCTCCACGGTGGTGTTCGACTCCACCAAGCCTTCCGGCACTCCCAAGCAGCGCTTCGCCTACCTCTTCCCGAGCCGCGAATCCGCGCTCGTGTCGGTGCGCCTGAAGGCCGGACTCTCCGAAGCCGGGCGCTCGTACGCGATCGGGCTGATCCGCCGGGCCGTCGCGATGCCCCAGTGGCGTCCGGAGAACGGCGGGAGCTATCTCATCACCGGCGAGCCGGTGATCGTGGACGACATCACCGGCTCGATCACCCACTCGATCGAGCTGCTCCTCGTGGCGGTGCTGCTCGTCATGGCGATCGTGCTCAGCCTGATCTTCAAGGGCCGTCCCCGCCTGCTCCCGCTCGGGATCGCTCTGCTGGCGGCCGCGCTCACGTTCGGCGCCCTCGCGCTCTCGGGCGCCTCGCTCACGATGGCCTCGGTGGCGGTCCTGCCGGTGCTCGTCGGCCTGTCGGTCGACTACGCCATCCAGTTCCAGTCGCGCATCCAGGAGGCGCGTGCGGCGGGGATGGACAGGGACGGACGGTGTGGAGGGTGCGCTGCAGGCGGTCCGTCGCGCCGCCGTGGAGGGCGCCCCGGCGATCGCCACGGCGGCGCTCGCGTCCATCGGCGGGCTGCTCGTGCTGATGCTCTCACCGGTGCCGATGGTGCGCGGCTTCGGCCTGCTGCTCGTCGTGGGGGTCGCGCTCGCGTTCCTCTGCGCCCTCACCGCCGGGTCGGCGGCGATGGTGCTCGCCGGCAGGGGGGAGGGTGGGGTATCTCCGTTTTGGGGTGACTCGCGCGCGCGCGCGAAAGAGAGCTTACTTCGCGCGCGCGCGCGAGTCACCCTCAATCGCATACACCACCACCTCCGACTTCGGTTCGACCCGGCGTGGCAGGGTGCGCGAGAGATCCTCACCGACAACGCCTTCACCCGGCTCGTATCGCGCCTGGCGCTGGACGTCTCCGTGCGCCGGCCGGGACGGGTGCTCGGCATCGGCTTGGCCCTTGCTGTGCTCGGCTGGGGGCTCGACACGCAGACGCACGTCCAAACCGACATCTCCAAGCTCGCCCCGCAGAACCTCTCCTCGCTGCGCAACCTGAGCGCGCTGGAGCGCGCCACCGGGGTGGGCGGCGAGATCGACCTGATGGTGAGCTCCTCTTCGCTTACGAAGCCCTCCACGATCGAATGGATGAGCTCGTACGAGAGCGCCATCCTCAAGCACTTCGGCTACAGCGCCTCCGCCGGCTGTGGACGGGCGAGGCTGTGCCCCGCCTTCTCGCTTCCCGACCTCTTCCAAAGCGAAGAAGGCGCGCTCCGCCAAGCTCAGCCAGAAGCCGTGTCCGCGGTCTGCTCGCGGCGATCCCGCCGTACTTCTCCCAGGACGTCATCAGCTCCGATCGACGCGTCGCCACGCTCGCCTTCGGCATCCGTCTGATGGGGCTCCAACAGCAGCAACAGGTGATCGAAGAGATGCGCGCGCGCCTGCACCCGCCCGCCGGCGTGAGCGCGCGGCTCGTGGGGCTGTCGGTGCTCGCCGCCCAAGCCGGTTCGCAGGTGGCCTCGCCGTGGCGACGCCTGCTGATGCTGCTCGCGGCGCTCGCTGCGGTCGCACTGATCCTGCTCGCCGCCTTCAGGGGCGACCGCCGCCGCGCGCTCGTGCCGCTCGCGCCGATCGTGCTCGCCACCGGCTGGTCGGCGCTCGTGGTGTTCGCGCTGCGCATCCCCCTCAATCCGATGTCGGTCACGCTCGGAGCGCTCGTGATCGCGATCTCCACCGAGTTCAGCGTGCTGCTCTCGGAGCGCCATCGCCAGGAGCGCGCCGCGGGACACTCAACCGTGCAGGCCCTGCGCCGCGCCTATCGCCATACGGGCGCCGCGGTGGCGGCCTCGGGCGTCACCGCGATCGCCGGCTTCGGGGTGCTCGCGCTGTCCGACATCGCCATGCTCCGCGACTTCGGCTTCGTCACGCTGATCGACCTGTCCGTGTCGCTCGTGGGGGTGCTCGTCGCGCTGCCCGCCGCCGTCGTGCTCGCTGAGGGCGAGCAGCCGCTCGCCCTGCGCATCCGGCGCGCCACGCGCTCGCTGGCGGCGCTCGCGCCGAGGCTCCGCGGACTCACCGCGCGATGAGCCCGGGGTACGGCCGCTACGTCGCGCTGCTCGGCGTGCTGCTGGTCGTCGCGTTCACGCTCCACGCCGTCTTCACATCGCACAAAGGCGCCACCGGATTGAGACAGGGAGACCGCATACCGCCGTTCGCCGCCCCGCTCGCGATCGGCGGGCCCGCCGGCGAAGTCGACGTGGCCACGCGCCCCAACGAGGGGCAGGCGGGCAAGCGGCCGGCGTGCTCGGTGCGCGGGCCGGGAATACTCAACATCTGCCAGCTCTACGAACACCGCCCGCTGGTGCTTGCGCTGTTCTTCGACGCCGGCTCCTGCGCTGGCGCCCTCGATGACCTGCAACGGCTCTCGCTGCTCTACCCGCGGGTGGCGTTCGCCGCCGTGGCGGTCAAAGAAGACGCCGGCTCGGTCGCGCATATCGTGCGTTCCAAGCGCCTCACGATCCCGGTGGGCGTCGACACGGACGGCAGGCTCGGGGGGCTCTACACGATGGTGAGCTGCCCCCAGATCACGTTCGTCAGCCCCGGTGGCATTCTCCAGAGCGCCCCTCTCTTGACGAGGGCGCCTTTCGCGACGCTCCGCACGCGCGTGGAGGAGCTGCTGGCGGCATGAGCGGCGAGCCCATACGCGGCTGGTGCGACCGCGAGGTACAGCGGGAGCTTCCCGGTCTCGGCTTGATGTTCACCGATGTCGACGTCGACGGCTCGCTCACCGGCAGCGCCACACCCGCGGTCACGGCCCGTCTGCGCGAACTCTCGAACCGCTGGCGCGGTGCGCGCGCGGTGAACGTCCGCCAGGAGCCCGTCCCGGCCGCCTACCGCGTTTTCTTCCGCCACATCGGGCTCGACCCCGACGTCACCAGGACGCCCATCGAGGCGGCGGTGCTCGAACGGATGCTCGACGGGGGCTTTCTCTCGGAAGGGCTGCTCGCCGACATCCTCACGCTCGGCCTCATCGACACGGCGGTGCCCGTGTGGGCGCTCGACGCCGACACCCTCAACGGGCCGCTCGGCATCCGCCTGAGCCGCGCCGAGGAGCGCATGGGAGGGGGCGCCGACGGACCGCTCCTGGGCGCCGGCAGGCTCGTCGTCGCCGACGCCGACAACGCCCTGGCGATCCTCTTCGACGACCCGGCGCCCCACCACGAGCCGACCTCCCTCACGCGACGGCTCTCTCTGTATGCAGTGCAGGTCGCCGGAGTGCCCGCGCTGCACGTCGAAGAGACGCTGTGGTCCTGCCGCTCGGCGCTTGCTCAGCTCGGCCGCTGAGGACGCGAGGCGCGCGGCCGCCGCGCCGCGCTCTTTACCGGCGCGTGCAGTCCAGCTAACATCGTTTCTGTCCGAGCGGGAGGAGCAACGCGTGGCCCAAACCGAGCAGATCGCCGTCGATCGCGCCGATCCCGATCGCATCTTCGGCGGCGGGGGCGTCTCCTCCGGCGACGAGCGCCTCGCGCGCGAGGCGCTCAGAGCGCAGGTCGCAAGGCTCGAGCGCGAGCTCTCCGGGCTCATCGCCCACAGCTTCCCGCACATCTCGCCCTCCGACCGTCACGGCGAGGCGTTCAACGGGCCGCGCCTGCTCACGCTGGCCGAGCTCGAGCGCCTGCGCGACCGACTTGCGCTGCGTGTGGGCGAGGTCCACGTACAGGTGGCTGAGCGCGCCGCGCTGGAGCGCTCCTCGCGGGCGCTGCTGCAGCGCATGAAGCTCGAGCCGGGTCGCTACAAGTTCGTGCGCGTGCCCGTAGCCGATCTGGGCGATGGGCATTGCGGTGTGTGGGAGGCGCGTCCGCGCCTCGGTCTCATCGGGATGCTCGCCGGCTGGTGGCAGGTCAAGCTGTCATCCGGCTGCCCATAGCTGCGCCAGACTGCATCCGCCGCGCAGTGAGCCATGGGCCGGGCATCGTCACCGGCCTGCTCGTCGTGAGCATCGCGGCGAGCGTGCGGCGCTGACGCTCGGTCATCGAGCCCACCGTCTTGCGCTCGGACATGGGGATCTGCGCGAGGAACTTGCGGCAGCGCGTCTGACCCCAGCGGCGCTGGCTCATCAGCAGGTCGGCCACCGCCATGCTGTCGGCCTCCCACGGACACTCGAGGATCACCTCGGCGACATCGATCTCGCCGCCTGCCACGCGGCGCTTGAGCTCGGCACGCGCAAGCCTGACCTTGTTGGCGCGTTCGAGCGCCCGCATGTGCTGTGGGCCGGCAGGGGCGATAGTCGCTGTCGCGTTCATGGATGCTCACTCCCCGTCGCCGCCGCGGGACTCCCGCGGCGTGCAACAAATCGGCTGGTTCACGAGTAGCGCGTCGGCCCGAGCATCCTTGGCTCTCCCTCGCGAGGCCTGTCGCGAAAGCTCCCGGCACCCCTCTACCGGTGGGCTGTTGGCGGGTCTCGGACGGTCGTGCGTTGCGTCCCCGAGAAGCTAGCCAGCGAGGCGCGCGGGGTCAACCTCCTTCCTTCAGAACGTTCGCTAGAAGCGACCTTTTTTGTGGGCCTCACGTCTTGTGAAGAAATGGACAAGGTCTCCCCTCAGGCGTCATCGACGGTCTCGGCCGGTTCGGGCAGCGCACCGTGCTCGGCCTCGAAGGCGACCTTGACCGTGGCGAACACTTCGAGCGCCCGGTCGAGCGTGGGGCGATCGTGGGTGGCCATCACGCTCGTGCGCAGCAACGCTCCCCCGGGCGGCACCGCCGGGTGCAGCGCCGTGTTGACGAACACGCCCGCGTCGTAGAGGGCGCGCCAGAGCAGCGCAGCCTTCCAGTCGTCGCCCACGAGCACCGGGACGATCGGGGTGACGATCCTCGGGATCCCGTTGGCATCGAGGCGCACCCCGGGCGCGGCGGTGCCGACCGTGCGGGCATCTTCCGGCAGCCGCTGGGGTGCGATTACGGCGAAGCCAAGGTCGGCGAGCCCGTCCCGCAGGTGCCATGCGTTGTCGAGCACGGCCGCCAGCATCGCGGCGCCCTCGGGCGAGCGCACCAGACGCAGCGCCGCGAGCGCCGCGCCGAGCGCAGCAGGGACGCCCGACGCTGTGAAGATGAAGGCGCGCGAGTGGTAGCGCAGGTACTCGATCACATCGGCCGGCCCGGCGACGAAGCCGCCGCAGGAGGCAAGCGACTTGGAGAAGGTGCCGACACGCAGGTCCACCTTCTCCTCGACGCCGAGCAGCTCGGCGGCGCCGGCTCCGCGCGCGCCAAGCACGCCCGCGCCGTGGGCCTCATCGACCATCAAACGCGCCCCATAGCGCGAGCACAGCTCGCAGATGTCGGGCAGCGGCGCAATGTCGCCCTCCATCGAGAACACCCCGTCGACGACGACGAGAACGCCGCCACCGTCGCCCTCGGCGCGCTGAAGCATCTTCTCGAGCTTCTCCAGGCGGTTGTGGCGGAAGGGGCGCAGCTTGGCGCGAGAGAGCAGGCAGCCGTCGAGGATCGAGGCGTGGTCGCCGGAGTCGGCGATCACGGTGTCGCCCACGCCGAGGATCGTGCCGAGCGTGCCGAGGTTGGCCTGATGCCCGGTCGTGAACACGAGCGCGTCGTCGCTGCCGATCCACTCGGCGATCTCGCGCTCGAGCGCCAGGTGCAGCGGAGTGGTGCCGTTCAGAGGCCGCGAGCCGGTCAGGCCGGTGCCGTACCGGTTCAGCGCATCTTGTGCACCCTTGAGCACGCGCTCGTCGCCGGTGAGCCCGAGGTAGTTGTTCGAGCCGAGCATTATCCGCTGCGCCCCCTCCATCTCCACGACGGGCATCGCGGGCGAGGTGAGCACGTGGAAGTAGGGGAGGATGTCCGCCTCGCGAGCTGCGGCGAGCACCGCCTCGCGCTCGTGGCCGCGAACCTTGGCGAATACGTCTACCGACGTGGGCATTTCGCGCGGGGGCTCATCGAGGTGGGCATCGGTTCGGGTGCTGTCGGCGTGTGCAACGGCTCAGGGCCTATGGAGGTAAGCATCGGCTCTCTTCCTATAAGGTGCGCGGCGATGGCTGTCGAGACTTCGGGGAAGACGATGAGCGTCGAGGTCCGTCCGGTCACCAGCCGGGCTGAGCTGAACACCTTCATCAAGCTGCCGTGGCGCGCTCTATCGTAACGAGCGCAACTGGGTGGCGCCGCTGCTGATGGATCTGAAGAAACGGTTGGACCAGAAGAAGAACCCGTTCTTCAAGCACGCCGAGGCGCAGTACTTCCTGGCGTATCGCGACGGACGCCCGGTCGGGCGCATAAGCGCCCACGTCGATCGCAACCTCAACGAGTTCCAGGGCAACGACTGGGGGTTGTTCGGTTGGTTCGAGTGCGAGGACGACCCCGAGGCGGCGCGCGCGCTGCTGGGCGCCGCCGAGCAGTGGCTGCGCGCGCGCGGACGCGACCGCATGGTGGGCCCGATGGACTTCACCACCAACGACGAGTGCGGCCTGCTCGTCGAGGGCCACGAGCGCCCGCCCATCATCCTGTGTCCCTGGCACCACCCCTACTACCAGCGCATCTTCGAGGGAGACCTCGGCATGGAGAAGGCGATGGACCTGTACATGTGGAGCCTGTACGTGGACACGCGCGAGAACGTCCACCCCGCGATCTGGGAGATGGCGGACAAGCTCGAGGCAGAGCACGGGATCGTGTGCCGCAACTTCCGCAAGAAAGACCTGCAGGCAGAGGTGACCCGCTTCCTGGAGGTCTACAACGCCGCCTGGGAGCGCAACTGGGGCTTCGTGCCGCTCACCGAAGAGGAGGTGCGCCACTACGCCAAGGACCTCGGCCCGGTGCTGGACGAGAACTGGGCGATGGTGGCCGAACGCAAGGACACCGGCGAGGTCGTGGGCGCGGCGCTGACGCTGCCCGACTACAACCAGGTGCTCGCCAAGCTGAACGGCCGCCTGCTGCCGTTCGGCTGGATCACGGCGCTGCGCGAGCGCAAGAACATCGACACGGTGCGCGTGTTCGCGCTCGGCGTGAAGCCCGCCTATCAGCACACCGGGGTGGCGGCGCGCTTCTACCAGATGCACTTCGACGCGGCCGAACGCACTCCGCAGAAGGGCGGCGAGATGGGCTGGATCCTCGAGATCAACAAGCCCATGAACCGCGCCATGGAGGGCATGGGCGGCAAGATCGTGCGCCGCTACCGCGTGTACGAGCGGGAGTTGTAGGCCGTCCGCGGGGCGCAAGCGCGACGTGCGGGCCCATGGTGGCGCGAGCGCGACAAGCAGTCCGAACCCAGCTCTACACTCCACCATGTGAGCGAGCCCGTCCACGACGAGGTTCTCGATGGCGTACCGGTGCTTCCGGGAGAGCCGTCCGGTGTGAGCATGTTCCCCGTGCGTCCCTCGCGCGCGCTCGTGGGGCCGCTCGCGGGTCCGGTGCAGACGGCCGCTGTGGCAGCCGGCGGGTTCGTTGCCGGCGCAGCCGTGCTCGGCCTTGTGCACCGTCGTCACGGCAAGCGTGCCGCGCTCGCCGGCTCTCGCTCGCCACGGCGCATCGGTCGTAGCGGCAAGCGCTCGAAGTCAGTCGGGCGGGCCGTCGAGATCGTGGGGTCCCGCTCGCTGCTCGTGGACGTGCATCTGCTCGGATCGCCGGTTAGGGGCCGCTGAGCAGCCCGGTGGAGTTGCGCGTGGAGGTGACTCCCGTATCGCCCTATCGCTTGCCGCTCGCCGGGGGCATGGACGGCGTGTTGCGCCGCCGCGGGGGCGTGCTCGAACGGCTGCTCCATCACCGCCCGGACAACGATGCGGATCGCCGTGTGGACCACCGCGCCGGCGATGACGGGGAGCCGGTTGTGGTCGCCCAGGCCGCCCCCGACGATGACGGGGAGCCGGTCGTGGTGCGTGTCGCCCAGACCGCGCCCGACGCGGTGTTGTTCGGCGCCCGCGCACGCACACCCGAGGCGGCGCGTAACGGCATCGAGCGGATGCGCTTCGCGCTCGGCGTGGACGACGAGCTGAGCGGCTTCTACGAGCAGTTCGCCCACGACCCGCTGATCGGACGCTCGGTTCGGAGCAGGCCGTGGCTGCGGGTGAGGCGCCGACCCGAGCCCTTCGAGGCGCTCGCATGGGCCATCTGCGAGCAGCTGATCGAGTACGAGCGGGCCGCCGCGATCCAGCGGCGCATCGTGCGGGCGCTCGGACCGCGCGGGGCGGGCTGGGATGCGTGTCGGGTCGGCGGGGACCAGCGGCGGGTCGGCGGTGACGTGCGCCAGACCGGCAGGGACCAGCGGTGGGTCGGCGGTGACGTGCGCCGGATCGGCGGGGACGGAGGAGGCGGCCTGCGCGACGTGCCATCGCCGCGCACGCTCGCCGGCGCGGCGCCGGCGCACCTGGAGTCGCTGGACCTCTCCGGCTCGCGCGCCCGCCTGCTCGTGCGCGTGGCGCGCGAGGTGGCGAGCGGCCGCGTGGACCTGCACGACGCCGACCACGAGCGCGCCTGGAGCAGGCTGCGCGCGATCCCGGGCGTCGGACCGTGGACGGTAGAGATGCTCGCGTTGAAGGGCCAGGGCCGCCACGACCAGGTCCCGGCCGGGGACCTCGGCCTGCTCAAGTACGTTGCCCGGCGCCTCAGCGGGGGCGATCCGAGGGCTCGCGCCTGCGAAGAGGACGTTCGCGTGTTCTTTGCGCCCTATGGCCGATGGGGCGGCCTGGCGGCCGTGCACGTGCTCGCGTTGTGAGCGGGCGTCGGCACATCAGTCATGTCGTCGGTGGGACGGGGCGGGTGTGTGTTGTCCAATTTCAAAATTTTGCATATGTAGCTACATATCGTATATGCAATAGCAAAATTTCAAAACAGAGCATGACCTTCTCAGGCCTCAACGACACGCCGCCGAATCTACCTCCGTGAGCGTTCGCGTTCGACGAGCAGCGCGAACGTGGGGCACGCCTGCGCCGCGCGCTGGGCGTGGGAGACGAGCTCGGGCGAGAGCGGGCGCTCGTCGATGATCGGGTAGCCCCACTCGTCGAGCGTGATGCGCTCGGGCAGCAGCTCGGCGCACATGCCGTGGGCCTCGCAGGCGATGGGGTTGACGCGCACTCGCTCGGCCATTCGATCAGGCGGCCGTGGTCACTCGGGCGCGTACGGGCAGCGGCAGCTCGGACGGGCGCGCGCACGCGTCGCACGCGCCGTGGCGGGCGTGGTCGGCGAGCTCCTCGGCGAACACCTCCATGGCGCTCATCGCGAAGCGCACGGTGCCGTCGGGGTGACCGCAGGCGCCGCGCCGGCTCACGAGTGTGCTGAGCTGCTCGACGCGGGCGGCGGCGTTACGGCCGTGGGCGCCGTGCGCGATCTGCTCGAGCGTGCCGGCGAGCGCGTCGAGGCCGTGCACGCAGGGCCCGCACTGGCCGGCGCTCTGGCGGGCAAGCCAGCGCGTCACGCGGGCCGTCTCGGCGACAGGACAGGCTTCCTCTGAGAGCAGCAGCACCACCCCCGCGCCGAGCGAGGCGCCGTATGGCGCGAGGTGGGCGCTCGACAGCGCGAGGCTCGACAATGCGCCCCCGTCGACCCAGGCGCCCGCATAGCCGCCGAACAGGGCGGCGCGCACGCGACCGCTCGTTCCGCCCGCGGCGTCCACGAGCGAGGAGAGCGAGGCGCCGAACTCGACCTCGTAGACCCCCGGGTAGGCAAGCGGGCCCGACAGCGTCACGAGCGTGGAGCCCGGCTGGTCGGAGAGGCCGAGCTCGCGAAACCAGCGCGGGCCGTGGCGCGCGATCAACGCGACATGGGCGAGCGTCTCGGCGTTGTTGACGAGCGTTGGACGGCGGCGTACGCCCCGCTCGAAGGGCATCGGCGGTGAGAACGTGGGCTTGGGCGGGCCGCCGTTGAGATGATTCACGAGCGCCGACTCCTGCCCCGCCACGTAGCCCTCGGGGGCGGTGGCAAGCACGATGCGCGGCCAGCGGCCGGGGAGCCGCTCGCGTTCGGCGATCGCCTGCGCCGCGCGCTCGAGCCCCACGCTCGCCGACTCGCACACGCACAGAATCGCTTCGTCGGCGCCGATCGCGCGGGCGGCGAGCGTGGCGCCGTCGAGCACGAGATGGGGAAGCGTCTCGAGCAGCGTACGGTCCTTCAGGCTCGCGGGCTCGCCCTCGGTGGCGTTCACCACCACTATCGGCTTGCCGCTGCCGCCGGCCACCGTGCGCATCTTCTTGGCCATCGGGAAGCTCGCGCCGCCGCGACCGCCGAGCCCGGCCTGTTCGATCTGATCGATGAGCGCGCTCGCCCCACGCCGGTCGCGCCGGCGCGAGGAGGGCAGCTCGCCGTGCGTGTCGAGGTGCTCGCGCAAGCTCATCGCTCCCTGGGCCGGCACTCCCTCGAGCAGGCGCGGAAGACCGGCGCCGGGGGCGCCCCCCTCGACGCTCAACGGCTCGCCTGCCTGCTCCCCGCCATGAGGGGTACCCGAACGGGTGAGCTCAGCGGTTTGGGTGCCCCCGCCCATGGTCATCGACTCGCTTCCCCGGAGCCGCGGAGTGGCTCGCGGAGTGGCCGAGCAGTGTCGTGGGGGTGCCGGAGCGCCGTGCCCATTCTTTGCCGAGCGGCCCGCTCGGCAGCCACAGGAGCAGGCCCAACGCGAAGACCGCCGCTCCGCCGAGGGCGGCGCCGCGCTGTGCGAGCCGGTCGGGCCAGCCCACCGCGACGCGCACGAGCACGGCCGCGACGGCGGCCACCAGGCAGCCGATGCTGATCGCAAGCATCCACGTGCCTTTCGCGTCGCTCCCCGTGCCCAGGCCGTGCAGCAGGGCGATCGGCCAGCTCGCGTAGGCGAGCCAGTGGATCGCGCGCCAGGTCGCGTGGCCCATCCGCCGGCGCAGCAGGCTCGTGAGGATCACCGCGAGCATGAGGTCGAAGGAGAGTGCGCCCAATCCCAGCCAGAAGGGCCTGTAGGAGCCCGTGAACGGGATCACCGCGTTCACGAGCGAGATCGGCGCGAAGCTGTCGAGCACCGCGGTGAGGATGTGAAGGCCGAGGAACGCCAGCGCGAGCAGCGACGCATTGCGATGCAGCGAGTCGATCACGAAGCGCGGCCAGTTCTTCGTGCTCCAGCGTCCCACGTCGACGACGCCGAGCACGAGCGTGAGCGTCAAGAGCACGAGCGCCACCGCTCCGCTCGAGCGGGTGAGATACCAGTAGGCGCTTGGGCTCGCCGCCGCGATCGCGGTGCTCATGACTTCTGGCCCTCTCTTAGGGCCCCTAGCCACGATCCAGGGGCGAGAATCGTCGCGGTGCTCATGAGCTCTCGCCCTCCGCCGGCCACGATCCGATTGTGAGCACCTCGCCGTCGTGGGCCACCAGCCGCGCCGGCAGGCCGAGCTCGGCGAGCCATTCGGCGGCTCCAGAGCCGCGCACGATCGCCGCCGTGGCGGCGATGTTGGCGTCGGCGCAGTCGATCGCCGCGACGCTCACGGTGCGCCAGCGCGTTATCGCGGGAGACCCGGTGGAGGGGTCGATGATGTGGTGCATCGCCTCTCCTTTCTTTTGCCAGCGCCGCACCGCGGTGCTCGAGGTGGCAAGCCCACCGTCGCGAATCGAGATCGTCTGCCCGGGCGCCTCGGGCCCGCTGCGATGGTCGTCGGTCACGTGCACGCGCCAGCCTTTCTCAGGGCATTCCCCGGCGGTGGAGATGTCGCCGCCGAGGCTCACGAGCACGCCGCACCCGGTGGCGTCGTGCACGGCGCGGGCGGCCCTGTCGGCGGCCCACGCCTTGGCGGTGGCGCCGAGGTCCAGCTTCACTCCTCGGGGTATCCGGATCGTGTGGCGCTCGCCATCCACTTCCACAGTGGTCCAACCCGTGCGCACGCGCGCACGCACGCGGGGCACGTTCGGCGTCGAACGCAAAGCCGGCCGCTCCTCCTGCACGCGCGCACGCGCGCACGCGGGGCACGCCCGGCATCGATTGCAGGGCCGACCCCTCCTCCGCATGTCCCTCGGCCGGCTCTCCCGGATGCCTCTCGATGAGCGCCCAGTCGCGGTCGTAGCCCGCCAGCTCGAGCGCCACTCCGACCGTGGGGTCGACGTCTCCGCCGGTGAGCTCCGCCGCACGGAGCGCCACCTCGACCGCCTCGATCAGCAGCGGGTCCGCTTCGACGGTGCGCCCCGCGTGGGCGTTCACGCGCGTGAGCTCGGAGTCCTCGCGGAAGCGGCTGCACGCGCGGTCGATCTCGTCGAGCCCACGCTCCACGATCGCCCGCGCCCGCGCCAGCTCATCGCCGTCGCTCAACACGAGCTCGACGCTCGTGCCGAGCGCCTCCCAGCTCGCGCGTCCCTCGGATGCTCCCGTCGCCGTCACGAGCCACCGGAGATGACCGGGGGGGCCGATTCCTGCACGGGAGGCGCTTCCTGTGTCGGCACGGATTCCTGGGCCGGCGCCGATTCCTGCGAGGGAGCGGATTCCTGGGAGGGCACGGATTCCTGGGTCGGAGCGGATTCCTGGGAGGGCGCCGATTCCTGTGAGGGGGCCGATTCCTGTGAGGGCGACACTTCCGGCGTAGTGCTCGACTGCGGCGCCTGCGCGGGTGGTTGGAGCTGGCTGGAAGAGCCGGAGGATCCGCTGGAGCGTTGGCCGGATCCGGCGTGAGATCGCGAGCCGGTGGCGCCCGTGGCTTTGATGGTTTTGCCGGGAAACGCGCTGGCGGCGACCTCCGCGAACACGCCGGTCAGCGCAACGGACCCCGCCACCAGCCAGCGGTTGGCGCGGCTCAGTCGTCGCAGGGCAGCGTCTCGGGCGTTTGTCGGTCTACTTGGCATCGCTAGTGGTGATGGTGAAAAGCCTCGAAGTGCAACCAGGCGCCGAAGTGCGGGATGAGCACGATCGCCAAGACCGCGCCGGCGACGAGCGCACCGGCGAGTGAGATGATCCGTCCGGTTCGTCCGGCCGCAAGATCGTTGTACTCCACACGGCCGCCACGCTCGATGAGAAAAGTCTTTTGTATGTCGGGCAGATGACCGAGCACGTGGATTGCGATGAACGCGATCCACACGATGAAGCTGGCCTTGTGCAGGCCTCGCAGGGTGCCCGGCGGAGTTGGGACCCACAAATAGGAGTGCAACGCCGGTTGCAAGCACCGCGACGCTCGAGGCAACCACGATCGGGGCGATCAGGCGCATCGCGGTCGCCGGCGCGCCCCTTTCGCGATACACCGGATCGGATGTGTAGTAGCGCATGAACCTGTACCCCGTGCTCGCCAGCTTCAGCGCGATCGGTCCGATCAGCATCAACCCGATGAACAGGTGCTCGGAGATCAGCGGTCCGATCCGCAGGATCGTCACGCCGAGCGCGGCGAGCAGCGCCACCAGCAGGACTCCGGTGGCTCCCGTGAGGCGCTCGTTGCCGTGGGTTCCCCCGCCGATGAGGCGGCGGGAAGTGGTGTTGCCCGCTGCGGCCGCGCCGGCGAGCTCCGCCTCGCTGTGCGGGAGCGCCGTGAAGCGGCGTCCGGCGCCGCGCCGCACGGGCGCTTGCTGGTGGGCGGTCATTGCGGGAAAGTGTGTGCTCCGTTACTAAGCGTTCGGTAACAGAACGATGAGAAAAGTCATCGAAACGCGCGCCAACTATCCTGGGTGGATGTCCGATCTGGCCGAGCCGGTCGCAGACCCGGCGCTCGCGCCGTCGATCCTCCTGGTGGAGGACGAGCCGGGCATCGTCGACTTCCTCAAGCGTGGTCTGCAGGCGGAGGGATTCCTCGTCGAGGCGGCGCTCGACGGCGTCGAGGGCGAGCGGACGGGCATTGCGCGAGAGCTTCGACATGGTGGTGCTCGACCTGATGCTCCCGGGAGTCGGCGGCATGGAGGTGCTCGCCAAGCTGCGTGAGGTCAAGCCCGACCTGCCGGTGATCGTGCTCACCGCGCGCGGTGAGATCGAGGATCGCGTCGCGGGTCTGGACGCGGGCGCCGTGGACTATCTGGTGAAGCCCTTCTCGCTCGCCGAGCTGCTCGCGCGCGTGCGTGCGCAACTGCGCGTGGCGGCCCAAACCTCCACCACCACGCTCCAGAGCGCCGACATAGAGGTGAACCTGTTGACACGCAAGGTGCGCCGCGCGGGCGAGTCGGTGGCGCTGTCCACCACCGAGTTCGAGCTGCTTGTGTACCTGATGCGTCACAGAGGCGAGGTGCTCTCGCGCGAGCAGATCCTGAGCACCGTGTGGGGCTACCAGCACGATCCCGCCACGAACGTCGTGGATGTGTACATCGGCTATCTGCGCCGCAAGCTCGGGCTTCCCGGCAGCCCGGCTCCGATCTTCACCGTGCGCAGGGTCGGCTACCGACTCGGCGATGGTGGCTAGGCGCCTGGGGGCCAAGCGCTTGGCGGCCGGGCGCTTGGTTCCGGGCGGGCTGCGCTGGCGCCTGGCAGCGTGGGTGGCGCTTATCGTGCTCGTCTCCTCCGCCATCACGTTCGTCGTGGTGTATCGGGGCACCGGCAGCGAACTGCGCCATCAGATAGACAGGGAGATCTCCGGCGACGCGAGCGAGCTCGCCCAGGCGCTGGTCTCCTCCGACGATCGCCGACCCGCGCAGGTGGCCGACCGTGCCACCCGCTACATACGCGGTCAGCCCTTCAGCGCGAGCTCGACGTTGCTGTTCGCGATCGTGGCGGGCGCCCACACGAGCGCCAATCGTCCGGAGCTCTTCGCCCGCGCGCGGGTCGACAACGGCGAGACGGCCGTCGAGCAGGCTCGCGAGAACCGGTTGTCGGCGAGGCTGTTGAGAGTCAAGGACGGCTACTCCACGCTCGCCCTGCCGGACGTGGGCGACCTGCGGTTGGTGGAGCGCACATTCACGATACCCGGCGGCCCGCGCGTGACCGTCGGCGCGGGCGAGCCGCTCGCGGCGGTGGCGCACGCGCAGGGGAGCGTCGCGCGCGCCTTCATTCTGGCGGGCATCCTCGCGCTCGCGGGGGCGCTCGTGGCGGCGTATCTGGTAGGTGCCCGCATTTCGCGACCGCTGCGCCGGATGGCGGCTGTTGCGGCGAGGGTCGACGCGGGCGATCTGCATCCACGCATCCACGACCTCTCGCGCGAGGCCGGCGAGCTGCAGGTGCTGGCCGACGCCTTCAACCACATGCTCGACCGCCTCACCGAGGCGTTCGCCGGGCAGCGCGCATTCGTGGCCGACGCATCGCACGAGCTGCGCACACCCTTGACGGTGATCCGCGGCCAGCTGGAGGTTCTCGCCGCGCAGGCCATGCCATCCGAGCAGGAGGTGCGGCGGGTGGAGGTGCTGGTGCAGGCCGAGATCGCTCGCATCATCCGGCTCGTGGACGACCTGCTGCTGCTGGCGAAGGCCGAGCAGACCGAGTTCCTGCGGGTGCAGGAGATCGACCTGCCCGAGTACGTGCGCGGGCTGTGGGATGGGATGAGCCTGCTCGCCACCCGCCGCTTCGAGCTCGGGTCGGTGCCGGCGGGGGTGCTGCAGGCCGACCCCGATCGGGTGGCGCAGGCGCTGCGCAACATGATCGGCAACGCGATCGAGCACACCGCGAGCGGCGAGGGGCTCGTTCGCCTGCGCGTCGATGCCCACCGCGGGAGCTGGATCCGGTTCGCGGTCGAAGACGACGGCCCCGGCATCGACCCCGATCAGCGCGAGCGGGTGTTCGACCGCTTCCACCGCACCGACGCCGCGCGGGATCGGGCGTCCGGCGGGACGGGCTTGGGGCTCGCGATCGTGCGGGCGATCGCCGAGGCCCACGGCGGGCGGGTGGCTGCCACGGCGGGGCAGGACGGGGGCGCCCGCATAGTGCTAGAGCTCCCCGGCTTCCGCCCCGCGGGCGCCGGCGTCGATGGGCGAGGTCGTCTACCGGCGCGCGGCGCCGTGCCCGCCCACTGAAATCATGGGGCGAGGTCGTTTAGGGCCCGCGGCGGGAGGGATCGCGCGCGGAACCCTCCTTCGGCTCCGCGCGCGACCGTCTCCATGGCGTCCAGGTAGGGAGTGCTGGACGTCGACCTGTCCCGGTGGATGATGCGCCGTCTCCACCGCCCTCGGGTCGGGGGGCGGTGCTGAGACCGCGACGGCGCGTTCGGGGCAGTTTGCGGCCTTCGAGAGGCCGGTGGTGAACACGGCTGGCGTTCCTCTCTGGGATTTCGTCCGTCAAGGATGCTCCCGGTCGCGGCCGCCCCGTCCATCCGCACGCACCACGTGCTCGGCTCGGGGATTTCCCACAGCGTTCGGGTGGAGCTGCTCGCACGTAGTTATCCCCGGATGGCGTCGGTTTTACTCGGCTGCCGCGAACATGAACCGGACGTAGCCTGCAACGTATGTCAACCTGTCTGGTGCTGGGCTACGATCGGACCGACAGCGCTCGACTGGCCGCCGAGTGGGCCGTCGAGCAGCTACTTCCCGACGGCAAGCTCGTGATCGTGCATTCGTGCCGTCCCCTGCACGCGCCGCCCGTCGCGTCGAGCGCCGAGGAGCGCCACCGCTTGGGACGCGCGCTCGTGGACGAGCTCATGCTCGAGGGCCAAGACTCGATGTTCGACGTGGACGTCGCGGTCGAGGTGGTCGACCGTGACCCTGTGTCGGCCGTGTGCGACGCCGCCGTGCGCCACCACGCGGAGGCGATCGTCGTCGGCTCGGAGCGTCATTCACGGCTGCACACGGCCATCGGCACCGTCACCGTCGAGCTGCTCAAGCGCTCGCCGGTGCCGGTCGTGGTGGTGCCGCGGACGGCGAGCGTCGCAACGGCGTGATCGCGCCCTCGTGATCGCGCCCTCGTGATCGCGCCCTTGTACTTCGACCATCCGGCCTGTTTGGAGCACGACCCCCGCGCGCAACTGGCCGCCCACCCGGACACACCGGAGCGGCTGTATGTGATCGAGCAGGCGCTTCAGCGTCGCGACTGGCTCGGCTGGGAGCGGCGGCAGGCTCCGCCTGCGAGCGAGCGCGAGCTGGAGCTCGTCCACAGCGCCGCGCACGTGAGCGCGATCCGCGAGCTGTGCGCGTCGGGTGGCGGCGCCATCGACGCCGACACCTACGTCGGGGAGGCCTCCTATCGCGCCGCTCTGCACGCCGTGGGCGGGGCGTGCGCGATGACAAGCGCCCTGATGGCGCGCGAGGCCGAAGTCGGGTTCTGCGGCGTGCGGCCCTCGGGTCACCACGCGGAGCCCGCGCGCGCGATGGGCTTCTGTTTGTTCAACAACGTGGCGATAGCCGCCGAGCTGGCGATCAGCAAGCTCGGGGCGCGGCGCGTGTTCGTGCTCGACTGGGACGTCCACCACGGCAACGGCACCGCCGAGGCGTTTCGCTTTCGCTCGGACGTGCTGTTCGCGAGCATCCACCAGGCCGGCATCTTTCCCGGCAGCGGCCCGCTCAGTGACGTGGGTTCGGGCGAAGGGGAGGGACACACGATCAACCTGCCCGTGCCCGCGGGCTCCGAAGAGGAGCTGTGGCTGTCGCTGCTCGAGCACGTCGTCCTGCCGGCGGCCGTCGCGTTCGAGCCCGACCTCGTGCTCGTATCCGCCGGCTTCGACGCCCATCGCGACGATCCTCTGGCCGGCGTTCGCCTGGAGACGAGCTCGTTCGGCGAGATGGCAAGGCACGTGCGTGACATGGCCCGCGGCGTGGGCGCCCCGCTCGGGGCGGTGCTGGAGGGGGGCTATGAGCCGCACACGCTCGCCGCGTGCGTGGTCGAGACGCTCGAGGCGCTCGCCGGGCCCGAGCAGCCACGATCGGCGGCGCCCGAGGCGCTGCTCACCTCGCGCGCTGTGGCCCAGATCGGCCGCTACTGGCCGCTGTGACGACCCCAGACGTCCGAAAAAACGGTTCCTCGCGCGGGGGATTGCCTGCTCGAGCGCCTGCCCCCGCTCGCGCGGGGGCAGGCTCCTACGAGCCTTTGATGAGGCCGCGCTTGAGCGCGTAAGCTACGAGCTCGGCTCGCGAGGAGAGGCTGAGCTTCTGCTGGATGTGGGCGCGGTGGGTCTCCACCGTGCGCACCGACAGGTAGAGCCGCTCGGCGATCTCGGCGTTGGTGTGGCCGAGGGCGATGAGCCGCAGCACGTCGACCTCGCGCTCGCTCAGGTCGTCGGGTGGACCGGGGGCGGGCTCTGAGGCGAGCCGCGCGCCGAGGCGCGGATTGAGGTAGCTCTCGCCGCGCGCGGCCCTGCGCACCGCCTCGACGAGCTCGTCGTCGGCAGCCTCCTTGAGCACATACCCGATCGCGCCGGCGCTCAGCGCGTGGCGCGCGAAGGCGGGCTCCTGTTGCATGGTGAGCACCACGATCTGGGTCTCGGGGTTGCGCTCGCGAATCGTCGGGATCGCCTCCAGGCTCGACCCCCCGGGCATGTTCAGGTCGAGCACGAGCACCGTCGGACGGTGCCCGCGCACGTAGCGCTGGGCGCTTTCGACGTCGCCCGCCTCGGCCACCACCTCGAAGTCGCTCTCGCTCTCGAGCAGCATCTTCAGCCCGCTGCGCACCACGGCATGGTCGTCGGCGAGCACGATGCGGATGGTGTCCTGCGCGGACTCCGTCGCGTCCCCCGGACTCTCGGTCTGCTGACCCTGTTGCATCACGTGTCGCACGCTACCGTGCGGGGCGGAGGCCTGCTCGCGGGAAAGTACGGGTGTTCACGCGGACCGGTACGGATGCAGGGCTTCAGGCCCTCAGGCGGTCTCCTCTGCACTCAGCCCGAGGAAGAGCCGCCCATAGGTGCATATGTTCCGGCCTACTCCTCACGTGGTTGCGCGCATCGCAGCAGGGCCGATGAGTGAACGTTGTGGCTCCCTATATCCCTTGGCCCGGCAGGAACTCGTTCGTGAACGGCGGCAGGGCGGCGCTGTTCGGGTTTGAGCGAACCAGCCCGTGTGAGACCATCCAGCGCCCGAACGCCGCCCAGGCGGCTGGATCCTGCCATCCGTAGGGCTTCGAGCGGTCGGTGGGAAGCGTTGCGGGGAGCGTCTTTTCGATCGAGGCGAGCTGCAGCTTGCCCTCGGCACTCGGGTTGGCCTTGACGATCAGCGAAGCGGCCGCGGCGGGGTCTTCGCGCGCCTGCCGCTCGCCGTGTGTGAGCGCCTGCAGGAAAGCGCGCAGATCCTGCCCGCGTGTGCCGGCCTCGTTTTCGCGCACAACCAGCACAAGCTCGTCATAGGTGGGCACGCCCGCGCGATCGACGGGGATCACGACGGGGCGCTTGCGCATCTCCTCCAGCTGGATCGCCTCGTAGTTCCAGAAGCCGCCGAGCGTGGCGGCCACCTTGCCGGAGAGCATCGCCGGCACGAGGTTGAAGCCGACGTTGGCTTCCTGGACCGTGCTCGGGTTGACGCCGGCCGCCTGCAGGGCGGTGCGCAGCTCCGCCGCCTGGTAGCCGATCCCGGCGGTGCCCACGCGCTTGCCGGCAAGGTCGGCGACCTTTCGAACATGCGCTCCCGGCAGAGCGATGATCGAGGTGAGCGGGCGCTGCACGAGTGCGCCGATCGACACGAGCTTCAACCCTTGGTCGCGGGCGAGCAGCAGCTCTGGCTCATAGGAGATCGCCATGTCCACCTTCCCCGCCGCGAGAAGCTTCAGCGGGGTGGAGGGGTCCGAGGGCGTCTGCGGCCGCACGTCGAGACCCACCGCCTTGAAGTCGCCCTTCGCGATCGCCGTGTAGAGCGCCGCATGGTCGGCGTTCGGGAAGAAGTCGAGCATCACCGTGAACGGCTTCGTCGCGGGCGCCGACAGCGTGTCCTGCTTGGAGCCGCATGCCGCCAGGGCGAGGGCGAGGGCGATCGCGCAGGCAGTGAGCACGGGCAGGACGGCGCGGCGGCCGGCACGGGCGAGAGGGCGACGGACGGCGCGACGACCGGCATGGGCGAGGGGTGGACAGCCGGCACGAGGGATGGCACTGGGAATGGCACGAGAGATGGCGCGGCGGAGGGCGCGGCGGGCGGTGGATGGTGCTCTCAACGGATCTCTCCTCTTGGCTTTTGCGCCCACGGCGCGAGCAGGCGCTCGGCGAGGGCGAGGGTGTAGAAGCAGGCGATCGCGAACAGGAACAGCACCGTCGCCGCCGCGTAGGCGCGCGGCGTCTGCAGCGCGTTGATGTCGGCGACGATCTGATGGCCGAGCCCCGCGTAGGGTCCCGAGGTGGCGGTCGAGGTCTCGGCGATGTACGCCCCGATCACGCCCACGGCGAGCGCGATGCGCGCCCCGCTCAGCGCCGCCGGCACGGCCGCCGGCAGCTCGCCGAAGCGCAGCGCCTGCCGGCGCGAGGCGCCGAGCGTGCGCAGCAGCTTGAGCTGGTCGGGGTCCACGGACGCGAGCCCGTCGACGGTGGTCACCACCACCGGGAAGAAGCAGATCAGCACGATCACGAACAGCTTCGGCAGCACCCCGAAGCCCCACCAGAACACGAGCAGCACGCCGATCAGCGCGACCGGCACCGCCTGGGAGCCGACCGCGAGCGGGTAGACCGCGCGGCGTAGGCTCGGCGAGAGATGGATCAGCACACCGAGCACGAAGCCGAGCAGTAGCGCGAGCAGCACCCCGAGGCCCACCTCTTGCGCGGTCAGTTCGAGGTTGGCCGCCAGCAGCCCCGCGTTGTTCCATGCTTCCGTGGCCACTTCGTGGGGGGCGGGCAGCACGATCGGGCTGACCGAGCCGAGGTCCACGTACGCCTCCCACGCGCCGAGCAGCGCCATTGCGAGCAGCGCGGCGGGGAGGAAGTGCAGAACGCGGCGCCTCATCGCCGGCCCCCCCTCGCCCGCGCGCGAGGTGCGTCGGTGGGGCTCATCGCGGGACCCTCTCGCGCGCGTGCGAGGTGCTGCAGGTGGGGCTCATCGCCCGCCGCCCCGCCCAGTCGAGTCGGTCGCCTCCGCCCGCCCCCAGGTCGAGCGCGTGGAGCGCCTGCTCCCGCAAAGCGATCACCTCGGTATCGGTGCGTTTGCGGGGTCTTGGGAGCTCGACCATCAGCTCGGCTACCACCCGCCCCGGGCGCGGAGAGAGCACCGCTACGCGGTCGGCGAGCACGATGGCCTCCTCGACGTCGTGGGTGACGAGCACCACGGTGCGCGGCTCGCGCAGGAGCGCCCCGGTCAGCCACTCCTGCATCTCCTGACGGGTGATCGCGTCGAGCGCGCTGAGGGGCTCGTCCAGGCACAGCACCGGCTTGCCCGAGAGCAGCGTGCGCAGGAACGCCACGCGCTGGCGCATACCGCCGGAGAGCTCGTGCGGGCGGGCGCGCTCGAAGCCGTGCAGACCAAGCTCCGAGAATAGGATGCCCGCCCGCCCTCGTGCGCGCGCGCGCGAGTCACCCGCTATGCGCAATGCCAACGCGGCGTTGTCGACCGCGCTCAGCCACGGCAGCAACAGGTCGCGCTGGGGCATCAGCACGGCCGGCTCGCTTTCGATCGTGCCCGCGTCGGGCGCCTGCAGGCCGCAGATCAGCTCGAGCAGCGTCGTCTTGCCGCAGCCGCTCGGCCCCACCACCGCGAGCACGGACCCGCGCGACGCACGCAACGACACGCCGGCGAGCGCCTCCACCTTCGCGCCGCGACGGTCGCAATAAGCGCGGCTGACTTCTCTGAGGCTGACCCCGTCGCCTGCGTCGCCGGCTTGGTGCGCCTGGCGCTCCCGGGACTTCAGTTGGGTTGGCACTGCGCTCCCTCCGCGGGCATTACCCCACAGGTTCGAAGGGTCGGCATTGGGTGGGTTGTGGGACCCCAATCGAACGCCATCTCAGCCGGCCTCCGCCAGCTCCCCTGTTTTGCTCTGAGGCTGATGCTAGCGCGAGGCGGCGATGACCGGCCGGGTGAGCGCCTTTACGAAGTCCTCGAGCTGGGCGGTGGTCCAGCACTCGAAGGCGGTGCAGTATTGCTCGTAGGCGGCGATCACCGAGTCGCCGTAGTTCCAGTAGAGGCGCGGCTCGGGGTTCAGCCAGAAGGTGCGCCCCGCGCGCGAGGCAACCTGACCGAAGAGCTCAGCGCGGGGATCGCGCCCGTTGGTGCGGGCGTCGCCGAGCACGATCACGGTGGCGCGCGGGTGAAGGTCGTCCTGGATGAGCTCCAGCAGCTCCGACCACACACGTCCGTAGTCGGTGTAGCCGGAGATGTCCGCCACGCCCGCGTCGCTGGAGATGCGCTCCGACACGGCGCGGAAGTCGCGCTCGTGCTCGAACACGTCGGTGACCTCCGATATGCGCTCGATGAATACGAACGAGCGCATCTTGCGAAACGAGTCGTGCAGGGCGTGGAGCACCGAGAGGAAGAACACCGACGCGGAGGTGACGCTCGTGGAGACGTCGCACAGCACGTAGATCTCCGGGCGGCGGGGACGCCGCGGGCGGTAGCGCAGCTCCACGGGCACACCTCCGGTTTGCAGCGAGGCGCGCATCGTGCGGCGCACGTCCACGTGAGCGTGGCGGCGGTGCCCGCGCGCCTGCTTGCCCTGCGTGGCGAGGCGCCTGCGCAGCTGCGCCACCACGCGGTGCACGGCCGCGAGGTCCGCCAGCGGGCCGGAAGGCAGCGCGCGGTCGAGCTCGCCGAGCGGGCGCGCGGGGGGCAGGCGCCCGGAGCGCTGCACCTGCGAGCGTTCGAGCTCACGGCGCATGAGCGCCTCGAAGCGTCGCAGCGCCTCGCGCGGGACGCCGCCTGAGCGCGGATCGTCGGCGGGCAGTTCGGGCTGGGGCTCGGCGCGCAGGCCGAGCGCGCGGCGGATGCGCTGCACATCGACGCCGATCACCCCCGAGCCCTGCTCCGCCTGGCCGAACGCGGCGATCGCCATGCGCGCAAGGTCGCGCATGGCGCCCTCGGCGCCGCCGCCTCTGGCGGCCAGCAAAGCGGTCGCTATCTGGCGGCGCAACGCGTCGAGGTCACCCTCGGAGAGGCCGGCCAGGTCTGACTGCGTCCCGTCGCCTTCCTCGATCCCCTGGCGCACCGACGCGATCTCGACGGCCCGGAAGAAGAAGCGGTCGAATACCAGCTCGAACGTACGTCGATCCTCCTGACTCTTGGCCAAGGTGGCGGCCAATGCCTCGCGGAAGTCCCCCTGCGAGGTCCACGGGATCTCGCGCAGCACGGCGAATGCGTCGAGCAGCTCCGACGTCCCGACGGCGACGCCCTCCTCGCGCAATTGCTCACCGAGTTCGAGCAGGCGTGCCGCGAGGCCTTCAGGCGGGCTGGGCATTGGCAGGCTCGGCGTCCTCACCTTCGGTGCCTAGCCCAACCTAGACGCAACCCCTTGGGTTGCATCCCTTTCTGAGAGCTTGAGCCCCACGCGCTCGGCGACGATGTCCATGTCGGTGCGGTGCTTGACGATCACCGACATCGTGGAGTTGAACGTGTCGGCGTCGATGTCCTTCGCCCCGAGCAAGAGCAGCGCGCGTGCCCAGTCGATCGACTCGGCGATCGAGGGGGGCTTCTTGAGGTCCAGCTCGCGCACCATGTCCACCACCTCGACCAGCCGCCTCGCGACCGCCTCGTCCAGGTCGGGCGCGTGCAGCTTGACGATCGCCAGCTCGTGCTCCAGGCAGGGGTAGTCGAGCCACAGGTAGAGGCAGCGGCGCTTGAGCGCCTCGGTGAGCTCGCGCGAGTTGTTGGAGGTGAGCAGCACCACAGGGTGGGTAGTGGAGGCGACCCTGCCGAGCTCGGGGATCGAGATCTGGAAGTCCGAGAGGACCTCCAGCAGCATCGCCTCGAACTCCTGGTCGGTCTTGTCGATCTCATCGATCAGCAGCACCACCGGCTGCTCGGAGGCGATCGCGCTCATGAGCGGCCGCGCGAGCAGGAACTCCTCGCCGAAGATGTCCTGCTGGACGGCCTCCCAGCCGGTGTCCGACGCCTCCGCCTGGATGCGCAGGAGCTGCTTGCGGTAGTTCCACTCGTACAGCGCCTTCGCCTCGTCGAGCCCCTCGTAGCACTGCAAACGGATCAGCTCGCGGCCCAGGTAGCGCGCGAGCGCCTTGGCGAGCTCGGTCTTGCCCACCCCCGCGGGGCCCTCCACGAGCACGGGCTTGCCGAGCTTGGTGGCGAGGTAGGCGACGAGCGCGGTGGACTCGCTCGGCAGGTAGCCCACCGAGCGCAGGCCCTCGGCGACTTCGGTGGAGGAGAGGGGTCCCTCGGCGGGCATCGTCGGGGGAATGATAGGGCTCGTCAGCGCCGCTCCCGCTCCGTGTGCTCGTCCTCGAATGAGAGCTGGTCCGACGGCGCCGGGGGGTAGCGCGGGCGCTTGCGGGCCGCATTACGGGGCGTGGAGGGCGGGGATGCCGGCGCCCGTGGCGTGGACGAGGGCGGGGATGCCCCGACATCCCTCGATCCCTCCGCCCGCGGCGCAGCCGCGGTCGGGGAGGACGGAGGGGTCCTCTGTGAGGATTGGGGCGTGCTTGCTGGTGGTTGGGCGCGACGCGCCACCACCGGGGTCGCGCGGGGTGGGGGCTGGTCGGTGCGTGCGGGTACGGGTAGAGAGCGCTCGACGCGCTGAGGTGAGGGGGCGACGACCGTTATGTTCTCTCCTGGGGGTGACTCGCGCGTGCGCGCGCGCCCGCGCACTAGGGGAGGCTCCGGCGTGCTGGTCGCGCGCATGCGCCAGCCGGCGTAAGTGAGCGCTCCGGCGGCCACGAACGCGAGGAAGAAGCCCCACTGGATCCCCACGGGGTAGCCGTGGCCGGCGGGTCGCGAGAAGACGCGGAAGAAGATCAGCAGCGTGGCCCAACCGCCCGCGATCATCACGATCGCCCCGTCGCCGCCGGGCATGTGGAAGTCGCGGCGCTCGGCCCGCGCGAACAGCAGCGCGATCACGCCGGCGGCGACCAGGAACACGGCGGCCTCGACGAACGAGACGTCGCCGAACGCGCTGATCGAGCTCGAGTTGATGGCGCCGGTCTTGCGGTTCAGCGACTGCAGCTCATACCACGGGAAGAACATCGTGACGCAGCAGCGCCACGGCTGCGACCGCCGCCAGGCGCTGCTCGGGCTCGAGGGCGCCCCACGCGCGCGCGAGGCGCGTCATGCGCGCGTGTCGGGGGCATCGACCGGCATGGGTCGATTGTATGGCGTGGCGTGACGCGAACGGCTGGGAAAACCTGGTTCCAACCGTGCACCCACCATGTCACGTCAGTGAGAGCAATGATGAGCCGGGCCCCGGCTCGTCTCAGGCCCGGGCGGCCATAGCTGCTCCCATCCGCTTCACCAGCAGCTTCGCATCCTTCTCGGACACCGTGCGCAGCTGGCCCTGGAAGGCGAGCTTCCAGTGCTCCGCCGGCCACTTGCGCACGTGCTCGAGCTTGCCGGCGAGCTCTTCCGCCGGCACCCACTCGTCCTCGTCCAGCACGATCTCGGGCTCGGTGGGAAAGCGCCACGGGTAGGCGTCCGCTTTGCCGGGCTTGCCCGGCCACAGCTTCGTGCGGTCCTCGTACATCTCGCCGCTCACGACGATGCTGCCGGCGAACGCCATCACCTTCGTGAGGTACAACACGATCCGGTCCCCAGGCTCGATCTGAAGCGCCCGCGGGCGGTTGCGCTCCTTGATCCCGATCACCGAGAAGCCGTGCTCGCGCGTGGCCTCGTGGTTTTCGGGGGAGGCGGTGAGGATCCAGGTTTGGGGCGCGGCGGCGGACGTCGGGCGGTGATTGTAGGGCGGACCTTGGCGCGAACGGCGCTCAGTTGAGAAACGGCGCCGGGCGTACCGGCTTTTCTCTACCGGAGTCGGGAATGGCGAGCCTACGCTCGAATTCGTCCACCAGACTGAGAAGTCCGACGGCTTCCCATGCACGGTTGCGCCGGCCGACTGTCACCTGCTTGAGCACTCCGGCCGCATGGAGGTCGTTCAGCGCCTTGTGGGCAGCGCTATTGCCCGCTCCGGTGAGCGCCATTGCGTGGCTCAAGCGAAGGATCGGTTGTGCCGGCAATGCCTGGATCAGCTTGTGCGCGGTGCTGTCGCGGCGGGGACTGCCGGCCCGTTCGAGCCAGCTGCGCTCCAGATCGTCAAGCTCCCGGGCGAGATCGCGGGCCGCGCGACACGCCTTGATCACGGTGAGCGCAAAGTCCAGACACCAATTTTCGAGGTTGCTCTCTCGATACGACGTGAGGCCGCGTATGTAGCCGTCGCCGTTGGTGGCGAGCACCAGCGACACCGGCGGCACGAAGCGTGGAGCGAGCGCCGCGCGACGGTAGACCACGTGGATCAGGCAGCGGCCCGTGCGTCCGTTGCCGTCGGGGAACGGATGGATCGTCTCGAACTGGGCATGGGCGATAGCGGCCTGCAGGGTCGGCGACATGTCGCGGCGGTTGATGAACGCGGCGAGGTCGGCAAGCAAGCGCCCAACCTCGGTCTCGGGCGGCGGCACGAACGCCGCTCTCCAGGGGTTGTGGTTGTTCCCCCCGATCCAGTTCTGGCTCTTGCGAACGACGCCGGCGATATGGGAGTCGCGTGTCTGCTCCATCAGCACGCGGTGCACGTCGACGATCGCCGCAGGTGTCAGCTCCGCGAGCGCCGAGGTGACCGTGATCGCGTGCTCCATCGCGGCGATGTTGCCCAAGATGGACTCGGCGGTCGTGTCGCGATGCTGGTCCTCGCCCGCTATGGCGGCTCTCGCAAGTCGCCGATGCGACATCACCAGACCCTCGATGCGCGAGGAGGCGACCGACTCCTGGCGCAACAGCTGGCGAGACAACGCCTCCAGGCCGATCACGCTCGGCAGATCGTCGTTGAGCTCTCGCACAGCCTCGTCGGCCTCCTGCAGCGCCCTGGAGACGGATGCCGGCAGCACCGGGTCCATCTCCGCGACCTCCTCTGGCATATAGGCCTCGTAGTCGAACTGCATTCTGAAGCCCGGCGCCGCCGGGAGCGACGGATCGGGCATCCAGCGGCGTGTCACGTACTGTCCCAAAGTTGGATCAGCCTAGCAGTTTAGACCGACTTGTAGGATAAGTTGGACTATGGGCTGACCTTATTACGGGTTATGCATGCGCACAAGCGCAGTAGATCTTGGGCCACAAACCTGCACTACAAGACAGGCAGCCGCCGCGCGGGCGGCGATATCCGCTCGCTCCCCGCGGCTCTGGCGCTCTTGCGGGCTTTCTTCGAAGGCGCCTTCTTTACCGTGATCGTCCCGCTCGCCACTTCTTCGTTGCCCGCCGGGTCTTTCGCGCTCAGCGCCACCGAGTACATGCCGGGCTTGGAGGGCGTCACCCACAGCAGCCGCGGCTTGCCGCCTTCGACGGTCGCGTTGTTCGTCCACACGGTCTTTTCGCCGAGCTTGATCGTCATGCTCACGGTCGAGATCTTCGAGAGCTTCAGCTGCACGCCGGCGCGTTCCTTGGTCCTCACGCTCTTGCTCAGCAGTTCGATCGTGGGCGGCGTCTTCTCGTCTTCGCGGAAGCGCGTGGCCGTGGCGCAATAGATCTCGTCTCCGGGTATCTGGCCCGCCTGTGCCCCTGAGGGTGCGGTCGGCGCCAGCGGCTCGCCCTTGCTCGTCTTCTCGCACAGGTGTTCGAGGAATTCGGCGAGCAGTTCGTGGTAGCTGAGGTTCGATTCGCTGCTCTGGTCGTACATCGACCAGGCGCCCGTGTCGTAGCGGGGGACTTCCGCTCGCGCCTGCGCGTCTCCCGCTTCGAAGAGCTGCTGTCCCAGCGGGTCGCCGGTGAGCTCGGTGTATTCGTACAGCCCCACGAGGCTCTGGATGAAACCGTTGAGGATGCGCTCGCTCGGGGCGTATGTGTACTCGAGGTAGTGGGCTCCCGCGGGCGTGCTCACCCGCACGCCCGTAGAGGGTCGCGTCTGGAAGATCCCGAGCGCTTCTTTCGCCGCGTCGAGGAACTGTGCTTCGTGGGTGCGCGAGTACCCGCGCGACAGCGCCTGGATCGCCGTCCCCTGCGACAGCCCGCTCGTCCAGGGAGGCAGTCCTCCGTCGAATTGGAACATGTACTCCCAAGCGATCCCTCCGGCGCGCTGGGTTGCAAGCGCGACGGCTTCGCTCAGCACTTCCCTCAGCGCCGTGGTCTGGTGGGAGTTGTAGTAGCCGTTTGCCTCCCCGAACGTCGCCAGCCACTGGATCTCGATGCCCTGGCCCGGGTAGTACTCCCACACCAGGCGACTCCCGGTGAAGCTCACGCGTTGGCTGCTCCCGAGCAGCGACTGGGTGGTCCACCACTGCCGGTTGCGTTCCATCGTGGCGAACACCACGGGCAGCCGCGAGGCCACGAGCTGGCCCTTCGCCGCCATCGCTTCGACGTTCGCCACCACCGCGCCCAATTCCGCGCGGCGCGTGCCCGACAGCCTTCGCAGCGAAGTCTTCGCCGCCACGTATGCGCCCTCGTACTGCCTGTAGGCGCTTTCGCTGATGGCCCCGCTTCGCTCCAGCCGTTGCAGGGCGTCGGTCGCGGTGATGCGGCCCTTCCCTCCCGCGGCCGGCGCCGCCGCGCACAGGGGCGTCACAACACACAGGCTCGTCACAACGATCCCGAGCGCGAGCGCGCACAAGGGCTGGACCGCCGTCGCCGGCGCGCGCAATGGCCTCGCGTGCATCCGCCTGATGCTAGGCTCATTCGCGTCGGGTGTTGCAGCGCGCGTTGCATCGCGCCGGCCGGGTCTCAGCGTTGAGGGCACTCCTGAAGAACACCACTCTCCGTGCGGCAGTTGCGCTGCCCGCCCTGTTTGCCTGCGTCTGCCTGCTCTCCGCCTGCTCCGGCTCCTCGGGCGGCGCCCAGTCGCTGCTGAACGACACCTTCTCGGGGCACACGCCGATCGAAAGCGGCAACGTCAACCTCTCGTTCGCCGTTTCCGCCGCCGGTTCGAGCGCGGCCACGAAGCCGCTCTCCGTGCGCCTCTCGGGCCCGTTCCAGAACGCCGGCGCCGGCAAGCTTCCGCGCTTCGCCCTGCGGCTCGACCTGAGCGCGGCGGGCCACGCGCTGAGCGCCGGCGCCACCTCGACCGGATCGGCGCTCTACGTCGAGCTTGCCGGCACCTGGTTCTCCACTCCTCAGAGCACCTACAAGGCGTTTGAGGAAGGCTACGCGCAGGCCACCAAGTCGGCTTCCACAACCAAGGTTCGCTCGACGTTCGCCTCGCTCGGGATCGACCCGCTGCGTTGGCTATCCAACCCCACGAACGCCGGCGCCGCCACGATCTCGGGAGTCTCGACGATCCACCTCACCGCGAGCGTCGACATCCCGGCGTTCCTCGCCGACGTCTCCAAACTCTCCCAGGCGGGCAGCGCGCTCGGTCTCGCCTCACCGGTCCCCGGCGCGGGCGGCTCGCTCTCGCCCACCGTCGTCAACGAACTGGCGAAGTCGATCAAGTCGGCGCATGTAGACGTATACACAGGCAAGGACGATCATCTGCTTCGTCGACTCGAAGTGTCCGCGACCGTCTCGGGCACGCCGCAAACGCAAACGCTCCTCGGCGGGCTGAGCGGCGCCGACGTCAAGGTGCTGCTCGAATTCTCAGAGCTCAACAAGCCGCAGACGATCGCGGCGCCGAGCAATCCCCAGCCGCCCTCGCAACTGCTCCCAGCGTTGCAGCAGCTCGTTGGGGTGCTTCAGGGCGTCGGTGGGTCGAGTTCGTCCAGGGTTCGCTGAACCTCCGACTCGACGTCCATAGGCTCTTCGCCGCTGCGCACCCTGCGTTCGTTGCGCGCCATCACGAGCTGGCGCACCTCTTCTGTGAGGCCGGCGTCGTGTCTGCCGACCTGCGCCCCGCCCGCCGGCTGCTCGAGCAGGGCCATCTCCGCGTCGATGTCGAGCGCCTCGCCGCCGCCCCGCACCTGCCGGTCGCTGCGCGCCTGCAGCATCTGGCGGATCTCCTGCTCGCGCTCGGCCCGCGCAAGCGGCGAGTTCGCGGGCGCCGCGCTCGGCCCGTCCGGCGAGAGCCCGCCCTCGCCGATCTTGTCGTAGAGGCTCCCACCCGCCAGGAACGACCCCACGCCGGCGAGCACGAACAGCGCGATCGCGCCGACCACCACGAGCGTGAACGGTTCCATCGAGTGATTGTGGCTCACTTCGCTAATCTTGGGAACATCTACGGTTGACTGACCAGTCAATCTATTCCCGCGTCCGTCCGAGGAGAGCACCAGACCATGGTCGATTTCACGCTGAGCGACGAGCAGAAGAACCTGCGCGAGATGGCCCACGACTTCGCCGAGAAGGAGATCCGGCCGGTCGCCTGGGAGTACGACAAGGACGGCACCTGGCCGGCGGACATCATCAAGAAGGCCTGGGAGGTCGGCTTGATGAACAGCCACATTCCCGAGGAGTACGGGGGAGTGGGGGCCAGCTACCTGGACGGTTGCCTGATCGAGGAGGAGCTCTCCTGGGGCTGCTCCGGCATCCAGACGTCATTGGGCTGCAACGGCCTGGCGACCGCTCCTATCGCTCTCGGCGGCTCTGAGGAGGTCAAGCGCAAGTACCTGGGAATGCTCACCGAGGAGCCGAAGCTCGCTTCGTTCTGCCTGACCGAGCCCGACGCCGGCTCGGACGTCTCCGGGATGCGCACCACCGCCGTCAAGCAAGGCGACAAGTACGTCATCAACGGCTCGAAGTGCTTCATCACCAACGGCGGCTACGCCGACTACTACACCGTCTACGCCAAGACCGACAAGGACGCCGGCCATCGCGGCATCTCCGCCTTCGTGGTCGAGCGCGACTGGGGCGTGGTGGTCGACAAGAAGGAGGACAAGCTCGGTCAGCGCGCTTCCAACACCGCCACGATCTCCTTCAACGACGTCGAGGTTCCCGCCGAGAACCTGCTCGGCGAGGAGAACAAGGGCTTCAAGCTCGCCATGATGACGCTCGATCGCACCCGCCCCGGCGTGGCGGCGATGGCCGTCGGCATCGCCCGCGCCGCCTTCGAGTTCGCCACCGACTACTCGCGCGAACGCGTCCAGTTCGGCGTGCCGATCGCGATGCACCAGGCGATCCAGTTCATGATCGCCGACATGGCCACCGAGATCGAAGCCTCCCGCCTGCTGACCTGGAAGTCGGCCGTGCTGCTCGACCAGGGTCAGCGCAACACGCTCGTCTCCTCGCACGCGAAGCGCTTCGCGGCCGACACCGCGATGAAGGTCGCGACAGACGCCGTGCAGGTGTACGGCGGCTACGGCTTCATCAAGGAGTACCCGGTGGAGAAGCTCTTCCGCGACGCCAAGATCATGCAGCTGTATGAGGGCACCTCCCAGATCCAGCGCCTCGTGATCGCGCGCGAAACGCTGCTCCCGCGGCGCGCGCAGGAGCCGGCGGCCGTCTGACCGTCTCACCCGCTGGTCGAGTACCGGCCGCCGTCTGACCTTCTCGCGGCTGGTCGAGTACCAGCCGCGCAGCGAGCAAAGCTTGCACCGCCCGCCCCCCCCATTGCGGGCGGTTCAGCAGCGCCCGGGTGCTCACATGCCCGTGCGTAGGCTCCCTACCCGATCAGTGCCTCGCGATCAGGGGCGCGCTGTAGGTCGAGATCAGGGGCCCGCTCGTGAAGTGCACGAGCACGTGGTACACGCCTCCGCGTTTGACCGCCACCACACGGCTGAAGCGCGAGCTCGTGGCGGTGGCGTGGCGCAGCACGCTGCCTTTCACGAACACCTCGCGCCCGTGCGTCTCGTGCATGATCGCCACGCCCACACCGTCGAGCGCCGGCGTGACCGTCCCCTGGAAGAGCGCCTTGCCTCGTGGGCCGATGCGTCCTATACGGGCTTTGATGCGCACCGCCACACCCTCCACCGCGACGGGGCTCACAACGGGAGGATTGGTGGTCGCCACCACCCGGAACTGCGTCGCCTGCGTGAGCCCCAGCACGGGGAAGCTGAAACCGCCTGTGGCGCTTGTCAGCTCGGGGTTGCCCACGTTGGCAAAACCCACGGTGAAGGGGAAGCCGTTTGTCTGGAGCACCACCTCGCGGTTGCCGTTGCCGGTGCCCGACAGGCTGCCCTGAACGGTGATCGTGCCGCCGTACAAAACTGGGTTGGGCGAGGCGAGGATCGCAAGCGACAGCGGCACCTTCTTGGTGAGGAAGGTTTTGTCGGCGCCGATCGTTGGGCCGCTCGCGTTCACCGCCACCAGGCGGAAGTGGTAGACGGTGAGCGGCTGCAACCCCCCAATAGCGATCGCCACCGGCACGGCGTGCGTCCCGGTGCCCGCGTCGAGGATGCCCGCCTGCAAGCCGTAGCTCTTCGTCAGTCCATACTGGAAGTAGTAGGAGGTGTCGGCTCCCTTTGGGTTCACCGACCCGTTGAGCGTCGCCGAGCCGAAACTCACGAGGCTCGCTTTCCCGGTTGACGCCGCCGGGAGCGCGGCCGGTGCGGCCGCGGGCAGCACCAGGGCGAGCATCGCCGCCGGCACCGCCACGGTCGCCAACTTGCTCATATGTGTCGCAACTCCTCGGCTCAACGTAGTGGCTCCTCTCGATGTGGGTTCACCAGGTAGCTGTTCCCGCGTCTTTATCAACACGGGTGACGCCCAACCGATGCGCTTAGAGCCGGACGAGTTGGCGGCGGGGAGCGGTCGGTGAGCCCGCGGCGGTGGAGGGCGCCCAAGGATCGCGCTCGTCAGTTACGCTCCCGCGGCCCTTTCCGGGCTCGCCAACCACTGAAGAGATCCAGAGGAGACCAGCATGTTCGTGTTCAAGGCAGCCGTCGTCGGCGCAGGCACCATGGGCGGGCAGATCGCTCAGACGATCGCCTCCGCCGGGTTCCAGGTGGTGCTCAAGGACATCAACCAGGACCTCGTGCAGGCGGGTCTCGACGAGGCTCGTAAAGTCACAGAGGGCCAGGTCTCAAAGCTCGTCTCCAAGGAGCGCATCACCGCCGAGCAGGGCGACGCCCAGATCGAGGAGATCCTCGGACGCATCCACGGGACGATCTCCTACGAGGGCTTCGGCGACGTCGACTTCGTGATTGAGGCGGTTCCCGAGCGCATGGACATCAAGCAGGCGGTGTTCGCCGAGCTCGACGCGGTCACTCCGGGTCACGCGATCCTCGCGTCCAACACCTCCTCGCTGTCGATCGCCGAGATCGGAGAGGCCACGCTGCGCCCCGACAAGGTGGTGGGCTTCCACTACTTCTACCCCGCCTCTGTGATGCCGCTCGTGGAGATCGTCGAGGGGGAGGAGACCTCGCCTGAGACGGTCACGGCGGCGCTCACGTTCGCCCAGGCGATCCGCAAGCAGCCGATCGCCTGCCTCGAGGTGCCCGGGTTCGTGGTCAACCGCATCCTCATGGCCGGCATGTCTGAGCTGTGGCGCGAGCAGGAGGAGAAGAAACTGTCGATCAAGGCGATCGACGAGGGAGTGGGCTCGGCGGGAGTGGTTCCGATGGGTCCCTACTTCCTCGTCAATCTGCTCGGTCTCGACACCGTGCTGCACGTCGCCGAGCACGTCGCCGCCTCCTATGGCGGGGAGCGCTTCTACGTGAACAAGGGCATGCAGAAGCTCGTCTCCGAAGGCAAGCTCGGCGCGAAGACCGGCGGCGAGGGCGTCTACAGCGCCGGCGGCGAGCCCAACCTCAAGGGCGACGCCGAGCCCGATGTCGCCGAGCTCGTTGAGCTGCTCACGCTCAAGACGTTCGTCGAGGCGGCGCTCGTGTTGCAGGAGGGCGTGGCCACGCACCGCGACATCGACTTCGGCATGATGGCCGGCGCCGGCCTCGATCCCCGTCGCGGGTTGATGCCCCCGTTCATGAAGGCCGACGTCGAAGGGCTCGACTCGGTGCTGGAGCGCCTGGAGCTGGCCGCCGAGCGCCACGGCGAGCGCTTCGCGCCACCCACCATCCTGCGCCGGCTGGTCGCGCAGGGGAGGCTCGGGCAGAGGAGCGGCCAGGGCTTCTACTCCTACCCCTCCCCCGACGCCGAGCAGCCCGGAGAGGTCGTCAAGCTGCAAACCTGGACTGCCCCCACGCGCGCGGGCACGCGCGAGGACGGTGCCGCGGACGTCGAGGACGGCGCCGCACACGTCGAGGGCGCGACGGCCGGCGACGGCGTGCGGTGCCCCGAGGGCGTGGCGATCGCGTGGCTCGCCAACGGGCAGATGAACTCGATCTCCCCGCAGGTCATCGAGGACCTCGGCAAGGTGTGGAGGCACGTGAAGGATGGGACCCACCCACCCGTGCGCGCGCTCGTGATCGCCTCCTCCAACCCGTTCCTTTTCAGCGCGGGCGCCGACATCAAGGCGTTCACCTCGATGGACGAAGCTGCCGGCGAGCAGCTCATCCACGCCGCCCACGCGCTGCTGCGGGAGCTCGGATCGGACGGGATCGCCACGATCGCCGCCGTCAACGGGCTCGCGTTCGGGGGCGGCTGCGAGCTCGCGATGGCGTGCGACGTGCGCATCGCCGCGCGCTCGGCGATCTTCGCTCAGCCGGAGATCAAGCTCGGGATCATCCCCGGCTTTGGCGGCACCCAGCGCCTGCCGCGCCTGGTGGGCGAGAACAAGGCGCTCGAGATGAACCTCGTGGGCGACCCCATCATGGCCGAGGAGGCCTTCGAACTCGGCCTGGTGAATCGCATGGTCGACGATCACGAGCTGCTCGACACGGCGCTGTCGTGGGCGCGCAAGCTCGCGTCTCAGGCGCCGGTCGCGCTCGAGCAGATCAAGCGAGTGTCCGGCGCCGGCGACCTCGATGAGGGGATCGAGGCGGAGAAGCGCGGATTCGCCACCGCCTTCGCGAGCGCCGACGCGAAGGAGGGCATATCGGCCTTCCTGGGCAAGCGCGCTCCCAAGTTCGAGGGACGCTAGACGCGCGGGCCCATCGTCATCGCACACTAAAGCCGCCGGCGGTACGGGCGCGCAGCGCCGCTTCCAGGCGCTCCAGGGCGTGGGTCACAACCTTCTCATGCGGCGACTCCGCCTTTGCGTTCGTGGCCACGTCGGCGCTCAACGCGCGCAACTCATCGATACGTGTTTGCAAATCCTGGCGTTGCTCCTGTGGCAACTCTTTCAGGGCGACCACATAGGCTCGATCGAGCTCGATCGCCGCCAGCGGGAGGCGGTCGGCGTCGAGGTCCAGGCGCGCGCGCAGGGTCAGCTCCTCGCACAGCAGCACGCGTTCGCGCCCTGACAGCAGCACGGCGAGGCGCTCCTGCGGGCGCAGCACGCTCGCGCGCCGCCCGCTGCGCCTGTGCGACAGCAGCAGCTCGCGGGCGTCCCTCCAAAGCCCGTCGGCCACCTGCTCGCCCTCGCCATATCCGGCTCGCACCACGAGCGCTTGGGTGGGGGACACCTCGTGGACGTGCGGCGTCGCGGCGGCGACGCGGTGGGCGAACAGCACGCGGTTGACCACGCGTATCGCGGCCAGCGTCTCGCGCTCGGGGTCGAGCCGGCGCAGCCAGGCGCGCGCCTGGTCGTCGGTCGAGAGCGGGATGGGGTCCACCACGGTCGCGCGCGCGACCGGCACACGCGTAGCTTCAGGCCCCGCCCGCCCCGCCCGCCCCGCGCGGCGCGTGCGCACCCTTGCGGGCACCGGCGAGCGTCCGCCGAGCAGGCCCCGGCGCTCGGCCCCCACGGTGCCCAGCACCACGACGTGTTGCGGCTCGTTTTCGTCGAGCCCATCGGTCTTGCGCAGCAGATAGCGTCCGTCGGCCGGGCCGAGCGCCCACGGGAACTCCATCTGGACGAATGTGAAGAGCTGCGCGGGCATGAGCGCACGGTACCCCGTCCTTGGCCTCCGAGTGCCCATGGCGTAGTGCGCATGGCGGGCCCGCGCGCGTGCGTGGGCCTTCGTGCGAGCTCCGCAGGCACGCCGAGCCCTCGTCCCGCGACATGCGCGCGACTCGACTAGCCTGTGGAACGCACACCGAGCGAAGCGAGGAGCACGCGAGCATGTCCGACAGCAGATCCGGCGCAAACCTGCGCGAGCGTTTGACGAGCGGCACCGAGGACAAGCTCGGCAAGGCGCTTGCCGACCTGCTCGAGAACCCGCTCGTGACGGGCACGATCGGGCGGGCCTTTGACGCGCGCGAGCGCGCCGCCCAGGCCCAGGAGCTGGCGCTCAGCGCGCTCAACATCCCCACCGCCGCCGACATCGAGCGCCTCACGCGCCGCCTGCGTTCGGTGTCTCAGCGCCTGGAGGGCATCGAGGACGGCGTGCACCGCATCAACAGGGCGCTCAGCGACGGTGGTGTCGAGCGGCGTCTCGCCTCGATGGAGGAGCAGCTGAAGGCGCTCAGCGGGAAGCTCTCCGCGATGGGCAAGGATTCCGTGAGGGGCACGGCCTCGCGTGCACGTGCGCGCACGGCCCCCACGGCGCGTAAGACCTCCACAGCGCCGAAGCGACCGGTGCGCGCCTCCGGGGCCAAGAAGAGCGCCTGACTACACCGCAAGCGCGGCCGCCGCCGCGGTTCCCATCGCCTCGACTGCCTCGACCAGCGCGTGGTCGTCAATACGGGTGCGGGCGCCCTCGGCGTCGAACGTGTCGCTGACAGCGAGCACGCAGGCGGCCTGGATGCCGGCGGCTGCGCCGACGGCGAACAGCGCCGAAGCCTCCATCTCCAACGCGATCGCCCCTTCGGCCCTCCAGTGGGCGCTCCGGTTCGCGCCATATTCGTAGAACAGGTCCGTGCTCGCGATCATGGCGTCGGTGTGCGCTTTTCGCGCCCTCCCGGCGAGGGTGCGGTTGAGCCGATCGGTGAGCCCCTCGTGCGCGCGCGTGCGCGTGGCGCGCGTGCGCACGGGCATGCCCGCGCTCACAGGGCTCTCCACCGCAGGGCCTGTCGTCACCGCAGGGCCTGTTGTCACCGCAGGGCCTGTCATCGCGGCGGCTGTCAGCATGGCGCTCGTCCCGTCGGCGGCGATCGCCTCGCGCGCGACCACGAGATCCCCGAGCTCGAGGGTGGGGTCCAGAGCGCCGCAGGTTCCGACGCGGATCGCACGGAGCGCGCCGAGCGAGATCAGCTCGTGCAGCACGATCGCCGCGCTTGGCCCGCCCATGCCCGTGCTCTGCACGGTCAGCAAGTCGCCGTCCGCCGCCTCTCCCGTGTACCCCCACAGCCCGCGGTGGTGGTTGAACATCAGCGGTTTCTCCAGCAGGAACTGCGCCAGCGCCAACGCCCGTCCCGGATCGCCGGGCAGCAGCACCCGCTCGGCGAGCGTCGTCGTCGGACGCAGGTGGATCGTCTGGGCGCGGTTCACGGCGCAGACCCTAGACTGCGATGGATGAGCTCGCCCTTCTCATCCTCGCGGGAGTTCAAGGAGGTCATGGACCGCCTTTTCACGCTGATGAGCGACGATCCCGAGATGGGACCCGCGCTGCGCGACGCCGACGTGCCCCAGCGCTTCGAGTTCGACGACGTGGACCTGGTGATGAACGTACGCGCACGCAAGCCGGGGGAGGAGGCGAATCTGCACTGGGAGTGGACCGACGAGATCCCGTGGGAGCCGCGCGTGCGGATGAAGATGTCCTCGGAGGTGGCCAATCGCTACTTCCAGGGCAAGGAGAACATCCCGCTGGCGATCGCCCGCAGGCGCATCAAGACCGGCGGCGACATCAAGGCGTCGCTCGCCCTCATCCCGATCACCAAGCCGGTGTACGCGCGCTACAGGGCGATGCTGGCCGAGCAGTACCCGCACCTGGTGGTGTGAGCCGGTGGCACGGACGGCAAGGCGCCGCGGTCGCTCGCGGCGCGCACAACACGGCGCGGAGGAGCTGGCGCCGGGCGAGGCGCAGTCTGCGGAGCAGACGCTGGACGGGCGTCCGGCGCAGGAAGCGGGCGAGTTCGAAGACGGACGGCCGGCCGGGCAGGGGAGCCCGGTGGGTTCCGAGCCGGGTATGCCCACCCCCGGGCAGGGGGGCCCGGTGGGTTCCGAGCCGGGTATGCCTATTCCCGGGCAGGGGAGCCCGGTGGGCTCTGAGCCGGGTATGCCTATTCCCGGGCAGGAGGGCCCGGTGGAATCCGAGCCGGACGTGCCCACTCTCGCGCGGGTGGCGGCCGTCGCGGGAGTGTCCCCCGCGACGGTGAGGCGCTGGGTGAAGGAGGGGCTCGTGCAGCAGTACGAGGGCGTTTGGACCCCGCAGGCGGTGGCGCAGGTTCGGATCGTGGGCCGGCTGCGCGACCGCGGCCACACGCTCGAGCAGATCCGCCGAGCGAACGAGAGCGGTCAGCTGGCGGGATACGTGCAGGGCATGTTCGCGCCGCCGGAGGGCCGCTACACGCTCGAGCAGGCCGCGCGCGCGGCGGAGCTCGACGAGGCCCTGATTGAGCGGATCTACATGAGCTTGGGACTTTCGCTCGGCTCGATGAGCGAGGAAGACCTCGAGATGCTGCGCTACATCGCGGCGATGTTGAACGCGGGTCTGCCGGAGCCGGCGTTCCTGCAGATGGCGCGCGTGTACGGGCAGACACTCGCCCAAATCGCCGACGCCGAGGTGCGCCTGATCCACCTCTACGTCCACGAGCCGATGATGCGCGAAGGCGTCCCGGGCGTGCAGATGGCGGAGGCGATGGAGGGCCTTGCCGCCGAGCTGCTTCCGTTCGCCGCGCCGTTCATGAGATACCTGCACGGCCGTTTCCTCGGGCACTTCATCGAGCAGGACGTGATCGGGCACATGGAGGCCGAGCTTGCCGACAGCGCGCCCGAGGAGGGACGTATGAGGGTGGTGATCGCGTTCGCCGACCTGGCCGGCTACACCCGCCTGACCGAGGAGCGCGGCGACGAGGAGGCGGTGGGCGTGGTGGAACGCTTCGTGGAGGCCGTCGAGCAGACGCTGCCGATCGACGCGCGCGTGATCAAGACCCTCGGCGACGAGGTGATGGTGGTGGGCGCCGACGCGGTCGCGCTGGTGCAGTGGGCGGTGGGCTTCCAGCAGGAAACCGCGCCGGACGCGCCCGCGCCGCGCATCGGCATCCACTACGGCGAGGCCATCTACCGCGACGGCGACTACTACGGGCGCGACGTCAACCAGGCGGCTCGCGTGGTGGCGAGGGCCGCCGGTGGGGAGGTGCTCGTGACGCGTCGGGTAGTCGACGCGGCCGCCGGCATGGACGGCTTGAGCTTCGAGTTGATCGGCGAAATCGGCCTCAAGGGCTTCTCCGAGCCGATCGAGCTGTTCCACGCGCTGCCGTCAGAGGAGTAGTCCGCGCGTGACCGATGCCGCGCCCATGACCGTCGCCGAGGTCCGCGAGCGCGTGCGAGGCGGCGGTCTGCTGGCGGAGGGCTCGAACGTGGTGGCGATGCTCTCGGGCGGGCGCGATTCGGTGTGCCTGCTGGACGTCGTGGTGGCGCTGTGCGGGGCCGAGCGCGTGCGGGCTTTGCACGTCAACTACGGGCTGCGGGCCGATTCCGACGGCGACGAGGCGCATTGTCGCGGGCTGTGCGAGCGACTCGGTGTCCAGATCGAGGTTGTTCGTGCGCGCAGAGGGGAGGACGCGGTCGGCAACCTGCACGCGTGGGCGCGCGAGCTGCGCTACCGAGCGGCGCACGAGCTGGCAGCGCGGCTTGATGGTGAGGTCGACGTCTCTGCCGAGGGGGCCCCGCGCGCTCGCGCGCCCGCGCGTGAGGGGATCGCCGGCGGTGTCTCACCCGGGGGGGCTCCCCCCGCGCCCGCGCGCGAGGGGGCCTTGGGGGGCGTCTCGCCTGAAGGTGTCTCGTCAGGGGGTGCCTCGCGCGCGCGTGCGCCCGCGCGCGGGGTCACGCTCGTGGCCACCGGCCACACCGCCACCGACCAGGTCGAGACGATCCTCTACCGGCTTGCCGCCTCGCCGGGACGTCGCGCGTTGCTGGGCATGCCCGCGAGCGAGGGGCGACTTGTGCGGCCGTTGTTGGGGCTGACACGCGAAGCGACCGGCGCCTACTGCCTGGAGCGGAATCTCGCGTGGCGCGAGGACGTGAGCAACGACAGCGAGGAGTACGCACGCGTGCGGGTTCGACATGGGCTCCTGAAGGCGCTTGACGCCGTGCACCCGGCCGCGCAGGCCAATGTGCTGCGCACGGCCGAATTGCTGCGCGAGGAGACCATCCTGCTCGACTCGCTCGTCGACGCGGAGCTCGCCGGTGCTTCGAGCATCGCGATCGGCCGCTTGGAGCAGCTTCCGGCGGCGTTGCGACGACTCGTCGCGATCCGCCTCGCGGAGGACGCCACCGGTACGTTCGTGCCCCAGGCCGGCGAGCGCGTCGCCGAGCTGATCGCGTTGGGCCGGCGCGGCGGTAGGGCGGAGCTGCACGTGGGCGGGCTCGCGGGCGCGGTCATCGAGGACGGCGAGCTGCGCATGGAGCGCATCGAGCCGCGCAAGCAGCAGCCGAGACGCCATAAGCGACCACGCCGGTAGGAGGAAGGCAGCGCAAGGGCCTCTGAGCGGCCCTGCGGGTGAACCTGTGCGGTGCTCCGAGCCCCCCTGACGAGGCGGCGGCGGCAGGGGGCGGCGCGATGGCCAATACACTGCTCGGCGTGCCCACCCCAGAGCGTCTCGCCGCCGTGCGGACCACAGAGGTCGGAGAGGTGCTCGTCCCCGCCGAGGCCCTACAGCGGCGGGTGCGCGAGCTCGGCGAGGCGATCTCGCGCGACTACGCCGGCCGTCCGCTGCTGCTCGTAGGCGTGCTCAAGGGCGCCGTCTTCTTCCTCTCCGACCTCATGCGCTTCATCGACATCCCGGTCGAGCTGGACTTCATGGCGGTCGCGTCCTACGGGTCGGCTACCGACTCCTCGGGGGTGGTGCGCATCCTCAAGGACCTCGACGTTGCGATCGAGGGTCGCGACATCCTGATCGTCGAGGACATCGTCGACTCAGGGCTCACCCTCCAGTACCTGCTGCGCAACCTCGGCTCGCGCAACCCCGCCTCGCTCGAGGTGTGCGCGCTGCTCACCAAGCCCGACCGTCGCAAGGTGGACCTCCCGACCCGCTACGTGGGCTTCGAGATACCCGACCGCTTCGTGATCGGCTACGGCCTCGACTACGACGAGCGTCATCGCAATCTCCCGTTCGTTGCGGTGCTGGAGCGCTAGGTGAGGTGCCCGAGCGTGGGTTTGACGCGAGAACGAACATTAAATCCATATATATATGGGAACCCACCCACCCCAGCCCCATCACGGCGCCCATGGCTCCAAACGGCCGGTAATTCCGGTGTCCCGTGGTACGCTGAGGGACTGGCGGCGACCCCTACATCCTGCGCCAGAGCACTCGAGATCAGAGCACTCAGCACGAAGCCATGAGCCGTTTCTTCAAGAGCGCCGCCTTCCCGATCCTGATCGTGGTGATCATCGCCTTCTTCGCGGCGAAGCTCATCGTGCCCAGCTCGCAGAAGGGGCCGGTGCACAGCTACCAGACGCTCATCGCCACCGACATCCCCGGCCACCGCGTGAAGTCGGCCGTCCTGAAGGTTAAAGACAACTCGGTCGCGGTTACGCTGACATCGAGCTACAAAGAAGAAAAATACGAAGTTGGGATCTTCGATCAGCAGGTCCCGCAGCTGGAAGCGGAACTGAGGAAGTCCGGCGCGCAGTTCAACGTCGAATCCAACAAGACGTCCATCTGGCCGACGCTGCTCACGTATCTGCTCCCGCTCGTGTTGATCCTCGGCTTCTGGTTCTTCCTCATCAACCAGGTCCAGGGCGGCGGCTCGCGTGTGATGTCGTTCGGCAAGTCCCGCGCCAAGCGCCTGTCGGCGGATTCGCCGAAGATCACCTTCCGCGACGTGGCGGGCGTGGACGAGGCGGTGGAGGAGCTGCACGAGATCAAGGAGTTCCTCGAGAACCCGAAGAAGTTCCAGGCGCTCGGCGCCCGCATACCCACAGGCGTGCTCCTCTACGGCCCCCCCGGCACGGGAAAGACGCTGCTCGCACGCGCCGTCGCCGGCGAGGCGGGCGTGCCGTTCTTCTCGATCTCAGGTTCCGACTTCGTCGAGATGTTCGTCGGCGTGGGCGCCTCCCGCGTGCGCGACCTCTTCGAGCAGGCCAAGCAGAACTCCCCCTGCATCATCTTCATGGACGAGATCGACGCCGTCGGGCGCCACCGCGGCGCCGGTCTCGGCGGCGGTCACGACGAGCGCGAGCAGACGCTCAACCAGCTGCTCGTCGAGATGGACGGCTTCGAGGCCAAGGACAACATCATCATGATCGCCGCCACCAACCGGCCCGACATCCTCGACCCCGCGCTGCTGCGCCCGGGCCGCTTCGACCGCCAGATCGCCGTCGACCGCCCCGACCGCAAGGGTCGCGCGAAGATCCTCGAGGTCCACACGCGCGGCAAGCCGCTGGCGAAGGTGATCGACATCGACGCGCTCGCCGGCCAGACCCCCGGCTTCACGGGCGCCGACCTCTCGAACCTCATCAACGAGGCGGCGCTGCTGTCCGCCCGCACAGGCAAGCGCGAGATCGGCCAGGACGAGCTCGAGGAGGGCATCATGCGCGTGATCGCCGGCCCCGAGAAGAAGACGCGCGTGATGAGCTCCAAGGAGCGCCTCATCACCGCCTACCACGAGATGGGCCACGCCATCGTCGGCCACTTCCTGGAGCACTCCGACCCGGTCCACAAGATCTCGGTCATCTCCCGCGGCCAGGCGCTCGGCTACACGATCTCGATGCCCCAGGAGGATCGCTTCCTCACGACTCGCGCCGAGCTCAACGACACGATGGCGATGACCTTGGGTGGGCGAGCCGCCGAGGAGATCGTCTTCGAAGAGATCACCACCGGCGCCTCCAACGACCTTGAGAAGGTGACCGCCACCGCCAAGCAGATGGTCATGCGATTCGGCATGTCCGAGAAGCTGGGGCCGCGCGTCTTCGGCCACGAGCACGGCCAGCCCTTCCTCGGCAGGGAGTTCTCCTCCGAGCCCGACTACTCCGACGAGATCGCCCGCGAGATCGACGACGAGGTGCGCCGCATCGTCGAGGCCGCCCACCAGCGCGCGAAGAGCATCTTGACCGAACACCAGCAGGACCTCTCGAAGATGTCCGAGATCCTCGTCAAGCGCGAGACGATCGAGAAGGAGGAGTTCCTCGCCCTGCTCGAAGGCAAGGACGAGCTCGAAGCCTTCGGCTCCGAGGAGCCCCCCGCGCCCGAGCTGCCTCTCCCGCCGGCGCCCGCCGACCGGCCGGGCCGCGAAGCCCCGCGTCCTCTGCCGCGCCCCGGGTTGGCCGGAGGCGCCGCGGACATGGTTGGCTCGGACCCCGAGCGGCCCACCGTCACCTGAAGTCCTCAGGACCTTCCCGGGACCGTCCAAACGTGATGGCTCATAGGCCGATGCCCGTGGCCGCCTACCGCCTGATGGGGATCGTGAACGTCACGCCCGACTCGTTCTCCGACGGGGGGCTGTTCTTCGATGCCCCCGCCGCGGTCGCCCACGGGCTGGAGCTCGTCGAGCAGGGCGCCCACATCCTCGACGTCGGCGGAGAGTCCACGCGGCCCGGCGCCGAGCCCGTCGGCTTGGAGGAGGAGCTGCGCCGTGTCGTTCCCGTGGTCGAAGGACTCGCCGAGGCGACGCGTCGACCGTCGATGCCCGACCGCGCGCCCGACCGCGCGCCTGACCGTGTGCAGATCTCGATTGACACGTCGAAGGCGGCCGTGGCGAAGGCCGCGCTCGATGCGGGCGCGACGCTCGTCAACGACGTGACCGCGCTACGCGCCGACCCCGAGATGGCGGGGGTCGTGGCCGGCAGCGGGGCCGAGTGCTGTCTGATGCACATGCTGGGGGAGCCCCGCACGATGCAGCGCGATCCGCGCTACGGAAACGTCGTCGACGACGTGAAGGCGTTTCTGGAAGAGCGCTTGGCGTTCGCGGTGGGCGAGGGCATCGACGAGTCCCGCATCCTGCTCGATCCGGGCATCGGCTTCGGCAAGACGGTCGTCCACAACCTCGAGCTCCTGCGCCGGCTCGACGAGCTCGTGGCGCTTGGCAGGCCTGTCGTGATCGGCACCTCACGCAAGAGCTTCCTTGGGGTTGTTGCACACGAAATGGGGGACCCCGCGCGCGCGCGCGAGGGCACCCACGAGGCGCCGGTCGCCGACAACACGCCCCGCGCCGACAACACGCCCCGCGCCGGCGAGGCGAGCGAGCGCCTGCCCGGCACGATCGCCACGAACGTGATGGCGCTCGAGCGCGGCGCCACCGTCTTTCGCGTCCACGACGTCGCCCCGCTCGCCGCTGCGCTGGCGGTGGCGGCTGCTACGTTGAGCGGCAAATGGACGCCGACGGCCACGACGAGCTGAGCGACGAGGAGCGGGGACAGGGCGGCGGCGAGCGCGAGCTCCCGGAGGACTCCGAGGAGCGCCACGGCTACGAAGAGGACGACGAGGACGGCGACGACGAGGACGACGGAGAGGGTTTCGAGACCGTCACGATCGAGATCAACGGTCTCTCGCTCTACACGCACCACGGCGTAACCGACGCCGAGCGCGAGATCGGCCAGCGTCTGCTCATCGACCTGCGCCTGGACGTCGGCGAAACCGACGCCACCGTCACCGACCGCGTGCAGGACACGGTCGACTACGCCGAGGTCTGCCAGCTCGTGGCGCTCGTGGCCCAGCAGCGCTCCTACAAGACGCTCGAGCGCCTCTGCTCGGCGATCGCCGACCGGCTGCTCGCGGACTTCGAGCTCGATGGGGTGTGGGTGAAGGCGTCCAAGCCGGAGCCCCCGATCCCCCTGCCGGTTGACGACGTCGCCGTCGAGGTGTGGCGCGAGGCGGGGGAGTAGTTCAGCCGTGCCCTTGACAGATTAGTTAGCAGTCACTAATCTGCGCGGGGATGAGTTGGATCGGCGTCTCGGAGCAACGGTGATCGCGCGTCTCGCGGACCTGGCGGCCGCCCACTCGCGGCGCACTCTGCTGATCGCCGGAGCGGTCTTCCTGCTCGCCGCCGCGCTCGGCGGTCCCGTCGTGACGATCCTCAAGAGCGAAAACTCCGACTTCCAGGACCCGCGCGCCCAGAACCAGCAGGTGCTGCGGGCGATCGAACGAGCCACCGGGCAGACAGCCACGTATGGCCTCGCGGCGCTCGTGCCCAGCAGGGGCGACGTGCGCACCGACGGCGCCGCCCTGCGCGAGAGCGTCCGCGTCGCCGCGCTGCTCGCCGCCCAGCCCGGCTTCCAGCGCGCGATCGACTACCCGCAGACCCACCTCCCCGAGCTCGTCTCGCGCGACGGTCGCCTCACGCTCGTGCTCGCCGCGTTCGTCAACCGCGACGCCTCCACCCACGCCGTGGAACGCGTGCGGCCGCAGCTCGCCGGCAGCGGCGTGCGCTTCGGCGGCAACGACATCGCCTTCAACGAGATCAACAAAACGACCTCCTCCGATTTGCAGCGCGCGGAGATGTTCGCCTTCCCGATCCTCCTGCTGCTCTCCTTCTGGGTGTTCCGCGGTCTCATCGCCGCCTCGCTGCCGCTGCTGGTGGGGGGATTTGCGATCGTCTTCACGTTCCTGCTGCTGCGGCTCATCGACCAGTTCTCCGGTCTGTCGATCTTCGCGGTGAACCTCGTCACGGGGCTCGGCCTCGGCCTCGGGATCGACTACAGCCTGTTCATACTCTCGCGCTACCGCGAGGAGCTCGCGCGCGGCTCCACCACGCGCGCCGCGATCCTGCGCACGCTGCAGACGGCGGGACGAACAGTGCTCTACGGCTCGCTCACGGTTGCGGGCGCGCTCGCCTCGATGCTCGTGTTCCCGATGCGCTTCCTCTACTCGATGGGCGTTGGCGGCGCGCTCGTGGCGCTCTCCGCCGGAGCCGTCTCGCTGATCGTGCTGCCCGCCGTGCTCGTGGCGCTCGGTCCCCGCATCGACGCGCTCGCGCCCGCACGGCTGCAGCGCAGCGCAGCGCGCTCGGCGCAGTCGACCGAACAGGGCGGCTGGTTCCGGCTCGCGCGCGCCGTCATGCGCCGGCCCGGCCTGGTCACGCTGTTGACGGCCGCTCTGCTGCTCGCGCTCGCCTCGCCCGCGCTGCGCCTCACGTTCGCGCCCGCCGACGCCCACGTTCTGCCCGCCTCCTCGCAGGCGCGCCAGGTGGCCGAAGCGCTCACCCGCGACTTCGCGGTTGACCCCTCGCAGACGATCACGATGGTCGTGCGAGCGCCGAGGTCGCCGCCGGCGAAGCCGGTTGCCGGGGCCACGGGCGTCGCCGCGATCGCCGCCCGCGCAAGACACACGGCAGGGGCGCAGGCGAGCGAGCAGCCGCCGCGCTACGTAGGCGGCGGCGTGTGGGAGATCGAACTGCAACCGAAGGGAACAGACGGGGCGCCCGCCAACCAGCGCCTCGTCAAGCAGCTGCGCGCCATCGCCCCTGCCCCGACGCTGCTCGTGGGCGGCGCCACCTCCTGGTTCGTCGACCAGAAGGCGGCGATCTCGGCCCACCTGCCGCTCGCGCTCGCGATCCTCGCGCTCGTCACCGCGGGATTCCTGTTCCTGATGACGGGCTCGCTTCTGCTCCCGTTCGTGGCGCTTGCGATGAACCTCTTGACGGTCGCGGTGGGCGCGGGACTGCTCGTGCTCATCTTCCAAGACGGCAACCTTGGCGGTCTGTTCGGCTTCACACCGATCGGCGGCCTCGAGGAGTCGAACCTCGTGCTCCTGTTCGTGATCGCCTTCGCGCTCTCCACCGACTACGGCGTGTTCCTCTTCGGTCGCATCAAGGAGGCCCACGACAACCGCCTTGCCACACGCGACGCCGTCGCCTACGGCCTGGAGCGCACCGGTCGCCTCGTCACCGCCGCGGCGCTGCTCTTCTGTGTGGCCATCGGCGCGTTCTCCACCTCGCATATCTTCTTCGTCAAGCAGCTCGGCGTGGGCGCGGCGCTTGCCGTCGCGATCGACGCCACGATCGTGCGCGCCCTGCTCGTTCCGGCCCTCATGGGCCGCCTCGGCGAGCTCACATGGTGGGCGCCGCGACCTCTACGGCGCCTGCACGCGCGCTTCGGCTTGAGCGAGGATACGCTCGCACAGGCCGGCCGCGCCTGAGATAGCGTTTTGCCGATGCCCCTGCGCAGCGGCCTGCTCGGCCTTGGATCGAACGTCGGCGACCGCCGCGCCCAGCTGCAGGCGGCGGTCGACGCGCTGCCCGGCGCCGGGGTCCGGGTCACGGCCGCTTCGTCGGTCTACGACACCGACCCGGTTGGCGAGGTGCTCGACCAGCGCTCGTTCCTCAATGCCTGCCTCCTGGTCGAGACCGAGTTGGAGCCGCTCGAGCTGCTCGATGCCGTCAAGCGCCTGGAGGCCGAGCTCGGCCGCACGGGTGACGCCGTGCGGCACGCTCCGCGGGCGATCGACATCGACGTCCTCTTGCTAGGTGACGTCGAGCTCTTCCACGAGCGGATGACCCTCCCGCACGAGCAGGTGCTCGCGCGGCGCTTCGTCCTGGTCCCCGCGCTCGAGCTCGACTTCGAGCTCACCACCCCCGACGGTCGGCGCCTGTCCGATGCGCTGGCCGTGCTGCCGGTGAGCGAGGGAGTGCGCTGGGCAGGGCCGCCGCTGTCGTTGTAGCTGCTGCGCTGCGATCAGTGCACGACAACCTTGCCGACCATGCCTTCGCGGACGTGGATCGTGCAGTGGTAGTTGTAGGTGCCGGCTCGCGTGAAGCGGACGCTGAAAGAGCCGCCTCCCATCGTTTTCGATTTGAAGCCGCTGCCGGTGACGTTGTGTTTGATGCCGCCGTCCCGCCACAGCCATGTCACGACTTCGCCGCGTTTGATGCTCAGCGAAGCAGGGTGGTAGCGGATGTTCTTGAGCACGACATTGTGCACGCTGCTCGCGTGCGCGCCGCCGAGGGCCAGCGCGGGAACCGCGGCGGCTCCGGCGACGGCCGCTGTGGCGAGCGCGCCGGCGAGTGTTCTCGATCTCATCTTCGGTCTCCTCTCTGGGGCTTGCACAGACAGACGCCGCATGCCGGCCGACCTTCCCGGCCCTCAGGCGGCGTGCGCCCGCTCGCTGCCCCAGCTGGCCAGGCTCAGCAGCGTGCGCGGGCTCACGCCGCGCCCGGCCATCACGCACAGGTGCCCGCCCCGACGCCAGACGATCACGTTGGCGCCGTCGTGAGAGCTGAGCCGGTAGGAGACCCCCCAACGCTTGATCAAGGCCCCGCCCGCCCCGCCGCCGCCGGTCGCCGGGGCCGGTCCCGCGACTATCGCGTAGCCGATCCGCCGGCCGCCCGGGCCCGAGTAGAAGATGGTGGTGACGGTGCGCCCGCCCAGCGTGTCGCTGCGCGCGCCGCTGCCGCGCCAGCCGAAGCGCTCCTTCCAGTAGGGGAAGGCCACTCCGCCGACCGAGGCGGCCAGCTCGCTGCGGTTGCTCGCGCTCTCGCTCGGGGCGGGGAGTGTCGCCGGGCTGAGCGCGAGCGCCGCCGCAGCCTGTGGCGTAAGCGCGCCGCCTCCGCCGCCCGACAACGTCATCGCCAGCACGGCGCCCACGGCGGCGAGCGCCGTGGCACCCGCCACCGCGAGGCGCCTGGCGGGCATCGTCCAGCCCATGCGGCGTCTCGCCGGAGGGCGCCTCTGCGCGTCGGCGACCATCTCTCCTACGCGCCGATGCAGTGACTCCGGCGCCTTGACGGTGGCGGCGAGCGCCGCGATGTCGTTCTCGGTGAGTTTGGATGGTCGTTCAGTCATAGCTATCCCTGCTCGGAAAGACGCTCGTGCACCCCTGTACCTTCCCGCGCGCGCGGGAAGTCGGCCGGTTGCGGGGTCTGCGCGCCCGCCGGCTCGGCTTCGGCGCCGAGCGTCTTCACCACCTGGCGACGCGCCCTGAAGAGGCGCGTGGTGATCGTCGCCTCACGCGTGCCCAGCGCGCTCGCGGCTTCGCGGTAGGAGAGGCCGAGGACGTCCACCGCCACGAGCGCGAGCCGGAAGTCCTCCGGGAGCTCCGCGATCGCCGCGTAGAGCTCCTGCACGTTCAGCGCCTGCTCGGGCTGGGAGGTGGGCTGCGGGTCGGCGGCCACCACGTCCTCGAGCGATGCGCTCGTCACCGGCCTGCGCGAGGCGGTGCGCCGCGAGGTGAAGAACGTGTTGCGCAGCACTTTCATCAGGTAGGCGAGGTCGTCGTCCCCGCGCAGCAGGCGCGGCTTGCAGAGCACCCGCGCGAAGGTGTCCTGCACGAGATCCTCCGCATCCTCCTTGGAGCCGCACAGCGCCCACGCCGCGCGGTAGAGGCGGTCGATGTGCTGCGTCAGCGACTGTGGGTCCAGGGCGCGCATGACTTCACGGGTTGGCTGCGGCTGCTGGTCCGAGCGCTCTTCTCGCTCGATCCCGTCCTGCGACTGTAGCGCCCTCAACTTGTCGCGTGTCGAGGCGCCTTGCGAGTCCGGGAAGGATCGGCGCGCCGCGGCGTCCCTTGGATTGAGGCATGCCGCACGGCATGAGGGAGGGGCCGCGTCCCCCCTGGGTCCATCGAGCGAAAGGCGGGCTGAGAAAAGTGAGAATGCGCAGGCGCTATCTACCGTTGGCGGCCGTGCTCGGGGTGGCCACAGCCTTGCTTCCGGCGATCGCGAGCTCGGAAACGAGTCCTACCGTCACCGCTGAAAACGTCGGCGGCGCCTACGGTACCGAACACCGGTGGTCGCCGATGCAGGTCACGCTTGCGAGCGCAGGCACGGTCACCTTCAGCAACCCCACCACTGTGGAACATGGTGTCGAATGGGTCGCAGGCCCAGCCACGCCGTCGTGCAGCGGCGTACCGGTTGGCAACACGCCGGCGGCCTCCGGGACTAAATGGAGCGGTACGTGCACCTTCTCGCAGGTAGGCACCTACACGTTCTACTGCACGGTTCACGGTGCGGCGATGAGCGGCACGATCACTGTCAACTCGAACGGAACCACGACCGTCACGCCGCCGACGACGATCACAACAACCACCACGCCGACGGAGCCACCGGTTGAATCGCCGATCACGGTCTCTTCGCTTCGCTCCCGTCAGCACGGTGGATCGGTCAAGGGCGCCGTCGAGATCTCGCGCGCGAGCGCCGGCGCCAGCCTGGAGATCGATCTTTTCGCGGCCACCACTTCGCTGTCGAGGGCGAAGCATCCGGCGCGCGTTCGCGTCGGGCGGTTCGTGCGCAGCTCGGTGCCGGCCGGCAGGACGGCCTTTGTCGTGCCGCTGTCCGCCAAGGCGCGACGCGCGCTGAGGCGCCACCATCGCCTGGCGCTGACGGTGAAGATCGTGCTCAGCCCGGTGTACGGCGAAACGACGGTGCTCACCCGATCGGTGACAGAGCGTCCGTGATGCGATTCCGACCGTTGGACACGGGCCGAAGCGATCGCCTGAGCCGCAGCGATGGAAACGGTCGCGGTCGCCTCGGCTATGGGCTGCTAGTCGTCCTCGCGACCGTCTGGGCGTTGGTCTTTCCGGCGGTCGCCGGCTCTGAAACGAGCGCCACCGTCACCGCGGAAAACATTGGGGGCCTCTACGGCACCGAACACCGTTGGTCGCCGGCGCAGGTAACGGTCAGCACCGTCGCGGGCGTGACCATCAGCAACCCCACAGCCGTCTACCACGGCGTCAACTGGATCAGCCCGCCGTCCACGCCCAACTGCGACAGCGACGTCCCGGTGGGCACGACCGCGGCCTTTTCGGCGACGAACTGGAAAGGGACCTGCACATTCACAACGCCGGGCACGTACACCTACTACTGCACGGTTCACGGTGCCGCAATGAGCGGCACGATCACCGTCAAGGTTCCCGGCACACCCAAGGTTCTCACCGGCGTCGCGGAAAAGAACCAGACGACCGCGACGCTGCATGGCAGCGTCAACCCGGAAGGCAATCCGACTTCCTACTACTTCAAGTACGGGCTCGACAGCAAACTCGAACAGAAGGCCCCCGGCAGCCCGCAGAGCGTCGGTCCGGCGGACTTCGTCGAACACGCCGTGTCGACCCCGTTGAGCGGGCTCGAACCGGGCATGACATACCGCGTCGAGCTTGTTGCGGTCTACGGAGCCGGCACCGAAGCGACCGGCCCTGAACAGACGTTCACGACCCCGGTGGCGACGGCGCCCACGGTCGCCACGACCGGCGCGACGGTTGAAGGGGAACGCAAAGCGACCCTTCGCGGCACGGTCGATCCCAACGGCGGAAAGGCGACGGAATATTTCTTCGAATACGGCAAAGCGGCAAGCTACGGCAGTCAGACAGCTCCGGTAACGGGGCTGCTCGCGGACAACGCCAATGACTCCGCGTCGGCGGCGATCTCGAAAGGGCTGCCGCACGAAGAAGAATTGCAGCCCGGCACCACCTACCACTTCCGTCTGGTGGCACGCAACGAAGCCGGAGGCCCGAGCTACGGAGAAGATCGCACGTTCACGACGACGTCTCCTCCTCCTCCTCCACCACCACCACCACCACCGAAAGAAGAACCGCCCGCGCCGCCTGCGAGCCCGACTCCCACACCCGGTCCCACAAGTCCCGAGCCAAGTGTTCCGCTGGTCACCCAGCCGACGACGGAAACCGGCGTCTCGTTCGGACCGGCGCTGATCGCCGGGTCGCTGAAGCTGAGCGGCCACCGGACGACAGTGCGCGGCTCGATCGGCATCGGCCTGACTGGCGCCGGTGGCCGGCTCGAGATCGACTTGCTGGCAAAGCCGTCTGCGCTCGGCGCTCGCGGCTCAAAGCCCCTGGTCTTGGGCCGTTTCGTGCGTTCCTCGGCCGTGGGCGGGACGCTGTCCTTCTCGATCACCCTGTCCTCCCGCGCGAAGGCCGCGCTGCGCAGGCATGGCCGCCTCGCGCTGAGCGCGAAGATCACGCTCACGCCAACCCAGGGCGCGGCGGTGACGATCACGCGAAGCGTCGTAGTGCACGCCTGAGGCGCGGCGACGCCCCGCTCGCTGGACACGCTGCGGCGATGCGGTATGTAAGGAATCCGGGAGCGTGGCGTCCTTGAGGGCAGACACGCTTGTCTACCCCATCTCTCGTCGCTTGACCGAAGGAGTCCCGATGCGCCCAGCCCTGAAGTTCCTCGTCCCCGCGCTCGCCGCATCGCTCGTGTTGGCCGCGTGTGGGAGCTCCGGCAAATCGGGCTCCTCCTCCCAGGCCGGCGCCACGTCGTCGTCGAGCGGGGAAAGCACGGCGGTGGTGAAGAGCGCCTCGAACGCGACGCTGGGCGCCACGGTGCTCGTCGATGACCAGGGCATGACCCTCTACAGCCTCAGCGCCGAGCAGAATGGAAAGTTCATCTGCACGAGCTCGGCGTGCCTGGGGGTGTGGCATCCGCTGAGCGCGTCCTCGGCCGCTGCGCCGAGTGGCGGCGTCGGCTCCCTTGGGACGGTCAAGCGTCCTGACGGCACCGAGCAGGTGACCTACAAGGGCATGCCGCTCTACACGTTCGCGCAGGATCAGAAGCCCGGGGACGCCGGCGGACAGGGCATCAAAGACGTCGGCACATGGACCGCCGTGACGGTCAGCCCTACGAGATCGAGTGCGCCTGGCGCTGCCGCCCCGGCCACCACGTCTACGGAAACGGCTCCACCGGCGAATTCCGGCGGCGGAGGCGGCGGCTACGGCTATCAGCTGCCCTTTGGGGAGGGGGCGATCTCTCCCCGGCCGGCCGCCTGCAGGTCGGCGGGCAGGTGCACGGCGGTGTGACGAGCGAGCACGGCCAGGCCGGTGCGCCACTGGACGATCGCCGCTCGCTGGGCGGCCTGTGTATCTGGCAGGCCGTCCAGTCTGCGCTCTACCAAGCCGACGGTGAGCGCGCTCAGATACGCGTCCTCGAGGATGTAAGTGCGCGCGTAGGGGGCGTTCAGGGAGCGGAGCTTCGACGTGGCCGGCTGAAGGGCGGCTACGTCAACTGTGCAGGCGGCGAAACGCCGCTCCAGGACGCCCATCCGAAGCGATGCCTGAGTCGGGGAGATGCGACGGTCGTGGTATGCGGACAGGATCGGATCGGCCCTTTCCAGCAGCCGGTTGACGGCCAGCCTGATCGGCTCGACCTGGCGCAGGTAGCTCACCAGCGCCGTCCGTTCGCTCCGCACTGAGGCGTCTGTGGATCTGGAGACGCCTCCGCAGCCGCCCAGCGCCGCGGCGAGCAGCGCGAGCCCGGTCGCGAGGATCAGGCCGTTGCGGGCGCCGGCAGCCACTCGCCCGGCAGGGTACCGGCGGGCGTTTCGCCGGCCTGCGGCTCGAACCAGCGTGTGAGGCTCAGCGCGGGGCGGCCTTCGATCATCGGCCTCACGTCGCCGATCGTCATCAGCAGGCGGATCGAGCTGCCGATCTGCAGGTCCGCGGCGTTCGGCTGCTCGCCGCCCAGCACTCCATCGGCGATCCAGGCGTCGATGTGGTCGAGCTGCGCCGGCAGCGCCGCCATGTCGGCCCGCGCTTTCTCGTCGTCGGCCTTGTTGCGCTTCGCCATCAGCTTGGCGGTCAGCGGCAGCGCCGGGCGCAGCATCGTGCGCGGCAACGGCAGCTTCGCGTCGCCGGCATAGCTCTCCATGCAGCCCGGATCGCGCAGGAACGCCGCGTCGAGGAGGCGCCGCGGCACGCTCTGTAACACCTCGTCGCCCCATCGCTCGGCCTCCAGCACCCGCGCGCGCGCCACCGCGTCAGAGGGCGGCGGCAGCAGCGCCGGCTCGGGCACCAGCGAGTCCAAGCGACGCATGATCGTGCGTGATCCCGCCAGTCGCTCGCCGTCGATGCGCAGGCCCGGCACCGTGTTGCCGCCGTAGCGCAACGGCCCGATCAAGAGCTGGCTCAGCGGCAGCAGATCGACGCGCTCGTAGTCGATTGACTTCATTCGCAGCGCCACCTCCACGGCGGCGCACGGATGGGAGCCCGGCAGTGCGTACAGCTTCACCTTCACGACTGGACAGCATACGGTCATCACATGGCTACGTGCAGCGCGCATGAGATAGCCGCATAATTCCCCGCCATGCTGCTTGTCGTCGACGTCGGCAACACCCAAACCCACTTCGGCGCCTTTCGTGGCGAGGAGCTCGTCGAGCACTGGCGCTTCGCCACGGTGCGCGAGTCCACCGCGGACCAGCTGGGCGCCGCGCTTGCCAACCTGCTGGAGCTGCGCGGCCTCTCCTTCGAGGATCTTGCCGCTTCGATCGTCTCCTCGACGGTCCCCCACCTGGAGCCCGAATGGACCGCGATGGCCGAGCGCTATCTCGGCCACGAGATGCTGGTCGTGGGCCCGGGCCTGAAGACGGGCATGGCGATCCGCTACGACAATCCCCGCGAGATCGGGGCCGATCGCCTGGTCAACGCGGTAGCCCTGCGCGCGCGCTTCGGCGGCCCCGCGGTCTGCGTGGACTTCGGCACCGCCACCACCTTCGACGTCGTCTCCTCCGACGGCGACTACATCGGCGGCTCACTCATGACCGGCATCGAAATATCGCTCGACGCGCTCACCGAGCGCGGCGCGCGCCTGCCCAAGGTCGAGCTGGCCCCTCCGAAGACCGTCATCGCCAAGAACACCATCGATGCGATCCGCTCAGGCGTCGTGTTCGGCTACGCAGGCGCCATCGACGCGATCCTGCGCCGCCTCTACGACGAGCTCGGCGGTCGCGCCCCGGTCGTCGCCACCGGGGGGCTCGCCCACCTCGTGGTCCCCTTCACCGAGGAGATCGAGGAGGTCGACGACCTGCTCACGCTCACGGGCCTGCGCCTCATCCACGAGCTCAACGCCCAATGAGGACGATCTCGTGGTTGACCGCGCGGGCCCGTCGAGAGAGCTTGTGGAACGGGTGGAGCAACCTGGAGCAACCTCAAGGGTCGGAGATGGTGTGTGTTCTATTTTGAAATTTTGCGATAGTCTATACACTTTGTATCCACAATAGTAAAATTTCCAAAAAGTATATATACACCTCTCGGCCTTTATCTTCGGCCCTCACGATAATGGGCAGGTGGCAACCCCCGCCCGCCTCACAGATACCTGGGCGCTCGGACCCCTCAAGGTTCCCAATCGCGTGATGCTCGCCCCGCTGGCGGGCATCGGCAACTGGTTCGTGCGGCTCCAGGCCAAGCGCTATGGCGCTGGGATGGCGGTCTCGGAGATGGTCTCCTCCCACGCGATCTTCCACGGCAACGAGCGCACCTGCGTGGAGATGCTGCGTATCGACCCCCGCGAGTACAAGATAGGAGCTCCGCCCACCCCCGTCTCGCCCACCCTGGGCGGCGGGGAGGTGGGCTCGCGCACGCCGCATGGGAGCGGGGAGCTGGGCTCGCGCACGCCGGACGGGAGCGGGGAGGCGAATGAGACCGCCGCGTCGGCCGGGATCGTCTCGATCCAGCTGTTCGGCCAGGACCCTGCTGTGATGCGCGTCGCCGCCGCAACCGCCGCGCGAGCCGGCGCCGACGCGATCGACCTCAACATGGGCTGTCCCGTGCCGAAGGTCTGCAAGAGCGGCGCGGGCGCCGCCCTGCTCGACGATCCCGACGCCGCGGTCGCCGTCGCGCGCGCCGCCCGCGAAGGCGCAGGGCTGCCGGTGACGGTCAAGCTGCGCTCCGGCAGGCGTCCCGGGGACACGAGCGGCTTCGAGCTCGCCCATCGCCTCGTGCGCGAGGCGGGGGTGGCGGCGATCGCCTTTCATCCGCGCTCCGCCGCCGTCCACCACAAGGGCGTCCCCGACTACGAGCTCGCTTCGCGGCTCGCCCAAACGCTCGATGCGCCGGTCATCCTCACGGGCGGGCTCCACGACGCCGAGAGCACGCTCGCCGCCTTCCATCAGACGGGCGCCACGGCCGTGATGCTCGCGCGCGGCTCGCTCGGCAACCCGTGGCTCTTCCAACAGGTCCTGGGGGTCTGTGAAGCTTCTCCCACGCGCGCGCAAGTCCTCGACGAGCTCGACTGGACGATCGACCGCGCGATAGAGCATCTGGGGCTTCAGCGCGCGACGCGCTACCTGCGCAAGTTCTACCCGTGGTACGTCGTGCGCCTGGGTCTCGAAAAGGCGCATGCCAAGCGGCTCGGAGAGTCCCTCCAACAGGCCTCCACCCTGGAGCAGGCCAGGCGACTGCTCGCCGATCGTCGAGGAGACCCGCTGTGGCAGGCGCTCGCGGGCGAGGAGGCGGCGGCGCCGGTGGCCGCCTGATCGCCTGCAAAGCACCGTTCAGGCAGGGCAATTCGTCTCGCTATACTGCTGCGCTCGCTGCACGCTCAAGCGCGGCGATTTCCCCGCCGCAGGCGGGGTTTTCATCGTCTGGTCAACGTCAACCCCGCGGAGTCAACACCCGCCCACCCCACATGCCGAAGGACGTAATCCTAACCCCCGAAGGTCTCGAGAAGCTCAAAGACGAGCTCGAGCTGCTCTCCACCGCCAAGCGCCGCGAGGTGGCTGAACGGATCAAGGAAGCACGCGAGTTCGGCGACATCTCCGAGAACGCAGAGTACGACGACGCCAAGAACGAGCAGGCGATGCTCGAGAGCCGCATCGCAACGCTACAGGAGAAGCTGCGTATGGCCACGGTCATCGACTCCAAGGAGATCTCCACCGACATCGTGGGGGTCGGATCGGTTGTGCACGTCAAGGACGAGAAGACGGGCAAGTCGGTCAAGTACACGATCGTCGGCTCCGCCGAGGCCAACCCGCAGGAGGCCAAGCTCTCCAATGAGTCGCCCGTCGGCCGCGCCCTGATCGGCCGCAAGCGCAACGACGTCGTCGCCGTCAAGGTGCCGCGCGGTCCCGCCCGCAAGCTGAAGATCACGAAGATCGACGTTGGACTCAAATAGGCTCCGCGCGTGAGCGAGAGCGAGGACGAGGAGCGGGAGCATTCCGGTTCGGGGGGACTCGCGCGCGCGCGCGAGGGATCCTCTGGCGAAGCACACACAGCGCACGGCCTGCCCGCGCTGATCGCCGAGCGGCGCGCCAAGGCGCAGCGGCTGCGCGAGGCGGGGGCGGACATAGCGCCCTACTGCTACCCCCACGTCGAGCCGATAGGGGACATTCGCGCGGCCTATGAGCGCCTGCAGGTGGGCGAGGAGACGGACGACCGCCATCGTGTCGCGGGTCGCCTGGCCGCGCGGCGCGGGGCCGGCAAGGCGGCGTTCCTCGACCTCGTCGACCGCACGGGCAAGATCCAGCTGCACGCGCGCGCCGACGTGCTCGGGGCGGACACCCTCAAGCAGCTGCTCTCACTCGACCTCGGCGACCTCTTGGGCGTCGACGGCGCTCCGCTGCGCTCCCGCCACGGCGAGCTCACGCTGAGGGTGGACGGCTTCCAGATCCTTGGCAAGGCGCTGCGCCCGCCGCCCGACAAGCACGCCGGGCTGATCGACGTGGAGACGCGCCACCGCCACCGCGAGCTCGACCTGATCTCAAGCGTTGACGCCCGCAAGCTGTTCGTCGACCGCGCTCGCATCGTGTCGGCCGTGCGCGCCTATCTCGACGGTCAGGGCTTCCTGGAGGTCGAGACGCCCGTCCTGCAGCCGCTCTACGGTGGCGCGCTGGCGCGCCCGTTCACCACCCACCACAACGCGCTCGACCGCGAGCTCTATCTGCGGATCGCCACGGAGCTCTACCTCAAGCGTCTCATCGTGGGAGGGCTCGAGCGCGTGTATGAGCTCGGCAAGGACTTCCGCAACGAGGGCCTCTCCACCAAGCACAACCCCGAGTTCACGATGGTCGAGTGGTACGAGGCCTACGCCGACTACACCCACGCGGCATCGCGCATGGAGGCGATGGTCGCGGGCGTGGCCGCCGCCGTCGGCTACGAGGGCTCCATCGACTTCGCCCCGCCGTGGCGGCGAGTCGGGTTCGTGGAGGCCGTGCGGGAGGGCGTCGGCATCGACCTGCGCGCCCATCGCGATGCCCCCTCGCTCGTCGCGGCGATCGCCGAGCGCGGCCTGTCGATGCCCACCGAGGGGCTCACCTGGCCGGCGCTCGCCGACGACCTGCTCTCCAAGTACGTGGAGCCCACCCTGGTGCAGCCCACGTTCGTGCTCGACTACCCGATCGAGCTCTCCCCGTTTGCGCGCGCCCACCGCTCCGAGGAGGGCCTGGCAGAGCGCTGGGAGGCGTTCGCCGGGGGCATGGAGATCGCGAACGCCTTCTCAGAGCTGACCGACCCCGACGAGCAGCGCGAGCGCTTCGAGTCGCAGCGGCGCCTCGCGCTCGCCGGCGACGAGCAGACCCAGCCCCACGACGAGCTCTTCCTGGAGGCGCTCGAGCACGGCATGCCCCCCACGGGCGGCGTGGGCGTGGGGATCGACCGGCTCGTCATGCTGCTCACCGGCCGCGCCTCGATTCGCGAGGTCGTGCTGTTTCCCGCGATGCGCGACTGAAGGTCACGAGGACCGCATAGCCGGTTGGTAGACTGCCTGAAAGGCGCCAGAGGACCGCAGTGCGAGGCGTGCGGCTCGCACAGGAAGGAAGCACCCCATGTTCGAGCGATTCACAGAACGGGCCCGGCAGGTGGTCGTTCTCGCGCAGGAGGAGGCGCGGACGCTCAAGCACAACTACATCGGTACCGAGCACATCCTCCTTGGCCTCTTGCGCGAGGAGGAGGGTCTCGCCGCGCGCGTGCTTGAGAGTCTCGACATCACCGTCGAGCGCGTGCGCGCCCAGGTCGTGCGCATCGTGGGGTCAGGCGAGGAGGTCACCTCCGGGCAGATCCCGTTCACACCGCGCGCCAAGAAGGTGCTCGAGCTGGCGCTGCGCGAGGCGCTTTCGCTCGGCCACAACTACATCGGCACCGAGCACATCCTGCTCGGGCTCGTGCGCGAGAACGAGGGCGTCGCCGCTCGCATCCTGCTCGACTTCGACGCCGACTCGGAGAAGATCCGCAACGAGGTGATCCGCATGCTCTCCGGTCCGGGCGGTCGTCGCCAGGGGCAGGGCTCCGGCTCCGGCTCGGGCTCAGGGCCCGGCGAGGGCAAGAAGTCCTCGAAGCTGCTCGACCAGTTTGGAAGAAATCTCACGAAGCTCGCCGCCGAGGGCAAGCTCGACCCCGTGGTGGGGCGCGAGACAGAGATCGAGCGCATCATGCAGATCCTCTCGCGCCGCACGAAGAACAACCCGGTGCTCATCGGCGAGCCCGGCGTTGGCAAGACGGCCGTTGTGGAGGGTCTGGCGCAGCGGATAACCAACGCCGACGTGCCCGAGCTGCTCAAGAACAAGCAGATCTACACGCTCGACCTGGCGGCGCTCGTGGCCGGATCGAAGTACCGCGGCGAGTTCGAGGAGCGTCTGAAGAAGGTGATGAAGGAGATCACCCAGCGCGGTGACATCATCCTGTTCATCGACGAGCTGCACAACCTCGTGGGCGCGGGCGCGGCCGAGGGCGCCATCGACGCCGCCTCGATCCTCAAGCCGGCGCTTGCGCGCGGCGAGCTGCAGACGATCGGCGCGACCACGCTCGACGAGTATCGCAAGTACTTGGAGCGCGACTCCGCCCTGGAGCGCCGCTTCCAGCAGATCCGCGTGGAGGAGCCCACGATCGACCAGACCGTGGAGATCCTCAAGGGGTTGCGCGACCGCTACGAGCAGCACCACAAGGTGCAGATCACCGACGAGGCCCTGCAGGCCGCCGCGGACCTCGCCTACCGTTACATCTCAGACCGCTTCCTGCCCGACAAGGCGATCGACCTGATCGACGAGGCGGCGTCGCGGATGCGCATCAAGTCGATGACCTCTCCGCCCGCCAACCGCGAGTTCGAAGAGGAGATCGAGTCGACGCGCCGCGAGAAGGAGGCGGCGATCGAGGCACAGGAATTCGAGAAGGCCGCGGCGTTGCGCGACCAGGAGCGCAAGCTCGCCGGCAAGAAGCGCGAGCTCGAGGAAGAGTGGGAGTCGGGCGAGTCCGCCGAGCGGCCCGCGATCGGCGAGGAGGAGATCGCCGACATCGTGTCCATGTGGACGGGCATCCCCGTGTTCAAGCTCACCGAGGCCGAGACGCAGAAGCTGATGCGCATGGAGGACGAACTGCACAAGCGCGTGATCGGCCAGCACCCGGCGATCGAGGTCATCTCGAAGGCGATCCGCCGCTCGCGGGCGGGCCTGAAGGACCCCAAGCGGCCGACCGGCTCGTTCATCTTCCTGGGCCCCTCGGGCGTGGGCAAGACCGAGCTGGCGCGCACGCTGGCAGAGTTCCTGTTCGGCGACGACGACGCGATGATCCGCATCGACATGAGCGAGTACATGGAGAAGCACGCCGTGTCGCGCCTGGTGGGCTCTCCTCCGGGCTACATCGGCTACGACGAGGGCGGCCAGCTCACCGAGGCGGTGCGGCGCAAGCCCTACAGCGTGCTGCTGCTCGACGAGATCGAGAAGGCCCACCCCGACGTGTTCAACATCCTGCTGCAGATCCTCGAGGACGGGAGGCTCACCGACGCGCAGGGTCGCACCGTGGACTTCCGCCACGCCATCGTGATCATGACCTCGAACATCGGGGCGGCCGAGATCGCGCGCAACACGCCGCTCGGGTTCGCCGTGTCCGACGACGAGACCGGCATCACCTACGACGACATGAAGAACCGCATCATGGGCGAGCTCAAGAAGGTGTTCCGCCCCGAGTTCCTCAACCGCATCGACGACGTGATCGTCTTCCACAAGCTCCAGCGCGAGGAGATCCGCCAGATCGTGGAGCTGCTGTTGCTGCGCATCCGCGCGTCGATGGCCGAACGCGAGCTGCAGCTCGAGCTCACCGATCCCGCCAAGGATCTGCTCGTCGAGAAGGGCTGGGACCCGTCGATGGGCGCGCGTCCGCTGAGGCGCGCGATCCAGCGCTACATCGAGGACCCGCTCGCCGACTTCGTGCTGCGCGAGCAGCTCACGCCGGGCGCCACCGTCGTCGTGAATCCCGCCCCCGAGGGCGAGGACGGCGGGGTGCGCCTCACGATCGTCAAGCCCAAGAAGCAGAAGACGCCGGTCGGCGTGGGCGCCGAGGGCGGCGAGCACGACGCGCTGCCCGCGGGCGAGGACGAGGCCCACGACGACGACGAGCATCCGGCCGAGCCGTAGGCCGAGCGAAGCTGAGCACTCCGCCTCCTACAGCCCGCGCCGAGCGTGCGCGCGTGACCGTCTTACAGATGACGGCCGAGGACTGGCCGTCGGTGGCGCGCATCTACGGTGAAGGGATCGCCGGCGGTAACGCCACCTTCGAGCACACCGTCCCCAGCTGGGAGCAGTGGCGCTCCGCGCGCGTCGAAGACCCCTGCCTGGTTGCCCGCGACGAGGCGGGGGTTGTGCTCGGATGGGCGGCGCTCAGTCTGGTGTCCGCTCGTGCGGTGTACCGGGGGGTGGGGGAGGTCGGCGTGTACGTCGATCAAAGCCACGCCCGTCGTGGCATCGGCAGCGTGCTGCTCACCGCCCTGATCGAGTTCTCCGAGCGCGCCGGCTTCTGGACGATGCAAGCTGGGATCTTCCCCGAGAACGAGGGCTCGATCGCCCTGCACGAGGGCTGTGGCTTCCGCCTGGTCGGCCGGCGCGAGCGGGTGGGCAAGATGCGCGACGGGAGATGGCGCGACGTGATGCTCTACGAGCGCCGCTCTCAGGTCGTCGGGGGCGCGGCGTAGTCTGCGCTCAGTGGCTCGGCCTCAGACCATTCACATCTGCTCGCAGTGCGGGCTCTCCTCGGCCCAGTGGCACGGGCAGTGCCCCGGCTGCGGCGCCTGGAACACGCTCGTGGAGGAGCGATCGGCGGTGGGTGATGTCGATCGAAATGGCATGCCCCGTGTGCGCGCGCGGGCGCGCGCAGGCGCGCGGGGCGCCCCGCTCGTGGCGCTCTCGCAGGTGGTGTCCGCTCCGGTGGCGCGCCTGCAGACCGGCATCGGCGAGCTCGACCGTGTGCTCGGCGGCGGGCTCGTGCCCGGTTCGCTGGTGCTGCTCGGCGGCTCGCCCGGGATCGGCAAGTCGACGCTCACGAACATGGCGCTCGGCAACATCGCGGGAGCCGGACACAAGACGCTGTATGTGAGCGGCGAGGAGTCCGCCGAGCAGGTGAGGCTGCGCGCCGAGCGTCTGCAGCCGAGCGCTCTGGAGGTGCCCGTGCTCGCCGAGACCGATCTCGACGCGGTGCTCGACGCGATCGCCTCGCACGGGCCGAGCGTGTGCGTGATCGACTCGGTGCAGACGCTGCGCTGCGGCGATGGACCAGGGCCCACCCGCCCCGCCCCCGGCTCCGTGGGGCAGGTGCGCGAGGTCGCCACTCGGATCATGGAACTCGCCAAGGCGCGCTCAACGGCTGTGGTGCTCGTGGGGCACGTCACCAAGGACGGCGCGTTGGCGGGCCCGCGCGTGCTCGAGCACCTGGTGGACTGCGTGCTGCAGTTCGAGGGCGAGCGCGAGCGTCCCTACCGCGAGCTGCGCGCCCTGAAGAATCGCTTCGGCTCCACCAACGAGGCCGGCCTGTTCGAGATGCGCCAGGGCGGGCTCGTCGAGGTGCTCGACGCCTCCGCGCGTTTCGTGGCGGAGGCCACGCGCGCGCCCGGGAGCGTGGTGCTCGCGGCGATGGAGGGCTCGCGGCCGCTGCTCGTGGAGGTGCAGGCGCTCGTGGCGCCCTCGGAGCTCGAGCAGCCGCGACGCGTGGTGTCGGGCCTCGATCGCAACCGGCTCGCGCTCGTGCTGGCGATCCTCGGTCGCCACGGGGGAGTCGGGGTGGGCGGCCATGACGTATTCGTGAACGTCGTCGGCGGCGTGCGCGTGGACGAGCCCGGCGTGGACCTCGCGATCGCGCTCGCGGTGGCGTCGGCCGCGCGCGGGGTCGCGCTCGACGGCTCGCCCGTGCGGGTGCTTCGGCGAGCTCGGCCTCACCGGCGAGCTGCGCTGGGTGGGTCATCCCGAGCGCCGCTTGGAGGAGGCCGCCAGGCACGGCCTCTCGGGCGTGCTGGCGCCCGCCGGCAGCGGCGAGCAGGCGCGCGAGGCCTCCACGCTGCGACAGGCGCTCTCGATCGCGCTTCCGGCAGGTGGGACGCGCCCGGCTTCGGTCGCCGCATAGTCGCCACATAGGCTCACGTGGATCGACGCCCGATTCACGTTTTCGCTCATCGGAATCGCCGATGAGGTCGTTCGCCTTGGCCGACCGCCCGAGGGAGCCGATAAAAAAGGCTAAATGCCCTAGAATGACCAGTTGTGGCCTCACGATCCGGCGAAGACTTCGACACGGACGCGCGACCCGAGCCCGGTCTGGTCAGGGCACTGGAGATGGTGGCTCCCGGGACCGCGCTGCGGGAGGGCATCGAGAGCATCCTGCAGGCGCGCACCGGTGGGCTGATCGTGATCGGCGAGCCCGAGGAGCTCAGCTTCCTGTTCTCGGGCGGCATCAAGCTCGACATCGACTACACGCCCGCCTTCCTCTACCAGGTGGCCAAGATGGACGGCGCCCTGATCCTCAACGCCAACGCCACCAAGATCGCGATGGCCAACGTCCAGCTGATGCCCGACCCCACGATCCTCTCGCACGAGACGGGCACCCGCCACCGCACCGCCGAGCGCGTCTCCAAGCAGACCGACGCGCTCGTGATCGCGATCTCCGAGCGCCGTCGAAGTGGTGTCGCTGTACGTGGACGGCGTGAAGTACATCCTCGAAGACATCACCGTGGTGCTCTCCAAGGCCAACCAGGCGCTCGCCACGCTCGACAAGTACCGCACCCGCCTGGACCAGGTCTCCACGCGCCTCACGGCGCTCGAGTTCGAGGGCGGCGTGACGCTCCACGACGTGCTCACCGTGCTGCAGCGCTCGGAGCTCGTGACCCGGATGGCGGTGGAGATCGAGCGCTACATCGTCGAGCTCGGCGTCGAGGGTCGTTTGATCGAGATGCAGCTCGAGGAGACGATCCTCGGCACCGCCGCGGAGAAGGCGGCGCTCGTGCAGGACTACCTGGCCGACTACTCCGACGAGGCGTTCGCCTCCGCGCTCGACCAGATCGGCCGTCTGGCCCACCAGGACCTGCTCGACTTCGGCCGCATCGCGGAGCTGCTCGGCTACGACCGCAAGCTCAACACGCTCGACTACCCCGTCGCTCCGCGCGGATACCGCATCCTCGGGCGCATCCCGCGACTGCCCAAGCTCGTGGTGGCGCAGATCGTCAAGGAGTTCGGCGGCTTGGACGAGCTGCTCGCCTCCGCCGACACGGAGCTCGAGGCGGTCGAGGGAGTGGGGGAGATCAGGGCGAAGGACATCCGCGAGGGGCTGCGCCGTCTGCAGGAGATCAACCTCGTGGACCGCTACTTGCAGACTTGACGACAGCCGACCCGGGTCGGCGCGAGACAGAGCCGGTCCCATTGCCGGCGTGACGAAGGAGGACACCATTCCCGCATCAGCAATCGCAGAGGCATCGTTCATCGAGGAGCTCGAGGCGACCCGTGAGGTCGAGTGCATCGAGTTCGAGCTTGGAGACCACGTCGTGTACCCCCACCACGGCGCCGGCAAGGTCTTGAGCAAGGAGGACATGGAGGTGCTCGGCACCACGCGCGAGTACCTCACCATCAAGATCCTCCACAACGACATGACAGTGAAGGTCCCCACGGAGAACGCGGCCCTCGCGGGCCTGCGTCGCGTGATCGACGAGGAGACCGTCAAGAAGGTTCTCGACGTGCTTCAGGACGAAGTGTCCGAGATGCCCAAGAACTGGAACCGGCGCTTCAAGCACAACCGCGACAAGATCAAGACGGGCGACATCTACGAGCTCTCCGAGGTCGTTCGCAACCTCGCGCTGCGGGAGAGCGAAAAGGGCCTCTCGACCGGCGAGAAGCAGATGTTCACGCGCGCCAAGAAGATCCTCGCGTCAGAGCTCATGTACGCGCTCGACAAGGACGAGGACGAGGCCGAGAGCTACCTCGACGAGCTGCTCGCGACCTCCGCGTCGAGCCAGCTGCGCCGTCGCAGCCAAGTAGCGGCGCTTGGCCGTTGCGCTGATCGTCGCCGCCGGGCGCGGCGAGCGTCTTGGAGCTTCTCGTCCCAAGGCGCTCGTCGAGCTCGCTGGGCGGCCGCTCGTCCAGTGGAGCGTGGATGTCCTGAGCCAGGTGCCCGCGATCGAACGGATCGTGGTGGCCTTGCCCCCCGGGATGGGTGAGGCTCCGGCGGGGTTGCGGCTGCCGCCAAACGCCGTCTGCACGGAGGGCGGCGCGGTGCGCTCAGAGTCCGTGAAGAGGGCACTCGCTGCCGCGGGCCCCGGCGACCCGGTGCTCGTCCACGACGCCGCGCGCCCCTTGACCACGGTCGAGCTGGTGCGGGCCACGCTGGCCGCCGTCGAGCGTGAGGGGATCGACGGGGCGATCGCGGCCGCTCCCGTCACCGACACTGTCAAGCTGGCCGACGGGAGCGGTGTGGTCACGCAGACGCTCGATCGCGCCGGCCTGTGGGCGGTACAGACGCCCCAGGTGTTTCGCCGCGGCGCCCTGGAGCGGGCATTGGACGTTCCAGACGATGTGCTGGCGCTGGCAACCGACGACGCGTGGCTGATCGAGCGCGCCGGCGGACGGGTGGTGGTCGTGTCCGCCCCGACCGACAACCTCAAGGTCACCACGCCGCTCGACCTCGCGCTCGCCGAGCTGCTGCTCGACCGCCGGAAGGTATAGCGGCGTCTCTGCCTGCTTGACTTGGCCCGATGCTCACCGACTACCACCTCCACCTGCGCCCCGACGATCTCGACGCCACTGCCGCCGAGCACTTCACCGCGGCCAACGTCGAGCGCTATCGCGAGGTGGCGAGCGAGCGCGGCATCGTCGAGCTGGGGGTATCCGAGCACGTCCACCGCTTCACGCAGGCGCTGGAGGTGTGGGAGCCACCCGTTCTGGCGCGAACACGCGCACGACGATCTCGACGAGTACTGCGGCTTCGTGCGTGATCAAACCGATCTGCGGCTGGGCATCGAGGCCGACTTCATCCCCGGCGCTGAGGACCGCACCGCGAACCTCTTGGAGGCGCGCGACTTCGACTACGTGGTTGGGTCCGTGCACTTCCTGCGCGACCACGCGCTCGACATGGAGGACTACAGCATTTGGGGCTCCCCACGCGGCAGCGGGTTCATCCAACCCGGCCGCTCCGTCGAGAAGGTCTGGCGCGACTATTTCCGCACGCTCGGAGAGGCGGCTCGCAGCGGACTGTTCGACATCCTTGCCCACCCCGATCTCGTCAAGATTTGGGGTCCCGCCCGCCGCGACCGTCCAGTGCCCGAGGGCGACCTGCGGCGCTACTACGAGCTCGCCATCGACGGCATCGCCGAGTCGGGCATCGCCGTCGAGGTGTCCACCGCCGGTCTGCGCAAGCCCGTGCGGGAGATCTACCCGGCCCCGGCGTTCCTGGAGATGTGCCTGGAAGCCGGGGCCCCGGTGGCCTTGTCGAGCGATGCCCACCGGCCCGAGGACGTCGGGGCGGACTACGACCAGGCTCTGGAGCTGCTGGAGCGGCTTGGCGTGGGGGAGTTGTGCGCGTTCGACCGACGCGAGCGTCGCCTCGAGCCGATTGGGGCAGCGATCGCGTGAGCACCCTCAGCGGCATCGGTTACGACTCTCACCGTCTCTCGCCGGGGCGGCGGCTGGTGCTGGGCGGCGTGGAGATCCCCAGCGAGATCGGCCTCGACGGCCACTCCGACGCCGACGTGCTCACGCACGCCGTGATCGATGCCTTGCTCGGGGCGGCGGGCCTCGGCGACATTGGCGAGCACTTCCCCGACAGCGACGAGCGCTATCGCGACGCCGACTCGATCGGGCTGCTGCAGACGGTGCTCCCGCGCGTGATCGCCCAGGGCCTGGAGCTGGTCAACGTGGACGCCACCGTTGTGATGGAGCGCCCGAAGCTGGCGCCCCATCGCGAGGCGATTCGCGAGCGCTTGGCGCTCGCGCTCGGCATCGCGCCGGCACGCGTCAACGTGAAGGCCAGCACCGGCGAGGGCATCGGCTTCGTCGGTCGCGGCGAGGGCGTGGCGGCGCTCGCGGTCGTGAGCCTGCGCCTGGCGGAGTAACGGTCGCCGACCGAGAGACACCGAGTCGAGGGTGAGGCGCGAGCTGTTGCGCTCAACGGCTGGCACGACCCGCGGGCGCTACTGTTGCCGGCCATGCAAGGCATCAGGCTGCACGACACGCGCACGGGGAAGGTGGTGGCGCTCGAGCCGCGCGACCCCGGGCGCGTCGGCATCTACGCGTGCGGCCCCACCGTCTACAGCCGTATCCACATCGGCAACGCCCGGCCCTATGTCGTGTTCAGCCTACTCAAGCGCTTTCTCGAGCATGAGGGCTTCCAGACGACGCTTGTCGTAAACATCACGGACGTCAACGACAAGATCTACGACGCCGCGCGCCCCGATCCGCAGAGCCCCGACCCGGCGCGGCGCGCCGGACGCTCGAGTGCGGAGTTCGCGGCTGAGATGACGGCGCATTACGTCGCCGACACCGATGCGCTCGGTCTCGGCCGGCCCGATCACGAGCCGCTCGCCTCCGAGACTATGGACGCCATCATCGCCTATATCCGGGACCTGATCGACTCCGGGCACGCCTACGTTGTCGATTACGGTGCGGATGGCGAACAGGGATCGCGCAGCGACGTGCTCTTCCGCGTTCGCTCTGACCCCGAGTATGGCTCGCTCTCACACCGCCGAATCGACGACATGGACCAAGGCGAGGGGGTGGAGGGGTCTGAGCGCAAGGAGGACCCGCTCGACTTCGCCCTGTGGAAGGGGCGCAAGGAGGGCGAGGACACGTGGTGGGATGCCCCCTGGGGGCAGGGTCGCCCCGGCTGGCATATCGAGTGCTCCGCGATGGCCGAGAGCCTGCTGGGGGTCGGCTTCGACATCCACGGGGGCGGGTCGGACCTGGTGTTTCCTCACCACGAGAACGAGGCCTCCCAGACGCGCTGCGCCCGCGGGCAGGAGCTGGCCAGGATCTGGATGCACAACGGCATGATCCAGTTCACCGGCGAGAAGATGGCCAAGTCGGTGGGCAACATCGCCCCGCTGCACGAGGTGGTCGAGCGCTATGGGCGCGACGCCGTCGTGATGTACCTGATCGGCGGCCACTACCGCCAGCCGCTTGCGTTCTCGCCGTCAGAGCTCGAGGATGCGGACCGGCGCGTCCACCGTATCCGCGATGCCCTGCGCCGCCTGGAGCCCACCCGGCCGAGCCCACCCGACATGGCACATCACACCGAGGCCTTCTTCGACGCGCTCGCCGCTGATTTCAACACCCCCAAGGCGCTTGCCTGCCTGTTCGAGTGGATCCGCGAGGCCAATCGCCGCAGCGAGGCCGTCGGCGACGCCGACCTGCGCGAGATGCTCGGCATGATCGGCTTGGAGGGCCTGGAGCCGCTGTGCGCGACCGGGGAGGTCGAGACGATCGACCCTGAGGCCGTCGCGCTCCTGGCCTCGCGCGAGGTCGCCCGCCGCAACCGCGACTTCGAGGAGGCCGACCGGCTGCGCGCGGAGATCAAGGCACGCGGGTGGGAGATCCGCGACAGCGTGGCCGGCCCCGAGCTGCTGCCGCTGTCGGACTCGTGACCATCAGCCGTCGCAACCCCATACGAGAAGCGCCGCTGTGATCCTCTACGGCCGCAACCCCGTGCGCGAGGCGCTGCGAGGGCGTCGTGCCCACAGCGTCTCCGAGGTGTGGGCCACGGCGAGCGCGGCGAGGGAATCCTGGCTGGACGGCGTCGAGGCGCGGGTGTGCGCGGCCGAGGAGATCGAGCGCCGCTGCGGCTCATCCGCCCACCAGGGCGTGTGCGCGGCGGCGGGGGGATACCCGTATGTCTCCTCCGACGAGCTCCTGGCGGTCGTCGATCCCCTGATCGTGGCGCTCGACCAGGTCCAGGACCCCCAGAACCTGGGCTCCATCTGTCGCACCGCCGAGTGTGCCGGCGCGACCGGGGTCGTCATTCCCGAGCGCCGCTCGGCAGAGGTGACGCCCGCCGTGTGCAAGGCCTCGGCGGGCGCCGTCGAGCACCTGCGGATTGCGCGCGTGCGCAACGTGGCCGACTTCCTCGCTGACGCTCGCGAGGCGGGATGCTGGTGCTACGGCGCGAGCGCTCCCGTGGGGGACGACATAGTGCACGAGCGAGCCGCTACGACCGGCGGGACCGCCAACGCTCAGGGCCGGGCGCGCGGCGCGCCGCGGACCGTTCCCTACACGGCGCCCGACTACTCCGGCGGGGTCGTGCTCGTGCTCGGCAGCGAGGGGAGCGGGTTGCGCCCGCGCGTGGCCGCCTCGTGCGACCAGCTCGTCTCGTTGCCCCTGCGCGGGCTCATCGAGTCGCTCGGTGTCGCCGCTGCGGCCGCCGCCCTGCTGTACGGAATCTTGCAGGATCGTGAGAAAGTCCTTGACAAGGCTCCATAACTGTGCGAAGCTGCCGCGCATAACGCTCAACCTAAGGTTGACTTCATAGCTTTGGCGCCAGGGGAGGAGTGCGCCACTGAGCATGTTTTGGCTGCATACAGCCGAGAAAGGATCTGCTCGTGGCACGAATCTCCCATAACCCTCAATCTGAAGTAAAGGTTGATGACGGCTTCTTGATCGCCCTGGCAAAGCAGGGCGATCGCACGGCGTATGACCGTCTGGTGCGCCGCTACTACGGCTTCGTGCGCCTGAAGGCCTCGTCCTACTTCCTCGCCGGCGGCGACTCAGACGACCTCATACAGGAGGGCCTCGTGGGGCTCTACAAGGCGATCCGCGACTACCGCACCGATCGGGAGTCCTCGTTTCGCAACTTCGCCGAGCTCTGCATCACGCGCCAGATCATCACGGCCGTGAAGACCGCCACCCGCAACAAGCACACCCCGCTCAACCAGTACGTGTCGTTCTCGTCCACCCCCACCGCCTCCGGCGAAGACGTGCCGACGCTCGACCAGACGATCGCCGGGCCGTCGGTCAACGACCCGGTCAACCGCGTGATCTCCTCTGAGGAACTGCGCTCGCTCGTAGGCTGCCTCTCGACGGCGCTCTCGGAGCTAGAGAGCCGTGTGCTGTCGCTCTACCTCGACGGCCGCTCCTACGAGCAGGTCGGCGAGCGGCTCGGATGCGACACCAAGACGGTCGACAACGCCCTGCAGCGGGTCAAGCGGAAGGTCGGCGCCCACCTGCGCACGCGCCTGATCGCCTCCTGACAAGCCTCGAGCTCGGCCTTCTGACACGCCTCAGGCTCGGCCCACCGCCGCCGGCGGGGCGGTGGACTACGGCCGCTCGCTGAGGTGGTTATGCGCTCGGGACGGCAGTCTGGTCGGCGAACGCCACGGGCGCTCCTCCGATCGTTCCTCCGGTGCTCCACTGAGCTGGGTCAGCGGGGCGTTGCAGCTCGGGCAGCAATCCCCGGCCGCCCACACGAGCAGCGCGTCGGTCCAGTGGTGACAGTGCGGGCACCGCACGCGCTGGTGCATCAGCAACCTATCCCCATTCCAGAGAGGAGCATGCCCGCATCATCCCTGCTCCAAACCGTCCGGGCTTCCGGGGAATGCCCAACGTCGACGTGGCCGACTACCAATGGTGGCGTGGCCGACTACGTAACGGGCGCCGTCGAACGCTCCATACCGCGTGCTGTTGGATGCTGCGTCGAGCGATCGTGCGTAGTTCTCCGTTCCCGCCTTGCGGCAAACGTCGCTGGCGGCGTCACGCTTGCTCGAATAGCTTCGCCGGGCAGAGCCAAGCTGCCCGCATCGCAAGCAGCCAAGGCAGGAACCCGCCGGCAACAATGCAGAAAAGGAGCTTCGATGCCCGCCACTGGAAGGTCAGCAAGCCAGTCTCGCGCCAAGTCAACCCGGTCCAGCGCCAAGGACGCCACGCGTAAGCGCTACGAGGAGAACAATCGCGTGATCGAGCGCGTCACGAAGTCGCTGGAAACCGCGCAAGCGGATCTCACGGCGATCCGGGGAAGCGTTGGAACGGGCGCGAGCGACCTGCGCAAGGACGTCACCCGACTCCTGCGCGACGCTCGCCGCGACCTCACAAAGATGAGCAAGGCGGTCCGCCGCGACCTCGAGCGCGCCCAGAAGGACCTCGCCTCCGCGGCGAAGTCCGGGCCTGTGCGCGCGCGCCGTGGCGCCCGCGCCAAGACCGCCGCCAAGCCCCGCAGTCGCGGCACCGCCAAGTAGCGGCACCGCCAAGTAACCGTAGCCGGCCGCGACGGCACCGTCAGCCGCGACCGCCGAGCGGCGTCGGCCGCCCCACCGGGACGGCCGACGCGTGTGCTCGTTTCTATGGGTGTGGCCTCAGGCTTTGCTGCCGGCCGGCGCGTGGAAGACGATCTTGCGGATCGTTGTTTCCGCCGTGAATCCCGTCTGGCTGCACTTCTTGGCCAGCGTCGTGATCTTGCCGATCACGCGCACCCTGTCGCCGTTGGCGAGGTCGTCCAGGCCGACGGTCCCGTCTTTGTTCGTGTCGGCGAGGCCGAACGTGACATGGACGCTCGTCACTTTGTAGATCACCGTCTTGCCCTTGTCGGCGGCTGCATGGTGGTTGGTGTGCGTGACCGCCACTTCCAGCGTCCCGCTGTAGGTGCCGTCGGTGTTCTTCGTCAGCGTCGTCAGCGGCGGGGTGGCGAGGACGAGTGTGCCGCTCGCGACATAGGCGACGCTATGGGGGGTGCACTTGTGCGAGTTGCCCTGGCCGTGGTTGCCTTTGCCTTTGCCTTTGCCATGCGGATCGCCGGACTGACCCGGGTGGTTGGTGCCGTTCGGCCCATGGGACGTGCCCTGGTTGGACGGTGCTTGGCTCGGAAGCCCCCAAGCGGGCGTGCTCATAAGAGCGGCCGCCCCGGCGGCGAGCAGGATCTTGCGAACGATCATCGATTTCTCCTTGCGGTGGCTTTGGTCGGTCTCATGAAGGCGTCTCTCTTGCGAGCCGATCTCCCGATCCGTGCCGAGAGCCGCTTCTGAGCATGTAACGCGACAGCGGACGAAAGGTCAGGCCCTATCCCTACACAACCTCGGCGGGCTCCTCGAGTATCGGCGGGCCCCTCGAGTAGCGGCCTATCGCGCTCCGCCGGATGTACCGGCGGGCGGTTGGCCGCCGGCGGCCTCGTGTCCGTCAGCCGGCTTTTTGAGTCGCACTCTGCCGCGCTTCGCCGGATGTGCCGCTCGGCGGTTGCGTGACGGCGGCTTCGTGTTCGGATTTCGCGGGCTCCCCGCTGCCCCCGGCGGCTTGGGGCCCCTGGTGCTTGGGGGTCTGGCGTTTCGCGACCGATTCGCCGTGATGACGGCTATGAGAGGGGGAGGACGTCGGTGCGTGTTCCTTGACATGTCGATGTGGGTTGACACCGTGATGCGAACGACCGCCCGTCTGGTGGTTGTGTCCGCGCGAGCGCCCACCCGTCCCGCGAGCGCTCTTGACCCCGGACCGGCCTTCCTGGGCGGCTTGGTTGTGGGCGGCCCCATACGCGCCGCCTCGTCCAGAGCCCGCCGCGGCGGGCGTCTGTGCGTGAGCCGCCCCCGCGAGCGACGCGCCGCCCGCGCTCCTCGCGTCGTTGTGGAGCGGGCTCGAGCCGATCGACGTTTGGGACTTGGAGCTCCCGAACGAGAAGCCGGCTCTCAGGTTTGGCACGCCGGTCGAGCTCTCGCCGCGCGTACCGCCCGCGCTCGTGGAAACCTTCTCCACGACCGTCCCGCGGTCGTGGAGTCGCGTCGCGGCGAGGTGCACCGTGCCGGCCGTGGCGGTGGCGAGCACCACCACGCCCGCCATCCCCTTTACGAGTATCGAACCCACCGCGTGCCCGCCGAGCGACGCCCCGGAGCCGGCCCCCGCCCCCCCGCCGGAACCCGCGACCGCCCCCCCGCCGGAACCTGCGGTCGCGGCCCCGGCGGAGCCTGACGCCGCCGCGCCGCCGACGTGAGCGCCGCCGCCGTGCGCGAGCAGACGTGCCAGCGTGGCGCTCGCCAGGGTCGCCGGCAGTGGGGGAGCGAGCGCACGCAGGTCGGCGCCGCGTGTGTCGATCAACTCGCGGAACTCCCGGCAGCCCTCGCAATCGCCCAGGTGGGCGCGCAGCTTGCGTCCACGCAGCACGCGACCGTCGCGCTCGGATACCGCCCGGCGCACCGCCTCACACTCCATCGCGCGTCCCTCCGCGTACTCGTGCAGCGAGCTGCGCGCCTCGAACAGCGTCTGCTTGGCCGCGCCGTGGGAGATCGACAGGGCGCCCGCGATCTCGGCGATCGACAGGCCGCTCAACTCGCGCATCAGCAGGGCTCCACGCTGGCGCTCCGGCAGCGCCCGCAGGTCCGCGACGAGCGTCGCGAGGCGCTCGCGTGCGTCCAGCGTGTGCTCCACACCGCCGTCGAGCTGCTCGAAGCGCTCGTCCAGCTCCTGCTCGGGGCCGCGTCTGCGCAAGATCGAGATCGCCTCGTTGTGAGCGATCCGGAAAAGCCATGGCCTCACCGCCAGGTCGCGCTCCCGGCCGCGCAGCGCAACATAGGCGCGCATCATCGCGCTCTGCAGCGCGTCCTGGGCATCGTGGTCGTTGCGCACGATCGAGCGGCAGTAGCGGTAGATCGCCTGGTGGTGGCGCTCGTAGATGGCGGCGAACGCGCGCGCGTCGCCCCGACCGGCGAGCTTCGCGAGCCGCTCGTCGCTCAGCAGCCGCTCGGTCCGCGGCAGCCGCTCGGCACGCGGCAGCTCTTGTGCTCCGGCCTTGGGGAGTGCGATATCGCTCATGCCTCACATATCGACAACGCAGTCGATATGAAGAGGTTAGGGGCTAGTCTTCGTGCATCGGGCCACGCTTGGCATGGGCGCGTGGGGCCGCACGGGTCGGTGCCCCGATACATCCACGGTGGCACTTGCCGCCGCGAGCGCGACCTTGTAGGCTGCCCGGCGAGCAATCGGCGAATCAACGCGAACGTGGAGGATGAGATGCGCAGGGGAATCTCCGTTGGGACGGCCACGCTTGGACTGATCCTCGCCATGGGCGGCTCGGCGGCAGTGGCCCGTCCCGAGCGCGCGGTGTGCCCCGGACCGGCGTCCCCCGGAAGCGCTCGCTGCTTCGCCCATGTGGTCACAGACAGCCACGGCTCGCCGGCGACCAGCTCGCTCCCGCCGGGCTATGGGCCCAGCCAGTTCCACGGCGCCTACTCGCTGCCCACGAACGCCACCAGCGCCCAGACGATCGCGATCGTCGACGCCTACGACGACCCCTCGATTCGCAACGATCTGACCGCCTACGACAACAAGTTCGGCATCCCCGACCTGCCGACGTGTAGCTCAACGGTCACTGGCGCCTGCTTTGTCAAGGTCAACCAGAGCGGCACCACCAGCCCGCTTCCCAGCAAGAACGCCGGCTGGGCGCTCGAGATTGCGCTCGACGTGGAGACTGCTCACGAGATCTGCCAGACCTGCAAGGTGGTGCTCGTGGAGGCCGCCTCCAGCAGCGGCGCCAACCTCGACGCCGCCGAGGAAACGGCCGTCAAACTTGGCGCCACCGAGATCTCCAACAGCTGGGGCACCGAAAACGAGTACTCCGCCGAGGAAGCCGAAAACGCACACTTCAATCATCCCCACATCGCGATCACCGTCGCCTCCGGCGACAAAGGCTATGAACACTTCGGCTTCCCCGCCGCCTCCCCCAACGTGATCGACGCGGGCGGCACCACGCTCACGCTCGGCGCCGGCAACATCTACGGCGCAGAGAAGACGTGGAGCGGCTCAGGCAGCGGCTGCAGCCTCGTCTTCTCCGCTCAGAGCTGGCAGGCGAACGCGACCGGATGGCTGGCCAGCGGCTGCGGCACATTCAGGGGCGTGGCGGACGTGGCGGCCGACGCGGACCCCAACACGGGCGCCTCGGTATACGACACCACCAGGTACAACGGTCGCTCCGGCTGGTTCCAGGTCGGTGGCACGAGCCTCGCCTCGCCGCTGATCGCGGGGGTCTACGCGCTCGCCGGCAACGCTGCGAGCGCGACCGAAGATCCCTCCGGCTATCCCGCGTCGATCCCCTACGCGCGCACCTCCGCGCTGCACGACGTCACGTCAGGCAGCACGGGCAGTTGCGGTGGCACAACTGCGTGCAAGGCCGGCCCGGGCTACGACGGGCCGACGGGCGTCGGCACGCCCAACGGCATCACCGGCTTCTAGCGTTTCCCCCGCTGTCTCGCCGGGCTGCCGGAGCCTCAGCTGGTTGGAGGCGTCACATGACGCTGAAACCGCCTTCCACGCGGCGCATCACCCAATGTGGGTGATTGCGCCAAGACCACCCGCTTCGGAGGATGTGCACAGCTTCTCTGGTTCTTAGGTTGAGAGGTTGGGAGCACCCAAGGCCGGGTACCCAATGCTCGGCTCCCAGCCAACGGGGCTCCGAGCCAATAGGCCACTACAAGGAGGCAGCGCATCATGGACAGCGGCTACGACGCTCCATCTACGTCCCGCGGCGTCTCGTCGGGCTCTGGCGGCGACTGGTACGAAGGCGAAGGCTGGGTCACGTTCGCGGGCATCATGATCGCGATCGTCGGAATCCTCAACTTCATCTACGGCATCGCGGCGATCTCCAAATCCCATTTCTACGTCCAAGAAGCCAGCTACATCCTGAGCGACCTCAACACGTGGGGCTGGGTCATCATGATCACCGGCATCGTTCAGTTCTGCGCTGCCATCGCGATCTTCGGGCACGTCGAGTGGGGGCGCTGGATCGGGATCCTCACGGCTTCCGTTAACGCGATCATCATGCTCATCTTCATCCCGGCCTACCCGTTCGGCTCCTTGGCCATGTTCGCGATCGACATTCTCGTCATCTACGGCCTCGTCGCCTACGGTGGACGTCAGGGCAGGGTCGTTTGAACGTCGCGCTTTGACCCGGGGCGAGAACCGCGGGCGACTTCGGGAAGCGCGGCGTCCTCACCCAGGACGCCGCGCTTCCCCCTGTCCGCGTTTCCTACGTACGCCGAGCGGCTGGCGGCCTAGCTCACGGCAGGCGCACCTGCGATCGGCTCCTCCGATCGAGACCGCGCGACTCCGCACGCATCGCCCCGCGCGCGAGGCGACGCGCGCCGAGCGTCGGTCATAGGGCGCTGGGGTAGGTCTCGGGTGGCTCGCCGAGCTCCCGCGTCGGGGTGCGCTCGAGCGGCTCAACGGCGCGGGTGACGTCGAGGTGCACGAGCGCATCGAACTGCCGGGCTACGCTTGCGGCGAAGCAGTGGCTCTGGCGCTCGGTCTGGGGGTGGTAGATGACGCCGATCGCGCGCTCCAGGCGTGGTTCGAGCAGCGCACGGCCGCTGTCTCCGGCAGCCAGCGGACAGAGCAGGAAAGCGGGCATGCGGGTTGCGTGCAAGAGCGCCTCGTAGCTGTCCGGGTGTGCGTTGCGCACGCGCTTGCGCTCGGCCGCGCCGCCCCACTCTGAGCCGGCGGTGACGGTGCCGGTGTAGGTGGTGAAGCCGACGTTCACGGCATCGCGGCCGTGGCGTTCACGCATCAGCTGGCCGATGTTGAGCTCGCCGCGCTGGGCCATCTCGGTGGCGCGCGCGTCGCCGATGTGCGAGTTGTGCTCCCACACCACCACCCGCGCGGTGCCGCCGTGGCGGTCGAGGTGCGCGAGGAGCTGGTCGAGCGTGTCTGCCATATGACGGTCGCGCAGGTTCCAGGAGCCGGCCTGGTCGCCGAACATCGTGCGGTAGTACTCCTCGGCGTTGGCAACCACCGCCGCGTTCTGCTCGGCGAAGAAGTACTCGTCCTCAGCCGCCGCCCCGTCGCGGCGCAGGTACTCGCCGGCGCGGCGGCGCAGCTCGACGAGCTGCTCGATCACGCGCCGCCGGCAGGGCTCGCCGACGCCCAGCAGCACCGCCTGGCCGTAGGCGGAGCTCTCCCCGGCGTAGGGCTGAAGGCACTCATAGCGGGCCCGTGCTCGTGTCGCGGCGTCGGGATCCTGCTCGTCGAGGTAGCCGATCACGGCCTCCATCGATGCGCCGAGGCTGTAGAGGTCCAGGCCGTAGAAGCCGGTCCTGCGGGCTCCCCGCGCGAGACCGTCGTTGTGGGCGCGCAGCCACCCCACGAGGTCGAGCACGTCGGCGTTGCGCCACATCCAGGTGGGAAAGCGCCGGAATCCGCGCAACGCCTCCTCGGCGTCGCGATCCTCGCGGGCGCCGCCTATGTAGCGGTTGACACGGTAGGCATCCGGCCAGTCGCCCTCGATCGCAAGCGCCGTGAAACCGTGCTCTGTGATCAGCCGCTTGGTGATGCGAGCGCGCTCGCGGTAGAACTCGTGCGTGCCGTGGCTCGCCTCGCCGAGCAGCACGATGCGGGCGTCGCCGATCAGCGCGAGCAGGGCGTCGTAGTCGCGATGGTCGCCGGTGAGCGGGTGCGCCTCGCGTCGTATAGCGTCGAGCACCGCCCGCTCGCCGAGGGGCAGGGCCAGCGGAGGCGGGTCGTGAGCTGCTCGTGCGGGCATATCACGGCACGGCCGTCGATCTGCCCGGCTCGGGCGGCCGCTGCCAGGCGACCACCTGAAACGCCTCCTGCATCGTCGCGGCCGCGCTCATGACGAGACGCGCCTATGCGTGTCATGGGCAAGCCGGCGACATGCAGGGTCGCCGTACAGCCTGCGCACGATGTCCGCCTCCACCGTTGCCGCATCGCATGTGACCGTTGCGAGCTGTCCTACCGCGCGTCTCCATCCTCGCGCCTGCGTGCGACGCCGTGTCGCAGCGGCGACATCCCCGCTGTCCGCATGGATCATCGAAGGGTCCACCATCTGTCATGGGTTCTCGCGGCTACAGCCATCAGGCTGGACCGTAGGCGACCCAGGGGCGGTGCGCATCGGACGCGGCTACCGATTCTGAGAGCGGTCGATTACTGATTGCGCTGTCTGACCGGCGCGGCCGGAGCCACCTACGTCAGTCCGAGGACTCGATCGATCGGGATTACTACGGAGCGCCGACGGGGGTCGTCTCCCGATGCGCCCCACTCGGTCGCCGAATAGCGTCGCCTGACCCCCGCCAACCGCAGATGGAGGTCGAGGACGACGATGGAGGTCGAGGACGACGTGAGGGTCGCTTGATGGCGGTTACCGCCGTAAGTCCAGCTGTGCTCGAGCGACTGAGTCTGCTCGAGAGCGCCGGGCACCCTGTGCTGAGCGTGTATCTCGATCTGGACCCGAGTCGTTTCCCGACTCCCTCAGCGCGCAAGGAGGAGCTGTCGGCGCTGCTGTCCACCGCCGGCGCGCGCGATGTCGACGCCGAGCGCGTGCGAAACGCCGTGATCGCGCACCCGGAGCTGGCGCACGGCGCGCAGGCGGTCGCGATCTTCTCGTGCGCCGCGGCCGGAGCGCTGGAGATCCTCGCGCTGCCCGAGCCGGTCGAGCCGCTGGTTGTCCTCGACAGTGTGCCGTGGCTCGAGCCGCTCGCGGCGATGGTCACAACCGAGAACTGGGGTGTCGCCGTTGTGAGCAGGCGCGCAGCGCGCCTGTTTCGCGGTGGGGCGGAGGAACTGGTCGAGTTCGCGGCGATCCGCGACGAGGTCCACGGTCGCCATGCTCAGGGAGGCTGGTCGCAGGCGCGCTTTCAGCGCGGCATCGAGCAGCAGGTGGTCGAGCATGTGCGCCACACCGCCGAGCTGCTGCTGCGAGCGCACCGGCGCCATCCGTTCGACCATCTTGTGATCGTCGCGCCCGACGAGCTCTGGCCGGTCGTCGAGGCCGGCCTGCATCGCGATCTGCACGATCGTCTCACCGGGGTGATCGATCGCGATCTGGAGCATGCGCCGGCGCAGGAGATCGTGAGGGCGGTCACGCCGGTCGTCGAGCGCGCCGAGCGTGACCGAGAGCGTGCGCTGATCTCTCGCCTGGACGAGGCGCTGGGCACCGGGGGATCCGCTGTGGCCGGGCTGGACGAGGTGCTTGCGATGCTCGAACAAGAGCGCGCCGAGGTGCTCCTGGTCGCCGACCGGGCGACCCTCACGGCTGGGCTGTGCTCGCGCTGCGGACGGCTGTCCGCGTCGGATGAGGGCCTATGTAGGTTTGACGAGGCGCCCCTGCATCCGGTCGACGCCGTCGAGCACATCATCGCGTTGGCGGCACAGAATTCGGTTGAGGTCGTGGTGGTTCGTCACGAGCTCGATGCGCTGGGCAAGCACGGTCTCATCGCAGCGCTCCTGCGTTGGTGAGCGCGTTGGTGAGCGGGCTGTCAGAGCCCGCCCACCGCGCCTCGCTCGCGCCATCGGATGCAGATCCGCGCTACTTCCCGTTGTCCTGTCTGCTCAGCGCCTTCCCCGCGCTCTGCACGACGTCGCGAATGAAGTCGTACTGCGTGTGGACCAGCCGGTCGGCCATCTCCATGGCGGCGTCGACGATCTCCTGCCGCCTGGACGGACGCTCGCCGAGAGACGGCAGCTTCTGATCCACGGTGTCGACGAACTTGCGTACCGCATCGATCGCCGCGCGCTGGCCGGACTCGAGCGACTTGAGCACCTCCTTGGAGAGCTCCGTGGTCCGGTCGACTGCGCTCGCCTGCTCTTGCTCCTTGCTGCTTGTGCTGCGGGGCTCGCGAGCGGGCGCCGCCTTGCGTGGCGCCGCGCTGCGCTGGGTCTTGGCCTGGGGCATTGGGATGTGCCTCCTGTTGCGGGACGTGGGTGCTGGTTACATCTGAACACGTTGGCCGCAAAGGCAAACCCGTAGTTTGTGGACGACCCGATCCGCCGCCCTTACGGATGCTTTGGCGCAGCGCCTCCACGAGGATCGATGGGAGCGAGTCCGATCCGGCGTGTTTTCGACCGATACAGGGAGGCATTGATGTTCAAGAATGTGCTCGTCGGAGTGGATGGCAGGCCGGCCGGCCGCGACGCGATCGCGCTTGCCGCTCGACTCACCGATCCCGAAGGCAAGCTCACGCTGGCGCATGTCTACCACGACGTGCTGAGCCCACTGCACGCCGCGACCCCCGGCTTTCTCCCCACCGAGCGCGAGGCCTCCCACGAGTTGCTGGAGCGAGAGCGCGCCGCGGCGAACGTGAGCGCGGATCTCCGCTCCATCGTGTCGATGAGCCCCGCCGCCGGCCTGCACCAGCAGGCTGAGGATCAGAATGCGGACCTCCTCGTGGTGGGGTCGTGCCGCCGCGGTCCGTTCGGACGGGTGATGCTGGGCGATGACACCCACGCCGCCCTGAACGGCGCTCCGTGCGCGGTCGCGGTCGCCTTCCATGGCTATGCCGAGCACCCCACACCGCTCGCCCTATAGGAGTGGGAGTGACATCTTCCGCTCCCGCTCAGCCCAGCCGCTGTGCCAGCGTCGTTGCGATGCGCCGTGCGCAGGCCATGATCGTCAGCATCGGGTTGACCTTCAGCGAGGTTGGGAAGAGGCTCGCGTCGACGACGTAGAGGCCGGGCACGTCGTGGCACTCGCCGCTGGGAGCCACCACGCAGCTTCGTGGATCGGCGCCCATGCGGGCCGTGCCCATCGGATGGAAAGCCTCGAGTCGCAGCTCTCCGGCGCGCGCGCGGCCGCGCTCGATGCGGCTCACCTCGTTCGGACCGAGCCGGGGAGCGCGCGCGAGCTGGGGATAGACCTCGAGCGCGCCGGCGGCGAAGTGGATCTCGGCTGCGCGCGCGATGCCGAACCGCAGCGCCCGCGCATCCTCGCGGCGCAGGCGATAGGCGATCCGGGTGTGCTTGCCGCGCAGCTCCAGGCGCCCCTCGGAGCGCTCGGAGAGGTGCACGCCGATCACGGCGATGCGATCGTATTCGGCGATCAGGCGCGCCAGCTCCACGCCCACGCCCGGAAGCCCCTGGGCGCCGAACGCAAGCGGCGTCGCCGTGGCCTCGAAGAACAGGCCGCGGTCGCCGAAGGCGTCAACCCCCCAGCTCTGCATCACTCCCTCCCAGCCGCGCACCGGCTGCTCGAAGCGGGCGCCAACCCAGCAGGCGGGGTGGATCCGCAGGTGACGCCCGAGCGCGCCCGAGCTGTTGGCAAGCCCCTGCCCGAGCAGCAGCTCCGGCGTTCCGAGCGCACCGGCCGCGAGCACAACGGCGCCCGCGCGCACCTCATAGCCGCGCCCGGCGACGCCGGCGGCACGCCCATGCTCCAGCAGCACGCGCTCGATCTGCAGGCCGGCGCGCACGCGCGCCCCCGCGGCGACGGCGCGCGGCAGCTCTGAGACGTGGACGGCGCGCTTGGCGTCCAGCGTGCAGCCGGTCGCACACGACGAGCAGCAGCTCACCGCGCCGGCGTTGCGCGGCAAGGGGCCATTGGAGAGGCCCAGCGCGTCGGCGCCGGCACGGCACAGCTCGGCGTTGCGGCCGGCCGTGCGGGGATCCACGGAAAGCACGTCCAGCGAGCGCTCGACGGCCTCGAACTCGTCGTCGAGCCCGGTGGCCCACTCGATCCCGAAGTCAGCCCGCCAGCGCTCCAGCACCTCGCGGGGCGTGCGCAGGCAGGTGCCAGAGTTGATCACGGTGGTGCCGCCCACGGCGCGACCCACCGGCAGCGGGATCCGCGGACGGCCTTCGCAGAACGTCAGCCCCGCGTCGCGGTAGAGCATCGGCAGCGCTACCAGCGGATCGGTCGAGTAGTCGCGCGCGTCGTGGTAGGCGCCCTGCTCGACCACGATCACGTCGATCCCTCGCTCGGCGAGCACGCGCGCCGCGGTGGCACCTCCGGCGCCGGAGCCCACGATTACGACGTCGCAATGCTCGACCGGCGCGGCCGGCACGAGCGAGGCGCGATCCAACGGCTCGGGCCGGCCGCCGGTCTCCGATCGCTCGGCGGCGGGCACGGGGCGGTTCGTATCCACCGTGCACGTCGAGCTCGTGCCGACCGCGTCGAGCACGCGCGGGTCACGCGCATACACGAGCGCGGCGAACGTCTTGAGCGACGCCAGCAGCTCGCGGCGCACCGGGATGCGGCTGCTCGCCAGTGTCCTCAGAGCGGCGCTCGCGCGCTCCGGCGAGCGTCGCGAGAGCCGCCCGGGCGGCGCCGCCCACTCGATCGCGCGCAGCGCCACCCGCACGAGCGCGCGCGTACGCGAGGAGCCGGCCGCCAGCAGTGTTTCGACCCCCTCCACGACCGCCACGCCCCCCTGCACCTCCGCTCCCGGCAGCGTGCCGTGAGCCGGCAGCAGCGCGCGGACGAAGGCGCGCAGCGTCTCGCGTTCCGACGCCCCCAGGCTCGGTGCGTCCCCTCAGACCGGAGCGGCGGCCGCGGCGCGCGGTACGGCGGCCTCCACGCGCCCGGCGAGCACCCAGCACAGAAGCGCGAGGCCCACCAGCGAGCCGTCCACGACGAAGTTCGCCAGATATGCGAAAACGTTGTATTCGACGAAGTAGTACAGACAGGTCAGCGAGGACACGGCCTTGCCGGCGGCGAGCACCAGCAGCAGCGGACGGAAGCGCGCCACGTCGCTCGCCACCACGATCGCGATTCCCGTGATCACGGTCATGTAGGCGACCGCGAGCCCGAGCCACAGCTTCTCTTGGGAGTGCGGCGGGCGCGAGAACGAGCCGAGCACGTCGCCCAACTGCTGCAGGCGGTGGAGCACACCGTCGGGCGTGATCAGGAACAGCGCCCCGACGACGACGAACACGCCCGCCAGCGACCACATGGTCATGGCCACGAACCGCTGGGCCTGCCGGGGACTCATCGAGGCGATCCTATCCGCCGGAGCTCGCCGGCGTCAACGCCGGTTCTCGCGAGGCCCGGAGGCGGGAAGCCGGGAGCGGTGGCCGAAGCTCCGCGCCGTCTCGATCGGCGGGTTTGCACGGGCGATGCCCGCGGCGCTCAGGTCTGCTCGTAGGTGGGCACGATCACAGCGCGCGCCAGAGTGTGGCTGAACAGGTTGAACCCCAGGATGGCGGGAGCCGCGGAAGCGTCGATGCCGAGCTTCTCCACGTCCACGGCGTGCACGGCGAACACGTAACGATGCGGGCCGTGGCCGGCGGGCGGAGCGGCGCCGATGTAGCCGGCGAAGCCGGCGTCGTTGCGCAGCGTGATCGCCCCGGCGGGCAGGTCCGGGCTGCCGGGGCTGCCGGCTCCCGCGGGCAGTGCTGTGACGCCGGCCGGGATGTCGGCGAGAGCCCAGTGCCAGAACCCGCTCCCGGTGGGCGCGTCGGGGTCATAGCAACTCACCGCAAAGCTCTTGGTGTCGGCCGGGAAGCCCGACCAGGACAGCTGCGGGGAGACGTCCTCGCCGCCAGCGCCCATCTTGCCGGAGACCTGCGCCGGCGACAGCGGCCGCCCGTCGGCGATGTCCGTGCTGCTCAGCGTGAAGGACGGAACCTCGGGGAGGAACGCATATGGCAATTCGGGTCGCTTTGTCGTGGGCATCGCGAGCTCTTTCTGTCAAAGGTCACTGGGCCGGCAGGCAGCGTGCCGTCCGGCGCATTGCACAATATAAGGGCTACCCGGCAGCCGGTCCGGCCACCGCGCATCGCGGCTGTACGATGCGAGTTGGCAAGCCGACGTAGCTCAACTGGTAGAGCGCCGCTCTTGTAAAGCGGAGGTTGCCGGTTCGACCCCGGCCGTCGGCTCTCGATCGAAGACGTTGCTCCCCTATGTCCCGACCGGTGCATGTACCGGTCGGCCGGGCCGGTGCGCGAGGCATGACCGGTAGCTCGGGGGTGCGAGTCCCCTGTGGAGGTTGATGGCACCAACCATAAGTCTGGACCGAGCAGGGCCTGAAGGGATTCGCTAACCCCTACCGCCGCTTCCGGGATGCTGAGCGAACCGCCGGATGCGGACCCGCATGTCCGGTGGTGTGGGGGGCGCCGGGGTCACCCCGGCGCCTACCCAATTCACATGCACGGCCCGGGACCGTGGCGCATGCGCCGACCGGAACATGAACGTCATTTTGGACATTTGTTCGATTGTTGAGGCGGTCGGTGAGGAGAAGATCGCTCGCATCCGAAGATCGTCTTGTACGCGCGCGCATGAACGGGTCGGGCCGCACGTCGAGTCCTCGTTGCATCGCCCGCGCGTGGCGCCAGGGAACACGATGCACGATCGAGCAAGGACATCCAATCTCTCAGAGCCGAGCCCCACGGCGTTCGGGATCATGCAGCGCGACCACGATGAGCTCACGAGCGTGGTCTCGGTCGAAGGCGATCTCGATCTCTCGACGGCTCCCCGCTTGAAGTGGATGTTGATCGACTCGATCGACAAGGGCCACAGCCGGCTCGTGGTCGATCTCACGTTCGCCACGTTCATGGACTCGATGACGCTGGGCGTTCTGGTCAGCGTCAAGAGGAGCCTCGATGTGGGGGCGCGGCTGGCGATCGTCTGCACGCGCACCAACCTGCTGCAGATCTTCGAGTTCGCGGGCATGGACGGCGTGTTCGCGATCTACCCCACGCTCGACGAGGCCCTCGCGCACGTCCAGGGGGACGCCGCCGGCGCGAGCTGATTGGAGCGGTTCAGCCATGGCGAGCGACACCCGCGAACACCCGCGAGCGACGCGCCCGCTCCGCCGACCGGCGCAGGCGATCGTCCTCGGTTGCTGCGTCCTCGCGCTCGCATCCATCCCCACCGCCACGGCCAAGCCCGACCACACCACGGGCAAGCCCAACCATGAACAACCGTCCCAGGGCACGCCCGGGGCAGGCGGAAAAGGCGACGCGAAAGGCAGCGCCAAAGAAGGCAACGCGAAAGGCAACGCCAACGCCGCCCCCGAAGAAGCCGACGCGTCGCATTCCCAGCGAGCGGAAGGTAGCGAAGGCAAGCCGGGTCGCGGGCACAACGGCGGCTCAAAGCGCCACGAACATGGCTCCTCCACCGGGGGAGAATCGGCGGAAGAGCCCGCCGCCTCGCACGTTCCCCCCGGCCAGGCCAAGAAGGCCAAGCAGGCCCAGGCGTCCCCCGGGCAGGCTGTCGCGCCGGCTCCCGCTCCAAGCGCGGTGACCGCCGGCGCGCCTCCGTCCGCCGCGCGCGCCTCCATCCACCGGCGTGCCGCCACCGTCCGCCACGACCACGCCGTCCACGGCCACCCCACAGCCTCAGCCGGCGAGGGCGACGCGTCAGGCCACCTCGCGCTCCACGCGCGTCGCGCGCCGCGCTCGCCACGCGCGCAGGCGCGGCGGTGCGAAGGGTCCCGCGACCGGCGCCTCCGCAACGGGCAGGCTCGCCTCCACTTCCGCGATCGCGGCCGCGCCCGGCCGCGCCGATCCGGCTCGCCACGCGCGCAGTGCCTCGCAATCTCGGCCCGCCGGCCGGCTGCAGCCGCTCGTGACAACCATCACCAAGATCGTCGGCGTCGTGCCGACCCCCATACGCATCCTCATCGGCGTGCTGCTCGGGCTCGCGCTCGCGCTCGGCATACGCTCGCGCCTGGTGGCGCTGCGCGTCGGGCGGCTCGACCGTCAGCGCCGGCAGCTGCTCGAGGACGTGGGGCTGCTTCAGGCCGCGCTGCTTCCCGTCCCGCCCGCCCGGCTCGGCCCGGTTGCGACCTCAGCCGCCTACCATCCCGCAGACGGGCCCGGAGCGGGCGGGGACTTCTACGACGTGTTCGCGCTCGAGGACGGCCGGCTCGCTGTCATCGTCGGCGACATCTCCGGACACGGACGCCAGGCGCTGCCCCACACGGCGCTCGTGCGCTTCACGCTGCGGGCATATCTGGAGGCCGGTCTTTCGCCGCGGGGCGCCGTGCAGACCGCGGGGACTGTGCTCGAGCGCGCGCTGGGCGGATCGTTCGCCACTGTTGTGGTGGCCACCTACCAGCCACGCGATCGCATCCTTGTGTACGCCTGCGCCGGACATCCGCCGCCCATCGTGCTCGGCTCACAGGCGCTCGCGACACGCACCGCCGGCGGCTCGCCGCCGATCGGCGCCGGCATGCGCACCGGCACTCGCCAAACCGTGGTGTCGGTGCCCGGCTACTCACAGGTGTGCTTCCACACCGACGGCATCACCGAGGCGAGGGTGGGATCGGAGCTGTACGGCGCCGACCGGCTCACACTCACGCTCGCCGAGCTCGGGCCCGGGGCCGATGCGACGGCGCTGCTGGACCGTGTGGCCGAGCAGACCGACGCGCGCCCCGACGACATGGCCGCCTGCCTGCTGAGGATCGAAGGGGGCGGCGCGGCGCCCGCCGTGCTGGTCGAGGAGCTCGAGCTCGACGGCGAGCAGGCCGCGGGCGATCGCACCGAGCGGTTCCTGCTCGCCTGCGGGGTGCAACGGGATGAGATCGCCCCGCTCATGCACTCGGCGCGCGCGGTCGCGGGGCGCGGCGACACCGTGCTGCTGGAGGTGCACTTCGGCGACGGACCCCCGGAGGTGGTGCTGCAACGCAACAATGTCGCGCCATTCCAACCACGCCGGGCACGGACGCCGACGGCTCTCGGGGTGTCGCGATGAACGCCCCGGCGGATCTTGCGCCGGACGCCGCGATGGCGCTGGGCATCGCCTCCACCGCTCTGCCGTTCGCTCGCACTCCCGAGGCCGAAGCCGAGCGTTGGTTGCGGGTGCTGTACATGCACGGCGAAGTGGGAATCGTGTTGCACGCGCTCGGTGTCGGCGAGGCGCCGCTGCGGGAGCCCCTCGAGGGCGCCGACCGCCTCGAAGGCGCCGACCGCGAGCGGGGCGCACCAGCCGGCGTCGGCCATCGCGACGCGGTCGCGCTCGTCATCGAGCAGGCGATTCACATCGCCGGCCGGCGAGGGGCCGCTCGGGTGACGACCACCGACCTGCTGCTGGCCGTGATGCGCGTGTATGGCGCCGCCTTCGATCGTGTGCTCCAGGCGCACGGCGCCAACCGCGACGAGGTCATCGAGCGACTCGGCGCGGGCGAGCCGGCGCCCGGCGTCTGAGCCCTGCGCGGGCCCGCGCGGCGCGCACGGCGGCGGTGAGGCTCGCCACGTCGTACGCTCCGTGGTGGCGCTTCCCGTTGATGAAGAAGGTGGGCGTTCCGGCGACACCGCTTGCGTCGGCGGTGGCGACGTCCTCGTCGATCCGCGCCGCGTGCTCGCGCCGGCGGAGCTCCTCCCAGAAGCGCTCGACGTCGAGACCAAGCCGCTCCGCGTGGCGCCTGAGCTCCGAGACCGTCAGCTCGTCCTGATGGCTCAAGAGCGAGTCGTGCATCTGCCAGAACCGGCCTTGCGCCGCCGCTGCCTCCGCCGCCTCGGCCGCCGGCTGCGCGTTCGGATGGACGTCGTTGAGCGGAAGGTGGCGCCACACGTATCTGAGCTCGTCGCCGAAGGAGCCGAGCAGCTCGCGGATCGCCGCCTCTGCCTGCCCGCAATACGGGCACTCGTAGTCGCCGTACTCCACCAGCGTGACGAGCGCGTCCTTCGCCCCGCGGATGTGGTCGCGCTGCGGATCGATCTCGTCCGCCAGGTCGAGGATCTCCTCCTCGGTATGCATGATCTGGCGGGCTCGCACCGAGGTGGGCAGCCGCGCGATGACTCGGAATGCCGTCCACGCGGTGAGCGACGCCAGGAGGCCCGCCGCCAGCACCCCAAGCGTCGCCTCCTCGAGTTCGCGGCCATGGAAGGCGAGGCTCGAGATCAGCAGCGCCACCGTGAAGCCCACCCCGGCGACGGCGCCTCCGCCGGCTGTCGCGGGCCAGCTCAACACGCGAGGCAGCCCGCCGAGTCGTGGGCGTGACGCGAGCCACGAGGCGCCGAGGATGCCCAGCGGCTTGCCCACCACGTAGCCGAGCACGATCCCGAGCGTCACCGGTGAGCTGAGCGCGTGGCCGAGCAGGTTGCCGCTGACGTGGACACCCGCGTTGGCGAGCGCGAAGACGGGCACGATCACGTAGCTCGTCCACGGATGGAAGCGGTGCTGGAGGCGCTCGTTGGGCGAGATCGCCGACACCAGGCCGAGTTGAGCCGAGCGGGCGAGCGCCGGCGTGGGCTGCTCGCGGAAGGAACGCGTCAGTTCGCTCACCTGCTCGAGCTCGCCTCGCACCGGTGGATAGGCGCTCGTGGCGAGCCCCACGGCGAGTCCCGCGACCACGGGATCGATGCCCGATTCGAACAGCGCAACCCACAGGGCCACGCCGAGCACGGGAGCGAGCCGGCGACGCCACGCGCGCGGGACGTAGCGCAGCGCGAGCACCACGGAGAAGAGCCCGGCGGCGGCGGCGAGCGCGATGACAGACACGTGGGCGGTGTAAGCCGTGGCGATCACCACGAGCGCCACGACGTCGTCTGCGATCGCCAACGTGAGCAGGTAGACGCGCAATCGCGTGCCGCCTGGAGCCACCAATGCAAGCACGCCGAGCGCGAATGCGGTGTCCGTCGACATCACCACCCCCCAGCCCCGAGCCCCGGGGCCGCCGGCGTTGAGGATCAGATAGATGAGGATCGCCGCCGCCACACCGCCGAGCGCGGCGATCGCCGGGAGCGCGATGCGCCGCCGCTCGCGCAGCTGCCCCATGTCCATCTCCCGCCGGGCCTCCAGTCCCGTGACGAGGAAGAAGAACGTCATCAGGCCGTCGTTCACCCAGTGCCGCAGGTCCTGTGAGATGCGGGCGTTCCCGAGCTGGATCGACAGCTTGGTGCTCCACAGCGAGTCGTAAGAGCTCGACCATGGCGAGTTGGCCCACAGCCACGCCGCCACGATCGCGCCCAGCAGCACCGCGGCGCCGCCCGTCTCGGTGGCGAGGAAGTCACGGACGGGAGTCGCGAGGTTGCGCGCCCACGCGGTGCGGTCGGTGAACGCCGAGGTTCGCGTGGAGCTTGGGGCATCCGAGCCGAGCGACTCGCCTCCCGTGGGCATACGCGCGAGCCTACCCGACGCCCGCCAAACGGCTCCGGGCGCCCTGCGGCGGTGGTAGGTTCTGGTTCACATGGCAGCGCAACCGTCGCCACCGGCCGAGCCCCCCGAGCCCCCTTCGGGCGGCGGACTGAACCTCAACATCGTGCTCGCGCTGTTGGTGATCCTCGTGATCGCCGGCGGCGTTGCGGTGTTGACGATGGGCGGCGGCAAAGCCCGCCCGAGCGCCGCGGGCGTGCAGGGCGTGGCGTCGTCGAAGTACAGCGGATCGCTGGCCTCGCCCGCCGAGCCCGAGCCGCCGCTCAGCCTTCGCAACTACGAGGGCGAAAGGGTCAACATCGCCCAGTACCGGGGCAAGGCGGTGCTCGTGACCTTCCTCTACACCAAATGTCCCGACGTGTGTCCGATCATCGCGTCGAACCTCGGCGTGGCCCTCAACATGATGGGGTCGGCTGAGGCGTCCAAAGTCCAAGTGATCGCCGTCTCTGTGGACCCGCGCGGCGACACCCCCAAGTCCGTGGCCGCCTTCCTCGCAAGTCATGGCATGACCGGCCGGATGCAGTACCTGATCGGCTCGGCCTCCGAACTCGCGCGCGTGTGGAAGGCATGGGGGGTGGGCTCCGAACGCGACGCCCAGCAGCCGCAGCTGGTCAATCACAGTGGAATCGTGTACGGGGTGAGCGCCGCCGGCAACCTCACCACCCTCTATGCGTCGAACTTCGCACCCCAGGAAGTCGCGCACGACGCGCTGCTGCTCGCGTCGAGCTGAACGCGCCACGGCGGCTCGGCCGCACCGCGTAACTTACGCAGGCGGTCCGCTCGGCGTGCGCTTCTGCCGGCCACGCCGTCCGCGACCTCGCAGCGCCGCCACGCCGGCCACGATCAGCAGCAGCGCGGGCAGGCTGAACAGCACCGCCGCGGGGAGCCCTCCGTGGGAGGCGGGGGTGGCCGAAGGTATGGGGGAAGCGGCGATCGAGTGCCCGTTCGCGCGGGCCAGCGCGGTCACGGCGAGGATCGCCGTGCGCGTAAGTCCGTATGTGCGGGGGTGGGTGTCGATGGTCAGGTGGGCGAGCGCCGAGGCGGGGCCGGCGGCGAGCAGCCCGAAGCCGGTCGGCATCACGACGAGCAGCGGCTGGGGTCTGTTGAAGGAGATCTCGCGGTCCAGGAACTCGGCGTACGGTTGAGGATGGCCGAAGTAGTCGGGAACCAGGCCGAGGTCTTCGCGTGAGCCGATGATCGCGACCTTCAACGGCATGTGTGCGCGGGCCGCTGCGCCCAGAAGGGCGTTGAGGGTGGCTTCGAGCTTGGGCGGGACCGGCGGCTGGTAGGGGTAGAAGGCGTTCTGGGCGAGCAGCACGTCGCTGGCGGGGTCGCCGTCGCCCCACGCCTGTGAGCTGATGGTCGTGCAGAGCGCGACCACGAGCAGCCCTGTGAGGGCGGCGCGAATCGCCGCTTCGATGAACGTGGACGTCGCTGCGGGGACCGGTCTCATTCACCGCGCAGCCTACGACCTGCGCCGCTTCCAGATGCGCGAGCGCTCACCCGGGAACCGATGGCGCGCGGATGGTGGTTGCATAGACTGGCCGTCGCATGATTCCCTCGCGTCGCACGTTCTCACCCGCGCTCGGCGGCGTTGGGCTTGCGGCATTGCTGTTCCCGGCGGTCGCCCAGGCGCATGGGATCGTGGGCAAGGCCGACCTGCCGATCCCCGTCTGGCTGTTCAGCTGGACCGCCGCGGTGGTCCTCGTGGTGTCCTTCGTGGCGCTCTCCACATTGTGGAGGACCCCCCGGCTGCAGAGCGAGCATCGACTGCGGCTGTTCACGATGCCCACAGCGGTCGCCCGCCTGGCGAGCCTTTTTGGGGTGGGGCTGTTCGTACTGGTGGTCTACAGCGGCTTTGCCGGCGCCCAGGTGGCGAACGTGAATTTCTCGGTGACCTTCATCTATGTCGTGTTCTGGGTTGGTCTGCCGGTCGCGAGCGTGCTGTTCGGCGACGTGTTCGCTGCTCTCAACCCGTGGCGCTCGTGCGCGCGTGCGATTCGATGGGCAGGTCGGCGCGTGACGCCCAATCTGTTCGCGCGGGCGCCGTTGCGCTATCCGCGCGCGCTCGGTGTGTGGCCGGCCGTGGCCGCTCTGATCGGGTTCGCGTGGCTCGAGCTCGTGTACGTGCCCGCCGATCGCGACCACCCCGCCACGCTCGCCGCGCTCTCGCTGGGCTACTTCCTGGCGATGCTCCTCGGAATGGCCTTATTCGGTGTGGAGGAGTGGTCGGAGCGGGCCGACGGCTTCGGGGTCTACTTCAAGCTGCTCTCGCGCATGTCGATGCTGTGCGCCGACGAGCGTCGCGTCGTCTACCGGCGGCGGCCGCTCAGCGGTCTCGCCGACATGCCCGTGCTCGCCGGCACGGTCGCGCTCGTGTGCACGGTGATCGGCACAACCACCTTCGACGGCCTCAGCAACGGCGGGCTGTGGCGCAGCCTCGAGCCGGAACTGCAGAGCGTGTTCGCGGCGCTGAGCTTTCACGAAACTCCCGCCGTCGAGCTCGCCTACTCGGTGGGGCTCGTGGGCTGCGTGGCGCTCGTCGTCGGTGTCTACCGGCTCGGGATCGCGGGCGTGCGCAGCGTCAGCGACCGCTATGGAATCGCCGATCTGTCGCACACGTTCGCGCACACGCTCGCTCCGATCGGCTTCGCCTACGTGCTCGCGCACTACTTCTCGCTGCTCATCTGGCAGGGGCAGGCGATCGGCTACCTGGCATCCGACCCGCTCGGCAACGGCGCGAACCTCTTCGGCACGGCCTCCTACCAGATCGACTACGCGGTCATCTCCTATGCGGCGATCTGGTACGTGCAGGTCGCGGCGCTCGTGACCGGCCACGTCGGCGGCCTCACGCTCGCCCACGACCGCGCGCTAAGCATGTATCGGGACGGCCAGGAGGCGATCCGCTCGCAGTACTGGATGCTGGCCGTAATGGTCGCCTTCACCAGCTTCGGGCTGTGGCTGCTGTCCGCGGTCGGGACGTGAGCGCGTCTCATGCCCGCCCGGTCGCTGGTGTAGGGTTCGTGCTGTCGTGTCAGCTCCGATGAAGACCGTTGCCAAAGTGGGCCTATAGCCGCTGATGGACGACTGACAACAGCGTGGGGCGCACTTTCACTTCGCGAGGGTGTAGCGGACGCCGCGACCGCGAGCCGCGCCTACCGGCTTGATCAGGCCGTACTTGTTGTACAAGTCGCTCAGGATTGCCGATGCGCGGGTTTCACCAACTCTGAGCAGGAAGGTTGCTTCCGCGCGGCCGATGTCCTCGTTGACATCGAGGTACGCGCGCACGAGCTCCGAGTGTTGGTCTCGGGCGCTCCGCTTCTTGTACTTGATACGCGAGTCAAGCGCTGCCCGTGCGGTGGTCGTCAGGCGGAACGAACGACTCCCGTTTAGGAGGCGCTCTAGAGCCCCTGCTTCCGCGAGTCGCCGCAGCACCTCAAACGCCTCCTCCTCGCTGCACTGCGCTGCGCTCGCCAAGCCCTCCGCGCGGAGTGGGGTTCTGTTCAGCAGCTCCGTGATCGCGATGTGGGAACGCACATCCTCATCGAAACGTGAGTCGGTTCTCGCCAGAGCATCGAAGAACCCTCTCACGTCCTCGTCCACGCGGCCACCGGGCAGACGGCAGATAACGTCGCCGCCCGAGGCGGTGATGTCGGGTGGTGAGTGGCCGTCTCTGAGCATGGTGCGGTACATCGCGCTGATGCCAATGCCCTCGCGCTCCGCTAGTCCGAGGACGCGCATCGCGTCCGCGAGGACACGGTTGCGGGGCCGGGAACGGGTGGCGAGCAAGCGAGACTCGTCAACGCCCTCGGGGAAGCCCCCGGGCGAGACCACCTCGAAGGTGTCCGCGGGCCGACCTATCGCCAACGCAACGATGGACGCCTGAGGCATCCGGTAGTCGCGGTGCATGATTGCGTTGACCAACGCCTCACGCAGGGCGCGCTCGGGAATGGGCCGCTCAGAGCGACGTTGAGCGCCAATGACGACCTGGCGGGCCGGGAAGTACTGGTCAATCGTCTCCCAGGCGGCGTCGAACGCGGTGATCATCGGCGCCGCGAGGGTCTTACGATCAAAGGAGGCTGCTCCGTCGACTTCGGTGACGCGGATGTCGATCCTCTCCACAGTCGGCTCGTACCGGCAGAGGAGCACGGCACCCGCCTCGTTCAGTTTCGGGTCGTCGTCATCGTCCATTGCGACGCCGAGGCGACGCACGAGCTCGAGGTCACTGCTGGCGGGGCGCCCACGGGTTGCGCTGTAGTGGTCGTGCGCGGACTTGATCGCGGCCGGGTCGCAGGTTGACAGCCGTTCCGGCGAAGGCTCTGCGGACCAGTCGTAGTTGCGGCGCTTCTCCAGGAGCTCTCGTGCGCGGTCTCCGTCGAGTTCCACGCAGTCCGTGCCGAAGCGGGTCCGGAGCTTCCCCCCGCTGCGAATCTCGCCAAGTGCGGGGGCGACGTTGATCAGGTATAGCCGCTTTCCCTCCACGGTGAGCTCTTCGGGGATGTCGATGGAGAAGTTGGGCTGCGTGAGCGCGTAAACGCGCCGGCGCAGCCAGCCCAGGTCCAAATAGGAGCCGACGAACGCTTCGGGGCCTGCCGCCTTGTCGTTGATGCCGACCACGATCACGCCGCCGGACTCGCTCATGGCCATGCACGCGACCTCTGCGGCAAGCGCTTGTGCTGCGGGCTCGTGTTCCGTCCCAATGGCGACTCGCTGTCCACCGCGCACGATCGTGCCCGCCTCCTCCTTGAAATCCACGACCTCCGTCTCGACATCTCCAGCCGTGGCGCTGGCAACGACCTTGGCAATCGCATCCAAAGCAGCTTGGCGTCGCGAATGAGCATCCATAATCGCGATAAACGTAGCATAACGTCGGACCGACGTAAAGCGTCTTTTTAGGCCCACGCAAGGCGACATTTACGCCCAACGCGTGCCCACCACGTATGACGCCGACGGCGTCATGGGACGATGGTCGCGGCCCTGCTTCGAGATCTGATGAGCCCCTGAGCCCCTGGTCGCCCGGTCTCGCGTGTAGGCAAGATTTGGCGCCGCATCGGCACCCATTCTGTCTTTCGACAGCCCTGACCCGATGCTCGTGCCTGTCCCGAGCGGGCCGCAGTCGCTGCCTCCGGCGCCCGCCCGGTCGCTGGTGTAGGGTTCGGGCTGTCGTGTCAGCTCCGATGAACACGAGCGAGCACATCTCGGCGTGCGCGCGCCGGCTTGTGGCGCTCGCCGCTATGGCGATCGCCGCCGCCGTGCTCATCGCGACCGACCAGACCGCGCTCTGCCTGCTGCCGGCGCTTGCGCTGGCGGCGCCGCTGTTGATGCGCCGCTATCCGGGTGAGCGGACGATCGTCCTGCTGTCCGGCGGTCGCCGCCGGCCACGCCGTACGCATCCCCGTTGCATCCGACCGCGTGTGCGGCTCGTCGCGGTGGTGATCGGCCCGCGCGGCGGGCTGCTGCTGGCGCGCTGTCTGGCGGTCCGCCCGCCACCGGCGTCAGCTTGACGAGCTAGGCGCACGCCGCCTCCTCGCGGAGCCGGCGGCTCGTCCACAGCTGTGCCCTGCGCGCACAGGCGCTCCCTGCGCGCACGAGGCGCAAGCGCCTGTCGGTCATCCCGTCCAGCTTCAGCGAGGAGTCATCGATGTTCCGTCGTCTTGCGCTCGTCCTGCTCGGCGCCTTTGTGCTGGCGTCGGCGGGCGGCCCGCGCGCCGCCGCGACCGGCGGGCAGAATGCGCCTTCCGAGAGCGGCAACCCGATCAACGATCAGGGCTCGAGCTATCACTACCGCACCCACATAACGGCGATCACGCCCAGCGCGCCGGGACTGCAGGTCGAAGTGCTGGAGTTCGCAGACCGTCTGCTGCTGCGCAATCACACGGGCAGGACCGTGACCGTGTACGGCTATTCGGGCGAGCCGTACGCGCGCGTGCAACCCGACGGCGCCGCCGAACAGAACGTGCGCTCCCCGGCGGTGTACCTGAACACGAACTTCTACGCCAACGTGACGGTGCCGCCCTCCGCGAACGCGAGCGCGCCACCCAAGTGGGTCGTCGTCGATCGCACCGGCCAGTTCGAATGGCACGACCACCGGATTCACTGGATGAGTCCCGTCACGCCGCCCGAGGTCACAAACGAAGGCAAGCGCACCAAGATCTTCGACTGGAGCGTGCCGATCGCGGTCGGCACGCAGCCGGGCAAGATCGACGGGGAACTGTTCTGGGTCTCGCAGAGCTCCAAAGCGCCGGTCGGCGTGATCGCCGCATTCATCGTGATCGTCCTACTCGGGGCTGCGTTCGTCTTCACGGTGCGCCGCCGCCGAGCACGCTCCTCCCCCTCCGAGACGGGCACGGGCCAGCCCGGTGAGCCGTCCGCGCGAAAAGAGGCGTGGTGATCGCCCCGAAGGGCGGCGATCGGTGTTGAAGGCGTCCACGGACAGTCGAGCGGGCGCACGCCGCCCAGGTCGCCGTTGCAAGCGGCTCGCGCTCATCGCAGCCTGCACGTGCGCCTGCGGGCTGGCCTGCGCTCCGGCGGCGTGGGCGCACGCACAACTGCTCGGCACGTCGCCAACGTCGGGCTCGACCGTTCCGCTCCAGCCGAAGGAGGTGATCTTCAGAGTTCAACCAGGCGGTAGGCGGGACGCTCGGCGCGGTGCGCGTGTATGACGCGCAGGGCAACGAGGTCGATGACCTGAACGTTTCGCACCCCGAAGGCAACGAGCACTGGATGGGCGTCGGCTTGAAGTCGCGTCTGCCTGACGGCACCTACACCGCCACCTACCGGGTGATCTCGGCCGACACGCACATCGTGTACGGCGGGCTGGTGTTCAGCATCGGCCACGCGGGCGCCGCGCCGAAGTACACCGTGGCGGGGCTGATCGACCGAAACAAGGCCGGCGAGGTGACCGTCATCGCGTTCGGAGTCGTGCGCGCGTTGGACTACGCATCGCTCGCGCTGGGCCTGGGCGGGCTTGCGTTCCTCCTATTCGCGTGGATGCCCGCGCTCGCCGCCGCCACGGCCTGCGCCGAGAAGGGCTGGGAGGAGGCGTCGCGCGCTCTTGCGCGCCGTCTGCGGCTGCTGCTCCTCGCGGCTGTTGCGCTCGGGATCGCGGCGAGCGTGCTCGGCATCATGCTCCAGGGCGCGAGCGCGGCGGGCGTGTCGCTGTGGGCGTCGCTGAAGGGCGCGATCGTGAGCGACACGTTGAAAAGCCGCTTCGGGATCGTATGGGGGGCACGGGCGATTGTCTGGATGGTGCTCGGCGCCGTGCTGGTCGCGGCGCGGGCGGCACGGCGCGAGGCGATTCCGATCCCGATGCTGCGACCAGCCGCGCCGGGGGCGACCGATCGAAGATCGGCCAGCACGGCCCTCGGCCCTCGGCCACCCGTCGTCCTGACCATGACCGCTGTGGTCGGGGCTGCCTACCTCGCAGCCACACCCGCGCTGAGCGGCCACGCCAGCGTGCAGAGCCCGACATGGGCCTTCTTCCCCGCCAACGTGTTGCATGTGCTCGCCGCGAGCGTGTGGGCGGGTGGGATCGCGTGCCTGCTGGTTGCGCTGCCCGCTGCGACGCGCCGCCTTGAGGGACCGCAGCGCACGCTTCTGCTGACGGTGGTGCTCGTGCGCTTCTCGCGGCTGGCGCTGTGCGCGGTCGCGGCGCTCGCCGTCACCGGACTCGTGCAGGCGTACATCGACGTGCGCAGCATTGACAGCCTGCTTCACACCACCTACGGCCAGCTCGTGATCGTCAAGAGCGGACTGCTCACCGGGTTGGTGGGTCTCGGCTGGGTCAACCGGAAGCGCGCGATCCCGGCGCTCAAGCGGATCGCTGCAGCGGCGGGCACGCCGGGTGGCGCGGGTCTGCTGGTCCGCCGCACGCTCCGCGGGGAGCTGGCGCTGCTGCTGTGCGTGTTCGGTGTGACCGCTGCGCTGATCAGCTATGCGCCGCCGATCGATGCGGCATCTGGGCCGTTCTCCACCAACACCACGATTGGATCGGCCGAGCTTGAGATGACGGTCGAACCGGCAAAGGTCGGGTTGAACACAATCCACCTCTATCTGATCGACGCGAAGACCGGCGCTCAGTTCACCGCCACCAAGGAACTGACGGCCAGCGCCAAGCTGCCCTCCAAGGGGATCGGCCCGCTGCCCTTGAAGGCAAACGCGGCGGGACCCGGACACTACATCCTGAGCTCCGCGGTGCTCAGTCCCGGTGGCGCCTGGGAAATCGAAATCATCGACCGCATCTCAGAATTTGAACAGTACAGCCGCGATGTGAAGGTCCCGATTCGGTGAGCCGGCGTAAGACCGGAGCAAGGCGACCGGCAGCCCTGATGGGGAATACGCGTCCGCGGCGCGATTTCATCGGCCCGCGGGTGGACGGAACACCATTGACAACTGATAGTCAACTACTCAGGAGGAATGAAAACATGAAAGCCAAGGAGGTCGCTTTGCTGCTTACGGCGGGGGCGCTTCTCGCACCCGCCGGCGCGCAGGCACACATCAGCCTGCATCCCAACACGATTCCCGCCGGGGCGTTCGCCACACTCGACGTGCGTGTTCCGGGTGAGCAGGAAGGCGCCTACGTCAAGAAGGTTGACGTGCTGTTTCCGGCGGGGTTCACGGGTGTGGACTACGAAAACGTGGCCGGCTGGAGCACGAAGCTCATCGAAAGCAAGCTCGCGACCCCGATCAAAGAAGGCGGGGAAACGATCGACACAGAGGTCTCTCAGATCGTCTGGACATGGACCGGTCCGCTCGGGAAGGTGAACAACGGCCAGTTCGTCAACTTCCCGCTCTCCTTGGCGATCCCGGGAAGCGCTGCGGGCAAGGCGCTGGAATTCAGGACGGTCCAGACCTACAGCAACGGGCAGATCGTGCACTGGATCGCCCCGCCGCTGACAGCGGAACATCCCGCGCCAAGGATCAACGTCACGGCCAAGGGCGGCGTGATCGAGGACGTCGCGGGTGACGAGGCGGGGCCGGAGGCGGGCCAGATGGCCGGGAGCCGGTCCGCGCTCCCCCCGACACCGGCTGCCGCGAAGTCAACGAGCGGCGGGGCGAGCAGGGGCCTTGGCATCACCGCGCTGATCCTTGGTGCGCTCGGCCTGCTCACCGGCCTGATCGCGCTGGCGCTCGCGCGCCGAACGCGCCCCACCGCACAGCCGGACTCCACCGCAGACCGAATGGCAGACTGAATGGATGCCCCCGCCGATCTTCGCCCACCTCGGCCACTGGTACGTCTCCCTGCCGGTGTTCATGGGTCCGGTGCTGCTGCTCGTGATCGCGCTCAAGATCCAAACCTGGCGCGAGCGCCGACCGGGGTCCGACGAGACCCGTCGGCGCTCGCGCGTCACCGTCACCGACGACGCCACCGCGACGACCATCGCGGTGGCGGGTGTTCTGGACTACCCGACGGTCTTGGAGATCGAAATCGAGCTGGGGGATGCGACGCGGCGCTCGAGTGAGCTCGTGCTCGACCTCCGGGGTTGCACCACGGCCGACACGGAATCGGCGTGGTGTCTCTGCGACGCCGTCGCTCGCGCATACGCCAGCGAGCGTGTCTCGACCCATGTCAACGCCGACCCCTCCATGCGCGCTCTGAGGCATGCCTTGGCCGCGGAGGGACTCACCGCCGTCGAGGCGCCCGCCGATCGGGCTTGACATCCGATCGGCGGCATACCGCCCGCGCTCGTCCTCTCCCCGGACCTATTTCTTCGGGCGTGCACTTCGTGGCTGTTCAGGATCGCGCTCGAGCACGTCGCGAAACCCGGCGGGTGCAGCGTGGCGCCGGCCGGCAGGGCTACCCGACGAGCGAAGCCAGGGACGCCTCGTCGACCGCGCTCGCCTGCTCTTCGAGCTCGCTCGAGCCCGGGGGAGCCGCGACAACGCGGGTTGCGCCCTGCGCGCTTGGCTTCGTACAGCGCCTTGTCGGCGGCCTTGAAGAGCGGCTCGTACTCCACCTCCTCGCCGCGACCAGAGCTCAAGCCGAGCGAGATCGTGGTTTGGATTCCCGTGGGGCGCGCGCGCTCGATGCAAGCCCGCAGCCGCTCGGCGATCTGGCGACCGGCGGCATGGCCGATCCCGTGCAGCAGGATCAGGAACTCCTCCCCGCCGAGGCGGTAGATGAGCTCGAACGAGCGCAACCGCTTGCGCAGCTCGTAGGCGATGTCGCGCAGCACCGCGTCGCCGCGGTCGTGTCCGTGCTGGTCGTTGATCGCCTTGAAGCCGTCCACGTCGCACAGCAGGAGGCAAACAGGCTGCGCGCCGAGCCGCGCCTGGTGGGAGAGCTCGATGAAGCGCGGCAGCAGCGTGTGACGGTTGAGCAGGCCGGTGAGCGGGTCGAGGATCGCCTCGTCGCGATGGTGCAGCTCGGCCGCCTGCAACGCCCACACGGTCGACACCACCCCGGCGAGCAGCGCGAGTGTCGTGATCACAGCCACCGGGTCGTGGAACGTCGCCGCCGGCTGCGCCGCGAGCGTCGAGAGCAGGATCACCGCCACCGTGAGCACCAAGCCAACGATCACCACCTGAGGGCGAAAGCGCGCGGCCACGATGCCCGCCGGCAGCACCGTCCAGGGAAGCGCCGGGCTGTGAGGGCCGCCGCTGAGCGCCACGCCCACTCCGAGCACGAGCAGCGTCGTCACGATCGCCCACGCGCTCACGCGCTCTGGATGGGCGCTGTGGGTGAGGCGCCGCTCCACGCTCACAGGTTCACGGCGGTGAGTCCGAACAGGATCAACATCCACCAGCCCACCCACGGGGCCATCGCGAGCAGCGCCACGCCGACCACTCCGACGCCCACGAGGCGGATCGTGCGCACGCGAGCGTTCGCGTCCACCACTCGACTGCGGTCGAGCTCCGTTGGGCACAGCCAGGATTGCGATTGCCCTCGCCCCATGTACTCTGTTTCGGTTGCTGGGCGCGCGCTTGAGGGATGGGCTCGGCAGTTCAACGAACAGACGGTTGTCTGCATTCTGGAGACGGGGCCGCCGGCAGGGATCGGCCGGCTCGCCACCACGCCGAAGCGGCCTCGGATAACGTCGGCCAATGACCCCCAAGACCCCCGACGCCGGGCAGCCACAGCGCAGCGGGGCTCGGCGGGGAGCGTTTCCGCAATGAGCCCTCCCACCGACGCCGAGCGCCTGGGACTCCTGGGGGTTTTGTGCCTGCGCGCCTCCAATCCCGGTCCGCTCACCCTGTCGGGCACGAACACCTGGGTGGTGGGGCGCGATCCGGCCTGGGTCGTCGACCCGGGACCCGCGCTCGCCGAGCACATCGACGCGCTCCTCGCCGCGCTGGCGGCGCGCGGCGGTCTCGGGGGGATCGCGCTCACGCACGACCACGCCGACCATTGCGAGGCCACGGCGGCGCTGCGCGAGCGCCTCCCCGCGCCGCTGGCGGCCGGCCGGGCGCCGGCCGACGTTGAGCTTCGCGACGGCGCCCGCTTCGGACCCTTCGAGGCCGTCCACACGCCCGGCCACGCTCCCGACCACTTCGCTTTCATCGCGGACGGGGTGTGCTTCACCGGCGACGCCGTGCTCGGCGAGGGCAGCGTCTTCATCGCCCCCGACCAGGGTGCCCTCGCGGGCTATCTCGATGGGCTCGCGCGGCTGCGAGAGCGCGATCTGGATGTCCTCTGTCCTGGCCACGGACCACCGATCTGGACGCCCAGGGCACGCCTGTCCGAATACATAGAGCACCGTTTCGACCGCGAGCGCCGGCTGCTCGCCGCGCTTGCCGAAGGTCGCCGCTCGACAGCCGAGCTGCTCGACGCCGCCTGGTCGGACGTGCCCGAGCCGCTGCGCCCCGTCGCGGCTATCACGCTCACCGCCCATCTCGACAAGCTCGCCGGCGAAGGGCGCCTGCCCGATGGAGTGCACCGGCCGGAGCGGTGATGACCGGCGTGGTGATGACCGGCGTGGTGATGACCGGCGTGGTGATGACCGGAGTGGAGATGACCGAGGGTGGAGATGAGCGGAGTGGCGAGGGTCCGGTGGGCGCTCCCGCTACCTTTAGTCCCGCGATGAGTGCTCTTTCCTCGAAAGTCCCGCGATGAGTGCTCCCTCCCCGAAGCTCGCGGCAGCCGCCCAGCAGGCGCCCGTGGCGCAAGCGAACGCTTCGATGCGCTCATCCGCGCCACCTGACTCGCCGTTTCCGCCGATCGCCGACTACGGCTTCCTCTCGGACTGTCACACCGGCGCGCTGGTCGCCTCCGACGGGTCGGTCGAGTGGATGTGTTTGCCGCACTTCGACTCCAAGTCCGTGTTCGCCGCGATGCTCGACCGGGGGGCGGGCAGCTTCAGGGTGGGTCCCTACGGGGTGTACGTGCCCGTCGGCCGGCGCTATCTCCCCGGCACGAACGTGATCGAGACCACCTGGATGACGCCGCAGGGTTGGTTGCGCGTGGTGGACGCGCTCACCATCAGCGACTGGCACGACGAAGACCGCAACACCAGCCACACCCGTCCGCCCACCGACTTCGACGCCGACCATCTGCTCGTGCGGGTCGTCGAATGCATCCAGGGCCAGGTGCAGGTCGAGATGGTGTGCGAGCCGATGCTCGACTACGGGGTGACGGTGGCCACGTGGAGCCACGTCGAAGACGAGCACGGTCACGGGCTCGACGCGACCGACGGAATCACCGCCTTTCGCCTCTTCAGCGACACCCGCTTGGGCATCGAGGGCAACCGCGCCCACTCGCGCCACACGATGTCCGAGGGCGAGAAGCGCTTCTGCGCGATCTCCTGGACCGAGGAGCTGCGCGGTCCGCGCACCGTCGAGCAGGCGGAGGCGCGGATCGACCGCACCAGCCACTTCTGGCGGACGTGGCTCGCCGAAGGCAACTACCCGGACCATCCGTGGCGTTCGCACCTGCAGCGTTCGGCGCTCACCTTGAAGGGGCTCACGTTCATGCCCACCGGGGCGCTCGTGGCGGCGCCCACCACCTCCCTCCCGGAGACGCCGCGTGGATCGCGCAACTGGGACTATCGCTACTGCTGGATGCGCGACGCCTCATTCACGCTGTGGGCCCTGCACGCGCTCGGCCTGGACTGGGAGGCCGACGACTTCATCCAGTACGTCGCCGACATGGAGCGCAACAAGGACGGCTCGCTTCAGATCATGTACGGGATCAAGGGTCAGAAGGATCTGCGCGAGTCGACGCTCGACCACCTCAAGGGGTATGAGGGCGCGCGTCCGGTGCGCATCGGCAACGGCGCCTACAACCAGCGCCAGAACGACGTCTACGGGGCGGTGCTCGACTCCGTCTACCTGCATTCAAAGCAGCGCGACCACATCCCCGAGCGGCTGTGGCCGGTGCTCGTCGATCAGGTGCAGTGCGCCTCCCGTGTGTGGCGGGAACCTGACCAGGGGATCTGGGAGACACGCGGTGAGGCGCGCCACTACATCTCCTCGAAGCTGATGTGCTGGGTCGCCGCCGACCGCGGCGCGCGCCTTGCCGAACGGCGTAGCGAGGGGCAGTTGGCCGAGCGCTGGCAGCAGACGGCAGACGAGATCAAGGCCGAGATCCTCGAGAAGGGTGTGGACGAGCGGGGCGTGTTCCGCCAGCACTACGACACCGACGCCCTCGACGCCTCCAGTCTCCTGATCGTGTTGCTGCGCTTCCTGCCGCCCGACGACGAGCGGGTGCGAGCCACCGTGACGGCGATCCGCGACGAGCTCACCGAGAACGGGCTCGCGCTGCGCTATCGCACCGATGAGACCGACGACGGTCAGAGCGGCGAGGAGGGCACCTTCCTGATCTGCTCCTTCTGGCTGGTTTCGGCACTGTGTGAGATCGGCGAGCACGTGCAGGCGCGACGCCTGTGCGAGCGGCTGCTGGGCTACTCATCCGAACTCGGCCTCTACGCCGAGGAGCTCGAGGCCTCCAGCGGTCGCCATCTGGGCAACTACCCGCAGGCGTTCACCCATCTCGCGCTCATCAACGCCGTGACGCATGTCGTCGAAGGCCGGCAGCGCCCCTGATTCCCGACGCGGGGTTTCGACTCGTGATGGATGGGCGGACCGGCGTGCATGCATGCAAGAACGGATGGGAGGGATGGGCGGCATGTAAAGGAGAGGGGGTGTATGTCTCTTTTTGCGATTTTGCTAAAGTAGCTACGTCTGTATAGACTATCGCAAAATTTCAAAAACGAACACTCCACCTCCAGCCCTTCAGGCTCCCAAAGGTCAAACCTTTGAGCGGATTGTGCTCAAAGGTCACATCAATGTTTCAAGCCTCACATCAAGGCACCGGCGCAGGGCGAGCGCCCTACTCGTACCCGGGCTCGCCCGGCAGCAGCACGCGTGCCAGCTCGCCGTCGAACCACACCTTCGGCTGCACGGGCAGCACCTCGCGTCCGGCGGCGTAGCGCAGCAGCTCCACGACGTTCGAGAACGCGCCGAGCTGCTCGAGATGCTTGATCGTGGGGAACACGAGCGCGATCTCCTCGCGCGCGTGCGCGTCGAGCGCGCCCCGCGGCGTGAACCAGCCCTGGTCCACGCACTCCTGCCCGTCGATCTTCGGCTCCTGGCCCTCTGGAAGCTCAGCCAGGAAGAAGCGTGTGTCGAAGCGCACCGCCACCTCCGCCGGCGTGATCCAGCGCGAGAATTCGACGAGCGTGGTCGGGTCTGAGATCGCGATCGCGGCCTCCTCGGAGAGCTCGCGCGCCGCCGCCGCGCGATGGGCGCCCCCCCGCGATGGGGGGTCGTCCTCGTCGACAGCGCCTCCCGGGAACACCCACACGCCGCCCATGAAGCGCGCCTTCTCGGTGCGCTTCACGAGCAGCACCTCGAGCATGTGCTCGCCGCCGCGCAGCAGGATCACGGTGGCCGCTTGGCGCGGAGGGGTGGCCTCGCCGAGGTTGAGCTCCTGGCCCGGCTCCGCGTGGCCCACGTCGATCTCCCGGCCCGGCTGCTCGTGGCCCATGTCGGGCTCCCGGCCCGGCTCTTCGGGATCGCCGAGGTTGAGCGTCTCGCCGGGCTCCTCGGAATCGGTGGACGTCGAGCTGCTCATCCCATGACCCTACCGGCAGCTAATCTTCCGTGCATGAGCACGACCCAAACCCTCCAACGCTGGATCTGCGAGTCCTGCGGCTACATCTACGATCCCGAGGAAGGCGATCCCGATGGGGGCATCCCGGCAGGCACCGCCTTCGAGGACATCCCCGACACCTGGTTCTGCCCGGTGTGCGGAGCGCGGAAGCGCGACTTCACCCTCTACGAGGACTAGGACGTCCGCTGGGCGGCGCGATACTGCGTCCTCCCTCCCTTGTGTGCCTAGCACACGGCGGTCGGTGCGTCCTTGTCTCGCTTGCCCATTGAACGTCCTAGTGACTTGATGTCACAACAATGGGAGGATCTGCTCGCGCTCGACCGTGAGCACGTCTGGCATCCGTACGCGTCGCTCCCCGCCTCGCACTCCTCGCTCCCGGTGCTCTCCGCCGAGGGCGTCCGCCTGCGTCTCGCCGACGGGCGCGAGCTGATCGACGGCATGTCCTCGTGGTGGTGCGCCGTCCACGGCTATCGCCATCCGCGCCTCGACGCCGCGCTGCGTGACCAGCTCGAGCGCATGGCGCATGTTATGTTCGGCGGCCTCACCCACGAGCCGGCGGTGCGACTCGCCGAGCGGCTGGTGGAGATCGCTCCGCGGGGCCTCGATCGTGTGTTCTTCGCCGATTCGGGCTCGGTGTCGGTGGAGGTGGCGATCAAGATGGCGCTCCAATACCAGCGCGCTCTCGGGCATCCCGAGCGCGCACGCCTGCTCACCTGGCGTGGCGGCTATCACGGCGACACGTTCGGAGCGATGGCCGTATGCGATCCGGTGGGGGGGATGCACAGCCTGTTCACCGGCGTGCTTGCCGAGCACGTCTTCGCCGATCGACCTCCGGACGGGTTCGACGGGCCGCTTGACGATGCGTGGGCCGCGCGTATGTCCGAGCTTGTTGCCCGTCATGCCCGCGAGCTCGCCGCGGTGATCGTGGAGCCGGTCGTCCAGGGCGCGGGAGGGATGCGCTTTCACTCGCCCCATTGCGTCGCCCTGCTGCGCCGCCTCTGCGACGAGCACGGGCTGCTGCTCATCCTCGACGAGATCGCCACCGGCTTCGGGCGCACGGGTGCGCTGTTCGCCTGCGAGCACGCAGGCGTCGCGCCGGACGTCATGTGCGTCGGCAAGGCTCTCACCGGTGGCTACCTTTCGCTCGCCGCCACGCTCTGCACCGCCGAGGTCGCGCAGGCCGTCTCCACGGGCGAGGGAGGCGCGCTGATGCACGGCCCCACCTACATGGCCAACCCACTCGCCTGCGCGGTGGCGCTCGCATCGCTCGACCTGCTCTCTGACGGTGATGGGGACGGCCGGCCACCGGTCGCGCCGGAAGCCAACAACGCAGGCTGGCGCGAGAACGTCGCACGCATTGAGCGCGGGCTGCGCGATGGCCTGGCCCCCGCTCGCGAGCTGCCCGGCGTCGCCGACGTGCGCGTGCTCGGCGCGATCGGCGTCGTTCAGTTGGACCATGAGGTGGACGTGCCCGCAGCCACGGCCGCTTCGGTCGCCCACGGCGTCTGGCTGCGCCCGTTTCGCGATCTGATCTACACGATGCCGCCGTATGTCATCGGCGACCGCGATCTGGCTCGGATCACCAACGCTGTTGTCGTGGCTGCAGGTCAATAAAGACTTTTGTCTGCTATTCTGACCGGCGGTCGCCGGGATCGTCTTCGCTGCCACCGCCAGAGTGCCCTTGCTATCGCGTCAACCAGTCGCGCCAGGGTAGGCGGTCGCCCCCGCGCGCCAACTCGGCGATATTGGTGTACGCAACTTCTTCGAGCACCGCGACTTCGATCTCGCCAAGCCGCGCGATCGTTTCGCGGTTGGAGCGCTCCATTTCCGATGGCTCCCGGGGCCAGGGTGTGAGCACCACGGCGCGCACGTCAAGCTTGGCGGATCGCGCCGCCTGGAGCGTGAGCAGCGTGTGGTTGATCGTGCCGAGGCCGGGCGTCGCCGCGACGATCACGGGCAGCCCGAGCTCCGCCGCGAGGTCGCGCACGCTGAAGTCGTCGGCGAGCGGGACGAGCAGCCCGCCGACGCCCTCGACGACCAGTACCGGCGCCCGGGCCTCGGAGGGCTCGGCATCGCCTCTTGAGCCGCCGGTCGTCCCTGCGGCTCGCGCGCGTTCGAGCACATCGACCGGGTCGATCCGCTCGCCCACCATCGCTGCCGCCAGGTGGGGGGACACGGCGGGTCCGTAGCGCAGCGGGGCAACCTCGTCGGGGGTCATCGCGGCGGCGAGCGCAAGCAACTCGTGATCGGGCGGCCATGTCCCCGGCGGCTCGTCGAGTCCTGTGACGACCGGCTTGTGAGCCCTCACCGGCTCGCCCGCCGCTCGCATCGCCGCGAGCAGGGCGGTGCTCACGATCGTCTTGCCGACCCCTGTGCCGGTGCCGGTTACGAACAGGCCACGCACGCGCGCGGGCGCTAGGCGACGCGGGCGAGCCGTGATTGGCGGCCCATCCACCCGGGGCGCGAGCCGAGCGCCCTCGGGTCGAGCCCCACTTCGCGCGCGGAGTGGGCAAGCGCCTTCGCCGCCTCTCGCAGCTCGCTCGCGGTGTGTGACGCCATTATCGCCAGCCTCAGCCTCGAAGTGCCCGCGGGCACCGTCGGCGGGCGGATCGCCTGCGCGAACACGCCGCGCTCGAGCGCAGCCTGGCAGAGGCGCACCGCATCCTCGCTCTCGCCGACGACGAGCGGCACGATGTGCATGTCGCTCTCCTCCACCGCGAAGCCCTCGTGCGCGAGCGCGGTGCGCAGCGTGTGCGCTGCGCACCGCAGCCGCGCAACCTTGTGCGGTCGCTGTTCGAGCAGGTCGAGCGCCGCCAACGCGCCGGCGACAGAGGGCGGGGAGGGCGCCGTGGAGTAGATCAGCGGCCGGGCGGTGTTCAGCAGGTACCCCACCATCTCCCCGCTTGCGCATACGTACGCGCCGTAGGAGCCGAGCGCCTTGCCGAGCGTGCCCACCAGCACGTCCACCTCGCCCTGAAGGCCCGCTTGCGCGACCGCGCCGCGGCCTCCCTCTCCGAGCGCGCCGGTTGCGTGCGCCTCGTCCACCATCACGCATGCGTCGTAGGCGCGTGCGAGCTCCACGATCTCCCCGAGCGGCGCTATGTCCCCGTCCATCGAGAACACGGAGTCGGTCACGATCAGGCGGCGTCCCTCGTTGCGGTGGCGGCCCAGGCAGCGCTCGAGATGGTCGCTGTCGAGGTGGCGGTACACCACGATCTCAGCGCGCGAGGCGCGGCAGCCGTCGACGATCGACGCGTGGTTGAGGGCGTCGGAGAAGATCGTGTCGCCCGGGCCCGCCAGGGCGCCGATGGCGCCGAGGTTGGCGAGGTAGCCCGAACCGAACAGCACGCACGCCTCGCTGCCCTCGAACGCGGCGAGGCGCTCCTCGAGGCGGCGGTGGATCGTCATCGTCCCCGACACCAGGCGCGACGCGCCCGCGCCCGCCCCCCAGCGCATCGCGGCCTCCGCCGTCGCCTCGCGCACCTTCGGATGGTCGGCGAGGCCGAGGTAGTTGTTGGAGCAGAGCAGTAGCACCGGCTTGCCGTCGAGCAGCACGCGCGGCCCCTGGGGTCCCGAGACCATCCGCAGACGGCGCTGCAGGCCGAGGCGCTCCAGCTCCGCCATGCGCTCCTCGATGTCGCTCACGGGAGTCGCCCGGATGCGCTCGTGGCCCTGTCCCGTGCGTGCCTCATCGCAGTGTGCCGCGCCGCTCGTCCGGCTCGGTCAATCCCCCCAGCCGGCCGGAACGGCGTTGGGGGCGCCGTCCGGTCGAGGAGGAACGGCGCGTTTGGCGTGATAGCGCAGTTGAGTCGAGGGATCCCACAGCCGGATCTTCAGCTTGCTCCCTTGCGAGCCGGTGGGGCTGTCGAGGAACTCGTCGACGACGTCGGGCGTCTCCCCGTCGAGCCACCCGGAGCGGTTGTCCGGCCGCGGGTTGGCGCCGTTGTCGGGCTGGCGCCCCACGTTCAAACCGTGCTCCTCGAACATCGCGCGGTCCTCATCGGGGGTGGAGCCGAGCGTGGTGAGGAAGTTGCCCATCATCACCCCGTTCAGCCCCGCCTTCACCGCGAGTGGCTGCAGCTCGCCGAGGTTCTCCACGCGCCCCCCGCACAAGCGGAACAGGGCTTCGGGCATGATCAGGCGGAAGATTGCGATCCACTTGACCGCCTCCCACGGATCGATGTGCTCGCGGTCGCCGAACTTAGTGCCGGGGCGCGGGTTGAGCAGGTTGATGGGGACGCTCGTCGGGTTGATGGCGGCAAGCTCGAACGCCATCTCCACACGCTGCTCGCGGCTCTCACCGAGGTTGAGGATGCCCCCGACGCACGTCTCCAGGCCGGCCTCGCGCACGGCCTGGATGGTGCGCAGCCGCCCCTCGTAGCGCACGGTGGTGGAAACCTCGTCGTAGTAGCTGGAGGCGGTCTCCACGTTGTGGTGCACGCGCTGGATGCCGGCGTCCTTCAGCGCCCTCGCGCGCGCCGGCGACATGTGGCCGATCGACGCGCAGCGCTTCAGGTTCGTCCGCTCCGCCACCAGCCGCGCGCCTTCGAGGATCTTCTCGAAGTCGCGCTTCGAGAGGCCCTGGCCCTGCGTGACCATGCAGAAGCGGTGCGCTCCCGCGGCCTGCGCGGCGCGCGCGTGCTCGAGGATCTGCTCGGGGTCCATCATCGCGTGCATCGGCGTCTCCGCCTCGGCGAAACGCGATTGGGCGCAGAAGCCGCAGTCCTCGGCGCAGCCGCCCGACTTGGCGTTCACCAGCGAGCACATGTCGGTGGAGTCCGAGAAGCGCTCCACCCGCGCCTGCCAGGCGCGCTCCACCAGCTCTTCGATCCCGAAGTGGTCCTCGATCTCGCCGAGATCGAGCGCTTCCTCGCGGGTGATGAGCGGCGGCATGGTCGGAGATTATGGACGATGGCGGACGTCAGCGATGCCCGTGCCCGCCCGCGCCCGCGCGGGGCAGCTTCTCGTCGATGCCCAACCACCCGCCTAAGGGCAGTCTCGCGCCCGCCTGCGGAGGGCAGGCGGTCTCGCTCGCGCCCGTGTGGGCCGCTGATGATCTAATGCGCAAGCGATGCCACTCGCACAATCAGGCTGCGTCAACGTCAACGGGCGCCTCTTCGAGCCGCGCGAGGCGACCGTGTCGGCGCTCGACGCGGGCTTCCTGCTGGGAGACGGCCTGTTCGAGTCCCTGCGCGCCTCGGACGGGGTTCCGTATCTACTGGATCGTCACCTCGCGCGCCTGCTCTCGGCGGCGGCCGAGATGGAGTTCGAGAACATGCCGGCTTGCGAGATCCTGGCCGAGGAGGTCCATCGCACGATTGAGCGCTCCGCGCTCGCAGACGCATATGTGCGCGTGACCGTCACGCGCGGCAGCGGCACGACGGCGCCGGGGTCGCCCTCGGAACCGCCCTCGGAACCGCCCTCGGGATCGCCTTCGGGGCCGCCCTCGGGACCGCCTTCGGGGTCGCCGACGGTCGTGATTGCCGCCTTACCCGCCCCGGCCCGCGCGCGCCCGGACGGAGGCATCGAAGCGACTCTGTTGCCCCCGCCGGACGAGCGTGGCGCGAAGGCCAAGAGCACGAGTCGCCAGCAGGCGGTGCTGGCGCGGCGGCGGGTGGACCGGCGCGGCGCGGGGGAAGGGGTGTATGTGTCTGAGAGCGACCATGTTCTCGAGGGCGTGTCGTCGAACGTGTTCGTCGTGCGGCACGGCCGGCTGCTCACGCCGCCCCCGGAGGAATGCCTGCCGGGCATCACGCGCGCGCGGCTGCTGGAGCTTGCGCGCGACGCGGGGCTCACGGCGCTCGAGACGCCCGTGGTCCTTGGCGTCCTGATGGACGCCGAGGAGGCGTTCGTGACCAATGCCGTACAGGGCCCGCGCCCGGTTCGCGCGATCGACGGCGCGGTGGTCGGAACGCCAAGCTCCGACGGCGTGTTCGCGAGGCTGCTCGCTCTCTACGACGCCGATCGCCGAGCGGTAGTGGGGTCGGCCGCGTAGCGGCCGTGCCGGGCGTGCCGGCGGGCGCCGCCTGAAGGCTTGATGTGGGTTTCCCTGAAGGCTCAGGGTGGTGTTCGGAGGAACCCGAAGGAGGAGATGTTGGGATGTTCCATTTTGAAATTTTGCGATAGTATATACTGAATGTATCTATAATGGTAAAATCTCAAAAAGATATATTGACCTCCGCCTCCTTTATCTTCGGCCAGTCCCCCACCACGGACGTCCAACTCACGTCAAGCCTCTAGCGACCCTGCCAGCGGGCGGGGCGCTTCTCGGCGAACGCCCTCATGCCCTCGCGCATGTCGGCAGAGGCGAACGAGGCCCGACGCAGCTCGATCAGCTCCGCTTCCACCTCGGGCGAGAGGCCGTCGCGCGCGTTGAGCAGCGCGGCTATCACGCGCTTGTTGCCGGTCTGGGAGAGCGGCGCGTTGCCCGCCAGCTCGGCCGCGATCTCAAGCGACGCCGTGTCGAGATCCTCGGCGGGAACCACCCGGTTGACGAGTCCCCACGCGTGCGCCACGGATGCCTCGACGTAGCGTCCGAGCAGGAACAGCTCGCGCGTGCGCGCGGCGCCGATCGCGTCGATGAAGCGGCGCAGGCCGGTGTGGGAGTAGACGAGACCGAGCTTGGCGGGGGGCATCCCGAGCTTGATGTCCGCGCCGGCGACGCGCAGGTCGCAGGCGAGCGCGAGCTCCAAACCGCCGCCGATCGTGTGTCCCGGGAGCGCGGCGAGCGTGGGATATGGGAACGCCTCGAGCGCGTCGATCGCTTCGGTGAACGGGTGCGCCACGAGCGCCTCGGCGCGCTCCTCGAACTCATCGTCGGGGATCTCGCCGATGTCGTATCCGGCCGAGAACATGCCGTGCGCGCCGGTGACGATCACGCAGCGTGTGCGGAACTCGGAGCCACCCCCCCCGGAGAGCTCGGTGAGCGTGGCGCCGATGGCGTCGAGGATCGGGTGGTCGAGCGCGCCCAGCTTCGCCGGGTTTGAGATGGTCAGGCGTACGACACCGTCGGCGGGCTCGTCGACGAGCAGCTTGCCGTCGGCGAGTCGGCGTGAGTGGGCGGCGGAGGGCATGGAGCCGACAGGCTAGTGGGTCTCCTTGAAATGTTCGACCTGGAACGTCATCGGATCTCCAGCATCGGCGCCGACTCTCGGCGCGGATTTCGGGTGCAACGTTTCCGGGAGACCTACTAGCCGAGGCGGTCGCCGGGGAGCGAGCCGGCAGCTGCGCTGTGGAGCGGCGCTCGGCCGCGCTGGTGAGCGGTGAGCGGCTCAGAGGCCGGCTCTGCGTAGACCCGGTGCTCGCCACACGAAGCCATTGCATCTCGACACATATTTAGGGTACCCTAATTAGGGCAACCTAATTTGAGGAGGAGGGCAGGATGCGACGGTCACCGTTCTTCGACGGCGTCACCCAGTCTGAGGTGGCGATAGCGGGTCAGCCGGCGAAAGTGCCGATCTTCTACTACGACGGCACCGCCACGCAGGCCGTGTTCGCGGCCCGCCTGGGTGCCTTGCGCCGGTTGATGCCCGATCCGCGCTTCTGTCCCGCCCGGCTGGCGCCGGGGCTCGGTGCTGTGGCGATCACCTGCTTTGAGTACCGCGACACCGACATCGGTCCCTACAACGAGCTGGCGATATCGGTCGTCCTGAACGAGCCGTGGTTTTTGCCCAACCTGCCGGGCATGGCCCTGGTCTCGAGCCTGCGAAGGCGTCAGCTGCACGCCTGGGTTCAGCACCTGCCGGTCACGACCGAGATCGCGCGCGCCGGTGGCGTGGACTTCTACAACTACCCCAAGTTCATCGCCGGCATCGACTTCGAGCAGAGTGAGCAGCGCCGCACGTGCCGTCTGAGCGAGGGCGCCGAGCACATCCTCACGCTCTCCGGCGAGCGAATCGCCGCGCCGCGCTCCGAGCAGTTCCAGCTCTTCAGCCACCTCTGGATGGACCGCCAGCCGCAGAGCTCCGAGTTCAAGATCAACGCGATCGAGATGGGTGTCAGCCTGCGGCCCGCGGCCGCCTCGCTGCAGCTCGGCGAGCGTCACCCGATCGCCCGCGAGCTGGCGGAGCTGATCGCCTTCAGGCGTCCGATCCAGTACCAGTACATGCCCCGCTTCGAGGGCATCCTCTACGGACCCGAGCACCTCTCGCTGGGGCTGCTCAAGCCGCTTATCGCGCAATCCGCCGTCGCCGACGCCCCGGCGCAGCCGGCATAGGCGGGCCGCGGCGATGGCCTCCCTCACAGCGGAGCGCTCGATCTGCTGAGCAGTTCCCGCGCATCACCGCGAACGGTGGCCTGGACGTGCGCGAGCTCGAGCGGCTTCGCAGCGGCGCGCGCCGTTTCGCCGAGGAGCACATGCGTCCGCGGGCGCTCGAGATCGATCGGCGCACGGGCGAGGATCCGAGCTGGTTCGACTGGGAGCTGGTGCGCGCCGGAGCGGCGCACGGGATGCTGCGGTTCCTGATCCCCAAGCCCGCGGGCGGCGACGGCGGCCTCTCCACGCAGGCCGCGGTCGTGATGGAGGAGCTGTGCGCCGCATGTCCCGGGATCGCGCTGATCTTCGGCGCCCACGCGCTCGGGATCTCGCCGCTGCTGCTGGGCGGCCCCTCGCAGTGGGATGGCGTGCTGAGCGAGCTGGTCGCCTCCGAAGGCACCCGCGAGCCGCTGCTGATGGCGTGCGCCATCACCGAGCCCGAAGCCGGCACGGACGTCGAGGATCCCGACCTGCTGGCACGCGCACGAATCACGAGCCACGCCCGCCGTGTGCCGGGCGGCTTTCGTTTGAGCGGCACCAAGCGGTTCATCTCCAACGGCAGCGTCGCGCGCTGGATCACGATTCTGATGCCGACCGATCCCAGGCGTCCGGCTGAGAGTTGGACCTGCTTCCTGGTGGATGCTCGCAGCGAGGGGTTCACGGTCGCCCGCGCCGAGCACAAGATGGGTCAGCGCGCCTGTCCCGCCGCCGAATTGACATTCGACGAGGTGTTCGTCCCCGAGGAGCGGGTCGTGGGCAGAGAGGGAGACGGAGCGCCTGAGACGATGATCGTGCTCGCCTGCTCGCGTCCGCCGGTGGGGGCGATCGCGACCGGCATCGCACGCGGAGCCTACGAGCGCGTGCTGGAGCTGGCTTGAGGAGGACCGTGCCGCCAGGGGCCTGCTCGAGCGCCAGCACGTGCAGCTGGCCTTGGCCGGCATGGAGGAGGAGATCCACCTCGCGCGCCAGGCCTACATGGACGCCGCCACCGAGCTCGACCACGTGGCGCTCGGCGGCGTCATGTCCCATCCCGCGGTGCGCGCCCTCGGACACGTGCCGGCGAGCATCCGCAGGCGGGCGCCGGTCCGCGGTTGGCTGTCCTCAGACCGCGCGCGCGACGCCACCATCGCGCTGCTGCACCGCACCACGAGCGAGCGCGCCGTGACGCGCTCGCTCGCGCTCTCCTCGATGGCGAAGGCTCGCGGCGGCGATGTGGCGATGAGAGTCACCGGCGCGGCGCTCGAGCTCGTCGGCCTGCGCTCCGGTCCGGTCAGGGCTGAGCTCGAGAAGCTGTGGCGCGACGCGAAGCTGTGTCAGATCTACGAGGGCACCAACCAGCTCAACCGGCTCGAGGTCTACCGCGGGCTGTGCCACCGAGAGACGATCAACTGTCTGCCGCCGCTGCACAACCGGCTCGACACGAACGGGAGGGCTCACACAAACGGGGACGTGCGCGCTCAGCTTGACGCGGACGCTCTGCGAGGAGCGAGCATCGACGGGAATGGAGGCCGATCATGACTTCGACCACCGCGGCCGAGCGCTCCGAGATACGCACGATGGCGCGCGAGCTGGCGCGGCGCGAGCTCGCGCCGCGGGCCGCGGCGCTCGACTCAGGCGCTCAGGATGTGCTCGCCGAGTGCTGGCGCCTGCTCGTAGAGCTCGGGCTCGACCGCATGCTGCTCGACGAGCAGCACGGAGGCGCGGGACTGGACGTTACCGATCTGCTTGCCACGATCGAGGAGCTCGCCGTCGGTGACGGCGGCATCGCGATGTGCGTGCTGCTCTGCAACGCCGCTCTGGCGACGCTCGCCGACGAGCAGCTCGCGGAAGTCCCCTGGGGCGCCCGCTGGACGCTCGTGCCGGCCACGTCAGGTACGGAGGTGACCGTGTCGTGCGGCGCGCTCAACGGTCGCCTCGAGTGCGCTCTCGGCGCTCACGGCGCTCACGGACTCGTGGTCCTCATCGACGGACCCGTGCCTGTGGCGTGGGTGGTCGATGCCGGCGCAGCCGGTTTGAGGCTCGAGCGCGATGTCGCGCAGATGGGCCTGCGCGCGGCGCCCGCCGCCTCACTCGAGCTGGCAGACGTCGACTGCCTGCCTGCCCCCAGCGATGGGGGGCGCCCTTCAGGGTGTGCGCCCGCCCCGGACGGCCCACACGGCTCCACCAACGGGTCAGAGGGCTCCGGCAAGGCGATGAGCGCTGCCGGCGCGTGGGCGCTGCTGCACGCCGGCACGGCGGCGATCGCCAATGGGATCGCCCGGCGCGCGCACGAGATGGCGCTCGAATACGCGCACGCCCGCCGGCAGGGCGGAGTGGCGATCATCGAGCACGACGCTGTCAGCGACATGCTGTCCGCGATGGCGGTGAGACTGGCATGCTGGCCAGAAGTCGGCGCCGGACGGTTTGGCTCCGAGATCACCGCCGATCCGCTCGGCCTCGCCATCGATCAGAAGTACGCGCTCGCCGCGAAGATCGCCGCCACCGACGCCGCCGTGACGAGCACGACCGACGCCGTGCAGGTGTTCGGCGGCACCGGCTACATGGTTGAGACGGGGGTCGAGAAGCTGATGCGCGACGCCAAGTACTGCCAGCTGTTCCCCGAGTGCAACTGGGTCGCGCACGACGAGCTGATGCGCTCGGAGCGTGCCGGGCATGGAGCTGTGGGGGCGAGCTCGACGTGAGGGCGAGCTCGACATGAGCGTCGCCATCGACCATCGCGAGCTCTATCGCCTGCCGTGGTCGCTGCCGGACAACGCCATCGCCTGGCTGGAGCCGACCAAGAAGTGCAACCTCGCCTGTCTGGGCTGCTACCGCGAGAACGATCCCCGGGGCCATAAGACGCTCGAGGAAGTCCGCCACGATCTCGACGTGTTCGAGCGCTTTCGCACCGTCGACGGAGTGTCGATCGCGGGCGGCGACCCGCTCGTGCATCCGGAGATCGTCGAGATCGTCCGGATGGTCGCGGGGGATGGTCTGAAGCCGATCGTCAACACCAACGGCCTGGCGCTCACCGAGGAGTTGCTGGGAGAACTCAAGGGCGCCGGCGTGGCCGGGTTCACGTTCCACATCGATTCCAAGCAGGGCCGTCCGGGCTGGAAGGACAAGAACGAGATCGAGCTCTGCGAGCTGCGCCGGCGCTACGCCGAGATGATCGCGGCGGTCGGCGACGTCGGCTGCTCGTTCAACGCCACGGTGTATGAGGACACGCTGCGCTACGTGCCCGACATCCTCGAGTGGGCGCAGCGCAACATCGAGATCGTCAACACGGTCGTGTTCATAGCCTTCCGCGCGGGCATCGTCGGCGGCGAGTTCGACCACTACGTGCAGGGCAGGCCGGTCGACTTCTCCGCGATGCCCTACGCCACCCCCGACGAGACCCCGCACGAGCTGCAGTCGACCGACATCGTCGCGGAGATCCGTAAGCGCTTCCCGGACTTCACGCCCGCCGCCTACCTCAACGGAACCGAGCGGCCGGACACGTTCAAGTGGCTCTTGACGGGGCGCCTCGGCGCGAAAGGGAAGATATACGGCTACGTCGGGCCACGCTCGATGGAGCTCGCGCAGACCTTCAATCACCTGAGGACCGGCAGGTATCTCGCCTACAGCTCGCCGCGCACGCTCAGCCACGGCAGGGCGATGCTGGCGCTGTCTGCGCTGGACCCGCACCTGCGCCCGATCGCGCGCCGCTGGCTGGCGGCGGGCGCGCGCAGGCCCTCGCGCCTGGCCGAGCGGCTGCGCTTCCAGTCGGTGATGATCATCCAGCCGGCTGACATCTACGAGGACGGGCGGCAGAACATGTGCGATGGCTGTCCCGACATGACGGTGTGGAACGGCCGCCTCGTGTGGTCGTGCCGCCTGGAGGAGCCCGAGCGCTTCGGCGACTTCGTGCAGATGGTGCCCAAAGAGCGCTGACGGGTATCGCGATTGGCGGCCCGCGCGGGCGCGGTCATCTCAGTAGTTCCCATGGGGCGATCCAGTAGTAGCGCCGGATGCCGGGACCGGGGCTCGGCGTGTATTCAATCGGTGACTTCTCGTTATGGGAACGATCAATTTTGATATGGGGGGCCGCGCCGCTCCCGAGCTGCTGTCTGTGGCCGCCGCGCCCGTCAGGCGCTGGGCGGAGCGTCGCCGTGTCGTGTTGGCGAGCGCCGCGATGCTGGTCCTCGCCATCTTCGTGCTGCGTGAGCTGACCGGCGGAACGGGCCAGGCGCTGAGCCTGCTCTACGTGATCCCGGTGGCGCTCGTGGCCCTGGAGCTCGGCCTGCCCGCCGGAGTGATCTGCGCGCTGACGGCGCTTGCGCTCATCGCCGTCTGGGATGTGACCCGCGACGTCGATCTCGGCGCGATGGCGATTGCGATCCGTGGGCTGATCTTCTTGACGGTCGGAGCGCTCGCGGGCCGCTTCAGCGATCGCATGCGCGCGAGTCAGCCACGTCAGGAGCACCTGCTGCGCTCAGGGCTCGATCTCGCTCGCCTCGGCGACGTCGACTCGCTGGCCGCCGTGCTCGCCGAGCATGTGCGCCAAGCCGTCGGCGCGGCGGCGGTGCGTGTCGATCTGAGCGGCTCGCGCCCGGTTTCGCTCGGGCGTCCGGGCGGAGATTCGCTGTGTGTCCCGATCGCCTTGCGCGAGCAGCGCTTCGGAGAGCTCGAGGTCAGCTCAGGCGCCGACCGCGTGCTGAGTCCCGAAGATCTGCTCGTGGTCGAGACGCTCGCGCAGCAGGCGGCGGTCGCGGCGGACAACCATCGCCTGCTTGCGATCGAGCGCGATCAGGCGAGGCTTCAAGCCGAGCTGGAGCGTGCGCGCGGGCATCTGAGCGATCAACTGCGCAACGCCGGCTACATCATCGACAGTCACGAGCAGGAGCGTCGCGGAATCGCCGATCGGCTGCATGAGGAGGCGGCGCAGACGATGGCCGCCGCGCTGCTGGCGGTCGGGCTGCTCGAGCGGGGCGCCAGCGGAGAGCTCACGCAGTCGCAGCTGGAGAAGGTGCGCCACGGGGTCCACGATTGCATCGTCGAGCTGCGTGAGCTCGCCGCCAGCCTGCGGCCGGCATCGCTTGACGAGCTGGGCCTGCTGTCCGCGCTCGAGGGCATTTCCGAGCAGGAGCGCCGGCGCGCCTCCCGATCGGTGACCTTCTCCGCGGATGGTCTGCCGGGACGGCTGCCCATCGAGGTCGAGACCTCAGCGTATCGTGTGATCGAGGAACTGCTCGCGGCTCTACCTGGGGATCGCGCGCTGTTTGTAGGCCTCGCGACCGAGGATGACAGGCTGCGGATAGTGGTGGACGGCGACGGCCAACCCGACGCGCTGCCATGTCTCAGCGGAGAGGATGAGCATCTGTGTGGCGGGCTTACGACGGTGCGCGCTCGCCTCGAGCTGATCGGCGGGGCGCTGGTGGTCAGCCCTCGCGCCGGCGACGAGCGGGACGCAAGCGGTCCCCTGCTCGTCGCCGAGATCCCGCTGTGTTGTTGACCGTCGCCGTGTCCCTTGCGTCGCCGGCATGGCGCGAGAAACCCGAAAGACCTCCGCCGGCGGACGCCCTACGCGAGGGCCGCCCGCGGCCCTATGCGAGGGTCGCCTGCGGAAGTGCGGCGAGCAGCAGGCCGCCCGGGCCGATGTAGGTGCCGATCACCGGGCCGACCTCCGAGACGAAGAGCGGCTCGGAGCCGAAGATCTCTCGCCCGCGCTCGACCAGTCGCTCGGCCCGAGCGTGCGCCATGATGTGCTGGACGGCCCAGCGGTCGGCGCCGTCGCGTCGCAGCTCGCGCATGTACTCCACGAGATGCTCGAACGCCCGCCCGGCGGTGCGCACCCGTTCGACCGGGGTGATCTCGCGCTCGAATGAGAGGATCGGCTTGATCTTCAGGGTGCTGCCGAACCATGCCTGCGCTCTGCCGATGCGCCCGCCACGGTGCAGGTACTCCAAGGTGTCGATGCAGAACCGGATCTTCAACCCCTGACGCGCCTCGCGCACGCACGTCGCCACCTCCCTCAAATCGGCGCCCGAGCGGGCGGACGCCGCGGCCGCAAGCAGCAGGCAGCCCAGCCCGCCGGCGCCGGTTTCACCGTCGATCACCTCTATACGATCTCCTATGCGGTCTCCCAGGCCGCGCTTGCTCAGCAGCTCGCGCGCCTGCCGTGCGGCGTCGTAGGTGCCCGAGAGGCCGCTGGCGAGGTGTATGGAGACGATGTCCCTGCCCGCCTCGATGAGCGGCTCCCAGACCGCGAGGAAGTCGCCGATCGAGGGCTGGGATGTGGTGGGCATCTCCGGGTCGGTGCGCAAACGCTCGTAGAACCGCTCGAAGCCGTCTGTCTCTGTCTCGAGCTCGCGCTCCAGATCGCCTTCCCAGCCCACATACAGGCTGACCTGGTGGATCTCGTGCATGTCCACGAGCGCTCTGGGGAGATAGTGGGTGGTGTCGGCCACCACGGCGACCTGGCTCATCGCGCGGAGGCTCCGTGGCGAGCGCCGGCCTGCGCCAAGCCAGTTAAGTTCACTTAATTAGGGTACCCTAACCGAGGACTACGAGCGCGTCTCCCTCGTTGACCGCCTGGCCCTCCTCGCAGAGGATCTCGACGACTTCGCCGGCGTCTTCGGCCTCCACGGGCATCTCCATCTTCATCGACTCGAGGATCGCCACGGTGTCGCCCTCCTCGATCTGATCGCCGACGGCGCACTCGATCTTCCATACCGTGCCGGTGATGTGAGCCTCTACCTCAGCCACGCCTATGACCTCCAGGGGACATCGTTGGGAGCACGGCGTCCCCTGCCTGAGCAGGTGGAGTCGCCGTTGGATGAACGGTGGGGGACAATAGCCGCCGCTCCCGACCGATGGCCGCCGACATCACCCCCACCGACACCACATCCGCCGAGAAGAGCGCCGGCGTGTTCGTGATCGTCGCCGCCTACAACGAGGCCGATCGCATCGCGGCGACGCTCGGTGCGCTCGGCCGGGCGTTTCCGGGCGCGCCTGTATGGGTCGCCGACGACGGATCGACCGACGGCACGGCGGCCATAGCCGAGGTGGCCGGGGCGAGCGTGGTGCGCAGCGAGCGCTTGGTCGGCAAGGGCGAGGCAGTCACGCTTGCGGCGCAGGCGGCGCTGCGTGACATCACCGGGGAGGCGCTCGAGCATGGCGCCGGCTCGGCCCCGCGGGAGGTCCCCCCCGATCCGTCCGGCGGAGGCGAGCGGGTCGCCCTGCTCTGCGACGGCGACCTCGGCGACTCTGCGGCGCGCCTGGCGCCGCTCGTGGAGGCCGTGCGGCGTGGGGATGCCGACCTGGCGGTGGCGGTCTTCTCCAAGCGCGTCGGCGGCGGACTCGGCGTGGCCGTGGGGTTCGCCCGGTGGGCGATTCGCCGGCGCTGCGGCCTTGAGCTGAGGGCGCCGATCTCCGGGCAGCGCGCTCTGCGAGCGAGCCTGCTCGGAGATGTGCTCCCGTTCGCGCACGGGTTCGGCATGGAGGTCGGCATGACGATCGACGCCGCGCGCGCACGCGCACGCGTGAGGGAGGTCGATTTGGACTTGTCTCACCGCGCGACCGGCCGCACCCTCAGCGGCTTCATCCACCGCGGGCGTCAGCTGGTTGACTTCGTGCGCGTGTACGTCGCCAGGAGATAGGGTCGCCCCACGATGATCTTGGCGATCGACCAGGGCACTACGGGCACGAGGTGCATCGTGTTCGACGAGAAAGCCGAGCCCGTGGGGAGGGCATATCACGAGTTCACGCAGCACTTCCCCAGGCCTGGCTGGGTGGAGCACGATGCGAACGAGATCTGGGAGGTGACGCAGGCGGTGGCGGGCGAGGCGCTCGACGACGCCGAAGTCCGAGCGGGCGAGCTGGTGGCGGTGGGGATCACGAATCAGCGCGAGACCGTGTGCGTGTGGGACCCGGCCACCGGCGAGCCGCTGCACAGGGCGATCGTGTGGCAGGACCGTCGCACGGCCGAGCGCTGCGACGAGCTGCGCGCGGCCGGTCACGAGCGGCTCGTGCGCGAGCGGACTGGGCTGGTGCTCGACCCGTACTTCTCTGCCACCAAGATCGAGTGGCTGTTGCGCAACGTGGAGGGGCTGCGCGAGCGCGCGCGCACGGGTGGGGCGGTGTTCGGCACGATCGACTCGTGGTTGATCTTCAAGCTCACCGGCGAGCACCTCACCGACCCGTCGAACGCGTCGCGCACGATGCTGTGGGACATCGGCGCGGGCCGTTGGGATCCGGAGCTGCTCGCGCTGCTGGAGGTTCCCGAGTGGGCATTGCCGCGCGTGGCGGCGAGCGCGGGGACGCTCGGAATGACCAAGCCCGAGGCGTTGTACGGCCACGAGGCGCCGGTGGCGGGCGTGGCGGGCGACCAGCAGGCCGCCCTCTTCGGCCAGGCGTGCGTGGAGGAGGGCATGGGCAAGAACACTTACGGGACGGGCTCCTTCGCGCTGCTGAACACGGGCTTCGCGGCGCCTGAGCCCGTGCGGGGCCTGCTGGGCACCGTCGCCTGGGGGATCGGCGGCTCGATCGTCGTATGCGCTGGAGGCTTCGATCTTCGTGACGGGCGCCGCCGTGCAGTGGCTGCGCGACGGCCTGGGGGTGATCGAGCGCGCGTCCGACACCGAGGTGCTCGCCGCCTCGCTCGAGAGCAACGAGGGCGTGTACTTCGTGCCCGCGCTCACCGGTCTTGGATCGCCGCACTGGGACCCCTACGCGCGCGGGACGATCGTCGGCTTGACGCGCGGGACGGGGCGGGCGCACCTGGCGCGGGCGACGCTCGAGGCGATCGCCTACCAGACGGTGGATGCGATGCGCGCGATGCAGGCGGTCTCGGCGGAGCCGCTCGCGGAGCTGCGTGCCGACGGTGGCGCCACGGCGAACCGCTGGCTGATGCAGTTCCAGGCGGACGTGCTGGGCGTGCCCGTGGTGGTGCCGGAGGTCTCGGAGACCACCGCGCTCGGCGCCGCGTACCTGGCGGGCGTCGGCATCGGCGCATGGACCGTGTCCGACGTGCGCGACTCCTGGCGGGAGGGCGCCCGCTACGAGCCGCGCATGGGTCAGGACGAGCGTGAGACCCTGCTCGCCGGCTGGGCGGACGCGCTCGCTCGCTCGCGCTCTCGATGATGATGCTGTTCCGACCGGTGCATGCACCGGTCGGCCGGGACGTGCATGCACGTCCCGGGACCGCGCCGCATGCGGCGCGGTCTTCCGGGTAGATGAAAAATGGATCGAAACTGCCCGCGTAACTTTGGGGGGTCGGCGAGGTAGAGCCCTGTAGATGAGCGACCTTGCACCGATGCGCGAGCAGGTGTACACCGATCCGCGCCCCAAGGAGCACTTCGACCGCTTCCACGAGCGCGCACGCACGCGGGAACCCGACTGGGCGTACGAGCTGACGAGGCTGCTCACCTCGCTGTACGCCTATACGTTCTTCCGCGCGCGGCCGATCTCCACCGAGAAGGTGCCGGGCAGCGGCGCGGTGATCCTCGCGCCCAACCATTTCAGCTTCATGGACCACTTCCTGATGGGCTGCTACATCAGACGCAAGGTGCGGTTCATGGCCAAGTCGCAGCTGTTCAAGGGGCCGATGCAGCTCATCTACAGCCACGGCGGTGTGTTCCCCGTGCGCCGTGGTGCGCACGACGAAGAGACATTCGCGACCGCCAAAGCGATCCTCGCGAGGGGCGGGGCGATCACGATGTACTGCGAGGGCGGGCGCTCCCGCGACGGCAAGCTCGCAGAGCACGCCAAGGCGGGCATCGGCCGCCTCGCGCTCGAAACGGGCGCTCCGATCGTGCCGATCGCGATCCACGGATCGAGTCGTATCCGCAACTGGAAGCGCCTGCAGTTCCCGCAGGTGACGATCCAGTATGGCGACCCGATCCGCTGGGAGCGCGTGGAGAACTCGACGCGCGAGCAGCAACAGGCGGTCGCCGATGAGGTCCTGACGGAGATCAAGGCCCTCTACAACGGCCTCGAGCAGCACGGTCGCAAGGGCGCCGCTGCGCCGCGCGCGCGAGCAGCGCCAGGCCGAGCGCCGCGCCCGTGTGAAGCCGAAGGGCGCGGCGACAGCCTGAGGGTCCTCCGGCTCCACGCGCGCGCGTACGCGCGCGCACGGGGCCCCCGCTGGGGCGTTCATGTTGCTCGACACGCCACCCCACGCGCGCGTGCGTGCGCGCGGGGTGTGGGTGCGCGAGACTAGGAGGTCATCCCGACGAACTGACCGCCGGTGATGTTGAGGATCTGGCCGTGCACGTAGTTGGCCCACGGCGAGCACAGGAAGAACACGCCGCCCGCCGCCTCCTCGGGCGTGCCCGCGCGGCCGAGCGGGATCAGCATGGAGGCCATCTGGCGCAGCTGCTCGGGGATGCCGAGCTGGACCTTCTCGCCGCCGATCTCCATCGTGTTGTCCTCGACCTTGGCGGCCGTGAGGCGCGTCTCGATGAAGCCGAAGGCGACGGCGTTGACGTTGACCTTGAACTGGCCCCACTCCTTCGCGAGCGTCTTCGTCAGGCCGGTGACGCCCGCCTTGGCCGATGAGTAGTTGGCCTGGCCCGCGTTGCCCATCGTGCCCGAGATCGAAGAGACGTTGACGATCTTGCGGAACACCTCCTTGCCTTCCTCGCGCTCCTTCTTGGCGGGCTCGCGCAGGTGCGGCGCGGCGGCGCGGATCACCTTGAAGGGCACGATCAGGTGGATGTCGAGCATCGCCTGGAACTGCTCGTCGGACATCTTGTGGATCGGCGCGTCGATCGTGTAGCCGGCGTTGTTGACGATGATGTCGATCTTCCCGAACGAGTCGATCGCCTTCGCCACGAGCTGATCGGCCGCGTCGCCCTTCGTCAAGTCGCCCGAGAAGACGGCGGTGTCGCCCGAGATCTCCTGGGAGGCCTGCTCGGCGACGTCGCCGTCGAGGTCGTTGATGAGGACCTGCGCACCCTGCGAGGCGAGCAGCTCAGCCGTGGCGCGTCCGATGCCGCGCGCCGAGCCTGTGACGATCGCGGACTTGCCGTCGAGTACTCCCATAGCTTTCGATTCTCCTTGTAGTGGTCGGTGGCGCGGGAGGTTATATCCAGGCCGTGGTCCAGGCTTCCTAGAGGCCGAGCAGCCGGCCGAGGATCTCGCGCATGATCTCGTCGGTGCCGCCGCCGATCGGGCCGAGGCGGGCGTCGCGGGCGGCTCGCTGGGCCCAGTGCTCGCCCATGTAGCCCATGCCGCCGTGGATCTGAAGGCACTCGTCCATCAGCTCGAAGGAGGCGCGCTGGGTGAGCAGCTTCGCCATCGTGACCTCCTTGAGCGGTTCCTCCCCCGCGACGAAGCGGCGCAGCGCGTCGTAGGTGACGCAGCGGGCCGTGTAGGCGCTCGTGGCGAGGTCGGCGAGCTTGTGGCGGATGACCTGGTGCTTACAGATGGGGCGCCCGAAGGCGGTGCGCTCGCGGGCGTACTCCGCCGTGCGCTCATAGGCGAGCTGCATCGCGCCGACCGTGCCGAGCGCCATCGCGAGTCGCTCCCACTGGAAGTTGGCCATGATCAGCTTGAAGCCCTCGTGCAGGCCGCCGAGCAGGTTCTCGGCGGGCACGAACACGTCGTCGAAAGAGATGGTGGCGGTGTCCGAGGCGTGCCAGCCGAGCTTCTCGAGCTTTGACGACGTCACTCCCTCGCCGCGGTCGACGATCAGGAACGAGATGCCGTGGTGGCCGAGCCCTCCTCGTGGTCTTCACCGCGGTGACGATGAAGTGCGCGCGCACGCCGTTGGTTATGTAGGTCTTCTCGCCGTTCACCACCCAGCCGCCGTCGCACGCGGGTGGCCTTCGTGCGCAGCGCCGCCACGTCCGAGCCGGCGTCGGGCTCGGTGATCGCCGAGCGCGCCGATCATCTCGCCCTTGATCGCGGGCACGAGGTAGCGCTGCTTCTGCTCGTCGGTGCCGAACTTCCAGATCGGGGGCGTGGCGATGTTGATGTGCGCGCCGATGCCCGCGGCGGTGCCGCCCGAGCCGATGCGCGAGAGCTCCTCCACGAGCACCGCCTCGTGCAGGTAGTCGCCGCCCTGGCCGCCCAGCTCGGCCGGGTACTTCAGGCCGAGCAGGCCCTGCGCGGCGAGCTTGGCGAACACCTCGTCGGGAAACCAGCGCGCGTCCTCCCACTCCTGCGCGTGCGGGGCCAGCTCGCGGTCGAGGAATCCGCGGACGAGCCCGCAGCTCTTCGTGCTCCTCTGTGAAGGGGGCTGAGGTTCATTGTGCTGTTCCGACCGGTACATGTACCGGTCGGCCCGACGGTGCATGCACCGTCGGGGACAGGGCCGCATGCGGCCCGTCTCAAAGTCCGTAGGACCGGCCGATGACCTCGAGCATGATCTCGTCGGTGCCCGCGCCGATGCGGTTCAGGCGCAGGTCGCGCCAGACGCGCTCGACGCCGTACTCCTTCATGTAGCCGGCGCCGCCGTGGATCTGGATGCACTCGTCGGCGACCTCGCACGCGATGCGCGAGGCGTACAGCTTGGCCATCGAGATCTCGCGCACGGGGTACTCGCCGTTCTGGAAGCGCCACGCGGTCATGTACACCATCTGGCGGGCGGTCTCGATCTTCGTCGCCATCTCGGCGAACTTGTGGCGGATCACCTGGAAGTGGCCGATCGCGCGGCCGAACGCCTTGCGCTCGTTGGCGTATTCGAGCGTGCGCTCGAAGCACGTCTGCGCGCCCGACGACGCAGCCGGCGGCGCCGATCAGCCGCTCGCCCTGGAGCTCCCACATGATGTGGTAGAAGCCCTTGCCCACCTGGCCCGAGCACCGCGGTCTCGGGCACGCGCACGTCCTGGAAGGCGAGCAGCGCGGTGTCGGAGGCGTGCATGCCGAGCTTCTCGAGCTTCTTCTCGCGGATCACGCCCGGGCGTGTCCATCGGCACGAGGAACAGCGTGAAGCCGTCGTAGCCGGCGTCGGGGTCGGTCTTCGTCACGAGCACGATCACGTCGGCGCGGTGGCCGTTCGTGATGTAGGTCTTGGAGCCGTTGATCACGTACTCGTCGCCGTCCTTCACCGCGCGCGTCTTGATGCCCGCCGACGTCCGAGCCGGCGTCGGGCTCGGTGATGCCGAGGCAGAGGATCTTCTCGCCCGTGATCGCCGGCACCACCCACTCCTGCTTCTGCTCCTCGGTGCCGAACGCGAGGATCGGCGGCATCGCCATGTCGGTCTGCACCGCGATCCCCATGGCCAGGCCGCCGCAGTCTGCGCGTGGCCGATCTCCTCGGCGAGCACCAGCGCGCGTGTAGTAGTCGCCGCCCTGGCCGCCGTACTGCTCGGGCTTGTCGAGGCCGAGGAAGCCGAGCTCGCCCATGCGCGGAAGACCGAGTCGGGGAAGGTCGTCTCCTCCCACTCCTCCGCGTGCGGGCGCCAGCTCCTTGATCGCGAAGTTGCGGATCGACTCGCGCAGCTGTTCGTGCTCGTCGGTGAAGATGAAGTGCTTGCGCTTGGCCTGGAAGTCGGGCTTCAAGACGCTCTCGGCGGTGGCGGCCATGTCGGGTTCGGCTCCTTGTGTTGTGCTTGGTGATCGCGCTCGGGCTCCCTCCTGCGGGAACCCGATCGCTTGCGGGCGGGCGCGTCGCAGCAAAGGCTACCGCCTGGCTGATTGGCCAGTCAATGCGCCTCGGGCGTGGGCGATGGTTAGGATGCGCAGCGTGTCCGAGCAGCCCACCGACATCGCCGCGCAGGCAGAGGACAAGGTCCTGTACAGCGTTGCCGAGAGCGGCGTCGCCACGATCACGCTGAACGAGCCCTCGACGCGCAACGCGCTCTCGGCAGGAGGTGCTCGACGGGCTGATCGCCTCGTTCGAGCGCGCCCGCGACGATGACGCTGTGCGGGCGGTCGTGCTCGCCTCATCGCACGACACGGTGTTCTCCTCAGGCGCCAACCTCACCGGCTTCGCCGGGGACGTGCCGCTCGTGCACAAGCACTTCGGCACCGACCGCTTCGTCTCGCTCTTCAAGCTGATCGGCGATCTGCGCAAGCCGACGCTCGTCGCCGCCTCGGGCACGTGCTCGCGGGCGCGCTCGGGATCGCGCTCGCGTGCGATCTGATCGTCGCGAAGGACACCGCCACGTTCGGCACGCCCGAGATCAACGTCGGCGCCTTCCCGTTCATGATCATGGCGCTCATCTACCGCAACGTGCCGCGCAAGAAGGCCAACGAGCTGCTGCTGCTCGGCGAGCGCTTGAGCGCCGAGGAGGCCCTCGCGGCGGGGATCGTCAACAAGGTGGTCCCGGCCGAGCGAGTTCGACGCGGCGGTGGACGAGTGGGCCGTCAAGCTCGCCTCGAAGTCGCCCGTGATCATGCGCCTCGGCAAGGAAGCGATGCGCCGCCAGCTCGACATGCCGCTCGACGACGCGCTCGACTATCTGCGCGCGCAGCTCACGCTCGCCGTCTCCACGGAGGACATCGTGGAGGGCGTCACCGCCTTCTTCCAGAAGCGCGAGCCGCAATGGAAGGGCCGATGAGTGATGCAGCGGTGACTTGCTTCGCACACGGAGGTGCCTACGCCGCGCGCGCGACGCGCCGAGTCACCCCCCGGAGGAACACATGAGCACCGAGGAGCAACGACCTCGCTGCTGCGCCCGCTCGTCGAGGACCTGCACGCGCGCCGTGCCCAGATCCGCCTCGGCGGCGGCCAGGAGAAGATCGACAAGCAGCACGAGCGGGAAAAGCTCACCGCGCGCGAGCGGATCGCGTTGCTGATCGATGAGGGCACGTTCACCGAGCTCGGCATCCACGGCCGCCCGCACTCCGCCCAGCGAGCGATGGACGGCGTCGAGGCGCCCGCCGACGGGGTGATCACCGGCTACGGCAAGATCGACGGGCGCCTGGCGGCCGTGTGCGCCTACGACTTCACGGTGATGGCCGGCTCGATGGGCATGACCGGCGAGTTCAAGGTCACCCGTCTGCGCGAACTGGCCCTCACCAAGCGCATCCCGTTCATCTGGCTGCTGGACTCCGCCGGCGCGCGCGTGCAGGAGGCGGCCGGCGCCATGTTCGCCGGCTCCGGCCACCTCTTTCGCGAGGAGGTGATCATGAGTGGCGTGATCCCCCAGGTCGCGGCGCTGATGGGCCCGTGCGCGGCGGGAACCGCCTACATCCCGGGCCTGGCCGACTTCGTGCCGATGGTCAAGGGCCGCGGCTCGATGGCGCTCGCCGGGCCGCACCTCGTCAGGGCCGCGGTCGGGCGAGGACGTCACCCAGGAGGAACTCGGCGGCTCGCGCGTGCACTGCCGCAAGTCGGGCGTCGGCGACATGGAGGTCGCCAGCGACGAGGAGTGCATCGAGCGCGATCAAGCAATACCTCTCCTTCATGCCCCAGAACTGCGAGGAGCGCCGCCCGTGCGGCGCGGCGAGGCGATCCGATCCGATCGACCGCGCGACGAGGAGCTGCTCGACGTGCTGCCCGAGTCCAACCGCAAGCCGTATGACATGTACGAGGTCATTCGCCGCATCGTCGATACCCATCCGGGCACAGGCGACGGGGAGATCTTCGACATGAAGGGCCAGTGGGCGAAGACGATCATCACCTGCTTCGCGCGCTTCGGCGGCCGCCCGGCGGGAATCGTGGCCAATCAGCCCAAGCAGCTCGGCGGCATCCTCGACAACGACTCGGCCGACAAGGCCGCGCGCTTCGTGAACCTCTGCAACGCGTTCGGCATCCCGCTCGTGTTCATCCAGGACGTGCCCGGCTTCATGGTGGGCACGAAGGTCGAGGCCGAAGGCATCATCCGCCACGGCGCCAAGATGCTCTACGCGGTCGCCAACGCGACCGTGCCCGAAGCTCACGGTCATCACGCGCAAGGCCTACGGCGCCGGCTACTACGTGATGTGCGGTCGCGCGTACGAGCCCGACCTGATCGTGGCGTGGCCGAGCGCGGAGATCAGCGTGATGGGGGCGGAGGGGGTCGTGGAGATCGCCTTCCGCAAGGTGGTGGACGCGGCCGAGGACCCCGACGCCAAGAAGGCCGAGCTGATCGAGAACTTCAAAAAGATGTTCGACGTGTACATCGCCGCCGGCAACGACCTGATCGACGACGTGATCGACCCGCGCGAGACCCGCGCCACGATCTGCCGCGCCCTGGAGATGGCCGTCGGCAAGCAGGTCGAGCGGCCCTGGAAGCGCCACGGCGTGGTGCCGGTCTAGCCGAGTGCCGCGCATGTCCAGCCATCCCACCAAGCCCGCACGGAGGACCGTATGAGCCTTGAGGACCCCGTTGTCATCACATGCTCGATCTCGGGCGTGATCGCCAACCGCGAGCAGTGCCCCGCGATCCCGTACACCCCCGAGGAGTACGGCGCCGAGGCGCGCCGCGCGGTCGAGGAGGGCGCCTCGATGATCCACATCCACGCGCGCAAACCGGACGGCACGCCGAGCTACGAGATCGAGGACTTCAGCGCGATCACCGAGGCGATCCGGGGCGCCGTGGACGACGTGATCGTCAACTACTCGACCGGCACGATCGGCGTGCCGGTGTCCAAGCGCGTCGAGTACCTGCGCGCACTGCCGCCCTGAAGTGGCGGCGCTGAACATGGGCTCGATGAACTACGCCAAGTACTCGCGCTCGCGCAAAGACTTCGTCTTCAAGATGGTCTTCTCCAACCCGTTCGAGGAGATCATCGAGCTGCTCCAGGCGATGAACGAGCTGGGAATAAAGCCCGAGCACGAGTGCTTCGACATCGGGCACGTCGGCTCGCTCGAGCCGCTCGTGGACATGGGCATCCTCAAAGCGCCGCTGCACGTGGACTGCGTGATGGGCGTCATCGGCGGCATCCCGCCGACCGCCCGGAACCTCGCCGCGATGGTCGACAACATCCCCGCCGGCTCCCACTGGGGCGTGATCGGGATATCGCGCGACCAGTGGATGCTGCTTGCCACGGCGCTCACGCTCGGCGGCTCGATCAGGGCGGGCGTCGAGGACAACCTGTACCTGCCGGGCGGTGAGATGGCGCGCTCCAACGGCGAGTTGATCGCCAAGGCGAGGCAGATGACCGAAGACGTGGGCCGCCGGCCCGCGACCGTGGACGAGGCGCGCGGACTGCTGGGGATCGCGTGACGCTCGCAAACGTCGCCCCGGCGAGGATGATGGTGTGATGGGCCTGCCATTGGAGGGAATCCGCGTGCTCGACCTCTCGCGGCTGTTGCCGGGCGGGTTCTGCTCGCTGCTCCTGGCGGACTTCGGCGCGGAGGTTGTCAAGGTCGAGGACACCGGCGCGGGCGACTACATCCGCTGGGCGCCGCCCTATTACGACGGCGCGCAGGACAGCGCCAAGTCGGCGATGTTCCTGTCCCTGAACCGCAACAAGCGCTCGATCAGGATCGACCTCAAGAGCCAGGAGGGGCGCGAGGTGCTGCTGGCGCTCGTGCGCGACCACGACGTCGTGCTCGAGTCGTTTCGCCCCGGCGTGATCGACCGCCTCGGCGTCGGCTACGAGCGCCTGCGCGAGGTCAACCCCGGGCTCGTCTACTGCGCGATATCCGGCTACGGCCAGACGGGTCCCAAGCGCGACGCCGCGGGTCACGACATGAACTACCTCGGACTGATCGGCCTGCTCGGGCTCACCGGTGAGCGCGAGCGGGCGTCATCCCATACAGTCCGCCGGCCAGATCGCCGACATCGGCGGCGGCTCGCTGATGGCGGCGTTCGGGATCATGGCCGCGCTGCGCGAGCGCGACGGTGCGCCTCCCGCCCCTCCTCCACTCACCCCGCGCCCGCGCGGTGGGATCCGGTCCCGCCCGCGCGCAGTGGCTCGGGCGAAGGCCAGCTGGTGGACGTGTCGATGGCCGACGGCGCGCTCTCGTGGCTTGCGATGGTCGCCGGGCAGCACTTCGCCGACGGCGTCGTCCCGCACCGCGGCGAACAGTTGCTGGCCGGCTCCGTGATCTGCTACCGGCCGTACGAGTGCGCTGACGGCTGGGTCACGCTCGGCGCCCTGGAGCCGAAGTTCTGGCAGGCGTGGTGCCGCGGCGTCGGGCGCGACGAGCTGATCGCAGAAGCAGTTCGAGCGCCCCGGCTCGCCCGCGCACGAGCAGGTCGTCGAGATCTTCAAGGGCCGCACCCGCGCCGAGTGGGAGCAGTTCGCGACCGAGCACGACTGCTGCCTGGAGCCGTTGCTCGACCTCGACGAGGTGCTCGCCTCCGAGCTGGTGCGCGAACGCGAGATGGTCGTCACGCTCGACCAGCCGGGCGTCGAAGGCGGAGTTCGCCAGCTCGGCATCCCCGTCAAGCTCGATCGCACCCCCGGCGAGCACAACCGCATGCCCGGCCCGGCGCTGGGCGAGCACACCGAGCAGGTGCTGCGCGCCGCTGGCTACACCGAGAAGCAGATCGCCGAGCTGCTCGAGCAGGGGGCCGTCGCTGGGCCCCCTGAAGGGGACAGGCAGAGCAGCGTTGCGAGGCAGGATACGTTCCTCGCGTGAGTGCCCACCGCTATTCTTGGATGTGTTGACTGACCAGTCAATCTATCCGCGTATGGGGTTGCCGGCAAACGGCGTGGCGATGCTCTGGGCATGCGCGAGGATGTGCGGGACCTCGGATCTGGAGGCTCAGTGAAGGCCGCCGTCGTTCAGCTGAATTCCGGCGCGGACGTGGAGGCGAACATCGCTGCCGCCGACCGACACGTGCGCGCGGCGGCCGCCGACGGCGCGAGGCTGGTCGTGCTGCCGGAGAAGTGGACCGTGATGGGCGGCCCCGCGGAGTTGCGCGCGGGCGCGCAGACGCTCGACGGCCCCGCGATCGCGTGGGCGCGAGCGACGGCTCGTGAGCTGGAGTTGGACCTCGTGGCGGGCTCGATCGCCGAGCGCGTCGAAGGACGCGAGAAGCTGTCGAACACCGCGGTGCACGTCGGCCCCGACGGTGAGCTTCGGGCGGTGTACCGCAAGCTGCACATGTTCGACGTGGAGGTGGACGGGCACCTTTACAGCGAGTCCGACAGCGACGAGCCGGGCGAGGAGATCGTCACGAGCGAGCTGGCCGACGGCACGAAGCTGGGCCTGTCGATCTGCTACGACGTGCGCTTCCCCGAGGTGCAGCGCATCCTCGCCTTGCGCGGCGCGCGCGTGATCGCGCTGCCGGCCGCCTTCACGCTGCTTACGACACGCGACCACTGGCCGTCGCTGATCCGAGCACGGGCGATCGAGAACCAGGTGTTCGTCGTCGCCGCCAACCAGGTCGGTGCGCACCCCGGCGAGCAGCGCTCGGGCGGGCGTTCGATGATCGTCGACCCGTGGGGCGTCGTGCTCGCGCAGACCCCGGATGGCGTCGGGCACGTGGTGGCAGAGCTCGACTTCGACCGCCAGGACGACATCAGGAAGCGGCTGCCGGTGCTCGATCATCGCCGTCCCGACGTCTACGCCTGGCCGGGAGAGTCCGACGCGCGCGTGTGGCCCGAGGGGAGCGACGCATGAGCTCCCCCATCCGGGGATACCCTGAAGGGCACACCCCCTCGGGCACAGGCAGGCAGGGCACCAGGGCGAAGCCCGTGCCGGACCGCCGCCGCGCGATCCTCGACGCGGCCGTGCGCGTGTTCGCGCGCCAGGGCTTTCATGCCTGCCGCGTCTCAGACATCGCCGATGAGGCGGGCGTCGCCTACGGCCTGCTCTACCACTACTTCCCCTCCAAGGACGAAGTGCTGAACACGCTCTTCCTCGAGCGCTGGGGGGTGATGCTCCAGATGATCCGCGAGGTCGACGCTCAGCGGATCCCGGTGCGCGAGAAGCTCGGCGCGATCGCCTCGTTCATCGTCGACAGCTACCGCCACGACCCCGACCTGATGAAGGTCATCATCGTCGAGGTCACCCGCGCGGCGAACTCGTTCGGTCAGACCCATCTCGGCCAGATCCGCGAGGCGTACAGGCTGATCGGCGAGATCGTCACCGAGGCCCAAAGGGAAGGCGTCTTCAAGGCGGACATCGACGCCGAGTTCGCCGCCATGACCTTCTACGGTGCGATCGAGCAGGTGCTCACCGGCTGGATCTTCGGTCTGCTCCCGCAGGGCGACGAGGAGTTCGAGCGCGCCAAGCAGATGGTCGTGGAGACCGTCTGCGGGGGGCTCGAGGTCACGCCTTCCACCCCAACCACAACCTGATCGTCATTGGTCCTTTGGACCAATGACCTTTGCTACGGCCAGCTTCTCTAACTTCATCCAAATGGGTCCTTCGGACCCATTTGCTTTGCTACGGCTTGGAAGCCGTGACGATGAGGTTGTAGAAGATGGCCGCCGGGCAGGCGTGACTCCAGCAGGCGCCGGTCGAGGCCCTGCAGCGCGAGATAGCCGCGGTAGGCGTAGTTGCGCCAGCCCCATGGGACGTCTTCGGGGTGGGCGGTGGCCTCCAGCGTACGGTTCGTCCAGCCGAACCAGTTTGCAAGCAGCTCCTCGCCGGTGACGCGTATGTCCTTGAAGCCGGCGTCGCGCGCGAAGCCCGACAGCTCGCCCGGTGCGAATGCGTGCACGTCGACGACGCTCTCGAGCGACGCCTCGGGCGCGCCGCCGTCGGCGGGGGGCGCTGGGCGCGCGCGGATCGCCCGCCGCCACAGCGGCGCCACGGCGCTCGCCGCGCGCTTGGGGACTTTCGCGAGCCGATCCCCGTAGCGCGAGGGCTCGCCCGCGAACAGCACGGTGCCGCCGGGCGCCAGCACGCGCGCGAACTCGCGGAACGCCCGGCCCAGGTCTGGTATGTGGTGCAGGATCGCGTGGCCGATCACGAGGTCGAAGCTCGCATCTGGAAACGGAAGGCTCTCGGCGTCGGTTGGCGCCGTCGTCACGTCCAGGCCGAGACGCTGCGCGTTGGCGCTCAGCGCGGAGAGCATCCCGGGGGAGATGTCTGTGCAGGTTGCCTGCTCGATCAGCCCGGCGCGCATCAGGTTGAGCGTGAAGTAGCCGGTGCCGGCGCCGATCTCGAGCGAGCGGGCGAACGGGCCCGGGTTGCCGGCCGATCCTCGATCGGTGAGCGCCTTGCGCACCTTCGAGACGACCTGCGCCTGGCCGACGTCGCCGAAGTCGATGCCCCACTTGGCGTCGTAGTGGTCGGCCGCCACGTCGTGGTAGCGCGTGTTGACGTCGCGGATCTCCTCCGCGCTGAGGGTGGGTGTCACGGCGCGGCACAATAAGGCACCGGCAGGGCAGCCGTGCGGCTCGTATACTCGCGCTCCGTGTCCGTGCCTTCCGCGCCCGCCCCTGCGCCACTCTTCCTGCAGGGCGACCAGCCCGAGGGCGTGCCGCCGCTCGCGCTCACGGGCGAGCGCACGCTGCCCGACGTTCCCGAGGAGAACTACTGGTTCCGCCGCCATCTCGCCGTGTACGAGTGGATCGCCGCGCGTGTGGGCGGCCTGCGCGTGATCGACATGGCCTGCGGCGAGGGCTACGGTTCGAACGTGCTCGCCGGCGCGGCCGCGAGCGTCGTGGGCGTCGACGCCAACCCCGAGGCCCACGAGCACGCGCGCCTGCGCTACCGCCGCGAGAACCTGCGCTTCGCGCGCGACCTCGTCGAGAGCTTCCCCGAGCCCGCCGACGCGGTCGTGTTCCTGCAGACGATCGAGCATCTGCAGGACCCGACCGCGATGCTCGCGCATTTCCGCTCGCTCGTGGGGGAGGGGGGCGTCGTGAGGCAGGGGGGCGTCGTGTTCGTATCCACGCCCAACGTGCTCACGCTCGCCCCCAAGGGCGCGGAGCGCTCGGACAACCCCTGGCACGTGCACGAGTACCGCTCCGGCGAGTTCGAGGAGCTGTGCCGCGGCACGTTCGGGAGCGTCGAGATGTACGGCCTCTTTCACGCCCGCAAGCTGCGCGCGCACGCGCTCGCCCTGAAGCTCGGCTGGGACGCGATCCACCCGCGCCTGCGGCTCACCAAGCCGTTCTACGACCGGTTCACGCCGGCCATCGCCGCGAGCGACTTCGCGCTGAAGCCCGCCGGAGAGCGCGACCTGGACCGCGCGCTCGACTTCATCGCCGTCTGCCGCCGTGAGACCGCTCCTCACGCCGCCCGCCAAGCGGCGAGCTCGCGATCGTCCTGCACACGCACATGCCCTACGTGGAGGGCTTTGGCACCTGGCCCTTCGGCGAGGAGTGGCTGTGGGAGGCGATCGCCGGCAGCTACCTGCCGCTGCTCGACCTGCTCGACGAGGGCGCCCCGCTCACACTCTCGCTCACGCCGGTGCTGTGCGACCAGCTGGAGGCGCCCGGGATCGTTGAACGTTTTGAAGCGTTCATCCAAGACGTTCGCCGCCATACCCACGCGGAGGACATAGCCGGCCTGCGCGAGGGCGGCCACCAGCAGCTCGCGCGCGAGCTCGAACGCTGCTGGACGGAGTACGAGGCGCGCCTACAGAGCTTCCGCGAGCGCGGCGGCGACCTGCTCGCCGCCTTCGCCCCGCACGCGCAGTGGACCTCCTCGGCCACGCATGCGGTGCTGCCGCTGCTCGCCACCGATGCGGGCGTGCGGGCCCAGGTCCAGACCGGCGTCGACGCTCACCGCGCGCGCTTCGGCGAGCACTGGGAGGGTGGCTTCTGGCTGCCCGAGTGCGCGCACGCCCCGCACCTGGAGCCGCTGCTTGGAGGAAGCCGGCGTGCGCGCCACGTGCGTCGAGCTCACCAACCGCTACGGCCTCGGCGCGCGCGAGCACCTGCGCCGCTTACGTGGGCGAATCGGGCGTGGTGCTCGTCCCGATCGACCGCGCCACGATCGCGCGCGTGTGGAGCGACGGCGGCTATCCGGCCCACGGCGGCTACCGCGACTACCACCGCCACACGATTCACCACCACAACCCGTGGGCCAACGACGGCAGCGCCTACGACCACGAGCTGGCGCTCGGCCTCGCGCGCGAGCACGCCCGCGAGTTCGTCGCCGGCACGATCGAGCGCCTGCGCGACGCGAACGAGACGCCATCCGGTGAGGCGAGGGCGGGCGGCGCGCAGGGAACCTCGCTGCCCTGCGGCGGCCCCCCTCTGCCCGGCGGCGGGCTGGTCGTGTGCGCGCTGGACACCGAGCTGCTCGGCCACTGGTGGTACGAGGGCGTCGACTGGCTGCGGGCCGTCGTGGAGGAGTGCTCCAGGCAGGGTCTGTCGCTGGTGCGCCTCGACGAAGCCGCCGCGCTGCGCGAGCCGTTGCCGCTCGACGACGCCGAGTGGGAGCCGAGCACGTGGGGCAAGGACGGCGACCTCTCAACGTGGTCGGGCCCCCCGGTCGCCGACATCGCCTTCGAGACGCGCGCCGCCGAGCTGCGCACGCTGGCCGCCGGCCGCGACGTGGGGGAGGCGGCCCTGCGCGAGCTGCTGGCGCTGCAGTCCTCGGACTGGCCGTTCATGGTCTCCCGCGAGCTGGCCGTCCCGTACGCGAAGGAGCGCTTCGAAGGCCACCGCCAAGCGCTGCGAGCGCGCTCGCCGCGGGCCGCGACGCGAGCACCGACCAACTGCGCAATCTGGCGCCAGGAGCTGATCCAGCGGTGCTGCTCGGGCCCTGAGACCCGTCCAATCCGCTACTCCCAGCGCAACTGCTTCGGCGCGTCGCGCATGCGCAGCACACGCGCGGGAACGCCGCCCACGACCGCGTTCTCGGGGACGTCCCTGGTGACCACGGCGCTCGTGCCCACGATGCTGTTGTGCCCAATGCTCACTCCTCGCAGGATGCACGCCCCATATCCCATCCATACATTGCTCCCGACGCGCACGTCGCGCTTGTAGATGCCCTGCGATCGGATCGGACGCTCGACCTCCACCACGCCGTGGTCGAAGTCGATCAGCATCACGCGGTCGGCGACGATGCACTCGCGTCCGATCGAGACGTGCTGGTAGGCGGAGATCGTGCACTCCTGGCCCATCACGGTCTTCGCGCCGATGCTCACTTCGCCCTCATGCACGCGGATCTTGGAGCCGTGGCCGATCCACGACCAGCGGCCCATGCGCAGCACTGCGTGCTTGCCGATCTCGAGCTTCACGCCCGGGCAGATGAAGCACGGGCCATCGGTCTGCAATCGCTTGCCATAGCGCAGCTTCAGGAAGGCCAGGCGCGTGAGCAGGCGCGCGTAGTGGCGGTTGAGCAGGTTGTGCGCGCGCATCCACCGCCACGCTTGCATCGCTTCCCTGGGCCGTCTCACGAGCGCGCATCCTAGGGCCTACCCGGATGGGAACGTGTGCACCTGGAGGCACAGGCCCCGAGGGCCGGCGAACCCGAGATACTTCGCGCGTGCCACCCACGCTCGCCCAGCGCCTGCTCGACGGCGACCGCCGCGCGCTGGCGCGTGCCATCACGCTCGTTGAGAACGATCGCCCGGAGGGGTGGGAGCTGGTGCGCGAGGTCTACCCCCACACCGGCAAAGCCGCCGTCTACGGCTTCACGGGGCCGCCGGGCGTCGGCAAGTCGACGCTGATCGGCGCGCTCACCAGGGCGCGCCGGGAGGCCGGACGCACTGTCGGCGTGCTCTCGATCGACCCCTCCTCGCCGTTCACCCAGGGCGCTCTGCTCGGCGACCGCATCCGCCTCACCGAGCACTTCCTCGACCAGGGCGTGTTCATCCGCTCGATGGCCAACCGCGGCGCGCTCGGCGGGCTCTCCGAGGCGGCGCTCCAGGCCGCGCTGCTGCTCGACGCGGCCGGGCGCGAGGACGTGTTCGTCGAGACCGTCGGCGTGGGCCAAGCGGAGATCGACATCATCGACCACGCCGACACGATCGTGCTCGTGCTGATGCCCGGCTCCGGCGACTCGATCCAGGCCCTGAAGGCGGGCGTCATGGAGATCCCGGACATCATCGTCATCAACAAGGCCGACCATCCGCTCACCGACACGATGGTTCGCGAGATCCGCGGCGTGCTGTCGCTCGCCAACGTGAACGGCGACTCCGAGCGCACCCAAAGGGCACACCCCCCATCGCACCCTGAAGGGCACAAGCGGGGGGCAGGCAGCGGGCAGGCAGGCTGGCGTGTGCCGATCGTGAAGACCGAGGCCGCCCACGGCAAGGGCATCGCCGAGCTGGTGCAGCGCCTCGACGAGCACCGCGCCCACATCCTCGCCGCGGGCACCCTCCAAGAGCGCCGCGGGCGCAACCTGCGCAACGAGGTGCTTGCGATCGCCACTGCCCGCATGCGCCGGCGCCTGGAGGACGAGCTGCGCGAGGACGCCGAGTTCAAGCACCTGCTCCAGGAGGTCGTCGAGCGGCGGCTCGACCCCGCCAGCGCAGCCTCCGCGCTGCTGGAGCAGCACCAGCGCTGAGCTGAGCCGGGGCGCCGGTCGTGATGACAGGCCGGCGCGCCGGCGGCGGCCGCGCGAGTCTCTCGCGGCGCGTTTACGCGTCGTAGCTCAGCAGCGCGTGGGCCTCGTGCGGCGCAAGCCGCTCGCGGCCGCCCAGGAACGCGAGCTCCACCAAAAAGCCGCAGCCCACGACCTCTCCGCCGAGCTGACCCACGAGGTCGCACAGCGCCGCCGCGGTGCCACCGGTCGCGAGCAGGTCGTCGTGGACGAGCACCCGCGCGCCGTACCGATCGCGTCGCTGTGCAGCTCGAGCTGGTCGGCGCCGTACTCGAGCAGATACTCGGCGCTCACCGTCTCATACGGCAGCTTGCCCGGCTTGCGCGCCAGCACGAACCCTGTGCCGAGCGCGAGCGCGAGCGCCGGTCCCGAGCAGGAAGCCGCGCGCCTCGGCGGCGATCACGCAGTCCACCTTCAGAGGGCGCCCGTAGTCGGCCAGGCCCTTCACCGCGAGCGCGAGCGCCTGCGGGTCGGCCATCAGCGGGGTGATGTCCTTGAACACGATCCCCGGCTGCGGGAAGTCGGGGATGTCGCGGATCAGCGCCCGCAAGCGGCCTCGTTCACGTCTGCGCGTGCAGCGAGCGGGCGGTCGGCGAGCGCTCCACGGCGCGCTGGTCGGGCGCCGTGCCGATCACCCTGTCGCCCACCGTCGAGGTCACGCCGAACCAGTAGCGCTCGTTCTTGAAGTGGTGCAATCGGTGGTTGCGCCAGATCGCCTTGAAGTAGCGTCGCTTCGGGCGGTAGGGGGTGTGGATCAGGAAGTGCATCCACTCATACGAGGCGAGGATCGCGTATGCCGCCATGAGGCCCGTCGTCGCGCCCGCGAGCCGATGTCCCGCCGAGCACCATGCTCGATCGGGAACGACACCGCCCAGTCCACCGCCGCGATCATCGCGAGGAACACGAGCACCGCGTACACGGGGATCAGCAGCTCCTCGAGCACATTCGGGGCTTCGTGGTGCGCTCGGTGCTCGCGCGCGCTCGGCACCTCCATCCGGCGTCCCAGCAGCGTGAACGGGGGAGAGTGCAGCAGGTAGACGTGGATCAGCCACTCCACGAACGGGGTCACCGCAGATCAAGCCGGCCGACCACCACCGCGTCGCGCCAGCTCCACGCGCCCTGCGGGATGCGCAGCCCGAGCGCGAGCAGCACAGCCCCGAACAGGTATGGCGGAGAGGGCTGCGCTGCGAACACGCGCGCGCAGTCGCGCAGCGACGGCCCCTTCCCACTGCTGGTCGGCACCGCCTCGGCGGGGCGCTGTCAGATGGTCCGCTTCGACGTCGACCGGCGAAACGGTCTCATCGAGCCTCTCCTGCGCTGCGTGCACCTCGCTGTCGCGATCGTCTCGGACATCTCCGTCGATGCTAACCGAGTAGGCTCCCGCCCACGATGGACTACATGGGCTGGGTCGATCGGCAACTGGCCGCTGCTGACCCGGCTGATGAGGGGCCACGCGACGGTCTACCGCGCGACGCACGGCCTCGTCGGCCACCGCGTTCCCGGGCTTCGCCGCCGATGCTGCTGCTCGACCACGTGGGCGCCAAGAGCGGCACGCAACGCACGACGCCGCTCGTGTTCGCGAGGGATGGCGAGAACACGATCCTGATCGCCTCCAAGGGCGGCTACCCGAAGAACCCGGCCTGGTACTCACAACCTCATGGCCAACCCGGACACGACGATCCAGATCGGGTCCAAAGTCATCGACGTGCACGCGCGCGAGGCCACGCCCGATGAGTACGACCGCATGTGGAAGCTCGCGGTGGACGTGTACGGCGGCTACGAAGCCTACCGGCGCCGCACCGAGCGGAAGATCCCGCTCATCGTGCTCGAACCGCGGTAGACCGATTCGCGCGTGCGCCGGTTGGCACAGGCGTGTAACGCTCGCCTCAGGCCCCGAGCGCCCGGGCGATCACCATCTGCTGCACCTCGTCGGTGCCCTCGCCGATCGTGAGGATCTTCGCGTCGCGGTAGTAGCGGCACACGGGGTACTCCTCGATATATCCGTACCCGCCGTGGATCTGCACGGCCTCCTCGGTGCACCGCACCGCCAGCCGCCCGGTCTTGAGCTTCGCCTGGGCCGCGGTGAGCGTGAAGTTACGCCCCGCGTCCTTCTCGCGCGCGGCCTTGTACACGAGCAGCCTCGCCGCCTCGATCTCCGTTGACATGTCGGCGAGCTTTGCCTGGATCGCCTGGAACTTGGAGATCGGCTTGCCGAACGCGCGCCGCTGCTTCGCATACGCCAGCGCCTCATCGAGCGCGCCCTGCGCGAGCCCCACGCCCATCGCGGCGACGCCGATGCGGCCGATGTCGAGGATGTGCAGGAACTGCTTGAAGCCCTGCCCGCGCGGGCCGAGCAGGTTCTGCTCGGGCACGCGGCATTCGGTGAACGTGAGCGGCCGCGTGTCCGAGGCGTTCCACCCCATCTTGCGGTACGGCGCTCCCTGCTCGTAGCCGGGCGTGCCGTTCGCCACGATGATGTTGGAGATCTCCTTCGGACTGCGACCCGCCCCCCCGCCGTGGGGGGTCCCGCTTGCGTTCTCATCGCCAGCGGCGGCTTCGCCCGTGACGGCGGTTATGCACACGACCCCGGAGATCTGCGTTCCCGCGTTGGTGATGAACTGCTTGGCCCCGTCGATCACCCACTCGCCTGCGTCCAGCCGCGCGCGGGTGCGGGTGTTGCCGGCGTCGCTGCCGGCCTCCGGCTCGGTCAGCCCGAACGCGCCGAGCTTCTGTCCCGAGCACAGCTGGGGCAGCCACTCGCGCTTCTGCTCCTCGCTGCCGAACAGGTAGATCGGCTGCGTCCCCAGTGAGGTGTGTGCGCACAGCGTGATCGCCACCGAGGAGTCCACGCGCGTCAGTTCCTCGACGGCCAGCGCGTAGGCGAGCGTGTCGCCGCCGCCCCCGCCGTACTCCTGGGGGAAGGGAATGCCCATCAAGCCGAGGCTCCCCAGCTTGGCGACGATCTCATATGGGAACGACTTGGTGCGATCCAGCTCCTCGGCCACCGGCGCGACCTCGCCCTCGGCGAATTCGCGCACGGTGCGGCGGATCAGCTCGTGGTCGGGGGAGAGGTCGAAGTCCATCGGCCGGCAAACCCTACTTGCAAGCTACTTGCAACTACTTGCAAGCAAGACTTGAAACCCAACCTGTATCCAGCGCAGCGAGCCGTGGGCGCTGGCCTACGCGCAATACGCGCGCGCGAGGTCGACCAGCAGGCGCACGCCGTAGCCGGAGGCCCCCTTGCCGACGTAAGCACGCCCCAAATCCCAAGCCGAACCGGCGATGTCGAGGTGCGCCCAGGGCGTATCTCCCACGAAGTTCGATAGGAACGCCCCGCCGACGATCGTCCCGGCCTTGCGCCCTTCCGGCGCGTTGTCGAGGTCGCCGTACTTGCCCTTGAGCAACTCGTCGTACTCCTCGTGCAGCGGCAGCCGCCACACGATCTCGCCGCTGCTCGTCCCGGCTTCGCTCACGCGCGCGGCGAGCGCGTCGTCGTTGGAGACGAGGCCCGCGTAGGTCGAGCCGAGCGCGATGATCACCGCGCCGGTGAGCGTCGCCAGGTCGACGATCCGCTCGGCCCCGAGCGACACCGCGTGGCAGAGGCAGTCGGCCAGCACGAGCCGACCCTCGGCGTCGGTGTTGTTGACCTCGATCGTCTTACCGTTGGACGCGGTGACGATGTCGCCGGGCTTGACCGAGCGTCCGCCGGGCAGGTTCTCGGTCGCGCCCACCACGCCCACGATCCGCACGGGCAGCCCGATCCGCGCGATCGCCGCGATCGCCGAGATCGCCGCCGCGCCGCCGGACATGTCGAACTTCATCTCCGCCATTTTCGCCCCGGGCTTCAGCGAGATGCCGCCGCTGTCGAACGTCACCGCCTTGCCCACGAAGCCGAGCAGCGGGCCCGTCGCGCCCGGCGGCTCGTAGCGCAGCGTGATCAGCGCCGGCTCCTGCTCGGTGCCCTGAGCCACCGCCGCAAAGGCGCCCATCGAGCGCACCACGATGCCCTCGCGCCCCTCCGCTTCCACCGACAGATGCTCGATCTCCTCTGCGAGTCTTCGCGCATGCTCGGCGAGCGCGGTCGGGGTCAGGTCGTTGGCCGGTCGGTTCTGCAGATCGCGTGCCTCGTTCACGGCACTCGCGACGACCGTCGCCTGGGAGACAGCCTGCTCGATCTGATCCGGACCGGACACGATCAGGCGCTCCAGATGCTTTGGCTGAGCGTCCGTCTCCGGCTCGCCTGCGCCCTTCAGGGTGTCCCTGCTCTTGGACTTGTGGCTCTCGAAGCTGTAGTCGGCGAGCGCGGTTCCCTCCACGAGCGCCGCGGCGACCGCCGGGTCCTGCGTGGGCGCCTGCCAGCACAGCAGCTTGCTCGACAGCTCCTTGGCCCGGTCCCTGACGACGGCCGCTGCCACGCGTGCGTCCTCGGGCGTGAAGTTCTCGCGCTTGCCGAGCCCCACGACGAGCCAGCGCTTGCCCTCGGCGTGCGTCAGTGCCAGTGCCTTGCGCGAGCGCTTGGCCTCGCCGCTGTCGATCAGCTCCTCCACCTCGGGGGGCGCTCCAGCAGGCGCCTCCTCGCCCTCGAACACCCCGAGCGCGACGGTGTCCGCGTCTGTCTCGCCGGGCGGCAGTGTGCTCCAGGACACATTCACGATCCGAGCACAATATCGGGCCGATAGCATTCGCTCCCCGACCTTCGATCTAGGAGAACCGCCTCGATGCCCAACACCGTGATCCTCGGCGCAGCGCGCACACCCGTCGGCAAGATGGGAGGAGGCCTATCGTCGCTCGACGCAACCGAGCTCGGAGCGGTGGCGATCGAGGCCGCGCTCGATCGCGCGGGGGTGGAGCCCGGACAGGTCGAGCACGTCGTGATGGGCCAGGTGCTGCAGGCCGGCCAGGGCCAGATCCCCTCGCGTCAGGCCCAGATCATGGCGGGCATCCCCAAGGAGGTCTCCTCCGAGACGATCAACAAGGTGTGCGCCTCGGGCATCCGCGCCACCGTGATCCTCGACCAGGCGATTCGCGCGGGCGACGTGAATGTCGGGGTGGCCGGCGGCATGGAGTCGATGTCCCGTGCCCCTTACCTGTTGCCGGGCGCCCGCTTCGGCTTTCGCATGGGCGACGTGCAGGCGCTCGACGCGATGGTCCACGACGGCCTCACCAATCCGTTCTCGGGCAAGCAGATGTTCGTCGAGGCCACCGAGGTCGGCGACGAGCTGGAGATCACCCGTGCCGATCTGGACCGCTGGGCGCTGCGCTCGCACGAGCTGGCGCTGAAGGCCACCGACGAGGGCCGTCTCGCTGAAGAGATCGTCTCCGTCACGATCAAAGGAAAGAAGGGCGACACGGTCGTGGAGATCGACGAGGCCCCGCGCCGCGACACGTCGCTCGAGGCGCTGGCGAAGCTGCCGGGCCTCGTCGGCAAGGAGGGCAGCCACACGGCCGGCAACTCGCCCGGCGTAAACGACGCCGGCGGCGCGCTGGTCGTCGCCTCCGGCGAGTGGGCGTCGGCCAACGGCAAGCAACCGCTCGCCGAGATCGTCGCCCACGCGCAGTCCGCCGACGAGTTCGCCTACCTCGCCCGCACCCCCGCTTCGGCCGCGACCAAGGCGCTCGAGAAGGCGGGCCTGAGGGCGCAGGCCCCGATCCTGCCGATGTCGAGGCTCGTGCAGGAACTGCTGGAAGCCTCTACCGCGCGGCCCGAGCAGGTTCTCCTCGGGCACCCGGCATTCGGTGAACGTCAGCGGGCGCGTGTCTGAGGCGTTCCAGCCCATCTTGCGATACGGCGTCGCCCTGCTCGTAGCCGGGCGTTCCGTTCGCCACGATGATGTTCGAGATCTCCTTGCGGTGCGCCGGATCGCCTCCGGCCCGCCCTGACTGCGCGAGCGCCCGTCACGGCGCGTTATGCACACGACGCCCGAGATGTCGGTGCCGGCGTTGGTGATGAACTGCTTGGCGCCGTCGATCACCCCTCGCCCCGTCCAGCCTCGCGCGCGTGCGCGTGTTGCCGGCGTCGCGAGCCGGCCTCCGGCTCGGTCAGCCCGAACGCGCCGAGCTTCTGTCCCGAGCACAGCTGCGGCAGCCACTCGCGCTTCTGCTCCTCGCTGCCGAACAGGTAGATCGGCTGGGTGCCGAGCGAGGTGTGCGCGCACAGCGTGATCGCCACCGAGGAGTCCACGCGCGTCGAGCTCCTCGACCGCGAGCGCGTAGGCGAGCGTGTCGCCGCCGCCCCCGCCGTACTCCTCGGGGAAGGGAATGCCCATCAAGCCGAGGCTCCCCAGCTTGGCGACGATCTCATACGGAAACGACTTGGTCCGGTCGAGCTCCTCGCCACCGGCGCGACCTCGCCCTCGGCGAAGTCGCGCACGGTGCGCCGGATCAGCTCGTGGTCGGGGGAGAGGTCGAAGTCCATCGGCCGGCAAACCCTACTTGCAGCTACTTGCATCTACTTGCAAGCAAGACTTGAAGCCCGACCTGTATCCGCGCGGCGAGCCGTGGCGCTGGCCTACGCGCAATACGCGCGCGCGAGCTCGACGAGCAGGCGCACGCCGTAGCCGGCGGCGCCCTTGCCGACGTAGGCGCGCCCGAGGTCCCAGCCGAACCGGCGATGTCGAGGTGCGCCCACGGCGTATCCCCGACGAAGTTCGATGCAGGAACGCCGCCGCCGACGATCGTCCCGGCCTTGCGTCCTTCCGGCGCGTTGTCGAGGTCGCCGTACTTGCCCTTGAGCAGCTCGTCGTACTCCTCGTGCAGCGGCAGCCGCCACACGATCTCGCCGCTGCTCGTCCCGGCCTCGCGTCACGCGCGCGGCGAGCGCGTCGTCGTTGGAGATCAGCCCCGCGTAGGTCGAGCCGAGCGCGATGATCACCGCGCCGGTGAGCGTCGCCAGGTCGACGATCCGCTCGGCGCCCGAGCGACACCGCGTGGCAGAGGCAGTCCGCCAGCACGAGCCGTCCCTCGGCGTCGGTGTTGTTGACCTCGATCGTCTTGCCGTTCGACGCGCGTGACGATGTCGCCGGGCTTGACCGAGCGTCCGCTCGGCAGGTTCTCGGTCGCGCCCACCACCGCCCACGATCCGCACCGGCAGCCCGATCCGCGCGATCGCCGCGATCGCCGCGATCACCGCCGCGCCGCCGGACATGTCGAACTTCATCTCCGCCATTTTCGCCCCGGGCTTCAGCGAGATGCCGCCGCTGTCGAACGTCACCGCCTTGCCCACGAAGCCGAGCAGCGGGCCCGTCGCGCCCGGCGGCTCGTAGCGCAGCGTGATCAGCGCCGGCTCCTGCTCGGTGCCCTGAGCCACCGCCGCGAAGGCGCCCATCGAGCGCGCCACGATGCCCTCGCGCCCCTCCGCTTCCACCGACAGATGCTCGATCTCCTCGCGAGTCTTCGCGCGTGCTCGGCGAGCGCGGTCGGGGTCAGGTCGTTGGCCGGCCGGTTCTGCAGATCGCGTGCCTCGTTCACGGCACTCGCGACGACCGTCGCCTGGGAGACAGCCTGCTCGATCTGATCCGGACCGGACACGATCAGGCGCTCCAGATGCTTTGGCTGAGCGTCCGTCTCCGGCTCGCCTGCGCCCTTCAGGGTGTCCCTGCTCTTGGACTTGTGGCTCTCGAAGCTGTAGTCGGCGAGCACGGTTCCCTCCACGAGCGCCGCGGCGACCGCCGGGTCCTGCGTGGGCGCCTGCCAGCACAGCAGCTTGCTCGACAGCTCCTTGGCCCGGTCCCTGACGACGGCCGCTGCCACGCGTGCGCCCTCGGGCGTGAAGTCCTCGCGCTTGCCGAGCCCCACGACGAGCCAGCGCTTGCCCTCGGCGTGCGTCAGTGCCAGTGCCTTGCGCGAGCGCTTGGCCTCGCCGCTGTCGATCAGCTCCTCCACCTCGGGGGCGCTCCAGCAGGCGCCTCCTCGCCCTCGAACACCCCGAGCGCGACGGTGTCCGCGTCTGTCTCGCCGGGCGGCAGTGTGCTCCAGGACACATTCACGATCCGAGCACAATATCGGGCCGATAGCATTCGCTCCCCGACCTTCGATCTAGGAGAACCGCCTCGATGCCCAAGACCGTGATCCTCGGCGCAGCGCGCACACCCATCGGCAAGATGGGAGGAGGCCTATCGTCGCTCGACGCAACCGAGCTCGGAGCGCTCGCGATCGAGGCCGCGCTCGATCGCGCGGGGGTGGAGCCCGGACAGGTCGAGCACGTCGTGATGGGCCAGGTGCTGCAGGCCGGCCAGGGCCAGATCCCCTCGCGTCAGGCCCAGATCAAGGCGGGCATCCCCAAGGAGGTCTCCTCCGAGACGATCAACAAGGTGTGCGCCTCGGGCATCCGCGCCACCGTGATCCTCGACCAGGCGATTCGCGCGGGCGACGTCGAATGTCGGGGTGGCCGGCGGCATGGAGTCGATGTCCCGTGCCCCTTACCTGCTGCCGGGCGCCCGCTTCGGCTTTCGCATGGGCGACGTGCAAGGCGCTCGACGCGATGGTCCACGACGGCCTCACCAATCCGTTCTCCGGCAAGCAGATGTTCGTCGAGGCCACCGAGGTCGGCGACGAGCTGGAGATCACCCGCGCCGACCTGGACCGCTGGGCGCTGCGCTCGCACGAGCTGGCGCTGAAGGCCACCGACGAGGGCCGTCTGCCCGAAGAGATCGTCTCCGGTCACGATCAAAGGCAAGAAGGGCGACACGGTCGTCGAGATCGACGAGGCGCCCGCGCCGCGACACGTCGCTCGAGACGCTGGCCGCAGCTGCCGGCCTCGTCGGCAAGGACGGCTGCGCACACGGCCGGCAACTCGCCCGGCGTCAACGACGCCGGCGGCGCGCTGGTCGTCGCCTCCGACGAGTGGGCGTCGGCCAACGGCAAGCAGACCGCTCGCCGAGATCGTCGCCCACGCGCAGTCCGCCGACGAGTTCGCCTACCTCGCCCGCACCCCCGCCTCGGCCGCCTCCAAGGCGCTCGAGAAGGCGGGCCTGAAGGCGCAGGACATCGACGTGTGGGAGATCAACGAGGCGTTCGCCTCGGTCACGCTCAACTCGACTCGACTGTGGGAGATCAACGAGGCGTTCGCCTCGGTCCGCTCACTCGATCCGCCTGCTCGGGATCGACGAGGACAGGGTGAACGTCAACGGCGGCGCGGTCGCCCTCGGCCATCCGATCGGCGCGACCGGCGCGCGCCTGCTCGGCACGCTCGTCCACGAGCTTCGTCGCCGCGGCGGCGGCCTCGGCTGCGCCGCGATCTGCTCCGGCGGCGGGCAAGGCGACGCGGTCATCCTCAAGGTCTGAGACGAACGTGAGCGCTTCGCCAGACGGCGTCCTACCGATCGGAGATCGACGGGATCTCCGATCGGCCAGCACGCGTGCTGAGCACGCCACGCGAGGGCGGGTGGGTCCTTCGATCTTGTCTGGCTCGACTCACGTCCGTCTCAGCGTGTCCTCGCAGTAATCTGCCGCGTGATGTCCGCATCGACACAAACGAAGGGCAAGATCCGCGTGGTCGTGGCCAAGCCCGGCCTCGACGGCCACGACCGCGGCGCGAAGATCATCGCGCGGGCATTGCGCGACGCCGGCATGGAGGTCATCTACACCGGCCTGCACCAGACCCCCGAGCAGATCGTCGAGACCGTCATCCAGGAGGATGCCGACGCGGTCGGCCTGTCGATCCTCTCCGGCGCCCACATGACGCTCGTGCCGCGCGTGGTGGAGCTCCTGCGCGAGCAGTCCATCGACGACGTGGTGGTGACCGTCGGCGGCACGATCCCCGCCGAAGACATCCCGGAGCTGAAGAGCCTCGGCGTGGCCGAGGTGTTCACGCCCGGCGCGCCCACCCAGGCGATCGTCGATTTCATCCGAACCGCAACGACTGCTCGCAGTCCTGATTGACTCGTCAGTCAACTGAGGTAGGATTGTCCCATCGACACCCCCGAAGGAGTAGCTGAATGAAGATTTGCGTTCTGGTGAAGGAGGTTCCGGACGCCGCCGTCGAGAAGAAGATCAACAGCTCGACGGGGCGCATGGACCGCAGTGGGGAGAAGAACCTCAACCCGTATGACACGCACGCCATCGAGGCTGCGATGCAGGTTCGCGAGGGCGGCATCGCCCCCGTGGAGGAGATCGTGGCCGTGACCATGGGCCCGGAGAGCGCCGTGCGCGCCCTCCACAAGGCCGTCTCGCTCGGAGCGGACCGCTCCGTGCACCTCTCAGACCCGGCCGTCGCCGGCTCCGACGTGGCCGCCACCGGCTACGCGCTGGCCCAGACCCTGAAGCGCGAGAAGCCGGACCTCGTGCTGCTCGGCCAGCAGTCCGACGACGGCGAGTGCTACACGATCGGCGCGGTCGTCGCCGAGCATCTCGGCATGCCCTCGCTCACGCAGGTCATCAAGATGGACGTCACGACCGACGCGCTGCGCTGCGAGCGCCAGGCCGAGTACGGCTACGACACGGTGCAGATCTCACTGCCCGCCGTGATCTCCGTCGGGGACGCCATCAACGAGCCGCGCTACCCGTCGCTGAAGGCGATCATGGGCGCCAAGAAGAAGCCGCTCGACACGGTCACCGCCGCCGACGTCGGCGTCGACGCCTCGAAGGTGGGCGGCGAGAACTCAGCCGCGCAGTGGGTCGCCGCGAAGGCTCCCCCGGCGAAGGCCGCGGGCGAGATCATCGAGGACGAAGACACCGCCGAGACGGTCGAAAAGATCGTGTCCTGGCTCGACGAGAGGAAGCTGATCTAGATGGCGAACATCCTGGTCTACGCGCTCCACTACGAAGGCGCGATCAACAAGAACTCCCTCGGCGCCGTCTCCGAGGGCGCCAAGCTCGCGGCCGAGCTCGGCGGCGAGGCGCACGCGATCCTGCTGGGCGAGAACGTCCCGCAGGACCTGGCGGCGTCGCTTGGCAACTACGGCGCCAAGAAGGTGCTCGTCGCCGAGGGCCCCGAAGGGCTCGCCCAGCCGGTCGTCGACGCGATGGGCGCCGCGATCTCCGCGGGCGACTACAAATACGCCCTGTTCGGCGGCGGCCTGCTCGGCTTCGAGATCGGCGCCGGCCTGGCCGCGCGCCTCGGCGCCGGCGTGGCGATGGAGGTCACCGCAGTGCGCGCCGAGAACGGCGAGCTGATCGCCGAGCGTCCGATCCTCGGCGACTCGGCCATCTCGGAGATCAACTACCGCTCCGAGGTGGGCATCGTGATCGGGCGCCTCAACGCGTTCGAGATCAAAGAGACCGGCGCGGGCGCCGCCCCCGTCGAGTCCGTCAGCTTCGAGCTGAGCGCGCACGCCAAGCAGGCCACGATCCTCACGCGCGGCGAGCAGCGCGGCGCCGACGTGGACATCGAGGGCGCCGACATCCTCGTCGCCGGCGGCCGCGGCCTGGGCAAGGCCGAGGGCTTCGCGCTCTGCGAAGAGCTCGCGGGCGCGTTCGGCAACAATGCGGCCGTGGCCGCCACCCGCGCGGTGGTGGACGCCGGCTGGTACCCCTACGCGGCGCAGATCGGCCAGACCGGCAAGACGGTCTCGCCGAAGCTGTATCTCGCGGCGGGCATCTCCGGCGCGATCCAGCACAAGGTCGGCATGCAGTCCTCGGAGAACATCGTCGCCATCAACAAGGACTCAAACGCGCCGATCTTCGAGTTCTCCGACCTCGGGATCGTGGGCGATCTCAACAAGATCCTGCCCAAGCTCACGGAGGCCGTGAAGGCGAAGAAGGCCGGTTAGCAGGGGTCGCGGGCGGCGGATGCGGATGCGTGAGCGAAAAGGAGCGTCGAGCGATGTCCTCTGACAACGGTTCCAGAAATGGCAAGGTCGTCCCCGCGGCCTTCCCGCCGCCCGTGGACTCCCAGAAGGAGTTCGTCAAGCGCGGGCTCGACTCCGAGGACGAGCTGATCGAGGTCGGCGTGGTCATCGTCGGCGGCGGCACCGCCGGCCTTGCCTGCGCCAACCGCCTCTTGCAGCTGCTCGCCGACGATCCGGAGACGATGGAGCGCCTCGGCGAGGTGCCGGTGGCGGTCGTCGAGAAGGCGAAGACCTGCGGCGGGCACAACCTCTCCGGCGCGGTCATGCGCCCCGGGCCGCTCGAAGAGCTGTTTCCAGACATGACCCGCGAGCAGTGGCGGCAGGAGGGCTTCGCCTTCGGGGAGGTCGCCCAAGAGGCGGTCTACATGACCCCGACCTCCAAACTGGCTCTCCGCATCCCGACGCCGCCGCCGTTCAAGAACCACGGCAACGAGGTCGTCTCCGTAGCTGCCTTGGCTCGCTACCAGCAGCAGCAGGCCGAGGATGCCGGCGCGTACATCCTCACCGAGACCGCGGCCACCCAGCTCGTCGTCGATGAAGGCCGCGTCGTCGGCGTGCGCTCGGGCGACAAGGGCCGCGGCAGGGACGGCGAGCCGCTCGGCAACTTCGAGCCCGGCACCGACATCAAGGCGCAGGCCACCGTGCTCGCCGAGGGCTGCTGGGGGCACATCACCGGAGCCGCGATCCGCGAGTTCGACCTCGCCAAGGACCGCGAGCCGCAGGTGTGGGAGCTCGGCGTCAAGGAGGTCTGGAAGGTCCCCAAGCCGCTTGACCGCCTGATCCACACGATGGGCCCCTGGCCGCTGAAAATCTCCTCGAAGTACGGCCAGATCGGCGGCACCTGGATCTACCCGATGAAGAACGAGAAGACAGGCGAGGACCTCGTCTCGATCGGCTTCGTAGTCGAGCTCGACTACGCGGATGCAACCACCTCCGCGCACGACCTGCTCCAGACGTTCAAGACCCATTCGCTCGTGCGCAAGATCCTCGAGGGCGGCGAGCGCGTAGCCTGGGGCGCGAAGGCGCTGCCGGGCGGCGGCTACTGGTCGATGCCGAAGCTCTCGATGCCCGGGGCCGTGCTCGTGGGTGACGCGGGCGGCATGGTCGACACGATGGCGCTCAAGGGCATCCATCACTGCATCAAGTCGGGCATGCTCGCGGCCGAGTCGATCTACGCGGCGCTGGGGCGCGGCAGTCGCGATCTCTCGGACTATGAGGATGCGATCGAGCACTCCTCGGTCGGCAAAGAGTTGTGGGAGGTGCGCAACGCGCGCCAGCCCTTGCAGAAGGGCCTTCTCGTCGGCGGGCCGCTCTCCGGCGTCCAGCAGATCACGAAGGGCAGGCTGCCGGGCCGCGCGGACTGGCACCGCAACGACTCCATCCCGATGTTCATCGGCAAGACGAAGGACGGCTACGTCAAGCCGGACGGCAAGTACACGTTCGACAAGCTCTCCTCGGTCTTCATCACGGGCAACGCCACCCGCGACGACGCCCCCAACCACATCCGCGTCCAGAAGCACGTCCCCCGCGAGCTCGCCGAGACATGGCGCTGGATGTGCCCCGCCGGGGTGTACGAGATCCCCGAGGACGCGCCCGAGAAGGGCGACGTCGACGTGATCGTCAACTACACCAACTGCGTGCAATGCGGCGCCATCACGGCCAAGGGCGGACGCCTCACCACCCCGGAGGGTGGCGATGGGCCGTTGTACCAGATCACCTGAGCGCGCTGAACATCCGCGCGACCGGACCCTCGACGCCGCGCCGGAACCGTTTCTATCTCTCCCGCAACCTTCGGCGCGGCGCCAGCCGCGCCGAAACCACTGGGCTCCCGAGGTGTTAGAGGCTTGTGAATGGCAAGGGCGGCGTTCGATAGGAGTCTGGCTGTGCGTGCGGCGCTGATGGTGGTGTGCGCGCTCACGGTGCTCGGTTGGGTGGGGGCCGCGCACGCGCACGGAGGGGCGCGCGCGGCGTCCACGCCCGCGGGGCCCGGCGGGACGGGCTACTCGGCGACGCTCGAACAGTGCGTCACCTCGACCGTACAGGCCGAACGCTCGGCGACGTTCAGGGCGCAGATGACCGCCACGAGCGCCACCCAGAAGATGGCGATGCGGATCGAACTTCAGCAGCGCCTGCGCGGGGAAGCGGATTTCCACACAGTGCTCGCCCCCGGCTTCGGAGCGTGGCACAGCGCCGAAGCGGGCGTAACGATCTACAAGTACGTCAAGCAGGTCACCAACCTCAGCGCCCCCGCGGCCTACCGCGCGGCGGTGCGCTTCCGCTGGGTGGGCGACAGGGGGCGCGTGCTCAAGCGCGCCGAACTGCACACCCCGCGCTGCCTGCAGCCGACGCTCCCGGTTCAGGTCAACCAGACCCCCGGCGCCTGACGCCGGCTGGTCAACCAGAGCCCCGGCGCCTCACGCCGGCCGGTCGAGCGGACCTCCGGCGCCCGGCGCGGGCCGAGTCGCGCGCGGGTCGCTAGAATGCCGTGACATGAAGGCGCAGGTCCACCCCAACTACGTCCAGGCGCACGTGCGCTGCACGTGCGGCAACGAGTTCACCACCCGTGCCACCCAGGAGGAGATCCACGTGGAGGTGTGCTCCAACTGCCACCCGTTCTACACGGGACGCCAGAAGCTCGTGGACACGGGTGGACGTGTGGAGCGCTTCCAGCGCCGGGTCGCGAAGGGGCGCCTACGTTCAACGCAGTCACAGAAGCAGCCGCAGTAAAGCCCGAGTCCCCCGACTCGCACGTCGCTGAGCTGGTCGCTCAGCGCGACGCGCCGCTGGGCGGACAGGCGGTGCTCGAGGGAGTGATGATGCGCGGGGTGCGCCACTGGGCGGTGGCCGTGCGCAAGCCCGGGGAGGAGGACGCCCTCGGCGAGATCGAGGTGAAGACATTCCCGCTGGACTCCGCGCTCGCGCGCCACCGCCGGCTGCGGGTGCCCGTGCTGCGCGGGATCGTCGCGCTGGGGGGATCGCTCGCGATCGGCTTCAAGGCGCTCGGCATCTCCGCCAACGCGCAGCTCCCCGAAGGCGAGGCGGAGGAGGAGCCCCAGGAGATAGGCGCGGGCATCTGGGCGGGCACGGTTGTCGTGTCGCTGGTGTTCGCGATCGGGCTGTTCTTCCTGCTGCCGCTTGGGCTCACGAGCCTCGTGAAGCACCAGCTGCACTCCTCGGCGCTCTTCTGGATCGTCGAGGGGATCGTGCGCACCGCGATCTTCCTCGGCTACATGGTGCTGCTCTCGCGCATCAAGGACCTGCGCCGGGTGTTCGAGTATCACGGCGCCGAGCACAAGACGATCTCGTGCTTCGAGGCGGGCCTGCCGCTCACGCCTCAGAACGCGCAGCGCTTCTCGCGCCTGCACCCGCGCTGCGGCACGAGCTTCCTGCTGATCGTGATGGTCGTCTCGATCTTCGTCTTCGGCGCCGTCGGCCTGCCCGCGTGGTACTGGCTCGTGGGGACGCGCATCCTGGGCGTGCCGATCATCGCCGGCATCTCGTTCGAGATCATCAAGTTCGCCGGGCGCAACCGCTCGCGGCGCTGGGTGAGGGCGGTGATGTGGCCGGGACTGAAGCTGCAGCTGCTCACCACGCGCGAGCCCGACCTCGACCAGCTCGCGGTCGCGATCGCCGCGCTCGACGCGGTGCTCGCGCTCGAGACCCCCGGCAGCATGGACGCCGCGGACCTCGTGGGCGTGGAGGTCGTGGCGTAGGGCGACGCGCGCACACGCGCGCACACGCACACGCACCGCCGGCCCGTGTCAGGGCGCCATGACCAGGTGGAGCGCAACGATCGTCGAGTCCTGCTTGACAGGGTGGTGGCCCTCTGCTTTGGTGTGCGGCAGAGCGACGGGGAGCGGGGAGCGCGCCCGTCGCGACCAGGGTGACTTCGGGAGTGAGGGATTAGCATGAGCGCGGAAGAGGCAAGCCGGATAGCGCAGGCGGTTCAGCGGATGCGCAACTCGAAACGGGCGCTCCAGATCGCGCTGCCCACGGCGGCCGCGCTCGGGGCTGGGGCGGCCGTGGCGGTCGGGTCGATCGGCGGCGGCGGGACGATCACGGGGTGCTACGCCAGCCCGAACCCGAGCACAAATGGTAATGGCGTACGCCCGACACCCAACGTCACGATCAACAACGCCACAGAGCCGCCGGGCGCACTGCGAGTGATCGACCCGAGCTCCTAACACCATCGACCTCCGGTGGGCCTCCCCAACCTGGCGCCGTGTGCGATCCCAAGGAAGAGACCCCGATCACCTGGAACCAGCAGGGCCCCCTGGAGCGCAGGGCCTCGCCGGTGCGCAGGGCCCCGCCGGAGCGCAGGGCGCCGTCGGTGCCCCAGGCACGCCCCTGATCGGCGACACGAGCTTCGGGATCAGCGGCAACGGCAAGACCTTCCTGAAGATCGAGGGGATCAAGGGCGAGTCCACCGACAAGTGGCACAAGGACCAGATCTCGGTCGACTCCTTCTCGATGGGCGCGCACTCCTCGGGCGGCGGCGGCGGCGCGGGCAAGACGACGATCCAGAGCTTCACGATCACCAAGTCGATCGACAAGTCCTCGCCGCTCTTGTTCCTGGGAGAGTCGAGCGGCAAGAACTACAAGGAAATGGTGCTGTCGTTCGAGCGCAAGGCGGGGGGCAAGGAGGCGGACTACCTGAAGTTCACCTTCAACAACGTGATGATCTCCGCAATCACCGACGGCACGTCCCAGAAACAGATGCCCGAGGAGCAGGTGACGTTCAACTTCCAGAAGTGCAAGGAGACGTTCATCCCCGTCAGCTCGAGCGGCAAGCTGGGGTCGCCCGTGAGCGTCCTCATCAGCGGCAACGCGAAGATCTGAGCGGCCGGGCATCGGCGACGACGAGGAGCGCGTGCCCGCCTCCCCGGCGAGCGGGCAGGACAGCGAGGAGGAGCGCGTGCCCGCCTCCCCGGCGAGCGCCCGGGGCGGCGCGTACGAGGAGTTCGAGTACCCGGGGTACGCCTACCCCGCGACCCACCCCGCGCGCCTGGAGGCGATCGCCGGGCTGTTCGGCCTGAGGCCGGGGCCGGCGGCGCAGAGCAGGGTGCTGGAGCTCGGCTGCGGCGACGGCGGCAACCTGCTGTCGCTCGCGCAGGCGCTGCCGGGGGCGAGGCTGGTGGGGATCGACGCCGCGGCAAGCGCGATCGAGCGCGGCAACAGGCTCGCACGAGCGGCGGGGTTGGAGAACGTGGAGCTGATCTGCATGGACCTGGAAGAGCTCCCCGAGGGCGGCGAGCTGGGCGAGGCGGGGAGCTTCGACTACATCCTCAGCCACGGCGTGTACTCGTGGATCCCGCCGAGGGTGCGCGTGGCATTGCTGGCGGGGGTGCGGCGCTACCTGGCGCCGATGGGGGTGGCGTACGTGAGCTACAACGCCTACCCGGGCAGCTACCTGCGCGACATGGCGCGCGACATCCTCGGCTACCACGTGCGCGACGTCTCCGACCCGCAGCGCAAGCTCGCGGCGGCACGGGAGCTGATGCAGACGATCGTGGCGATCGAGGAGCCCTCCCCCTACGCGCAGGTGCTGCGCGAGCACATGGAGAGGATGCTGCGATACAGCACCGCGCTGCTCTTCCACGACGACCTGGCGGAGATCTCGACCCCCTTCTACTTCCACGAGTTCATCGAGCACGCCAACCACCACAGCCTTGCCTTCCTGGCCGAGGCCGACCTGTTCGAGAGCCAGATGCGCGACGTGCCCGACAGCGCCGGCCGGCTGATGGCGAGCCTGCCCGACGACGCGGTCGTGCGCGAGCAGTACCTCGACTTCTTCAAGAACCGCATGTTCCGCCAGACGCTGCTGTGCCACGTGGACGCGCCGGTGAGCCGTGAGCTGGACGACGGTGCGATCGAGCGCCTTTGGATCTCCTCGTCCGCGCGTGCCCAGGAGGATGGGTCGTTCGCCACCCCGGAGGGCTTTACGGTCACGACGTCAGAGCCGCTCGTGATCGCGGCCATGCAAGCGCTCGCCGACGCTTGGCCGGGCGCTGTGAGCTTCTCCACGCTGCTGGAGCGCGCGCTCCAGGCAGCCGGGAGCGAGGCGCGGCCGGAGCTGGTGCGGGCGAGGCTGCGCGTGGTGCTCCTGCAGGCTTATCTGGCGCGCATGGTGATGTTGCAGGGATGCGCGCCGCCGGTGGCGGGGAGTCCGTCCGAGCATCCCCTCGCGAGCGCGCTCGCGCGCGCACAGCATGCCGCGGGCCTCCCAGCCGTCAGCTCGCTGCTGCACGCCAACGTGCGCCTCGAGGGCGAGCTCGAGCCGCGGCTGCTCCCGCTGCTCGACGGGACACGCTCCCCGTCCGAGCTCGCGGGTGCGCTCGATGCCCCGCGAGAGCAGGTGGACGAGTCGTTGAGCAGGCTCGCATCGGTGGGGCTGCTTGCCTGTGCCTGAGTGTGCGCCGCGCCGTCCCATAGAGTTGCGAGGGTGATCGCCAAAGCCGACCAAACCCGCATGCTAGCCACGCTCCAGCGTGACTGGGATAACGAGGTTCAATCGGAGAGGTTCCGCGAGATCTGTGCCGGTAAGGAGCGTGGACATCGCATCGCTGACTACGCCGAGGAACGGACAGTCGCGTTTATGATGCAGGATGCTTTTCCCGTGGCATTCGAGTATGGGCCAAACCGATTGCCCCGCGACAGAAGCATGGGCGACATTTGGCTCATGTCAGGATCTCCTCGCATCTACAATCCAATCAACGTCAAGGCTGGCATCGCGGGCGTTGGTGGTCAGCCCAATATGGTGTCTCTCGAGAAGCTGAGTCAGGCGATTCTCAACCATCTCATCGATTCCTACTGGCTGCTTTTGCTGCGCTTTGAAATTAATGACTCTGGGGCTCTTGTGGGGATCAAGCTGGTAAACATTCTCGACTACCTGGATTTCATGCATTTTGATGCCGGCCCAGGTCAGATGATGCTCCGAAGCGACCGTTTCTATGCTCATCTCGAGCAAGGTGGTACGGCACGGTCGTTGAACCTAGCCGACGCTGTCGAGCGGTTGCTTGCGCTCCGGCGCGACGGTGATAAGCGGCTTGCGGACAACAGAGAAAAGAGGCGGCTCGCGCTTGAAGCTAAGGCTGAGGTCTTCGATCCGACACTACCGATCGACCAAAGCTGTGCGCTTCTCTCTCCGCCCGCGACCCAGGCGTGACATGCCCCCAATGAAGCGATCAGCGAAGCGTGCCCGACCGGCCCTACGGCAACTGGGCCAGTTCATGACGCCGCCATTGCTCGCCCGCCGATTGGTTGCGGACATGGACCTGGCGTCTGATACGACGATACTCGAGCCATCTTTTGGGGACGGCAGTTTTCTGGTTCCTCTCATCGAGCGACTGATCGAGCTGCGATCGGGCAGCCCACGCGAGCGCTACGTCGCTGTCATGGAGCAGAACCTCTATGGCATCGAGCTCGATGAGGTGCTTTATCAGCGCGCGCTGGAGCGCATCGAGGCGCGGTTCGGGCCGCTTCCCAAGACGCACAACCTGAGTTGTGCCGACTATTTCCGCGTCCCGCAACTGCTAGTTGGTGGCTTTGACCTAGTGATCGGCAACCCACCCTTTGGAGGCACCTTCGAGGCCGGTATCGAGGATGCTCTCGACAAGCGCTATGGCTCTTACCGCGGTCACAAGCTCAAGAAGGAGACGTATTCGTTCTTTGTCGCGAAGGCTATCGAGGAACTCGCCGCAGATGGCTGGCTGCGCTTTATATGCAGCGACACCTTCCTGACGATCAAGACGATGCGCGGGCTCCGTGAGCTGCTCCTCGATACGGGCCAAGTGACGGTTGCCGATCTCCCGGGAGCTTTCGATACCACGAAACAGCCGATGGTTGTACTCGATCTTGAAAGCGGTTCGCCCGCCGAGTCCGCATCGATACGCGGTTGCACGCTCCAGCGGTCTGCGATCGCAACGACTCCCAATTTTTCGTTGGGTCTGGACCCTGAGCTCGCGCCGTTGTTCGGTGGCCCGCTGCTGGGCGAGTTTGTTGTCGGGACCGGGGGAATGACGATTGGACGTAACGAGCTGTTTGTCCGAGAGATCGAGTCCGACGGCACGGTAGTGGAGCCCTATGAGCTGGAATTTTTCGACCGTCCCATTACGGTCGAGGGTGAACGAGAGCGTGCTCGACTCAATCACCTCTCCCGTCGACAGCTCGAGCGTATCGAACGCGAAGAGGCGGAAGGGGCAACTAGGCGAGCTGTCCGGCCGCGTCTGCTGGGAGTCGCCCAGGCGAGTTCGGCTGCCAAGTCCTGACTACCTTCCTTACAACAGAGCTAGCTCAGGGCGGGTCTACGCACCACCAGCCGAGCAACCGCCCGCAAGGGCGCGGCGAGTGGGCCCTCCCGCACGATTCGCCAGGTGCCGGTCTGCTCGTACCCTGAGAGATCGATGACGGTGGAGGCGGCGCCGGGCAGCTCGCCGCCGTCGAGCACGAGATCGGCGCCTTCGCGCAGGTGTGGCGGCACATCGGAGAGCCGCCGCGGGTCGGGGCCGCCGGAGAGGTTGGCGCTCGACTGCGCGGCCGGCACGCGCACGCTCGCGAGCGCGGCGAGGAGCCGGGAAGGCGGGGACTCGCAGGCCGAGGAGCGACGCCGGCGGGATCGCACGCGGGCGGGAATCGGGCGAGGCTATTTGGGAGCAAGAGCGTGACGGGGCCGGGCAGAAGCGCCTCCGACGGCCTCCCGCGTACGCGGGCCAAGCTCTGTGAGCGTCTCCAATGCCGGCTTCAGAGCGAAGAACATGACCGCGGCCGGCTTGGCGGGCGGGCGCCCCTTCAGCTCGTACAGGCGCCTGACCGCGTGCTCGCTGGAGGGGTTGCAGGCCAGGCCGTAGACGGTGTCGGTGGGGATCACGGCGACGCCGTCGCGCGCAAGACAGTCCTCCAGCCGCATGGCGTCCTGAGCGGTGAGCGGGGGGGTCATGCGCGGCTCACCGCTCTCCGACGACGACGCGCTCGATTCCCGCGAGATCGCGCTCGGAGCGAACCGCGGCGAAGCCCGCCGCTCGCATCAGCTCGCCGACGACGGGGGCCTGGCCGGCGCCGACCTCGAGCGCGAGCAGCTTGAGGGCAGCCCGTTCGCCCGCCTGGGCGATGAGCGGGCGGATGACGTCCAGCCCGTCCGGCCCGGCGAACAGGGCGGAGGCGGGCTCGTGGCGCAGGATCTCCGGCGCGAGCGACGCGCGATCGCCGTCTGGCACATAGGGCGGGTTGGAGAGAACGGCGTCGAACTCGTCCGGCACGTTGTCGAGCAGGTGGGCATGCACGAATACGACCCGCAGGCCGAGCCTCGCAGCGTTCTCTCTCGCGAGCGCAAGCGCCGGCTCGCTGACATCGGCGCCCGTCACGCGCAGATCGGGGCGCTCGTCGGCCAGCGCGAGCGCCACCGCGCCGCTGCCGGTGCCGACGTCGAGCACGCGCGATCCCTGGGGCAACGCGAGAGCGATCTCGACGAGCAGCTCGGTCTCGGGACGCGGGATCAGCGCGCGAGGATCTACCGCCAGCTCCAGGCGGCGGAAGTGGCGGCGGCCGAGGATGTAGGCGACCGGCTCGCGCAGCACGGAGCGACGGCGCACGAAGTCCTGGAAGGTGCGCACCGCGGGACCGGTGACCGTCAGGTCACTGTCACCCTGACGGGTACAGGCGACGATCAGACGCTCGCGTGAGACCCCGAGCGCGTGAGCCAGCAGCAGCTCAGCATCCAGGCGCGGCGTTTCGCAACCGCTCGCCCCGATCGCCGTGAGCGCCCCGTCGAGCGCGTCGCGGATGGGGGTTCCGCGACTGAGCGGTCCGACGTGCGAGGGAGGCATTTTTTTGGAGGATGGGTCGTGCTCGGTGGCGTCAGACTGCCGTCTGGGCCTCCAGGCGACGGCGCTTCTCATCGGCCTGCAGGGCGGCGGTGATCTCCTGCAGGGCGCCTTCGAGGACCTGGTCGAGGTTGTGGACGGTGAGCTTGATGCGATGGTCGGTGACGCGTCGCTCGTTGTAGTTGTAGGTGCGGATCTTCTCCGCCCGATCGCCCGTGCCGACCTGCGAGCGGCGGTCGGCGGCCAGCTCTGAGCGCTGCTCGGCGAGGGCGCGCTCGTAGAGGCGGGCGCGCAGCACGCGCAGCGCCTTCTCGCGGTTCTGAAGCTGGGACTTCTCGTCCTGCATCGACACGACGATGCCCGAGGGCTTGTGGGTGATGCGCACGGCCGAGTCGGTGGTGTTGACCGACTGGCCACCGGGGCCCGAGGAGCGGTAGACGTCGATCTGCAGGTCGCCCGGGTTGACCTCGACGTCGACGTCCTCGGCTTCAGGCAGCACGGCGACGGTGGCGGTGGAGGTGTGGATGCGTCCCTGGGACTCGGTTTGGGGGACGCGCTGCACGCGGTGGGTGCCCCCCTCGAACTTGAAGATCGAATAGGCGCCGTCGCCCTTGATCGCGAACGTGTACTTGCCCTCGCCGACCTCCAGCGACTCGGTGCTCAGGCCCGCGCGCTCGGCGTAGCGGGTGAGCATCCGGTAGACGTCGCCCGCCCACAGCCCCGCCTCGTCGCCGCCCGCGCCACCCTGGATCTCGACGATCACGTCCTTGGAGTCGTTGGGGTCGCGCTCGACCATCGCGATGCGGATCTCCTCCTCGAGTTGCTCGATGCGCGCGTGCGCCACCGCGAGCATCTCGCGCAGCTCGGGATCCTCGCCGCCCTCGGAAAGGAGCTCGTCGGCGCCGGCCACGTCGTCGCGGGCGCGCCGCCACTCCTCGGCGAGCTTGGCGGCGGGCTCGAGCTGACGGTAGGCGCGGCCCACCTCCGCGTAGCGGTTGCGATCGCCGATCACGGCAGGGTCGGTCATCTGCTCCCCAAGCTCCGCGAAGCGCGCTTCGATCTGCTCGATCAACTCCTCGATCATGTCGAGCAGTCTAGGTGCCTGCGGGAGCTCGGGACGAGGTGGGTGGCCGCGTCGCGCTGTCACCATCACGCATCGAGAAGAGTGTCCCGCGATGGCACGCTCCCAACTGGGCGAAGGCGGGCGCGCGACGCGACGCACGGCGGGGCTCCTATGTTCGCTTCCGCGTGTCGTCCGCGGGCTCACGGACGAGGCGGCTCGCGTTGCGGCGGGAGTGCCCGACGGGTAGAGTCGGGCCGCTGGACCGCTTTTGCGTCCAGTCCGATCAGAGGAGGGTGGGATGGACCTGCAGACGTATCGCGCGAGGAGCCTGCGGATCTGGGACGAGATGGCCCCAGGCTGGGAGGACCGTCGCGAATGGATCCTTGGAGTCACGGGAGCGATCAACCAATGGCTCGCTGGCCAGGTCAATCCGCAGCCCGGCGAGTCGATCCTCGACGTGGCGGCGGGAACCGGCGATCTCGGGTTCATCGCGGCGGAGCGAGTCGGCGCGGACGGGAAGGTTCTTTGCACGGACTTCTCCCGCGAGATGCTGGAGGCCGCGCGCCGCAACGGCGAGCGCCGCGGCTTGTCCAACGTGGAGTACCGCGTCCTGGACGCCGAGCGTATGGGCCTCGATGACAATAGCGTCGACGGTGTGCTGTGTCGCTGGGGCTACATGCTGATGGCGGACCCCGCCGCTGCTCTGCGCGAGACGCGGCGGGTCCTGCGCGACGGCGGCACGCTCGCGTTCGCTGTGTGGCAGACGCCGGACCGCAACCCGTGGGCGGCGATTCCCGGGATGACGCTGGTCCAGCGCGGGCATATGCCGCCACCTGAGCCCGGAGCGCCCGGGATCTTTGCCATGGGCGTGGTCGACCGTATCGTGGAGCTTGTCACCGGTGCCGGCTTCGGTGAGCCCCGGCTCGAGGAGCTCACGTTCGAGTGGCGCTACGCCGCCGACGACCTCTGGGACACGCTCACACGCCTTGCCGGGCCGCTGGCCGCGGTGATCAACGGGCTGCCCGACGAAGAGCAGAGGGCGACACGAACCGCGATCGAGGAGAGCCTGGCACAGTACCGGCGGGACGGCGAGTTCGTCATCCCAGCGGCGTGCTGGGGCGTCACGGCCTGAGCGGGGCTTCGTGCTAGCCTCCCAGAGCGCAGCCGCGACTGGCGCAAGAGGTGGAATCGACCATCGGGAAGCGGCTGAGGAAAGCTCGCCGCGCGCCTGGGCACTCAGACAATCACGCCACACTGGGAGCGCGCCGATGTCAGAACTGAGCCCCGACTACTTCAACCGCCCGCTTGTCGAGGTGGACCCCGAGGTCGCGGCCGCCCTGCGCGGTGAGCTCGAGCGCCAGCAGAGCACGCTGGAGATGATCGCCTCGGAGAACTTCGTGCCTCAGGCGGTGCTCGAATGCCAGGGGTCGGTGCTCACGAACAAGTACGCCGAGGGCTATCCGGGGCGGCGCTACTACGGCGGCTGCGAGTGGGTGGACGTATCCGAGCAGCTCGCCATCGACCGCGCCAAGGCGCTGTTCGGCGCCGAGCACGCCAATGTCCAGCCCCATTCTGGCGCTCAGGCCAACACGGCCGTCTACCACGCGCTGCTCACTCCGGGCGACACCATCATGGGCCTGTCGCTCGCGCACGGCGGCCATCTCACGCACGGCATGAAGATCAACGTGTCGGGCCGCCTGTATGACATCGCCGCCTACGAGGTGGATCGCGAGACGAGCATCATCGACATGGACGAGGTCGCTCGCATCGCCCGTGAGCACCGTCCGAAGCTGCTGCTCGCGGGATGGTCGGCCTATCCCCGCCAGCTCGACTTCGCCCGCTTCCGCGAGATCGCCGATGAGGTGGGAGCGCTGTTGATGGTGGACATGGCCCACTTCGCCGGGCTCGTCGCGGCCGGACTGCACCCCAACCCGGTGGCATACGGCGCCGACGTGGTCACCACCACCACCCACAAGACGCTCGGCGGCCCGCGCGCCGGGATCATCCTGTGCAAGGAGGAGCACTCCAAGAAGATCGACTCGGCCGTGTTCCCCGGTCAGCAGGGCGGTCCGCTCGAGCACGTGATCGCCGCCAAGGCCGTCGCGCTGAGGATCGCGGCGAGCGAGATCTTCGCCGAGCGCCAGCGCCGCACCGTGCAGGGCGCCAAGGCCTTCGCCGAGCAGCTCTTGGGCGCCGGCCACGGCGTAAACGTTTTGACCGGCGGCACCGACGTGCACCTGGCGCTCGTCGACCTGCGCGCCTGCGAGCCGGAGCTCACTGGTCGCCAGGCCGAGGACCGCCTGCACGAGATCGGCGTCACCGTCAACCGCAACGCCGTCCCGTTCGACCCGCGCCCACCGATGGAGGCCTCGGGCCTGCGCATCGGCACGCCCGCGCTCGCCACCCGCGGTCTGCAGGTCGAGGACTTCATCGAGGTCGGCCAGATCGTCGCGACCGCGCTCACCCCCGAGTTCGAGTCGCGCAAGGACGAGCTCTCCGAGCGCGTGCGCGTCATCGTCGAGCGCTATCCGCTGTACGAGCATCTGAACGCCCCGACGCCTGCGTAGTCCCCGCCGACGCCCGCGCCTGCGATGCTGTGCGCGAGTCGATGGCGCATCTCAACGAGCTCGACGCGCTTTACGCATTCCTCGCAGCCGCGGTCGTGACCGCGGTGCTGACGCCGTTCACGATGCGGCTCGCTGCCGCGGTGGGCGCCGTGGACGAGCCGCGCGAGCGCGGGCTCTCCAGCCGTGCCACGCCGCTGCTCGGCGGCCTCGCGATCTTCGCGGGCGTGCTCGTCGCCGTGCTCGCGTTCCTGCCGGCGGGCTATGGCTCGAGCTCTCAGATGTGGCATGGCGTGCTGATCGCCGCGGCGCTCATCGTCGTCGTCGGCGCGCTCGACGACCGCTTCGAGTTGCCGCCGATCGCGAAGCTGGCGGGCCAGATCGCGGCGGCCGTCATCGTCGTGCACTACGGCGTCGCCGTCAAGGCGATCACTTTGCCGTTCGCTGGCACGCTCCACTTCCCCAAAGCGGGCGCCACGAACGCCGGGCCCGCGCTCACGGTGGTTGGGCTGGTGGTGATGATGAACGTCGTCAACCTCTCCGACGGAGTCGACGGGCTGGCCGCGGGCGTGTGTGTGATCATCGCCGGCACGCTGGCGATCATCGCGTTCGACCTCGATCGCGCCGAACCGGGCGTGCTCGCGGCGATCACCGCCGGCGCGGCGCTCGGCTTCCTGGTGCACAACTTCCCGCCCGCCTCCAGCTTCATGGGCGACTGCGGCTCGAACCTGCTCGGTCTGCTGATGGGGGTGGTGACGGTCGAGGCGGCGGTCAAGACACCGGTCGTGATCTCGTTCGTGCTGCCGCTCATCCTGCTCATGGTGCCTTTCCTCGACACGACTTTCGTGGTGCTCAAGCGCTTGAAGTACAGGCGGCCGATCTACGCTGCCGACAGCGAGCACTTCCACCATCGCATGGCCCGCATCGGCTTCTCCTCGAGGCGCACGATCGCCTACCTGTACGCATGGACGCTGATGCTCGCCGGACTCGCGCTCGCATTGCGCTTCGTGCCCTACTCCGACCACAAAGGCCACCTGCACACCGGCTGGCTGCTCGTCATGGTGGGGCTCGCGCTGCTCGTCGCCGCCGCCAGCGTCTACCTCGTGTATGTCCTGGAGATCCTCAAGTTCCGCCGCCTCGACGCCCTGCGCGTGCGCCGCCTGCGCCCCGACGCCTCCCCCGCGGAGATCGAGCGCAGCGTGGCCCTGCACTTGGAGACCGGCGAATACGACGCCGTCGTGGACGTCCACTCGCCTGCGCGGGGCGACAGTGGGGTGGGCGGCCACTCGCCGATCGACTCCGCTTCGCCGGCCGAAGCAAGCTCACGTGGGGTGGGCGCCGGCTCACCGATCGACTCCGCCTCGCCGGCCGAGGCAAGCTCACCGTCGGGCGGCGACCCCGTGGTGGGCAACGTGCCTGCCGGGGCTGAGCAGCGGGTCGGCGAGCGGCAGGTGGATCAGGATCGCGTAGGCGCAGACGGCGAGCGTGGCGGCGCGCAGGCGGCGGCTGTCGGCGACGGCGGCCAGGGGGAGCGCCCATATCGCATACCAGGGCAGCAGCCAGGCGGTCGATAGCAGCAGCGCGAGCGTCGCCCAGCCCGCCATCGCGCGCCAGTCGGCTCCCCGGGCGGTGCGCCAGAGGGTGAGCGCCAGCACCAGCGCCAGCGCGGCGAGGAACGCGTGGCGCCACCAGCCGGGCACCCCGCTCAGGCCGACCAAACGCGCCGTCTCGGCGGGGATGCTGTGCGTGGCCACCAGCTGCTGCTGCTCGTTCAGCGCGCCCAGGAAACCGAATGCGTGCGTGCCGAAGCCGGCGGCCGCCACGATCGCCAGCAGCACGAGCGCTCCCGCCGCGCTCGCCGCCACGCGCACACGCTCGCGCCAGGCCGCCGGGGCGAGCACCACGAACGGGATCACCAGTCCGGCCGACGCCTTCACGCCCACGCCCGCCACGAGTACTGCGGCCGCCGCGCGGAGATCGGAGCGTCCCTGCGTGCCTGTTCTCGCCTCCGCCCCCGCGTTGCCTCCGGCCTCCGCGTTGCCCCCGGCCTCCGCGTTGCCCCCGGCCTCCGCGTTGCCCCCGGCCCCCGCGTTGCCCCGGCCCCGCGTTGCCCCGGCCCCGCGTTGCCCCGGCCTCCGCGTTGCCTCCGGCCTCCGCGCGCCGCCCGGCCCTCGCGCCGCCCGCCGCGAGCGCGAGCGCTCCGGCGAGCACGAGCAGCACGAGCGTGTCGTTGTGGGCGCCGCCCGCCGCCAGCTCGAGCAGTACCGGGTTCAAGCCCACGAACACCGCCGCCGCCTTCGCCGAGCGGCCCATCCTCCTCGCGGCGCTCGCCGTCAGCGCAACCGCCCCGAGGCTCGCCGTCACGGCGATCGCCTTGAGCGCCCACAAGCCGCCCGCCAGCCCGAGCGGCGCGAGCGGATAGGAGGCGAGCGTGAAGAGGGGACCGTAGGGGGAGTGCTGGAACGGCCATCCGATGAATCCGAACACCGCGTCCACCGGCGCTTCCGCCGCCACGTGCGTGTAGGGGTCCAGGCCATGCAGCACTCCGAGGCGCGCGAACGCCAGGTAGCCGAACACGTCCTGGGAGATGAGCGGCGGTCCCAGCAGCAGTAATAGGTTCGCCGCCGCGATCGCCACCGCGATCGCCCTGCCCGGGAGCGTCGAGGCGGCGAGCAGCACGAGGGCATAGCTCGCGCACATGGCGAGCGTCAGCGCCTGGAAGCTCGCCGATCCGATCCCGAGTCCGACGCCGTGCAGCGGGCCGGACAGCCAGCCGGGCCAGCCGCCGCTGCGGGCGGGCACGTACTGCGTCGGCGTTCCGGCCGCGCCCGCCACCACCCCGAAGACGCTCGCGACCACGCCCGCGAGGCCGAGCGCCCCGAGCACGCGCACCGCGCCGCTTGTTAGGTTCGGGTTGGCGTCGCGTTGGACCTGCGTGGAACCCGCCACGCCGGTCGATCCGCGGAGTGTGGAAGTCGCTTCCTCGATTCGCCCATTCTTACGGCCCCGGCCGCTCGTCTGCCATGAGGCGATCCTCTCGGGATCCTCCCGGCGAGCTCGACGGACGGCCGCACGGAGCGGCAACCTGGCCTTTCGCGACGTGCACGGGGGCGCCGCGGCCGCTACGCTTCGCGTGTCGCCGCGCTCAGAAAGCGTCCCCAAACCATGCGCGCGGCCGAGCCTCACCGTCCGCTCGACCGGCCAGGCTTGAACCGTATGCCACGCCGCCATCGCACATCCACATCGCGCCGGCGCCCCGGACCCAAGCGCGTGCTGATCCTCTCCGCCGACGTGGGGGAGGGCCACGCGGCCGCCGCGCGCGCGCTCGCCCGGCAGATCGAAAGCTCGCCGGAACCGGCCGAGGTCACGGTGATCGACGGGCTCGCCGCGATGGGGCCGCTGTTGCAGCCGGTCGTCGAGGACGGCTATCGCGTCCAGCTGCGCTTCTTCCCGTGGACCTACACGGTTGTCTATGGGCTGCTGGAGCGCGTCGCCCCGGTGCGCGCGCTCGCGCGCAGGCTGCTGTGCCTGTTCGGCTCGCGTCCACTCGCGCGGCGCATCGCCGAGCACGATCCCGACGTCGTCGTGTCCACCTATCCCGCGGTCACGGTGGTGCTCGCTCGTCTGCGCCGCACGCAGGTGGTGCGCTGCCCGACGGTGGCGACCATCACCGACCTGACCGGCTTGTTCTTCTGGGCGCAGCCGGGCATCGACACGCACCTGGTCATGTACGGGGAGTCGCTGCATCCCGTCGAGCGCATCGCGGGGGAGGGCAGCGCGCGCCTGGTGCGTCCGCTGATCTCCTCCGAGTTCCTCGACGAGCGCACCCAGGGCGAGTCGCGCCGCGCGCTGGGCCTGCCTGAGGAGGGTCGCATGGTGGTGGTCTCCGGTGGCGGCTGGGGAGTGGGCGACATCGAGGGCGCCGTACGGGCGATCGCGAGCATCCCGGATGTCACCGCGATCGTGTGTCTCGCAGGACGTAACGAGCAGCTTTGCGAGCGGCTCTCCGAGGACTTCGCGGGCGAGCCCCGCATGCACGTGTACGACTTCACCGAGCGCATGCCCGAGATCCTTGCGGCGGCCGACACGCTCGTGCACTCCACCGGCGGAGTGACGTGTCTGGAGGCAAAGGCCACCGGTACGCCTGTGGTCTCCTACGGCCTGCCCGTGGGCCACGCGCGCTTGAACACTCGCGCGATGGCTGACCTCGGGCTGCTGCGCCTCGCCAACGACACGCGCGAGCTGCGCGAGCAGGTGCGGGCGAGCTTTGCCGAGCACCACACTCTGAGTGGACGCGCCACGCACCCGCGCGAAGGGCTGCTCGCGGTCGCCGGCCAGAACATGCTCGCCGCGCCTGACTTCGCCGACGCGCCCTTCGGGCCGCACGGTGTTGGTGCGTCCGCTGGTTCGCCCACGTCCTCGCACGGTGCTGAGGCGCCCGCCGCGTCGTCCGGGTCCTCGCGACTACTCGCCCTGCCCGCTGACCTGCCCGAGCCGTCGCCCGGGTTGCAGTCCTCCGGGTCCGACCCCCAACTCGACCCCACCGCGGTTGATCTCGTGCTCGACGCGCCCCACAGGGTGCGCCCGATCCCGCTGTGGCGCCTGCGCATGGCGGCGTTCGTCACGCAGCTCGTGCTGCTGCTCGGGGTCAGCACGTGGCTGATGTCCACCGACGAGGTGACCGCGTTCGCGGGCCTGTTCCTCGGTGTGCATCCGCTCAAGCGCGTGAGCACCACCAAGCCCGACGTGGGGCTCGTGGTGCGTGTGCCCGCGGGCGAGGTCACGCTGATCGCCTCCGAGCTCGCGGGCGCGGGTATTCACGCGTCGTTTGCCGACAACGGCGCCGACGTGTCCACCACGATCGCCGACCTGCGCTCGCTGCACGACGAACTCGTGCCCGAGGTGCCACATTCCGGCTCGCCGTTTCGGTGGATGCGCACGCGCGGGACGCTGCGCTCCCAGGCCCGCGCGCTCGGCTTGCGTCATCGCTTCTATTTCCTGCAGCCGCCCAACGGCCTGACCGTCGGCCAGCTCGTGCTCGCCCGCAGCACAGGCGCCATCCCGGTGGCGGGCGCCCTGCGCATCAATGCCGCCGGGCCACTCCCTCAGCGTCCCATGCGCGCCGGGGACGTGCTCGTCGTGTCGGTCGCGGGCTCGGCCTCCTCGCTGGCGGGTCTGGAGCGGATCGTCTCGTGGCTGCGCTCCGACGGGCTGTCGGTGGAGCCGCTCGGCTCGCTCACGACCTCCCCTTCCATCAAGGCGAGCAGCAGCGGCGAGCGCGCCAGCGCGGCGGCGCCGACGACGAGCACGGCGAGGGAGATGGTGAGCGGTACCCCGCCGAGCGGGGTGGAGCTGAAGCTTTCGCCGAGCAACAGCGGCGCGAGCACCACCGGCACCACCGTCTGAGTCACGAACACCACCGGCGCCACGAGGATCGCGGGACGCATCTGCAGGGCGCTCATCTCGCTGAGCGCGCCCACCGCGGAGGCTCCGGCGGTCGAGATGCCCCATGCCGCCGCGAGCGCGAGGGCCCCGCGGGAGAGATCGTCGGAGGCGAGCTTCGTGGCGACTCCGCTCCAAGCGAAGCCGAGTCCCGCGCCGATCATCGTCAGCGACGCGGCCGGCCGGCGCACGCGGTTGACGGCGTAGGGGAGCAGCGTGAGCACCCCGAGTCCCACGAGCACGAGCGTCACGGTGAGGTTGCTCGTGTGGGTGGTGGTGCGCGCCGGCGCGCACAGCGCCGTGCCCGCCACGCCGAGCACGATCGCCCCGATCGCCAGATGCTCGCGCCGGCCGGCGTGCTCGCTCAGCATTCGCCGGCCGAAGAACAGGAGCACGAGCAGGCCCACCGCGAGCGTCGGCTGGACCACCACCAGCGGAGCGAGCAGCAGCGCCACCACTTGCAGCGGCCAGCCGAGCATCGACAGGCCGGTGCCCGCCAGCCACCGCGTCCGCCTCACCAGGTTGAGGGCGAGCGCGGGATGCAGGTGCTCGGAGTGCGGGGTGCGCTTGGCGTCCATCGCCTGCAGCGCTACCCCTAGGCTGTAGAACGTCGATGCGGCCACCGCCGCCGCGATTCCCAGGATGAGTTCCATGTCAGCTAACGATCATCGCAGCCCCGCCAGTCCGCTTGCCGGCGCGGATGCCGGTCCCCTCGGCGCGGGCGCGGGCGCTGGCCGGGGTGGGGGAGCTGGCCCCGGTGGGGGCTCGGGTGCGGGAGCTGGCGCGATGGCCGGCGCGGTGGCGCGCGTGGCGATGGCCGGCTACGTGCTGCCGGCGCTAGCCTTCTACTCTCGCGCGCTGCGCGAGTCGCTCGGTGTAGAGGATCGCACGGCCACGGGCGCCGGCTGGGCGCTCACATTCGACGACGGCCCGCATCCCCAGGGGACGCCCGCGGTGCTGGAGGCGCTCGCGAGCCACGGGGCGCGCGCGACCTTCTTCCTCGTCGGCGAGCAGGTCCTGCGCTCGCCGACGCTCGCCGCGGAGATCGTGGCGGCCGGCCACGAGGTCGGCCTGCACTGCCACCGCCATCGCAACCTGTTGCGCCTCGCTCCGTGGCAGGTCCGCGAGGACCTCGCGCGCGCGGGGGTGGCCATCGAGGACGCCACCGGGATCTCGCCCGCGCTGTACCGCCCGCCCTACGGGATCCTCAACGCCACAGCTCTGCGGCTCGCCCGTCGCGCGGGCCGGCGCACGCTGCTGTGGACCCATTGGGGACGAGACTGGGAGGCGCGCGCCACGCCCGAGTCGATCGCCGCCCGCCTGACGACCGGTGCGGGGGAGGGCTCGGTGCTGTTGCTCCACGACGCCGACGACTACGGCGCCCCCGGCTCGTGGCGGCGCACAGCGCTCGCGCTGCCACGCGTGCTCGACACCCTCGCCGAGCGCGGCCTGCAAGCGGTCTTTCCCTGAGAAGCTTGATGTGGGTTTCCCTGAAGGCTCAGAATGGTGTTCGGAGGAACCTGAGGGGGGAGATGTGGATGTTCTATTTTGAAATTTTGCGATAGTATACACAAAATGTATCTATAATGGTAAAATCTCAAAATAGTGTATTGACCTCCCCTCCTTTATCTTCGGCCAGTCCTCCACAAATAGACGTCCAACCCACGTCAAGCCTCTAGTGGCCGCGGCCGTTCACCGCTGGATAACATCGCCTGCTTGACCACTTCGGGCACACACGAGAAGTCGGCTGCGCGCGCCCGCTGGTGGGGGGAGCTGCTCGTGGTGGTGTGGCTGGCGTGGGTGTACGACATGGTCACCAACCTCGCTCCCGCGCGCGAAGCGGTGGCGCTCGCCCACGGGCGCTCCATCCTGAGCTTCGAGCAGTCGCTGCGCCTCGACCCCGAGCTCTCTCTGAACCGCTGGCTCGCCGCCCATCACACGCTTGGGGCGGTTTCCTCCTACTACTACGACAACGCCCACTTCGTGGTCACGCTCGGGCTGCTCGGGTGGTTGTGGTGGAGGCGCGCCGAGCTCTACGGGCCGCTGCGGAACTCGCTCGTGGCGATCAACCTGCTCGGGCTGCTCGTGTTCTGGCGCTACCCGGTGGCGCCGCCGCGGATGCTCTCCTCGAGCGGATTCGCCGACGTGGTGGCCTCCACCCACACGGTCGGCTCGTGGCACACGGGAAGCCTCGCCGCCGACGCCGATCAGTTCGGCGCGATGCCCTCGCTTCACATCGCGTGGGCCGTGTGGTGCGCGCTCGTGCTCTGGCGGCTGTCCCCGCGCGCGTGGGTGCGCGTGCTCGCGCTGCTCTACCCATGCCTGACGACCTTCGCGGTGCTCGCCACCGGCAATCACTACCTGCTCGACGTGCTCGCCGGCGTCGCGACGTTCGCGGCGGCGCTCGCGCTCGTGCGACTCGCGTCCGTATCGCATGTCACAAAGTTGTTACTAAGTCGCAGAACAGGTAGACTCGCGGCGGCTTCTGAAGACGCGCTCTGAGGGGAGTCAAGGGTCCGCCGCGAAAGGCGAGCGGGCTTTCGCGTCTGTAGGGTGGCCCCACACACCATGCTCGATCTCGCTACCACCAAACGCTTTGCCGCGACCACATGACGTTGCTTCGCTACCTCGACCTGCTCCTGGTCGCGCTCGCGCTGCCCGTCTTCCTGGCGGCAGGGCTGCCCCTGGCCGGGTGGGGCGTGGGAGGCGGCGCATGGGTCGCCCAGCGGGGATTGCAGGAGTATGTCGACCGCCGCGCGAGCGCCTCGAAGGATCCGCGCACGGTCGTGGGGCTGCTCGCCGGGTCGATGATCGCGCGCGGCTGGCTCGTGGCCATCGCGGTGTTCCTCGTCGGCTTGAGCGACAACGAAGCGGGGCTCGCCGCCGCGGTGCTGGTGGTCGCGCTGTTCACGATCTATTTCACCGTGCGCATGATCACGCGCCCGTTTGAAACGGACGCTGCCGCGGCAGCGCGCACGACCGGCGGCGCCGTCGGAGCGTCCGCTCCCTCCACAGCGGGCGCCGCCCGCACGCCGAGCCGCTCCGCGGGCTCGCTGCCGACGGGCGGTGAGCCGCGATGAGTGGTCGCACAAAGGGGCTGCTCGCGTTCGTGCTTCTGCTCGCCGTGATGATCGCCCTGTTCGCGCTCACGGGCTCGCACGGGATGAACACCTCCTACCAGCCGCAGAACGAGTTCAAGCTCGACGACTGGATCTCGATCCACGCCGGTGGCCTGAACCTGTCGGTCAACAAGGCGGTGCTCTACCTGCTGCTCGCCTGCGGGTTGACCGCGTCGACGATGGTGTACGTGGCGCGCCGCATGCAGGAGCGCCCCAACAAGGTGCAAACGGCCGTCGAGGTGGTGTGGGGCGTGATGCGCGACAACATCGCCGGCCCCAACAACATCGAGCGCGAGATGGCGCTCAGGTGGTTCCCGTTCATCGGCTCGCTGTTCCTTTTCATCCTCTACTCCAACCTCATCGGCTACCTGCCCCTGCCGGTCAACAGTGGCGAGACGGTGAACATCTTCGGCGCCCACATCCCCGCCTTCCAGATCTATGCCGCCACCGCCAACATCTCGGTGACGCTGGTGCTCTCGCTGATGGTGTGGGTGAGCTACCACGCCGTGGGCATCAGGAGCAAGGGCTTCGCGGGCTACTTGAAAAGCTGGCTGCCGGCCGGGATGGACGACGTGCCGGCACGCGCGTTCATGGTGCCGTTCGTGTTCGGGATCGAGACGATCTCGCACTTCGTGCGCATCATCTCGCTGTCGGTCAGGTTGTTTGCCAACATGCTCGCCGGGCACCTGCTGATCCTGTTCATGGGTGGAGGATTGGTGGTGCTCGTGGGGGTGGCAGCGCTCGGCCCACTCACGCTGATCGTTGCCACGCTGTTCTTCATCTTCGAGGTGGTCCTGATCGCGGGACTGCAAGCATTCATCTTCGCCACCCTCACGGCCATCTACCTCGGCGGCGCGGTCGCCGAGGCTCACTGATCAACAAGGAGCGTTCGTGCATTTTGTAATCGCAGCGACAGAAGGCAGCGCCGAAATGGCCAAGTCGATCAAGGCCATCGCCCTCGGTGTGGGCGCCGGCCTCGGCACGATCGGCCCAGGCGTGGGCGTCGGCTACATCTTCGGCAAGGTGATCGAGGCGATCACCCGTCAACCCGAGATGCGGGACGAGATCACATCGATCCAGTGGCTGGGCTTCGCGCTCACCGAGGCGATCGTGTTCTACGCCTTCATCTTCGGCCTGATCGCGTTCTTCCTGGGCTAACCGATGACTCCGTCCACCCTCGCCGCATCCAGCGGCGGCAACTTCCTCGTGTCGCCCAACGTGGGCGTGATGCTGTGGACGCTCGTGGCGTTCGGGATCACGGTCGCATTGCTCTCGCGGCTCGTGTTCCCGCGTATCTCAGAGGCGCTCGAGAAGCGCCAGAAAGCGATCGAAGACTCGATCGACAGCGCCCAGCGCACGCGCGAGGAAGCCGAGAAGCTGCTCGGCGAATACCGCGAGCGGCTGGCCGAGGCGCGTGGGCAGTCGGACGAGATCGTGCAGCGCGCCCGTCAGGCTGCCGAGACGCATGAGCGCGAGTCCAAGGAGCATGCACGCGAGCTGGCGGTCGAGGCATCGGCCCGCGCGGCACGCGACATCGAGGCGGCGACCGCCCGCGCGCTTCAGGAACTGCGCAAGGAGGTCGCCGACCTGACGGTGCTCGCCACCGAGAAGGTGACGCGCAAGGTGCTCGACAGCTCCGACCAGCGACGCCTCGTCGAGGAGGCGCTCGGCGAGCTCGACTTCTCCGGCATCTCATCCGGGGCGAGCGAGAACTGATGGAGGGGCTCGCCCGGGTATACGGCCGCTCCCTGTTCGAGGTCGCCCGCGAGCAGGGCAAGCTCGATTTGCTGCGCGAGCAGCTCGGGCAGCTTGCCGACGCACTCGAGCAGAACCGCGATCTGGGGCTGTTCTTCTTCTCGCCCTACTTCTCCACCAGCGAGAAGCAGGCGGCGCTCGCGAAGGTCCTCGACGGCGCCGACGAGCAGCTGCTCAACTTCCTGGAGCTGCTCATCGAGAACCACCGCATGCCGGTGATCATCCGCATCCGCCGCGAGTACGACCGCCTGTGGGAGCGGGAGAACAGGCTATTGCCGGTCGTGCTCACGAGCGCCGTCGAGCTCGACCAGCGCACCATCGCAGACCTGGGCGCGCGCATCGGCGAGCGCACCGGGCAGACCGTCACGCTCACCACCCATGTCGAGCCCGACATCCTCGGCGGCATCGTCGTGCAGGTGGGCAACTCGATCCTCGACGCCTCCATCCGCAATCGCCTCGAGCAGCTGCGCACGCAGGTCGCTCAGGGAGCCGCCTGAGCGGCCCGTCCCGCCTTCGACCACGAAATCTCGGCCTTCGACGACGCAACTCGGCCTTTCGACCACGAACCCTTAGGAAAGACATGCAGATCAATCCAGACGAGATCACAAGCATCCTCAAGAGCCGCATCGAGGGGCTCGGCGCCGGGCAGGCCGAGCTCACCGAGGTGGGCACCGTGCTGTCCGTTGCGGACGGCATCGCGCGCCTGCACGGCTTGGAGAACTGCATGTCCTTCGAGATGCTCGAGCTGCCCCACGGCGTCACAGGCCTCGCGCTGAACCTCGAGTCCGACAATGTCGGCGCGGTGCTGTTCGGCGACTGGCAGCGCATCTCCGAGGGAGACACCGTCAAGCGCACCGGACGGCTGCTGGAGATCCCCGTCGGCGAGGCGCTGCTCGGGCGTATCGTCGATCCGCTCGGACGTCCGCTCGACGGCAAGGGCGAGGTGGCCACCACCGAGATGCGTCCCGCCGAGTTCAAGGCGCCCGGCGTGGTGCAGCGCCAGAAAGTCAAGGAGCCGATGCAGACCGGCCTGAAGGCGATCGACGCGATGATCCCGATCGGCCGCGGCCAGCGCGAGCTGATCATCGGCGACCGCCAGACCGGCAAGACCGCGATCGCGCTCGACACGATCATCAACAACCGCGACACCGGTGTGGTGTCCGTGTATGTGGCGATCGGCCAGCGCATGTCCACCGTGGTGGCGCTCGCCCAGACGCTCGACGAAGCGGGGGCGCTGGACAACACGATCATCGTCGCCGCCTCCGCCGACGAGGCCGCCCCGATCAAGTTCATGGCGCCCTATGCGGGCTGCGCGATGGGCGAGTACTTCCTCTACAACGGGCGCCACGCGCTGTGCGTGTACGACGACCTGACCAAGCACGCCTACGCCTACCGGCAGATGTCGCTGCTGCTGCGCCGCCCGCCGGGGCGCGAGGCCTACCCGGGCGACGTGTTCTACCTGCACTCGCGCCTGCTCGAGCGCGCGGTCAAGCTCAACGACGAGCTCGGCGGAGGCTCGCTGACGGCGCTGCCGGTGATCGAGACGCAGGCGGGCGACGTGTCCGCGTACATCCCCACGAACGTGATCTCGATCACCGACGGCCAGATCTTCCTCGAGCCGAAGCTGTTCAACTCGGGGGTGCGCCCGGCGATCAACGTCGGCATCTCAGTGTCGCGCGTCGGCGGCGACGCGCAGATCGCGCCGATGAAGAAGGTGGCGGGCAGGATCAAGCTCGAGCTCTCCCAGTACCGCGACCTCGAGGCGTTCGCCCAGTTCGGGTCCGATCTCGACGCCGACACCCAGCGCACGCTCGCGCGAGGAGAGCGCCTGGTGAAGACGCTCAACCAGCACGAGCGCGCGCCGCTGCCGGTGGAGGATCAGACGATCCAGATATACGCCGCCACGAGCGGCTTCCTCGACCGCATCCTCGCAGCGCGCGTTCCCGAGTTCCTGGCCGAGCTCACCGAACGCTGCCACGCCGAACACGGCGAGCTGCGCACGAAGATCGCCGGGGGCGACTGGTCGCAGGAGACCCAGAAGGGCGTTCACGACGCCGTCGAGACCTTCGCGCGCGACTTCGGCTACGACCTCGACGAGGAGGGCCTCCCGCTCGAGGAGACCGCCGCCGTTTAGCTATGGCTTCCCAGCGCGACGTCAAGAACCGAATCGCCTCGGTCAAGAACATCCAGAAGATCACCCGTGCGATGGAGATGGTCGCCGCCGCGCGGCTGCGCCGCGCCGAGCAGCGCATCTCCAGGCTGCGCCCTTACGCGGAGGCGATCCGGCGGATGACGCATCAGGCCGCCGCCGCGGCCGGCGCAGAGGCGGGCTCCTTCCCGCTGCTGGCGGAGCACGAGAAGGTGGAGAACGTGGGCCTGCTGCTCGTCACCGGCGATCGCGGCTTGGCGGGGGCCTTCAACTCGCAGATCATCAGGGCCGGCGTGCGCGCGGGCTCGGAGCTCGCCGAAGAGGGGTTGCAGAGCGTGTGGTATGCGACCGGCCGCCGCGGGGTCTCCTCGCTGACGTTCCGCGGACGCGAGCTGAGCGGCAGCTACACGGGCTTCTCGGACCGCCCCGCATACGCCGACGCGCGTGGGATCGCCGACGACCTGATGACCGCCTACGTGGATGGGCGCCTGGACCGCGTGGAGATCCTCTACAACGCGTATGTCTCCCCGCTCACCCAGCACGTCACGCGCGAGACCCTGCTGCCGCTCTCGCAGTCGGTGTTCGAGGAGGCCGCCTCAGGGGACTCCTCCAAGCATGGGCCAAGCGCGCTCGTCGAGTACGAGCCGGGCCCCGAGGAGATCCTCAAGCGGTTGGTGCCCGACTACGTGGAGATCTCGATCTACCGTGCCCTGATCGAGTCAACCGCGGGCTTCTTCGGCGCCCAGATGACTGCGATGCGCAACGCGTCGGAGAACGCGGGCACGCTGATCGAGGAATACACGCTTCAGATGAACCGAGCCCGCCAGGCGGAGATCACCCAGGAGATTATGGAGGTGGTGGCAGGTGCGGAGGGTCTGGCGTGACGCTGAGCGGCGCCATACTGCGTCCTACCGATCGGAGATCGATGGGATCTCCGATCGGCCAGCACGTGTGCAGAGCACACTTCGCTCCCTGCGTCCTTGTCTGGCTTGCCCATCGCCACCCCAGACGGGCTTTGACTACTAACGAACTTAGATAGAACCTAGGAGAACGAAAGAGAAATGGACGCCAGCATCGCCACAAAGCCGACAACCCAGGAAGCGCCCGCCGCAGAGGTAGGAGCGCGCAATGTGGGGCGCATCGAGGAGATCCAGGGCGTCGTGCTCGACGTCGTGTTCCCCGACAAGCTGCCCGAGATCAACCACGCGATCACGATCGCCCGTCCCAAGGCCGCCGCGGAAGAGGAGGCCGAGGGCATCAGCCCAGAGTCGGGCGGCGACGTGTTGGTGTGCGAGGTTCAGCAGCATCTCGGCGACGACCGTGTGCGCGTGGTCGCGATGGACACGACCGATGGATTGGCGCGCGGCGCCGAGGCGATCGACACGGGCGGCCCCATCACGGTGCCCGTGGGCGAGGCCACGCTTGGGCGCATCTTCAACCTGCTCGGTGAGACGATCGACCTCGGCGAGCAGCTGCCCCTCGACACGCCCCGCCGCGGGATCCACCAGGTGGCGCCGAAGGTGGAGGACCTGACCCCCACGACCGAGATGTTCGAGACGGGCATCAAGGTGATCGACCTGCTCGCGCCTTACGCGAAGGGCGGCAAGGTCGGGCTGTTCGGCGGCGCGGGCGTGGGCAAGACCGTGCTCATCCAGGAGCTCATCCACAACCTCGCCAAGGAGCACGGCGGGCTGTCGGCGTTCTGCGGCGTGGGCGAGCGCTCGCGTGAGGGCAACGACCTGTGGACCGAGATGAAGGAGTCGGGCGTCATCGACAAGACGATGCTCGTGTTCGGTCAGATGAACGAGCCGCCCGGAGCGCGTATGCGCGTGGCGCTGTCGGGGCTCACGATGGCGGAGTACTTCCGCGACCAGGGTCAGGACGTGCTGCTGTTCGTGGACAACATCTTCCGCTTCGTTCAGGCCGGCTCCGAGGTGTCGGCGCTGCTCGGACGGATGCCCTCCCAGGTGGGCTACCAGCCGACGCTCGAGACCGAGATGGGCCAGCTGCAGGAGCGCATCACCTCGACCCGCCAGGGCTCGGTGACCTCCGTGCAGGCGATCTACGTGCCCGCCGACGACCTCACCGATCCGGCGCCGGCGTCGGTGTTCGCCCACCTGAACGCCACGACCGTGCTCTCAAGGGCGATCTCCGAGAAGGGCATCTACCCGGCGGTAGACCCGCTGGACTCCACCTCAACGATCCTGAAGGCCGACATCCTCGGCGACGACCACTTCAGGGTGGCCAACCGCGTCAAGGAGATTTTGCAGCGCTACAAGGAGCTGCAGGACATCATCGCGATCCTCGGCATCGACGAGCTCTCAGACGAGGACAAGCTCACGGTGCAGCGCGCGCGCAAGATCGAGCGCTTCCTCTCACAGCCGTTCAACGTCGCGGAGGCGTTCACGGGCACGCCCGGCAAGTACGTGCCGATCGCCGAGACGATTCGCGGCTTCGACGAGATCATCGAGGGCAAGCACGACGACGTGCCCGAGAGCGCCTTCTTCTTGAAGGGCACCATCGACGACGTGGTGGCCGATGCCGACAAAAATTAAGTCTTCAATGCCTGCCATGACGGGGCCGCACATGTGCGGCCCCGCCGGACGGCACATGTGCCGTCCGGGACAGCGGCGCATGCGCCGCTGTCAACAACAAAATGATTTTGGGTCCGCTCGGCAGGTGTTGTTGTTGTCCGTTTTTGAAATTTTGCGATAGTGACTACATACCGTATATACAATGGCAAAATTTCAAAATAGAGCACATGCAACTCACGGGGAGTCGCGCTGATGGCCCGCACCAAATTCCCGGTCGAAGTGCTCACCCCGGAGGGGGAGGTGTTCAGCGAGGAGATCGAGATGCTCTCCACGCGCACCTCCGTGGGCTCGATCGGCGTGCTCGCCAACCATGCGCCGCTGCTCGCCCAGCTGGAGCCCACCGAGCTGCGCCTCTACCGCTCGGAGTCTGAGATCGTGCGCTTCGCGCAGGCCGAGGGCTACCTCCAGTTCGCCGAGAACCGCGCGCTGCTGCTCGTCGAGGAGGCGATCGCCCCCGACGCGCTCGACCGTCCGACGTTCGAGACGCGGCTCGCCGACGCCCGCGCGGCGGCCGAGCGCGCGCTCGGAGGCAGCGAGGAGAAGGCGCGCGCGCTACGCGACGTCAAGCGCTACGAGGCGTTCCTGACGGTTGGAAGCTGAGGGTCAGTAGGAACCCTGGCGAGCCGCGTCCCATCCCGGTCACGACTCCCGCCACGACCACCGGCTAGCCTTCGCTGCTTCATGAACCGCCCGCCGCGATCGACTGATACGAGCAGAGATGACCGCTGAGCGCGAACCGATCGGGGTGATCGGCACCGGCTACGTCGGGCTCGTCACCGCCGTCGGCTTTGCCGAGCTCGGCAGCGACGTGTGGTGCGTGGACGTCGACGCCGCCAAGATCGAGCGTCTCGAGCGCGGCGAGATCCCGATCTACGAGCCGGGTCTGCAGGAGATGATGGCCCGCAACCGCGAGCGCCTGCACTTCTCGACCGAGCACGCGCGGGCGCTCGAGCACGCGCGGCTGCTGTTCATCGCGGTCGGCACCCCGCCCACGCACTCGGGCGACGCGGACCTCTCGGCTGTGCATGCCGTGGTCGATTCGATGCCCACGCCCGACGGCCACGCGCTCGTCATGAAGTCCACCGTTCCGTGCGGCACGGGCGCCGCCATCAAGCGCATCTTCTCCGAACGCGGCAAGTCGGGCTTCAGCTACGTGTCCTGCCCCGAGTTCCTCAAGGAGGGCTCCGCCGTAGAGGACTTCCTGCACCCCGACCGCGTGGTGGTGGGCGGGAACGGCGACTGGGCGCAGGATGCCGTCGTGAGGCTCTATGAGCCCCTCGGCGCTCGGCTTCTCAGCACCGACGTGGCGAGCGCCGAGATGATCAAGCTCGCCGCCAACGCGTTCCTGGCGACGAAGATCTCGTTCATCAACGAGATCGCCAACGTCTGCGAGGAGGTGGGGGCCGACGTGGTGGAGGTGGCGCGCGGGATGGGCCTCGACGATCGCATTGGACCCAAGTTCCTGCAGGCCGGGCTCGGATATGGGGGAAGCTGCTTCACCAAGGACGTCTCTGCCCTGAAGCTGCTGGCCGGCAACTCCGGCTACCACTTCCAGCTGCTCAACGCCGTCATCGAGGTCAACGAGCTTCAGAAGCGCAGGGTGGTGGCCAAGCTGCAACGTCATCTCGGCGAGCTCGCCGGCCGGCGCGTGGCGTTGCTCGGCCTGGCGTTCAAGCCGAACACCGACGACATGCGAGGCGCCTCCTCGCTGGTGCTGGCGGCGCGCCTTCAGGCCGAGGGGGCGCACGTGCGCGCGTTCGATCCGATCGCCGAGCGGGCCGCGCGCGCGCTGATGCCGCAGATCGAATACGCCGACACCGCGCTCGACGCGCTCTCGGATGCCGATGCGGTTATTCTCGTCACCGAGTGGCCCGAGTTCATACAGCTGGACTGGAAGCGCGTGGCCGAGAATATGGCCGGGACGCTCGTCATCGACGGGCGCAACGCGCTCGACGGCGACGCTGTGCGCGCGGCGGGCCTCACCTACGAGGGGATCGGCAGGGGCTGATGGCAAGCCGTTGCGAGGTCTGCGGGCGCGGGGTTGTGTCGTTGCGAAGCGCATACCTCGCGCGCGCGCGAGGTATGCCATCGGGAGCGGCTATACGCTCGGGAGCAGTTCGATGCAGGCGGTGATCCTGGTGGGCGGCGAGGGCACCCGTCTGCGTCCGCTCACATCCACGGTCCCCAAGCCGGTCGTGCCGCTCGTGGACCGTCCGTTCATCTCGTTCATGCTCGAGTGGCTGTGCGCCCACGGGATCGACGACGTGATCATGTCGTGCGGCTTTCTCGCCACGAGCGTGCGTAACGTGCTCGGCGACGGCTCCAGCTACGGCATCAGACTGCGCTTCGTCGAGGAGCCCGACCCGCGCGGCACGGCGGGCGCCCTGAAGTTCGCCGAGTCGATGCTCGACGAGCGCTTCCTGATGCTCAACGGGGACGTGCTCACCGACATCGACCTCTCCGAGCAGATCGCCCAGCACGAGCGCACCGGCGCCAGGGCGACGCTCGCGCTCGTCCCGGTGGAGGACCCAAGCGCGTACGGACTCGTGCACCTCCAGGACGACCGCGCCGTACGGGACTTCGTCGAGAAGCCGAGCTCCGACATGATTGACACGAACCTGATCAGCGCCGGAGCCTACGTGCTCGAGCGTGACATCCTGGACATGGTGCCCCCCGGGCGCAACGTGTCGATCGAGCGGGAGGTGTGGCCTTCGCTGGTGGGCGCCGGCCTGTACGGGTACCCGTCGGAGAGCTACTGGCTCGACATCGGTACCCCCGCCCGCTACCTGCAGGGCACGTTCGACATCCTCGAGGGCAACGTCCACACGGCTGTGCGCGCGCGCCTGGGCGACGGCTACATGGCGGTCGCCGAGGGCGCCCATGTGCTCGGACGCGCGATCCCGCCGGCGGTGATCGAGTCGGGCGCAACGGTCGCCGAGGGCGCGCACGTCGGCAGCCTCGTGGTGCTCGGCCACGACGTGCGCATCGGCGCCGGCACCACCGTCGAGCGCGCGGTGATCCTCAACGGCACCGACATCGGCGAGAACTGCACCCTGCGCGACTGCATCGTGGCGGCCGGGTGTCGCGTGGGCGCCAACACCCACATCCTCGAGGGCGCGGTGCTCGGCGAGGGGGTCACCGTGGGGGCGGACAACGTGATTGCCGGGGGCGTGCGTATCTTTCCTGGCGTCACGCTGCCGGACGGCGCGATCAAGTTCTAAGGAAACGAGCACACACATGAGCGAAGGCGGCGCCGCTGCCATACCGACGACCGACGCGCTCTCGCGTGAGGCGATCGCCCGCGTGGACGCCTCCGGTCAGTGCAGCGACGTGCTGTCCCTGCCCGAGCACCTGCGCGACGCGCTGTGGCGGGTGGAGTCGGCGATTATGGCCGAGTGGGACACGCCCGCCGGTCTGGTCGTGGCCGGCATGGGCGGCTCGGCGATAGGCGGCGCGCTCGCGCGCGCGGCGCTCGGCGATCACGCGTCGCGACCGATCTTCGTGACGCGCGCCTACGGCCTTCCGCCGTGGACCACCCCTGAGACGACGGTGCTCTGCGCGAGCTACTCCGGCGACACCGAGGAGACGCTCGCCTGCTACGAGTCCGCCGGGGCGCTCGGCGCTCGGCGCGTGGTGGTCACCACCGGCGGGCGCCTCGCGGCGATGGCGCGCGAGGACGGCGTCCCCGTGATCCCGCTCCCGGGCGGTTTCCAGCCGCGCGCCGCCGTGGCGTACATGACGGTCGCGGCGCTCGAGGTGGCGGCGCTGTGCGGCGCCGGTCCGCGGCTCACCTCCGAGATCGACGTGGCGGCGTCCCATACCGAGCAGCTCGTCGCCGAGTGGGGCCCCGACGCCCCCGAGGACTCGCTCGCCAAGGTGACCGCCCGCGGACTGCTCGGCACCGCGCCCGTGATCGCCGGCGCGGGGCTCACCGTCCCGATCGCCTACCGCTGGAAGACCCAGATCAACGAGAACTCCAAGCAGCCCGCCTTCGCCCACGAGCTGCCCGAGCTCGACCACAACGAGCTGGAGGGCTGGGAGGGGGCCCGTGACGTCGGCCGCTTCTCGGCGGTGTTCCTCGACGACTCCGACGCCCACCCGCGCGTGAAGGAGCGCATCGATTTGACGGAGAAGCTCATCGCGGGCAACGCCTCGGCGAGCTTTCGCCTGGAGACGCGCGGGCAGACCACGATCGAGCGCATCATCTCGCTCGTGCTGCTCGGCGACCTCGTGTCGATCTATCTCGCCACGCTGCGCGGGGTCGATCCGGGGCCGGTGAAGCTCATCGAGCAGCTCAAGGCCGACCTCGCGACGGGATAACCTTGACACGGTCGTGATAAGGTCTGCTCGATGCAGACTGCGGCCGTCGATGCCCTGACGATCAACGAGGCAGCCGAGACCACCGGCTGGTCGGCGCGGATGCTGCGCTACATCGAGACCATCGGGCTCGTACAGCCGCGCCGCTCGGGCTCCGGCTACCGGCTCTACGGTCCAGCCGAGCTGCAGCGGTTGAGCAGCTTACGCGAGCTGCTCGACGAGCAGGGCCTCGACCTCGGCGAGGTGGGCTTCGCGCTGCGCCTCGAGCAGGACCTGCGCGCGCGCGGGGCGATCGAGCGGTGGCTCGCCGCCGAGCCGGCTCGCCCCAAGGACGTGAGCCCCGCAGACTGGCTGCGCTTCGAGCAGGAAAAGCACCAGCGGCTGCTCGTGACGGCGGGCGCCGCGCCGGCAGAGCCCCCGTCCGCGCCTCGGCACTCCCGGGCGCAGAGGTCCCCCGCCGGCGCGCAGCACCCCGCCAAGCACCAATCCCCCACGACGACCATGGAGATCGCATGACCCCCACCGCAACGCTCACCGACGCCGCCTTTGAGGTCGCCGACCTCTCGCTCACCGACTTCGGGCGCAAGGAGATCACGCTCGCCGAGCACGAGATGCCGGGCCTGATGGCGATTCGTCGCGAGTACGCGGCCGCCCAGCCGCTGGCGGGCGCACGGATCACCGGTTCGCTGCACATGACGATCCAAACGGCGGTCCTCATCGAGACGCTCACGTCGCTCGGCGCGCAGGTGCGCTGGTGCAGCTGCAACATCTTCTCCACCCAGGATCACGCCGCCGCCGCCGTGGCGGTGGGTCCCGACGGCACGCCCGAGGACCCGCGCGGGGTGCCCGTGTTCGCCTGGAAGGGCGAGACGCTCGAGGAGTACTGGCGCTGCACCGAGAAGGCGCTTCGCTGGCCGGGTGAGGACGGTACGCACGGTGCGGCGGGGCCGAACATGATCCTCGACGACGGTGGCGACGCGACGCTGCTCGTGCACAAGGGAACCGAGTTCGAGCAGGCCGGCGCCGTGCCGGGGGTGGGTGGGACCGGATCATCGGAGTCCGAGGAGTTCCAGGTCGTGCTTTCGCTGCTTCAGCGCTCGCTCGGCGAAGACCCCCAACGCTGGACGAAGATCGGACAGGGCATCAAGGGCGTGACCGAGGAGACCACCACCGGCGTGCACCGGCTCTACCAGATGGTGGACACCGGCGAGCTGCTGTTCCCCGCCATCAACGTCAACGACTCGGTCACGAAGTCGAAGTTCGACAACCTCTACGGCTGCCGCCACTCGCTGATAGACGGCATCAACCGCGCCACCGACGTGATGATCGGCGGCAAGATGGCCGTCGTGTGCGGCTTCGGCGACGTGGGCAAGGGCTGCGCGGAATCGCTGCGCGGACAGGGCGCGCGCGTGGTGATCACCGAGATCGACCCCATCTGCGCGCTGCAGGCCGCGATGCAGGGCTACGAGGTGAGGACGCTCGACGAAGTGGTCGCCACGGGCGACATCTTCATCACCTGCACGGGCAACAAGGACATCGTCACCGCCGAGCACATGGCGACCATGAAGCACCAGGCGATCGTCGGCAACATCGGCCACTTCGACAACGAGATCGACATCGCCGGCCTCGCAAAGACGCCGGGCATCGAGCGCATCAACATCAAGCCGCAGGTCGACGAGTGGGTGTTTCCCGACGGCCACGCCATCATCATGCTCTCCGAGGGACGCCTCCTGAACCTCGGCAACGCCACCGGTCACCCGAGCTTCGTGATGAGCAATTCGTTCACCAACCAAACCATCGCCCAGATCGAGCTGTTCTCCAAGAACGACGACTACGAGAAGCGCGTGTACGTGCTCCCCAAGCACCTCGACGAGAAGGTCGCCCGTCTGCACCTGGATGCGCTCAGCGCGCGGCTCACACAGCTCAGCGAGGAGCAGGCCGCCTACATCGGCGTCCCCGTCGATGGCCCATACAAGGCCGACCACTATCGCTACTAGGCCGCCCCGGCGAGCGCTGCCTCGGCAAGGGGAGCGACGATCTCATCCGACGCCGACAGCGGCCAGGCCCGCATCGAGTGGGCCGACTCGCAGATGCCGGTGCTCGCGCAGGTGCGCGAGCGCTTCGGGCGCGAGCGCCCGCTCGACGGCGTGAGCGTCGCGGCGTGCCTGCACGTGACCGCCGAGACAGCCAACCTCATGCGCGCCCTGCTCGCGGGCGGCGCGCAGGTGGGGCTGTGCGCCGCCAACCCGCTCTCCACCCAGGACGACGTGGCGGTGGCGCTGCGCGAGCGCCACGGCGCCACCGTGCTCGCGACGCGCGCGGAGAGCCCGAGCGAATACGCGGCTCACGTGAGCACGCTCGTGCGGAGCGCCCCGCTGGTGAGCATCGACGACGGGGCCGACCTGATCGGGGCGATCCACGAGTCTGCCCCCGACCATGCCTCCACGATGCTCGGCGGCACCGAGGAGACCACCGCGGGCCTGCTTCGCGTGCGGGCCCTAGCGGAGCAGGGCGCGCTCGCGTGCCCCGTGCTCGCGGTCAACGAGTCGCGCACCGAGCGCGCCTTCAACGACCGCTTCGGCACAGGCCAGTCCACCATCGACGGCATCCTGCGCGCCACCAACCTGCTGCTCGCCGGACGCACCGTGGTGGTGCTCGGATACGGCTGGACCGGGCGCGGAGTCGCCCTGCGCGCGCGGGGGGCGGGCGCGTCGGTGATCGTCTGCGAGGTCGACCCCCTGCGGGCGCTCGAGGCGCGCATGGAGGGCTATGAGGTGATGGGGGCGCTCGCGGCGGCGCAGCGCGGTGACGTGTTCGTGACGGTCACCGGGGGACGCGACGTCTTGCGGGGAGAGCATTTCGAGCGCATGAAGGACGGCGCCGTGCTCGCCAACGCCGGGCACTTCGACGTGGAGATAAAGCTCGAGGATCTGCGCGCGCTCGCCGTGGGCGGCCGCCGCGAGGCGCTGCCGCTCGTGGAGGAGCACAAGCTCGCCGACGGCCGCCGCCTGAACCTGCTCGCACAGGGCCGTGTGGTGAACCTCGCGGCGGGCGAGGGCCATCCGGCGTCGGTGATGGACGTGTCGTTCGCCGCCCAGGCGCTCTGCGTCGAGTATCTCGTGGCGCAAGCCGGCAGCCTGCAGCCCGGCGTGCTCGCCGTGCCGGCGGAGATCGACGACGAGGTGGCGCGCCTGAAGCTGGAGGCGCTCGGCATCGAGATCGACGAGCTCAGCGAGGACCAGCGTGTATACCGCTCCGCCTGGGAATTGAATCCCCACCCACCCCCGTAGGACGGGGAGGTTGTATGTCTCAGGCGGCCGGCGTCGCGCGACCCCGTCCATCGCGGGGAACAGGGGGCGTAGGACGGGGAGGCTGTATGTCTCTTTTTTGAAATTTTACTATTGTGGATACGTTTTGTATAAACTATCGCAAAATTCCAGAAATGAACACCCAACCTCCTTCCCTTTGCTTCCTCCGAACGCCTCACCGTGAGCGGTTGACCTCAAACCCCACATCAAACGTCTAAACGTTTCCCTTTCCTATAGCTTGGCTCCCGATGAGAGCGATGGTCCTGGCGGCGGGTCTTGGCACCCGTCTGCGCCCCCTCACCTACGAGATCACCAAGCCGATGGTGCCGGTGCTCGACCGGCCGGTGATGGGCCACATCATGGACCTGCTCGACCGGCACGGGTTCGACGAGGTGATCGCCAACCTGCACTACTTCCCCGACTCGATCAGGAGCTACTTCGGCGAGCGCCTCAGCTACCGCTTCGAGGAGGAGCTGCTCGGCACCGCGGGTGGGGTGCGTGGATGCGAGGGCTTCCTCGGCGGCGAAGCGTTCCTCGTGATTTCCGGCGACGCGCTCACCGACATCGACCTCAGGGCGTTCGTCGCAAGGCACCGCGAAGCCGGCGGCATCGCCACGCTCGCCGTGAAGAAGGTGGTCGACACGCGCGAGTACGGCGTCGTGCTGCACGACCGCGACGGGCGCATCACGGGCTTCCAGGAGAAGCCGAATCCCGAGGAAGCGCTCTCGGACCTCGGCAACTGCGGCATCTACATCTTCGAGCCCGCCATCTTCGACTACTTCCCCGAGCACCCGTTCGCCGACTGGGCCAACGACGTGTTCCCCGCCCTGCTCGAGCACGACGTTCCGTTCCACATGCACGAGATCGGGGAGTACTGGAATGACGTGGGCTCCCTCGCCGAGCTGCGCCAGGGCACCTTCGACGCGCTGCGGGGCGAGCTGCGCCTGCAGGTGGAGGGCCGAGAGGTGGCCCCCGGAGTGATGGTCGCGGGCGACGGCGCCTTGCCGGACGGCGTCGAGGTCGAAGGGCCTGTGTGGATTGGTCGCGGCGTCGAGGTCGGCGAGGGGGCGCGTCTCATGGGCCCGGTCGTGCTGGGCGACGGAGCGCGTCTCGGCGGCCGCGCGCAGCTGCGCGACACCATCGTCTTCCCCGGCACCGCCGTCGCTCCCGGATCGATCCTGATCGGCGCGATCGCCGGCCACGCCGGCATCCTGGAGAGCCTGCGGCCACGCCAATCGTGCTAAACGCCGGAGGGCCCGCCTAGGCGGGCCCTCCGGACACTCATCCAGCTGGAAAGACGGATCCAACTCAGTGAGCACATCCTCTGACGATCTGTAATGTAGCCGGTGTTTAGGACGACAATGCGATGCCTCCGTCGGGATTCGAACCCGGGACCCATCCTTCGTCAGAGAATGTGCTCTATCCACTGAGCTACGAGGGCAACCGCCTCCCGAGGGAGGCGACGCCGAGGCTACTCAGCGCTTGGGATGGTACGCGTCGAACATCCGTGTAAAGCCGGTCGACAGCCGCCGGGTAGAGGCGTAGCATGGGATCACAGCGTCTCCGAGTGAAGGGAGTCCATGATGCGGATAGACATCAAGGGCCGCAACGTCCCGGTCACCGACGATGTGCGCGAGCATCTTGAACGCCGGCTGGAGAAGGTCGCCCGCCAGGTTTCCGAGTTCGCACGCTTGGAGGTGGAGCTCATCAAGGAGCCCAACCCGCGCGTGGCAGACCACGATGTGGCCGAGGCGACGCTCTACCTGAAGGGCGCCACGCTGAGAGCGCGCGACGCCTCGCCGCAGATGCTCCACTCGCTCAACCTCGTGGTGGACGAGCTCGCCCGCCAGGTCAAGCGCCACCGCGACAAGCGCCGCCGCCGCCGCGAGGCGCACGCGGCCGCGGCCGCGCGGACGTCCCCGGCGGCTGGATAGCCGCGCCGGCCGGCGGCCGGCTACGGTGAGCCGCCCAGTCGGTACCCTGAGCGCATGTCCATACTCGATCGTGCGCTCAACATCGGCGAGTCGAAGAAGTTCAAGCAGTACGAGAAGCGCGTCGCGCTGATCGGCTCCTACGAGCCCGAGCTGGAACTCGAGACCCTCCAGGAGTTGCGCGAGCGCATGGACGTGTTGCGAGAGCGCGCGAGCGGCGGCGAGTCGCTCGAGGCGCTCATGCCGGAGTGCTTCGCGATAGTGCGCGAGACCGGCAAGCGCACGATGGGGATGCGCCACTTCGACGTGCAGCTCATGGGCGCGATGGCGCTGCACGATGGGTGCATCGCTGAGATGAAGACCGGCGAGGGCAAGACGCTCACGGCCACGCTTGCGGTGGTGCTCAACTCGCTTGCGATGCGCGAGGATCGGCCGAAGGCCGACTCCGGCGGGAACGGCTCAGAGCCTGTCCCGTCCGAGCGTAAGGGCGTGCACGTGGTCACCGTCAACGACTACCTGGCACGCCGCGATGCGGCGTGGATGAGCCCGATCTACAGCGCGCTCGACGTGAGCGTGGGGGTGCTGCAGAACATGCAGCCCTACGACGAGAAGCAGCTCGCCTACTCCTGCGACGTCGTCTACGGCACCAACTCGGAGTTCGGCTTCGACTACCTGCGCGACAACATGGCCAAGGATTTGTCAGAAAAGGTCCAGCGCGGGCACCCCTTCGCCGTGGTGGACGAGGTCGACAACATCCTCATCGACGAGGCACGCACCCCCCTGATCATCTCCGGCGCCCCCGAACAGGCCGCCGACCTGTACGTGAAGTTCGCGCGCCTGGCGCCGCGGCTGACGGCGGGCGAGACCCCCGAAGGCATGGACCCGCGCTCCAAGAAGGAGTTCGTCGCGGACTTCGACTACGAGTTCGAGGAGAAGCACAAGACCGTCTCCATCACAGAGCAGGGCGTCGCGAAGGCCGAGCGCTTCCTCGGCATCGACCACCTCTACAAGGCCGAGAACGGCCACCTCGTCAACCACCTCATCCAGGCTCTGCGGGCCGAGTCGCTGTACAAGCGCGACGTCGACTACGCGGTGATCGACGGCGAGGTCAAGATCATCGACGAGTTCACCGGGCGCATACTCGACGGCAGGCGCTGGTCGGAAGGCCTGCACCAGGCGGTCGAGGCGAAGGAGGGCGTGAAGGTCCAGGAGGAGAACCAAACGCTCGCCACGATCACCTACCAGAACTACTTCCGCCTCTACGAGAAGCTCTCCGGGATGACCGGCACGGCGCTCACCGAGGCGACCGAGTTCATGAAGATCTACGAGCTGCCGGTCGTGCAGATCCCGACGAACATGCCGATGGTTCGCGCGGATCGCAACGATCAGGTGTACAAGACCAAGGAGGGCAAGTGGACGGCGGTGGTGAAAGAGATCGCCGACCGCCACGCAAACGGCCAGCCGGTGCTTGTGGGCACGATCTCCGTCGAGGTCTCAGAGCTGCTGGGCGAGCGCCTGAAGAAGCGCGGGATCCCCCACACGGTGCTGAACGCCAAGCCCGAGCACGCCGCGCGCGAGGCCGAGATCGTGGCCGAGGCGGGCCAGCCGGGGTCGGTGACGATCGCCACGAATATGGCCGGTCGCGGGGTGGACATCAAGCTCGGAGGCAACCCTGAGCATCTCGCGCGCCTGGAGCTCGCAAAGCAGGACCTCGATCCTGAGGACCCCGGCCACGCCGAGCGTCTGAAGGAGATGCTGCCCGAGCTCGAGGCGCGCGTGGAGGCGAACCGCGAGCGCGTGATGGCGGCGGGAGGGCTGTTCATCTGCGGCACCGAGCGTCACGAGTCGCGGCGCATCGACAACCAGCTGCGCGGGCGCTCCGGCCGTCAGGGCGACCCGGGGGAAAGCCGCTTCTTCCTGTCAGCCGAGGACGACCTCGTGAGGCTGTTCGCGGGCGACCGCATCTACAAGATCCTCGACCGCCTCGGCAGCGTCGACGAGGAGGGCAACGAGGAGCCCATCGAGGCGGGGATGCTCTCCAAGCAGATCGAGAAGGCCCAGAAGAAGGTCGAGGAACAGAACTTCCTGATCAGAAAGCGCGTGCTCGAGTACGACGACGTGATGAACGAGCAGCGGCGCATCATCTACGCCTACCGCGACGAGGTGCTCGAAGGCAAGGAGATGGGTGAGGAGGCGCGCCGCCAGGTGGCCAAGACGATCGAGCGCACCATCGACCAGTACACGCCGGGCGACTACATGGAGGATTGGGATCTCGACGGGCTGTTCACCGCGCTGGGGCAGTTCTTCCCGCCGCGGCTCGGCGAGGACGACCTCGACCCCGAGACCGTCGACCGCGGCTTTTTGGACGAGCGCATCACACACACCGCGCTCGAGCTCTACGACGCGCGCCAGCAGGAGCTCGGCGAGGAGCTGATGGGCGCCCTGGAGCGCTTCCTAATCCTGCAGATCATCGACGAACGCTGGCGCGAGCACCTCTACGACATGGACTACCTGCGCGAGGGGATCCACCTGCGCGGGTTCGCTCAGATCGATCCGCTCGTGGCGTACAAGAACGAGGCGTTCGAGCTGTTCGGTGACCTGATGCACAGCGTATGGGTGGACTTCACGCGCATGATCTTCAACGTGCAGGTCACCGTGGACGGCCAGAACGGCGCGGCGCAGCCGCCCGCGTTCGCGGCCTCCGGCAGCTCCACTCGCGCTGGCCGTGTGTCCTATTCTGGTGGCTCGAGCGCTATGGGAGCGGGCGCGCTCGCGGCGGCCGCCGCGGAGGCCGGGCCGGGCGCAGCCGCCTATGAAGGCGAAGGCGAACCCGCCGAAGCGCTCCCCGTCGTCGAGCAGCGTGTCACCGACTCAGAGCACGAACTGGGGCGCAACGACCCCTGCTGGTGCGGCTCAGGTAAGAAGTTCAAGCGCTGCCACGGCGCCTAGGACGGCTCTCGACACTGGTAGGGTGGCGCCCATGACAAGCGCCCCCGCCGGCGAGTCCACGCCGCAACGCGTCTCGGCAGTCCGCGAGCAGCTCAAGCTGCTCTCGGACTATCTTTGACCCGGCTGGGTTGAGCGAGCGCATCAGGGCGCTGGAGGGGCAGATGCAGGCGCCCGGCTTCTGGGATGACGCCCAGGACGCCGCGAAGGTCTCGGCCGAGCACGCCAAGGCGACCAAGCGCCTGCAGACCTTCACTGCGCTCCAGGGCGATGTCGAGGATCTCGACGGGCTCATGGAGATGGCCGGCGAGGATCCGAGCCTCGAGGAGGAGGTGGAGGAGCACCTCGCCTCGGTGGAGGAGCGGCTGGCCGCGCTGGAGGAGCAACGTCTGTTCTCCGGCTCCTACGACGCCGGCGATGCGCTCGTCAGCGTGAACGCCGGCGCCGGGGGCACAGACGCGCAGGACTGGGCGGAGATGGTGTTGCGCATGATGATGCGCTGGGCCGAGCGACGAGGATTCGCGGTCGAGCTGCTGGAGGCGAGCGCGGGGGAGGAAGCCGGCATCAAGTCCGCCACATTCAAGGTGTCCGGGGAAAACGCCTACGGGCTGTTCGGCGCCGAGCGTGGAGTGCACAGATTGGTGCGCCTCTCGCCGTTCGACTCCGCCCACCGCCGTCAGACGAGCTTCGCCGGCGTGGAGGTGGCGCCGGTCGTCGAGGACACGGGCGAGGTGGAGATCGACGACGACGACCTGCAGGTGGACACCTACAGGGCCTCAGGCGCCGGCGGCCAGCACGTCAACAAGACCGATTCCGCGGTGCGCATCACCCACAGGCCCACCGGGATCGTGGTGCAGTGCCAGAACGAGCGCTCGCAGACATCCAACCGCGCCACCGCGATGGCGATGCTGCGCTCCAAGCTGGTGGAGAGGCGCGAGCGCGAACGCCAGGAAGAGATAGCGCGCGAGAAGGGCGAGGCCCAGGACGTCAACTTCGGCTCGCAGATCCGCTCCTACGTGCTGCACCCCTACTCGATGGCCAAGGACCACCGCACCGGCCACGAGATGGGCGACGTCCAGCGCGCCCTGGATGGCGACCTCGACGGCTTCGTCCGCGCCTACCTCCTGAAGGCGGCTTCGACCGCGGCTCAGCCGGCCTGACACTTCATCTGTTAGCGGATGTCTCTCAGCTGAGCGGCGCGAGCAACATCGAGAGGTCGAGCGCGGGGGCGGAGTGGGTGAGGGCTCCCATCGAGATGAAGTCGACTCCCGTGAGCGCGCGCTCGCGGATGCTCTCGAGCGTCACGTTGCCGCTGGCCTCGAGCTCCGCGCGGCCGGCGACCAGGGCGACGGCGGCTCGCAGCTCCTCGACGCTCATGTTGTCGAGCAGCAGGCGTGGGGCTCCGGCGGCGAGCGCCTGCTCGATCTCCTCGGGATCGCGCACCTCGACCTCCAGCGTGCCTGCAAGCTCGGGAGCTGCCTCGCGCGCACGCTCCACCGCCTGGGCGATCCCGCCGGCGGCGGCGATGTGGTTCTCCTTGATGAGGATCGCGTCATACAGCCCGATGCGGTGGTTGGAGGCGCCGCCGGCGGCCACCGCCGCCTTCTCCAGGGCGCGCAAACCGGGGGTGGTCTTGCGGGTGTCGAGCACCCTCGCCCCGGTTCCCTCCACGGCCCGGGCGGCGCGCGCCGCGATCGTCGCGACGCCCGAGAGGTGGGCCAGGAAGTTCAGCGCGGTGCGCTCCCCCGTGAGCAGCGCGCGCGCCGAGCCTTCGATCGACAGCACCGGGCCGCCTTCCTCGCGCCAGCTCCCCTCCCGCGCGAGGCACTCGAAGCGCGCATCCGGGTCAAGCAGCGCGAAGGCGGCCTCGGCGGCGTCGAGTCCGTAGACGGCTCCGGGAGCCTTCTGGACGATCAGGGCCCGCGCGCGCGCGTCGGGCGCGACGGTCGCCTCGGTCGTGACGTCCCCCGAGCCGACGTCCTCCTCGAGCGCCCGGCGCACGAGCGCGAGCAGTTCATCCCTGGAGATGGGGGCCACCGGGCCAGAATATGCGACAACCCTCGGCGAAGGCCGCGGAGGGGAGACCTTGCTTGGGACGGTACTCGGCGCGCGAGGGTGGCGGGGATAGACTGGACTTGATGAAGACGTTGCCGATGATCCCCACCCAGGAGCCGCTTGCGCGGCTCACACCGGCGCAGATCGCCGAGCTGCACGCGGAGATTCGCGTGCTCGCCGCCAAGCGCAACGCGACGATCCTCGCGCACAACTACCAGGTGCCCGAGGTGCAGGACATCGCCGACTACGTGGGCGACTCGCTCGGGCTCTCGCGCAAGGCGGGCGAGTCCGACGCGGACACGATCGTGTTCTGCGGCGTGCACTTCATGGCGGAGACCGCCTCGATCCTGTGCCCGGAGAAGACGGTGCTGATCCCCGACCTGGACGCCGGCTGCTCGCTGGCGGCGTCGATCGACGCGGAGCAGCTGCGCGACTGGAAGGCTTCATATCCTGACGGCGTCGTCGTGATGTACGTCAACACGACCGCCGAGGTGAAGGCGCTCACCGACTACTGCTGCACCTCCGCGAACGCGGTGGACGTGGTGCGTCACATCTACGCCACGCACGGCGAGGACACCGAGATCCTGTTCGGGCCCGACATGTGGCTCGGCGCCTACGTGGAGAAGGAGCTCGGCCGTCCGATGCACGTGTGGGACGGCGAGTGCCACGTGCACGCGGGGATCCGCCCATCGGACATCGACGCTACGCGCGCGGCGCACCCAAACGCCGAGTTCTTGATCCACCCCGAGTGCGGCTGCACCACCAGCGTGATGGAGTACGTCGCCGCCGGCGACATTTCCTCCGAGGGCGTCCACATGCTCTCCACGGGCGGGATGCTGCGCTACGCCGGCGACGCCGAGAAGGACGCCGCCGCCCACGCCGACCGGCCCCACGAGGCGGTCGTGGCCACCGAGGTGGGGATGCTCTACCCGCTGGAAATGGCTGCTCCCGACGTGAAGTTCATCCCGGCGAACCCCGACGCCTCGTGCGTCTACATGAAGATGATCACGCTCGAGAAGCTTCGCGACGCGCTGCGCGACTTCAAGTACGAGGTGCGCGTGCCCGCCGAGATCGCCGAGCGGGCGAGGGTGCCAATCGATCGCATGGTGGCCATCGGCTAGCGTCTCGCTCTGACGGTCGGCCAGGCGTTAGAAATCGTCGGCCGTGTGCGGGCCGACGCAGGCCACCGCGAGGTGGTCTGCCACGTTCGAGGCCACCTCGCGCACCTCGTCGAACGTGACGGCGTCGAGCGCCGCGATGGCGGCGTCGGGGTCGATGTCCTCGTCATAGACGATCTTCTGGCTCGCGCCGTAGCGGGCGACCGCGTTCGTGTTCTCGAAGGCGAGCACCAGGCGGCCGGCGGCGTAGGCGCGGGCGCGGTGCACCTCCTCCTCGGTCGGGCCCTCCTCGCGCAGTTCGTCGACGATCTCTCTCATGCGCGAATACGCCTCGATGCACTTGGTCGAGTCGAGACCGGAGCCGAGCTGCAGGATCGGCACGTCAGCGTAGGCGTGGGCGATCGCGTACACCGAGTAGCACAGCCCGCGCTTCTCCCTGATCTCCTCGAACAGCCGCGAGCCCATCGAGCCGCCCAGCAGCGTCGAGTAGATCGACAGCGCCGCGCGCTCCCTCACGTCCGCCACGCTCACCTCGGGCCTGTAGATCATGCGCAAATGCGATTGGTTGGTGTCGCGCTGATCGACCATCGTACGGGGGGCGAACTTCGGGACCGGCACGTACGCCTCGGGAGCGGGCAGCGTCGGGAAACGGGCGAACAGCTCCGCCAGCTGATCCTGCCCGGGAACGAACTCAATGTTTCCCACCAAGAACGCCCCTCCTCTCGCCCCGGCCCAGCGGCGCTCGCGGAAGGCCACGATCGCCTCGCGCGTGAAGCCGCGCAGGTTCTCCTCCGGCCCCAGCACCGTGCGGCCGAGCGGATGATCGCCGAAGGCGGCCTTGTCGATCAGGTACTCCGCCACGGTCGAGGGCTGGTCGTAGGCGCGGTTGATCTCCTGGATCACCACGCCGCGCTCGCGGTCGAGCTCCTGCGCGTCGAGTTTCGGTCTGCCCACGAAATCGCTCAGCAGGTCGATCGCCTGCGGCGCCGACTCCGCGCGCACCGTGATGTGGAACGCCACGAGATCGTGGCTCGTGTAGGCGTTCAGCACGCCCCCCAACCGCTCGGCGGTCTCGTTGACGTCCTTGTACGTGGCGTACTTCTCGCCGCCCTTGAACACGAGGTGCTCGAGGAAGTGCGCCATGCCGTTCTCCTGTGTCCGCTCGGTGCGCGCGCCCGCGTCGAACGCCACGAGCGCGGTGAGCGCGCGCGTGCCCGGCAGCCCGATGCTGTACACGGGCAGCCCGTTCGCCGCCACCGTCGTCGTTGCGATCTCGGCCATCGGGCGGTCACGATAGGGGATAGGCGCATCCGATTCGGGGCGCCTCGCGCGTGCGTGCGCCCGCGCCCGCGCCCGCGCGCGCGCGGTCCTCCTCTTTTCCTCTTGCAAATCCGCTTGCATGCAGGGAATAGTGCGACCTTTCGCGGGCCGCCTCGCTACTGTGCGCCGCCATGCCCGTACCCGACAGCGACCTCCGTCGCCGCGACGCCCCTCGCCGCAGGGCGCTCCCGCAGCGAGTTCGCCGCAATGGCCCCGCGCATCCCGTGGCGGCGCCGGCGCGGCCCGCGAACACGCCCAACGTGAATACGGTGGTGGAGTTCCGCGGCGTCACCAAGCGCTACGACAGCGGCGACGTCGGCTTGGAGCTCGCCACGTTCGCGATCGACCGCCAGGAGTTCGTGTTCCTCGTCGGCTCCACCGGCTCGGGCAAGTCCACGATCATGCGGCTGCTGATCAAGGAGCTCGACCCCTCCGAGGGCGTCATCCGCGTCGCCGGGCGTCCGCTCGCCGAGATCGAGCGAAAGCGCGTCCCTTATTACCGTCGCAACGTGGGCGTGGTGTTCCAGGACTTCAAGCTGCTTCCCACCCGCACCGTGTACGACAACATCGCCTACGCCCTGCAGGTGACGGGCGCCTCGCGCAGGCAGATCCGCGCCGCGCTGCCGGACGTGCTGCGCCTCACCGGGCTCTCCACCAAGCTGCACAACTACCCCCACCAGCTCTCCGGGGGAGAGCAGCAGCGCGTGGCCGTGGCGCGCGCGTTCGCCTCCCACCCGCCGCTGCTGCTCGCCGACGAGCCCACCGGCAACCTCGACCCCGACACCTCGATCGGGATCATGCAGCTGCTCTACCGCATCAACCGCGCCGGCACGACCGTGATCGTGGCGACCCACGACAACGAGATGGTCGACAAGATGCGCCGCCGCGTGATCGAGCTGCGGCGCGGGCGCATCATCCGCGACGAGGCCACCGGGCTCTACGCGCAGGATGAGACCACGGGTGACTTGGCGGAGCGTCTCAAGCGCGAAATGCGATGAAACTCGGGTTCTTCCTCAAGGAGGCGATTCGCTCGATGCGCCGCAACCCGGCGCCGTCGTTCGCGGCGCTGTCGTGTGTTTTGGTAACGACTCTCGTACTGGGCGTGTTCATCCCGGTGGTCCAAGCGACCAACGGGGCGGCCAACTCGATCCGCGGGCGCGTGGTCGTCGATGTCGATCTCAACACGACGGCCACCCCCGCCGAAACCGCGCGCGTGCGCAGCGAGGTTCAGCACGCCCGCTACGCCGGCCACGTCGAACTGGTGTCCAAGCAGGCCGGCTACGAACAGGAGCGCAAGCTCAACCCCCAGGCGTTCCAGCTGATCGGTTACAACCCGCTGCCCGACATCCTGCGCGTCACGCCGTCGAACCCCGACCAGGCCGACGCGCTGCGCGCCGAGCTCGACCAGGCAAGCCCGGCCGGCGTGCGCCTGGTCACCGACAGCGCGATCGCCGCCGTGCAGAACCGCCAGGCGCAGACGGACAAGATCCTCTCGGCCACGCGCATCGTGAAGATCACGATGGCGCTGCTCGCCGCGCTGCTCGTGTTCTCCTCGATGCTGCTCGTCTCCAACACGATCCGCCTGTCGCTCTTCTCGCGCCGGCGCGAGGTCGAGGTGATGAAGCTCGTCGGCGCCACCGACTGGTTCATCCGCTGGCCGTTCGTGATCGAGGGCCTGTTCCTCGGGGCGCTCGGCGGGGTCTGCGCGATCGCCCTGCTCGCGCTCGCCAAGATCACGCTGATCGACCCGCTCGCCTCCACAGTCAAGCTGATCTCCCAGCCCGCGATGATCGACTTCCGGCTGCTCATCGTCGTGCTGATGGCCTGCGCCATCGCGGTCTCCGCCGCGGGCTCCGGAATCTCCCTGCGCCGTTTCCTGCGCGTCTGAGACGACCGTCTCAGGGGCTCGGGCAAACGCATAGGCTTGGGGTATGCCGTCCCCCAAGCGACCGTCCCTGGCAGCGATCCTCGCGCTGCTGCTGCCCGTGCTGCTCGTGCTCGGCGTGTGGCTCGGCGGGCATCCGAGCGAGCTGCCCGGGTTCGCGCGAAACGCGTTCGTCGCCAACCACGACACGGAGGCCGTAGGCGAAGCGATCGAGAAAGTGGCGAGCGACTACTACCGCCCCATCTCGAAGTCCAGCCTCGCGAGCTCCTCGATCGCGGGCATGATCTCGAGCCTCCACGACCCCTACTCGACCTACCTCACGCCGAAGGAATTCAAGGGCTTTGACCAGCCCGCGAGCTTCGCCGGCATCGGCGTGGCGGTCGATCCGAAGCCCGCGGGCCTGGAGGTGGTGCGGGTGTTCGACTCCTCGCCCGCCCAGCGCGCGGGCCTGAAGCCGGGGGACACGATCGTGGCGGTCAACGGGCGCTCGCTGCGGGGCGTCCCGTCCGCCACCTCCACGGCGCTCATCAAGGGCCCGCCCGGCACCGATGTGCGACTCACGCTCACGCCGAAGTCGGGGCGGCGGCGCACGGTGACCGTCACGCGCGCCACGATCTCCGAGCCGGTTGTGGCCTCGGCGATGCGCACGCTGCACGGCGTAAAGCTCGGCTGGGTGTACCTCGCGACCTTCAGCGAAGGCTCCCACGCGGAGCTCTACGACGCGGTGCAGGGGCTGCTCAAAGCAGGCGCCCGCGGCCTCGTCCTCGATCTGCGCGCCGACGGCGGCGGGCTCGTCAGCGAGGCGCGTCTGGTGGCCAGCGTCTTCGTCCCCTCGGGGACGATCGTCACGACGCGCGGACGCACCCAGCCGACGGTCGTGCTCACGGCGGCCGGCGGCGCGATCCCAACGCGCATCCCGGTGGTGGTGCTCGTCGACCACAACACCGCCTCGGCGTCGGAGATCGTGACGGCCGCGCTGCAGGATCACCGCCGCGCGAGCGTCGTGGGCACGCACACCTACGGCAAGGGCGTCTTCCAGGAGCTCGAGCCGCTCTCCGGCGGCGGCGCCATCAAGATCACGGTGGGCGAGTACTACACGCCCAACGGGCGCAACCTCGGAGGCTCGGGCGTCAAGGAGGGCGCGGGCGTCACGCCCGAAGTGCTCGTACCGCACGGCGTCGACACCGAACACGGCCTGCAAGTCGCGCTCCGCACGCTCGCGGCGAAGCTCCGATGAGCCCCCCACGCGGGGGTCGCTCGCGCGGTGGGCCGACCAAAGGCCCGAAGGCCGCCGGCAAACGCCCCCCAAAGCCCAGCGCATCGCGCGGGACGGGCGGTGCTCGCGGGACGGGCGGCTCGCGGGCCAAGAGCGCCACGACTCGCGCCGGCGGGTCGTCGAACACGCGCGTCGTGTGGCCCCCGAGCGAGCGCACCGAAACGGCGCGCGAGGCGATCGAGCGGCTGATGCTCGAGGCGGGGCTCGCGCGCAAGTTCGAGCCCGCCGTCGAACGCGAAGCGCGCATGGCCGCCTCGCGCGCGTGGGACGCGGCTGAGAGAGAGCAGCGGCTCGACCTGCGCGAGCTGCCCACCTTCACCGTCGATCCCGCCACCGCACGCGACTTCGACGATGCCGTCTCCGCCGAGCGTATGCCGGATGGAGCGGTGCGCGTGTGGGTGCATATCGCCGACGTCGCGGCGCACGTGCCGCCCGACTCGCCGCTGGACCTGGAGGCGCGCCGCCGCGCCACCAGCGTGTACGTGCCCGGCGCGGTCGAGCCGATGCTCCCGCACGCGCTCTCCAGCGACGCGTGCTCGCTCGTGCCGGGAGCGGAGCGCCTGGCGGTCACCGTCGAGCTGGTGCTGCGCGGCGCCGAGGTCGCCTCCGCGAGCTTCCACCGCTCGATCGTCCGCTCGGACATGCGCCTCGATTACGAGCAGGTGGACCGCATCTTCGCGGGCGGGCAGCCCGCGCCCGAGCCGTGGGGCGCTCCGCTGGCCGCGGCGCGTTGCGCCGCCGCCGCGCTGCAGGAGGCGCGCGAGTCAAGTGGCGCGCTCGTGATCGACTCCGAGGAGCCCGAGTTCTCCTTCGACGAGCACGGCAACGTCGAGGAGATTCGCCCGCGCGCGCAAACGGAGTCCCACCGCCTGATCGAGCACCTGATGATCGCCGCCAACGAAGCGGTCGCTCGTCATCTCACGCAGGCGTCGGTGCCCTGCCTCTACCGCGTCCACGAGCGCCCCGATCCCGAGCGCATACGCAGGCTCGTGGAGCAGCTCGCCTCGCTCGGAGTGCCCACGCCGGCGCTGCCCGACCCGCTGTTCTCCACGCAGGCGGCGGAGCTCGTGGGCGACATCTCCCGCCGCGTCGACGCGCACGTGCGCCGCACAGGCCACGGCCGGATCGCGCTCAGCTCGCTCGTGTTGCGCTCGCTCAAGCAGGCCTGCTACTCACCGAACAACATCGGCCACGCCGGATTGCGCTCGCCCTGCTACTGCCACTTCACCTCGCCGATCCGGCGCTATCCGGACATCGTCTGTCATCGCGCGCTGCTCGCGTCGATCGGGGCCGGCGAGCGCGCTCGCGGGCGCGCGGGCGCTCGCAGGCTCGACGAGCTGGGGGAGTGGACCTCTGAGCGCGAGCGCGACGCCGCCAGGTTGGAGCACAAGGGCGATGACATCGCCGCCTGCTTCCTGCTCGAGCAGGTTCTGCTCGACGGCGGCTACGAGCAGGTGTTCGCGGGCGAGGTCACGGGGCTGATCGGCGCCGGGGCCTTTGTCGCGTTCGGAGGTGGGCCCGGCGTGGGCGACTCTCTTGGGGGTGACTCGCGCGCGCGCGCGAAGAACGCTGGTGAGAAAAGTATAAGAGTGGGCTCGGATATACCACCGGAGGGATCCGCTGCGCGTCCGATCTACGAGGGGATGCTGCCCGTTCGGCTGCTGAGCGCCGGCGAGGAGCGCGACTGGTGGACGCTCAACGAGCAGAGCACGATCCTGCGCGGCGAGCGCTCCGGCGCGACGTTGCGACTGGGCGATCCGATCGACGTGCGAGTCGTGCGGGTCGATGCGTCCGCCGGCCGCGTCGATCTCGCCCCGGCCGGCCATATCGATCTCGCCCGAGCCGGGTGACTCTCCCGCGCACCGTGCGCGACCGTGCACCCCAACGAGGAAGAGGAGCGGCACGTGAGAGGTCTTTGCACGCCCCGGCCGGTTAGTCTCGCTATATGGCCAAGGCGAAGGGCAAGAAGCGCAAGATCGGCGCGGGGGATGTGGCGAGCAACCGCTACGCCTCCTACCGCTACGAGCTGATCGAGCGGATCGAGTGCGGGGTCGCGCTGGCCGGCACCGAGGTCAAGGCGCTGCGTGCCTCCGGCGCCCAGCTCAAGGACGGCTACGCGGCGATCCGCGACGGCGAGCTGTGGCTGCACTCCGTTCACATCCCGCCCTACCTGCCCGCCTCGCGCGAGAACCACGATCCCGAGCGTCCGCGCAAGCTGCTCCTGCACCGCTCGGAGATCGAGCGCCTCGCGGGGAGCGTGTCAGAGCGCGGGCTCACGCTCGTGCCGACGCGCATCTATTTCAAGGGCCCCCACGCCAAGGTGGAGATCGCGCTGGCCCGCGGCAAGGACCTGTACGACAAGCGTCAGTCGATCAAGGAGCGGGAGTCCAAGCGCGACATGGAACGGGGCATCCGCGAAGCTCGTCGCTAGCGCTCGCGGCCCCGACGCCCCGCGGCCCCGACGGCCCGCGGCTCCGACGTCCGCTCAGATGGAGCGGAAGCTGTGCCCCGCGCTGACGAGGATGTGGGTCTGGGACATCCCGAACGCGAGCACCACTATCAGCCCGATGTAGAGCAGCCCGATCGCGATCCGGCTGCGGCGGGGCACGCGGTAGTAGGCCGCCTGCTCGATCGTGCGCGAGCGCAGCTGGCGCCAGCGGCGCGGCATCTCGCGCAATGCGAGCAGGATGAAGATGAGCAGGAACGGGTTGCCCAGCAGCACGATCATCGCCACCAGCCCGCCGATCCCCAGGAACCACATCGAGGGGGCGACGGCCGCCATCGCGCGGCCACCGTCGAACGGCACCACCGGGATCAGGTTGATGAGGTTGAGGAAGAACGCGATGTAGGCGAGCGCGAGCAGCAGGTCGCTGCCTGTGAGCGCCCCCGCAACCGCCACCCCCACCGCGCCGAGAGTGCCGAGCACCGGTCCCGCCAGGCCCACGCGGGCCTCGGCGAGCGCGTTGTCGCCGAGCGAGCGCGAGAAGATCGCGGCGCCGAGGAACGGGATGAACATCGGCGTGCTCGCTTTGATGCCCTCACGTCGCAGCTGGATCACGTGGCCCATCTCGTGCACGAACAGCAGCGCGACGAAGCCGGCGGCGAACGGCCAGCCCCACAGCAGGCTGTAGGCGGCGACAGACACGAGCGCCGTGCTCGCGGTCGTGAGCAGCTTCAGCTTGGGGAGCAGCAGCGCGCCGGCCTTCAGATACGCGCCGAACTTGGCCGCCAGCGCGCCGGCGCCGGCGAGCGCTCCGCCCGCCCGCCGTCTGCCCGTTCGAGAGGGCCTGCCGAACGAGGCTTCCCCGGGGGTCCCGCCCGCGGCGGGCGAGCCCGGCGCGGGAACCGCGGGGCCTACCGGCCCGCCGAACGGGCTCTCGCTCACAACTGGCAGATCGCCATCCATAGGTCCATTGTGGCAGCACCCATAAGCGGCTCCTAATGACGCTCTTCATGGGTTCCGGCCCAGGGTGTCCACGGGCACCGGGCCGGGCCTGGTGGGGGCTGCCGGGCGTTTTCGGCTCGTCGCGGCTCGGCTTTTTTCGGAATATGCGGGGAGAACTACTCGACTGCTCTTGACGGGGGCGCGGAAGAGGCGTACGTTGAATCCAGACGCGGAACCGAGCCGCGAAGAGCGAGGCCACTGAGGTGTAAGGCCGCGCCACCAGCCACCGGAAGGCCTTCGGGCCGACCGGCGGCAGGTTCCTCAAAGCGGCTTGGGACCGCGTCGGTTTCGTTAAGAACGTCTACACTGGACATGCAGAACATCCATGGGGACGACAGGCTTCGACGCGGTCGGCTCGTGTGGATGGTCGCGAGCCGAGGTCCCGGGCGGCCTCGTAAAACACCCGGGAAAACCATAAGTGCGGACTCTCACGAGTACGCCCTCGCTGTCTGATTAAGAGTCAGACGTGAGGTCTCGAGCCCCGCTCGCCTGCGGCGGGGAGCCTCGGGATCAGAAAGCAGGCTCACCCGGTGAGATCCGCCTCCGCCGAGCCGGGAACATCTAAGGAGGCTGGTCCCCCGCAACCCGGCCGGCGAGGCTAGCGAGGGACGAGATCAGAGCGCCGGCTACGCTCGTAGAAGCCATTCATACGCGACCGCGGACGTGGGTTCGATTCCCACCGTCTCCATCATCCATACGAAGGTCGAACCAGCCGCGCGGTTTGCCTGTCTTCCGTCCTCGTACATCAACCATGACCTACACCACCGCCGAGGCCAGACAGCAGGTGCTCGATGCGCTTGCCGCGGCGGCGGATGAGCTCGCCGTGGCGCTGGCGCTGCTGAGTGAGGCCTACGAGCATCTGGACGAGAACGCTGCCGAGCGGCTCGAAGAGGCGCTCTTCCAGCCGCTCCAGGCGGCCTATGGTCGGGCAAAGCGCGTCCACGTCGCCTTCGCTGAGCGCCACCGACTGCCTGCGGGCGTGTTCCGACCGGCGCCCCAGATTGCGCCGTCGAGTGGAGTGAAGGGCCTCATCGAAGCCGCCGTCGAGGCTGCCGGCAGGGCGGACGGAGCGCTTGTGGAGCTACAGGATTCGATGCTCCCAGTGGAGGTTGGCGATGCCGAGTTGCGCGCGGGGCTGTCCGAGGTCCGTGAGCTGATCGGCGGCCTGCGCGGACGTGCGCGTGAGGTTACGCGCACGCTGGGCCGTTAGGTGCGCGCCCATACACTCAAGGACCCATGACCATCGACGTGCTCAGCAGCGATACCGCGGCGATCGTCAGGCGCTTCCAGGAGGCTCGACGCGACGGCGATCTTGTCGTGCTTCAGGGCTTTCACGCGCTCAAGCACGCGCTGCGGTTCGGGGCGCAGGTCGAGCTGGTGGCGTGCGCCGACCCGGGAGAGCTCACACGGCTTGTCCAGACTCTGGCCCCCGAGCTGAGCGCCGACATGGAGCGTCTCGCGGTCGTCCTGCCGGTGGACGCTTTCAAGCGGCTGGGGCCCTATGTGCCGCACACGGGCGTCGTGAGCATCGCGCGGCGGGTCCTCACCGATCCGCTCGCCCTGCTCGCGAGCGGGGGAGAGGCGCCGATCGTGCTCTTGGAGGACCCGCGCCACTTCGGCAACCTCGGGGCGGTGATCCGGGTGGCGGCGGCCGTCGAGGCGGCGGGAGTGCTCACCACCGGCCGGCAGGACCCGTGGGACCCGGTCGCCCTGCGCGGGTCGGCCGGCCTTCACTTCGCGCTGCCCGTCGCGCGCGTGGAGCGCCTGCCCGCCCGCCTGCCCCCCGCCATGGGGGATACCCGCGAGGGTGAGAGCGACAGGCCGCTGCTCGCCTTCGACCCCGAGGGCGAGGATCTGCGCCCCGAGCTGGTCCCCCCGCGCGCGCTGCTCGCGTTCGGCACCGAGCGTGAGGGCCTCAGCGAGCAGTTGCTCGAGCGGGCCCACGCGCGCCTGCGCCTGCCGATGCGCGCGGGCGTCTCGAGCCTGAACCTCGCGACCTCGGTGGCGGCAGTCCTCTACAGCCTGCGCCTCTCAGGTTGACGGCATGTAGGGCGCCCCCCGCGCGCGTGTGGCAACCCGTTTTGGGGCCTCGCGCTCAGCTCCCCACGGAGGGCATGTAGGGTGCGAGCTCGCGTCTTGCGATCGAAAGCTTGTGCACCTCGTCGGGGCCGTCGGCGAGGCGCAGGGTGCGCAGGTGGGCGTACGCCCAGGCGAGGTTGAAGTCGTCGCACACGCCGCCCCCGCCGTGCACCTGGATCGCGCGATCGATCACCTTCAGGGCGATGTTGGGCGCCGCCACCTTGATCGCCGCGATCTCTGTCCGCGCGTGGCGGTTGCCCACCGTGTCCATCAGCCAGGCGGCCTTCAGCGTGAGCAGCCGCGCCATCTCGATCTCGATGCGCGCCTCGGCGATCCAGTCCTGGATGTTCGCGCGCGCGGCGACGGGCTGACCGAACGTGGTGCGGGACACGGCGCGCCTGCACATCGCCTCCAGCGCCCGCTCGGCGGCCCCCAGCGAGCGCATGCAGTGGTGGATGCGCCCCGGCCCGAGCCGCGCCTGGGCGATCATGAAGCCGTCGCCCTCCCCCGCGATCAGGTTGCCCGCGGGCACGCGCACGTCCTCGAAGAGGATCTCGGCGTGACCCTCCTGGTCCTGGTAGCCGAACACGCGCAATCCCCTCACGATCTTCACGCCGGGAGCGTCCAGCGGCACGAGGATCTGGCTCTGCTGACGATGACGGGGAGCGTCCAAATCCGTCTTGCCCATCACGATCATGATCCGGCAGTGGGGGTGAAGCGCCCCGGAGATCCACCACTTGCGTCCGTTGAGCACATACTCATCGCCCGAGCGCTCGATCCTGAGTGAGATGTTCGTGGCGTCCGAGGACGCCACATCCGGCTCGGTCATCGCGAAGCACGAACGAATCTCTCCCTCTAGTAGAGGGTTAAGCCACTGGGACTTCTGCTCGGCGCCGGCGAACTGGTGCAGCACCTCCATGTTGCCCGTGTCCGGCGCCGAGCAGTTGCACGCCTCCGAGGCGATGTGGCTGCGCCCGAGGATCTCCGCGAGCGGCGCATAGTCGCTGTTGGACAGCCCCGCGCCATGATCGGCGTCCGGTAGGAACATGTTCCACAGCCCGGCCTGCTTCGCGCGCGCCTTCAGCTCCTCCATCACCTGAGGCTGGTGGTGCGGGTCGCCGGACTCCGCCAGCTGGCGCGCATACACCGGCTCGGCGGGATATACGTGCTCGTCCATGAACGCCTCCAGGCGCTTCTTGAACTCGATGCAACGCTCGCTCGGCTGGAAGTCCATCGGTGGTTCCTTTCGGCTCGCCGTCTCGGCAGTGGGAGTGGGAATAGGATCATCGCCTATGACACCGGAATCGGTTGGCACACGGCCCAGAAATCGCGCCATCGGCCCGCCGATGACGGTCGCAGCGACGCGCCGATGACTGGCCGATCGGCCAACTACAAGCAGGCGGGCGTCGACTACGATGCGCTCGACGCTGGCAAGCGCCTCGCGATGGCCCGTGCCCTGGCCACCTCGCCGCTGCTCGCCGCGCGCGGCGGACGGGCGCTCGACGCCTCGCGCGGCGAGCCCGCGTTCGCGTTCGACTTCGACGGCCGCACGCTCGCGTTCGTGATGGAGGGACTCGGCACGAAGTCGATCGTGGCGCGCCAGGTGCTCGAACGGCACAACATCAACCGCTTCGCCGACGTCGCCTACGACACGGTCGCCGCGATCCTCAACGATCTCTGCTGCGTCGGCGCGCTGCCGCTCGTCGTCAACGCCTACTTCGCCACCGGCGCCTCGGAGTGGTACGGCGAGACACAGCGCGCCGCCGCGCTGCTCGAGGGCTGGCAGCGCGCCTGCCTGCACGCCGGCTGCGTGTGGGGAGGGGGGGAGTCCCCGTCGCTTTCCGGACTCGTGAGCGAGCACGACATCGAGCTCGCCGGCGCCGCCGTCGGCGCCGTGCCCCCCGACCGCTCGGCGATCCTCGGCGAAGAGCTGAAGGCGGGCGACGAGATCGTGCTGGTCGCCTCCTCCGGCCTGCACGCCAACGGCGCCTCGCTCGCCCGGCTGCTCGTCGAGCGGCTGCCCGACGGCTACATGACCCCCCTGCCGAGCGGCCGCTCCCTGGGTGAGGCCCTGCTCGACCCCTCGCTCATGTACGTGCCGCTCGTGCAATCCCTGCTCGCCTCCGAGCTGAACGTTTCCTACATCAGCCACGTCACCGGCCACGGCCTGTTGAAGCTGATGCGCCCGCTCAAGCCGCTCACCTACCGCATCTCCGAGCTTCCGCCCGTCCCCGAGGTCCTGGCATTCCTCGTGGAAGCGGCCGATCTCGACGCCCACGACGCCTACTCGACGTTCAACATGGGCTCGGGGTACGCCGTCTACTGCGAGTCGTCCGCCGGCCCGGCTGTCGTCGCGCTCGCCCGGGAGCTCGGCCTGGAGGCGCTCGTGGCGGGCTCGGTCGAGCGGGGCCCGCGCCAGGTGATCGTCGAGCCGTTGGGCATTCGCTACACCGGCGAGGAGCTCGAAATCTCGACCGCCGAGCACCCGTCTGGTTGAACCTGTCTGCCGATGCGGGTAAACTTGTATGCAAATCGCCAATGCTCTCCGGACGCCTGAGACGTCTGGGGACTCGATGTCGCCGGACGGTCAACCATCCGGAGCTACCCGGATCGAGGCGGACTCGTCCATCAACAGAGGAGAGAAGCTGATGCGTAGAGCATCTACCCATTTGGCCCTGCTTGGCCTTGCCGCAATGGCCATGGCGTTGCCCGCGACCGCACTCGCTGCGCCCGAAGTCAAAGTCACGGTCAAAGTCTTGCCGATCCTGAAGAACCAGTCCAAGCCCAAAGGCGGCTTCTGGCCGCACACCGGCAACTTCTTCAACGCGCCCGCGTCGCTTGAAACGAGGTTCACGATCAAAGGCACCGAATACGGTGGATTCCCGGCCCCGATAAGGAAGGTGGCCGTCTGGCTGCCCAAGGGCGTACAGATCACCACCAAAGGCTTCCCGACGTGTGCGCTCAGCACCCTTCAGGCCAAAGAACCTGAAAAATGCCCGGCCGGCTCTCTGGCGAGCCCGGCGGGCAACGCGCCTCAGAGCGCGCCCGAATCGTGCCCGCCCCCGGCGCCGCTTGCGGGTGGCGCGGGCGAAGCGTGCGGCGTCGTCAGTCTCGGCGGCACGCGGGTGCACGAGAGCGTGAAGATCCAGGCCTACTTCGCCCCGGGCAACGGCCTGAACTTCTACATCGAAGGCGTCACGCCGACCTCGATCGAAGTGCCGTTCGGAGGCACCTTCTCAGGCGCCAGCGGGCTCTTCGGCCGCAAGTTCGTGACCGAAGTGCCTCTGATCGAAACGCTGCCCGGCGCTCCCGCCGCGGTCGCCGAAACGACCAGCGTCACGATCGGCGCGGCGATCAAGAAGGGCAAAAAGCTGATCTCGCTCGGCAGGATCCCCGCGAAATGCCCCAAAGGCGGCTTCCCCGGCAAGGGCGAAATCTGGTTCGGCGCCGGTCCGGAATCCACGTGGGAAAAGGTGACGATCACAACCAAGGTCCCGTGTCCTAAGAAATAAGCAATACGCTGCGCCCACGCCCGCAGGCGTGGGCGCAGTCAGTCGCAGCGAACAGGGGAAGGGGCGGTCCCGCCGAGCCGGCGGAGCCGCCCCCGCCTCGTCCAAGCGGAGGGAATGGTCGGGTTGAGGGCAGAGATCCCATGGTGGAAGAGACGCGCGGCAGTCGCGCTCGGCGGCCTCGGCGCCGTCGTCCTCGCGGTGGCGGTCCTGCTGTCCACCTCCGCCGGCGGCTCGGGCGGCGGCTACACGCTCCGCGCGATCTTCGACGACGCCGGCAACCTCACCGTCGGCGAGGACGTCAAGGTCGACGGCGTCAAGGTCGGCACCGTCGAATCGGTCACCGCCACACCGCAGGCCAAGGCTGCGGTCGTCCTGAAAATCGACAATCCCGGCTTCCAGGACTTCAGGGTCGACGCGAGCTGCACGATCCGCCCGCAGGCGCTGATCGGCGAGAAGTTCGTCGACTGCCTGTCCACCCAGCCGCGCGTGGAAGGCACGCCGCTGCCGCCGCCGCTGAAGAAGATCCCCTCCGGCGAGGAAGGGGCGGGCCAGGTGCTGCTGCCCGTCACCGACACGCACAGCCCGGTCGACGTCGACCTGCTCGGCGACATCTCGCGCCTGCCCGAGCGCCAGCGCCTCACGATCATCGTCAACGAGCTCGGCGCGGGCTTCGCCGGGCGCGGCTCGGATCTGAACGCGGTCATCCGCCGCGCTAACCCAGCGCTGCAGGGGCTCGAACGGGTGCTCGCGATCCTCGCCAACGAGAACAAGGTGCTCACCGATCTCGCCGTCGAAGGCGACCGCGCGACGGCGCCGCTCGCGGCAGACCGCTCGCGGCTCGTGGGCTTCATCAACCAGAGCAAGACGGTCGCGCAGGCGACCGCCAACCATCGTGGCGCGCTCGCCCAGAACTTCGCCGACTTCCCCGCCTTCCTGGAACAGCTCGGCCCGGCGATGGAACGCCTTGGACGCTTCGCCGATCAGACGACCCCCACGTTCACCGACCTCGGCATCGCGGCGCCGGGCATCAACAAGACGTTCGAAAGCATTGCGCCGTTCTCGAAATCCTCGGAAGCGTTCTTCAAGGCGTTCGGCAAGACCGCCAAGTCCTCGGGCGCGGCTCTGAGGGCGGTCGAACCGCTGCTGCCGCTCGCCAAGGCGCTCGGCAAGCAGGCCAAGCCCTTCGCCGGCAACCTCTCCGGGCTGCTCACGAACGTCCGCTCCACGGGCGGCTTGGAGCGCCTGCTCGACTTCATCTACCTCGGCGGAGGCAGCATCAACGGCTACGACGCGCTCGGGCACTTCCTGCGCGCTGAAATCTTCGCGAGCGCGGGCTGCTTGACCTACTCGATCGCCACGGCCCCGGGCTGCACGGCCGGGAAATTCATAGGCGCGAGCGGTTCGAGCGCGAGGGCGTCCGCCGCGAGCGCTGGCTCGACGAGCGTCGTGATGCAAGCGCACGCTCGCCGTCCTTGAAGGCATGACGCCGGCTGAGGCGATCGCGAAGTACCCCGGCTCGACCGCCGAAGGCGAAGGCGGCGTCGGATCGCGGAGCAATGCCTCGGGGCTCGAGCCCGGCCCAACCGGTCGGCGGCGCCGCGGCAGGGACCACCTACTACACGCCCGAAGAAGGCTCCGAAGCAAGCGGCATGCTGCTCAACTACCTGCTCGGCAACTGACCGATGATCCGACGACCGCCCACCACGATGTTGCTCCCGCTGCTCGCCACGCTCGTCGTGCTGCTCCCGGCCGGGGGGGCGCTCGCCGACACGACGGCTACGGTCCAGACTTCGGAAACTCCGCCGACCACCTTGGGAACCACAACTGTGCCCGCGCCGCCGGCGCCCGAACCCGCGCCGTCGACGACGACCACGGGCACGACGAGCACCCCGACTACGGCCACCACCGAAACGACGACGGCGCCGGAAGCGCGCGCGCAGCGCCGCCAGCCGCGCACTGCCGCCCCCTCCCATACGGGAGCCTCGACGACTCCCACGCAGTCGAGTCCGACCCCCACGACCAACGCGAAGGCCGTATCGCCCTCGTCGCTCACCCCGCCGCTGCCATCGACGCTCGGCGGCTCGATCTCGGGCGTGCCGAGCTTCTTCATCGACAGCTTTTCCATCCCCCCGTTCCTGCTGCCGATCTACCAGGCCGCGGGCGCCGCCTACGGGATCCCCTGGCAGGTGCTCGCCGCCATCAACGAAGTCGAGACCGACTACGGGCGCGACCTGAGCGTCTCCACGGCGGGCGCCGAGGGCTGGATGCAGTTCATGCCGAGCACATGGGCGCAGTACGGAGTGGACGTCAACAGGGACGGCTTCCAGGACCCCTACAACCCGGCCGACGCGATCTTCGCCGCCGCCCGCTATCTCAAGCAGTCCGGCGGCGCCACCGACATCAGGGCGGCGATCTTCGCCTACAACCATTCGCAGGCCTACGTCAACTCGGTGATGCTGCGCGCGCGCCTGCTGGGAGGCACCCCGCCCGCGCTGCTCGGCGCGATCACCGGGCTCACAGAAGCACGCTTCCCCGTCTACGCCGCCGCGCATTACAGCGACGGCTTCCCGAGCACGGAAGGCACCTCGCCCGGTATCACGACCCACACGGTTCCCGGCACCACGATCTACACGCAGGCGAACGCGCCCGCGATCGCCGTGCAGGACGGGCGCGTCGTGCAGATCGTCCACTCAGGGCCGCTCGGTCCGAGCATCTCGCTGAGGGACGCCTACGGCAACACCTACACCTACGCCGAGCTCGGCACGCTCTCAACGCTCTACCCGGTGCTCGAAGCGGTTGGGTCCAGCGGCCCGGCGTCGGCAGGCGCCGCGCGCGTGTTCAGGGCCGGCTCTGAGAACGTCTACCTGCACCCGCTGCACGTCGGCGTGCAGGTGATCGCCGGCACGGTGCTCGGTCACGTGGCGCCCGGCGCCCAACCGCACATGGTCTTCCAGATCCGGCCCGCGGGCGCGCCGCCGATCGACCCCAAGCCGATCCTCGACGGCTGGGTGAAGCTGCAGAGCTCGGCGATCGTGAAAGCCAAGGGCCGCGACCCCTTCGCGCGGATCTCCCCGACCCCGGGTCAGGCGCTGCTCGAGTCAAAGACTCAGCTCGACCAGCAGGTTCCGCGCGACCGCAACATCCGTCTCGCGCCATGCGAGCGGCGCCTGATCGCCGAGGGCCGCACCGACCGGCGCGTGCTCGCGGCGCTCGCGTTCCTGTCTGCCTCGGGACTGAAGCCCACCGTCTCGGCTCGCAGTTGCACGCAGGGGTCCGCCGCCGGCCGTGAAGCCGTCTCGGCGGCGGCGGCGCTCGCCGCCGTGGACATCTCGGCCGTCAACGGCCTTCCGGTCGCCGGCTCGCGCGGCCCCACCGCGATCGCGACCGTGCTCGTGCACAAGCTCGGCGAGCTGCAGGGCGTCACCAGGCCGCTCGAGATCGCGAGCTCGACGCGCTTTACGGGCGCCGCCAACAGCGTCGCGTCGCCGGGCTTCAAGGACGTCATTCATCTGGCGTTCACGCCGCTCGGCGGGTCCGCCGCGCGTGCCGCCGGCGGCTTCGGTACCGGACTGACGCCGGCGCAGTGGCTCAAGCTCGTCGCCCGCCTCGGCGAGGTGCCCGACCCGACCGTCGCTTCCAAGCACTCCCCGGCGGCGATCCCCGATCCTTCGAGCACGGCCCCCTCGGGCACGGAAGGGAAATAGGGGAAATGGCGACCACCGTCCCACCCGGCCCTCCGCCGGCCGCTCCGCCACCGCTGCCGCCGCCGGTCCGCCCGCCCCGCGCGAGGGCCGTGCGCATCGCCGCCGCCGGCGCGCTCGTGGCGATCGTGGCGATCGTGCTGGTGCTCGTGATCGGCGGCAACGGCAGCGCCACCTACCAGCTGATCTTCCCCGAAGCCGGCCAGCTCGTGCGCGGCGACCAGGTGCAGGTCGGCGGCGTGCCCGTCGGGTCGATCAAGGACATCGCGCTGCTGCACAACTACAACGTGCGCATCACGATCAACGTCGAATCCTCGCTGGCCCCGCTGCACGAGGGCACCACCGCCGAAATCAGGGTGCCGTCGCTGTCGAGCGTCGCCAACCGCTACATCGCGCTGTCGCCCGGCCCGAACAACCGGCCCGCGCTGCCGTCCGGCTCGACGCTGGGCACCACCGCCACGCACACCGTGGTGGATCTCGACCAGCTGTTCAACATCTTCACCCCCAAGACGCGCAAGGGCCTGCAGGAGTTCATCCAGGGCTCGGCCGAAACGTACACGGGCGTGGCGCCCCAGCTCCAGGTCGACTCGCACTACTTCCCGCCGGCGCTGGCGGCGCTCGACCACGTGCTCGCCGAGTTCGGGCGCGACGGACCGACCTTCTCCAGCTTCCTCGTCGAATCCGCCAAGGCGACCACCGTCCTGGCCGGGCGCAGCCGGCAGCTCACCGAACTGATCTCCCATGCCGACACGGCGTTCGGCGCGATCGGCTCGCAGCAGGCGAGCCTCGCCGCCGGCCTGAAGGCGCTGCCCGGCACGCTCAGAGAGGGCAACCGCACGTTCGAAGAGCTCCCGGCGACGCTCGGCGACCTGCGCAAGCTGATCGACGTGTCCAAGGCGGACACGAAGGAACTCGCGCCCTTCTTCTCCAAGCTGCGCCCGCTCGTGAACGGCGCCACCCCGGTCGTGAGCAACTTCAGCGAAGCCATCAGCAAGCCCGGCTCGGGCAACGACCTCACCGAAGCGGCGCTCGCGCTGCCCGAACTCGCGCACGCGCTCGTCACCGCGTCGCCCAACGGCGTGCGCGCGCTTGAAGAATCGCTGCCCGTGACGGCCCTGTTCGGGCCGTACACGCCCGATCTCGAGGGCTTCATTCGCGCCTTCGGCCAAACCGGCGCCTACTACGACGCCAACGGCCACTACGCGCGCGTGGGCGGCGTATTCCCCGACTTCGAACTGAACTCGGAAAACACGCTGAAACCGGCCGAACCGGCGCAGGCGCTGAAGGGACTGAAGACCGGCCAGCTGCGGCGCTGCCCGGGCGCGGGCACCCAGCCGGCGGCGGACGGCTCCTCGCCATTCACCGACAACGGCCTGCTCGGCTGCGACCCGAGCCAGACGCCATGAACCGCCGCCGCTCCAACTCCCTGGCGGGCAGCCCGCTTCTGATCGGCGCCGTCACGACGCTGATCGTGGTGGTCGCCGTGTTCATCTCCTACAACGCCAACAACGGCCTGCCGTTCACGCCCACATACGACATCAAGGTCCAGCTGCCGGAGGCGTCCGGTCTGCAGAAGGGCAACCAGGTGCGCGTCGGCGGCACGCGCGTCGGCGTGATCAGCGCGCTCAGCCCTTACGAGGACCCGGCGACAGGACGCGTCACCGCGATCGCCTCGTTGAAGCTCGAAAAGAGCGTCCAGTCGCTGCCGGTCGACACGACCGCCGTCGTGCAGTCGGTCTCGACGATCGGCCTGAAGTACCTCGCGCTGGAAAAGGGCCATTCGGCGCGCCCGCTGAAGGCGGGTCAGACGATCCCCGTCTCCCAAACGCGCGAACCGGTGGACATCGACCAGTTCTTCAACATGTTCAGCAAGAAGACGCGCATCGCCAACAAGGTCAACCTGACGAGCTTCGGCAACGGCCTCGCCGGGCGGGGGATCGGGCTGAACGAAACGATCGCCACGCTGCGCCCGCTCGTGACGAACGCGATCCCCGTGCTGCGCAACCTCGCCTCGCCGCAGACGGGCTTCGGGCAGCTCTTCGTCGCGCTCGACCGCGCCGCCAAAGAAGTGGCGCCGGTGGCAGATGAACAGGCGGCGCTCTACAGCGACCTCGACACGTTCTTCACGGCCTGGGCGAGCGTGGCGCCGTCGCTTGAACAGTCCATCGAGGGCGGGCCGCCGGCGCTGCGCCAGGCGACCTTCTCGCTTCCGTTCGAGGCTGAATTCGTGAACAAGAGCGCGACGTTCATGCGCCTGTTGCGTCCGAGCGCGCGCATCCTCACAACGGTGGCGGCCCCGCTCGGCCACGCCTTCTCCGTCGGCGCCGTCAACGTGCGTGCCGCCACCGCCCTCGCCTCCGAGCTCAACGAAGCCTCGCAGGCGTTCGCCGCGTTCGCGAAGAACCCGATCGTGACGAGCGGCATCGAAGACCTCACTCACACGCTCGGGCTGGGCAACCCGCTGCTCGCGGGGCTCGCGCCGGCGCAGACGAACTGCAACTACGTGACGCTCACGTTCCGCAACCTCGCGAGCGTCCTCTCCGAGAGCGTCGGCGTCGGCACTCTCGGCCGTGCCGCGCCATTGCTCGCGCCGAACGGTCCCAGCAACGAGGGCCTGCCCTCCTCGGCCCCCGCGAACGGCCCCGCGATCGCCAACCACCTGCACGTCAACCCCTATCCGAACGTCGGCGGACCCGGTCAGCCGCGCACGTGCGAAGCCGGCAACGAGCTCTACAAGCAGGGCCAGACCGTGACCGGCAACGTGCCCGGCGGCGTCGGGGCGAAGACCGAAACGACCAGCCGCGAAACCAACCTCTACGGCGAAAAATATCCGAGCCAGACGCTCGAAGCACTCGGCCTGAAGAGCTCGAAGGGGGCCAAGAAATGAGCCGCGTGCGCTGGTGGAAACGCTATGACGAGATGCCCGTCGTCGAGCTGCAGCGGTCGAACCCCGTGCGCTTCGGGATCGTCGTGCTCGTGATCGCGGCGATCGTCGTCTACTTCGGCTTCACCAAGCACATCCCCTACAAGCACGGCTTCCGCCTGAAGGGCGCCTTCTCGACGGCCGTCAACATCAGCCCCAAATCGCCCGTGCGCGTCGCCGGTGTGAACGTCGGCGCCGTCAGCTCGGTCGAACGGGTCGGCAACACGGGCGTGGTGACGATGGAAATCACGAAAGCCGGCCTGCCGATCCATCGCGACGCCACGCTCAAGATCCGCGCGCGCATCCTGCTCGAAGGCAACTGGTTCGTCGACCTCGAACCCGGCACGCCCTCCTCGCCCACGGTCTCCTCGGGCTACACGATCCCCGTGACCCACACCTCCGACCCGGTGCAGCTCGACCAGATCCTCGACGCGCTCAACACCGACACGCGCGCGAACCTGCAGACGTTTCTGGTCGAATACGGCGCCGCGCTCACGCGCAAGCCCACCCCGGCGCAGGACGCCGAACAGAATCCGGCCGTGCGCGGCCTGAACGCGGCGCAGGCGCTCAAAAAGACCTACTTCGACAGCCCGCAAGGTCTGAAGGGCGGTGCGATCGTCAACCAGGCGCTCGGCGGCGTCGAACAGCACGATCTCTCAAAGCTGGTGGCGGGCGTCGAGAAATTCACCGCCAAGCTCAACGTCCACGAGCAGCAGCTCGGGGAATGGGTCGGCAACTTCAACACGTTCCTCGGCTCGCTCGCGGCCCAGTCGAGCAGCCTCAGCGCGACGGTCGCCGAGCTGCCGGGCACGCTCCAGAACGCCGGGCGCGCGTTCGCCAACTTCAACGCCGCGGCGCCGACGATCAGGAAATTCTCGCTCGATTTGATCCCCGGCGTCGAACAGACGCCGTCGACGATCGCCGCCGCCTTCCCGTGGATCGAACAGGTGCAGGCGTCTTTCGCCCCGACGGAGATCGGCGGGGTCGCCAAGGGCGTGCGCGAAGCGGCCCCGACAATCGCCGGACTGATCGTGCCCCAGCCCGCCTTCTTCAAGCAGAGCGACCTGCTCTCCAAGTGCTTCACCAAGATCGTGTTCCCGGCCGGCAACACCAAGCTGCAGGACGGCGCGAGCACCTCAGGGGTCGAAGCCTACAAGGAGTTCTGGTACTCGATGGCGGGTCTCGCGGGCATCAGCCAGCCCTTCGACGGCAACGGCGTAATGAACCGCTTCATGGTCAGCACCGGCAATCAAACGCTCCTCTCGGCGCCCGCGAGTGACGTCGGCGTCAGCACGAGCGGCAAGAAACTGAAGCTGCTTGCCCACACCTCGCAACCGCCGCTGGGAACGAGCCCGGCGTTCCCAGCAAGCGAGCCGCCCTACGAGCCGCTGACGCCGTGCTACACCCAGGCGCCGCAGAACCTCAACGGACCCTCCTCGCAAGGGCCGGCTGACGGGAGTGGGGGATGACACCTGAGCAGCACCACGGCGAGCGCGGGCTGCGCGACCAGATCGGGCGCTACCGCACCGCGTTCATCTCGGTCGTGGCGATGATCGTGATCGCGCTGTTCGTGGGCGGCTACATCCTCTCCAACGAGCGCCTCTCGCTGCCAGGCTGGTTCCCGGTGCTCGGCAAGAGCTACGTCACGCTCAAGGCCGACTTCCGCACCGCCCAGGCGGTCACGCCCGGCCAGGGCCAGTCGGTCACGATCGCGGGCGCCAAGATCGGCGAAATCGCGAGCGTCCAGTCAAGCGAAGGCGACGCGCTCGTGACGATGAACATCACGCCCAAGTACGCGCGCTACATCTATCGCAACGCGACGATGCTGCTGCGCCCCAAGACGGGGCTGAAGGACATGACGGTCGAGGTCGACCCGGGCACGCCGAGCGCCGGGCGCATCCCGAGCAGCTACACGGTGCCGCGCTCGCAAACCGCCCCGGACGTGAACTTCGAGGAGTTCCTGTCCGTGTTCGACGCCGAAACGCGCGCCTACCTGCAGGAGCTGCTCGCCGGCGCGGGCCAGGGCCTGAAGGGCAACGCGGCGAACCTGTCGGCCACCTTCAAGCGCTTCGACCCGATCGCGCGCTACGCGCGCGAAATCACCGCGCAACTGCAGCTGCGCGACAAGAACATCGAACGCGCGATCCACAACTTCCAGCTCATAATCAGCGCGCTCGGCGACAAGGACACCGAAATCGCCCAGGCGATAGACGCCTCAAACGCCGTCTTCCAGACGTTCGCCGAACAGCAGCAGAGCTTCCAGCGGACGCTGCAACTGCTGCCCGGCGCGCTCTCGAAGACCAGGAGCGGGCTCGGCAAGCTCGCCACCGCGACCGGGGTGATCGGGCCGACGTTGAGCAAGCTCGAGCCGTTCGCGAAGGAACTCGCGCCCGCACAGGAAGCGTCGCGCTCGCTCTTCAAGCAGAGCACGCCCATCTTCAAGAACGAGCTGAGGCCCCTCGCGCGCGAAATCCTGCCGGTCGTCAACCAGCTGCAGCCCTCGCTGAAGGAACTCGGCGAAGCCTTCCCGGGCCTGGCGTCCAGCTTCTCGGTGTTCAACGAATTCATCAACGAGCTCGCCTACAACCCGGGCGCCAACAAGGGCGGCTTCATGTTCTTCCTGCTGTGGGCCAACCACGACCTCAACAGCGTGCTCAGCACGTCCGACGCGCACGGGCCGCTCGGGCGCACGCTGGCGTACCTGAACTGCGAAGTGCTCCCGATCCTGAAAGGAGCCGGCGAAGTCAACGCCACCGTGCGTCTGCTCGTGGCGCTCTTCAACCCGCCGACCGGGGAAGAATGCGTAGCGCACGGCTTGAGTCCCGGGACCGCCACCGGCAAGGCGGCTGCCGCGCGGATCCGGCCCCGCTCGACATCGGGCAAGGGCTTCACGATGAGGCTGCTCGGCTCCAAGCACAGCGCCTTCGGAGCGCTCGCCACGGCGAGCGGGGGAGGTCGCTGATGCAGAAGCGCGCGCCGACGCTGGCCAACATCCTCGTGATCGTCCTGTTCGCGCTGAGCTGCTTCGGGCTGCTCCTGTTCCTGTGGGAGTCCTTCGGCGGCCCCGTGCCGCTCAAGCCGAAGGGCTACCGCTTCACGGCCGTCTTCCCGCGTACGCTCGCGCTCGCCGAACAGTCCGACGTGCGCATCAGCGGCGTCAACGTCGGCCACGTCATCAGCCTTCAGCACGACAAGGACGGCCTCACGCACGCGTCGATCGAAATCGCGGGCAAGTACGCGCCGATCCCGTCCAACATGCACGCCATCCTGCGTCAGAAGACGCTGCTCGGCGAGACCTACGTGCAGCTCAAGCCGGAGGGCGCGGCCGCGCGGCCGCTGCCCGACGGCGGCCAGCTCTCGGAGGCTCAAGTCGAACCGTCGGTCACGCTCGACGACATTCTCGCCACGCTCGACGCCAAAACGCGCGCCTCCTTCCAGGCGTGGATGCAATCTCTGGCCGAAGGCTTGGGTGGGCGCGGCGAACAGATCAACGCCGGCTTCGCCGAGATCCAGCCGTTCATCGAAGACGCCAACAAGCTGGTCGCGATCTCGGCCTCCCAGGAGGGCGCGCTGCGGGCGTCGATCCACAACACGGGTGTCGTGTTCGACGCGCTCACAGCGCGCGAGGGCCAGTTCCGCGGCTTCATCTCAAACGGCGAGCGCACGTTCCACGCCGCCGCCGAAGCGAGCCAGGAGTGGGCGCAGGCGTGGCGTGAACTGCCGGCCTTCGAGCGGGGCTCGCAAACGGCGCTGCGCAGCATCGACAGCCTTTCAACAGACGCGGTGCCGTTCCTCGACCAGTTCCGTCCCGCCGAGGAACAGCTCACCCCCCTGCTTGGAGCGGTCAAGCCGTTCACGCCGCCGTTCAACTCCTTCCTGACCTCGCTCGGGCCCTTCACAAAGGCCGCCAAGACCGGACTGCCGGCCGTCAAGGGAGAGACCGAACTCACGGTCCCGCTGCTGGCCGCCACCAGTCCGCTGCTGCACAACCTCAACCCCTTCTTCCAGTACCTGAGCGAGTACGTGCCCGAGCTGCAGGCGCTGTTCGCCAACGCGACGGCCTCCACGCAGACGCACGAAAAAAACACCAACGTCCGTGAAGGCCCGCAGCAGCACTTCCTGAAGACGATGCAGGTGCTCACGCCGGAAGGACTCGCGGTCTACCAGCAGCGGATCGGCACCAATCGCGCGAACGCCTACCCGCAGCCGGGCGCCTTCCGCGCGCTCGCGACCGGTCTGTCGGTGTTCTCCGGCGCCTCGTGCGCCAATTCGGCCCCGTCCCTGAGCGGCCCGCCGCTCGGGACGATCACGCAGGAAACGATCAACCAGCTGATCGGGCTGGAACCGACGACCGGTACCGAAAACCATCTCCTATACCCGCCCGTCGCCAACGATCCGAAAAGCGCCTCCAACGCGGTCGCGGCGCCCGCCTGCAACCAGCAGGGACCGTTCACGTTCAACGGCGAAACGAGCCAGTTCCCGCACGCGACGCCGTCGAAGTGACTAGGATCTGAACGGTGGAGAGCGCGGAGGGCACCCACGGGGGAAACGGGGAGAGCGAGGAGAGTGTCGCCCCCGATATGGTCGTGGGCGTCGAGGACGACGGCGAGCAATTCCAGTATCACGCCGGCGCGGGCGACCTCGATCTGGCGGGTGAGGCGACCGACCGCAACTGGTCGATCCGTTGCGTGGACGTGGTCAAGCGCCTCGCGGGCATACCGGTGCTCAACGGCCTGAACGTCGCGATCCCCGACGACATGATCACGGTCGTGCTCGGCCCCTCGGGCACAGGCAAGAGCGTGCTCATCAAGCACCTCATCGGCCTGATGTTCCCCGACTCGGGCGACGTCCAGGTGCTCGGCAGCTCGGTTCCCACGCTGACGATGCCCAAGCTGCTCGAACTTCGTCGCAGGATCGGCGTGCTCTTCCAGGACGGCGCGCTGTTCGGCTCGATGTCGGTGTTCGACAACGTGGCGTTCCCGCTGCGCCAGCACACAGACATGTCCGAGACCCAGATCGGCGAGCGAGTGCGCCGGCGCTTGGCGGATGTCGGCCTCGCGGAGGCGATGGACGACTCTCCCTCGCAGCTCTCCGGCGGGATGCGCAAGCGCGCCGGCTTCGCGCGCGCGCTCGTGACCGAACCGGACGTCGTGATCTTCGACGAGCCCGACTCGGGTCTGGACCCGGTGCGCACGGCGCTCCTGTGCGAACTGATCCAGGAGATGCACGAGGCCAACGGCGGCACGTACATCGTGGTCACTCACAACATCGCCTCGGCGCGCCAGATCGGCGAGTACATCGCGCTGCTGTGGAGGGGGAGGATCGTGGAAGCGGGCGACGCCGAGCGGATGTTCTCCTCGGAGAACCCGTTCGTAAGGCAGTTCTTGAGCGGCTCCGCCAGCGGCCCGCTCGGCATGGACTGAGCCACCTGTCTGTTGCGGGCGCCTGACCATATGCGAACATACGTTCGCCTATGGTCGTATGCGTTCACATCCCGCGCTTCGCGCTGACGGTCGCCGCCGGCGGCGCCCAGGCGCTGGCCGGCAGGGCGCTCGCGCTGGTCCCGGCGGTGGGCGGGGAGCTTCGCGTCGGGGAGGTGTCGGGAGCGGCCGAGGCCTACGGGGTGGCCGCCGGCATGGCGATCGGCGAGGCGCTTGCGCGCTGCCCCGAGCTCGAGCTCGTCCCGGCCGATCCGCTCGCCGTGGCCGAAGCATGGGAGGGAGCCGTGCGCGCCCTGGAAGGGATCGGCGCGGCGGTCGAGCCGGCGCGCGAGGGGCTCGCCTACTTCGAAGCGGACGGGCTGCGCGGGATGTACGGCTCCGATGCCCACACGATCGCGGTTGCGCGCCGCGCGCTCTCGCGGCCGGCGAGGATCGGCGTTGGACCGACGCGCTTCTGCGCGCTCGCCGCCACGCTCGCGGCGGGCGCGCGCCGCGCGAAGATCGTCGACGCGCAGGCGGCTCGCCGCCGGCTCGCCGCGGCGCCGGTGGGCCTGCTCGGCCATCGCGAGGAGACGGCGATGCTGGTGGAGCCGCTCGAGCGCCTCGGCGTGCGCACGCTGGGAGAGCTGCGTGAATTGGGACCCAAACCCCCCGACGCGCTCGCCGACCGCTTCGGTGAGGCCGGCGTGACGGCGTATCGCTTGGCGGGGGGCGAGGATGGACCGCTCGTGCCCCGCCGCGTCCAGGAGCGCCTGGAGGAGTCGCTGGAGGTCGGGGACGCGAGCAGCGGCACGATGCTCGGGCGCGTGTTGGGCGTGCTCGTCGACCGTCTGCTCGCGCGCCCCGAGCGCCGCGGCAGGACCCTGCGGGCGGTTGTGCTCTCAGCACGGCTCGTAGGCGGTGGGACCTGGCGCGAGCGGGTCGTGTTCCGCGAGGCGCTCGGCGACTGCAAGCGCGTGTGCCTGGCGCTGTCGCCGCGCTTGGCGCTGCTGCCGGCGCCCGCCGAGGCGCTGCGCCTCGAAGTGGAGCGCTTCGGCCCCGCCGGCGGCGAGCAGCACACGCTGCTGGAATTGGAACCCACCCACCCCCTCCAGGCACGGCGCGAGCGCCTGGGAGAGGCCGTCAGCCAGGTGCGCACGGTGGCGGGCCACGACGCCGCGCTGCGCGCCGTGTTCATCGACCCCGACTCGCGCGTGCCCGAGCGCCGGGTCGTACTCACTCCGCTGCCGGGATGAGGGTCCCATGAGTCGTTCGGGTCCCATAAGTCGTCCGGGTCCCATGAGTCGTCCGCGTCCCATGAGTCGTCCGCGTGCCCTGAACCTGCCCCGGGCGGCCCGTGTGCGCGTGGAGGGAGGGGCCCCGCGCGATGTGAACGGCGAGCGGGTCGAGTTTGTGCGCGAGTCGTGGCTGGTGGAGGACCGCTGGTGGACGGACCGTCCGCTGCGTCGCCGCTATTGGGAGATGGTGAGCGTGCGCGGGCGCAATCTGGTCGTATTCCACGACCTGTGCGTGGATGGCTGGTTTGTCCAGGGGTCGTGAGTGTGGGTGGGCGATGTCCAATTCAGGCATACCTCACGCGCGCTCGCGCGCGCACGCGCGCACGCACGAGGCAATGTGGATGTGATGTATGTGGACGCGAGAGTGGCGTGAGATGAGAACCCGTCCGCCCGGAGCGCCGCCGTACGTGGAGTTGCACTGCCATTCGGCCTACTCCTTCCTCGACGGGGTGTCGCAGCCCGAAGAGCTGGCACGCACCGCGGCCGACCTCGGACACGTGGCGCTGGCGCTCACCGATCACAACTCGGTGTCGGGTTCGATGGAGCTCGCCCAGGCTGCACGGGACGCCGGTGTGAGGGCGATCCACGGCGCCGAGATGGATATGCGCGATGGCCGTCACCTGACGCTGCTCGTGCGCGACGCGCGCGGCTGGAGCAACCTGTGCCGGATCCTCACGTACGCCCATGCCCGCACGCGCGATCGTCCGGGGCGTGAGCGCACAGAGCCGTCGGTGGCGCTTCAGACGGTGCTCGACCACGCCGAGGGGCTCGTCTGCCTGACGGGCTGCGCCGAGCACGGCGTGCGCGATGAGCCGACGATGCGACGGCTGCTCGACGCGTTCGGCCCGGAGGGGCTGCGGGTGGAGCTGCAGCGTCCGTATGCCCGCCACGACCGGGCCCGCAACCGGGCGCTTGCGGCGCTCGCCCGGCGGTTGGGGGTGGCGTGCGTGGCCACGGGAGACGTGCACGCCCATGCGCGCTCGCGCGCCGAGTTGCAGGACGCCTTCGTGGCATTGCGCCACCACACCACGCTCGACGCCTCAGAGCCGCTGAGGCGCGGCAACCATTCCCACGTGATGAGCGCCCCACAGGCGATGGCCAGTCGTTTCGCCGAGCACCCTGAGGCCGTGCGCGAGACGCTGCGCCTGGCCGAGGAGCTGCAATTCGATTTGACAAAGGACCTGGGCTATCGCTATCCGGGGTCCGAGGACGAGAGCGCGCTGCGGCGCCTCTCCGAGCTGTGCTGGGCGCGCATCGAGGATCGCTACTCGCAGGACGCCCTGCGCTTCGCCATGGGCTCGGAGGCAGAGGCGGGCGAATCGGGCGCCGGGGGACTGTCGGTTGGGCGGGGTGCGCGTGCCATTCGGGCCGAGGCCGAAGCGCGCCTGGGAGAGGAGCTGCGCGTGATCGACCGCCTGGGATTGGCGGGCTTCTTCCTGCTCCATCACGACATGCTCGAGCTGGCGCGAGAGGTGGCGGCGCGGGTGCGGGGAAGGGACGCGGCGAGCGCGCTGCTCGCGCCCGGGCGCGGTCGCGGCTCCTCGGTGTCCTCGATCGTGTGCTACCTCACGGGTCTCTCGCACATCGATCCGATCGCCGGCAGGCTGCAGCTTGGACGCTTCCTGCACGAGGACCTACGCGGCCTCCCGGACATCGACCTCGACTTCCCGCGCGACATCCGCGAAATGCTGATCCCGCGCGTGCACGAGCGCTATGGACGCGACCGGGCCGCGCTGGTGGCGGCCTTCCCGACGTTCCGCGCGCGCGGGGCCATCCGCGAGCTGGGCAAGGCGCTGGGGCTGGCGCCCGGCGAGATCGAGCGCGTGGCGCGCATGGCCGACAATCACAGGGGAGAGGTGGAGCGCGATATCGCCGCCGCCGCCGGCTCAGGCGAGGGCTCTTCCGACGGCGCTCATCCCGACGGCGCTCATCCCGATGGCGCTCTCCAAGGGCGCCTCGGTCCCGGTGGTGGGCCTCTCATGCGCTCGACACGCTGGCGCTGGCTCGCGCGGTTGGTGAGGGAGGCGTACGGATTGCCCCGCCACCTCTCCCAGCACTCGGGCGGGATGGTGGTGTCCACGAGGCCGCTCATCGACTGCTGTGCGGTGGCGCCGGCCGCGATGGAGGGACGGCAGATGGTGCAGTGGGACAAGGACTCCTGCGCAGACGCCGGCTTCCTGAAGATCGACCTGCTCGGGCTGGGGATGCTCTCGGCCGTCGAACGCTGCGTGGATCTTCTCGCGCGCACGCGGGGCGAGCGCGTCGACCTTTCGCGCATACCGTTCGACGAGCCCGAGACGTTCAAGGCGATCCGCGCGGCCGACACGGTGGGGGTGTTCCAGATCGAGAGCCGCGCCCAGATGCAGTCGCTCAGGCGAACCCTCCCGAGCAACCTCGAGGACCTGACTGTGCAGGTGGCGATCGTTCGGCCAGGGCCGATCCAGGGCGGAGCCATCAACCCCTACATCGAGCGCCGCGCGCGCCTGCGCGAGAACCCCGATTACGAGATCCCCTACGAGCACCCGTCGCTACAGCCGGTGCTCGAATGCACGCTCGGCACGATCATCTTCCAGGACCAGGTGATGCAGGTGGCCGAAGCGTTCGCGGGATTCTCCGCGGGCGAGGCCGACGGGCTGCGCAGGGCGATGAGCCGCAAGCGCTCCCAGGAGGCCATGGGACGCCATCGCGAGCGCTTCGTGGCGGGCGCGATGCGGCACTCGCGCGCCGACCCGCAAACGGCGGAGCGCGTGTGGGAGATGGTGGCGGGCTTCGCAGGCTTCGGCTTTCCCAAGGCCCACGCCGCGGCCTTCGGCCTGCTCGCCTACCAGTCGACGTGGCTGCGCGTTCACTACGGACCGGAGTTCCTGTGCGCCCTGCTCAACGAGCAGCCGATGGGCTTCTACGCCCCCGACAGCCTCGTGCACGAGGCGCAGCGCCGCGGGATCGCGGTGCTGGGGCTCGACGTGAACGCGTCGGACGTGCAGTGCACAGTGGAGGTGGTAGACGGCGAGGGGTCGGATCGGGATGCGCGGGCGCACGGAGCCGAAGGTGTCCTCGTCGCCGGGCTGGGTGTGAGGCTCGGCTTGGGCTACGTCAAGGGCGCGGTCGCGAAGGAGGTGCGCGAGCTCGTGGCCGAGCGCGAGCGGGGAGGGCCGTTCCGCGACCTGGGCGATCTCGCGGCGCGGATAGCCACGCGGCGCGCCACGCTCGAGCAGCTCGCGTGGGCGGGCGCCTGCGACTGCCTGGGGGAGAGCAGGCGAGAGGCCTTGTGGCAGCTGGGGATCGCCTCCCCCGGGGAGTCCGTCGGCGACGCGGTCCAGCTCGCGCTGCCGATCGCACTGCCCGATGCGCCTTGCCTACGTCCGCTCGATCGCTGGCAGCGGCTGCTCGCCGACTATGCCACGAGTGGGGTGACGGTGGACGACCACGTGATGGCGGTATTGCGTCCGCGCCTGTCGATCGCGATGCTCGCGACCAGCGCTCAGCTTGTTCGCCTGCCGCACGGCTGCTCGGTGGCGGTGGCGGGCATGGTTATCGCCCGGCAGCGACCGGGAACCGCCAAAGGGACGATGTTCCTGCTGTTCGAGGACGAGTGGGGCACCGTGAACCTGATTGTGCCGGGAGCGGTGTACGAGCGCCACCGTCCCTTGGCCCGCGCCGAGCCGCTGCTGCTCGCCCGCGGTCGCCTCGAGCGCTCGCCGGCGGGAGTGGTGAACGTGCTCGTGCGCGAGCTGGCCCCGCTCGAGCGCTTCCTCACCCCCGCCGAGGCTCAGGAGGACGGGGCGGATCGAGGGGCGCGCGTGGCCCGTTTGCCGAGCGCCGACCGCGTGCGGGCGCTCGGAGAGCGGGCATCCGGAGAGGAGGCGCCCAGCGAGGAGGACGGCACGGAGATGGGGGCGAGCATGCGCGCCGTGGCCCCGCCGGTGCAGAGCTTCGCCTCGGGCCGGCGACGGTAGAGGAAAGGGCGGCGACGGCAGAGGAAAGGGCGGCGACGGCAGAGGCCAGGCAGACGATGGTAGAAGTTGCGCCGAGCAGGTACTGTGCCGTCCGTGAACTACCGCAAGCTCGGATCGAGTGGCATCGAGGTGTCGGAGATCAGCCTCGGCTCGTGGCTGACCTACTCGGGCGGGGTGGCGCGCGAGCAGGCCCGTGCGTGCGTGAGGGCGGCGTTCGAGGAGGGGATCAACTTCATCGACACCGCCAACGCCTACGGGCGCGGCGCGGCGGAGTCGCTGCTCGGGGAGGTGCTGTCGGGGTATGACCGCTCCTTGTACGTGCTCGCCACGAAGGTGTACTTCCAGATGTCAGACACCGACCGGGGCCTGTCCGCGGAGCAGATCCACAAGCAGATCGACGCTTCGCTCGAGCGTTTGCGCACCGACTACGTGGATCTCTACCAATGCCACCGCTACGACGAGGACACTCCGCTGGAGGAGACCATGCGGGCGCTCACCGAAGTGGTGGAGGCGGGCAAGGCCCGGCACATCGGCTTCAGCGAGTGGCCGGTCGAGAAGATCGAAGAGTCGCTCGCGCTGCCGGGCGTCGCGCGATGGGTGTCGAGCCAGCCTCAGTACTCGATGCTGTGGCGCCGCCCGGAGGCCGAGGTGATCCCGCTGTGCGAACGCGAGGACATCTCCCAGATCGTGTGGTCGCCGCTCGGGCAGGGGGTGCTCACCGGCAAGTACCGCCCGGGCGAGCCGCCGCCCACGGACTCGCGTGCGGCGAGCGAGGACATGAGCGGCTTCATGGACCGGCTGATCGAGGACCCCGTGCTCGAAGCGGTACAGCGCCTGCGCCCCGTTGCCGAGGGCGCCGGTTTGACGATGGCGCAACTGGCGCTCGCCTGGGTGCTGCGTCAGGAGAACGTCGCCTCGGCGATCGTCGGCGCGAGCAGGCCCGAGCAGGTGCGCGCGAACGCATCCGCATCGGGCCTCACGCTCGACGCCCAAACGCTCGCCGCCGTGGACGAGGCGCTGGACGACGTCTTCGTGCGCTGAGCTCTACGCCTGCTTGACGGCGGATACCTCGACGAGGATCTTGACCTTGTCGCTGACCACGAGGTTGCCCGAGCCGAGGGCCGCGTTGAACTTCATGTCGTAGTCGCTGCGGTTGATCTGCGCGCCGGCCGACACGCCCACGCGGTCGTTGCCCTGGGGGTCGGTCTCGGCGCCCTCGAACACCGCCTTCAGCGTGACGGGTCGCGTGACCCCGTGGATCGTGAGATCGGCGTCGATCTCGAACTCCTCGTCGTCGAGCGGGCGGATCGCGGTCGAGCGGAACTCGATCCGCGGAAAGCGCTCGGCCTCGAAGAAGTCGGCTGAGCGCAGGTGCTCGTCGCGCTGGGGCTCGCGCGTGTCCACGCTCGCGACATCGACCGTGCCGTAGGCGCGGGCGCCCTCGGCATCGACCTCGACGGTCCCCTCGAACTTGCTGAACTGGCCCTTCACGGTGGCGATGCCGAGGTGCTTGACGTGGAACTCAACGCTCGAATGGACCGGATCGACCTTCCAGGTTCCGCTGGGGAGCGGGGTGGTGACGACGGGGGCGGGAACGGCGGAGGCGAGAACGGCGGAGGCGGTGGGCATTGGATCTCCTTGGGTGGGTGTCGGGGAGCGGTGTCACGTGAGCAACTGTTGACTACACAACTTATAACAGATGTTTGCGCATGCAACTATCTGGTGGAGATCTACTGGAGATCTACATATGGTCCGCATGCGGATCACGCGGCACGCCTCCTCGACGGCTGTCAACGGTCGCGACCCCCGATACCGCAAGGCGCGAGAATGCGCCGATGAGCCAAGCAAAGCTGATCCTGTTCGACATCGACGGCACTCTCGTCGACACGGGCGGCGCGGGCGCGCGCAGCTGGGCGTGGGCGTTCGAGCACCTGTTCGGGCGGTCCGCCGACATCGGGCGGTATTCGAAGTCCGGGATGACCGACCCCGCGATCGCGCGCGCCACGTTCACCCAGGTGATGGAGCGCGAGCCGACGGGCGGCGAGCTCACGCGCCTGATGGCGAGCTACCAGTCGGTGCTCCCCGACTACGTCGCCTCATCGGAGGGCTATCGGGTGCTCGACGGCGTACGGGAGCTGCTCGAACGACTCACCCACACGGGCGTCCTGCTCGGACTCACGACCGGCGGTCTGGAGGCAGCCGCACACGCCAAGCTCGGGCGCGGACGCCTCAACCACTTCTTCCTCGTCGGCGGCTACGGCTCGGACTCCGAGGACCGCCTGGAGCTCACCCGTGCCGCGATGCTCCGCGGCGAGCGCATGCTCGACGGTCCAATCGACCCCAGCGAGGTGCTTGTCGTGGGGGACACCCCGCTCGACATCGCCGCCGCCGAGGGCGTCGGCGCGGTGTCCGTCGGGGTCGCGAGCGGGCGCTACGGGGTCAAGGAGCTGCGTGCCGCCGGTGCCGATCACGCGCTCGCGTCGCTGGCCGAGCCGTTCCCAGGCGCGCCCTCCAGCCAGACGTGAGAGCTTGGTATCGACAGGATTAGACAAAAAGTCTCGGGGGCGCTGCGTAGCTTCTATGAATGGCTCAAGACCATCCCAGCGCCACGGACCCCGATGGCCGTGTGGTCGTATTTGACTCCGGTACGCGCCTTCATCTCGCGCTCGGTCGCCCGGACCTCATGGACGAGACGGACCTCATCCTCGGAACGATCGCCCATCCGGACCAGCGTGCGAACGATGTAATCCCGGGTCGCGAGCATTTCTATCGTCGCGACCTCGACCCTCGACGCTGGCTGCGGGTCGTCGTAGACTTCAACGACACTCCCGCATGGGTCGTAACGGCGCTTGTGCAAAGCAACCCACCGCGAGAGTGGAAGCCATGACGATCACCATTGCCGGCATACCGTTCGATCACCACCACTACGACGAGCGCGGCGACGTGCTCTACCTCAATGTCGGCGAGCCGCGTCCGGCGGCACGCGGTCTCGAGACGCCGGAGGGACATGCGATCCACTACGATGAGTCGGGCGCGGTTATCGGGCTTACTCTTCTCAACGTCCGCCACACCCTTGAGCGGGATGGCAGGATCACCCTGACGCTGCCACCAGAGCACCTCGAGGCCCACGCGCTGCAGCCGATTCTCGTCGCAGCCTGACGATCGCTGGGCTGGAAATCGCGGGGAGGTTCGGACATGCGGTTCACGCCGCCCCGGGGTTTAGCGTTTTAGGGCCGTGCCCCAGCCGACCGAGATCCACGCCGAGACCGTCCTGTCCGTCGCTCAGGTGGCCGGCCGCATCGGTCGCGCCCTGCGAGGTCTTGGAGACGGGTGGATCGAGGGGGAGATAACCTCGATCAAGCTGCACCGCCCGTCCGGACACGTCTATCTCACGCTCGCTGACGAATCGGCGAGCATCGAGGCGTGCATCTGGAAGGACCGCGTGTCTCGCTGCGAGTCGCTTCCGTCCCAGGGCGATCTCGTGCAGGCGCACTACGAGCGCGTCGACTTCTACGCGCGACGCGGGGACACGAAGCTGATCCTTGACCGGGTCCGGCCGACCGGAGACGGCGAGCTGCTGCGCCGGCGCGCCGAGACTTTGCGCCGCCTGCAAGCCGACGGCCTGTGCGACCCCGACCGGCGCAAGCCGCTACCGGCGTTCCCGCGGCGAGTAGGCGTGATCGCCGCCAGGAATGACGCCGACGCCGACGTGATCCAGGCCCTGCGCAAGCGCATGCCCGCGCAAGACATCGTCTTCTGCGCTGCCGCTGTGCAGGGCGTGCGCGCTGTGGGGTCGATCATTGACGCGCTCGGTCGTCTCCAGTCGGTCGAGGAGGTCGACGTCATCGTCATTGCCCGGGGTGGCGGCTCGGCGACGGACCTGCTGGCATTCGACGACGAGCGCCTGTGCCGCGCGATCTTCGCGTGCTCGAAGCCGGTGATCACGAGCATTGGCCATACCAAGGACCGCCCCAATTGCGATCACGTCTCTTCCGCTTTCGCGCCGGTGCCTGCCAAGGCGCCGGAGCTGGCGATCCGCTATTCGGCCGAGGAGCTGCTTGAGGAGCTCGATCGCCACCGCGTCGCGCTGCGGCGCGTCGCCGAGCACGCCGGCAGTCTGCGCGACCGTCTCGGCCAGCTGTGGGCTGGCGTGCGCCCGGCGCGAACGCTGGAGGCAATTGCCCAGGACATTGGGCGACACGGGCAGCTTGCCTCCTCCAAGGCTGAGCGCGAGCTCTCGCGACTCGATGCTGAGTTGGTTAGGGCGAGTCAGATGCTTGACGCCACGCGCGGGGCGCCGATGCAGTCGATCGAGCTATTGGCGACCCGGCTCGACTCAGCGAGGGCGCGGGCCGAGGGCAAGCGACGGGACCTGCTCGCCGCGATCGGTCGCCGCATCCTTGAGGCCAAGGCCGATGTGCGCGCATGTTTGAGCAGGCGAGGCGACGATCTCGTTGTCAGCGATGGGCGACTGCGCCCCACAGCCGACCGGGTGATCGCCCACGAGCGGGAGCGCGTGGACGCGCTCGTCGCGGTGCTGCACGCGAGGGACTTCCGCAGAAACGGATGGACAATCGCCACAGACGTGGAGGGAGAGCCGATCAAAAGCGTCACTCAGCTTGTGGTCGGCCAAGAGCTGACGCTGCACCTGGTCGACGGAAAGGCCAGGGTGACCACCAACGAGAGCGAAAAGGAGGCTGTGGATGGCTGATGCGACGCAACAGGAGCAGGTGACGTTTGAGCAAGGCTACGAGGAGCTTAAGACGATCGTAAGCGAGCTCGACCGATCGGACGTCTCAGTTCACGACATGTTCGAGGGGTTCCGCCGCGGCAAGGGGTTGGAGACGGCCCTGCGCGAATATCTCTCTGCGCGCGAAGGCGAGCTGACTGAGATAGAGGAAGGCAAGAACCTCCCGCGCTTCGAGATCGTCGCTCCGTCCTCGCCCTCGCCCTCGTCCGTGAACCAGGGCACACCGATGAGCCAAGGCATTCGAGTCGCGCGTGACACGCCGATCGGTGGCGGCGACGCGGACATCCCATTTTGAGAGTGATCCAAGGGGCTAGCGCGGTTGGACCACCAGCGCCTGGGTCGCCCGGCCGAGCGGGCCGAGCTCGTCGTGCAGGATGCTCTCGGCCCACCCGATCCCGGCAGGGTGAAGCAGGCTGTGCGCGTCGAGCGCCACCCACTCCCCCCGCGGACGGCGGTCCAGCGAGATCGTGAGATCGGCGTTTATGAACAGGTACTCCTCAAACGGGAGCACGGCGGCCACCCCGTTGCCGAAGTCCGAGGTGGCGGCCACACGCGCGAGTGGGGTCAGGGGCTGGTTCGGCACCAGGGGGTGACGGAGCCGCATCCATACCGTCGCGGCGCCGGTCGGGACATGGTTGGTCGTGATGTCCTGCTCGGGCAGCTCTTCCGTCAGCGGGTGTCCGCTCAGGAAGCGCATCTCCATCGCGCTGGCGGCAAAGCTCTTGCGCTCCATGTCGTCGAGCGCGAATAGCACGTCCTTCCCATCCGCGGGGGCCGGGATCGTGTCGGGGCGAGCGGCCCGCACCTGCGCGACCGCGAGCTCCGGCAGCTCCTCGGGAGCGGGCAGGATGCGCAGGGCGCTCGCACGACACACCACCGTGTCGCCGGTGCTGAGCTCGCCTTCGAGCGCCTGTACCCGCCGGCCGGGACGCGAGATGCGCGTGGTGAGCTTCAGCGGCGCCATCGGCACCGGTCGCAGGTATTCGAAGGAGAGGCGCGCGAACGCCAGCTCCGCGCCAGGCTCGATCCGCTCGAAGGCGGATGCGATCAGCGCCGCGGGCGCGCCGCCGTGCAGCGCGCGAGGATCCCACGGCCCGCGGGCGTGCTCGGTCGGCGTGTAGAGATCGCCGTCGGCTAGGAAGATGCTGTCGGCCGTCGTCACGGTCATCGGCGGCGCATCGTATTTGTAAGGCGCTTCGCGGGTCAGGTGGTTCGGCCAAGCCCGCTTTGCACGCGTCTTGGCTGGCCGCGGCTCGCGCCCTCAGGCGGGAAGCCGCGCCGCGAAGTCGGCGAGCTTGTCCGGGTCGCGCAGCGGGGCGCCGTGTCCGAAGCACACGAGCGCGGGTCGCAGCGCGGCGAGCCTGCGCGCCGAGGCCCGGTTGCGCGTCGGGTCGGTCGTGAACAGCGCCGGCGGCTGGTGGAGTCCGGGCACGCCGGTCATGACGTTCATGTTGTTGAGCACGTCGCCGAGGATCAGCACGCGATCGGACTCGCGCCAGAAGGAAACGTGCCCGCGCGTGTGACCCGGGGTGTCGAGCACGGTGAAGCCCGCCACCTCGTCGCCCTCCCTCAAGGCTCGTGCCACGGGGTGGGGCGGGCCCACCCACCAGCGTTCCTGAACGCGGTTCATCCAGGCCGGCACCTTCGCGCCGACGACGCTCCCCGCGGTCTCCATCGCCGGCACGTCGTCCTGACCGCACCATAGGGGGATCCCCAGCCGCTCGCATACCACGTGGCTGCAGCCCTGGTGGTCGGGGTGCACGTGGGTGAGGGCATGGGCGTTGATCGTCCTGCCCTCGATCTGCTTGAAGATGCGCTTCTCCGCCTGGCGCGTGGCGGCGTCGATCAGCACGTCGCCCACCACATATACGTTGATCGCGCTCGGCGGAAACCCGCCCAGCATGTACACGTCCTCGGCCAGCTGCTTCATAGCGCTTCCCTCCGGCGGTTGGTCAGTTGCCCGAGCGCTCCCAAGAGAACCCGCGCACCGCGAAGTAAACACCGAAGGCGCCCCACAGGGCGATCACGGCGAGCGCCGACAGATTGTCGGTGAGCCCCACACCGGTCACCATCGCCCCCGACAGGCCGTCGATCAGCGGCTTCAGCGGGAGCGCTTCGGCGATGTTGCGAACAAATGCCGGGGCGCTCTTGCTATCGAACACGTAGAACGACACGAACACCACCGGCATGAAGACCGCGTTGACATACGCCGCCGTGGACTCGAAGTTCGGGATCGCATGGGCGAAGGCCACGCCGAGCGCCGCGAAGCATACGACGCCCGCCACCACGAACACGACGAGCTCGCCCCAGTCCAGGGGCCAGCCGATCCCGAAGAACAGCTTTCCCGCCAGCATGATGATGGCGATCTGAAGCGCGGTGTTCGTAACCGCGTTGGCCGCGACCCCGCCGAAGTAGGAGATCGTCGGCAGCGGCGTCCCGCGTATGCGCTTGAGCACCCCGCGCTCGCGCAGGAACACGATGTTGTAGGCGAGCGCTGTGAACGTCGTGGACATCACGCTCATGCCCGCGATCGCGGGGACCAGCAGGTTCAGGTCGTGCTGTTTGCCGTGCAGGATCGCTCCGCCCGCGGCGAGGAACAGCAGCGGCAGCGCGAAGTTGAAGAAGGCGGCGCTTGGGTTGCGCCAGAACATGCGCCGCTCCAGGCGGTACTGGCGCCAGGTGAGCGCGATCGCGTCAGGCATCGGTGTTCGGCTCCACAAGGCATGCCTCGCGCGCGTACGCGCGCGCGCGCGTGGCACCCCATTTTCGGACACCATCCCCCCGCGAGGGGGTGGGTCTCACGGCGTCACGCATCGGCGGTCAGCTCCAGGTAGACGTCCTCGAGCGTGGGCCTTCCCACGCTCAGCTCCTGCAGGCGCTCGCCCCGCGCGAGCGCCTTGCTCGTGAGCTCGTTCAGAGTGCGGGTGGGGTCGTCGAGTCTCGACCTCCACGAGCTCCCCGCTCGCGTTGCGGTAGGCCACGCGGTAGTGCGCCGCCCCGGGTGGGTGGGTTCCGGGTGGGTGGGTACCCAATTCCCGGGGAGGTCCGATCGCGAGGATGCGACCGTCCTTGAGGATCGCCACGCGATCCGCCAAGGCCTGGGCCTCGTCGAGGTAGTGGGTGGTGAGCAGGATCGTCTTGCCGAGCTCTCGCAGCGAGCGCACCGTCTCCCACGCCGCGCGCCTCGCCTCCGGGTCGAAGCCCGTGGTGGGCTCGTCGAGGAAGATCAGCTCGGGATCGCCGATCAGGGCAAGCGCGAAGTCGAGCCGGCGCAGTTGCCCGCCGGAGAGCTTGCGCGTGCGCACGTCTCCCTTCTCCTGTAGCCCCACCAGCGTCAGCACTTCCTCGACGTCGCGCGGATGCGGATAGAAGCTCGCCCAGTGCCTCAGCGCCTCGCGCGGGGTGAGGTGGCTGTATATGCCTCCCGACTGCAACACGATCCCGATGCGCTTGCGCAGCGCCCCCTCGCGCAGCACGGGGTCGTGGCCGAGCACCGACACCTCGCCCGAGGTGCGCTCGCGATAGCCCTCGAGGATCTCCACGGTGGTTGTCTTGCCGGCCCCGTTGGGCCCCAGCAGGCCGAACACCTCGCCGCGGCGCACCTCGACGTCGATGCCGCGCACAGCCTCGAAGTCGCCGTAGCGCTTGTGCAGGTCATGGACCTCGATCGCGGGACCGCTGTGGCTCATCGATCGAATCCTATTTCTGTTCCACTCGGCGCATGCTGCCCGATCGGCGATCCCGTCGATCGTCGATCGGTGTGGCCGGCCGGTACATGTACCGGCCGGGACCGCGCCACATGTGGCGCGGTCTTCCTACCAATGAACGCCTCGCGTCAGGTTCGCGAGCGCGAGCTGCTCGAGCGATGCGCGCTCCTCAGACTCCGGCTCTCCGCGCGAGGCGGCCGAGTCGGGGAATACGCGGTAGGCGAGGTGCAGGATGCGATCGACCGCGGTGGGCGCGAGCGCGTAGGCGACCTCGCCCGCGGTGCCGAGCGGTGTGCCCATGTGCTTGGGACGCGTGCGCAGCGCCTCGCAGATCATGTCCGCCGCCTGCTCGGGAGTGCTCGCCGGGAAGGTGTCATAGAGCTTGGTGGGCGCGATCATGGGGGTGCGCACGAGCGGCATGTGGATCGTCGTGAACGTCACCCCGTCGCCGATCGTCTCGGAGGCGACCACGCGCGTGAACGCGTCGAGCGCCGCCTTCGAGGCCACGTACGCCGAGAAGCGCGGGGGGTTCGTTTGCACGCCGATCGAGCTCACGTTCACGATGTGCCCGAAGCCGCGCGCGCGCATCTGGGGGAGCAGTCCGATGATGAGCTTCACAGCCCCGAAGTAGTTGAGCTGCATCGTGCGTTCGAAGTCGTGGAAGCGCTCGTAGCTGAGCGCGATCGAGCGCCTTATCGAGCGTCCCGCGTTGTTGACGAGCATGTCCACCGTGCGATGGTCGTCTTTGACCCGTTCGATCAAGCGGTCGATCTCGTCCATGTCGGAGACGTCGGCCGCGTACACATACGCGAGCCCGCCGGCCGCCACGATCTCGGCGCGCACCTCCTCGAGCTTCTCCACGTTGCGCGCCACCAGCAGCGGTATCGCGCCCGCGGCCGCCACCTTCAGAGCGGTGGCCCTGCCGATGCCCGAAGAGGCGCCGGTGATGAGCACGCGCTTGCCGCCGATCGCCGCGCCGAGCGTGCGGCCCCGGCTCAGGCTCGGGTCCATCTCGCGCTCCCAGTAGTCCCACAGGTGCACGGCGTACTCACGCAAGGCCGGCACGTGCTCGTACTCCGAGCCGGCGAGAGCCTGCTGCGTCTGGCGCGTGTCGAACGAGGGCACGAGGTTGATGTGCTCGAGCACCTCTCCGGGGATGCCCAGCTCGCGCAACGTGAGCCTCCGCGCCTGGCACAGCGGCGGCACGCGCATCAAGAGCGACAGCGGGGCCGTCGGGATGACGTCGAGCACGCGCTTGTCGACGCTCACCGCGAAGCGCGGGGCGTGCGCGGCGGCCGCGAGGTCGTTCATCACAGCGTCGATCCGCTGGGAACGGGGATAAGTCAGGTGGAATGCCTTGCCGTCGAGCTCGGGCTCGTGGGCGATGTGGTCGAGCGCCCCCGCCACCCAGTCCACCGGCACCACGTTCGTCTTGCCGAGATCGATTCCCACGAGCGGCAGCCACTGTGGCACGACCTGCCGCATCCGCTGGATCGCCTTGAAGAAGTAGTAGGGCCCGTCGATCTTGTCCATCTCGCCGGTCTTCGAGTCGCCGACGACGACCCCGGGCCGGTACACCCGCCACGGCACGTGCGGCTGCTCGCGCACGATCCGCTCGGCCTCGAACTTGGTGGCGTGGTAGGGGGAGGGCAGCCGCTGGCCCTCGTCGAAGCGGTCCTCTCCGAACACCCCCCTGTAGGCGCCCGCCACCGCTATCGAGGAGACGTGATGGAAATGCTCCACGCGCAGCGCCGTCGCCAGCTCGACCGCGTGGCTGGTGCCGCCCACGTTGACCGCCACGTCGAGCTCCAGCGGCGCGGTCATGTCATAGACGGCCGCAAGATGGAAGAAGTGCTCGATGGTCCCTTCGAGCTCTCCCACCTGCTCGTCGTCCAGCCCCAGGAGCGGTCGACGCAGGTCCCCGACCACGGGATGCACGCGCTTGCCCGCGTCCCCGCCCGCGACGTCCTCCCAACGCTCGATCAACTCGTCCAGGCGCCCGAGCGAGTCCTCGCGCACGAGCACGTGGATCTTGCCCTTGCGTTCGACCAGCCGCTCGACCAGCCGGCGGCCGATGAAGCCTGTTGCTCCTGTCACGAAGTAGGCCATGAGATCTCCTGGAGTTCGATCAGCCGAGGATAGCCCTCCGTGCTTGTTGTCGATGTTCGCCCGAGGGGTGCCCCGCGTGCGTGCGCTCGCGCGCGCACGCGTGCGGGGCATGTCCTGGCGATGTTCCACGCCCCGGCGATGCCCCGGCGCGATGTCCCGGCGCCTCTCCCCGGCAAGGCACGCGGCGCACGCGCGTCAGGCCCCGGCGCCGGCGCCACCGCGGCCCTCGCCCGAAGCGAAGCGCTCCGCGCCGCTCACCGCGTCGAGGAACACCTCGGGGCCCGCTTGGGACTCGAGCGCGAGTCCCTCCTCCAGGGTCATGCCAAGTCCCTCGATCGCGGCGCGCCGGTCGACGAGCATCGTGCGCTGCGGGAACTTCGCGAGGTTGTTGGCGAGCTCGACCGCCCGCTCCAGGTGGGCGCCTTCGGCGACCACCTCGGTGAGCAGACCCATCGCGTGGGCCTCGCCCGCGTCGACGATGCGTCCCGTGAGGATCAAATCGAGCGCGCGCCCGAGGCCCACGATGCGCGGCAATCGTTGTGTGCCGCCGTCGATCAAGGGCACGCCCCAACGCCGCTCCGGGTAGCCCAGCCTCGACCCTTCGGTGGCGATTCGCAGGTCGCACCACAGCGCGAGCTCCAATCCGCCCGCGAGGCAGAAGCCCGAGATCGCGGCGATCGTCGGCTTTGAGGGGGTCACGCGCGTGAATCCCATCGGGCCCTCCGGCGCCAGCAGCCGCCCGCCGAACGTGTCGATCGCCTTCAGGTCGGCCCCGGCGCAGAACGCGATGCCGCCCGCGCCCGTGAGCACCATCGCGCGCGCGTCCTCTTCGCCCTCGAAGCGCGTCAGCGCCTCGTGCAGCGCCTCCGCCGTCGGCCCGTCGACGGCGTTGCGCCGCTCCGGGACGGTCGATGCTCACCACGGCGGCCGCGCCGTGGCGCTCGTAGCGGACGGGGTCGGCGGGCGTGTGTCCCGCGCTGTCAGACGCCTTCTCAGAGCCGGACGTTGCGCCGGGCTCGCTCATCGACCGCTCGTTTCCCGGGGCCCGGCTCTACCAACCGCCGCGCCAGCGCGCGTCGCCGGCGCGCGCAATCTGTGCGGCTTTACGCGCCTCTTTGCGCTTGTCGAGGCGCCGCTGGAGCAGGCTCATCGCGAGCACGAACAGCGGGAAGAAGAGGATCAGGATGAATCCCGCGTTGGTCACCACCTTGTCGTCGGTGGCCCCGTAGAAGCCCCGCCCGTCGTTGTATGCGAGCGCGGCGGGCGCGAGCACGAGCCCCAGCAGGGCGAACGCGAAAAGGGTGGCGAGCAGGCGGCGCACGCCGGGAGCCTACCATCTCCGAAGTGGCTCTATTGATCGCCTCGGACCTCCGCAAGGACATGGCCGGCAAGCCCCTGCTCGGCGGCGTGTCGTTCAAGCTCGAGCGCCGCGAACGCCTCACGATCGCCGGTCGCAACGGCGCCGGCAAGACCACGCTGCTGCGCATGATCGCGGGCGAGGAGACGATCGACCGGGGCGAGCTCAGCGTCTCCAAGGGCGTGCGCATCGCCTTGCACGACCAGCGTCCCCCGAGGGACCGCGGGTCCTCGCTGCGCGACTACGTGCTGTCGGGGTGTGTGGAGGAGCTCGCCATCGAGAGAGAGCTCGCCAAGCTTGAGCGCGAGATGACCGCGGGGACGGCCGGGCAGGCGCTGCTCGATCGCTACGCACGCGCCCAGGCTCGCCTGGAGTCCCATGGGGGCTACCTGTGGCGCGATCGCGCCACCGTCATGACCCACGGTCTGGGTTTCTCAGACGCCGACCTCGATCGCAACCTGGACACGTTCTCAGGGGGCCAGCTCACACGTGCGTCGCTCGCGCGGGCGCTCGCCACCGGCGCGGACGTGCTGCTGCTCGACGAGCCCACCAACCATCTCGACGTCGAGTCTCTGGAGTGGCTCGAGCGGACGCTCGTGGAGCTCGACGCCGCCGTGATGCTCGTGGCCCACGACCGCTGGTTCCTGGAGGCGGTGGGCACGGCCGTGCTGGAGCTCTACGGAACCCCGCCCACCCGCTCGCGCTTCTTCGCCGGCACCTGGCACAGCTGGCGTCGCGAGCAGGCTTCGCGCGAAATCGCGCTCGGCAAGGCGATCGACAAGCAGCAGGCCGAGATCGCGCGCATGGAGCGTTTCGTCGAGCGCTTCCGCTACAAGGCCACCAAGGCTCGCCAGGCGCAGTCGCGCTTGAAGAAGCTCTCCAAGATCGAACGCATCGAGTCCGACCCGCGCGAAGCGGCGGCGCTCGACTTCGAATTCAAGGCCGCCGAGCGGACCGGACGGGTGATCTTCGAGTTGCAGAATGGGCGCGTTCAGATCGAGGGGGCGGGGCCCGGCGGGGCCCCACTCATCCTGCTCGACCACGCCGAGCTGTGGTTGGAGCGCGGTGAGCACGTCTCGCTGGTGGGCCCCAACGGGGCGGGCAAGACCACCCTCATCGAGACGCTCGCCGGGCGACGCCCGCTCGCGGCGGGCAAGCTCAGCACGGGCCACAACGTGAACGTCGGCTACCTATCCCAGCACGCCGAGGAGCTGGGGGCGGGAGGCCCGCCCGGACAGAGCGTCGCCGAGGCGGCCCAGCGGGCGACCGGCCTTACGCCCAACAAGGCCCGTGCGCTGGTCGGCAGGTTCCTGTTCTCGGGCGAGGACGCCGAGAAGCCGCTCGACGGGCTCTCCGGTGGCGAGCGCCGCCGGCTGTCGCTGGCGATCCTCATGAACGGCACGCCCAACCCGCCGAACGTGCTGATCCTCGACGAGCCCACCAACCATCTCGATCTGGAGAGCCGCGAGGCGCTCGAGGACGCCCTGCGCTCGTTCGAGGGCGCTCTGCTGCTCGTCTCCCACGATCGCGCCCTGCTCGACGCCGTGGGCACGCGTACGGTCGCCATCGAAGACCGTTCGCTGCGCAGCTTCCTCGGTGGCTGGCCGGAGTATGTGCGAGTGCGCGAGGAACGCCGGGCCGCGGGCGGTTCGGGCGATGAAGCAGCGCGTCCGCCGGTGGCCGTGATCCCGCCGGACACAGTCACACGTCCCGACACAGGCCATGCGGTCGCGAACGGCGGTAGGGCCGCCAAGGTGAAGAGCGGCGGACCATCCAAGAATCGCGCCCGCGAGCAAACCAAGGCCGAGCAGGCCGTCGAGCGGGCCGAAGCCGCGATGCGCGCGCTCGAGGACGAGCTGGCCAATCCCGCGGCCTGGGCCACGAAGTACGAGGCGGCGAAGTCCGAAGCTCGTCACACGGCTGCCAAGCGCGCCGTCGAGGAGGCCTACGGGCGCCTGGAGGCGCTGGTCGACTGAACGGTGGAGTGACCCGTCCGGCTGCGCCCCGCCCTCTCCTTCAAGGACGGGCGCCGGGTTTCGTCGTGGATGCGTGGATAGGTGCGTGGATGCGAGCGTGTGGGGTTGGATCGACGAAAAAGGGTGTCTCGCGCGCGCGCGCGAAAGAGGGCTTTTTTCTTCGCGCGCACGCACGCACGCACACGCGCGGGCGCACGCAGGGCTCCCTCTAGACTGGACCATGCCATGGGTCAAGGCATGTCATCGGACCGCTTGAGGACCGCGCGCAACGTCGCGATCGTCGCTTTGATCGCCGCCGCCGTCGAGTTCCTGCCCGGCGGCGGCCGCGTCGCCGAAGCGTTCGCCGCCGCCCTCTGGGTGGTGTTCGCCGCGGGCTTCGCCTACTTCGCCTACAGGATCTACCGCGAACGTCGTGTTGACGTTCACGGCCTCGGCGATCGCCACCGCGCTCTGCTCTACGGCGCTCTCGCCACCGGCTTCGTCACCGCCGTGGCCCAGCCGCGCATGTGGCAGACGGGCTTCGGCGAGTTCCTCTGGTTCGTGCTGATGGGCCTCGCCGGCTACACGCTGTTCGCCGTCTACCGCTACTCACGCACGTATTGAGTCTCTCCGAGCTTCGACGCACGCTGCCCGACAAGCCGGGCGTGTATCTCTTCCGCGACGCCCATGGGCGTGTCATCTACGTCGGCAAGGCCAAGTCGATCCGCAAGCGCGTCGCCTCGCATTTCTCCAAGGCCCAGGGCTGGGTGGGGAACGGGATCTCCGGGCCACGCGGAGATGGTCGCCGCCGTGGACGCCGTCGAGTGTCTCGTGGTGGCCGGCGAGGCCGAGGCGCTGCTGGCCGAGCAGAGCTTCATCAAGCAGTACCGCCCGCGCTTCAACATCCGTTTGCGCGACGACAAGTCATACCCGTTCATCGCTGTCTCGCTCGACGAGGACTTCCCGCGCGTCTACTTCACCCGCGAGCGCCATCGCCCCGGCCGTGCCTACTTCGGTCCCTATTCGAGCGCCAAGCGCGTGCGCTCCACGCTCGAGGTGCTCGCCAAGGTGTTCATGTACCGCTCGTGCACGGGCCCCGAGCCCGGACGGCGCAGCGGGAGCCCGTGCCTGGACTACTACATCAAGCGCTGCGAGGCGCCCTGCGTGGGGTATGTCTCCAAGCGGGACTACCGCCACAGCATCGACGGCGTCATCGACTTCCTCTCGGGGCGCTTCAAGACGATCGAGCGCGACCTCGAGGAGCGTATGCGCACCGCCGCCGCCGAGCTCCAGTACGAGCAGGCCACGCTCGAGCGCAACCGCCTGCGGGCGGTGCGCTCGCTGATGGAGCGTCAGCGCGTCGCGAAGGAGTCGATCGGAACACTCGACGCGGTCGCCGTCGCCGTCGACGGTCGCGACGCCAACGCGCAGGTCTTCCAGGTTCGCGACGGCGTGCTGTCGGACCGTCACTCCTTTTATCTCTCTAACGAGACCGAGCGCGACGTGGGGGAGGTCGCCGAAGAGTTCATGCTCCAGTACTACGGCGGCGCCACGTCAATCCCGGCGCTGCTGGTAGTGCAGCCCGAGCTGGCGAGGAATCGAAGATCGGCCGGCGACGCGCTCGCGCAGGCGCTCGGCAAGCTGCGAGGGGGGCCGGTGCGCCTGCACGCCTCAGAGCGCGGCGACAAGCATCGCATCCTCGAGCTCGCCCATCGCAACGCCCTGCTCGCGCTCGACCAGGAGCGTCTGCGCGAGGAGCGCCGCCACCAGCATCGCGCCCAGGCGCTCGAAGGGCTGCAAATCGCCCTCAAGCTCGACGCGATACCGGTGCGGATCGAGTGCTTCGACATCTCCAACCTCGGCGGCACCCACACGGTCGCCTCGATGGTGGTCTTCGAGGGCGGCGCGCCCAAGAAGTCCGATTACCGTCGCTTCAAGATCCGCACGGTCGAAGGCTCCGACGACTATGCCTCGATGGCCGAGGTTCTCTCCAGGCGCTACGCCCAGTGGGAGGCGCAGGCGGACTTCTCGCCGCACGATCCCTCCTACGACGCGAGCTTCGCCGCGCTCCCGAACATCGTGGTGATCGATGGCGGCAAGGGTCAGCTCGCGGCCGGCCTCGCTCCGCTGGAAGGCTTCCGCGAGCGCGGCGTGGCGGTGATCGCGCTCGCCAAGCGCATCGAGGAGGTGTTCGTGCCCAATCGCCCACACCCGCTCGTGCTCGACCACTCGACGCCCGAGCTGCAACTGCTCCAGCGCATCCGCGACGAAGCCCACCGCTTCGCCATCACCCACCACCGCTCCAGGCGCGACAGCGCGATGACCGGCTCCCTGCTCGACGGCCTCCCCGGGATCGGCCCGGCGCGCAAGCGCGCCCTGCTCAACCACTTCGGCTCTCCCGACGCGGTCCTTGCGGCCTCCCGGGAGGAGCTTCAGGGGGCGCCCGGAGTGCCCGCCAAGGTTGCGCGCGACATCCACGCGCTGCTGCACCGAGCGGGCTGAGAGGCTTGGTGTGGGCCCCTATCGGCCCTTTCCCCCGGCGCAGGCGGCACAATGAATTCAAATGGCCGTCACAAGGCCCGTGCCTCCCCGTCCTGAGAAGGAACCGACCAGAGAGTCGCGTCTACAGGACCTCGTCGTCATCACGGGCTTCTCGGGCGCGGGCAAGTCCACGGCGATGAACGTGTTCGAGGACGCGGGCTACTTCTGCGTGGACAACCTCCCCCCCGAGATGATCCGCTCGCTGGTGGAGCTGTTCGTCCACGGGGGCTCCAAAGTCGAGCGCGCCGCCGTCGTCTCCGACGTGCGCGGGGGCGTCTACTTCGAGGCGCTCACGGCGGTCGTGGACGACCTGGAGGCGCTCGGCATCACACACCACATGCTGTTCCTCGAAGCCTCCGAACAGGCGCTCGTCACCCGCTACAAGGAGACCCGTCGCCGTCACCCGCTCGCGCCCGAGGGGAGCATCGCCGCGGGCGTTGCCGCCGAGCGCGCCCTGCTCGACCCGCTTCGCGCCCGCGCCGACCTCGTGATCGACACGACCGCCATGTCCGCCGCGATGCTCCGCGGGCGCATCGCCGACGAGCTCGTGCCCCGTCATAACGCAGGACGTCTCGCGCTCACCTTCATGAGCTTCGGCTTCAAGCACGGACCACCACGCGAGGAGGACCTCGCGTTCGACGTGCGCTTCCTGCCCAACCCCCACTACGAGCCCGATCTACGCGAGCTGACCGGCCACGACGAGCGCGTCGTCGAGTACATGGCGCGCGACGGTCGCCTGGGCGAGCTCTACGACCGCCTGCACTCACTGCTCGACTTCCTGCTGCCCGAGTACGTGGCCGAGGGCAAGGCCCATCTCATGATCGCGATCGGCTGCACCGGCGGCCGTCACCGCTCGGTCGCCATCGCCGAGCACCTCGCCGCGCGCTATCGCGACCGCGATGAGCTCACTGTCGCCGTCGCCCACCGCGACATCGACAAGCGGCCGAGGGATGCCTGAGATGGCAGCAGCCAATTAGGTATCCCTTACCCCGGCTCCGCCGGTCGGCCGACCATTGATAGATTCCCGCGCGCACACCGAGGCTGTGGATGAACTACAGCCTCGTTCATTCCGCACCAGGAGGCCCTGAATGCCCGTACGCGTGGGAATCAACGGATTCGGTCGCATCGGCCGGAACGTGTTCCGCGCCGCAATGGCCCGGGAGGACGCACATGAGATCGAGTGGGTGGCCGTCAACGACCTCACCGACTCCAAGACGCTCGCGCACCTGCTCAAGTACGACTCGATTCTCGGCCCCTACCCCGGGGACGTGGCAGAGCGCCCCGACGGCACGATCGTCGTTGACGGCCGCGAGCTGAGGGTGCTCGCCGAGCGCGACCCCGCCGCGCTGCCCTGGAAGGATCTGGGCGTGGACGTCGTGATCGAGTCCACAGGGCTGTTCACCGACCGCGACAGCGCCGCCAAGCACCTCGCGGGCGGCGCCAAGAAGGTGGTGATCTCCGCGCCCGCCACCAATCCCGACGTGACGGTGGTGCTCGGCGTCAACTTCGACAGCGCGTATGACCGCGAGGTCCACGACGTCATCTCGAACGCGTCCTGCACCACCAACTGCCTCGCCCCGGTGGCGAAGGTGCTGGTGGACACGGTGGGCGTGAAGCACGGCTTGATGACCACCATCCACGCCTACACCGCCGACCAGCGGTTGCAGGATCTGCCGCACAAAGACCTGCGCCGCGCGCGTGCCGCGGCCATCAACCTGATCCCCGCCTCGACTGGCGCCGCCAAGGCGATCGGGCTTGTGGTCCCTGAGCTTCAGGGCAAGCTTCACGGCTTCGCCGTGCGCGCGCCCGTTCCCACGGGATCGGTCGTGGACCTGACGGTTGAGTGCGCCCGCGAGACGAGCGTCGAGGAGGTCAACGCGGCGCTGAAGGCGGCGTCGGAGAGCGGCCCGCTGCAGGGCCTGCTCGCCTACACCGAGGACCCGATCGTCTCGAGCGACATCGTGACCTCCCCATATTCCTCGATCGTCGACTCCCAGCTCACATCGGTCATCGACGGCACGATGCTCAAGGTGGTGGCGTGGTACGACAACGAGTGGGGCTACTCCAACCGCCTCGTGGACCTCGTCCAGCGGGTCCTGTGAGCGCGCTCGAAGGCGCGCCCGGCGCCGCGAGGCCCGCAAGCGTCATGGGTAGGGACCGGGGCGCGATCATGGACGCGAAACCGGGCGCGATCATGGACGCGAAGCGGGGCGCGAGACGATGAGGAGCCTCGACCAGCTCGACGTGCGCGGCAAGCGGGTGCTCGTGCGCGTCGACTTCAACGTGCCGCTGAAGAAGGCCGGCGAGGGGACACAGGAGGTCGCCGATGACACGCGTATCGTGCAGGCGCTGCCCACCATCGAAGAGCTGCGCGCGCGCGGCGCGCGGCTCGTGCTCGTTTCGCACCTCGGGCGCCCCGAGGGCAGGCCGGAGACCGATCTCTCGCTTGCTCCGGTGCTCACGCGTCTGCGCGAGCTGATCGACGCGCCCGTGACGCTCGCGTCCGAAGTGGTGGGCGCGAACGTTCGCGCGCTCGCCGACGGGCTCGGCGAGGGCGAGATTCTCGTGCTCGAGAACGTGCGCTTCATGGCCGGCGAGACATCCAACGATCCGAAGCTCGCGCACGCCCTCGCGGAGCTCGCCGACGCGTACGTGAATGACGCCTTCGGCGCCGCGCATCGCGCTCACGCCAGCACCGCGGGCGTCGCCGAGCTGCTGCCCTGCGCGGCCGGGAGGCTGCTCGAACGCGAGGTGTCCACGCTCACCGCGATCCTCGAGAGCCCCGCGCGGCCGCTGGTGGCGGTCATCGGAGGCGCCAAGGTGGCTGACAAGATCGCTGTCATCGACCGTTTCCTGGCGCTCGCCGACGTGATCGTCATCGGCGGCGCGATGTGCTTCCCGTTCCTCGCCGCCCAGGGGCGCGAGGTCGGCGACTCGCTGTGCGACCCAGAGGACATCGAGCACGCGCGGGATCTGCTCGATCAGGCGGCGCTCCCCCACAAGGCACGCCTGGAGCTCCCGGTCGACCTCGTGCTCGGCGACCGCTTCGCGGCCGATGCGAAGCGCCGTGTGCTCCACCCCCCGTCCGGGAGGCGCATGGGCTTGGACGTGCCCGACGGCTGGATGGGGCTTGACATCGGGCCCGCCACGGCGAAGCGATACGCGAGCGAGATAGCGCTCGCGGGGACCGTCTTCTGGAACGGCCCGATGGGCGCCTTCGAGATGGAGCCGTTCGCCGCCGGCACGCGCGCGGTGGCGCAGGCCGTGGCGGTGGCTTCCGGGGTGACCGTCGTCGGCGGGGGCGACTCGGCGGCCGCGCTCGCCCATTTCGACCTGGAGGGCGCCGTCGACCATCTCTCCACCGGTGGGGGCGCCACGCTCGAGCTCGTCGAGGGCCGCGTGCTTCCCGCGATCCATGCGCTCGACACCCCATCCGGGGCGCAGGCGGCGAGGGTCGCGTGATGGCGGGCTCGCGCACCCCGCTCATCGCGGGCAATTGGAAGATGTATAAGACCGAATCGCAGGCCGAGGAGTACATCCAGGCGCTGCTTCCACGGGTGTCCTCGGTGAGCGGAGTGGACATCGCGGTGTGCGTCCCGTTCACAGACCTGCGCGCCATGGTCGACAGCGCGCGGGGGTCGCGGGTGGAGGTGTACGCGCAGAACATGCACCACGAGCCGCAGGGCGCCTACACGGGCGAGGTGTCCGCGCCGATGCTCTGCGAGCTCGACGTGAGCGGCGTCGTGCTCGGTCACTCCGAGCGCCGCGAGCTGTTCGGCGAGACCGACAGGGCGCTTGCCCTGAAGATCCCCGCGGCGCTCGCGGCGGGGCTCGCGCCGATCGTGTGCGTGGGGGAGACCGAGGTTGAGCGCGACGCCGGCGACACCGAGCGCAAGCTGCGCCACCAGATCGGCGAGGATCTGGTGGGGGTGGCCGACGAGCAGCTCGCGCACATCGTGATCGCATATGAGCCGATCTGGGCGATCGGCACCGGAAGGGTCGCCACGCCCGAGCAGGCCCAGGAGGCGATCGCATTCGTGAGGGCGCTCGTGGTCGGACGCTCCCCGGAGGCGGCCGAGCGCATGAGGATCCTATATGGGGGCTCTGTCAAGCCCGAGAACGCCGCCGAGCTGCTCGCCCTCCCGGACGTCGACGGCGCGCTCGTCGGCGGAGCGTCGCTGGATGCCGAGTCGTTCGCTGCGATCGTCACCGCCGCCCAGCGATGATCCCCACGCTCAGCCATGACCCCCACTCCACGGCGATGACCCCCACTCCACGGCGATGACCCCCACTCCACGGCGATGACCCCCACTCCACGGCGATGACCCCCACTCCACGGCGATGAGCGCGCCCGGGGACTCGCGGGCGGCGCGGGCGCCGTGCGTCTGCCTCGTGGTGCTCGACGGCTGGGGGCTCGCCGAGCCCGGTCCCGGAAACGCCGTCTCGCTGGCCAGGACGCCCGTGTTCGACAAGCTGTGGGCCACCTGCCCGCACACCACTCTCACGGCGTGCGGCGCGGCGGTTGGGCTGCCCGAAGGTCAGATGGGCAACTCAGAGGTCGGCCACCTCAACCTCGGGGCCGGCGCGGTTGTCAAGCAGGATCTTGTGCGCATCGGCGAGGCGATCGACAGCGGGGAGCTGGCTCACAACGAGGTGTTGCGCGCAGCGTTCGCCGCGGACCCCGCAGCCGGCCCGGGACCGGCGCCACGCATCCATCTGCTGGGGCTCGTGTCCGACGGAGGGGTGCACTCCTCGCTGGAGCACCTGCGCGCGCTTATAGCCCTCGCGGCCGACATCGCTCCCTCGGCGGACGTGGTGGTGCACGCGTTCACCGACGGGCGCGACACCCTCCCGCACGCGGGAGCGGGCTATCTCGCCGAGCTCGACCGCGCCGAGGGCGCGCGCGTGGGGTCGGTGGTGGGCCGCTACTGGGCGATGGACCGCGACCGTCGCTGGGAACGCACGCAGCGGGCCTACGACATGCTCGTCCACGGTCGGGCCCCCCATCATGCGGCGAGCGGCGAGCAGGCGGTGCGCGACGCCTATGAGCGGGGGGAGACCGACGAGTTCATCGAGCCCACGCTCGTCGGCGAGGAGGCTCGCATCCGAGCGACTGACAGCGTGCTGTGCTTCAACTTCCGCCCCGACCGCATGCGCCAGATCGTCAGAGCGCTCGCTGAGCCGGGGTTTGGAGCGGACGCGGGGGAGAGCGCCGCCGCCGTCGCGGCAGTCGCTGGAGTCGAGGGTGGCGGGAGAGTGGAAGGCGCCGCCAAGGTGGGCGCCGAGCAGCTTCCCGGTTGGAACGGGAGGGGTGGCGCGCCTCCGGTGAGCCGCCTGGCGACGCTCACCGAGTACGAGGAGGGGTGGCGCTACCCGGTCGCCTTCGCCCCGCAACGCCCCGCGATCACCATCTCGCACGTCATCGCCCTCCATGGCGCCAAGCAGTTGCACGTCGCTGAGACCGAGAAGTACCCGCACGTCACCTACTTCTTCAACGGCGGCGAGGAGACCCCCTACGGCGGCGAGCGGCGCGAGCTCGTGCCCTCTCCGCGGGACGTGCCCACCTACGACCATAAGCCGCAGATGAGCGCCCGTGAGGCCGCCGCGGCGTTCGTGGCCGCGTGGCACGAGGACCGGCCGGAGTTCGGGATCGTGAACTTCGCCAACGCCGACATGGTGGGCCACACGGGCGTGATCGGAGCCGCGGTGGCGGCGGTAGAGACGGTCGACGAGTGCCTTGGGACGGTGCTCGACGCCGTTCGCGCGAGTGGGGGAGTGTGCGTGGTGACCGCCGACCACGGCAACGCCGACCACATGCTCGAGCCCGACGGCAGCCCCAACACCGCCCACTCGCTCAACCCTGTGCCCTTGATCGTGACCGCGCCTGGCTTGGAGTTGCGAGTGCAGGGCGGGATCCTCGCGGACGTTTCCCCCACGGTGCTCGACCTGCTCGGGATCGCCCAGCCGTCGGAGATGACCGGACGATCTCTGATCGAGAGCCAGAAGGAGGAGCACGATGGACAGCAAGACCGATAGCTGCGCGCCCAGCCCGCTCGTCGAGGGGCCGCGCACCGGGAAGCGCTCGCGACTGCTGCTCGGAGTCGCGTTCGTCGGCGCCGGCGTCAACCACTTCGTGATGCCCCGTGCCTACGAGCGGATCGTGCCGCCCAGCATGAAGGACAGCGCGCGAACCCTGGTGGCCGTAAGCGGAGTCGCCGAGGTCGCGGGCGGTCTTGGCGTGCTGCTGCCGTGGACGCGCCGTGCCGCCGGGCTCGGCCTGATCGCTCTGCTTGCCGCTGTGTTTCCGGCGAACCTCTACATGGCGCGCACTCCGGAGCACTTCGGCAAGATCCCGCGCTGGGCGCTCTACGCGCGGCTGCCGCTGCAGCCACTCCTGATGTGGTGGGCGTGGACGGACACCAGGGAGAGCCGATCGCGCGCTGTTGACAGGGATTCTGGCGCCTGACGCTGCTATGTTCGAGCTAGCACGCAGCTAGTGTCGATTGCCATCATGTCCACCGCAACAGCTACAGCGACCGTCCTGAAGCTCGCCCCGGGGAAGGAGCAGGCCCTTGGAGAGCCGGACTGCCTCAGCGAAGCCGAGCTGCGCGCATGGCGCGGCCTGCTGCACGCTCACGCGTCGATCGCCAAGCGCCTTGAGGGCCGGCTTGAGCGCGAGCACGGGTTGCAGCTCAGCTCCTACGAGGTGCTCCAGCATCTGATGGACGCTCCCGGGGGGCGGATGCGCATGTGCGATCTCGCCGAGCAGGCGAGGCTCTCGCGCAGCGGGCTCACACGCCTCGTGGACCGCCTCGAGCGCGACGGGCTGCTCGGACGCTGCATGTGCGAACACGACGCCCGCGGCGCCTACGCGTGCCTCACCGACAGCGGCCGAGAACGGCTGCTCGCCGCGCGCGGCACGCACCGGGCGGTCGTGCGCGAGCACTTCCTCTCGCACTTCTCCGAGCATGAGCTCGATGCGCTCGGCAAGATGTGGGACCGTCTCGCCCCCGGCTGCTGCGGCGCCTGAGCGAAGCCGGCCCCGGTTGTCGCGGCGCCTGAGCAGAGCCCACGCCAGGCCGCGGCGGCGCTTGAGCTGAGCCGGGGTGGCTGTCGCGGCGCCTCGGTCTTACCCCTCGCTCTCAGTTGCTCTCGGCTCGTCGCTGTGCTCGGCGGGCACGTCCGCGTGGCGACGGTGGCGGAAGTGGGCGATCAGGACGCCCCCGGCGACCAGCAGCACCGCCGCGAGCCCGAACAGGCCGAACGTCTGGATCGCGTTGCCGGCGGCGTGTCCGAGGAAGTAGGCGAGCAGGCCGATCGCGGTGGCCCAGCAGACGCCCCCGCACGCATTCCAGAACACGAAGGAGCGCCAGCGCATGTGGGTGGCGCCCGCCAGCCACGACGCCCATACCCTCAAACCCAACAGAAAGCGCCCGAAGAACACCGCCTTGGGGCCGTGGCGCTCGAAGAAAGGTTCGCCGGTGCTCAACACCTGCCGGCGCTGGCGTGTGAAGCGCCCCGGCCGTTCCAGCAGCCAGCGGCCGCCCTTGCGGCCGATCTGGTAGCCGATGTTGTCGCCCACGATCGCCGCGAGCGCCGCGATCGGGATCACGAACTCGATCTGGAGCTTAGCCTGGCTGGCGGCCACGGCCGCCGCGATCAAACCGGTCTCGCCGGGCACGGGAACGCCGCTGGACTCCGCCATCACGACGAGGAACAGCAGCGGGTAGCCGAAGACTTCGACGAGATGGGTGACGTTGATGAGCGAGGCGAGCATGGTAGGGGGTCTTGTGGGGCTCGCGCCAGCGTATCTGGCGCTCCGATGCGAGCCGTCTAGGATGCCGCGTTGGTGGCCCTGACGATTGAGGCGCGCGACGGCGCCACGGATGCCCGCGCCGGACGGCTGCGCACGGCGCACGGCGATGTTCGCACGCCGGCCTTCGTGCCGCTCGCCACGAAGGCCACAGTGAAGGGCCTGTTGCCCTCGGAGGTGGGTGCGCTCGGCTACGACATGGTGCTCGCCAACACCTTCCACCTGATGCTCAATCCGGGCGCCGAGTTGATTGAGCGCTTCGGCGGCCTGCACGGCTTCATGGGCTGGGACGGGCCGATCATCACCGACTCGGGGGGCTTCCAGGTGTTCTCGATGGGCCACGGAACCATCGCCGATGAGATTAAGTCCCGCCCATCCCGGGCCCGCCACGGTGAGGCGCCCGCGCGCGAGGGCGCGATCCTCGCGATCGAGGAGCAGGGGGTGTGCTTCCGCTCCTACGTGGACGGGCGCGAGCGCTTCATCTCCCCGGAGGACTCGATGGCGGTGCAGGGCTCGCTGCGCTCGGACATCGCGCTGGCGTTCGACGAGTGCACCCCCTTTCACGTCGACCGCGACTACACCGAGCGCTCCACCGAGCGCACCCACCGCTGGCTGGAGCGCTGCCTGCGTTGGCACTCCGAGCACGGCCCACCCGGCCAGCTCGTGTACGGGATCGTGCAGGGCGGCGTCTACGAGGACATGCGCCGCGCCTCGGCGCGCACGGTCGTCGGCAGCGGCTGCGACGGCGTGGCGATCGGAGGCTCGCTCGGCGCGGAGAAGGAGCAGATGTACGAGGTCGTGGGCCACGCCGTCGGCGAGCTCGGCGGTGAGCATGAGCGGCTGCCGCGCCACCTGCTCGGGATCGGGGAGGTCGATGACCTGATCCGCGGCGTCGAACTGGGGATCGACACGTTCGACTGCGCCATGCCCACGCGCCTCGGGCGTCACGGCACGGCGCTCGTCCCCGACCCCGCCAACCGCTGGCGTGTGGACCTCACGAAAAGCCGCTGGCGCGCCTCCGAGGAGCCGCTGATGGAGGGCTGCGCCTGCCACGCCTGCGTGCATGGGCTCTCGCGCGCCTACCTCTCCTACCTGGCGCGCTCCGGCGAGCTCACCGGGATGCGGCTGCTCACCGAACACAACCTCGCGTTCATCGCGCGCTTGATGGCCGATCTGCGCCAGGCGATCCTCGACGGACGACTGGCCGAGGTGGCGAATTCAGTACGCCGCGCCGAGTACCGTCCCAAGCCGCCGATAGGTTAGCTGTGGCTTTCCGGTGTGGTGTAAGGGCAACACGAGTGACTGTCACTCACTAGCTGCCGGTTCGAGTCCGGCCGCCGGAGCCATAGTTGAAAGGCGACGGCGGAGGCTGCTAGCCTGTGGGACGAGTGACAGTCGCCCCGCTCGAAAGGGCGGTAGTTCTTACCGGGGGTCCGCGCAAGCGGGCCCCCAGCCTTTTCTGGCGCTACTTCGTGTTTTCCCCGACGAGCTGCTTGAGCGCTTCGGCGGATTCCTGGACATCGGTGTAGACGACGTTGCGCAGCGTGATCTTCGTCTGAGCGGGTGCGCTCAACACGACGATCGCGGCGATCACTCCGCCGAGCGCCAGCAGCGCGAGCAGCCAGACCAGCAGGCGGCTGCCGGCTGAGCGGCGCGCGGGAGCTGCCGCGACGGGGGCACGAGCGGCCGTCCGCGGGGGCCCGGGTCGCGGTTGGCGTGGCACCACGGCGCCGGCCCGCTTGGAGGTTCCCTGCGCGCGCGTGGGGCTCGCGAGCACGCTCGTGGCCTCGGTGGCGTGCGCGGCGGCGCGCGAGGCCGAGCGATGCTCGATGGGGGAGATGCCGTGTGCGCCGTCGCTGATCGCGCGTCCCATCTCCCGTGCGTTCTCGTAGCGCTCGCGCGGGTCCACCGCGAGCGCGATGGCCACGGCGTCCGCGAGCTCCGGGGTGACTGCCGCCACGAGCGAGTCGAGCATCGCCGGCTCTTCCTGCTGCTGCTTGAGCGCGAGCTCGGTGAGAGAGGCCGCCTCGTAGGGCAGGCGACCCGAGATCATCTGGTAGGCGACCACGCCGAGCGCGTACAGGTCGGCGCGCGGCCCCGCCTCCTCGCCGCGCGCCTGCTCGGGCGCAAGATAGGCGGCGGTGCCGAGCACAGAGCCGACCTGGGTGATGCTGGACTGCTCGGTGGCCTTCGCGATGCCGAAGTCGGCGAGCTTCACCTCGCCCTCACGCGAGCGCAGCAGGTTGCCGGGCTTCACGTCGCGGTGCACCACGCCGTGGCGATGCGCGTAGTAGAGCCCCTCGCATGCCTGTTCGATAATGCCCACCGCTTCGTCGACCTCCACCCAGCCGTCGTCGCGCAGGATCTCGGCGCACGATTGCCCCTCGATGTACTCCATCACGATGAAGTACTGCCCGCTGCGCTCGTCCTGGCCGGAGTCGAACACCTGCACGATGTTCGGGTGGACGAGGCGCGCGGCCGCCTGCGCCTCGCGCTGGAAGCGCGACACGAACGTGGGGTCCTCGGCGAGGTGCTCGGCGAGCAGCTTCACCGCCACGCGGCGCTCCAGGCGCTTGTCGAACGCGAGATGCACGGTCGACATGCCGCCGAAGCCGAGCCTGTCCTTGAGCCGGTAGCGCCCGGCGATCTCGGGATCGCTCACTGACCGCCTCCCACGCCTGCCCCGCCGGCGCTCGCGCCGCCATTGCCTTCGCCTTCGCCCTTGCCCTTGCCCTTCCCCTTGCTCGGGCTTTCTTCCGCCGCGCCTTCGCCGGGAGCTTCCGTGCCGCCACCCTGATTGGGCGGCGTGGTGGTCGTGGGCGTGGTTTGGGTGCTGGTGGTCGGCACAGTGGTCGTGGGCGTGGTTTGGGTCGTGGTGGTCGGCGTCGTCGTCGTCGTGGTGGTGCCCGTCGTTGAGGTCGTTCCGGGTGTCGGCTGGGCGCACATCGCGAGCGCCTGTTTACGCAGGTTCCCGATGCCTTCCTGAAGGCGCTTGCGCAAGCCCCTGTCGACGGTCGCCGGGAGCGCGAGGAAGTCCTGTTCGGTCTTGCCGAGCGCCGATTCGGTGGTGGCGCAGCCGCCGTTGCCGGACTTCGCCGCCTGGGCGACCGCTTCGAAGTCGCCCTGCAGCGGCCCCGCGTTGGGCGAGGGGATCAGGCCGGCGCCGGAGCTCCCGCAGGAGACGAGCACGGCTGCCGCGGCGCCAAGCAGCGCCGCCGGGAGGATCCTGAGGATGTGGATGGGGATTCGCATGTTCACTGACCGTACTCCAGGCGCTCCGCAAGCGAGTTTGGCAGGCGCGCCGCCCGGATCGCGGCGGCTGCACCCGCCACGTCATAGACAGTGCGCCGGTAGGAGGCTACGTGTTCGTCCAGATCGAGCAGCAACCACGCGGCACGCGGGTCGCCGTCGCGCGGTTGCCCGACGCTCCCCGGGTTGAGCAGCCACTCACCGCTCGACACGTCCAGGTCGGCGCCCTCGCGACATGGCTCGCCCGTCGCCGGCTCGCCTTCGCGGCGCACGAATGATGACGCCACGTGGGAATGGCCGATGAGGCAGATCCTGTACGGCTGGGCGTCCAGGCACAGCTCCGCGAGCAATGCGGAGAGCACGTACTCCCACACCGGGTCGCGGGGGCTGGCGTGGTAGAGGCCGACGGGCCCCTCCCGGCCCTCCGGTCGCAGGTCCGCCAGAAAGGCGAGGTTCGCGGGCGCGATCACCTCGCGTGTCCATTGCGCGGCGAGGCTCGCGCCCCGCGAGAACTCGTCCAGCGGCAGCTCACCAACCACCGCCATGTCGTGGTTGCCGGCGAGGCACACGGCGGTGTGGCGGCGAGCGAGCTCCACGCACGCGTCGGGGTCAGCCCCATAGCCGACGATGTCGCCGAGGCACCACAACTCCGAGGCGTCGCTGTCCGCGACCGCCTCGAGCACGGCTTCGAATGCTTGCCGGTTCGAGTGGATGTCCGAGACTACCGCGACCTTCATCCTCAACAAACCGTCAATCGTGGCTCTGCGCCCCTAGCGGGGCGCAGGGATGCGGGAAGCGGGCGGGGAGCGCGCACCTCGCGGGCGCACGGGCGCGCCACTACTCGTCTGCTTCCTCACCCTCGGCGCCCCCGAACTCGGGCAGGTTCTTGATGCCCTCGCGGGTGCGCCACTTCGAGTAGTTGTCCTCCATCGCGTCGATCAGCTCGCGCATGAAGCGTGGCGAGAGGTTCACGCGCGAGACCACCACGCCCGGAACCTCCTCGGACTCGACCTCGTGATCTACCCTCGCGAAGGTCACCGTGAACTCGTAGTCGGAGTGGCTCACGTTCGCGAAGTTCGCGTATACGCCTCCCATGATCTCGGGGGAGAGATGAATGTTTATGTGGCGCTCGGCGCCTGGGTTCTCGTCGTTCACACGGCTAGTATCGCAACCCGCGCCCCCGATGGCGTCAGCGTCGGCGCGAGCGTGGCAAGGAACCGCCTGAGATCGGCCGGGGAGCGTGTCGAGCGCCGGGGCGGGCGGGGCCGTCGGCGCGCGACGCAGACGCCCCATAAGATCCTCGCCGGTGAGCCCCATAACGACTGAGACCGCCCTGCGCGAGACGGTGCTGGCGCTCGCGGAAGAGCTTTCCGGCGACGCCACCGATCGACGACCAACGGGATCGCCGATCGGCCAGCGCGGTGCGATCACGCTGGAGCGTCCGCCGCGGGTGGACTTCGGCGACTACTCCACGAACGCCGCGCTGCTGCTGGCGCCCGCCGCCGGCGCGCCGCCGCGGGAGCTGGCTCAGCGACTCGGCGACGCGCTGGCGGCGCAACTCGGCGAGCAGCTCGAGCGCTACGAGGTGGCGGGACCGGGCTTTTTGAATCTGTTCCTCTCCGACGGCTGGCATCGCGCGGCGCTGGCCGAGGTGCTCGCGGCGGGCGAGAGCTTCGGACGCTCCGGCGCCGAGGCGCCGGAGCGGATCATCGTGGAGTTCGTGTCGGCCAACCCCACGGGGCCGATGCACGTCGGGCACGCGCGCAACGCCGCCTACGGAGATGCGCTCGCGCGCGTGCTCGCCTTCCACGGGCATCAGCTCGAGCGTGAGTTCTACGTCAACGACGCGGGCTCCCAGGTGCGCAAGCTGGGCGAGTCGATCAGGGCGCTCGCGCGCGGCGAGGAGGTTCCCGAGGACGGCTATCGCGGCGACTACGTGGGGCCCTTGGTCGCGGAGGTGGAACGTCTCATCGCGACGGGCGGGCACGTAGCAGGAGAGGAGGCGTTGGAGGGCGAGGAGGCATCGGAGGGCGAGGAGGCGCGGCATGGCGCCGCCACGACGAGCGCCGCCGAGCTCGACCCCGCCGAGCTGGGGGCGGCCGCGGTGGAGGCGATGGTAGGGCGGATGCAGCACTCGCTGGGCGCCTTCCGCGTGCAGAGCTTCGACCGCTGGGCTTACGAGAGCGCGCTTCACGAGCCCCGCGAGGACCTGCGCGACGAGGCCGGGAAGCGCATCAGCTCCGTCGACCACGCGCTCGCTCTGCTCGAGCGGCAGGGGCACACCTATCGCAGCGACGGCGCCCTGTGGTTGAGGACGACCGCGTTCGGCGACGACAAGGATCGGGTGCTCGTGCGCTCCAGCGGGGAGCACACCTACTTCGCCTCCGACATCGCCTACCACCAGGACAAGCGCGAGCGCGGCTTCGACCGTCAGATCGACGTGTGGGGGGCCGACCACCACGGCTACATGGCACGGATGAAGGCGGCGTATGAGGCGCTGGGCGGCGATCCCGAGCACCTCGAGATGCTGATCATGCAGCTCGTGCACCTCGTGCGGCGCGGCGAGCGCGCCCAGATGTCCAAGCGGTCGGGTGAGTTCGTCACGCTCGAAGACCTCTTGCGGGAGATCGGCGTGGATGCCGCGCGCTGGTTCTTGCTGTCGCGCTCACACGACACCACCATCGACCTCGACCTCGACCTCGCGCGTGAGGAGTCGAGCGAGAATCCCGTCTACTACGTCCAGTATGCGCATGCGCGTATCGCGTCGATGCTCACCAAGGCCGGCGCCGAGCGGGTCGAGCGGGCGTTGCGCGACGCGGGCGAACGCGGCGAGCCGCTGCATCAGGCCGAGCGCACGCTCGTCAAGCAGCTGCTCGCCTTCCCCGGCGAGGTGCGCGAAGCCGCCGCGCGTCGAGCCCCACACCGTATAGCCGCCTACGTTCTCGACTTGGCTCAGCAGTTCACGGCCTTCTACCGCGACTGTCGCGTGCTCGGCGCCGAGTCCCCGGTGCTCGAATCGCAAAGGCTCGCGCTGTGCGTGGCCTCGCGACAGACGATCGCCCGCTCGCTCGACCTGCTCGGGGTGGAGGCGCCGGCGGAGATGTAATCAGTCGAAGCGCTCCAGGTCGGCGTCCAGGCGCGCCGCGTCGCTCGCGCTCAGCTCGGGCGCCGTCGTTCGCTTTCGGTCCTGAGCGCGCGCGTGACGGCGCCAGCTCGGGAGCACCAGTGCCAGCAGCGCGACGAGCGCGAGCACCACGGCCGCGGGCACGAGATAGGCCGCCAGATCGAAGCCTTTCGCGCTCGGCAGCGCAAGCACCGCGGGACCGTATTGGGAGACCAGCACGCTCTTGATCTGCGCTTCGGTCTCCCCTTCGGCGATCAACCCCCGGATGAACACCCGCTCGCGATCGGCCTGCGGCGATTCGGCGACGTCCAACGGGATCTTGCACGTCACGCACATCACCTGCCGTTCGATCACGGGCAGCGTCGCACGCGGAGGGGCGGCGGCCGCCCGCTCCCCCGAGCAGCCTGCCGGCAGCGCCATCGCCACGACCAACAGGGCCGTCAGCCGGGTCGCAGTCCGTCGCGGAAACCGCGACGTAGCGTACGATCGCGGCACGGCAGAGAAGCGGCTCGCGCTCATGACCGCTCGGCGAGCGAAACGGCGCGCTTCAGGAACGCTGCGCTCGCTTCCCCCCGCGAGATCGCCACGATGTGGCCCTCACGATCGATCACGAAGCTCTCGGGCAGCTCGTTGGTGCCATAGGCATGAGCGAATTCGCCGCTCGCGTCGCGCAGGTTCGGATAGGTCAGCCGGTAGCGTCTCACGAAGCTGAGCGAGTCCGGCGAGGCGTCCTTGTACGTCACGCCGACCACGGTTCCGTCGTGACGCGAGAGCTCGCGCTGCAGGCGCTCCAGCCGGGGCGCCTCTTCCCGGCACGGTTCGCACCAGGAGGCCCAGAAGTTGAGCACCACCACCTTGCCGCCGTAGGCGGCGAGCGACTCGCGTCCGCCGCCTGAGAGAAGCGGCAGCATGTAGGCGCCCGACGGCGCCCGCGGATGCAGGCCGCGGGCGATCGCGTCGTCGAGCGTGCGGCTCGCCGACTGGGTGGACACCCCGTACACGAGCAGTCCCACGAGCGCCACGCCGGCCAGGCCGACGATGACGGGCATATACAGGCGTTTGGCCACGGGCAGGAAGGGTAGTGCGCCGGTCGCGGACCGGGCGGCGCATCGAACGGGGTGTATGGCTCGGCGGCATGCCCGAGCGCGGTCTCAATGGGGCCGCGGTCCGCGCGGAGGGGCGCCACGCGGCGTAATATTGATCTTCAGTGCGGTGGTAGCTCAGTTGGTAGAGCGCGAGCTTCCCAAGCTCGAGGTCGCGGGTTCGAGGCCCGTCCGCCGCTTTCACCTGCGCCGGCCCGGCTTCCACGACGGGGGCGACCTTCGCGTTCTTGTAGTCGGACAGCCGGGACGCGGCTACACTGCCAGCACGGCTCTGACCTGCCGTGCGATCTCGCGGTCCTCTCGGGCGGCGAGCACGAGCGTCGCGGCGCTCGCCCGCGCGGCTGACACGTCCTCGTCCCCGCTCGCCGTCCGGTTTCGATGCTCGTCGATCGCCAGGCCGAGGAAGCCGAGTCCCTCGACGGCCAGCTCGCGTACGGTGGCCGATCGCTCGCCCACCCCTCCGGTGAACACGAGCGCGTCGAGTCCACCGAGCGCCGCCGCCATGGCGGCTATTCCGGCGCGCAGCCTGTGCAGGTAGACGTCCAGCGCGAGTCGCGCCCGCCGATCGCCGACGTCCGCGCGAACGAGCAGCTCGCGCATGTCGGCCGTGCCGCACAGACCGAGCAGTCCCGAGCGGTGCTCGAGCGCGTCCGCGAGCTCGCCCGCGGGCACCCGCTCGCGTTCCAACAGCCACAGCAGCAGTCCCGGGTCGACGCTGCCCGAGCGGGTGGCCATCACGAGACCCTCGAGCGGCGTGAATCCCATGGTCGTGTCGATCGACTCGCCGCCCCCGATCGCGCAGAGCGAGGCGCCGGCGCCCAGGTGGCAGCTCACGATCCGCAGGCCATGCGCGGGCCGATCTGGCATTTCGCGGGCGGGCCGGTCGAGCGGCTCGGGTGCGGGCAGACCGAGCAGCTCGGGCGCCCTCCGTGCGACCCAGGCGTGCGATAGGCCGTGAAAGCCGTAGCGGCGCAACCCCCAACGCTCCCGCCACTGCGCCGGCAGGGCGTAGGTCGCGGCGGCGGGCGGAATGGTGGCGTGAAAGGCGGTGTCGAAGCAGGCGACCCTGGGCAGGTCGGGCAGCAACTCGGTCACGGCATCGAGCGCGGCAAGCGACTTGGGTTGGTGAAGCGGGGCCAACTCGACCAGATCGCGCAGGTCCGCCTCGACGTCTGCGTCGATCCTGACCGCATCGCGGTATTGCTCGCCACCATGCACGATGCGGTGTCCCACCACATCGGCCTCGCCGAGACGTGAGCGCAGCGCCTCGTCGAGCACGCCCCCATCCCCATCCCCATCCCCATCCACATCGGGGAGCGCCAGCTCCAGCTCCTCGATTGTGGTGTCATCCCCGTCCAGCAGCGTCAGCTTGAGGCTGCTGGAGCCGGCGTTCACCACGAGTACGCGCACGGGCTCACCCGCCGGCATCGGGCCGCGCGGGCGCCGCGTCCTCATCGCCGGGCCAGGTCCAGTCGCGCAGCTCCGGCGGGTCGTCTCCGTGCTCGCGCGTGTAGGCGCGGTGGCGTAGTCGCTCATCGATCATGTGCTGGCGCAGGTGCGCCGCCCGCTCGATCAGGCCGGGTACGCGGTCGATCACGTCGATCACAAGGTGGAAGCGGTCGAGGTCGTTGAGCATCACCATGTCGAACGGGGTCGTGGTGGTGCCCTCCTCCTTGTAGCCGCGCACGTGGACGTTGGGATGGTTGGCGCGGCGGTAGGTGAGGCGGTGGATCAGCCACGGGTAACCGTGGTAGGCGAAGATCACCGGTCGCGTGGTGGTGAACAGCGCGTCGAACTCCTCCTCGGACAGGCCGTGCGGGTGCTCGCTGTCGGGTTGCAGTCGCATGAGGTCAACCACGTTCACCACCCTCACCTTTAACTCCGCCAGCTCGCGCCTGAGGATCGCCGTGGCGGCGATCGTCTCCAGGGTGGGCACGTCGCCCGCGCACGCGAGCACCACGTCGGGCTCTGAGCCCTCGTCGCTGCTCGCCCAGTCCCACACCCCGATTCCGCGCGTGCAGTGCGCCACCGCCTCCTCCATGTCCAGGTAGTCGAGCGAGGGCTGCTTGCCGGCGACGATCACGTTCACGTAGTCGCGGCTGCGCAGGCAGTGGTCGGCCACCGACAGCAGGCAGTTCGCGTCCGGGGGCAGGTACACGCGCACGATCTCCGCCTTCTTGTTGACCACGTGGTCGATGAACCCGGGGTCCTGGTGGGAGAAGCCGTTGTGGTCCTGGCGCCACACGTGCGAGGAGAGCAGGTAGTTGAGCGAGGCGATCGGCCTGCGCCATGGGATCCCGCGCGTCACCTTCAGCCACTTGGCGTGCTGGTTGAACATCGAGTCCACGATGTGGATGAACGCCTCATAGCAGTTGAACAGCCCGTGGCGGCCGGTGAGCAGATAGCCCTCAAGCCACCCCTGGCAGAGGTGCTCTGAGAGGACCTCCATCACCCGCCCGTCGGCGGCGAGGTGATCGTCGGATGGGAGCGTGTCGGCCTCCCATGTGCGATCTGTCACCTCGAACACCGCGCCCAGGCGGTTGGAGGCGGTCTCGTCGGGAGCGACGATCCGGAAGCTGTCGGGGTTGCGCCGGATCACCTCGCGCAGGAAGCCCCCGAGCACGCGCGTAGCCTCGCTCGTGCTCGCGCCCGGTCGGGCGACCGCGACGGCGTGCTCGCGGAAGTCGGGCATCTCCAACTCGCGCAGCAACAGGCCGCCGTTGGCGTGCGGATTGGCCCCCATGCGCCGCGCTCCCTTCGGCGCCAGCGCCGCGATCTCGGGGCGCAGTCCTCCGGGTTGGTGGAAGAGCTCCTCGGGCCGGTAGGACCGCAACCATCGCTCCAGTTGGGCGAGGTGCTCTGGATTTGAGCGCACGTTCGCCAATGGGACCTGATGGGAGCGGAACGATCCCTCCGCCGGCAGCCCGTCGACCACCTTCGGGCCGGTCCAGCCCTTGGGAGTGCGCAGCACGATCATCGGCCAGCGCGGCCTGACGATGCCGGCTTGCGATCCCGTGGCGCCAATGTCGCCTCGCGCCGCGTAGTGGCCGCCGTGCGCTCGCGCCGCACCGGGGTCATCTTGTGCTCGCGCCGCTGCCTGGATCTGCGCGATCTCCTCGCACACCTCATCCAGCGTGGCGGCCATCTTCTGGTGCATCGTCGCAGGGTCTGAGCCCTCCACGAAGTGGGGCGCATAGCCATAGCCCTCGAGCAGCGAGCGCAGCTCGTGCCGAGGAATCCTCGCGAGCACGGTCGGGCTCGCGATCTTGTAGCCGTTGAGGTGCAACACGGGCAGCACCGCCCCGTCGCGGACAGGGTTCAGGAACTTGTTCGAGTGCCAGCTCGCCGCGAGCGGACCCGTTTCGGCCTCCCCGTCTCCCACCACGCAGCACACCAGCAGGTCGGGGTTGTCGAATGCCGCGCCGTGGGCGTGAACGAGCGAATACCCTAGCTCGCCGCCCTCGTGGATCGAGCCGGGCGTCTCGGGGGCGACATGGCTGGGTATGCCGCCGGGGAAGGAGAACTGGCGGAACAGCCTCCGCAGCCCCTCCTCGTCGTGGCCGATATGCGGGTACACCTCGCTGTAGGTTCCCTCCAGGTAGACGTTCGCCACGAGCGCGGGTCCACCGTGACCGGGGCCCGTCACGTAGATGACGTTCAAATCGCGCTCGCGGATCACCCGGTTCAGGTGCGCGTAGATGAAGTTCAACCCCGGCGTCGTGCCCCAATGGCCCAGCAGCCGCGGCTTTACGTGCTCGATCTTCAGCGACTCGCGCAGCAGCGGATTGTCCAGCAGATAGATCTGGCCGACCGAGAGGTAGTTCGCCGCGCGCCAGTAGGCGTCGAGCGCACGGCACTCCCCCTCCGAGAGGGGACCTGCCGGCACCGTCACGGTGGCATCTTCGATCACAGAGGGGCTCCCGTCGCGTGCACGTCGCCCGTCGAGCCTAGCTCTTTGCGCCGGGCCCTAACTCGCGGGCTCGAGGCCCCTACGTCCCTTGCCCTGTCCTAACCGCCCGAGGCGAGTTGGGCGGAGGCGAGCAGCGTGAGCGCCGCGAGGTCGTCGGTGGGCTCGGAGGTGGTCGGCGAGCGAACGTCGTCGATGTAGGCGAGGCCGTGGCCCGACTGCGCGCGAAACGGGTCTGAGCCCGGTCTGCGGGGGCAACGACGGGCGCGTTCCGGGAGGGACAGTTCGCGCAGCTGGGCCGGCCCGGTGGGTCCCTCGATCGTGGCGCCGGCGAGAATCGCGCCATGGCCATTCAGCGAGCCGCTGAGGTTGGGGATCTGGGACGCGAGGCAATGAGGGAACACCGACCCGGCTCCGACCACGAACGAGGAGCCCCACGCGTTCGCTCCGAGCACCCAGCCGAGCTCACCGGCCGTGAGCGCGTCGAACGCCGTCCCGCCCCCCATAGCGCGGTAAATGCGAGCCTGGACCGCGTAGCCGAGCGCGTGTGCGACGGTGTCGATCGGGCTCGCCGGGTTGGCCAGTCCGAAGGGTTCGCGCCGGGCCAAGCGCTGGGCGAGCGCGAGCTGGTCGTGGCGGTCCTTGAACAGAGCGGGAATGCTGGTGGGGACGTTTACGTTTTCCACTTGTTCGATCGCATAGCGCGCCTGCGGCGTGGCCAGCACGCGCGCCAGGTCGGCATCGGCGAGCGTGGAGACGTCGTACACGTTGAACGAGTCTTCGCCGCTCCCGCGGGCGGTGACGTAGGCGTTCGCCCAGTAGCCCGCCGGCGACAGGTAGAAGTTGGGGTCGGGATGCGGAAGGCCACTCGTCGTGGCCGCGAGCGCGCCGGTCGCCAGGTACAGCTCCACGGCGCCGAGCGCCATGTCGTCGCGCCATTCGGGCTCGCTGTAGTAAGCGTGGGGAACGCTCGTCAGGAGCGTCCGGCCGGGGTGGGTGTTCGCCTGGTCGTAGATCGTCTGGCCGGCGAGCAGGCAGCGCGCCGCGTAGGCGGGATCGCTCGAGGCGAACACCTGGGCGCACAGGCCGAACGCGGCGGCGACGCGCCCGGCGAGGTTCGGGCTGATCGGGGCTCCCGGAGCGTTCGCGGCGAACACCGGCCGGTGGGTGGCGAACCAGGTCGGCGATCCGGGCTTGGCGCGACTGGCGTCGTCGGCCTGGGGCAGGCGCCAGAGGTCGTGGTCGCCGAGGATGCTGCCGTTGTTGCCGTCGCCGATGCCGACCTGGAAATAGAGCACCCGCCGGCTCTGGTCCCACATCTTCAGCAGCCAGTCGGTGCCGTGGCGCGCCTCGGCGAGCAGAGCCGCCGGGTCGGAGAAGGCGCTGGGATATTCGCGCGCCGCGTACAGCAGCGCCACGTCGGTGAAGCTGGCGGTCTCGACGAACTTCAGGTAGTCGCCCGCGTCAAACCAGCCGCCTGACACGTCCACGTGTTCGCCGGTGGGGACCAATTGCCCGAGCAGCGTGGTGCCGCGGTAGCGCGGCATGCGGTAGACGCTCGCGGAGCTGTCGCTCAGATGTGACGGCACGTCGTCGCATCGCCCCGGGGATCGTTTCCGGCCCGTCGCGCTGGGACTGCAGGAACGCGAGCGCCCGGTCGGCGAGCGGCCGGTAGAGGACGCTCGCGGCGGCCACGCGCACGCGCGGCGAGCGTCTACCGGCGAACCGCAGGCTGTAGAGGCCCGGTGTGGTCACGCGGCTGAAGTCGAGCGTGTAGACGAGGTAGCGGGCATTCCAGCGCGCCGGTCCGCCGGCGGCGCCGCGCGCCACGACATGCCCGCCGGAGTCGAGTACCGAATAGCTGCGCGATGGGGCGGCGCGACGTGTCATCACGAGCGCTTGCTTGGGCAGGTTCTGCACGTAGCCCACCTGGTTGACGCGGAACATCACCGCCGCGCTCTCCTGCAGCGGCACGACCGGTTGGGGGGGCGCGGCGATCACGTCGAAGTCGAGCCGGCGACCGTGACCTCACCTGTGCGCTCGGCGTGGCGCCAGCCGAGGCGACTGCCGAGCAGCGCCGAGACGATCGCGTCGTATACCACCAGATAGGAGATCTGGCGGTGTCCGATCTGCTGGAGCACCAGCGCCCACAGGGGGCCCCGCGACTCGCCGTCGAAACGGAACGCCTCCCAGGCGAGCACGAACTGGAAAACATTGAAGGCGATCCAGAAAGCGAGGATCGGCATCGGGTCCAGGAACACGATGCTGTAGATCGCGAACAGGTCGATCAGCGGCGCGGCGAGCGGGAGCAGAACCTGGAAGATGAGGATCGCCACCACGGCCCGCCCGCCCGCGGTGCTTCCGTCGCCCGCGAAGGTGAGCGCGCGGCGGTGCTTCCACATCGATTGGATCGTGCCGTAGGCCCAGCGGCTGCGCTGGCGGAAGAGGCCGCGCAGGGTGCTCGGCGCCTCCGTCCAAGCCCGCGCGCGGCTCTCATAGACGACGCGCCAGCCGGAGCGGCCGATGTCGAGTGTTATGTCGGTGTCCTCGGCGAGCGTCGCGCCTGAGACCCCGCCGATGGCGGCGAGCGCCTCGCGCCGGAACGCCCCTATCGCCCCGGGCACCGTGGGGGTGGAGCCGAGCACCTCGTACATGCGCCGGTCGAGGTTGAAGCCCATCACGTACTCGATGTGCTGCCAGCGTCCGATCAGGCCGTGACGGTTGCCGACCTTCGTGTTGCCGGAGATCGCGCCCACGCGCGGCTCGCGAAAGCGCTGGACGAGCACGCCGAGCGTCTCGGGCTCGAACACGGTGTCGGCGTCCACCGTCACGAGAATGTCGTGGCTGCTGGCCGCGAGAGCGCGGTTCAACGCGGCTGCCTTGCCCGCGTTGGCCTGGCGCAAGAGCCGGACTCGGGCGATGGCGGACGAGGGGGGAGCCTGCTCGACGAGCTCTTCGACGATTGCCGCCGTTCCATCGGTCGAGCCGTCATCCACCACGATTACCTCCAACTCGCCCGCGTAGATCGAGCCGGCGAGCGAGCTCACCGCGCGCTCGATGCCGACCGCCTCGTTGTGCGCGGGAACGAGGATCGATACGGCCGGCGCGAAGCTCAGGTCGAGCGGCAGATCGCGCACGCGTCTGAGCTGCACTCGCGCGAGCGCGAGCGCGGCGACCATGCGCAATCCCACGAGGATCGTGACGAGCATCACCACGCGGGTCAACCAGTTCGTTGCGAAGCCCGCGAGCGCGAGCATCGCGTCGAACACGCTGCCTCGCAGCCGCTGTGCGGCGCTGGCGGGCACCTGCGTCTGGGCCGGCGTAAGACCCGCCAGCTGAGAGACGCTTGCGAAGCTGAAGCCGCGCGCGCGCAGGGCGGCGATCAGCTTGGGCAGCGCCGCGACCGTCTGGGCGCGGTTGCCGCCGGCGTCGTGCATCATCACGATGCCGCCGATGCCGTGACGGATGCCGGGCGCTGAGAGGATGTTGGAGAGAATCGTGGAGACGCCGGGGCGTGCCCAGTCTTCGGTATCGTAGTTGGCGAGCACGATCACGTAGCCGTTGGCGGCAAGCGCTCCCCAGGCGTGCGCCTGCGCGGGGGACACCGCTTCGGTGGTTGAGGAATAGGGCGGGCGCACGAGCCGGGGCCTGATCCCGGTGACGCCGCTGATCGCGCTCTCGGTGAGCGAGACCTGAAGTTGTGCCTCCCAGGCGGGGAGTTGGGCTGGATCTGCGTGCGTGAAGGTGTGGTTGCCGAGCTGGAAGCCATCGCGGTGCAGGAGGCGCGTGACGTCGGGATAGCGAACCACCTGGCTGCCAACCTCGAAGAACGTGGCCGGCACGTGCTCGGCGCGCAGGACCGCGGCGATCTTCGGCGTCCAGGTCGGGTTGGGGCCGTCGTCGAAGGTGAGCGCGATGCGCCGGCCGGCCGGACGCTCGTGGGAAACGAGGCCGCCATGGCCGTTGGACACGAGCACCGGTGGCTTGCCCTGCAGCGGCGAGCGCGTGGCCGCGGTGGAGCCCACGCCGGACGAGCCGACTGTCTTGGTCGTGAAACCGTCGACGAGCAGCAGCAGGATGAGCATGCCGAGGCAGAAGCCGAGCAGCGCTCGACGGCCCCAGGAGCGACTGTCCACGCTCACCTCTCCACGCCCGTCATCGCCGTCGTCATTCCGCCGCGATCAGGCTCCGGCTGACCGCCAGCGAGGTGGCGTGCGTGAGCGACGATTGCCGTCGAGCGCTCACGACGACGGCGTGACGGCGCCCAACCGAGGCGACCTCGCGCGCCTCCGTGCGCTGCGCGATGAGGGGGACGTGAGCGCGCATCGAGGGAAGCGTCGAGAAGCCGATAGCCCCTGCGATCAAGGCCGTGAACCAGAACGCCGAGGCGCCGCCCGCGAACACTCCACCGGCCAGCACCCAGCGCCGTCGTCTACCGCTCTCGTCAAGGAACACGGGCCGCTCGTGACCGGTGGCCGTCCAAATGGTCTCGCCGTGATCGCGGCGAAGGTGGGTGAGCGGCTTCATCGACACGATGTTGACGCACACGAGCGGCGTTTTGGCGTCCCGGAAGCACTCTTAAGTGGAACTTCGTCAACTCTTAATCGAGTTCTTGCCCAACATCGCTTGCGACCGTCGCGCTTGTCCTCACGGCCCTCGTACCGGCTGTACCGTGCCCCGCGAAGAAGCCCGGTCCCGCGTCCTGCCCGCGCCGGCCGCGCCGTGCCCCATGAAGAAGCCCGGCCGCCATCGTGCCCGCGGGGCTTCAGTGCGAGTGGCGCCCATGGACCGTTTGCCAGGACTGCCAGGTGATGCGCAGGATCACGAGCGTGATCGCCAGACCGATGATCGGGTCGGCGATCGGCGCTCCGAGCGCCACCACGATCGCGGAGACGATCACGGCGAGGCTCACATAGGCGTCCGCGTGGGCGTGGTGTCCATCGGCGATCAGTGCGGGGCTGTTCAGTCGTCGGCCGGCGCGCAGGCGCACGCGAGCCGCGACGAGATTGCCCGCATACCCGATCGCCCCGGCAAGCGCGAGCACGGCCAGGTGGGTCGGAGCGGAGGGGTGAACGAGCCGTCCTACCGCCTCGATGCCGGCGACGCACGCGCTGAGGAAGATGGCCGCCACAACCGCAAGGCCGGCGCGTCGCTCCGCGGTCGGGGAGCGCAAAGCGAACGCGATGCCCAGCGGCACGGCGGTCAGGGCGTCCCCGAAGTTGTGGATCAGGTCGGCCAGCAGGGCGATACTGCCGCTCGCGAGGAACACGACGGTCTGGGCGGCAGCGGCGAGCCCGAGCACGGCAAGTGAGAGCGACACGGCACGGATGCCATCTCGGGAGCGCTTGATGCTCTCGTGTACGAGCCCATGAGAGTGGCCGCGGTCGTCGTGGGTGTGATCGCGGTCGTGGCGGTGCGAATGATCGTGCTCAGTCGAGACCGAAGTTGGCGCCACCGGCACATCATCCCGCAGTCCACGACTCCCTGATGCGCGGGGCGCCCCTCGCGTGCGTGCGAGCGAAGAGGGCTTTCTCCGCGCGCGCGGGGCACCCAATTTGCGCGACTATCCGCGCGCCGGCCGCGGGCCTGCCGACCCGCCGGCGCCGGCGTGTCAGTCGCGGCGCGCGCCCACCGAGGCGAGCACGGCGTCGATGCAGGCGCGCTGGACGCGGGCCGGCTCGATCGGGAACGGCTCGGGTACGCCACCGGCGGCTGTGCGCACGCCTACGCCGATGCGCGCGAGGTGCATCGTGCCGAGCGTCTGCGCGTAGAGCTGGTTGGCGGTGAAGTCGGGGTCCTCGACTGTGAAGACGCCTTGTTGCGCGCCCTCGGCGAGGATCTGCGAGAGCTTGCCCAGGCAAGCAGCCATGTTCTGGCCGAGGCGGATCCAGACGGCGTCGGAGATCGCCTCGCGCAGCTCCTCGGCGGAGCGGCGCATCAGCGAGAGGCCGCAGTCCAGGAAGGCGGGATGGTCGAGGCAGAAGGTCGTGTAGCGCAGCCAGCCCTCCTCCAGACGCGCCATGGGGTCGAGCTCGCCCGGGATGTTCTCCAGGCGCTCGGCGAGGTCGGCGAGATAGCTGGAGAGAGTCAGCACGTAGAGCTCCTCCTTGGAGGAGAAGTAGCGGTAGATCAGCGCCTTGTTGATGCCCACGGCGCGCGCGATGCTCTCGATGGGGGCGTCCTGGAGTCCGCGCTCGTCGAACAGCAGGCGGGTGGCGGCGATGATCTCGCGCTCACGCTCGCGCCGGCGCGCGGCGCGACTTGTCCCTGCCGACTCCCTGTAGCTGGGTGCTGTAGCCATCGCGATGCGACTATATCGCGAATGTAAACGTCGTTCAATCCCGCATTTGACAACCGTTTACCTTTTGCTAGGATTCCTCTTGCCTGCACGCGGGCCCGTCTGTCCGTGTGGAGGTCCCACGTTCAGCCGCACCGCAAGACGTCACCGAGCCAGCAAAGGAGCATTCGTCCCATGTCAGCCACCGACGTAACCGCCGCCGAGGCGACCGAGGCCGCCGAGGCCGCCGTGGAGGCGATCACGAGCGCTGCCAACAAAGACGTGACCTTCTCGATGGAGTTGACGCAGGACCAGAAGGACATTCGCGACTGGGTGCACGGCTTCGCGGCGGACGTGATGCGTCCGGCCGCGCACGAGTGGGACGAGAAGGAGAAGACCCCGTGGCCGATCATCGAAGAGGCTTCCAAGATCGGCCTCTACGGGTTCGAGGGGCTGGCGCAGTTCTTCGCCGACCCGACGGGTCTGACGCTGCCGATCGTCAACGAGGAGCTGTTCTGGGGCGACGCGGGCATCGGCATGGCGATCATGGGCACCGCGCTCGGCGTGGCCGCCATCTTCGGGCAGGGCTCAGGCGAGCAGATCGGCGAGTGGATCCCCCGTTGCTTCGGCACGCCCGACGATCTGAAGGTCGCCGCGTTCTGCGCCTCGGAGCCCAACGCCGGCTCGGATGTCTCAAACGTACGTACGCGCGCCAAGTTCGACGAGGCCGCGGGCGAGTGGGTGATCAACGGCCAGAAGGCGTGGGCCACCAACGGCGGCATCGCCGACGTGCACGTGGTGATCGCCACCGTCGACCCCGAGCTGGGCTCCCGGGGACACGCCGCGTTCATCGTGCCGATGAGCGAAGCGAAGGGCATCACCGAAGGCACCAAGGTCTCCAAGCACGGTCTGCGCGCCTCGCACACCTCCGACGTGTTCCTCGACGACTGCCGTGTCCCCGCCTCCTACGTGCTGGGGGGCAAGGAGAAGCTCGACGAGCGCATCGCCCGCGTACGGGAGGGCAAGAAGAGCAAGTCGCAGGCCGCCATGCAGACATTCGAGGCGTCTCGCCCGACGGTCGGCGCCCAGGCGCTCGGCATCGCCCGGGCCGCCTACGAGTACGCGCTGGACTACGCCAAGGAGCGCGAGCAGTTCGGCAGGAAGATCATCGAGAACCAGGCGATCGCTTTCACGCTGGCACGCATGAAGATGGAGATAGACGCGGCGCGGCTGCTCGTGTGGCGTGCGTCGTGGATGGGGCGCAACAGCCACAAGTTCGAAAACGCCGAGGGCTCGATGAGCAAGCTGAAGTCCGGTGAGGTCGCCGTGTGGGCGACCGAGCGCGCGATGCAGATCCTCGGCGGCAACGGCTACACGCGCGAGTTCCCCGTCGAGCGCTGGCACCGCGACGCGAAGATCTACGACATCTTCGAGGGCACCGCCGAGATCCAGCAGCTCGTCATCTCCCGCGCGATCAGCGGGATGCACATCAAGTAACCCAAGCTGTCGCGCGGTCGAGGAGGGCTGGTTACGTGGTGGTCGAGGAGGGCTGGTTATTTACAAAGCCCGTAGGGACGGCCGTGGACCAAGCGACGCCAGGACGCAGGGAGCGTAGCGTGCAGCTGCACGTAAGCGACCGAGGACGCCGCGTCGCGCCGCGTCCACGGTTGTCCCTACCAGGCTTGGGTGGCGCCGCAGTGCGGGCAGGTCACGCTGGTGGAGACCGGTGCGATGAAGAAGCACCCGCACGCGCACGGGTAGCAGGCTTCGTCGACCGGCCCCCCAGCCTCGCGGAGGCGTCGCACGGTGATGTCGAGCGGCTCCGGCGGAGGCTCGTGGTGGCGCCAGGTGGCGATCGGGTGGAGCAGGGTCATCAGCATCGGTGTCTACCTCCTAAGACGCCTGGGATAGACAAAGGTTTCGCTATCCGCCGGATATCTCCTGGGCGTCTGTCGCGGCGGACGCGGCGACGCTTCTGAGATAATCGGCTCCGATGAACCCCGCGCGCAAGCGAACGGTGCGGCTGGTGGTGTCGTTGAGCGCTGCTGTGGCGCTGGCGAGCGCTCTGATCTACACCAGCTTCAGCGCCGCATCTCCCACGGTCACGCCGAGCCAGCTCGTGCGCGAAGGGCGCTCGGGACGCAGCTACCAGCTCACCGGCAAGGTGAAGACGGGGTCTGTGCGCCACGAAGGCGAGACGCTGTATTTCAGCGTGCAGGACCGCGCGGGCGAAGCGGCTGTGGCGGTCAGCTATGCCGGAGAGGTGCCCGACCCGTTCCGCGAAGGGCGCGAGGTGATCGTGACAGTCGAAAGGCAGGGCGAGAGATATGTGGGGAGGCGGGACTCGCTGATCACGAAGTGTCCGTCGAAGTACACGGTCGCCCCGAGCAGGCACAAGACCTACTGATGGCCGAGTTCGACGGCACGACGACTGTCGAGCGCATGACGGCTGAGCCCACACGCTGATGGCAGAGCTCGGACGCGCATGCCTCGTGCTGGCGCTCGCCGTGTGCGCGTACGGCATCGGCGCGTCCATCTACGGGGTGCGCACGGGTCGCGGCGAGTGGTCGGAATCGGGGCGGCGCTCGGTGTACGCGCTGGCGGGCATCCTCACCGTCGCGTTCGCGGTGCTCGAGCTCGCCTTCCTGCGCAACGACTTCAGCTTCAACACGGTCGCCGACACCTCGAGCACGACGACGCCCACCTTCTACAGGGCCGCCGCCGTGTGGTCCTCGCAGGAGGGCTCGTTGCTCTTGTGGGCGTGGCTGCTCTCGCTGTGGTCGAGCCTCGTGTTGCTGCTCACACGCAGGCGATTGCGTGAGGTGAGCGCCTATGCCACGGCCATATTGCTCGGCTTCGGCGGGTTCTTCGTGTCGCTGATGATCTTCTACGCGACGCCGTTCGCCACCACGAGTCCGGCCCCTGCCGACGGGGTGGGGCTCGATCCGCTGCTGCGCCACCCGAGCATGATGATCCACCCGCCGATGCTCTACTCGGGATACACGCTGTGTATCGTGCCGCTCGCGTTCGGCATGGGGGCGCTGCTCGCGCGCAAAGTGGACGCCGAGTGGATCAGAGCGACTCGCCGCTTCGCGCTCGCCGCGTGGCTGCTGCTCGGCGTGGGGATCATGCTCGGAGCGCGCTGGTCCTACGCGGAGCTCGGCTGGGGCGGCTACTGGGGCTGGGACGCGGTGGAGAACGCGTCGCTGATGCCCTGGTTGACCGGCACCGCGTTCCTGCACTCGCTGATGATCCAGGAGAAGCGGGGGATGCTGAAGGTTTGGAACGTGTCGCTCGTGCTCGCCACGGGGACGCTCGCGATCATGGGCACGTTCCTCGTGCGCAGCGGCATCCTCAGCTCGATCCACGCGTTCGGGGGGGCCACCCTCGGGGTGCCGTTCGTGGCGCTCATCGGGGTTTTGATCATTGGTTCGATCTACCTGGTGTCATCGCGCCGGGGCACCCTACGCAGCGAGCACCGGCTCGACTCGCTGCTCTCGCGCGAGTCGGTGTTCATGGCCAACAACCTCGTGCTCGTGGGGCTGTGCTTCGTGATCTTCTGGGGCACCTACTTCCCGCTGATCTCTCAAGCGCTCACCGGGCAGGAGTCCTCGGTGGGGCCGCCGTGGTTCGACCGCTACACGGTGCCGCTCGCGCTGGCGCTCGTGCTGCTGAGCGGCATCGGACCGGTGATCGCGTGGCGCAGGGCGACGCTCTCCAACGCTCGCCGCAACTTCCTCGTGCCCGTGGCGTTCGCGGGGCTCGCGCTGGCGGGACTGCTCGGCACGGGTGTGAGCACGGGCAAACCGCTCGCGATCGCGATGTTCTGCTGTGCGGCGTTCGTGCTGGGCAGCATCGGCCAGGAGTACTGGCGTGGCGTGAGGGTGCGCGGCGCGAGCGCCGGCGAGCCCGCGCCGGTCGCGCTGATGGCGCTCGTGAGGCGCAATCGCAGGCGCTACGGGGGCTACGTCGTGCACCTCGGCATGGCGGTGCTGTTCGTGGGGGTGGCGGCGTCCTCGTCCTTCCAGCACGCCTCGGAGCTGAGCCTCTCGCCCGGCCAGTCCACGAAGGTGGGCGCATACACGGTGCGCTACGTGCGTCCCACCGCAACCATCACCTCCAAGGACGACGCGGCCCACACGGGCGCCACGTTGAGCCTCGGCGCGGTGCTCGACGTGAGCAGGCGCGGCAGGCACGTCGCCACGCTCGCGCCCAGCGAGGGCTTCTACGACTCGGGCGATCCGAGCCAGGGCTCGGTGGGCCATTTGATCGGCGGTCAGGCCGTCAGCCACGTGAGCATGGACGCGGGAGTGACTCGCGACGTGTGGAGCGCGATCGCGCCGGACATCCAGACGCCCCGTTTGAAGCGGATCATCGAAATCGGCAACAAGACGATCCCGCTCGTGCGGCCCGACGAGGGGACCATCGCGGTGGCGGTGATGGCGCGGGAATACATGAAGGCGCCGCCGCCCGCGCAATTCCATTTGATCGTGTCGCCGCTTGTGATGTGGATCTGGATCGGCGCAGCGATCGTGCTCGGGGGCGGGCTGATCGCGATGTGGCCGGCTCCGAGCGCGGTTCGCCGGCGCGTGAGCGTGCGACCGATCGACGATCAACGGAATAACCGATCGGCCGGCAGCCGCGCCGCGCGCGACCTGGCGCGCGTCTGAGCGCCATGGCGGTGCTGCTCACGCTCGTGCTGCTCGCCGCGGTGATCGCGGTTGTGAGCGCGCCCCTGTTCAGGACGCGTAACCCACGGGGCACGTGGAAGTCCGGCGAGCCCGAGACGCCGCGGCGCGCGGAGTTGGGGGCGGCGCGCGAGGCGAAGTACCGCGAGATCCGCGACGCCGAGCTCGACTACCGCACAGGCAAGCTCTCGCGCGAGGACTACGAGGCGATCAACGGCGCCCTGCGCGCCGAGGCGGTCGAGATCCTCGACGCCCTACAGCTACTCGACGAATCAAATCCCCCCTCCGGGGGGTGAATGTGCGCCGCTTGCGGCGCACATGGGGGGCTGCCTAGGGTTTCTTCAGCAGGATGATCGTGTTGAGCACGAACACGACCGCGAAGAAGACGGTCCAGCGGTTGAGGTTGCGCTCGACCATCGAGCCCCCGCCCAGCGGCCCCTGGCCGCTTCCCACCCCGAATGCGCCCGACAGGCCGGAGTCCTTGCCCGAGTGCATCAGCACAAGGAAGATCAGGGCGACCGCGATGAACACCTGCAGGACCGACAGGATCACTTCCATCGGCCAAGCCTAGCGATTCCTGCAAGCGAACGTGCGCGAAACCGGCCAATTCGGCCACGTTCGGGCTTTACGCCTCGCGCAGGTGTACATTCGAGCCGTCCGCCGTCATGGAGGCTCACATGCGCGCGCATCGCGATTCTACGGCTCGAATACAACTTTCGATTACGAATCCTTTACTAAAGCGTGCTTCGCTGCCGATATGAATTGGGTCAGGGGGCGCCCATGGAGTGCGGGTGCCGTGTTCTAACACGACCATGGGACCAGATCAGATGAGCAGCGCCAGCACCACGAACAGGGGTCGAGTCACGAGCGAGGGCTCGGGGTGGCGCACATGGTGGCGCACATGAGTCACGCCCGCGGCCGCACACCCTCGCGCACGCGCCGTGCGATCGTCACGGCGCTGGCGGGCGGCGGGCTGACGGCTGCCGGCCTGGGCGGACAGCTGCCGGGCGGCGCGCTCGCAGCGGAAGCCCCCACGGGCACGCCGCCTACGGGAACATCGACGACGTCCGGGTCGGAAGCCGCGACCCCCACCACCACGACCCCCACGACCACGACGGCTACCCCCGTCGGCGCGCCGTCCACGACCTCCACGCAGACAACGACGCCGACGAGCACCACCACTACCACCGCTACTACTACTACTACTACTACCACCACGCCGCCGCCGTCCGCGAGCGCCCCGAAGATCGTCGATCGGCGCACCCAGCAGGCAACCACCACGCCGACGCCGACGACGCCGACGACGGCCGGCACGACCCCGGCGCCCGCGGCCCCGCAGAGCTCCGGCGCCATCGCGGCGGCTCCGCAGCTCGCGACCGTGCAGTCGGGCGCGTTCGCGGCGATGATGACCGGCTCCACCGCGTCCACCCAGGCGCTCGACTTCTATCGGATACCGCTGTTCCTGCTGCCCATCTACCAGGCGGCGGCGGTGCAGTACGGGGTTCCCTGGCAGATCCTCGCCGCGATCAACGAAGTGGAGACGAACTTCGGCACAGACCTGTCCGTGTCGACGGCGGGGGCCGTCGGTTGGATGCAGTTCATGCCCGAAACATGGCTCCAGTACGGGGTCGATGCCGTGAACGCCGGCTACGCCGACCCCTACAACCCGGTCGACGCGATCTTTGCCGCGGCGCGCTATCTGCACGCCGCCGGGGCCTCGAGCAACCTGCGCGGGGCGATCCTCGCGTACAACCACTCGGAAGCCTACGTCGAATCCGTGCTGCTGCGGGCGCGCCTGTTCGCCAGCTATCCGGCGTCGGTGATCGCCACCCTCACCGGCCTCACCGAGGGCAGCCTGCCCGTGGCGGGCGCCCAGCTCAGCGCCCGCTCGATCATTCCCCAAGGTTTGGCGCCCTCGCTCTCGCCCCCGCGGGCGCGTCGAGCGCGACCGCCGGAGCGAGCGCCGCGCAGACGAGCGCCACGAGCTCGCAAACACAGGCCGCCGCGCCCGTATCCGCCGGCGGTTCTGTATCGGGCGCAGGCGCCGTAGGCGCCTCCGCCTCCGGCGCTCCGTCGGGCGCGGGCGTAGCGTCCCTGCCGGGCTCCTCACCGGCGCCCTCGCCCGCCGTGAGCGCCGCCCGGGCGGAACGCGTGAGGAACGCGCCCTCTCCGCCCTCGCAGCTGTCGGAGCTGCTGGGCAAGAAGAACGCGCCGGTGGTGGCGGTCGAGGATGGTCGCGTGGTGGGGATCGGCGTGTCGCGCAAGCTCGGCGGCTATCTGGTGCTGCGCGATACCTACGGCGATGTGTTCACCTACGCCGGGCTCGGCAGCATCGCGCCCGAATATCGCCCGGCCAAGCCGGCCCAGTTGCAGGTTCCCAAGGGAGCCCTGCCGAGCGGTGAATCGAGCAGCGACCCGACACCGACGCAGGCGGCGACCGCCGGACGCCAGTCTCCGCTGACGTTGCACGTCGCCAAGAGGAAGGCGGCCACGCCGGCGACGTCCAAGCAGGCGAGCTCCCTGCAACAGAGCTACTCGGGCGAAGCGCAGGCGCCCGCCGGCGCCGGCAAGGTGCGCGTGTTCGCCCACCCCGGCAACCCCGACGCGATTGCGGCCAAGCGGGCAAGGGAACAGACCCTCCGTCTGCGAGGCCCGGCGGACGGCTGGTTGACGCTGGGTCGCGGCTCGGTGGTGGCGCAGGGCACCGTGCTCGGCCATCTCGGCTCGAGCGGCGAAGGCCCCGACTCCAGCCTGCGCTTCGCGATTCGCCCCGCGGGCGCGCAGAGCGCGATCGACCCGCGGCCGATACTCGCGAACTGGAAGCAGCTCGACGCCGCGCTGCATCCGCAGGGCGCCAAGGGCGGCCCCGTGCTCGCCGGCGCGACCGCGAGCGACGCGTTCCTGCTCTCACAGGCCGAACTCGAGCGCGCGGTGCTCGCCGACCCGGGCATCGCGCTCGGGGCGTGCGACCGCGGGCAGGTGGCCGCCGGCAAGGTCAGCCGCGCCGCCCTCGCCCTGCTCGTGTTCCTCTCGCGCAGCGGACTGAAGCCGACCGTCGGTGAACTGCGTTGCGGGCGCGCCGTGAACACGGCGAATGGTCTGGTGACGGTGTTCCCGCCCGCGGGCACGCTCGACATCGCAGCCGTGAACGGCGTTCCGATCGCCGGTCACCAGGGTGCGGGCACGATCACCGACGTCACGATCCGCACGCTGTTGACGGTCAAGCGTCGGTTCGCTCCCAAGCGGATCGTCAGCCTCATGCAATACCCGGGCGCGCCCGCCACGGTCGCCGAGGTGGATCATTCGACCTTCATCCAGGTGGAACTCCCCGGCAAGGACCATGCAGCCGCAGCGAGCAGGACAGTCGGCGCCCAAGTCGCCCGTTCCGCGGGCACGAGCCGCACTTCGACCTCGCCGCTCGCCACGAACGTGGCGCTCGACACGTTAGAGTGGCAGCGGCTGATCGACCAGGTTGGCGCCCTTCAGCAGCCGAAGGTGGCGCGCAAGCCGAGCACGTCGGCGATCCGCGACGCGCAACCGACCCCCTCCGCGAGCGGGACCGGCGCGCGGGCACGGCCTTAGCCGGCCGCGACGGCGCCGTTCGTGGGCGGGACCACCGCGCAAGCACGGCCTTAGCCGATCGCGACCAGCGCCGTTCGCGGGCGGGGCCGCGCAAGCACGCCCCGGCGTTCGGCGACCTGGGGACACTAACCCTGTGCCTGAGGCTTACCTCGAACCAGTAAGGGCGCCAGACCGTTGGGCGTGGCCGTCTGCGATGATCCGCGCGGATGGCCACGTATGGCGGCATCGATCTCGGGGGGACGAAGATCCAGACGATCGTCATGCGCACCCAGACGGGCACAGGCGGCGAGGACCACAGCGTGCTCGGCCAGGCACGCAGCCTCACCCCCCGCGAGGGCGGTCCCGCGGCGGTGGTCGACGCGCTCGTCGCCGGCCTGTCGGAGTCGGCTCGCGCCGCGAACGTCGCCGTGAAGGAACTCGACGGGATCGGCGTGGGAGCACCCGGCGAGGTGGACGCTCGCGCGGGCACGCTCGCGCGGGCCACCAACCTGTCGGAATGGGAGCACCCGTTCCCGCTCGCGGCGGCCCTCTCGGATCGTCTCGGGGTGAAGGCGCGGCTCGGCAACGACGTGTCGGTGGCGGCCCAGGCGGAGCTGCTGCTCGGCGCGGGCCGCGGAGCCGGCTCGATGCTGTGCGTGTTCTGGGGCACCGGCGTGGGAGGCGGGGTGGTGCTCGACGGCAAGCTGTGGCACGGCCGCGGCGACGCGGGCGAGATCGGCCACATGGTCGTCAAGCAGGGCGGCGCGCGCTGCCCGTGCGGGCGCGGGGGCTGCCTCGAGGCATATGCCGGTCGCCGCGCGATGGAAGCCGAGGCGAAGCGGCTGGCAGAGAAGGGCCACGACACGGACCTCTTCAAGATCATGCGCGAGCGGGGGCGCCAGACACTCTCCAGCGGAGTGTGGGCGAAGGCCCTGGAGCGCGACGACAAGCTTGCGGCGCGCCTGATCGACCGCGCGGTGGAGGCGCTCGGCAGCGGGATCGCCTCCGCGGTGAACCTGCTCGACGTCGAGCTCGTGCTGCTCGGCGGGGGGCTCGGCACGCGCTTTGGCGAGCCGATGCTCGAGCGCGTCGCGCAGGCGATGAAGCCCCACCTCTACAACGACGACAACCCGCCGGCGATGCGCATGGCAGGTCTCGGGGACCTCGGCGGCGCGCTCGGTGCGGCGTTGCTGTGTGAGTAGGGAGGGCGGCTCGCGGCTCGCTATGGTCCGGGTGGAGTCGTAACGTATGGATGTCTTGTCACAGCCGGTGGTGCACCTATCGACGGTCCTGCGCAGCCCGCTGCTCGACAGGGCGGGGGAGAGGCTCGGTCGCGTCGAGGACCTGATCGTGCGGCTTGCCGACGGCGGCTATCCGCCGGTAACCGGTTTGAAGGCGAGGATCGGGGGACGCGAGCTGTTCGTGCCTGTCGCAGCCGTCGCGGAGCTGGAGCCGGGTTCCGTGCGTCTGGCCGGCGAGAAGCTCAGCCTGCGGCGCTTCGAACGCCGCGTGGGCGAGGTATTGCTCGCCCAGGACGTGCTCGGTCGCACGCTCGTCGACGTCGAGGCCGACCCGCCGGTGCTCGTCACGGCCCATGAGATCGAGCTTGCCTGCATCGAGGGCTGGTGGCGGGTGGTCGGGGTCGACCACGCCGCCCCCGCGCGCCTGCGCCGTCGGCTGCCGCGCCCGCTGAAGCGCTGGATCGCCGATCGGGCGTTCCTTGACTGGATGGCGCTCGAGCCGTTCGTCGACCACGTTCCGAGCGCCCGCCTGCGCTTCTCCCACCGCAAGCTCGCCAATCTCCATCCAGCTGAGATCGCCGATCTCGTCGAGGCCGCCTCGCACGAGGAGGGTGAGGAGATCATCAAGGCGGTCGGTCAGGACCGCGAGCTCGAGGCCGACGTCTTCGAGGAGCTCGACGAGCACCATCAACTCGAGTTCATTCGCGAGCGCCCCGACGAGCAGGCGGCGGCCGTGGTCGCGCGCATGGCAGCCGACGACGCGGCCGATCTGATCGTCGAGATCGACCAGGACCGGCGCGCGCGGATCCTCGCGCTGCTGCCGCCCACCCAGCAGCACCAGATCGAGCAGCTGCTCGGCTACAACCCCTCCACCGCGGGCGGGCTGATGAGCCCCGATTGCATCGTGCTGGGCGAAAATCAGCCGGTCGCGACTGCGCTCGACCGGGTGCGCTCGAGCGAGATCCCGCCCACAACGCTCACCACCGTCTACCTGCGCGACGACGAGGGCAAGCTGTCGGGCTCCGTGTCGGTCGTGACGCTCCTGCGCAGCGATCCCCACACGCCGCTGTCGGAAATCGCCGAGCACGAGCCGGTTTCGGCGCCCACCGACGCCGACCTCCCGGAGGTGGCGCGCACGATGACCGACTACAACCTCGTGATGCTGCCTGTCGTAGACGAGCACGAGCACATCGTCGGCGTGGTCACCGTGGACGACGTGCTCGAGCTCACACTGCCCGCCGGTTGGCGGCGCAGGTTCGGGCTCGCACGCGATTGACAGACCAATCTGAACGCTGCGTCCACGGCGCCCCGCCGAGCGTCCCGGTGCTAGGCTGAGCGCACCTCGCACGACCCTTAGGCGAAGCGCAGAAAGGAGACCGGCGTGGATCAAGACTTGCCACGAAGTACCCAGCCGGTCGCGCGCTCGAAGGGTCTGTCCCTGCCGTCCTGACACTCTCTCTCAGGACTTTCCCTCCGGCGCGCGGCGCTCACCCGTGCGCGCCGACATAGATGGACGCGCATCGATGTCGCCCGTTGACGCGGGCAATGTGGGGCTCACGTGCGCCCCCGGTCGATCGCGAAGCAGAGAAAGGAGGTGACAGAGATGGCCGAGGACACGACGCTCAACGATGCGACTCTCGACGAGCAGGTTTCCTCGCGTCCGGAGGGGGTCCCGCCCGTCCTCGACGAGGCTCACATCGGCGACATCCGCGGCGCGCTCGGCACGATCAAGCTGCACGACACGGGCGCGCGTCACGGCATGCGCGCGCGGCTCGCGGCGCTGCTGGCGATCATGGGCCCCGGCTTGATCGTGATGGTGGGCGACAACGACGCCGGTGGCGTCGTCCACCTACTCCCAGGCCGGCCAGAACTACGGCACAACCCTGCTGTGGACGCTGGTCCTGCTGATCCCTGTGCTGATCGTCAACCAGGAGATGGTGATCCGGCTCGGAGCGGTAACCGGAGTCGGCCATGCCCGCCTGATCAACGAGCGCTTCGGGCGCTTCTGGGGTTGGTTCTCGGTCGGCGACCTGTTCATCCTCAACTTCCTCACGATCGTCACCGAGTTCATCGGGGTCAGCCTCGCGCTCGAGTACTTCGGTGTGAGCAGAAACATCGCGGTGCCCGGCGCCGCGCTCACGCTCATCGCGATCACCTCGACCGGGAGCTTCCGCAGCTGGGAGCGCTTCATGTACGTGTTCGTGATCGCCAACTTCCTAGTGATCCCGCTGCTCGTGTTCGCCCATCCACAGCTCTCCACGGTCGCCCACCACACGTTCGTCCCGACCATTCAGGGCGGGGCCGGCTCGACGGCGGTGCTGCTCATCATCGCCATCGTCGGCACCACGGTTGCGCCCTGGCAGCTGTTCTTCCAGCAGTCCAACATCATCGACAAGCGCATCACGCCGCGGTGGATCAACTACGAGCGCGCCGACACCGTCATCGGCGCGTTCGTGGTGGTGCTCGGCGCGGGGGCTTTGATAACCGTGACCGCATTCGCCTTCGGCGGGACCGCCTACGCGGGACACTTCAACGACGCGGGCACCGTCGCGGCCGGCCTCTCCCACACGCTGGGGTCCACCGCGGGCGCGTTCTTCGCGGTCGTGCTGCTCAACGCGTCACTGATCGGCGCCGCGGCCGTTACGCTGTCGACGTCCTATGCGTTCGGGGACGTGTTCGGGGCACGGCACTCGCTCAACCGCGGGCTGCGCGACGCCAAGCTGTTCTACTCGAGCTTCGCCCTCATGGTGGGGTTCGCCGCGGCGATCGTCCTGATCCCGGGCGCCCCGCTCGGCTTGATCACGACGTCTGTGCAGGCGCTTGCCGGCGTGCTGCTGCCGAGCGCCACCGTGTTCCTGCTGCTGCTCTGCAACGACCGCGAGGTGCTCGGTCCGTGGTCGAATCCCCCGTGGTTGAACGCGATCGCGAGCGTGATCATCGCGGTGCTCGTCGAGCTCTCGCTGATCCTGATGGCGAGCACGATGTTTCCGCACATCGACGTCACACGCCTGTTCGAGTACCTCAGCATCGGGACGCTTGCGGGCCTGGCCGCGGCCGGGGCGTATATGTTGCGCCGACGGGCTTCGCGAACGCGGGTCCCCCGCGAGGAGCCGGTGGTGGATCGCGCCACTTGGACGATGCCGCCGCTGGCTCTGCTCGAACGGCCCGTGTGGTCGCCCGGGCGCAAGGCGGGGATGCTGCTGCTGCGTGGCTACCTGGTCGTCGCGATGGCGCTGCTGATCGTCAAGACCGTGCAGCTCGCGCACTGACGCCCCTTCGAGGTCGCCTCCCGGGAGTTGAGCTAATCGCCGGCGAGGCTCCTCGGCACCGGCAGACCGTGCGGGGGCGGGTCGTCCAGCAACAGGCGTGAGACAGTGACGGGGCGAAGGCCGCGCTTGCGCAGTCCCTCGACGATCGCCGGCAATGCCGCGATCGTCTCCGAGCGATCGCCGCCGCCATCGTGCATGAGGATGATGGCGCCCGGCTTGGCGCCTTCGAGCGCGGTCTGCACGATCGCGGCGGCGCCCGGCAGCGTGTAGTCGCGCGTGTCAACCGACCACAGCACCATCAACAGGCGCAGGTGGTGGAGCTCGCGGAAGGTGGTGGGATTGAAGGAGCCGTACGGGGGGCGGAAGAGGCGCGGCCGCGTGCCTCCCAGCACCTCGATCTGGGCCATCTGGTCGAAGAGCTGTTCGTACTGGTCGTGAGCGGAGAGCGACGCCATCATCGGGTGGGTCTCGGTGTGATCGCCCACCACGTCGCCGGAGTTGATCTCGGCGACCGTGCCGGCTGAGAAGTACTGCTCCTGCGAGCCGATCGCAAAGAACGTCGCGTGGGTGTGAAGCCTGTTGAGCGTCGCCACCAACTGTTGCGTATAGGGGCCGGGGCCGTCATCGAAGGTGAGCGCCACCTCGTTGCCGGTGGGTCCGCCGCTGCGCAGGAAAGGGGTGTAGGCGAGCACCGATTCGATCGCTCTCGTCTCGGCCTTGGCGGCAACCGCGGCCCGCTGGGCCGCGCTCGGCGAGAGCGCCGCCACATGGCTCTTCCTGGAGACGGCCCGCGGCCGGCTGGAGCTCTTGTGCGAGCCGATCGCTCCGATCAGCGCCACCACGAGCACGATCAGCGCCAGGCCCGCGCCCGCGCGGCGCCGGCGGAACACCTGGTCGGCGCCCGCGCGGCGGTGTGGCCGGTGAGCACCCAGCCCGTGACCGCCCGACCCATGCCCACCCGGACTGTCCCCACGCGGCCCCCCGGCCGCCGCCACAGGGGTCTCGTGGTCGTCGCTCGCCGGGTCCGGCTCGACAGCCGGCGTGCGGTTTGCCCGGGAGCGCTCCTCCCATGTCCAGTCCCAGCGCGTCATGTGCGTCTATTTTGACTAGATGCTGCCTTTTTGGGTGTCAATCGGCTCACTCTCGCTCTGCCAGGGTGTCGTGGTGGCGCTCCCCCGCGCGTGGTCGCCGGGGAGGATGGCGCGCCTGCACAGTCCGCTGTGGGCGTTGATTCCCGCTGTCTCGGTGATTGGGTTCGTGGCGGTTGGCAGAGTCGCGGAACAGGACAGCGCCCAGGCACTCACATATATCGCGCTGCTCGCCGTGCCCCCGCTCGCCGCGCTCGCGCTCGGCCGGCTCGTGTGGCCCGCCCAGCGGCCCAGACCCGCCCTCGCGTTGCTCGCGGCGCCGCTGTTCGCGCTCGCCTGGGCCGATCGCGGCGGGCTCGCGGGGGAGGGCGCCGGTGTGGCGCTGTCGGCGCTCAGCTGCGTGGCGCTCGGCGCGCTGATCGCGGGCGTCACACCGGCGCGCTGGCTCGCGCTCGGGATCGTCGCGATGGCCTGCGCAGACGCGGCGCTCGTGATCTCGGATCTGCTGCAGGCGCCGAACAACGCCCTCAACGCGGCCCATCCCGCGGGCGGCCTCCCGCGCCTGCAGGCCGAGCTGTTCGGCTCCGCCGCGATGGGCTACGGCGACCTGTTCGTGGCGGGAGTGCTCGGTGGGCTGCTCGCTATGACGGGCGATCGGGCGCGTCAGTCGAAGGGGGCGTTGCTGGCGGCGCTGCTGGCGGTCTCGTTCGACGCGCTGTTCTTCGCGGTGGACGAGCTGCCCGCAACCGTGCCGGTCGCCGCGGCGCTGCTGATCCTCTTGAGGATGGGCTCCCCATCGGACATCTCCTCGAGCGCCGAGGCCTGCGAGGCGAGCGAGCGCGGATTGGCGTCCACCGCGGCCGGCGCGGTGAGCTCGCGCTCGGACTTGGCGCCGGTCTCCTCGACGCGGCGCAGCTGAGGCATCACGCGGCTGTCGAACGAGCCCACCGCTTCGTTGTAGGCGGAGACGGCCGAGCCGAGCTGGCGGCCCACCTTGGCGAGCGGGTCGACGAAGCGCGCCAGGCGCCGGTGCAGCTCGCGCGCGGTCTCGGCGATCTCCCGCGCGGATTCGGCGATGAGCTCTTGGCGCCAGCCGTAGTGGACCGCGCGCAGCAGTCCGATGAGGGTGGTGGGGGTGGCCATCAGCACCTGCTGGTGCACGCCGTACTCGATCAGGCCCGGGTCCTCGGCGAGCGCGGCGTGGTAGATGCCCTCGGAGGGGACGAACATCACGACGAGGTCGGGGGTGGTGTCGAACTGGCGCTGGTAGCCCTTGGAGGCGAGCTTGGTTATGTGGTCGCGCGTCTGCCTGGCGTGTCGCGTCATCTGCAGGTCGCGCTCGTCTTCGCTCTGGGCCTCCAAGTGGGCGAGGTAGGCGTCGAGCGGCACCTTGGAGTCCACCACGATCACCTTCCCGCCGGGCAGCTTCACGAGCACGTCCGGGCGCAGCGCCCCCTCTTCGGACTGCACGGTGCTCTGCTCGAGGAAGTCGCAGTGCTCGATCATGCCCGCCATCTCGATCACGTTGCGCAGCTGGATCTCGCCCCACGAGCCGCGCGTGCTCGGCCGCTTCAGCGCCGAGACGAGGTTGCCGGTCTCAAGGCGCAGGCTGCCCACGCCCTCGTGCAGCTGGCGCACCATGCTCGCCAGTTCGCCCTGCGCCTGCTTGCGCTCGCGCTCGAGGCGGCCGATCTCGTTCTCCACGCGTCCGAGCTTCTCGTTGACGGGCCCCACGAGCCCCTTGATCTCCTCGGCGCGCTTCGCCATCTCGCCGGCCGCCCGCTCCTCCTCGGCGCGACGCTGGTCGGCGAGCCTCTGCGCCAGCGAGTCGCCCGTCTGCTTGAGCACGTCGGCGGAGATCGCCTTCATCTCGTCGCGCATCCGCTCGCGGTTCTCCGCCGAGATCGCATCGAGCTCCTCGCGCCGCCGCTCGCCACCGGAACGCGCGAGCGCGCCCGCAACGGCGGCGCCCGCCAGGGCGCCGATCACCAAGCCGGCTATCAGCAGCAGTACGAACAAGGATCCTCCAAATTCGTGATCACCCCCAACACGGTGACATCCCGGCCGGACGCCGACGGTCCCCCACCCTCCCTCTGAGGGGGTTTCGCGCGGCCGCCTTGAGTCCTATTTCGTCACTTCTTCGGTGGCGCTCTGTCCGTCTTTGGATGATGTGTTCGTGCTCGTCGACGAACTCGCGTCGGTGTTGCTCTGAAGGTCGGGCGAATTACCGGACTGCCCCGTTTCGGTGGTCGGGTCGCTCCCGCCACCGCCCGAGCCGCCATTGGAGCCGCCGCTCGTCGAGGAGCCGCTCGTCGAGGAGCCGCTCGTCGAGGAGCCGCTCGTGCCGTCGCCGGAGCCGCCGCTGCTCGTGAGGCTGCCGACGGAGCCGCCGTCTTTGCCGTCAAGACTGCCGAAGCCGCCCCCGTTCGAACCCGTTTCCCCATGTTTGTCACCCTGACCTGTCGCGCCCCCGCCGCCGCTCGTCAAGGCTTCGACATTGCCGCCGCCGTCGCGACCCCTTCGTCCGTCGGACCTGCGGCTGTTGGGCGCCGCGGGGGAGAAGGGGGATGCGAGCGCCGTCCCGCGATGGCCGCCATCCGGCCGTGGCGTGAAGCGGGTCGCTCGCGGCGTCGCTGCACCGATCGACGACGGTCTGCCGCGACCGGGCGTCGCCTGGGTGTGCGACGCGGAGGTCCAACGGGCGGGCTGTGCCGATGCCACGGCGGTTGGCGCCGCCGAGGGCGCTCGAGCCGCGGCTGCGCTCAAGCGGTTGGCAGGGGTCTTTGGATGATGGTGACCGGCGACGATCCCCCCGGCGAGCACGGTGGCGGTGACGGCGACCGCGCCGCCCTTCATCAGCAGGCCCGCGATGCCCGCCGAGCCGCCCCCGGCGCCCAGCTCGGTCAGACGCTCGACCACCGGTGTGCCGCGCGTGGCGCCGAGCGCCCAGTTCACAATTGGCGGCGGCGTGAATGCACCGGCGGCCGCGCGCAACGTCGCCCGAGCCCGGTACACGAGGCCGCGCAGCGCGTGCTCGGTCAGCCCGAGATCCCGCGCGACCTGCTGGTGGCTGCGGCCCTCGACAGCCGTGCGCAGCAACGCCTCCCGCTGCATGTCAGGTAGCGCCGCAAGGCCCGCCAGCGCCTCGCGCACCGCGATCCGCCGGTCGAGGTCGGCCTGGGGCGCGTCGGCGCCCGACAGGCTCTCGCTGAGCTTGCAGTAGTCATAGCCGGAAGCCCTGAGCGCGTTCACCGCCGCGTTGTGCACGATCCGGTAGAGCCACGGCCTCACCTCGCCCACCTCGGTGCCCGCGCGCAGCGCGAGCCATGCCTGCAGGAGAGCCTGCTGCAGCGCGTCCTCCGCGCGCTCGTCGGAGAGCAGCAGGCGCCGGCAGTAGCTGTGCAGCTGGCGGCGATAGCGCTGCACGAGCGCTTCGAAGGCCCGTTCGTGCCCGGCGCGCGCGAACGCCACGAGACGGGCGTCGCTCTGGCTCAGCAGAAGCCGGACCGAGACGGAAGGACTCATGCGATGTCTGGTGACATAGTGGTCGAGCCTGTCGTAGTCGTTATAGCGCCGCGCGCGCCCGCCGGGGCGGAAGGCGGCCGGCGGGCGGGGCGGACAGTCTCAGAAATGGACGCCCCGCGCGCCCGCGCGGGCGCGCGGGGGCGGCGAATGGAATGGACAAACGCCGCCCCCGACACGTGTTTGTGGATCTACCTCACCAGCGTGACGCTCTCGAATTCGGTGCCATTCGGCCCGATGCGCAACTCGGCCGCGCGCACCATGGCGCCGGGGACGAGCAGGGAGCTGTCACACGGCGGTTCGGCGGCGGCGCTTTGCACTGCGCCATCGTCATCGCCGCTGTCTTTCTGATCGCTCTGCCGCCCTTCGTCGGAGCCGCCGGATTGCTGGTCGCCCTGCCGGCTCATGTCGCCGCTTTCCTGGTCGCCGCCCTGACCGCTGTCGTCGCCGGGGCTCTGATCGGTGGGTTCGGTCCCGGAGGGAGGCGTGGTGGTGGGAGCGGTGGCCGCTTTGACGCACTCGATTTTTGTATCCGTTGTCACCTTCCCGGTCACGCTGGAGCCGTCGTTCAAGGTCAGGACGAGGATGTTGGTGGTGGTTGAGTACGAGGCCACGGTCCCGGCGTTTTCAGGCGTCGTGGGCGTGGTCGGCGGCGGCGTTGTCGTTCCTGTGCTCGACGTCGTCGGGGCGCTTGCGCCGCTCGCGCCGATGTGCACGAATCGGAACCTCGAGTGGTGGGCCTTCGCTTTGTGGTGATGGCGGCTATGGCCGTGATGGGCGAGCGCCGCGCCCGGAACGGCGAGCGCGAGCATCGTGATGCCTACGGCCGTCAGCAGTGTTCGTCTCATACGGCATACCTCCTTGGAGTGCGCCATCGGGGCGCTTTGGTGAGGTGGATCGGTTGTGAGACACCTTCCGCGGCGAATACTCACGCGACGATGGACGGATGTTCATGTTCGGGCGAAATCTTCCGAAGCTCGCGGGCGACGGTAGCCTCGCCGCCGAGCCCAGAGGTGATCTCAGTGGCGGCGGCGGGGGCGCGGCGTAGACCCGGGTCGACTCATGGTGAGGAGCGCGGCGCTGCCCGGCGCGAGCTCGAGCGCCAGGATCCCCGCGCGCGCAGCGACGCTCTCCATCCGTATGGGAGCGCGCCAGGAGCCGTTGGGCGCGACCGCGCGGCCGGCGAGCCGCACGCCGCCGGTGGCGCTTTGGGAGGGGGCAATGAGGCGCAGGACGCGCGCCGCGCCCATGCCGGCGCCCACATCCAGCCGCAGCGCGAGCGGACTCGCCCCCAGCGGGTCATCGTCGGCGAGCACCACCCGCAAAGAGTGATCGGGCGCCGAGAACGAAGCCGCCACCAGATCGGGTGAGCCTTCGGCTGAGATCGTCGTGGGCAGCGGGCGATCGCCGACGAGCGATCTCGTCAGCAGAAGCGCATACCACTCCGGTTGGGCTCGCAGCGTCCCTGCGGCGAGGGCCGCGGGATCGGGCGCGCACAGGGGCGTGTATCCGGCGCAGTTCGTGGGGTTGCCCTGAAGGTTGATGCCCGCCGCGCCCGCCGCCATCGCCTGCGTGATGTAGCCGGTCGCCCACAGCGCTGAGGCGAACGTGTCACTGATCCCGGTCACTCCTCCGCAGGAGACGGAGTTGGTCTCGTCTATACGCAGAGGAATGCCGTTGGAGCGCGCCACCGAGATATAGCTCGCCAGCGAGCGCGCCGCGCGTCCGCGGGTGGCGGGACTCAGCAGCGCTTCGATCGAGGGCGCGGGCGTTTGCGCGCATCCGAGCGGATAGTGGTGTCCGGTCAGCAGGGCGGGCGCCTGCGCGAGCGCCTCCTCATCGCCCCATTCGCTGAAGCTGCCGGAGCCGGACACGTCGGGACCGGCGATCGGCACGCCGGGAGTGAGGGCGTCGATCGCTTCGCGGTAGTTGCTGACTTCTTCCTCGTAACCCTGGGCGATCCATGGGAGTTCCCGTAGGCCGTGGTTGCCGTAGGCATTCGGCTCGTTACCGATCTCGACCGCGGCGAGGTAGGGCCCGAGCGCGCTGCGGGCGGACGCCACCTCCCGTGCGGCGGCTGCCGGTTCGTAGTGCGCCAATCCGACCGTGAGCAGAATTCGCCATCCGCTGCGGCGGGCGAGTACGCCGATGGCGTGCATTTGGACCGGCCCGATCACGCTCGACGCCCACGCCGGCCGTGGGGTGGCGGGGTCGGTCCAGGCGACGCGCTCATCCACGGTGACGCCGCCGAAGCGCAACATACCGGGCCCAAGCGAGCGCAGCATCTCAACGAGGTTGCCGTGGTGCGCGTAGCTTGCGAGCCGGCTGAGCGCCGCCGCCTCGAAGGAGAGCCCGAGAAACCGCGGGGGCACCGGTGGGCCCGGATCGAGCCGGTCGATCGCCACGGTGACCGGGAGCGCGGGCTGCGCGGTTGCGTCACCCGCGCGCGCGGCTGCAGGCAAGAGAACGTGCGAGGGACTCGCGTCGGCATAGGCCTCGATCGTCGGGGCGCGCGATGCGAGCGCCAGACCGGCCGCGGCGGCCACGGTGAGCGGCACGAGCCTTACCCACAGGCGCGCGCGCCGTCGCGTTCCGGCCCCCGCGGAGTCGGAGGGACGTGTCGACCGCCTTTCCAGGACCACGTCGTGAGTTAACAAGGTCTGCCCATCATCGTTGCGCAGCCCCGAGACCGCCGCCGGGCGCGAGCGCAGTCGCGTGTGTCATGCGCCCGGCCGGCCGAGCACCACCCACGTATTCATCCAGGAAAGAGGTCGCGCCGCTCGAACAGAGCCGCGCCGGCCGCCGCGAGCAGGGCGGCTACGGCGGTGACGCCGAGGAAGGAGAGCGGATCGATGCCGTTCTCGATCGCGTTGCCGTAGTAGCGGAACACGGAGGCGTAGCGGACGGCGTCGAGGCTCGGGTCGAGCCGGCCGATCAGATCGAGCACGTACATCCCCACCAGCACGCCCGCCACCGACCCGGTGACGACGCTGGTGCGCAGCGAGAAGCCGGTGACGACGATCCCCAGGCCCGCGGCCAGCAGGGCCAGCGGCCAGACGTTGGCAAAGCCGGCCAGCGCCGGCGAGAACGACAGGTCCGCGCCTGAGAGCAGGCTGCCGAGCAGCGTGAGCGCGAGGGAGACGGCGAGGACGGCCGCCAGCTCGACGGCGGCCGCGCAGAAGCTGGCCGTCACGACGCGCCGGCGCGACACGGGCGCCGAGAGCAGCACGTCGAGCCGGCCGCTTTCCGCGGCGCCGGAGAGGCCGCTCGCCAGCGAGCGCACCGCCAGGTAGCCGACCGCGAGCGGGACGATCAGGCTCAGCATCTCGGCGTGCAGGTACTGCTCGACCGTCGACAGTTCGCTGATCCCGAACGCTTCCTTCAGCGCCGCCGGGTAACTGCGTATGGCCTTCGTGAGCGCCGCTTCGACCGAGGGGTAGATGGCGACCACGAAGGCCGACCACACGCCGATCGGCAGGCCCCAGGAGAGCAGCGACCGGCGTCGTTCGCGCAGCTGCGCCGCGATCAGCGCGGTCACTCGGTTTCGCCCTCGGTCACTCGACTTTGCTCTCGGTCGCTCGGCTCGGCTTGGTAGTAGGTGAGGAAGACCTCCTCGAGCGTCGGGTGCGCGACCTCGAGGTCGAGGACCGTGTGAGCGGCGATCGCCTTCAGCACCGGGTCGATTTCGCCCGCGAGCTTGAAGCGCACGCGCCCGTCGCTCGCCTCCAGGTCGCTCACGCCCGCCAGCCCGCGCAGCGACTCGATGTCGGCCGGCTCGGCGAACTCGCACCGAGACACGGTGCGGCGTCTTCTCGAGCAGCTCCGACACGCGCTCCACCGCGACCACCCTGCCCTCGCGGATGATCCCCACGCGGTCGCACACCCGCTGGACCTCGTCGAGCTCGTGCGAGGACAGGAAGACGGCGCAGCCGCGCTCGCGTTCCTCGCGCACCAGCGCCAGGAACTCCTCCTGCATGAGCGGATCGAGCCCGCTCGTGGGCTCGTCGAGGATGAGCAGCTCGGGCTGGTGGAAGAGCGCCAGGATCAGGCCGATCTTCTGGCGGTTGCCGCGCGAGAGCTGACCCATCGGCCGATCGAGGTCTGCTTGGAAACGTTCAGCGAGAGCGATCGCGTTGGCCGAGCCCCGTGACGCCGCGCAACCGCGCCAGCAGCGACACGGCCTCGCGCCCGGTGGCGAGCTTCCCGTATCCGAAGTCGCCGGGCAGGTTGCCGAGCCGCCCGCGGATCGCGACGCTGTCGCGGCGGCTGTCGAGGCCGAAGATGCGCGCGCTGCCGCTGGTCGGGTGCAGCAGGTCGAGCAGCGTGCGGATCGTCGTCGTCTTGCCGGCGCCGTTGGGGCCGAGGAACCCGAAGATCTCGCCCGTGCTCGACCGCGATCGTGACCTCCTCGACGCCGCGATGGCTGCCGTAGAACTTCGTCAGCTTCTCGGTCTCGATCGCCGGCACGCGGCCATACTCGCAGGCGGCGAGGTCGGGACGTGGCTCTGCATCCAGTTCAACGCTCCGACGGAATACGGCTCGTCAGGGGCCATCGGGCGGGAGTGCTCGGGCGGTCGAGTGGCGGATCAGAAGGCACGTCGCGATCCTATGCGTGACCGCTGTCGGCACCGTAGCTCTCTCAGGTGCGAGCGCAGGCGGGGACTCGTCCAAGTTGCCGCGGTGTTGCCACGGATTGGGGCTCCAACAGTCCTGAGATCCGGTTGGCTCGTGCCGTCGAGCTCAGCTGGTTGACGGTGGCTGCTGAGGCGGGTCCTGCTCGGTGGGTTGCTCGGGTGGCTGCTGTTGTTCAGCGGTCTGCTCGACAATGTCGCGTGCCCATTTGACCGCGGCCGTCACCCAGCGCAGGGCGGTGTCGCGGTCTACGAGATCAAGGTCCTCCTCGCCATAGCGCAGCGCGCCGGCGTATGGTGTGAGCTGGTCAGCGCTGCGCAGTTCCTCGGGCATCGGTATGCCCGCGTTCTTGCATAAGGACGTGAGGCCGGCGATGTCGTGGATGAAGGGGAACTCGACGCCTCTCGCGGCGAGTACGGCCTTGATCGCCTTCTCGACTCCCTGCTGTGCGTGCTGCCCGACGACCACGTTTGTTACGGACTTGACCGGCAGGAGCGCCTTGGCGGCTGCCTCATCGTCGACCGCGCGACGCAGCAGTTGTTCTGCCAAGTCGAGTTCGCCAGCCATCAGGCCGCAAGCTCCCGGCCTTCGCTCAGCGCTGCATGAATAAGGCTTCCGCTCACGTCACGCCACTCCCGAACGCGGTCCTCGCTCGCGACGATCACGTCGGCCGCCAGCACCAGGTCGCCGAGCGCTCTGCGCAGCCGGACGGACTCGCGGGCGGGGTTCTCGACGTGCGGCTCGATCACCAGCAGGTCGAGATCGCTGTGCTTGCCGGCTTCGCCTCGCGCATGAGATCCGAACAGGATGATCCGCGCCTGCGGCGCGGCCTCCGATAGACGCCGACCGGCCTCCTGTATGACGGCATCGTCAACCATATGCGCGCAAGAGTAACCGGCGATCAGCCCGAACGCCGGCCGGGTCGACCTCCAGCCGTCGGCTGACTCCGGCCTCCTCGCCGGCTGCCGCATAGCCTGGCCACTCCCCGTCTTCGATGCCATCTCCTGCCAGTGGTGTTCGGCTCAGCTCAGGGCGGCCCGATAAACGCTTCGATCGCTGTCCATGTCGCATCGTGCGCCAGGGGACACTGCGGCCCAAGGCGGTCTTGGCCCCCTCGTAGCGCTGATGATCTACCGCGCGCTGATCAGCAATCAACGCGCGTGGGAACGGACCCTGTTGGTGAGAGATGCCTGACGGCGGACGGCTTCACGCGCACGCTGTCCAGATCCTCGACGATCATCGTGACCGGTCGGATGACGACGCGACGCTTCAGATTGAGGCCGGCTTCGGAGTCGGTTGTCTGCTTCCTTGGCATCTCACGCCCAACGATAACGCCGCCGACGGGGGTCTTCTGAATGCGCCCGAGTGGACTCGAACCACCACGGACCAAGCGGTCCACAAGGCCCTCAACCGGATACGGGCGGTGTAGATGGGTCCAGCGGCGTCCAGATCGTCCATTTTGTGCGGTTTCCTGGACGCATTGGACGCATCGGACGGTGTGGATGTTGCCACGGTGTTGCCACGGATCGAGACTGCCGGACGGTCGGCCGCGATGGTCACCTCCGCGAGCGCCGGCCGTGGTTGCGCGGGGCTGATGCCGCGCTCCCGTCGTGGACGGTTCACGTCCTTCTCGCGGGATCGTCGAACGCGTGCCGCAGCCACCGGCCGTCGATCGCGCCCCAGTCGAGGTCGTCGGGCTCGAAGTAGGTGGAGGTGAAGCGGTTGAACGTGGCGGCGAGAACACGGTGTTGCTCGTGCCTGTACTCCTGCTCTTGCCCGTCGGGCACGATGTCGCGGTCGTCGCTGATGAGATAGTCGGCGTGACCGACCAGCGCTGTGTACACGATCGGGTCGTCTTTGCGGTCCCTCGTGAGTGGCGGGGCCTCGCCTGGATTGAACGGCGGGGTGTCGGCGATGCAGATGGCCTCCGCCTGCCGGCGCAGGCGCTGCACGTCGGTGTCGCGCACGTCCGGGTTCAACCGCCGGCCGATCTCGCGGACCTTGCGCTCGTACTCGTCGAAAATCGCGACACCGCCAAGCGCTACCCAGTGCTCGGGCGCATCGTGGGGTACCAGGTCGCGGAGTGTTGCGCGGCGCTGCTCGGCTGCATGGGCCTCGGTGGCGATGACTTGTAGCGCGCCGGGCCTTGCGCCGGTGACGTCGCTCTCACGGCGCAGCTCGTCAAGCAAGAGTTGGTGGTGCTCGATCTGCTGCGTGAGCGCTCCGAGAGCGAGCAGGACCCAAAACTTGCGAGCCATCCCGGTCGGGCTGAGCGTCGCGGGGAGCGACACGCTGGTGTCGATGACCACGTGGGGCACGGCCGCAGGGTATGGGCGAGCCCCGACGGTTCGGTGCTATTTGCCGCGCGCGAGCGCGGCCTGGATCTGCTCGCCGGTCACGTCCGCGAAGCGCTCGTCGAGCGCGGCGATCTCGCCGGCGAGGTCATAGTTGCCGCTCAGCGAGGCCAGCAGTGATGCTTGCGGTATGCGGTAGCCGCCGCTGGGCAGCTTGAGATATGGCACCTTCTCCGCCTCGATCCAGCGGCGGATCGTGCGGTCGCTGACCTTCAACAGGTCGGCTGCCTGGGTTACGGTCAAGAGCTGTGGGCGTGAGGCGGTGACTGTCATGCGATCTGATGGGTCGACGCCGACAACTATAGCGGACATCTTGGTCATATGCGGACATCACGGACTCGTCATCCTCGTGGATGCAGTCGCCGTCTGGCTGACGGTCGCCTCATCGTGCAGCGTGTGATCCGTTTCAGAGGTTCAGCGGTCGTCGGGGCGGAAGCACCGGGTGCCGTGGCCCTCCGCGAGGAGCAGGACGCCGACCGCCACGGCGAACCCGCCGACCGCCCCTATCACCGTGACGTAACTGGGCGCGGCGGCACGGATGTCGTACTCACGGGCCTGCGACACGCCGATGATGATCCTCGCGGCAGCGGACGGTTGGTCGGGGTCTCGAAATGCTCACGCCAGCACGCCCGACGTTCCGGTCAGCCCGATCCTCAAGCAACCACCCAATCCCGCCGAAAATACAAGCACGGTGGGCATCGAAGACAGATGGTATATGCGGCGAACACCACCGCCGTCACGACCACGACCGCCGCGGCGACCACCACCCCCGTCACGACCACCAGGGCGACCATCGCGGCAACCGTTGCCGCGTCGTCGAACAGGACCTGGCATCAGATTGCTGATCATCGCGCTCGTCGGCATCATCCTGATTCTGGCCACGATGCTGACCGTTGTTGAGGCTCAACGCTGCCGCGAAGGGTTCCAAGCGCCGGTGTGCCGGATCTAGAACATCCATCTCGATCTAGCTCTTGGGAGACAAGACCGCCAGTCCACCGCCGAACGGTCAGTGTCGCCAGCCACCAAGCGAGTGGACGAGCCCCAGCGACCGAATCCACGCGCCTGGATCTCGGCTTGTGCGGCACCACAGGCCTCGCCGGCCGGGCTGTGACCGGTGGGCTACCTACGCCACCCAGCGGGCGTCTGCCAGCTCGTTCTTGTACTTGCCCGTCGCCAGATACGTATGCAGGCGTCGTCCCGATGCGAGCGGCCGGATCTTTGCCGCCGCTTGATTGGGGGTCCTTGCCTCAGTCGCGTAGATCTCGCAGTAGCCGGGCTCGTCAGGGGAGACGGTCGGGTCGGTCGCGAACACAAGGTATCCACGACGGCGTGCGCGCTCCTCGTTGATCTTGGCGATGCGCTTGTTCTCGCGCTCGAGATCGCGCGCCCACGCGAAGAGGTCGATCTGGGTGCCGATCGCGGTGGTCATGGGTTGGGCTGCTCCATACGATCTATCTTCCCACTGGGATGGGACGTCGCAGATAGCGGCTCGTTCCAACCCCACGCCGAACCCCTTCGAGAATGCAGAGTCGGGGACAACGAACGAACCCACCGGGCGGTTCCAACGTCAGCAAAGCAGTGCGCCCGAGTGGACTCGAACCACCACGGACCAAGCGGTCCACAAGGCCCTCAACCTGATCCGGGGGGTGTAGATGGGTTCAGGGGCGTCCAGATCGTCCATTTTGCGCGGTTTTCTGGACGCGTTGGACGTATCGGACGAAATGACTTTTGTCAAACTTTTGTCACGCTGGGAGCCAGTCAAGTCGTCTGAAGTGGTCGGGGGCGAAGCGATACGGCCTCACGGCTGCGTCTTATCCTGGTCGTCCAGCTCGTTTCGGAGGGTTTGGACGGTCCACGTGGGGCAGCCGCATCCGAGGAAGTCGTGGTCTCCCGTCAGGATCGCGGCGTCGAGCAGGAGCGCCAGGGCAACGGTAGGCCAGTCCCGCGGATCGCGGGGAACCCGCCGCCGCGCAGCCTCCTCGAAGGATGCGTACATCTCCCGGTTGACGACCTCGATGGCCTGTGTCTCGATCATGGTGCGTACTGATTGTTCCAGCACGCGCCTTCCGTCCGGTGTGAGGCGTCCTGTGGACTCCATGATGCCGAGCCGCCGGGCCAGCTCGTGCTCGGTCTCGCTCCATTGATCCTCGGCCACGACGATGTGCAGCGCAGGGTGCAGGAACAGCTCACGGCCCCTCGTGCGCAGCAGCTCGCCAACGAGAACGCTGGCGTCGGCGGCGACGATCATTCAGGGAAGGGCCGTCGCATGTCGAAGAGACTTGCCAGCTCGTCCTCGGTCATGCCGGTTTCATCGAGCACCTGCTCGACGGCCTGGCCGAGCTGGGCGACAGCGCGTCGTACCTCGTCCTCGTCGCGCTCAAGCGGGACGTAGAAGCCGATCACCCTCCCGTGCCGGTTGACGGCGACGGTCTCGGGGCCTGCTAGGTACTTGGTGGCGTGGTCGCGGAACTCGCGGACGCCGACGTTCTTCATCTTCATCTTGGGCATGTGGTCACCATATGCCCACATACTACGCCGATCCTCGGTCGCGGTCAATGCGCTCGGTGGCGCTGGATAGGTTGGGGTCTGCTCTGCGGCACCCGTACCTCGGCGCGGCGAGACCGCCAAGTCGCGGTAGAGCAAACAGGACGGGCTCTCGCTATGCGGGTTGACGCTTCCCGACGCCAGCGTGTTGGCGTCGATGACGAGCCGTCTCAACCCGGGCTGATCTGACGGACGGGTAGCCGCGACCTCCCGTGCGGGCCATGCCCGCGCCAGTTTCGCACGCCCTGTGGGCGTGCGGCGCTTTGGGCATCGGTCCCGCACCGGGCGGGATCTCGAGCCCTGAGAGGGGGCGCCGTGAGCGTCGTAGAGATCGAGCGCGAGCAAGCTGGCAAGCGTGGGCAGCTGACGGGTGATGCGTTGTCGGAGGAGGTGCTGGACAGCTCGCGGAGCGTGCTGAGGGCTGGCCGCCCGGGTGGTGAGCTTCGCGGGTTGCAGCAGTTCTTCACGCCGCCCGAGGCGGCCGGGTTCATCAAGGAGGCGATCGACCCGTTGGGGCGATTGCCGGTGCTCGACCCCACGGCGGGCAACGGTGCGCTGTTGGCGCCGTGGCCGCGTGAACAGCGCTTCGGGGTGGAGATCGACGGCGATCAGGTTCAGGGCGGGGACTACCAGGCGATCAAGGGTGATGTGCAGCGCGCCTTTCCGATGCTGCGCAAGCTCGGGGTGCAGTTCCCACGGGTGCTCGCCAACCCTCCGTTCGGCCTGACGTGGACCGACGGCACGGGTCGCTCGGAGAACAGTGCGGTCGCGGTGTGGCGCATGAGCCTCGCGCTGCTGGCCCCCGACGGCGTTGGTGCGTTCATCTGCGGGCGTGATCGTTTCCGCCGGGAGGTTCTCTCGCGCGAGGACGCGGCGGGCGTGTTCGCCACCGTGGAGTGCAACGACCTGTTCGAGGGCGTGGCCCTGCCCTGTCTGATCGCGTTCTTCGTCTCACCGCAGGAGCGCATCGGCGACGGCGAGGGCCTGGTGCTCGAGGCCGAGTCCTCCAAGGAAGAGCTCGGCGAGCGGGCGCTCAGCCACGAGATCAAGGACGCGCTGCGCCAGGCGGGCCATTACATCGGCGCGTTCTCTCCTGCGCGTGTCGGTCCGGTCTCACCGTGGAAGCTCGTGGAGCGCGAGCTTGAGCGCCGCCGCCGCGAGCAGGACAGCGAGCGGCCGACCTACGATGTGGAGCTGCGCGCCGGTGATCGGCTGTCGATCCGTCCGGGTCCGTTCGTGCGTCAGGCGCTCGCGAAGGCCGGGCGGCTGAAGCTGGTCGAGACGCTTCACAACCAACCCGTCGGGCATTTCGCGCTGAATGCTCTGGACTGGCGGTTGCTCGGGGAGCTGGAGCAGGAGTGCGACCTGAGCATCGCCCCTGGGGTGCGCGAGGCGGTCGCGAGTGTCGCCTCGGCCGCGGAGCGGGAGGTGATCCCGCTGTACGAGGTCCGCCCGCAGATGCGTTTGGGGTACCTCACCGATCTGGACTCGATCCTCTGCACGAGCTCGGACCTCGAGCGGGACTTTCTGCAGGGCACGCGCTACCCGCTGCGCACAGACTCGCGGATCAACGTGACCAGCGGGCGCAAGGTCACGCGCAACAAGGACGGCGAGCCGGTCGTGCGCAAGTACGAGGAGGAGGCCAAGGTGCTCCTCATCAAGGTCGCAGACCAAGAGTTCACGGAGTCAACCGAGGACATCTCCTACCTCCTTGAGCACTTCGAGATCCCCAACCCGGGAGACATCGCAACGCGGTTCCCCGAGGAGGTGCAGCGCCAGCGCCAGCTGCTCGATGAGATCGCGGCGGACGGCCGCGCTGCAGACGGCGACTCGGCGTTCGAGTGGAAGCACTTTCAGCGCGAGGACCTGGCTCGCGCGCTGACCAAGACCCACGACGGTGGCGGGTTCATCCTCAGCTGGGAGCAGGGCGGAGGCAAGACGCTCGGCGCCGCGGGCTACGCGCAGGGCGCGGTGCGCAACGGCGCAAGGAATCAAGTGCTGTTCATCGTCCCGCAGGATCTCATCCCGCAGTACCGCCAGGACATACAGGAGAAGCTCGGGATCGACGTGGAGCACATCACCACCGCCGCCCACGCCCGCCGCGTCGCAAAGCACCTGTGCGCCGGCGGGGAGGGTTGGTACATCACTCACTACGAGGTGCTCTCGCTGCTCGGCGTCAAGAACGAGCCGCTGCCGGTCAGGTCGCTCAAGACTCGCGGCGCTGACGGCGAGAGGGTGCTGCTGGACTCCTCAGAATTCTGCCCGGCCTGCCATGCCTCTCATCACGGCGGCTGGCAGAAGCACAGCCCGCTGGTCTGCTCGGCCCGGCACACCGACGAGATCACTGGGCGTGAGCGCACCGCTGCTCCTACGTCCACAAGCGCCTTCGGATCAAGAGCGCCGCGCACCACCTCGCCGGCGCGTTCGCCGACGGCGTGATCTGCATCGACGAGGGCACCTTGATTAAGGGCGACGAGTCGCAGCGCAGCAAGGCGATCCGCGGGCTGCAGGCGCGCAACAAGCTGCTGGCGACCGGCACACCGATCTCCAACTACGTCAACCAAATCTTCTGGCTGATGTGGTGGTGCCTCGGCGACTCAAGCCTGCGCTTCCCCTACAGCTATGACGGCGGGCTCGCCGCGTTCGAGGCCGACTTCTGCGTCGTTGAGTACACCTACGGTCGCGACGGATCCGACACGGCCCACCGGCGCGAGAAGCGCAAGGTGCTCCCGCAGATCACGAACGTCAGCCGCTTCTGGCGCCTGTCCGCCGCCGCGATGATCCGCCGACGCAAGCCGCGACTTCGGCGAGCCGATCGTCACCTGCACCCTGAAGACGGTCAGCGTCGCCGATGGGTGTCGCCCAGCACGAGCTCTACAAGCACTGGCTGAACAAGACGCCGTTCGCGTCGTTCTTCACCTGGAAGTACCCCGACCACGCGCTCGTGGCAAGCGGGCAGATCGAGCGGTTCGCCGCCGCCTGCGGGCAGCTCACGAAGCTCGAGTACGCCACCACCGCACCGGAGGCGGCGACCGATCGCGAGTGGCCCGGCCTGGCCGGGCTTGAGCACTCCAACTGGACGCCGAAGAACATGAAGACGCTGGAGCTGATCCTTCAGCACGTCAAGGCAGGCGAGAAGATCCTCGTCGGCTCGGACCTCATCGAGACCGGCCGCTGGCTCTGTGACCGGCTGCTGGAAAAGGGCGTGCGGGCAGGGCACATCGTCGAGGAGCGAAACGGCAAGCCCGCGACCGTGAACCCCAAGAAGCGCGCGATCCTCATGCGCGACTTCCGCCACGGCAGCCTCCAAGTGCTGCTCTGCGGAATCCCCGCCATCAGGTTGGGCCACAACCTCGATACCGCCTCGGTCGTCGTGGTCGACGGGCTCGTGTTCAGCTATGAGATGTTCGACCAGTTCATTGCCGACCCACCGGCTCTCCTCCCGCAAGCCCGTGACCGTGTACGTGATGCTCACGAAGGGCTCCCTGGACGAGAAGAAGTGGGCGCTGCTCTCCGCCAAGGCAGCCGCCGCGGACCTCGCCCTGGATGGGCAGCTCATGGACGAGCGCGAGGAGCCCATCTCCCTGGAGCAGGTCCTCAAGGATCTCCAGGCCCAGGGCGTGCCCCTCACCGGCGAAGAGATCGCCGAGGCCGACTGCCACGGGCCTGGGAGAGCACCACGTGCGCCGTCCGCTCGTGCCGCGTCCCGGCCGGTCGAACCCGTCAAGCCGCTCGGAGAAACTGTGCAGCTGGCGCTGTTTGCGGCGTAGCATCGACGCCGGCTGCCAAGCCCCCCTCTGCCGCCGTGCTTTCGCGTCTCGTCCTCTGCGGTCGTGTCATGTGTCGGCGTTGGCGCTCTCGCTTCGCGTCGGCGAAACGGGACCAGCTTCGACCTTCGCTGGACGCTCGCTCAAGTCGAAGGCAGGAGCGGGCCGAACCTCGGCCGGGGCTTCCTGCAATCATCCTTCGTCGAGGTGTCATCCGGGACGCCTGGCTCACTGCCTGTATGCTTGAGCGATGCGGGTGCTCTCTGGTTCTGGCTCGTTTGGGGGAGGTGCCTCGTGCAGGGTTGGCCTCAAGACTGCGATCTAGTGGCTGGGGTTCGGGGGCTATGGACGGCGGTGCTGTTGGCCTTGGCGGTCCTGTCTGCGGTGGTGCCAGCGGCGGGGGCCGCGATGTTCAGTCCAGCGGTCGGCTCGCCGTTTGGGGTCGGTTCCTTTCCGGTCTCCGTGGCGGTGGGTGACTTCAACGGCGACGGGCACTCGGACCTCGTCGTCGCCGACGCGGGGGGAAACGGCGTGACGGTGCTGCTGGGGAACGGCAGTGGCGGCTTCAGCCCCGCACCCGGGTCGCCGTTGGCTGTCGGCGAATGGCCAATCTCTGTGGCGGTGGGCGATTTCAACGGCGACGGACACTTCGACCTCGCTGTCGCCGATCACAACATCAACGCACCCAGCGCCGGCGCCGTCTCGGTGCTGCTGGGCAACGGCAGCGGTGGTTTCAGCGCCGCACCCGGCTCGCCGTTCGCGGTCGGCAACAACCCATCCTCGGTGGCGGTGGGCGACTTCAACGGCGATGGTCGCTCCGACCTCGCCGTCGCCAACTTTGAAGGAAACAGCGTCTCGGTGCTGCTGGGCAACGGCAGCGGCGGCTTCAGCGCCGCAAGCGGCTCGCCCTTCGCGGTGGGCCAGTACCCGACCTCGGTGGCGGTCGGGGACTTCAACGGCGACGGACACCCCGATCTCGCCGTCGCCAACGCGGGAGGGGCCAGCGTCTCGGTGCTGCTGGGCAAGGGCAGCAGCAGCTCAGCGCCGCACCCGGCTACGCCGTTTGCAGTCGGCAACGAACCGGTCTCTATGGCGGTGGGGGACTTCAATGGTGACGGGTACCGCGACCTCGCCGTCGCCAACGAATCTGGCAACAGCGTGTCGGTGCTGCTGGGGAACGGCAGCGGTGGTTTCAGCGCCGCACCCGGCTCGCCGTTCGCGGTC
>CAVSPS010000003.1:0-126639 GCA_963729925.1 uncultured Solirubrobacterales bacterium | reverse complement strand
TAGAAAGCGCCGGGATAAACCGGCCCGGAGAAAGGAATGGAAGAGTCCGACATCGAAGACGTAGCGAGTCACGGTGGCCCCGACCATGCGTTGGCGACCCGCGAGGGCGCAGCGAAGCGTTGGCATCGGGGTACGCGCAGGCCGGGCTATTGAGCCGCGAAATCAAGGGTTTCGGGGTGCCGACGTCGTTATGCGAGGCGGAAGGCAACATCGTCGGTCGCGTTATCGCGAGTGGCCGGTGGACCCCGCGCGGTCGAAGAACCTGGGCATGTGCGGAATCTCCATGCGCGAGAACCGGGAGATCCCGTGGTCGCCCGTCCCGTCGGTGATGCCCCGCCCTTCATGGATCGCGGGGTGGCATGCCGGTGGTGGCGGGCCGCGAGGGGAACGCTTAGGCGGTAAGCCCTCGATGCACGATCACGGGAAGTCAGACAGGCCCGTAGTACCTGCGAAGCCGCCGAACAACGCCGGGTCACCGGCCGCGGAGGCGGTGGAGGGAAGGGGACTGCCCGAGGGGAACACGGCCAGCAAAACGCGCCCCGGACACAGTGCCGGGCAGGGCGCGTCAAGTGAGCTGGATCGTGTGCGCCGAGCAGCACGGAAGGACAGGGACGCACGGTTCACCGCGCTCCTGCACCACGTCGACTGTCGATCGCCTGCGGGCGGCCTACCGGGCGTTGAGCCCGAAGGCCGCTGCTGGGGTGGACGGGGTGACGTGGCAGTCATACGGGCAGGAGCTGGAGGAGAACCTCCTCGACCTGCACGGACGGCTGCACAGGGGCGCGTACCGGGCGAAGCCGTCTCGTAGAGTTGTACATCCCGAAGGCGGACGGGCGGCTTCGGCCGCTCGGTATCGCCGCGTTGGAGGACAAGATCGTCCAGCGGGCCGTCGTCGAGGTGCTGAACGCGATCTACGAGGTGGACTTCCTCGGTTTCTCCTACGGGTTCCGGCCGGGGCGCAGCCCGCATGATGCGTTGGATGCGCTCGCGGTCGGGATCAAGCGGAAGAAGGTGAACTGGGTGCTCGACGCGGACATCCGCGATCTCTTCGGGAGCCTCGACCAGTCGTGGCTTCTGAAGTTCCTTGAGCACCGGATCGCGGACAGAAGGGTCCTGCGGCTGATCCAGAAATGGCTCAGGCGCAGGGGTCATCGAGGACGGGTCCTGGTCGGAGAGCGAGGAGGGGGCACCGCAGGGGGCATCGGCTTCGCCGCTGCTCGCGAACGTCTACCTGCACTACGTCCTTGACCTGTGGGCTCACCAGTGGAGAAGCCGGCACGCGCACGGTGACGTGGTCATCGTGCGCTGGGCGGACGACTTCATTGTGGGCTTTGAGCATCGTGAGGACGCCGAGCGGTTCCTGGCCGAGCTTCGCGAGAGGTTCGCGAAGTTCGCGTTGGAGCTGCACGCCGAGAAGACGCGGCTGATCGAGTTCGGGCGGTATCGCCGCCCGGGACCGGCGCGGCGCGTGGCCTCGGAAGGCCTGAGACGTTCGACTTCCTGGGCTTCACGCACTGTTGCGCGAAGAACAAGAAGCGGGGGTTTCATGCTGAAGCGTATCACGATCAAGAAGCGGATGCGGGCGAAGCTGCGTGAGGTCAAAACCGAGCTGATGCGACGCCGGCACCTGCCCATCCCCGAGCAGGGGCGCTGGCTGGCAAGCGTGGTGCGAGGGCACCTCGCCTACTACGCCGTGCCCGGCAACATCGACGCGGTGGTGGCCTTCCGAACCCAGGTGACCCGGCACTGGTACAGGGCGCTTCGGCGTCGCAGCCAGCGCACGAGTCTGAACTGGGAGCGGATGGACCGCCTCTCAACTCGATGGCTCCCACCCGCCCGCATCATGCATCCCTGGCCCGACGCGCGCTTCGCCGCCAACACCCAAGGGAGGAGCCCAGTGCGGTAGTCCCGCACGCTGGGATCTGCGCGGGGGGCGCCCGGCGACGGGCGTCCCTACCGCGATCCTGTACGGGCCGACCTCGCAGACGATTCTCGAAGAATATTTGGCCTGGGTCAGCCAAAAGCCTGAAACCGTCGTCCGTGCCATCGGTCAGGTCGTCAACGACACCACGCCGCCAGCTACGACGATCCGCTGTAACGGGGCGGCCTGCTCGAGTTCCCCCTACCCGTCGCCGGTGACCGTCACGCTGATCGCCGCCGACGCCGAATCGACCGTCGCCTCGACGCACTACACCACCGACGGGAATGAACCCACCACCTCCAGTCCCATATATGTCGGTTCGTTCTGGGTCTCCTCAAGCGCCACGGTCAAGTTCCGCTCGTGGGACGTCCGCGGCAATGTCGAGGCGATCAACTCCAAGGCCATCACCATCGACACGCCGCCCATCACCACGATCGATAGCGAGCCGTCCAGTCTCAGCGACGAAGCCACTCCGGTGTTCACCTTCTCGGCCAACGAGTCGTCGACGTTCAAGTGTGCGTTGGACGGGGGAGCCGAAACAACGTGCTCCAGCCCGTATACGACTCCGGCTCTGTCGCAGGGCTCGCACACGTTGATGGTCACGGCAACTGACCTCGCGGGCAGTAGCGAGGTCGGTCCACCTTCGTATACGTGGACGGTGGATACGATCCCGCCGGTCACTACGATCGAAGCCAAGCCGCCCGCCGACGCCAAAGTTACCGACGCGAGCTTCTCGTTCAAAGCGAGCGAGCCGGCGACGTTCGAATGCAGGCTGGATGGCGACGCGTTCAAAGCGTGTAGCAGTCCCGACGTGGTGAGCGGGCTGGCGGACGGTTCGCACACGTTCAAAGTCAGGGCGACGGACACGGCGGGCAATGTCGAGACGAGCCCACCAAGCGACACATGGACGGTGGACACGACGCCGCCCATCACCACGATCGATAGCGAGCCTCTGGGCGAAACGATCGGCACCGGCGCCACCATCTCCTTCTCGGCAGACGAGCCGGTGGCGTTCGAATGTTCGTTGGACGGCGGCGCCTATGCAAGCTGCACGAGCCCCTACGTCGCGTTCGGGCTGAGCACGGGCGTGCATGCGCTTAAGGTCAAGGCGACGGACGCCGCCGGCAACGTCGAGCTCGAACCGGCCGTCTACAGCTGGGTTGTGATCGCCGCGGGCGGCCTTTCCACATCGCCCGGTACGGTGGGTGGCGGACCAGGATCCGGCTCGGGTTCCGGAGAGGGCTCGACCCCGACCCCGACCCCGCCACGCGTGGTGCTCGCCAAGCGGGCCGGCGGCGAGGTTCTGCGCAACGGTCTGCCCGTGGCGCTCTACTGCCCTGGTGCGTGCTCCACGACGATCGTGGTCAGTGCGCCGGTCGTTACCAAATCGGGCCGCAAACGGTCGATCTACGAGAGGCTGCTCGCGTCGGTCCATTCGAGCGCGTTGCGGGCCGGAGTGCTAAAGCTGCGCGTCAAGCTGACGCGCAAGCGGGGCGCGTCGATCCGCGGCGGCCCGTTGCGCACGGTTCCACTCGCCGTGGTTGCCACTGTGCACATCGTCGGCGGGGGCTCGTTCGAGCTGCACGGGGTTGTTTCGCTGAGAGCGCACCTGGGCAGTCTGCGCTGGGTCTGACGCGCGAGCCCGAGCCGCGCTTGCGCTCCCTCGGCGACAAGCAGGCCGCCAAGCGCTTCAAGGACGCCCGCTGGGTGTTGCTGAAGAGCCCCGAGAACCTCACCGCCAAACAGGCCGTCACATACCGCAAGCTCAAGCACGCAGGCGGCGAGATCTGGCGCGCCTACACGCTCAAGGAGGCGCTCAGCCTAATTCGGTGGGTAAGGCGCTGTGGCCGGCCCTGGAGCCTCGATTGTCGCTGTGAGCATGCGTCGGAGGGGGTGTGTGGTGAATGTGACCGGCTGGAGGACCGGAAATGGGAGGCTGTGGCTGTCAAGTCGCGCTTGCGGGGGCCGGATCGGGCGTGCTTGAGGGTCGCCAGGCTGGGCGGCGCGGCGGAGATGGTCCTCGCTCGTGCTCCCAGCCCACGCCGCGGCGCGAGCAGAGCGCGATCGCCGTCACCGCGGTCGTCATGAACATCGCGGCGTCGGCGTTGTAGTAGCCGAGCGGGTAGGACAGGCGTGCGTTGAGGAACAGGCTCGCCGGGTTCGCGAGCGCGACGAGCCTGATCGCCGTCACGACCGCCAGCGCGCCGAGGCCCGTGACCAGCATGCCCAGGGCGACGCTTACCGACCAGGCGCGCCATGGCAGGATCGCGAACGTCAGGAAGGTCGCCAGGTAGATGAGCGCGCGATCGCTGCCAAGGAACGCCGTGCCCTGGTCGTGGGCCCACAGGGTCGACAGGAACGACCACACGACGTAGAGCGCAAACGCGCCGGCCGCGACCTTGGCCCAGCGCGAGAGGCGCAGGCCGCCGAGCCCGAGCACGGTGGCGCACAGCAGCCCGACGAGCATCAGCGCGCCGAGGAACCACGGGTCCGGGTCGTAGCCCGCGCCGAGAGTGGGCTGCGATTCGTAGCCGCCGCCGGTGGCGGCCCAGGCGGTCACCACCGCTATGGTCAGGCTGGCGGGCACCAGCGGCAGCCCCTCGGCTCGAAGGCGCGCGGCGAATGTCTCGGGCGGCGTCATGCACGACATCCTGCCGCAGCGATCAGATGCGCGGCCGATCGCCGTGCCCGTCAGCCGTCTGGGCAGGCTCAGGTGCCAAACGGCGTCACGGCGATGGTGAGAGGGCGATGCAGCGAGAACGCCGGCGACGCTTCTCCGTTCGCCCGCAGCGCCCGCAGCTTGGCGCTCTTCGGGCTCGCTTTGCGCGGCAGTAACGGGTTGGCCGTGAAGATGCCGTCGCGATCGGTGCTGAGCGTCGTGAACGTCCGCCAGCGCGAGCCGGCGAGCCACTGGATCCGCACCCTCCCGCGCGCACCGGCCGGCGTGCGTCCCCACACGCGCACATGGCCCCACGGCGCCATATACGCGACGAAGGGAAAGCGGAATGCCGCCGCCGCGGGCTTTGGGGACTGGCAGGAGACGCCGCCCGCACAGTAGAAGTACAACCCCGACTGAAATTGTGAAACGTTCAAGGGATCGTCGCTCAATCGGAACCAGGTGAACACGGACACCCCGGCGCCCCAGGCTCGGTAGAGCGCTTCGGCGACCCAACGCCGCTCCAGTCCGACGGGCACGCCAAGGGGGTCCGGAGGCTTGCTGTCCCAGCTGAACTCGGTCACCCACGTCTGCACCGGCTTGGGGGAGACCAGCGTGCCCAGGCGCTGAGCGGCCTGTACGGTGGACGCGAGCGACTTCAGATTCGCGATCCAGATGTTGTTGGGGTTCGCGGGAAGCGTGGACGGTCCGCCCGACGTGTACGGATGAACGCTCCAAGCGTCGACGTTCACCTTCGTGTTGCAGACGAGGTGCGGTTTGGCGCCGCCGGAGAGGCAGAACAGCCGGCGGGTGAAGTCCAGGGGCGCGATCCCAACGATCCCGGGCCGTTTGAACGCGTTGGGAAACAGCGCTCCCCCGATCACGATGTTGCTGGGGCTCACGCCGTGGACGACCGACGCGAACTCGTTCACCATCGTGCGGTAAACGCCGACGGAGACGATGTTGTTGCCTTCGATCTGCGGTTCGAGGAAGAAGCTCACGTTGGGCTCGTTCCAGACTTCCCAGTGGGAGACGCGGGGGATGCCGGAGTGCGTTCCGTCGTAGCGGCTGGCGATCGCGTGCACGAACATGGCGAACGCGTTCAGGTCCGGCTGGGCCGGTGACCCGCCCCGTGGCGATCGGGCCCAGAGCGGCGGTTCGAGGATGTCGATCACAGGGGTCAATCCGTGAGCGATCGCGCTCGAGATGGTCCGATCGAGGTTTATCCACTTGTAGGAAGGGTCGTTTGGGTTTTCGGCTTGAAAGCCCGGCGGCGGACTGGCGGGCGCCACCGTGTTCCAGGCGATCGACAGCTTCAAGAACTGTGCGCCCGTGCCCTGGGTGCGCGCGATGACCGGTTCGCCGCTCGTGCCCGTTGGCGGATCGCTAGCGAGTCCCGTCCGCAGGTGGACTCCGAAGGCGCTCGCCCGCCCGCTGCCGACGGGCGGTATCAGCGTGGCGAATACAAGCGCAAGCAGAGCAGCAGTGAAGGCGAGTCCGCGCGACCGCCCTGCTCCGGCGCGCCGGGACGATTGAAGGCGCGGAAGAAGGAGCACGATCTCAGGGGCGAGCGCGATCATGGGTTATCCGATGGAACACCCCCATCGGCGCGGCGGTGCGCTCGCCTCCATCCCAGCATACGGGCTGCTCGGGAGTCCGGCGCTACCGGGCGAGTCCGCGGCGCGACCACGCCGCCCCAGAGCTCGACCTCGTGCCGGCGCAGCCACTCCAGACAGCCGTCGACGAGCCGGCGCAGCGATGGAAGCGACCTGGCTCTGCTAACGGCAGCGTAAGTATCATGCGATCAGTAGCGTATATAGTCTGCGATCGGTAGCATAGATGCTGTGAGCACGAGGCGGACATTGCACGAGCGGGCCGAAGGCCGTTCGTACCTGCACCGTGTCCTCGACGACGAGCTCGACGAGAAGTCAGCCGAGTTCGCCGCCATCTCGATCGAGGGGCCCAAGGCGGTCGGCAAGACCGAGACCGCGCAGCGCCGGGCCGAGACGGACTACCGTCTCGACGGTCCCGCCGGCCAGGTGGTGGCAGCCAACCCGCAGGTCGTGCTCAGCGGTGAGCCGCCGATCCTGATCGACGAGTGGCAGCGAGTTCCGGCCACATGGGACGTGATCCGCCGAGCGGTCGACGACGGAGCGCCACCGGGCAGCTACCTGCTCGCCGGCTCGGCGAGCGAGCATGGGGCCCACACCGGGGCGGGTCGCATCCTTACGTTGCGGATGCGACCTCTGACCCTCTCCGAGCGTGGTGTCGGGACACCGACGGTGAGCCTCCGCCAACTGCTCGACGGCGAGCGACCGGCCATCGAGGGGCAAACGAACGTCAGCCTGGAGGACTACGCGCATGAGATCGTCGGCTCCGGGTTTCCCGCCACACGCGGCCTGTCCGACACCGCATGCGCCGACTTCCTCGACAGCTACATCCAGCGCATCGTGGAGCGCGACTTCGAGGAGATGGGTCGCCTCATCCGCCGGCCGGCGACTCTGCTGCGCTGGATGAACGCGTACGCCGCCGCAACGGCCTCGACGGCCTCGCTCGAGACGATCCGCGACGCAGCCACGGGCGGCGAAGGGCAGAAGCCCGCGAAGACCACGACCCAGCCCTACCGGGAGATCCTGGGACGACTGTTCATCGTCGACCCACTGCCCGCGTGGGCACCGACACGCAACCGGATCTCGCGGCTTGCGATGCCCCCCAAGCACCATCTCGCAGATCCCGCCCTCGCCGCAAGCCTGCTTGGAGTGAGTGCCGGTGCCCTGCTGTCCGCCGAGCCGGTGGGGCCGCCGTCGTTGCGCGATGGTCTGCTGCTTGGCGCGCTGTTCGAGTCGCTCCTGGCGCTCTCGGTCCGGGTCTACGCCCAGGCGGCGCGCGCGCGGGTTAGCCACCTGAGGACGCGCAACGGCGACCACGAGGTGGATCTGATCGTGGGGCGTCGCGACGGCCGCATCCTGGCGATCGAGGCAAAGCTCGCGGCCGTGCCCGACAATCGCGACGTCCGCCACCTCCACTGGCTCGCCCAGCAGATCGGAGACGACCTGCTCGACGCGGTCGTGATCACGACCGGACCGTACGCCTACCGCCGGCCGGATGGGATCGCCGTCGTGCCGGCGGCGCTGCTCGGCCCCTGAGCGCCGGTGGCCGCGACGCTGCAAGGTCGCCTCATAGTCATACTCCTTGGGCTCCCATGGAGGGCTCCAAAGCACAGATGAAGACGGTTCTCGTCACGGGCGGCTCGGGATTTCTGGGGAGCTGGTGCGTGATCGATCTCCTACGCCGCGGCTATGGGGTGCGCACGACCGTGCGCGACCTCTCGCGCGAGGCGGCGCTCCGCGGTGCGATCGCCCCCGTGCTCGACGCCGGAGACCGCCTCTCGGTGCTGGCGGCGGACCTGCGCAGCGACGACGGCTGGGAGCGGGCCGTAAGCGGATGCGACTACGTCCTGCATGTCGCCTCTCCCTTCCCGCCGGTGCAGCCGAAGGATCCTGACGAGCTGATCGTGCCGGCGCGGGAGGGAACCCTGCGGGTCCTTGAGGCGAGTCTCGACGCGGGCGTGCAGCGTGTGGTGGTGACCTCCTCGATCGCCGCGATCACCGGCGCTCTGAAGCCCAGCTCGCCGCCGCTCACCGAGGATGACTGGAGCGACCCCGACAATCCAAGGCTCACGCCGTACGCGCGATCGAAGACGATCGCCGAGCGCGCGGCATGGGATTTCGTGCGCGAGCGGGGCGAGGCAGAGAGGCTGGCGGTGGTCAACCCCGGAGCCATCCTCGGTCCTGTGCTGAGCGACGATCGCTCCTATTCGATCGAGATGGTGGAGCGGCTGTTGCGGGGGATGCCCGGCCTGCCGCAAATCGGATTCAGCGTCGTCGACGTCCGCGATGTCGCCGATCTTCATCACAAGGCGATGACCACTCCGAAGGCGGGCGGCGAGCGCTTCATAGCGGTGGAGTCCTTCCAATGGATGGAGGAGGTCGCCGAGGTGCTGCGCAACCGTCTCGGGGAGGCGGCGGCGAAGGTGCCAACGCGCACCGTCCCGAACCTGCTCGTGCGCGCGATGGCGCTGTTCGATCCTGGCATCCGCTCAGTCTTGGGCCAGCTCGGCCACAGAACGGAGATCTCCAGCGAGAAGGCCAGAACCCTCCTCGGCTGGTCGCCTCGCCCCACCCAAGAGACGATCGTTGACTGCGCCCAGAGCCTGATCGACAAGGGCGTCGTCAAACGGGCAGGCCGGTAGAGCCCGCTCCGGATCCTCGGCGTACAAGTTCGTGTGGACACGCGCCGCCACGCCGGAGTCCACGACGTGGAGCTTGGAGGCTTTGGCGGAGCGCGCCCTCAGCGTGGTACCCCAGGCGGGCAGGCGCAGGACAAGGAACACCGCTTCCAGAAGCTTCAGGTAGTCGGTCGCTGTGGCACGGTCCAAGCCGGCGTCGGATGCCGCCGCCGCCACGTTCAGGACGCTTGCCGTCTGTGCCACCAGGCGGCTGAACAGCAGGGGCGCCGATGCGCATCCGCTGACGGCAGATAGCCTTGTTGACGGCACAATGGATGTGCGCTATCTTGATGTTGCCGTCTACGGCGGCTACCACGGAGCTTCTCATGAACGACCCAAACACGCCCAAGTTCACGCTTCGCTTCCACAAACCAGGCAATCACGAGCTCCTCGGCCTGCTGGCCGAGCGCTATGGGGTGTCCAAGAACCAACTGGCGGAGGACATGCTCGAGCGAGAGCTGCAGGCCGCCGCGTTGTTGTTCGAGCGAGAGCTCACGGGCACGCTGGAGCTGCTGCGCGGCTATCGCCGCAGCAAGCATCTCGAGTCTGCGATCGATGACATAGCTCGTGCGGAGGCCCATGAGAGCGATCCGATCGCCACGCGCATGGTCGCCACGCCCATCACCGGTGACGCCTACGGCATCGCTGACGTGTTCGCGGCCTGACCGTGCCCACGGCCTGGGCCGATCCGCCGGGCTGCGACGTGCAGATCGAAGCGAATGTCCGGCGGGTCCTTCAAGAGATCGCTAGAGCTTCCGATCGGCGCCATCCACCGACCGTCGCCGAGGCGAAGCGCTGGCATCGCAATCTCTACGACGGTATTCCCCGTCCATTTGACTACTACGCAGGTGAGGTCCGAGACAGCGATCCCCGCTTTCCCGAGCTGATCGACTACGAGGTCGAAGTTGGTGGCGATCTCGGCGTCCTGTCCGCCATGGTCCCCGTCGCGCTGGAGGAGCTCCAGACGCGCGCCCAGACCGCCTCAGCTCGCCTTGACCGGGCGATCCCCTCGGGCGCCGATCCCTCGCTGCTCACACCCGTCCAGCTTCACGGCGTGCTGACCCTATGCGCCGTCCTCCATGGAGAGTGGGTGCGTATCCACCCGTTCGCCAACGGCAACGGCCGCACTGCACGGCTGTGGGCCAACTGGGCGGCGCTTCGCTACGGGCTGCCGCCGTTTATCACGATCAAGCCGCGCCCCGGCCAGCCCTATGGCGCCGCCGCGATGGCCTCCATGCGCGGAGATCACCGGGTCACCCTCGCGGTCTTCGATCAGATGCTGCGGACTTACCTTGGCTCGCTCTGAGCAGGTGCCACCGACCAGGTGGATCTGCACGTCGAAGGCGCCGCGGCTATGGGGTGCGCACGACCGTGCGCGACCTCTCGCGCGAGGCGGCGCTCCGCGGTGCGATCGCCCCCGTGCTCGACGCCGGAGACCGCCTCTCGGTGCTGGCGGCGGACCTGCGCAGCGACGATGGCTGGGAGCGGGCCGTAAGCGGATGCGACTACGTCCTGCATGTCGCCTCTCCCTTTCCGCCGGTGCAGCCGAAGGATCCTGACGAGCTGATCGTGCCGGCGCGGGAGGGAACCCTGCGGGTCCTTGAGGCGAGTCTCGACGCGGGCGTGCAGCGGTGGTGGTCACCCCCTCGATCGCCGCGTAGACGGGCCGCGATTGGTTGCCAAGCGCACGCCCACCCCTTGCACATGGCGTGTGCTCAGAGGTGAGCGAGTGCAAGCGCGCGAGCGAGACCGGCGTCGACCTCGGCGATAAGCCAGTCGGGCAAGGAACCGATGCGCTCTTCGAGGGCGCCCCGGTCGATCGTGGCGATCTGTGTGACGTTGACCACCGAGTCGGCGTCAAGGTCGGCGACGACGTCGGCCGGCACCAAGACGTTGCCTGGCAGCGCGGCGAGCGCAACGTTGCTCGTGAGCACCGCCACGGTGACGGTCGCCAGCCTGGAACGGTTGTATTGGTCGGCGCTGACGACCAACACCGGGCGTCGCAGCGCGGGAGCAGAACCCCTGGGCAGGCCGAGATCGGCCCACCACAGCCGGCCGCGCACCATCAGCTCTGATCGCCGGCAGCCAGCGCCGCTGCAGCCGCATCGGTGAACTGGTGATCGTCTGGCAGTCCGGCGATCGCACGGTTGATCGCCTCGGTGACGCCATCGTCCTCCAAGCCGTCAAGCCAGTTCTCCGCTGCGCGCGCGAACAGCTCGCTGCGCGAGAGGCCCAGCCGCTTTGCCGCGCGGTCCACGCGATGAAAGGTCTCATCCGGAAGCGAGATCGCCGTCTTCACGCAACACAGTATAACCAGGTCATACCAATCGTGGTGGCGGCTGATCTCCACCATCCCGGCCCAAGACTTCACGCGGTTTCCGTTCGCGCAACACTACCCACCTCGAGCCGTGGCGGCCCCCGCATCGAGCAGGCCGGCGCCGTAGAGCGCCTGGTCGCGCGGCCCTCCCAGCTTGCGCGCGGTGGCGGTCAGTCGCGCGGTTATCTGCGAAGGCGTGGGGTTGCGCCCGAGGATGCCCGCCGCGATGATGAGCGCCGCGGTGGCGGTCACGTGGGGGGTGGCCATCGAGGTGCCTTCATAGCCGGTTGGGAAGCCGAATATGCGCGGCGAGGAGCCCGTGAATGTCATCTGGAAGATGTCTCTGCCCGTGGGGAGTTCGGTATTGCAGTTGGGGTCGTCGGGGAGGCTTGCGTCGGGGCCGCCGCCGGGCGCGACGAGCGCGATGTGCGCGGCCGTAGTTGGAGTAGCTCGCCAGGCATCCGTGTTCGGTGGTGGCGCCCACCGCGATCACGTGCGGCGCGCGCGCGGGGTAGGGGATGGTGGTGGACCCCTCGTTGCCCGCCGCCGCCACCACCAAGACGCGGTGGCGGTAGGCGAAGCGCAGCGCTTCGATCAGCTCCGGGATGTCAGAGGCGGTGACGTCGCTGGAGAACTCGAGGCTCAGGTTGATGACGCGCGCGTGGTGCCTCACCGCGAAGCGCACCCCTTCGGCGATCACCGAGGCGTCGCCTTCGCCGGAGCTGTCGAGCACTCGCACCGGCATGATGCGCGCCGCGTAGGCGAGGCCGGTGAGGCCGTAGTGGTTGTTGGTGGACTCGGCGATGGTGCCGGCGACGAACGTGCCGTGGCCGTTGTGGTCGTTGGGGTAGGGGGTGCGCGCGATGAAGTCATAGCCCTGCACGAACGAGTACTTGGAGAAGTCCGGAGAGCGGCGGTAGGGGCCGCGGTTGGCGTAGGCGACGCCCGTGTCGAGCACCGCGACCACCACCTTCAAGCCGCCGGGCGCGCCGTCGGCCGCGACGTTCGACCACGCCTGTGGGGCGTTGATGCCGAACGGGCCGTCGAAGTTCCATTGCAGCAGTTGCCAGTCACCCGGAGCGGGTCCCGTGCCGGGGTCGTTGGGGATGGAGGGGGCGGTGGCGTGGGCGACATAGTCGGGCACCGCCCACACGACTTGCTTCTCGCGGCGGAGCTTCGCGAGCGTCGCCCCGAGGTTTGCTCCGGCGGGAAGGCGCAGCAGGCGGGTGGTGGAGGAGTCTTCTTCGCTTGAAGCGGACGACAGCCGCGCGGCGCGTGCCGATGAGGCGCTCGGGGAGGCGTACTTGACGACGATGTGTTGCGGCTCGTATGAGCCGTGGATGCTGTCGATCTCCCGCGGCGGTGGGGTGGGGGGGGTGGCGGCTTGCGCCGCTGTTACGACTGGTCGCTTCGCACGCGCGTCCGGGAAACCACTCACGAAGGTGGTGGCGAGCGCGGTTGCGCACGCGGCAAGCACCGCGAGCCGGCGGCCAAACGAGCGTGGATGTAGGGGTCGAGCGGTCGGCGGCAAGTGGGCTCCTCGGTAATCATGATGTGTTGGAGGTCCCCGAGGTTGCGCCGGCAGCCGAGCGGGTGACCGGTGAGACGATGAGCGAGCGCTTCTTCCCACGCGACGAGTACTTCATGCGCCTGGCCCTGCGCGAGGCGGAGCGGGCGGCTGAGCACGAGGACGTGCCGATCGGGGCGGTGGTGGCCCACGAGGGGGAGGTGATCGCGGCGGCTCACAACGAGCGCGAGCTGCGCCAGGACCCGACCGCACACGCCGAGATCGTCGCGTTGCGCGAGGCCGCCCGCGCGCTCGGCGCCTGGCGGGTGCTCGGGGCGGTGCTGTACGTGACGCTCGAGCCGTGCGCGATGTGCGCCGGGGCGATAGTGCTCGCGCGCGTCCCGAGGTTGGTGTTCGGGGCGAGCGACCCGAAGGCGGGCGCTTGCGGAAGCGTGATGGACGTGCTGGGAGAGCCCCGTTTGAACCACCGCCCGGAGGTCGCGGCGGGTCTGCTCGCCGGCGAGTGCGGGGCGCTGCTGAGCGAGTTCTTCGCATCGCGACGCTGAGTCGCTCCCGGCGTGCGGCGTCGCCGTTGCTTCGCGTTGCGGCGCCGAGGCGCTCAATGCATGGCGCCGCGGGCCGCGGATCGTCGTCGTGCGCGGATCGCCTTGCGGGGCGCTGATCATCTAGCCTTGAGCGGGTCGCTTTGGAAGGGTGGCAGAGTGGTTGAATGCGGCGGTCTCGAAAACCGTTTCGGGGGTTAAGCCTCCGACGGGGGTTCGAATCCCCCCCCTTCCGTTTAGCCTTTACGCTAAGGTAAAGGTATGCCGCGCATCTCCGGAAAGCATCAGGTCACCTTGCCTGTCGAGACGTTGAAGCGTGTTGGGCTCGGCGCGGGGGACGAGGTGGCGATCGAAGCTGAGGGCGCCGATCGCATCGTGGTACGCCGACTCGATAGGCGCGCGCAGATGGGCTTGGGCGTGTTCGACGGCCTCTACGAGCCGGGCCACCTCGATCGGTTGCGCTCTGAGGAGCGCGCGTGAGCGACTGTGTGCTCGACACCGACGTCGTGATCGCCGCGCTCGATCGCCGCGATCTCCATCACCCGGCGGCGGTTGTCGCGATCACCGCGATGATCGATAGTGGGACGCGCCTGCTGCTCTCGCTGGTCAACTACGCCGAGACGCTGGTGAGACCGGCCGAGCAGGAGGGGTCGCTGGTCGTCGCCCAAGACGCATTGAGGGCGCTTGGCATACGGTTGATCGCCCCGACCGCGACGATTGCCGCCGATGCGGCGCGTCATCGTCGGCTGAACATCAGCCTTGCCGACGGCTTCGCGCTTGCCACCGCTCAGGCGCATGGCGCGACTGTGGCCACCTTCGATCGTCGCGTGCGTCGCGCGCTGCCCCGAATCGGACTCCAGCTCGAGCCTGAGCTGAGCGAGGATAGGATCGGGCGTGTGTCAACACTCACCATCTACGAAAAGCCGACCTGCTCGACCTGTCGCAAGCTGCGCGGGCTGCTGAGCGAGCGGGGTGTGGACTTCGAGTCGGTGGACTATCACGTGGAGGGCATCGGAGAGAGCGAGCTGCGGGGGCTGCTGGGCAAGCTGGGTTGCGGGCCGCGGGAGATCCTGCGTGCGCGCGAGCCGCTCGTGAAGGAGCTTGGGCTGGACCGTCCGGAGGTCGGCGACGATGAGCTGATCGCTCAGATGGTGGAGCATCCCGCGCTCGTGCAGCGCCCGATCGTGGTGCGGGGCGAGCGCGCTGTGCTGGCGCGACCGATCGAGCGCGCGCTCGAGCTGCTCTGAGGGGGCTCTCGGGTCGCGTCCCGGGCCCCGTTGCTATCGGGATGCGAATCCGGGGTGCGGGTGCGTCAACTACCGGATGTCGCTTCGAGGGGCGCCACCACGTACACGATGTGCGCGCGGGCGACCGCGAGGAACGGGTGGTGCTCGACGGGCCCGCCGTCGAGCGGTGCAAGCGTGACGTCGGTGAGCGTGAGGAAGTCGCGCTCGGAGGCGTTCAGGACGTCGGACACGCGGCTGCGGTAGCCGTCGCGGGCGAGCACCAGGAGGCCCTCGATCCGGTGGCGGGGCGTCTCCAAGCGGACGCGCTCGCGACGCTCCTCGGCGCCGTCGGGGTGCTCCTCGAATGGCTGCTCACCGGCGGCAAGGCTGCTCATGCGACCATTATCGGGCCTCCACGGCCTGGCGGCTTCCTCGGCGGGACGGCGCGTGGCGAAGATGAGGCGTGCCGCGCGTGTACGGCCGGCCGGTCGGCGGCGGAGACTGCCGCCGACCGACGTCGTGGTCTCAAGGGACGACGATCGTGAAGGCGTAGCCGCTTGCGAGGGTGGGGATGGCACCCGGCTTGTAGGTGTCCACCTCGAAGTTGCCTGGGCAATGTGTGCTCTTCGCGTTGACCACAATCAACCCGACTTCTTCTTTCGAGCTGTAGCTGACCTCCGGTGAGGCGACGGCAGTGTCCGCAGCCGGGTTGATTCCCGCAGCCGGTGCGAGGCAGTAGACGCCGGGGATCGGTTCGCTGACGCTCGTGATGTTGGAGGTCTGACCGCTGATCAGGACCGGTTTGGTCGGCGAGATGGCTTGTACGACCGCGAAAGCGCGCGCCGTGCCCGGCGCGCCGGGTGCGCCTGCGGCGCCGGCTGGGCCGGTTGCCCCGGTTTTGCCCGCTTTGCCCGTTTTGCCCGTGTATCCCCTGTATCCGCGCGGCCCCGGAGGCCCGGGCAGGCCGCGCAGACCGCGGGGCCCGCGGGGCCCGCGGGGCCCGGGCACGAGGCACTCGCGTACGTTGTGTTTGGCGATGTGGGCGATGAAGCATTTCGAGGCGGATGTGTGCGCGGTGGGGATGATGGAGATCCCCGCGAGCGCGGGCACGGCGACGGTCATCGCGCCGAGCACGGCGGGCGTGGCGAGCAGTGTGAGGGTGCGATGGCGCATGATGTTCAATGCCTCTCCCGTTCGTGGTTCAAGGGCCGTGTTGCCGTAACCGCCGGGACGCTCCGAAGGAGCGGTGCACAACCCCTTGATGGGATGCTCTGTTTTGAAATTTTGCAATAGTATTCACGTACGTATCCACTATGGCAAAATCACAAAAAAATAGATATACATCCCCCCTATACATCCTCCCCCCTCCCCCTTACTTCTCCACCCATCCACGACCGTCGATGACGGGCAGAGAACCCCATCGAGTCTCCAGGCCGGCACCGCTCAGCTCACGCGCTCGGGCACGCGCGCGGGCAGCCCGGCGCGCACGGAGGCCACCGGGCCGATGTCGCCGGCCGGCCGGTTGCGCTCTTCGCGGACGATGTAGAGCGGACGGTGCTTGACCTCCTCGTAGATGCGCCCGATGTACTCGCCGATCACCCCGAGCGCGATCAGCTGGATGCCGCCGATCAGGAGGATCAGGATCGTGATCGTGCCGAAGCCCGGCAGGTAGGAGTCGGCGAAGTGCAGGCCGATGACTACGGGGATCGCCACGAAGGCGACGCCGGCGGAGAGCAGGCCGACGTAGGTGGCGAGCTGGAGCGGGAGGTGGGAGAACGAGGCGATCGCGTCGAGCGAGAAGCGGATCATCTTGCGCAGCGTGTACTTCGTCTCGCCGGCCGCACGAGCGTCGCGCTCGTAGGGGACGGCGGTTTGGGTGAAGCCGACCCACACGGTCATGCCGCGCAGGAAGCGCGAGCGCTCGGTCATCGACAGCAGGGCGTCGAGCGCGCGGCGGTCGAGCAGCCGGAAGTCGCCGGAGTTGGGCTCCAGGTCGACCTGGGCGAGCTTGTCGAAGAGCTTGTAGAACCACGAGGCGGTGGCGAGCTTGAAGGCGGTCTCGCCCTCGCGCTGGCGGCGCACGGCGTAGACGATGTCGGAGCCGTGCTCCCATTGCTCGATCATGCGCGGGATCAGCTCGGGGGGGTCCTGAAGGTCGGCGTCGATCATCGCGACGACGTCCCCGGAGGCGTGCTCGAGCCCCGCCGTGAGCGCCGCCTGGTGGCCGAAGTTGCGCGAGAGATGGATGACTCGCACGCGGGGGTCGGCGGCGGCCATGCGGTCGAGCAGCTCGGGCGTTGCGTCGGAGGAGCCGTCGTTGACGAGCACGAGCTCGAACGTGTAGTCGGCGACGGCGGCGCAGGCGCGCTTGACGAACGCCTCGACGAGCTCCTGCTCGTTGTAGACGGGGGCGACGACGCTGAGCAGGGCCGGGACGCGCGCGGGTGAGCTCGGGATGTTCGCTTCCGTGTCCTTCATGTTTCCTTCCAAAGGGGACGAAGCTGGTTAAGTAGGGACCATGAGAAGAGTAGGGGACAGCGCCGCGCGTATCCTGAGAATGCCCTTGGTATCGCAGTTCGTGAAGTTCGGGATCGTGGGCGTGTCGAACACGCTGATCTTCTTCCTCGTGTACACGTTGCTGCTGAAGGTGTTCGGCGTGTGGTACGTGGCGGCGTCGGGCATCGGCTTCGCGGTGGGCGCCATAAACGGCTTCCTGTGGAACCGCGCGTGGACGTTCAAAGGCCATGTTGGGGACGCGCTGACGCCGGTGCGCTGGTTCGTGGTGCAGAGCAGCGGGCTACTCGTGAACCTCGGGCTCGTGTACCTGTTCGTCGACGGCGCCGGTTTCGGCAAGCTCGAGGGCCAGGCCGTGACGATCGCGATCGTGACGGTGCTGACGTTCCTGGCCAACCGCGCGTGGACGTTCAGGGGCCATACGCCGGCGGCGCTGGCGGAGACGGCGGGCGACACGTAGCGCGGGGAAGGGGGGGCGATCTCTATGGAATCGCTCGGCGTTGGCGCCCGGATAAGGCCCGGCATCGGTCAACAGCGCGCCGTCTTTCTAGCGGCGCGGTCGGACGATCTCGCTCAACGGTTATGCGCGCGTTGGTATGCCCTGCCGGCAGATAGCAGCCCTGGGTGAGGATCCCAATTGCTACCCAAAGACCATTATCGCCTGGTACACTAGAAAACATGGTAACGGCAGAAAACCGTCTGGCTCGCATCCTTGCCTTGGCTTTGGACGGCATCGCTGTGGTGCGCGCCGGCACGTCCGGTGACGGCTCGGGCTTCCTTGTCAAGACAGGCGCCGGGGGTGGGGTTGCGCTGCGCGCTGTTTGGGCGGGTGAGGGTTGGCCGGATGATGTACGCCGTGCTGCGGCCGGCGTGGCGGACCCGTGGCCCTCGGATGTCGTGCTGCTTGCTCGTCGTCTTTCTCCTGGGGCGGTGCAGTGGCTGCGCGCGCGGGACGCTAACTGGGCCGATGAAGACGCACGGGCCCGAATCGCTGGCCCCGGTGGCCTGCTGGTGATCCGCGAACCAGCGGTCCGTGCTCCGGAGACGAACGCGGCACGGGGCTTCTCATGGGCTCCGTCGTCGCTGTCGATTGCCGAGATGATCCTCGCGCGCCCCTATGAGCGGCTGCGCGCGGCCCAGCTCGCGCGTGACGGCGGATGGTCAACCGCGCAGGCGGCGAGCGTGCTCGGAATGTTCGATACCCAGGGTTGGACGATCAAGCGCGGTCCGGCGCGAGGCCCAGGCGCCTACCGGGAGATTCTCGACGCCGACGCGATCCTCTCGGCTTGGTCGGTTGCCGTTGTGCAGGACGCACGTGATACGCGCATCGCGCACCGAGCTACACGCGACGTGATGGCGCTGCTCGCAGGCGAGCTACGCGAGGCACTGGACAAGAACTCCAGCTGGGCGGTGAGCGGCTGGGCGGGTTTGGAGCTCACCGCGCCGTTTACGACGACCGTGCCGAGCGTCCACATCTATGTTGCCGACGAAGACTTCGCCGGGCCGCTCACAGCCGCGATCGGCGCCGCCGGGCTGCGCGAGGTCGAAGAGGGGGGACGCGTGATCTTCAGGCGTGCCGATCCTCGCATCCTAAACCTCGCCGAGCGCAGGGACGGGGTGCCCGTCGTGAGCGCCCCGCGACTGTACGCAGACCTCTCGTCGTTCGGGGCGCGCGGGCAGGACGCGGCCGACCATATCAAGGCCCTGCTGATCGACCCGCTGCATCCCAAAGCAGTAGCCGAGCAGCCGACCGAGCCCACGGCGGCGCGGACGTGACCGAGGAGGAGCGCTCTCCAGAGGCACGCGCGCGAGCCGAGAGCGCGCTGGTCAGACTGCTGCATGAGATAGGCGACGAGGCGCCCTTCCTCGTCGTCCTCGGCGGTCTGGTGCCTGCCGTCCTGGCAAGAGACACCGCCGGCGTCATCCCGGAGCACCTCGGCACGACAGACGTCGACGTCCTGCTGGTCAGCCACATCGACCCCGACGCAGACCTCGGGGTGGTCGAGCGCGCCCTCGAAGCCCTTCAGTTCAAGCCCGACCCCGAGCAGGATGGCTGGCGCTGGCAAGGATCGATCGACTCCACCCCCGTCAGGATCGAGTTTCTCTGCGATCTCAGCCAGTACCGGGAGGGAGAGAGTGTACGACCGAACGGCAGCCGTCGCCTCGGGGCCGCCAACCTTCGCGGCACCGGATATGTAGCCCACGATTTCCAGTGGGAGGACATCACAGGCGAGCTCGCCGACGGAACCGAAGCACGGGTGAGCGTTCGCTTCGCCGGGCTGCAGGGGTATCTGTTATCCAAGTGTGTGGCGTTGCGCAGCCGCGCGGCCACCAAGGACTACTACGACCTCGCCTACGTGCTGCTCCATAACAGAGCCGGTGGACCCGAGGACGCAGCCCAAGCTCTACGTGACGGGCGGCTCTCAAACGCGACCGGCCCACTGAAGAGCACCTTCCTCGAGATCCGCGAGCGCTACCGCAGCCCGTCCGACATCGGCCCACGCTCCTACGCCGAGCAAGCTATCCAGGTCGACCCGCAGACCCCCGAGACCGAGCTACGCGCCGACGCGGTAGACGCCGTGCAACGCTTCTTCACCGCACTCCGGCTCACAGCGGCGCCTTGAAGACGTCGAGACCTGCCCAAGCTGTTCGTTTCATGGTCACCGCGGCTGCCGAGCTGATATGCGCTTGGTTCCCGCGACCTGAGTCCGCTCCTACCGAGAGGTCACCAAAGAATCCCATCGGAACGGTGCAGGAGGCAGCCGCGCTACGACCCGGGCTGCGTCCTGTGGTTGTTTTTGGGAGACGAGATCCGCCCGGTTTCCGCTGGTGGGCTTGCGTCGCCGGTCACGACGCCGGCGGGACGCGGCCACGCTCCTCTCAGCGGAACACGGCGAGCAATGAGAGCCCGGCGGGGATCGAGCGTCCGCGCCCGATCACCGCGGCCTCCAGGTGCAGCGGTTGGCGCAGGGCCCAGTTGAGCGGCGCGGGCGGTATCCACAGGTCGAGGCTCGACTTGGTGGTGGAGGGCTTGAAGCGCTCGAGCGCGCGCAGCATGATCGCGATGGGGAGCAGCAGCGAGTTGAAGTGCGTGGAGCGTTCCGGGCGCCATCCGGCGGTTTCGGCGGGAGCGAGCAGCGTGCGGCGGTTGTAGCGGCGGTGGTGGTGGTTGATCTCGTCGTGGCCGCTCCACAGCCATTGGTAGGCGGGAACGGTCACCAGCAGCGCTCCCCCCGGCTTGGTGACGCGGCGCAGCTCGCGCAGGGCGCCGACGTCGTTTTGCAGGTGCTCGATCACGTCGAGGCTCACCGTGAGGTCGAAGCAGGAGTCGTCGAAGGGCATGTCCATGACCGAGCCTTCGAGGACCTCGCCGGTGTCGCGCTCGCGGGCCAGCGCGACACTCGTGCCGGACAGCTCCACGCCGGTTACGGCGCCGTGGCGGGCGAGGTCGACCATGTTGCGCCCGCTGACCCGCAGCCGGCGTCGAGGATGCGCGCATTCGCGGGCAGATCGAGGCGCTCGATCGCGCGAGCGAGCACGCGGCGGCGCCCCTGGTACCACCAGTGGCGGTCCTCGGCGCGGTGCGTTTGCAGCTCGTACTCAAGCTCCATAGAGGGCATCTTTCACGAACGCGCGCCGCCGCGCAGCGCGACCCCCCTGCCGCGACGCTTGCCGGGCAGCGCCTCTACGAGATCCGGTGCGCGCTCGTGCGCGCGTGAATGGGGTCAGCCCGGGGTGGCCGCGAGCCACGCGAACAGCTCGAGCGTGGCGGCGTCGCTTTGGAGCATGTTCGGGAGGGCCTGGTGGGCGGTGATGGGGGTGCCGTCCCATGCCCTCGAGTAGAGGCCCCGCGCGTCGCGCGCACGCGCCCGCGCGCGCGAGGCCATCTCTTCGGCGAGCCTCCGCCAGCGTGGGCCCAGCCGCCTCACCGCGGCTGGGCGTGTGGGGGGTAGTCGTTTGCGGGTAGGTAGCCGCTCAGGACCTCCGCGATGCGCAACCGCACCACCATCCTCATCCTCGGCACCGCCCAGTTCGTGATGGTGCTCGACAGCACCGTCATGAACGTGTCGATCTCGCAGGTGGTGGCGGACCTGAAAACGACCGTCCCCGACGTGCAACTCGCGATCACCGCCTACACGCTCGTGATGGCCGCCTTCATGCTCACCGGCGCCAAGCTTGGCGACATCTGGGGTAGGCGCCGCGCCTTCTCGATCGGGCTGGCCGTCTACGGGGCGGGGTCGCTCACGACCGCGCTCAGCCCCAACGTGGGGGTGCTGCTGATCGGATGGTCGGGCATAGAGGGGCTCGGCGCGGTGCTCGTGATCCCCGCCATCTTCGCCCTCACGGCCGCGAGCTACAGCGGCCGCGAACGCGCGCTCGCCTACGGTCTGCTCGGCGGCATCGCCGGGGCGGGCGCGGCGGCGGGCCCCTTGATCGGCGGGTTCGTCACGACCGCGCTCACCTGGAGGGTGGTGTTCGCCGCCGAGACGGTGGTGGTGATGGTGCTGCTGACGGTGGTCCATCGCATCGCCGAGCACCGCCCCGAGCGGCCCCCCACGCTCGATCGGGTGGGCGTGGCGCTGTCGGCGCTCGGGCTCGGGACGTGCGTGTTCGCGATCCTCAAGATCGGCACCTGGGGCCTGTTCGTCCCCACCGGGGCTCTCACGATCGCCGGCACCGAGATCACCCCGTTCGGGCTGTCGGTCGTGCCGTTCATGATCTTCGGGGGCCTGGTAGTGCTCGGGGGCTTCTTCCGCTGGGAGGAGCGCTTGGAGCGCGAGGGTCGCACGCCCCTGCTGCGCCCCGACCTGCTGCGGATCCCCCAGCTGCGCGCCGGTCTGTCCACGATCGTCTCCCAGTATCTGATCCTGGCGGGGACGTTCTTCGTGCTGCCGCTCTACCTGCAGCTGGTGCTCGGCAAGGACGCGCTGGAGACCGGGGTGAAGATATTGCCGATCTCGGTGACGATGATGGTGGGGGCGATGCTCGGCCCGCGTCTTGCCACGCGCACCTCACCGCGCAGGGTCGTGCAGATCGGGCTCGCCTTCCTGCTCGTGTCGATCCCGTGGCTGATGGCCACGATCTCGCCGTCGCTCTCCTCGCTGCCGTTCGCGCTCTCGCTCGCCGGCTTCGGCGCGGGGATCGGGCTGACGATCTCGCAGCTCGGCAACGTGGTGATGTCCTCGGTGGGAGAGTCGCGCTCCAGCGAGGCGGGCGGGGTGCAGGGCGCCTCGCAGAACCTCGGCCAGTCGCTCGGCACCGCCCTGATCGGCGCGGTGCTGCTCACCGGTCTCACCACCGGCTTTCACGAGCGCATACTCGCCGACCCCGCGATCCCGCCCTCGCTGCAACAGCAAATCGTGAGCGGCACCGAGGAGGGCCTGCCGATGGTCTCCCAGGAGCAGTTCAAGGCGACTGTCGAGCAGGCCGGGGTGCCCGCGTCGCAGCAAGAGGCCCTGATCGCCTACTACAACGAATCCCAGATCGACGCCCTCAAGCGCGCGCTGCTGCTCGCCTCCGCGTTCGTGCTCGTCGGGTTGTGGTTCGCCAGGTCGCTTCCCGCTGAGGCGCTCGCCAGGGAGGAGGGGGAGGAGCTGCACGTTCCCGCGGGCGCCCCCGCCGGCGGTGGAGCGCTCGCTTGAGCAGAGCCAGTGACATGACGTTTACGTCATGCCTATATGACATGATTGTCATAGATGCGGATTCCAAGTCGCGACCTATGCTTGTCTCCTATATTCGCAACGAGATCGCCGCGTAGCTCGTGTTCCGCCGCGTCTTCCGGCCGGCTCAGGCGGCGATCAGCACCTTGAGCTTGTCGGGCAGCACCGCAAGGACGTCGTCGATCTCTCCCGGGGTGACGTGCTCGCGCAGGACGCGTGCGACCGCCGTGACGGCGAGCGACGCCTCGGTCTCCCCGGCCATACGGCCCTCTTTGACGACGTGGTCGAGAAACGCCTCGACGTCGTGGATGGGCAGCGGCGTGCGGCTGGGATCCCAGTCCTCGTAGTAGATCCCGCGAATCAGGGTTGGAAGCTGAGCGGCGAGCTTGGCGGCCACGTCGACCGTCAAGCGGTCGCGCAGGGTGTGCAGCACGGCACGCAGGGCGCGATAGGCGTACTGACGATCGTCGGTGCCGAGCTCCTCGGCCAGCTCCTTGAGCCAGATGTGCGCCTTCTCGACGCTGTGCTCGATGATGCTCGGGTTGACGTCGGTCATCGTGGGCTCCTCGCAGATCGGGTTGCTACGGATACCGCCAGCCTCGCGCGCCGCGGGCCCGCGCGCATCGGTGAAGCGTCGCGAAGCTCATCCGTGCAATACCGCACGAGAGCGGATGTAGCTTCGCCGGGGAGCAGCCTCGGATGACGGCCGAGTGGCGGCGTGGGGTGTCCGGCTGAGTGGCGGCGTGGGGTGTCCGGCTGAGTGGCGGCGTGGTGCGTCCATGTGGCGTTCGCCTCCGGCCGAACTACGGAGCCGTCATGAGGTCGCACCCCGATGCGCCGCGGGCTCGCCCGAGTAGCTTCGGTGGCAACCACCTTTTCCGATCACAGGAGGCAGTCATGCCTGGAGCACTGACGCGTTGGGAGCCTTTCGCCGAGCTTGGCGAGCTGCGAAGCCGGTTCGATCGCATATTCGACGAGCTCGTCGAGGGTCGTGAGCGCACCTGGACGCCCGCGATCGACGTGGTGCGCGACAACGGCAACATCGTCGTGCGCGCCGATGTCCCGGGGATCAAGCCCGAGGAGGTCAAGATCGAGGTCGAGGACGACATCCTCACGGTGTCCGGCTCCCACGAGGAGCGCAAGGAGGCGAAGGAGAAGCACTACATGCGCCGCGAGCGCCGCTACGGATCGTTCTCGCGCTCGATGGCGTTGCCGGCCGGCGTGGACCCCAAGAAGATCAAGGCCAAGACCCACGACGGCGTCGTCGAGGTGACGGTTCCGCTCCCCAAGGAAGCCAAGAAAGAGCCGATCACGATCAAGCCGACCGCGGCCTGAGGATCAGCCGATCGCGGCCTGAGGATAAGTCGACGCGTGAAGATCAAGCCGACCGCAGCCGAGCTCTGAACCATTCGATGGCCAGGCGGCTGACCTGCTCGAGCGCGCCGGGCTCTTCGAAGAGGTGCGTCGCGCCGGGCACCACCGCCAGCTCGCTCGGGCAGCGAAGCTGGCGCTGGGCCTCGCGGTTGAGCTCGAGCACCTGACGGTCCTCGCCGCCCACGATCAGCAGGGTCGGCGCTTGCACCGCGCCGAGGTCGCGTGCGAGATCCGGGCGTCCGCCGCGGGACACCACCGCGCTCACGCGCTCGCCCAGCTCGGCGGCGGCGGTCAGGGCGGCCGCTGCGCCCGTGCTGGCGCCGAAGTAGCCGAGCGCCAGCGCCCCGACGTCCGCGCGTGCGCCCAACCATGCGCTCGCCGCCGTGAGTCGCGAGGCGAGCAGGTCGATGTCGAAGACGTTGCCTCGATCGCTCTCCTCGCTCGGGGTGAGCAGGTCGAGCAGCAGGGTGGCGAAGCCCGCGCCGGCCAGCTCCGCGGCGACGGCGCGGTTGCGCGGGCTGAGGCGGCTGGAGCCGCTGCCATGTGCGAACACCACGACGCCCCGCGCGCGCGAGGGTACGGTGAGCTCGCCCTCCAGCGACACGTCTGCGGCCGCCGGGATGCTCACTCGGTGGGTGACCGTTTCCTCGGCGTCGGATGCTTCCCCGGCGTCCAGCGCTTCCCCGGCGTCCAGCGCTTCCCCTGCGTCGGGCGACTCCCCGGCGTCGAGCGCTTCCCCTGCATTGAGGTCTTCCCCTGCGTCGGGCGACTCCGCGACCGCGACCGCGCCGCGGTTCTCGGCCAGGAGCGCCGTGACCTCCTCGTCGGTGGTCGGTTGGAAGTCCTCATACCAGTAGCCCACGGCCCACAGGTCCTCGGGCGTCTCGACGCACACGACCTCCTCGGCGTGGTCACGCAGCGCCCGTGCCGAGGAGGGCGCCGCGACCGGCACCGCGAGGATCAGGCGCGTGGCGCCGCGCTTGCGCAACGACCCAAGCGCGGCGAGGGCGGTGCTGCCCGTCGCGAGGCCGTCGTCGACGAGGATCGCCGTGCGACCGCTGAGCTCGACGGGCTCGCGCGCGCCGCGGTAGCGCCGGAGCCGTTCGCTCAGGTCGCGGTCGGTACGCGCGATGAGCGACCGCAGCTCGACCTCGGAGATCCCGAGCGCGCGCACCGCCCCCTCGCTGAGCACGTGCACGCCGCCCTCGGCGAGCGCTCCGATCGCGTACTCGGGGTTCTGCGGCGCGCCGATCTTGCGCACCACCGCGACGTCGAGCGGCGCGCCGAGCGCCCGCGCGACCTCGGCGGCCACCGGCACCCCTCCCCGCGGAATGCCCACCACCACCGGCCGCTCGTCGCGATATGGCTCCAGCAGCGCCGCGAGCCGTCGCCCGGCGTCATGGCGGTCTCTGAAGCGAACCGCATCCGGCGCGAACGCCGGCGGGTCCTTCAGCGAGGTGACCGCGCCCGTGCGAGGCTTGCCCGTCGCTTCGCTCATGGCGCGTCGACCACCATTACCCTGCCGGTGGCTCTGCCGATCCCCGAGCCCGCTCCGCTCACAAGCGCGACCCTTCCCGTGAACGTTCCCTCAGGCATCGGCCACCTCCTCGCCTCTTCAGGCGTCGATTGTCTCCTGGACTGTCGCGTTTGCCCCGCTCGGGCGCATCCGTCCACATCCCGCGCCGACTCGCGAAAAACTACGTATAGAAGTCCGCCGGCCGCGGTTACTGTTGGTGGATGCGACCGTCGAGCGAGCTTCCGAGCCGGTTGCGAGCCCGGCGGGCTCAGCCGGACGCATCCCCGGCGAACATGGCCGCTCGGCCGTACCCCCCGCGGCCGAACATGGCCGACTACGAGCGCGCGTGCGCGGAGTTCTCCTGGGAGCAGGCCCGCGCGGAGCTCGCGGGCCTGCCGGGCGGCGGGCTGAACATCGCCTACGAGGCGGTCGATCGCCATGCCGGCGGCCCGCTCGCCGCGACGCCGGCGCTGCGCTTCCTCGGCAAGGGCGCTGACGTGCGCCAGCTCACATACGCCGAGCTGCGAGAGCAGACCGACCGCTTCGCGGGCGTGCTCGAGGCGCTTGGGGTCAAGCGCGGCGAGCGCGTGTTCGTGCTCGCCGGACGGATCCCCGAGCTGTACGTCACGGCGCTCGGCACGCTCAAGCACGGGAGCGTGTTCTGCCCGCTGTTCTCGGCGTTCGGCCCCGAGCCGGTCGAGCAGCGCCTGCGGCTCGGCGACGCGCGGGTGCTGGTCACGACCCCCTCGCTCTATCGCCGCAAGGTGGCGCAGTCGCGCTCGAGCCTGCCGGGACTCGCGCATGTGCTGCTCGCCGGAGATGAAGCGCAGATCGCGGAGATCCCCGACGTGCGCGACTTTCGCCGCTTGATGCGCGCGGCGGACGAGCGATGCGAGATCGCCGCCACCGAGCCTGAGGAGATGGCGCTGCTGCACTTCACGAGCGGCACCACGGGGATGCCGAAGGGCGCCGTCCACGTGCACGAGGCGGTGGTGGCGCATCGCGCGACGGGGCGCATGGTGCTCGATCTGCGCCCCGGCGACATCTTCTGGTGCACGGCCGATCCCGGTTGGGTGACCGGCACCTCTTACGGCATCATCGCGCCGCTCACGCTCGGGGTGACGAGCATCGTCGACGAAGCCGACTTCGACGCCGAGCGCTGGTACCGCATCCTCCAGGACGAGCGCGTGAACGTCTGGTACACCGCGCCCACGGCGCTGCGGATGCTGATGCGCCTCGGCGCGGAGGTGGCCCGCGAGTACGACCTGAGCTCGCTGCGCTTCGTGGCGAGCGTCGGCGAGCCGCTGCACCCCGAGGCGGTGCTGTGGGGCAAGCAGGCGTTCGGGATGCCCGTGCACGACAACTGGTGGCAGACCGAGACGGGCGGCATCATGGTCGCCAACTACCGCTCGATGGAGGTGCGTCCCGGATCGATGGGACGCCCGCTGCCGGGCATCGAGGCGGCGGTGGCGCGACGCGACGAGGAGGGCGCCCCGGTGCTCGCCGCCGACGGAACGCTGGAGCTGGTGGAGCGCGCCGACGAGCAGGGCGAGCTGGTGCTGCGGCCGGGCTGGCCGTCGATGTTCCGCGGCTACCTTGGCGAGGAGGAGCGCTATCGCAAGTGCTTCGCCGGCGGTTGGTATTTGACCGGAGACCTCGTCCGTCGTGACGACGACGGCTGGTTTTGGTTCGTGGGTCGTGGCAACGATCTCATCAAGTCCGCAGGCCACCTGATCGGACCGTTCGAGGTGGAGAGCGCGCTGCTCGAGCATCCCGCGGTGGCCGAGGCGGGCGTGATCGGCAAGCCCGACCCCGTGGCGGGGGAGATCGTCAAGGCGTTCGTCTCTCCCGCTCCCGGCTTCGAGCCGGACGATGAGCTGCGGCGCGAGCTGCTCGCGTTCGCGCGGCGGCGGCTGGGAGCGGCGGTGGCGCCGCGCGAGATCGACTTCGTGGAGGCGATCCCCCACAACCGCAGCGGCAAGATCATGCGCCGGCTGCTGAAGGCGCGCGAGCTGGGACTCCCCGAGGGGGACACCTCCACCGTGGAGGCGAGCGCATGACGAGCGCCGGCCGGCAGATCGAGCGCGATCTCGGGTTGCGTCTGTTGCGCCAGATGCTGCGCGTGCGCCGCTTCGAGGAGAAGTGCGTGGAGCTCTACAGCGCGGCGAAGATCCGCGGCTTCATGCACCTCTACATCGGCGAGGAGGCGGTGGCGGTGGGGGTGATGGACGCGCTCGACCCCGACGACGCGATCGTCGCCACATATCGCGAGCACGGCCACGCGCTCGTGCGGGGCGTCTCGGCGGAGTCGATCATGGCGGAGATGTACGGCAAGCTCGAGGGCTGCTCGCGCGGGCGCGGCGGGTCGATGCACCTGTTCGACGCCGCCACGCGCTTCTACGGCGGCAACGCGATCGTCGCGGGCGGGCTGCCGCTGGCGGTGGGGCTCGCGCTCGCCGACAAGCTCCAGGGGCGCCGCCGCGTGACGGCCTGCTTCTTCGGCGACGGAGCGGTGGCCGAGGGGGAGTTCCACGAGTCGATGAACCTCGCCGCGCTGTGGAGCCTGCCGGTGCTGTTCTGCTGCGAGAACAACCTCTACGCGATGGGCACCGCGATCGAGCGCTACGAGTCGGAGACCGACCTGGCGCTGAAGGCCGCGAGCTATGAGATGACGGCCTGGTCGGTCGACGGCATGGACGTGCTCGCCGTGCAGGAGGCGGCGCGCAGGGCCGCCGCGGAGGTCCGCGACGGCGACCGGCCGTGCTTCCTGGAGCTGCGCACCTACCGCTTCCGCGCGCACTCGATGTACGACCCGGACATCTACCGCTCCAAGGAGGAGATCGAGCGCTTCAAGGCCCACGACCCGATCCCCGCGCTCACCGGCGAGATGCGGGAGGCGGGGCTGCTCAGCGACGACGACCTCGCCGAGCTGGAGCGGTCGATCGCACAGGAGATCGAGGCGGCGATCGAGTTCGCCGAGGCAGGCACACTCGAGCCGGTGGAGGACCTCGAGCGCTTTCTTTATTGGGAGCCGGCCCCGTGAGCGCCCGGGCAACCACCCAGATCACCTACCGAGAGGCGCTGCGGGCTGCGATCCGCGAGGCGCTGCTCGCCGACGAGCGCGTATTCATGATGGGCGAGGACGTGGGCGCGTACGGCGGCTGCTTCGGCGTCAGCAAGGGCCTGCTCGACGAGTTCGGTCCCGTTCGGATTCGCGACACGCCTCTGTCGGAGTCGGCGTTCGTCGGCGCGGGCATCGGCGCCGCGATGGGCGGGATGCGCCCGATCGTGGAGGTGATGACCGTCAACTTCTGCCTGCTCGCGCTCGACCAGATCATGAACAACGCCGCCACCATCACGCACATGTCCGGCGGCCAGTTCCAGATCCCGCTCGTCATCAGGATGACCACCGGCGCCGGGCGCCAGGTCGCCGCGCAGCACTCCCACAGCCTGGAGGGCTGGCTGGCGCACATCCCCGGTCTGCGGCTGCTCGCGCCGGCGACGCTCGCCGACGCCCGCGGGATGCTCACGCCGGCGCTCGCCGATCCCAACCCGGTGCTGATCTTCGAGCACGGCTCGCTCTACAACATGGAGGGCGAGCTTGAGCCCGACGCCGGCGGCTGCGACATCGAGCGCGCGGCGGTCCGCCGGCCCGGCGCCGACGCGACCCTGATCGCCTACGGCGGCACGCTTCAGACGGCGCTCACCGCCGCCGAGGAGCTCGCCGGGGCGGGCGTCGAGGCCGAGGTGATCGATCTGCGCGTGCTGCGCCCGCTCGACGACACGGCGGTGATCGAGTCGCTCGCTCGCACCCATCGCGCGGTGATCGTGGACGAGGGCTGGCGCTCGGGGAGCCTTGCCGCCGAGGTCAGCGCGCGCATCATGGAGCAGGCCTTCTACGAGCTCGACGCTCCGGTGGAGCGCATCTGCGGCGCCGAGGTGCCGATGCCCTACGCGCGGCACCTCGAGCAGGCGGCGCTCCCCCAGGCGGAGACGATCGTGGCCACGGTCAAGCGGATGGTGGGGGCCGGTGGCTGAGTTCCGGATGCCGTCGCTGGGCGCCGACATGGAGTCCGGCGCCCTGCTCGAATGGCGCGTGAAACCGGGGGATGCGGTGAAGCGCGGCGACATCGTCGCCGTCGTGGACACCAGCAAGGCCGAGATCGAAGTCGAGATCTTCGAGGACGGCGTGATCGACGAGCTGCTCGTCGCCGAGGGCACGCGCGTGCCGGTGGGAACCGTGCTCGCGACGCTGCAGGCTCCGTCGGCCGAAGGGGGGCCGCCGTCGCGAGAACCGGCCGAGCCGGCCGCCACGCCGTCGCAGTTGGGCGAGCCGCCTCCGACGACGCCGCTTCCGGCAGGGCCGCCGCCACCGGCAGGGCCCGCGGTCACGCAGCCACCATCGCCGCCGCCGGCCGCCGCCACGCCGCCGCAATCCCAGCCGGTGCCGCCCGAGCATCGCCTGCGGGTTTCCCCGGTCGCACGACGCGTGGCCGAGCAGCTCGGCGTCGATCTGGACGCCGTCGCCGGCAGCGGACCGGACGGGGCGATCACGAAGGCCGACGTCGAACGTGCGGCGAGCGCTGCCCCCGCGCCCGCGCCCGCGCCGGCCACGCCCACCCCCAGGCCATCTCCCGCGCCGTCGCCGACCACTCAGCCACCTCCCGCGACCTCGCCTGCCGCCGGCGCGCCGGCCGCGGAGCCCGCCGACCGCCAGGCCGCGATGCGCGCGGCGATCGGAGCGCTGATGGCGCGCTCCAAGCGCGAGATACCCCACTACTACCTGGAGACCCGGATCGACATGAGCCGGGCGCTGGAGTGGCTCGGCGAGGAGAACCTCAAACGATCGCCGGCGGACCGCCTGCTGCCCTCGGTGCTGCTGCTCAGCGCCGTGGCCCGAGCGGTCGCCGAGACGCCCGCCATGAACGGCTTCTGGGTCGACGACGCCTTTCACTCGGCCGGCGGCGTTCATCTCGGCGTGGCGATCTCGCTGCGCGGCGGAGGCCTGATCGCGCCGGCCCTGCACGACGCCGACCGCAAGAGTCTCGACGAGCTGATGGCGGGCCTGCGCGAGCTCGTGCGGCGCGCGCGGGGCGGCCGGCTGCGCGCCTCGGAGATGTCCGATCCGACGATCACGGTGACCAATCTCGGCGAGCGCGGAGTGGACCTCGTTCACGGCGTGATCTACCCGCCGCAGGTGGCGCTCGTCGGGTTCGGCGGGATTCGCGAGCGACCGTGGGCCGCCGACGGTATGGTGGGCGCTCGGCCGGTCGTGTACGCGACGCTCGCGGCCGACCATCGCGCGAGCGACGGTCACGCCGGAAGCCGCTTCCTCGCCCTGATCGACCGCCGGCTGCAGAGACCGGAGGAGCTATGAGAGGGCAGGAACTGCGGGCGGTGTTGATTCAGGCCTTGACCGACGTCGCTCCCGATACCGATCCCGGGGCGCTCGACCCGGGCGCCGAGCTGGCCGAGCAGCTCGACATCGACTCGATCGACTTCCTCAACGTCGTGGTGTCGGTGCACGAGCAGACCGGCATAGACATCCCCGAGCGCGACTACCCGAAGCTCGCGACGCTCGACGGCGCGGTCGCCTACCTCCTCTCCGCGCAACAGCAGCGCTCAGGCGGGTCCGCATAGGCGGGTGGTGCGACGCAAGCGGGCCTTGAACTTAGGATCTCGGGGACGGCGAAGCCCGCCATGGCAGGCAGCTCAAAACCGCGCCGGGGCGTGCTCCACGGGCTCCTCGAACAGGCCGGGCTTGACCGTCTCGAGCTTGCGCGAGAAGTACTCGCGGAACCAGCCTCGGGAGACCAGCATCAGGACCACGCCGATCAAGAGCCCGCCGATGCCCATCCAGATCGGCAGCGTGATGCCGAGGATCGGTTTGGATTCGACGTGGGCGGATTCGCCGTAGTAGACGGCGGCGTAGCCGGCGACGCCGAACAGCATCAGCCCGCCGATCAGCGGGGCGAGGCCGAGCAGGATGAAGTCGCGCGCGCTCCTCTTCAGCTCGTGGCGGTAGTACACGGCGCAGGCGATCCCGGTGAAGCCGTAGTAGAAGCAGATCGGGAAGCCGATCGCGGTGATCGAGTCCGACAGGGCGCTTTCGGAGAGGTTGAGGATCACGACCGTCCACGCGATCGACGCGGCGCCCATCAGCAGGGTCGAGAAGCTTGGGGTCAGGTAGCGCTCGTGGACCCGCCCGAACGCTTTCGGGATCGACTTCCAGTAGGCCATCGACAGCGTCGTGCGCGCGGTCGGCAGGATCGTCGTCTGGGTGGACGCTGAGGCGGAGGTGAGCACCGCGATGATCAACAGCTTGTCCCACGGTTTGCCGAACACGCCTGTCCCGAGCACGCTCAGCACGTCGCTCTGGTTGGCTTCGTTGGTCAACAATCCGGTCCCCCCGTACGACTGGCCGGCGGCGCTCACGATCACGTAAATCAGGACGAGCAGGATCGTCGACATCACCGCCGCGCGACCGGGACCCTCGTTGGCGTCTTCGGACTCCTCGTTGACCGCCACCCCGGAGTCCCATCCCCAGTAGATGAACAGGCCGAGCAGCACGCCGTCGATGAGCGCGCTGAATTTGAGCTCGAACGGGTTGAACCAGGTGAGCGCCGGCTCGATCGAGCCGGCGGGATGGTTGGCGTAGACCTTCACAAATGTCACCACCGCGAACACGCCGAGGATCACGATCTCGGCCGACAGCAGAATCTGCTGGATGCGCGCGGAGAGCTCGATGCCGCGGTAGCAGATCCAGGTCATCACGGCGATCCACACCACCGCCGCGGCGATGATCGCGCCGGTCGATTCGCCGGCGGAGGTCCAACCGAACAGCTTGAACGTGTAGATGCCCGCGATCTGGGCGAGCGAGGCCATCACGAGCACGTCGGCGAGGAAGATCGCCCAGCCGTTCACCCACCCCAGGCCGGGGCCGAGCGCGCGCGTGGTCCACGCGAACGTGGTGCCCGCGTCGGGGTCGGCGCGGTTCAGGCCGCGGTAGGCGCCGGCGATCAGGAGCATCGGCACGAACGCCACGAGCAGCACCGCGGGCGCGTGGATGCCGACGCCCTGGACGGCGACGATGAACCCAAGCGTCGCCGCCAGCGAGTAGGCGGGAGCCGTGGAGGCCACCCCGATGACGAGATTCGACAGGTAGCCGATCGCGTCTTTCTTCAGACCCTTGTCCACGACCTCGCCACTGGCACGTGTGTCGATCGTCACAATCACGAAGCGTAGGACCGGCTCAGGGCATTCACAAGGGTCGCAATCGCCAAGAAGTCGCAAATGTTTTGTACATCTCGTACAACGGGTAGACGATGTGTTGAACGAGTGGCGCATTGAGAGGCACAAGTGCGAGCGATACCGTTGTCCCAGGTGTCTATGTGAGGGAGTCCCACCGGTTTCGAGCAGAGGAGTGAGCGAGATGGCCACCCATCCACCGGCGACAGACAGGCCGATCGCAGCCGGCACGACCCCGACCGCGGGGGGTCCCGGCGGAGCTGACCTGCAGGCGCTCGCCAAGCGCCATCTGTGGATGCACTTCACGCGGATGGGCGCCTACGACCACGCCGAGGTGCCCGTGATCGAGCGGGGAGAGGGCTGCTACGTGTACGACACTCACGGCAAGCGCTACCTCGACGGACTCTCGGCGCTGTACTGCGTCAACGTCGGCCACGGTCGCGCGGAGATGGGGGAGGCGGCGGCCGAGCAGGCGGGGCGGCTCGGCTTCTACACCAACTGGAGCTACGCGCACCCGCCCTCGATCGAACTGGCCGCGCGCATCGCCGCGTTGGCCCCCGGCGATCTGAACCGCGTGTTCTTCGTGTCCGGCGGCTCGGAGGCGGTGGAGTCGGCGTGGAAGCTCGCCAAGGCCTACCACGCCGCGTGCGGGGAGCCGCGCAGGCACAAGATCGTCTCGCGCTACCTCGCCTATCACGGCACCTCGATGGGAGCGCTCACCGCCACCGGACTGCCACCCCTGCGCGAGCCCTTCGAGCCGCTCACGCCGGGGGGCAGGCACGTGGCGAACACCAACTCCTACCGCTGGAGAGAAGACCGCGATCCGCTGTGGGCGGCGGACGCGATCGAGGAGGCGATCCTGTTCGAGGGTCCCCACACGGTCGCCGCGGTGATCCTCGAGCCGGTGCAGAACGGCGGCGGCTGCTTCGTGCCGCAGGAGGGCTACTTCCAGAGGGTGCGCGAGATCTGCGACCGCCACGGCGTGCTGCTCATCTCCGACGAGGTGATCTGCGGCTTCGGGCGGCTCGGGCACTGGTTCGGGTGCGAGCGCTACGGGTGCGAGCCGGACATGATGACCGTCGCCAAGGGCATGACCTCCGCGTACGCGCCGATGGGCGCGGTGATCGCCTCCGACCGGGTGGCCGAGCCGTTCCTGCACGCGCGCGCGATGTTCACCCATGGCTTCACCTTCGGTGGGCACCCGATGGCGTGTGCGGTGGCGATGGCCAACATCGACGTGATGGAGCGCGAGCGCTTGGGCGAGCACGTGCTGGCCCACGAGGGCGAGTTCCGCGACATGCTCGAGGGCCTGCGCGACATCCCGATCGTGGGAGACGTGCGCGGCGCCGGCTACTTCCACGCGATCGAGCTCGTCAAGGACAGGAACACCAAGGAGACGTTCGACGCGCACGAGTCCGAGGAGCTCCTGCGCGGCTTCCTCTCAGGCGCTCTGTTCGAGCGCGGCCTCATCTGCCGCACCGACGATCGCGGCGACCCGATCGTGCAGCTCTCCCCGCCGCTGATCGCCGGCCCCGAGCAGTTCGAGGAGATCGAGAGCATCCTGCGCCCCGTATTGACCGAGGCGTGGGAGCGGCTCGGCCACAGGTAGGCGGCCATGCTGACCGTCGATAGCCTCGTGGCGGAGCTGGGCTTGACGCTCGCCACCGGCGAGGAAAACGCGGACGCCTCGGTGCGCTGGGTACACAGCACCGAGCTGCTCGATCCCACGCCGTGGCTGCGGGGGGGCGAGCTGTTGCTGAGCACCGGCCTGCAGCTCACGAGCGCCAAGCTCCAGCACGAGTTCGTCGAGCGCCTGGCCTCCCACGAGATCGCCGGGCTCGGATTCGGCACGGGCTATCGTCCACAAGAAGCTGCCCGCCGCGATCCTCAACACCGCGCGCAAGCTCAACTTCCCGCTGTTCGAAGTGCCCTACGAGCTGCCGTTCATCGCGGTCACCGAGCGCGTGTTCGCGCAGCTGCTCAACGAGCGCTACGAGCTGTTGCAGCGCAACATGGCGGGCGACGTGCTCGCCGAGGCGCTCACCGGGAGGCTCTACCCCGAGGAGCTGCAGGCGCGGTTGCGGCCGTTCGGGATCGGCGAACACGCCGCCGTGCTCGCCTTCGCGCTGCGCGAGCCGGCCGCCGCGGCCGCCGGCCTGGAGGCGATCCTCGAGCGGCTGGGAGTCCACGCGCTGGTGGCGTTGCGCAACGGTCTGCTCTGCGCCGTCGTGGACTGCCCGGAGCCGAGCCCCGCGCACGCGCACGCGCGCGCGCACGCCCCCGCGCACGCGCGCCCCCGCGCACGCGGACGCCCCCGCGACGCCCCGCGCACGCGCACGCGCACGCCCTCGCGCACGCCCCCGCGCACGCGCACGGGGCCCCACCTGGCGAGCATGACTCCACCGCCGACCCGATCGAGCTCGCAAGGCGCGTGCGCGCGGAGCTGCGCGCGCGCTTCGGCGAAGTGCGGGCCGCGGCGAGCAGGCCTGCTCCCACGCACATGCTGAGGCGCAGCTTCCACGAGGCGCGTTGCGCGCTGGAGGCGGTGCGCCTCGCCAACGGCGCCGCCCCGGAGGTCGCGACGTACGAGAACCTCGGCGCCTTCCAGCTGCTGCTCTCCCTGCAGGACGACGAGGCGCTCGCCTCCTACTGCCAGAGCGTGCTCGGGCCGGTGGAGTCCGACGAGGGCGAGTACGGCGACGAGCTGCTGCGCTCGCTGGACGTGTTCATCGAACAGAACGGCCACTGGGAGAAGGCGGCGCAGGTTCTCTACTGCCACCGCCACACGCTGCGCTATCGCATCAAGCGCGTCGAGGCGCTCACCGGGCGCGACTTCTCGCAGGCGCGAGACAGGATCGAGTTCTGGCTCGCGCTGCGGGGACGGGAGCTCGCGCGATGAGGCCTTCTCGTGGATTCTTTTTTGGGACCGCTGTTCGTTCCCGCGTCAATAGGGGGCGTTCCCGGTGAGAGTTGGAGTGCCCACGGAGATAAAGCCCGACGAGTACCGCGTCGCGATCACCCCCGCCGGGGTGCGCGAGCTGTGCTCGCGCGGACACGAGGTGCTGGTCCAGGCCGGAGCGGGCGAGGGCAGCGCGATCTCAGACGCCCGGTTGCACGCGCAGGGCGCCAAGATCCTCGACACCGCCGAGGCGATCTTCGAGCGGGCCGAGCTGATCCTCAAGGTCAAGGAGCCCCAACCCTCCGAGGTGGCGCTGCTGAGCGAGCGCCACACGCTCTTCACCTACCTGCACCTCGCCGCCGAGCCCGCCCTCGCCGAGGGACTGCGCCGCTGCGGCGCCACCTGCATCGCGTATGAGACGGTCGAGGACGCGGACGGCCGCCTGCCGCTGCTGGCTCCGATGAGCGAGGTGGCGGGCAAGATCGCCACGCAGGCCGGCGCGTTCATGCTCGAGAAGCCGATGGGCGGGCGCGGCATCCTGCTCGGCGGCGTCCCCGGCGTCGCCGCCGCCACCGTGCTCGTGATCGGCGCCGGCGTGGTGGGGATGAACGCCGCCTTCATCGCCATCGGGATGCAGGCCGACGTGTTCGTGTTCGACCGCTCCATCGACCGCCTGCGCGAGCTCGAAGTGGCGTTCGGGGGCCGTGCCTCCACCGTCTACTCCTCCGCGCTCGCGATCGAGGAGATGCTCCCCCTGGCGGATCTCGTGATCGGCGCGGTGCTCGTCCACGGGGGGCGCGCCCCGCACGTGATCTCGCGTGAGCAGCTCGTCCCGATGAAGCGCCACGCGGTGCTCGTGGACGTGTCGATCGACCAGGGCGGCTGCTTTGAGACCTCGCGGCCCACCACCCACTCCGACCCCACCTTCGAGCTGGACGGGATCACCCACTACTGCGTCACCAACATGCCCGGCGCCGTGCCCATCACCTCCACCTACGCGCTCACGAACGCCACGCTCCCCTACGTCATCGAGCTCGCCGCGGGGGTGGAGCAGGCGATCCAGCGCAGCGAGGCCTTGCGCCAGGGCGTGAACATCCAAGAGGGCGAGATCGTCCACCCGGCGGTAGCGCACGCGCTCGCCACGCCCGTCTTCCCCGACGGGGCGCGTTCAGGGCGCCCGGATAGAACGGCAATCCCCCAAAAAAGCCGGCTCCCGTAGGACCCCACGAAAGATTCAAGGAGGCAAGCGCCATGGCCACCGCCACACCCACCCTTCGCAACCTCATCGACGGCGAGTCGGTGGCGGGCTCGGGCGGGGAGACGATGGCGGTGCTCAACCCCGCCACCGCCGAGGAGCTGTGGCGCGCGCCGGTGTCCACCGCCGAGGACGTCGACCGTGCGGTGAAGGCGGCGCGCCGCGCGTTCGAGGGCTGGTCGCAAGCGACGCCCGCCGAACGCTCGCTCGCCCTGCTCGGACTGGCCGGCACGCTCGAAGAGCACGGCGAGGAGATCGCGCGTCTGGAGGCGCTCAACGCCGGCAAGCCGATCGAGGCCGTCTCGCGCGACGAGCTGCCCGCGATGGCCGACAACCTGCGCTTCTTCGCGGGCGCCGCGCGCTGCCTGGAGGGCCGCGCCGCCGGCGAGTACATGCGGGGCTACACCTCGTTCGTGCGCCGCGAGGCCGTCGGCGTGGTGGGCCAGATCACCCCGTGGAACTACCCGCTGATGATGGCGATCTGGAAGATCGCCCCGGCGCTCGCCGCGGGCAATACGGTGGTGCTCAAGCCCGCCGACACCACGCCCGTGACGACCGTGCGGATGGCGGAGCTCGCGGCCGACATCCTGCCCGCGGGCGTCCTCAACGTGGTGATGGGCCCCGGCGAGCCCACGGGCCAGGCGCTGATCGAGCACCCCGACGTCGACATGATCTCGCTCACCGGCTCTCTCGCCACCGGCAAGCACGTCGCGCGCACAGCCGCCGACTCTCTCAAGCGCGTGCATTTGGAGCTCGGCGGCAAGGCGCCGGTGATCGTCTTCGACGACGTCGATTTGGACAGCGCGATGGAGACGATCGCCGGCACCGGCTACTACAACGCCGGCCAGGACTGCACCGCCGCGACCCGGGTGCTGGCGGGCGAGAAGGTGTACGACGACGTCGTAGCCGGGCTGGCAGAGCAGGCTCGGGGTCTCGTGATCGGCGACACGCTCGCCCCCGACACCACGCTCGGGCCCGTCAACTCCGAGCGTCAGCGCAAGCGCGTGGAGGGCTTCCTGGAGCGCCGCCCCGTGCGCGCCGAGGTCGTCACCGGCGGCGCCCAGCCTTCGCGCGAGGGCTTCTACCTGGAGCCGACCGTGGTCGCCGGTCTCCGGCAGGACGACGAGATGATCCGTGATGAGATATTCGGCCCCGTCATCACCGTCCAGCGCTTCACCGACGAGGCCCAGGCCATCGTCTGGGCCAACTCCACCCGCTACGGCCTCGCCTCCTCGGTATGGACCCGCGACGTGGGGAGGGCTTTGCGGGTCTCGAAGGCCCTGCGCTTCGGCTGCGTATGGATCAACGACCACATCCCGCTCGTCTCCGAGATGCCCCACGGCGGGTTCAAGGAGTCCGGGTATGGCAAGGACCTGAGCGTCTACTCCCTCGAGGACTACACGGTCCTCAAGCATGTGATGGCAAGCCTCGAGTAGGGGGGTCACTCCAATCTAAGGGGGGTCTCGCGCGTGCGCGTGCGCGCGCGAGGCGGCCTCGCGACGGTGTCCTCCGAATTGGGGTGCCACGCGCGTGCGCGCGCGCGCGCGAGGACGTCGTGATGGTTGCTCGAAAAGGGCCACCCCACGCGCGCGCGTAGGGCGACCCTGTGGTGGCCACGGAACTAACGAGAGGTCGGCGGCCGCCGGAACGCGCCCATCAGCGCGCCACGGCACTTCGTCGTGGCGGATCTGAACTGCGGGCTGCTCGTGTTGAGGCCCTTCGTGCTGAAGACGGGGCCCTTGCCGGACGTGTTGGGGACAGGCACGTTGACGCCGTTCTGACGCAGGCATGAGGCGTACTTCGCGAGCGCCTGCCTGAAGACGGGGCTGCCCACCCGGCGGACGCCGGGGCCGCCCGGCCTGCCGAAGCGTGCTCCGAAATTGCCGCCGCCGCACTTCTTCAGGGCGGCTTCGAACTGCGCGCGCGTGACGCCCTTGGGCAGCGCCGGACCGCCGCCGGCGCCGCTGCCTTCGCCGGCCTTCGCGCCGCCGCCGAGGAAGCCGCCCGCTCCGCCCGCTCCGGGCGGGCGGCCGCTGCCGGACGTGCGCGGCGGGAGCGTGACGCCGCTCTTCTGCAGGCATTCGCGCATCGCCGCGAACCGAGCCGGGCCGCGTCCGGTTCCCGGCGTGGAGGTGCTCGAACCGGTCGAAGAGGCGCCCGTCGAGGCCGTACCGGTGGAAGCCGCGTTGGTGTTTGAGGATGTGGTGCTCGACGAGCCGCCGCACGCCGCCAGGCCGATGCAGGCCAGCAGCACGATCAGCAGCGCGGCGGCCGCTGGTCCGCGGCTTCTGGTGTTGGTGTGAGGCATCTGGTTCCTTTGTCGATGTTCAGTCTTCTGCCGGTGGCCCCCGCCATCGGTGGCGCGGGCGGTCGAGCCGACCGGCGACCACCACGCTGACGGAGTCGTCCGGCTGTCGAGGTTGCTTCGAGACGTCCACTTTTACACGGTCAGCCTCCGAACAGCGCCGGTTCACCGCCACTGCCGCCGCTGGAGCTGCCGCCGCCTGAGCCGCCGCGCGCGCCGGAGCGGCCGAACAGCGCGGCGAGGCCGCCGCCGCTCGAGCCGACGCTGATCGCTTCGGCGCTGACCGTGCCGCCCGCGCCGGTTTCGCCGGTTATGGTCACCGTTTCGCCGGGGTGGATGCCTTTGACGGTCGCTTTGACGCTCTTGGTCACGGTTGTGCCGGCCGAGGTCGTCACCTTCACGGTGTTGCCTTCCGCGTTGGTCACATACAGCGTGCTCCCGGCGAGGTACGCCACGGTGCCGGCGGTCGGTCGGGTGAAGCCGGCGCCCGATCCCGAGGACCCGCCGAAGGCGCCCCCCGCGGAGCCTGACCCGGAACGGGCGCTCGCGCCTGACCCGGAACGGGCGCTCGCGCCCGAGGCGCCCCCGCGCAGGGCGGCGAAGCGCGAGGCGAAGCTCGCCGCCGAGCCGGCCGACGAGCCCGACGAGCCCTGCCCCTTCTCGACGAGCACGCCCCCGATGAACCCGCAGGCGGTCAGCAGCACGCCGAGCAGCGCGAGGGGGATGGGATGCCCGCCCGCACCGAGCAGCCGCCGCCGAGGCCTGCGCGGCAATTCCGGCTCGGCGGGCTCCTCATACCACTCGTCGCGCTCCTCGACCGGCGCGACGTCCTCGGCGATCACTTGGTCATCTGGCATGGATGGCTCCTCGCGGGACACTGTGGGCTCTTGGTGGGGCATTGCGGGCTCCTGGTGGGGCATTGCGGGCTCCTGGTGGGGCATTGCGGGCTCCTGGCGGGAAGGTTGCTCACTCAAAGCGCAGCGCTTCGATCGGTCTGAGGGAGGCGGCGCGAGCGGCCGGGTAGGTGCCGAAGAACAGGCCCGAGAGGGCCGCCGCGCCGAAGGCCAGGAAGATCGAGTAGGTGGCGACTTCGGGGCGCACTCCGGCGATTTCGAACTGGCTGCCGATCACGCCGACGAGCACCCCGGTGAGGCCGCCGATCAGGGATACCAGCACGGCCTCGGTGAGGAACTGGGTGAGGATGTCGCTGCGCCTTGCGCCGATCGCCTTGCGTATGCCGATCTCGCGCGTGCGCTCGGTGACGCTCACGAGCATGATGTTCATGACGCCGATCCCGCCCACCAGCAGCGAGATCGCGGCGACCTCGCCGAGCAGCGTGGTGAACACGCTGCTGGTGGAATTGGACGTTTCCAGCAGCGATCCCTGGTTGAGGACCTGGAAGCCGGGTTCGGCGGTGTTCTTGACCTTGTGGCGTTCCTCGATGATCGTCGAGACCTCCGCTTCGGCGGCGTTGAGCGAGGACTCCGAGGTGGCTTGGACCGTGATCGAGTCGATCGGCCCGACGCCGGTCAGCGTGTTCTGGACGGTTGTGATCGGGGCCATCACGACGTCGTCCTCGTTGGTGGCGCCGTTGGATCCCTTCGAAGCGAGCACGCCCACCACTTCGAAGTTGCTGCCGTTGACCTTCACGCTCTGCCCGACGGCGCTCTGCCCGGCGAACAGTTCGGCCGCCACCGTCTGCCCGATCACCGCCACGCGCTTGTGCCGGCTGACGTCCGCGGAGGTGAAGGAGCTGCCTTCGGCGATCTTGTAGCTGTGGGCGCTCAGATAGGAGGGCGTGGTGCCCACGAACGACGACGGTTCGTAGCTTGAGCTGCCGTACACGAGTTTCACGGCGCTCGCGTTGACCACCGGCGAGGCGCTCTTCACATCGGGGGCGAGACTGGGGCTCCGCAGCGCTTCGGCGTCCTGCTTGGTCAGCGAGATGCTCGTCGCGCTGCTCGCGCGCGCGCCGAGTCGAAAGCCGCCGCCGCTTCCCATCACGATCAGCACGTTGGTCCCGAGGCTCTGGATGCGCGACTGGACGGCCTTCGAGGAGCCGTTGCCGACGGCGATCAGCACGATCACGGAGGCCACCCCGATCGTCATGCCGAGGATCGTCAGCCCGGAGCGCAGCTTGTTGGTGGTGATCCCGCTCCACGCGATGCGCAGCGTTCCCGGTCCGATCACGACTTGGCCTCCACGACGCCCGCCCCCGCAGCTGCCCCCGCGGGATGATGGTGGGCTGACTTCTGGGCGTGCAGCACGGGCGGGGCGTCGTGTACCCGGAGGGCACGACGGTCCTCGACGATTTCGCCGTCGCTCAAGCGGACCACCCGCTTGGTCTGGTCGGCGACGTCGGGCTCGTGGGTGATGAGAACCACGGTGCGACCTTCTTCGTTCAGGTGCGCGAAGATGCGCAGCACGTCCTCGGTTGAGTGCGAGTCGAGGTTGCCGGTCGGCTCGTCGGCGAGGATCAGCGAGGGGTTGGTGACGATCGCCCGGGCCACCGCCACGCGCTGCTGCTGGCCTCCGGAGAGCTCGGAAGGCTGGTGGTGGAGCCGATTGGCCATGCCCATCGCCGCCAGCGCCGCTTCGGCTCGGCGCCGCCGCTCGGCGCGGTTCAGGCCGGCGTAGGCGAGCGGCAGCTCGACGTTGTCGATGGCGCTGGTGCGCGGCACGAGGTTGAAGCTCTGGAAGACGAAGCCGATCTTGCGGTTGCGCAGGTCGGCGAGATCGTCCTCGTCCATCCGGCTCACGTCGACGCCGTCGATCTCGTAGCGGCCGCTCGTGGGTATGTCAAGGCAGCCGAGGATGTTCATCAGGGTGGTCTTGCCGCTGCCCGAGCTGCCCATGATCCCTACGAGATCACCGGTGTCGATGCGCAGCGAGACGTTGCGAAGCGCGTGCACCCGGATCTGTCCCAGCTCGAAGGTCTTGGAGACGTCGTGCACCTGTATGACCGGTCCTCGCCGCATCAGCCGCCGCCTCTGAAGAAGGCCGCGCCCCCGCCGCCGGGGAAGCCGCCTCCGCCCCCGCCGCCGAGGCCACCGCTGCCGCCGAGGCGGCTGCCGAGCCTGGAGGTGAGGCTGGTGCTCGAGCTCGTGCTGGTCGCGGCGGGCAGAACGACCGTTTCTCCCGCCCTCAGGCCGCTCAGGACGATCGTCGAGCTGTTGCCCGCCAGGCCCGTCACCACGCGCCGGCGCACGTCCTTGCCGCCCCGCACCACGGTCACCGATCCGGCGGAGATGGCGCTCGTCGGGACGCTCACGCCTTCGGCCTGCTTGACGACCACTTCGGCGGTCGCGCTCATCCCGGGCTTCAACGCGGGTTCCATCTGGTCGAGCTGGAAGGTGACGTCGTAGCTCACGACCCCGCTGCTGCTCGTGGAGAGGATCGCCACTTCGCGGACGTGAGCGGCCAGCTTGCGGCCTTCCAGGGCTTCGACGGTCACCGTGGCGATCTGACCGACTTTCACGTTGCCGATTTCCGATTCGCTCAAGGGGACCACCAGCTGCATCGAGGAGAGGTCGCTCAGCACCGCAAATGCGGAGCTCGACGAGCCGGTGGAGCCCGAGCCCGACGAGCCGGAGGACCCCGACGAGGACGCCGCGGCCCCGGAGCGGGCCGAGGAGGAGGCGCCGCTCGCCCCGGACGCGCTCGATCCCGATGAGCCGGAGGAGCCGCCGGCGCTCGAAGCTCGGGTCGTTCCGCTCGCGGACACGACTTCTCCGAGCAGCCCGGAGAGCGAGACTATCGTGCCGGTCTCGGGGGCGTAGAGCTTGGTGTCCGCAACCGCCTCTTCGTCGCTCCGCACCGTCAGCTCGTCGCTTTTGACGGTCGCTCGCGCGGAGGCGAGGTTCGCTTCTCGCGTGGCCGCGCTGACGGTGGAGCCCGATGACGAGGAGCTGGATTTCGTTTCCTTGCTTGCGCCCTGCTGGGTGGCTTCGCTTTCGCTTTCGCGCCCTTCTTTCGCGCTCCCGCGCGGGGCGCTGCTCGCGGGCGTGGTGGTCGTGCTCGTCCTGCTCGCCGCCGTGCTCGCGGGCGTGCTCGTGGAGCCCCCCGACGTCGAGGGTTCGCCGCCGGTTTCTTCTTCCTGGGCGAGCTTGGCCTCAGCGGCCTGCAGGCCGGCGCGCGCCTGTTCGAGCGTGACTTCGGCGTTCGAGGGGTCGAGTTCGGCCAGCAGCCGTCCCTCGGTCACGTACTCGCCCTGGGTGACGTATATGTGCGTGATGGTCCCGCTCGTCTTGAAGCCGAGGTTGAGCTGGCTGGCGGGCTGCAGGTTGCCGCTGCCGGATACGGTCGACTGGACGACTCCCAGCGCGGCCTTGGCGGTTCGCGTCGTGGCGGTCTGGTTTCCGGAGGCGGGGCCGATGACGAGGATGGCGGCCGCGATCGCGCCTATGCACAGCAGGCCCAAGAGGTAGTTGAGCCAGGGGTGTCTGCCGCGTTCGATCGTCATTGTGCTGTCGATCTTGGGTGCGGCGTGTAAGAGGTGGCTAAGAGCTCCTTCGGCGAGCACGCGACTTGGGCGGCGCTCTTACGAGGCTCTTCGCCTCCGCTGGCTACGCTTGAGAGTCATGAGCGTGGAAGCCTTGCGATGAGCGCGTCCGGCACGCTCAGCCGCCGTATGGCGGCTGGCGCCACGTCCGGCACGGCGCCGCGGATACTGGTCGTCGACGACGAGCCCGCGGTGCGTCAGGCGCTCGCGCGTGCCCTGGCGCTGGAGCGCTACGACGTGGCGCTGGCGGCCGACGCGGCGGAGGCGCTCGTGCTGCTCGCCGCGCGCGGTTACGACGCGATCGTGCTCGACGTGTCGATGCCCAACATGAGTGGGCTGGAGCTGTGCAAGCGCATACGCGACGCCGGCGACCGCACGCCCGTGCTGATGCTGACCGCGCGTGACGCGATTGACGACCGCGTGGCCGGCCTCGACGCCGGCGCCGATGACTACCTCGCCAAGCCGTTCGCCCTGCGTGAGCTGATGGCGCGCGTGCGGGCGCTCTTGCGCCGCGGCGGAGGCGAGGACGACGGCAGCCGGGAAACGCTTGCCTACGCGGACTTGACGCTCGATGAGCTCGGCTACGAGGTTCGCCGCGGCGAGCGCGAGCTGACGCTCACGCGCACCGAGTTCCGGCTGCTCGAGCTGTTCTTGCGCCATCCGCGTCAGGTGCTCACGCGTTCGGTGATCTTCGAGCACGTGTGGGGTTACGACTTCGGCCCGGGCTCCAATGCGTTGGGCGTCTACATGGGCTATTTGCGGCGCAAGACCGAGGCCGGCGGCGAGCCGCGCCTGCTGCATACGGTGCGCGGCATCGGCTACGTGCTTCGCGAGCAATGACGTTCAGGCACCGCATCACGCTCGTGGCGACCGCGGCCGTCGCCGTCGCGGTGCTGATCGCCTCGGCGCTCACATACCTGCTCGTGTCGGATCAACTTCACCGTCAGATCGACAACTCGCTGCGCGACACCGCGCTCGGGGTGCAGCGAGGCATCGCCGGGCTGCACCAGCCGGGTCGCCCCGCGGTGCTGGCGCTGCCGCCCGGTGTCGCGCCGGAGCGGCTGCGGCAGATCCTCAGGCTCGACAACCGCCGCCCGCGCACGGCGGACGACGGGCGCTCCGGCCGGCTGCTGCTGCAGACGCCGAAGATGTCACTTGGTCAGGACAGGGGCGTGATCCAGCTTCTCGGCGCCGGCGGCCGTGTGCTGGTGACGCCCGCCGGTGGCGCCACGATGCTGCCGGTCGACGCGCGTGCGCGCAAGCTCGCGGGCTCGGGCTCCGCGGGCTCGGGCTCCGCGGGCTCGGAGGCTGCTGGTTCGGGCTCTGTGGGCTCGGGTGCACGCGGCTACTTCTCCGAGACGCACATCGGCTCCGACCACCTGCGCGTGCTGACCGCCGCGCTGCCGGCCGGAACCCCCGCGCGCGCGATTCAGATCGCGCGCTCGCTCAACGAGGTCGACCACACGCTCTCGAACCTGCGCCTGATCCTGATGCTCGTCGCGCTCGGCGGCATCGCCGTCGCCGCGCTTCTCGGCTCGCTGGTCAGTCGCGCGGCGATTGCGCCGGTCCGGCGTCTGACCGAGGCCACCGAGCACGTCGCCGAGACGCAGGATCTGGCGCGACGCATCCCCAGCCGCGGAGGCGGCGAGCTGAGCCGTCTGGCGGTCAGCTTCAACGCGATGCTCGATGCGCTCGAGGGCTCGATGCGTGCCCTCGACGCGTCGGTGCGCGCTCAGCGCCGGCTCGTCGCGGACGCCTCGCACGAGCTGCGCACGCCGATCACGAGCCTGCGCGCCAACATCGAGGTGCTGCAGCAGTCGCCGGGCTTGCCGGAGCGCGAGCGCGAGCGCCTGCTCTCGGACGTCGTCGAGCAGCTCGAGGAGCTGACGACGTTGATCAACGACGTGATCGAGCTCGCGCGCGGCGAGGAGCCCTCGCCGGTGCGCGAGGATGTGCGCTTCGACCTGCTCGTGGCCGAGACGATCGAGCGGGCGCGCCTGCATGCTCCCTGGGCCCGCATCGAGGAGGATCTGCGGGAGACGCTCCTCGTCGGCGATCCCGCACGGCTGGACCGTGCGGTCAAGAACCTGCTCGACAACGCGCTCAAGTTCGGATCTTCGGATGCGGCGATCGAAGTTGGGCTCAGCGACGGCGAGCTCACCGTGCGCGACCACGGCCCCGGCATCGCCGCCTCCGAGATGCCGCATGTCTTCGACCGCTTCTACCGTGGGCAGAGCGCCCGTTCGCTGCCCGGCAGCGGGCTGGGGCTGGCGATCGTGCGCCAGGTCGCCGAGGCCCACGGCGGCAGTGTCAGCGCCGAGACCGCCTCAGGGGGCGGCACGCTGATGCGGCTGCGTCTGCCGGTGCTGCCGGTCGAGGGGGTCGCGGAGGAGGCGCCGGCGCCGGCGGGCTCCGATCACGTCTCCCGGTCCTCCGCGACGGTCCACGCCAACACGCCGTAGCGCCGGCGGCGCTCAGTGTTGCTATCGGCGCCGCGCCAGCGTCTGGTAGATCGACACGAACTCGGTCTTGAAGATGTTGCGTGCGGAGCGCAGGTACAGCCGCCACACGCGCAGCCGCTCCTTGCCCGCCAGTTGCTCCGCTCGCACGAGGTTCTCGTCCAGGCGCTTGATCCACTCGCTGAGCGTGTCGTAGTAGTCCCGGCCGAACTCCTCCACGTGCTCTGTCACGAAGCCCGCGCGCTCCAGCGCGAGCTGCACCCTGGAGAGGTGTAGGGGGTCCCCGTCGGGGAACACGTAGCGCTGGGTGAAGTCGCCGTGGTATCCGAGGCCCTGGGGCAGGTGCGCGATGCCGTGGTTGAGCAGGCGGCCGTCCTTGCCGAGCAGGCTCGCGAGTTTCTGCGCGTACACGTCGATCTGGCTCTCGCCGACGTGCTCCACCATGCCGATGCTCGCGATCGCGTCATATCGCTCGCCGTGCAGGTCGCGGTAGTCGGCCACCCGCACCTCGACCCGGTCGCTCAGCCCCGCTTCGGCGATCCGCCGGCGCGCCAGCTGCGCTTGGGGAGGCGACAGGGTGATTCCCACCACCTTCACGCCGTAGTCGCGCGCCGCGTGGATCGCGAACGCGCCCCACCCGCAGCCCACGTCGAGCACGCGCTCGCCCTCCTTCAGCGCCAGCTTCCCGCACACGAGGTCGAGCTTCGCGTGCTGGGCCTCCTCCAGCGTCTCTGCCCCGCGCGAGAAGATCGCGCAGCTGTAGGTCATCGACTCGTCGAGGAACAGCTCGAAGAACTCGTTGGACACGTCGTAGTGGTGGCGCACCGCCTTGGCGTCGCGGTCCTTGCTGTGACTGCGCCCCCTCAACCTCAGCTCGCCCTTCGGCGCTCGCGGCGGCATCGTCAGCCCGCATGCCCTCAGCGCCGCGATCGCCAGCCGCGCGCGCGTCGCCCTGTCGATCCGGGGCTCCTCGAAGTCGTCGATCAGGTCGATCACGCGGTCCAGGTCGTCCACCTCGAGATCGCCCGCCACATAAGCCCTGCCGAGCCCGAGCTCGCCGGGGGCGCGCACGAGATGGGCCACCGCCTTGGGCGAGCACACGGTGAACGTCGGCCCACGGCCGCCATAGCCGTTGCCCTTGCCGCTCGCGTCGCCGTTGCTGCCCTCGCCACGGTTCGCGCTGCCGCCGCCGTTCGCCCTCCCCTTCGTGGCCGGCAGTTCCGTGCCGTCCCAGAAGCGCACAGTGAACCCCCGCTCGGGGAGCGCCGTGGCGAGCTCGCGTCGCAATGGCTCAGTCTTGGCGAGGAGCATTGGCTCTCCGGCCAGTGTTTCGCAAGGTGTTAACCTGGTAATCCCGCATTGCGCAGCGTCTCGTCACGTCGCGACGGCGTGCTACCTTCCAGCGGCGAGCACACCGATGAGCACCAATTCTATCCAGCGTCCCCAAGCCGACGGGCACGGTCCCGACGGCGTTCATATCCGGGGTCCCCACGCCGACGGGCTCGGTCCCGACGACGTTCATGTCCAGCGTCCCACGGCCGACGGTCCGACCCCGGACGACGTCCAGCCCGTCGCGTATCGAGAACCTCGACCGCTTCCTCACAGGGCTCATCACGGTCGGCCCGATGGTCGCGCTCGGCTTCGTCGCCTGGCAGCTGTGGGACGGCCTGCTTCACGGCTCCGACCTGGTGGTGCTCGCGATCATGTATCTCCTCACGGGACTCGGGGTCACGGTCGGCTTGCACCGTCTCTTTACCCATAGGTCGTTCAAGACATCCCCCGCCGTGCGCTTCGTCTTCGCCGTGCTCGGCTCGGCCGCGATCGAGGGTCCCGTCATCTCGTGGGTCGCCGATCACCGCAAGCACCACGCCTTCTCCGACCGCGAGGGCGACCCGCACAGCCCCCACGTCGACCACGGCACCGGCCTGCGCGGCATCCTGCGCGGTCTGGCCCACGCGCACGTCGGCTGGCTCTTCGTCCACACGGCACGGGGCCATCGCGAACGCTACGCCCCCGATCTGATCGCCGACCCGGTCGTCTCGTTCGTCGACAAAACGTTCTTCGTATGGGCCATCGGCGGCTTGGTCGCCGCCTTCGGCCTCGGCTACGCCATCGGCGGCACCATCGCCGCCGGCCTCACCGGCCTCTTGTGGGGCGGGGCGGTGCGCATGCTCGTGCTGCACCACGCCACCTATTCGATCAACTCGCTCTGCCACTTCTTCGGCCGTCGCTCCTATGACACCGGCGACCACTCGCGCAACCTCGCGTGGCTCGCCCCGTTCACCCTGGGCGAGGCGTGGCACAACAACCACCACGCCTTCCCCACATCCGCCTTTCACGGCTTCGGTTTGCGCCAGCTCGACATCTCAGCGCTGGTGATCCGCTCGATGGAGGCCGTCGGACTGGCGTGGGACGTCGTGCGGGTACCCCCCGAGCGCCGAGCCCAGAAGAGCTTCGCCTCCTGACCACCGGCCGTCGGCACGCAGGCCGGCACTCGGGATCGACAGGACTTCCTGCTACGGTGCGGGGCACGGACGACAAATGTCGTCCGTGAGGTTCTTGTCTTTGTTGGTGCTCTGTAGGGGCGCGGATGGGGCCAGTCGAATCTCCATTCTCGTAGCGACCACAGGGTCGCCATAAAGGAGCACCACAACATGAAGTCCGAAACTTTTGCCGGCCTCGGCGTATCCGAGGCCGTCTCACGCGAGCTTGCCCGGCGCGGCATCCTCGCGCCGTTCGCCGTGCAGAGCATGGTCATTCCCGACGTGCTCGCCGGCCACGACGTGCTCGCCCAGTCGCCCACCGGCTCGGGCAAGACGCTCGCCTTCGGCGTGCCGCTCGTCGAGCGCCTGCGCGACAGCGACCCGCGGCCCTCCGCGCTCGTGCTCGCCCCCACGCGCGAGCTGGCGCTTCAGATCGTCGAGGATCTGCGCCCGCTCGCCCACATACGCGCGCTCTCGATCGCCGCCGTCTACGGCGGCGCCGGGATCGTCAAGCAGGCGCGCATCGCCGCGCGCGCGCACGTCCTCGTGGCCACTCCCGGGCGGTTGCTCGACCTGATCGACCGCGGCGAGGTGTCCCTGAAGCAGGTCCGCCTGCTCGTGCTCGACGAGGCCGATCGCATGCTCGACATGGGCTTCCGCCCGGTGGTCGACCGGATCGTCAAGATGACCTCGCGCGAGCGCCAGACGCTGCTCTTCTCCGCCACGTTGCAGGGCGAGGTGGGGCGCGTGGCCGCCGCCTACACCACCAACCCTCGCCGCCACGTTCACGCGCACCCGGCAGAGCGCAAGGGAACCGTCGAGCACCGCTTCGTGTCCGTCTCTCACGAGGGCAAGGTCGATCGTCTCGTGGCCGAGCTCTCCGAGCCCGAGCGTGGGCTCACGCTCGTGTTCGTACGCACCAAGCGCGGCGCCGACCGGCTCGTGAAGCGCCTCTCCGCGAGCAGCGTCCACGCCGTCGCGATGCACGGCGACAAGTCCCAGTCTCAGCGCGAGAAGGCGCTCGCGCGCTTCGAGTCGGGCCTAATCAGCACGCTCGTCGCCACAGACGTCGCCGCGCGCGGCATCGACGTCGCCGGCATTACCCACGTGATCAACTACGACATGCCCGCCACCCGCGAGGACTACGTCCACCGCGTGGGGCGCACCGCCCGCGCGGGCGCCTCGGGCGTTGGTGTCACGTTCGTGATGCACGAACAGGCACGTGAGTTCGCCGGCATGGTGGGCGAGCTCGGCCTGCACCGCGAGCTGGAGCTCGGCGGCTTTCCGAGCGACGCCACCCGCCACCCGCAATCCGCGGGCCGTCCCTCGGGGCGCTCCTCGGGCGGCCCCTCGGGGCGCTCCTCGCGCAACCGCAACTCGCGCCGCTCCCGCTCACGGGTCGGCTGAGCCTCGTCGCGCCCGCGCCTCGCGCCGCCGTTCGCGCGGCGCGCGCGCGGCCGGCTGGTGGCGCGCGAGCGTACGCTTAGCGCTATGCCGAGCGATCTCCCGCCGGTGCACGAGATCCTCGCCGGCAGGACGGGCGAGGAGATGGCGCTCAACGACGCCCACCTCAATCCGCAGGTGGGGCGCATCGTGCGCACGCTCGGTTTTGACAGGACATGGGTGGGTGGCGAGGGCGCCCATTTGATCGACTCCGACGGTCACCGCTATCTCGACCTGCTCAGCGGCTACGGGGTGTTCGCGATCGGCCGCAACCATCCCGAGGCGATCGCGGCCGTGCGGGACACGATGGCGGCGCGCACCGCGAACCTTCCGCAGCTCGGGGTGACGCTGCTGAGCGGCGTGCTCGCCGAGCAGCTGCTCGCGCGCGCGCCCGATTCGGTAGCGGCGATGGTGCCCGCCAACACCGGCGCCGAGGCGGTCGAGGCCGCCGTCAAGATCGCCCGCGCCGCCACCGGCCGCCCGCGCATCCTCTACGCCGAGCACGCCTTCCACGGGCTGACGCTCGGGGCGCTGTCGCTGAACGGCGACGCGATCTTCCGCGACGGGTTCGGGCCGCTGTTGCCGCAGTGCGAGGCGGTGCCGTTCGGGGACGTGGACGCTTTGGAGCGCGCGCTCGCGGGCGGCGATGAGCGGCGAGACGGCGCCGGCGCCGGCGCCGCGCTGGGGCGGGCGCGGCGCGCGGCGACGGACGGCGTGACCGGACCGGCGCTCGGGCAGGCGATGCGGGAGGGGACGTCGCGGCGTTCGTGGTCGAGCCGATCCAGGGCAAGGGGGTGAACGTCGCGCCCGACGGCTACCTGCAGGCCGCCCAGCGGCTCTGCCACGAAGCCGGGGCGCTGCTGGTGTGCGACGAGGTGCAGACAGGCCTCGGGCGCACCGGACGTTTCTTCGCGCTGGAGCACTGGGGGGTGCAGCCCGACCTGATCTGCGTGTCGAAGGCCTTGTCCGGCGGCCTCGTGCCGATCGGCGCGGTGCTCGTCTCGCGCGACGCGTTCGAGGAGGTGTTCGACGGGATGGAGCGGGCGGTGCGCCACGGCTCGACCTTCGGCGGCAACGACCTGGCCGCCGCGGCCGCTCTGGCGACGCTGCGCGTGATCGACTCCGAGGGCCTGGTGGCGCGCGCGGAGCGGCTCGGCGCGCTGCTGCTCGAGCTCACCCGCCCGCTCGTGGACCGCTACGAGGTCGTCTCCGACGTGCGCGGCCGCGGTCTGATGTGGGCGATCGAGTTCGGCGCCCCTGCTTCCGGGGCGCGTCGTTCGATCTGGAACGTCGCCGAGCGCGCCCAACCGGGCATCTTCTCCCAGCTCATCGTAGGGCCCCTCTTCCACGAGCATCGCATCCTCTGCCAGGTCGCGGGGCACCGCATGAACGTCGTCAAGGCGCTCCCGGCGCTCGTCGTGGAGGAGCAGGAGATCCGCCGCTTCGCCGCCGCCCTGGAGGAGGTCGTGGCACGCGCGGAGCGTGTGCCGTCCGCCTTCGCGCGCTTCGCGATCGGGATGGCGGGCCGGGGGCTGACCGTCAGAAAGTAGTGGGAGGGGGATATGTTCTTTTCCAAAATTTTGCCATAGTGACTACAAAAAGTATATACTATCGCAAAAATTTCAAAAAGTATATATAGACATCCGCGCCTTGGATCGGCTTCACATGCGGTGAGTCTCTAGCCTGTCCGGCCGTGCTCGTTCCCAGAGAGGACATCCGCAACGTCGCGATCGTGGCTCACGTCGACCACGGCAAGACGACGTTGGTCGACGCCATGTTGTGGCAGTCGGGCGCGTTCCGCGTCGGCCAGGACGTGGCTGAGCGAGTGCTCGACTCGATGGATCTCGAGCGCGAGAAGGGCATCACGATCCTCGCCAAGAACACATCGCTGCGTTACAAGGGCGTGAAGCTCAACATCGTTGACACCCCCGGTCACGCCGACTTCGGCGGCGAGGTGGAGCGCGGCCTGACGATGGTGGACGGCGTGCTGCTGCTCGTGGACGCCTCCGAGGGGCCGCTGCCGCAGACGCGCTTCGTGCTGCGCAAGGCGCTCGAGTCGCGCCTGCCGGTGATCCTCGTCGTGAACAAGGTGGACCGTCCCGACGCGCGCGTCGCCGAGGTGATTGACGAGGTTTACGAGCTGTTCCTCGACCTCGACGCCGACGAGGAGCAGATCGAGTTCCCGATCGTGTACTGCAACGCGCGCGCCGGCATCGCCACGCTGGAGTATGAGCCGGCCGTCCAGGCCGCCGCCGGCGGGTCGGAGGGATTGGACGGGGACGCGACCGGGGGTGCGACCGGGGACGCGACCGGGGGTGCGACCGGGGGTGCGACCCCAACCGAGGGCACGCTCGCGCCGCTGCTCGACCTGCTCGTGGAGCGCATCCCGGCGCCGATGTACGACCCAGATCATCCGTTGCAGGCGCACGTGACGAACCTCGACGCCTCCCCGTATGTCGGGCGCCTTGCGATCTGCCGCGTGCGTAACGGGCAGATCAAGCGCGGCCAGCAGGTGGCCTGGTGTCGAGCCGACGGGAGCATCGAGCGCGCGCAGGTCTCAGAGCTGTACGTCACCGACGCGCTGGAGCGCGTCGAGGCGCCGGACGCCGGCCCGGGGGAGATCATCGCCGTCGCCGGGATCGCGGAGATAACGATCGGCGAGACACTCGCCGATCCCGACGACCCGCGTCCGCTGCCCGTGATCACCGTTGACGAGCCCTCGCTGTCGATCACGATCGGCATCAACACCTCGCCGATGGCGGGCAGGGAGGGCTCCAAGCTCACCGCGCGCCAGGTGCGCGAGCGCCTGGACCGCGAGCTCGTCGGCAACGTGTCTCTGCGCGTGCTCGACACGGATGGGGGCCCGCCCGGGGATCCCAGTCGATGGGAGGTGCAGGGGCGCGGCGAGCTGCAGCTTGCGGTGCTCGTCGAGATGATGCGCCGCGAGGGCTTCGAGCTCACCGTCGGCCAGCCGCGCGTGCTGGTCCGCGAGATCGACGGCCACCGCAACGAGCCGTTCGAGCGCCTCTCGATCGACGTGCCCGAGGACTACGTGGGCGTGGTGACGCAGATGCTCGCGCTGCGCAAGGGGCGTATGGAGCACATGACCAACCACGGCACCGGATGGGTGCGGATGGAGTACATCGTGCCCGCGCGCGGCCTGATCGGCTTCCGCACTGAGTTCCTCACCGAGACGCGTGGCACCGGGCTGATGCATCACGTGTTCGAGCGCTGGGAGCGCTGGGCGGGTGAGCTGCGCACACGCACGACGGGCGTGCTCGTCGCCGACCGCGGCGGCACCACCGCCACCTATTCGCTGATGAGCCTTTCAGAGCGCGGCACTCTGTTCGTGGGCCCCGGCGAGGAGGTCTACGAGGGGATGATCGTGGGCGAGAACTCGCGTGCCGAGGACCTCGACGTCAACCCGGTCAAGGAGAAGCACCTCACGAACATCCGCTCCTCCACCTCGGACGTGTATGAGCGCCTGCAGCCCCACCGCAAGCTCACGCTCGACCAGGCGCTCGAGTTCGTGCACGACGACGAGTGCGTCGAGGTTACGCCCGACACGGTCCGCCTGCGCAAGGTGGCGCTCGGCAAGACCGAGCGGTTGAAGGCCGCGCGGCAACGGCGCTGAGGATCGCGTGAGCCGTTAAAGCCGAAACCCGCTCTAAAGCGGGCCTCGGCAAGACTCTGGCGCCCAAACTGCGGGCTACGACTGTCTCTCGCGTGCCCAAGGCTACCAGGCCTTGCCGTTGCCCTCAACTTCCGGCTCCGGCGGCCGGACTCGAACCGACACCTCAACGAGAGACAGTCGTGCGTGCTGCCATTACACCACGCCGGAAAGCCGCCAGGCAGCATACGGATGCGTTGGGACGGTTCTCGGTGGCGCACCCGTCGGGAGCGGACGCTAGGGTGCGGGCCATGAACAGATCGAGCAGACGACCGAACATCGTTCTCGCAGCGCTTTGCCCGGCGCTCCTCGCATTGGCGCTCGCGGCGCCCGCGGGCGCCGCGGCCATACATTTCGAAAAGGAGACGCTGCACGCGTACGAAGGCCAGCTGCACAAGGGCGAAGTGCATGCGGTGACGTTCCATCCGGGGACGGGCACCGGCCACATGCACATCTCGCTCAACAACGGCGGGCACATGACGGTCGAATATCCCGCCTCGCAGCAGGCCAAGCTCGTCGCCGCGGCGCAGGCCGCCAACACTCCTGTGAAGGTGGCCACGGTCAAAGCGAAGAAGGCGGTGGCCGTCAAACACAAACTGCGCTACATCGCCGGCGGGATATTGATCGTGGTGATCGTTGTGGTGCTCGTGGTGCTGCTCATCGGCCGGCGGCGCGCGCTCGCCGACGGGGAGTCGCACACAAGCCAGGGAGAGAGCGCCGGTCCGTAGCGCCTCGCGCGGGGCGCCCCGCGCGCGCCGCGTGCGTGAGAGCGCGCGAGGAGGAGCGCCTGAGCGCCGGTCCCCAGTGGAGCGCGCGCGAGGAGAGAGCGCCAGAGCGCCGGTCCGTGGTGGCTCGCACGGGGTGCCTCGCGCACGCGCACGCGCGCGCGAGTCATTCCCCTGCGGGAACACCCAACCCCCCGCGGGAACATTCAACGTGTGTATCAGCAGTGCGGCCGCGTGCGCGTCCTGCGCGCACGGGGGGCGGGTCCGGCGTGGAGCGAATGTATCGCGGAGCGGATGTCGTGGGCGAGCATGTCCACCATGTCGCGCGAGAAGTTCTCCTTCACCACCATTCGCAGCACGGTGAGGTGCTCGGCGTTCGGGGGGAGCGTGTAGGCGGGCACGATCCAGCCGTGCTCGCGTAGGCGGTGGGAGAGCAGCGTGAGATCGGTCTTCGAGGGGTCGGTGGCGCGCAGCGCGACGATCGGGAACGTGGAGCCGTCGTTGAGCAGCTCAAGGCCCTCGATCTTGCCGAGCTTGGCGGCGAGCGCCTGAGCGTTGGAGAGCACGTTCGCGACGATCTCCGAGTAGCCCGCGTGGCCGAGGCGCAGGAAGTTGAAGTACTGCAGCACCACCGAGTTGGACGGGCGGGAGAAGTTGAGCGAGTAGTTGGGCATGTCGCCGCCCAGGTAGTTGATGTGGAAGACGAGCTCCTCGGGGAGGTCGGAGCGGTCACGGAACACCACCGTGCCCATGCCCGGGTAGACGAGCCCGAACTTGTGGTTGGAGACGTTGATGGAGCGCACTTGGGAGAGGCGGAAGTCCCACGCGAGCTCCGGCTGGGAGAACGGCACGACGAAGCCGCCGGAGGCGGCGTCGATGTGCAGGGGGATGCGCCAGCCGCGCTCGGACTGAACGCGCGCGAGCAGGTCGTTGATCGAGGCGAGGTCGTCCATCTGGCCGGTGAACGTCGTGCCGAGCAGCCCCGCCACGGCGATCGTGCGCTCGTCGAGCAGCGGCTCCACCTGGGGGGCGGCGATCGTGTAGCGGTCCTCTTCCATCGGCGCCACGCGCGCCTGCACCTCGAAGTAGCGCGCGAACTTCTCCCAGCAGGTGTGGACGTCGGCGCCCATCACCATGTTGGGGCGGTCGGCCGGCAGGCCGGCTGCCTCGCGGCGGCGCTGCCAGGAGCGCTTGTGGGCGAGCATCCCGAGCATGATCGCCTCGGAGGAGCCGATCGTGGCGGTGCCCGTCGGCTGCTCGCCGGCAGGGGCGTGGAACAGGTGGCCGATCATCGAGACGACGCGCTCGTGGACGACCTCGGTCTGCGGGTACTCGTCCTGGTCGATGAGGTTCTTGTTGAGCGTCTCGGTGGCGAGCTTGTCGGCCTGGGGCTCCATCCAGCTCGTAACGAACGATGCGAGGTTGAGCGCGGGGTTGCCGTCGAGGTTGAGCTCGTCGTGGACGAGCTGGTAGGCGGCGTCGGCGCTCATGCCCTGCTTGGGCACGCGGTACTTGGGGATGTCGTGAGAGAAGGAACGTCCGGCGTAGGCTGGGGCGTGGACGTCGTCGGAGTCGAGCTTGAGTTGGTGCACGTCCGTGTCTCCCGCTCGGCTCCAGCGCCTACGGGGTCGTGTCGGTCAACGTGGCATGGTGGGAGGCCGGTGGCGTGGAGCCGCTGATGCCGACCGTCGAGACCAGTCCGGCGGCGCACATCGCGGCGATCGTCAACGCGCGCATGCGCCGCGGGGTGAGCCAGCCCATGCGATGGGTCTGCAGCCAGGATCGAAAGCCGGTGGCCGCGGACGCCGCCATCATCGCGCAACCGACGCACATGCCGCAGACGGTAGCCGATCTTTCGCGTTCTCGCGGAACATCGACCAGGCGGCAATTCGACCAGGCGGCAATAATGAGACTCAGTCTTATGATATCTTGCCGCGCTCTGTTCTTCGACCACGCAGAGAGGGTGAGCTCCCGCTCTATGAGACATTGGTGCATAACCGCGCGTCCGCGACCTCGCGCCGCGGCGATCATGGCGTCGGTGGCCGCGTTACTGGCCATCGGCGCGATCCTGCTCGCCGGCTGCGGCTCTGCGGGCTCCCCTGACGCCGGCTCCGGAAAGCTGCAGGTCGTCGCGGCCGAGAACTTCTGGGGATCGATCGCCGGGCAGCTCGGCGGCGCGAAGGTGGACGTGCGCAGCATCATCGTCAATCCTGCCACCGACCCGCACAGCTACGAGCCCACCGGCGCAGGACGCGCGCACGATGGCGGGCGCGCAGCTGGCGATCGTCAACGGGATCGGCTACGACGAATGGGCCTCTCGCCTGCTGGCCGCCGACGAAGGGGAGCGGGTGACGCTGAACGTGGGCGGCCTGTTGGGCATGACGTCGGGCGAGAACCCCCACCAGTGGTACTCGCCCGCGCACGTACACGCCGTGATCGAGGCGATCGTCGCGGACTACGAGCGGCTGCGACCGGCGGATGCGAGCTACTTCGCCAAGCGGAAGAGCACGTTCGAAACGGTGGACCTCGCCCGCTACAACGCCCTGATCGCGCTGATCCGCGCGCGCTACGCGGGCGTGCCGGTCGGCTACAGCGAGTCGATCTTCCAGCCGCTCGGCGAAGCGCTCGGATTGAAGCTGCTCACGCCTTACAGCTTCGTCAACGCGATCGCCGAGGGAAGCGAAGTGAGCGCGCGGGACAAGCAGACCGTCGACGCGCAGGTCTCGGGCAGGCGGGTGAAGGTGTGGGTCTTCAACAGCCAGAACGTCACGCCCGACGTGCAGCGAGTGGGCGAACTGGCGCGCGCCGCCCGCATCCCGATCGCGACGGTCACAGAGACGCTCTCGCCCGTGTCGGACACGTTCGAGCAGTGGCAGGTCTCGCAGCTGGAAGGGCTCGAGCGGGCGCTGCACCGGGCGACGGGTCGATGAGAAGGACGGAGAAAAGGAGCGGCCCGTGACTGAATCCGACGCCGTTGCGGGAGCGGCCCGTGACTGAATCCGACGCCGTTGCGCATCGCGACCTCATGACGGCCGGGCCGAGTCGCGGGCATGGTTCTCAGGCGGCTGCGATCGAGCTGCGCGACGCGCGCGCGAGCATCGGCGGGCGCGAGGTGTGGAGCGGCGTGGACCTGCTCGTGCGCCCCGGCGAGTTCGTCGCCGTGCTCGGTCCCAACGGAAGCGGCAAGTCGACGCTGCTTAAGGCGATCCTCGGCCTCGTGCAGACGGCGCCCGGCACGGTCAGCGTGCTGGGTGGGCCGGCAGGGAGCGCGAACCGCGAGATCGGATATCTGCCCCAGCGCCACGGCTTTGACTCCGCGCCGCCAATCCGCGGCGTCGATCTCGTGCGCCTCGGCCTGGACGGCTCGAGCTGGGGCCTTGAGCTGCCGATCGGCCCACGCGGCCGTGCACGCCGGCGCCGGCAGGCGCGCATGCGCGTGCGGGAGGTGATCGAGCTGGTCGGCGCGAGCGCCTACGCGGACCGTCCGCTCGGCGAGCTCTCCGGCGGCGAGCAGCAGCGCATCCTGATCGCCCAGGCGCTCGTGCGCAAACCGCGCGTCCTGATGCTCGACGAGCCGCTCGACAGTCTCGATCTGCCCAACCAGGCGGCCGTCACCGCGCTGGTGCAGCGCATCTGCCGCGCCGAGAACGTCGCGGTGCTGCTGGTGGCCCACGACGTGAACCCGCTGCTGCCCTACATCGACCAGGTCATCTACCTGGCGGGTGGGCGCGCGCTGCAGGGGCCGGTCGAGCAGGTCATCGCCGGCCCCACGTTGAGCGAGCTGTACGGCGCTCCGGTCGAGGTGCTGCGTACCGGCGATGGACGGCTGGTCGTCGTCGGCCAGCCGGAGGCTCCCCACGTTCACGGCCACAGGCACGGCTGAGGAGCGGGCGCGATGGACCGGTCCGCCATTCTTCCCGTACGCCTCGCCGGAGGCGCGTCCTGATGGGCGAACCGACGCTCTCCTGGAATCCCGTCATCGACGTGGAAGAGCTCGTGCGCTACCCGTTCATGGTCCACGCCCTGCAGGCCGGGCACGATCGTGGCGGTCATGGCGGGGGTCGTCGGCTGGTACATGGTCCTGCGCCGTCAGAGCTTCGCCGGGCACACGATCGCCGTGATGGCCTTCCCGGGCGCCTCGGGCGCCGCGCTGGCGGGTCTGCCCAGCGCGCTCGGCTACTACCTCGCGTGCGCGATCGCGGCTCTTGCGATCGGCCGCGCCGGTGGCCCGAGGACGCGCGGGCGCAGCGCCGAGTCGGCCGCGATCGGCGTCGTCCAGGTCGCGGGGCTAGCCCTCGGCTTCCTGTTCCTGAGCCTCTACAGCGGCGTGCTCGAGCAGCTCGAGACGCTGCTGTTCGGCACGTTCCTCGGGATCGACTCGGGTCAGGTGCTGACGCTGCTGATCGTCGCGGTGGTCGTTCTCGCAGCGCTGGCCGTCGTGGCGCGGCCGCTGCTGTTCGTCTCGCTCGATCCCGAGGGCGCCCGTGCGCGTGGGGTCCCGGTGCGCGCTCTGGACATCGGCTTTCTGCTGCTGCTCGGTCTGGCGGTGGCCGCCACGAGCCAGATCACGGGCGCGCTGCTCGTGTTCGCGCTGCTCGTCGCTCCGCCCGCGGCCGCGCAGGCCCTCACTCCGCGCCCGGGCCTGGGTCTCGCGTTGAGCGTCGTCTTCGCGCTGATCGTCACGTGGCTCGGGCTCGGGATCTCCTACTTCTCCCCGTATCCGCTCGGCTTCTTCATCACCTCGCTCGGGTTCGGCCTGTACGCGCTGGCGGCGCTCGCGCGGTGGCTCGCTCGCCGACGCTCTCCCCCGCGTCGCTCGCCGGAACAGATTCCGGTCCCGATCGTCTGATGTTCGCGCACGAATTCATCCGCAACGCGTATCTCGCCGGCACGTTCATCGCACTCGCCTGCGGACTCGTCGGCTGGTTCGTCGTCGTGCGCGGCCAGGTGTTCGCCGGCGACGCGCTCAGCCACGTCGCGTTCGTCGGCGCGATCGCGGCGGCCGTCGTCGGGCTCGACGAGCGCGTCGGCCTGTTCGCGCTGACGCTCGCGCTCGCGGCCGTGATGGCGGGGCTCGGCCGCCGCGCGCAGGCGGACGACGTGACGATCGGCGTCGTGTTCTCGTGGGTGCTGGGAATCGGCGTGCTCTTGATCGCCGTGCTGAGCACGAGCTCCTCGGCCGGTAACGGGCTGACCGTCGCCAACACGCTGTTCGGCTCGATCTTCGGGCTCGGCTCCGGACAGAGCCTCGCCGCCGCCGCGGTCGGCGCCGGCGTCGTGCTCGGCTCGCTCGCGATCGCGCGCCCGCTTCTGTTCGCCTCGGTCGATACTCAGCTCGCGGCGCTGCGCGGCGTGCCGGTGCGAGCGCTCGGGCTCGGGCTGCTGCTGCTGATCGGCGCCGTCACCGCCGAGGGCACGCAGGCGATCGGCGCGCTGCTGGTGCTCGGGCTGATCGCCGCCCCCGGCGGAGCGGCGCTGAAGCTCACTTGCAGGCCGTATCTCGGCATGGCGCTGTCCGCCGCGCTCGCGCTTGCGGCGATGTGGGGAGGCATAGCGCTCAGCTATGCCATCCCCTCGCTGCCGCCGAGCAGCGCCATCATCGCCATTGCGGTGGCCGCGTATGCCCTCGCCGCCGCGAGAGGGCGAGGGCGGAGGGTCGCGTCGTGAGCGGCCGGCGCCTCTACCATCGAGGGGTGGCATCTCCTGCCTCCACGGATGCGCATCGCTCGCGGAGCGGTTGGCGCAGACGCGCCGAGGCCGCGCTTGCGCAGGCGGGCTACCGGCGCGGGGGCGCGCGCGGCGCGCTGCTCGACCTGCTGGACTCTCAGAGCTGCGCGCTGACCGCGATCGAGATCGAGGACGCTCTGCGGGCCGCCGAGCGGCGCGTCAGCCGCGCGAGCGTGTACAGGATCCTCGACGAGCTCGAGCGCTTGCGGCTCGTGCAGCGAGTGGAGACCGGTCAGGCGATGGTCCGCTACGAGCGCGCGTGCGAGCGCGAGGAGCACCACCACCATCTCGTGTGCGACGGGTGCGGGCTGGTGATGCCCTTCTCCGACCCGGCGCTGGAGCGGGCGATCTCGCGCCTTTCGGACAGGGTTCCGCTCACCGTGTCAGAGCACGAGATCGTGCTGCGCGGGGAGTGCCGGGACTGCTCCGCATAGGGCGCGAACCCCGGGTGTGCATCGGCGTTCGGGCCGGCGCAGAGCGGCGCCGGCCTGCTTTGGGGGAGAATGCCCCCAATGCACGTCACCGCTAAGGCCGACTACGCCGTGCGCGCGGTCATCGAGCTGGCGGCGGGCGGCAGCGAGGCGCCTCGCAAGGTCGAGGAGGTCGCCCAGGCTCAGCACATACCGTTGTCGTTTCTGGAGAACATCCTCACGCAGCTCCGCAGCTCCGGGATCGTGCGCAGCCAGCGCGGACCCGAAGGCGGCTACTGGCTTGCACGTCCCGCGAACGAGGTCAACCTCGCAGAAGTGATCCGCGCCGTGGAGGGACCGCTCGTCGGTGTGCGCGGCCAGCGACCCGAGGAGGTCTCCTACCAGGGTTCGGCGGAGTCTCTGCAGCAGGTGTGGATCGCGCTGCGCGCCAACTTGCGCAAGGTCCTGGAGCACGTGACGGTCGCCGACGTCGCAGCCGGCAAGCTGCCCAAGGAGGTCGTCACGCTGACACGCGAAGAGGAAGCCTGGCACACCCGCTGAGGGCCCCTCTGAATGGGAGCCGCCTCTCAGGCTAAGGGCCGCCCTCAGGCGAACACACGGGGGGCGGGCAGCCGCGCGGCGATGATCTGGCCCTCCATGAGCTCGTGCTCGGCGGCCGTCTCGCGCGTCACCTGAGCCCAAACGTCGCGACCGTCCGGCAACGTGAGCTCGACGCGCACCTCGAAGCCGAGGTGGACGACGCGCCGCACGAGTGCCTCCACCGATCCCTCGTCGGGAAACGCGAGGATCTGAATGTCGTGAGGTCGGAGGAGCGCATCGCCGAGGCGGTTGACCGGGCCGATGAACGACATCACGAACTCGTTGTGCGGGTGCTCGTACAGCTCGCGCGGTGTCCCGGTCTGCTCAATCCTGCCGCCGTTCATGACGACGATCTGCGCGGCGACGTCCATCGCCTCCTCCTGGTCGTGGGTGACGAAGATCGTCGTCACGTGGATCTCCTCGTGCAGGCGGCGCAGCCACTCCCTCAGCTCGCTCCTCACCTGCACGTCGAGCGCGCCGAACGGCTCGTCGAGCAGCAGGACCCGCGGCTTGGGAGCGAGCGCGCGCGCGAGCGCCATCCTCTGCAGCTGACCGCCTGACAGCTGAGAGGGATAGCGCTCGGCCAGGCCCTCGAGTCGCACAAGCGCGAGCAGCTCGCGCACCCGCTCTTGCACCTCGCGCTTGGGCGCTTTGCGGACGGTCAGCCCGAAGGCGACGTTGTCATGCACGGTCATGTGCTTGAAGGGGGCGTAGTGCTGGAAGACGAAGCCCACCCCGCGCGTGCGCGCGGGAGCGTCGGTGAAGTCCTGGCCGCTGATGGACACGTTCCCGGCGTCGGGTGTCTCCAGACCGGCGATTACGCGCAGCAGCGTTGACTTGCCGCTGCCGCTCGGGCCGAGCAACGCCATCAGCGCCCCGTCCTCGACACGCACGCTCACATCTTCCAGCGCGGTGAACGAGTCGAAGCGCTTGCTTACATCACGAACCTCGATCGCCATCAGGTGCGCTCCCCGTGGGTGTGCTTGTCGGTAGTCATCAGACCGCCGTGTCCCTCTTCGTGCGTCTGGCCAGCAGGCTCATGCCGAGCAGCGTCGCGAACGCGAGCAGCGCGAGCACGGTGGACGCCGCGTAGGCGCCGGTGGCGTCGAAGTTCTCGAAGCGATCCTGCACGTACAGCGGCAGGCTCTGGGTCTGCCCCTCCAGGCGGCCGGACACGATGCTCACCGCTCCGAACTCGCCGAGCGCACGCGCGGTAGTGAGCACAACGCCATACACCACACCCCACCTGATCGCCGGCAGCGTCACCTTGCGGAACGTCTGCCAGGCGCTCGCCCCGAGCGTCGCCGCCGCCTGCTCGCTTTCGACGCCGAGCTCGCGCAGCACCGGGATCGTCTCGCGCGCGACGAAGGGCAGCGACACGAACGCCGTGGCCAGCACCATCCCCGGTATCGAGAAGATCACCTGGATGCCGTTGCTCGTCAGCCATGCCCCGAGCCAGCCGGTGCGCCCGTAGAGGAGCACGAGCGCCAGTCCCACCACGACCGGGGAGATCGCGAAGGGGAGGTCGAGCGTCATCCCGAGCAGCGCCTTGCCGCGAAAGCGCCCGCGCTCGATCAAGAGCGCCATCCCGATCCCGAAGACGGTGTTCAGCGGCACGACGATTGCCACCAGCTCGATCGACAGCCAGAAGGCGTTCACCGCATTGGGTTGCGTCACCGCGCTCCACACCGGCGACAGTCCGTGTTCGAAGGTGCGGTAGAAGATCATCGCCAGCGGCGCGCCGAGCAGCACAAGCAGATAGCCGAGCGCCGCAAAGCGCAGTCCCAGGCGTCCTACGGTCGCCGCCCCGGCAGCCTCGCGCCTATCCGCACTCCCCCCACGCGGGCCGCCTAGTCGCGTCGCGGTCCTATCGGCGGTGAGAGAGGTGGCGCTAGCGGACATGCCTGGACCTCGCGTGCGAGAGCCAGGTCATCGCGCTCAGCACGAGCAGCGCCGACGCCAGCAGCACAACCGACACGGCTGCGGCGGCGGACACGTTGTCGTTCTCGACCTGGTTGAAGATGTACACCGACCCCACCTCCGTCTTGAACGGCAGGTTGCCGGAGATCAGCACTACCGACCCGAACTCGCCCACGGCCCGCGCGAACGAGAGCGCGGCGCCGGAGAGGATCGCGGGAGTGAGCGCCGGCAGGACGATGCGCCTGAACATCGTCGTCGCCCCGGCGCCGAGCGAGCTCGCCGCTTCCTCGGAGGAGCGATCGAGCTCGATCAGCACCGGCTGCACCGAGCGCACGACGAACGGCAGCGTCACGAACAGCAGCGCAAGGCCGACGGCCGCGCGCGTGAAGGTCACGTCGATGCCGGTCGGGCCGCCTTTGCCGTAGAGCGCGAGCAGCACCACCCCAGCGACCACCGTCGGCAGGGCGAACGGGAGGTCGATCAGGGCGTTCACGATCCGCTTGCCCCGGAACTCGTCCCGCACGAGAACCCACGCAATCAGCGTCCCGGTGACGGCGTTGATCGCGACGACGATCGCCGAGACGACCAAGGTCAGCTTCAACGCCGCCACCGCCTCGGGAGAGGACACTGCGCCCCAGAACGCCGACGGCCCGCCCTTGGCGGCATTGACTAGCAATGCCGAGACGGGGAGCAGCACGAGTACCGACAGGTACGCGCCGAGCACCCCCTTGCCGAGTACCGAGCCGCCGCGTTCGCGCACGCGCGAGCCAAGCGGCAGGTGGGCCGTCGCGGTGCTCATTTCGAGGTGGACACCCCCAGCGACTGCTCGATCTTGGTAACGATCCCCGGCGAGCCTTCGGTTTCGAAGAACTGCTTGCCCACCTTCTTCCAGCCGCCGAGCGATTCGATTGTGAACAGCCCCGGAGGAGTCGGGAACTGGCCCGGAGCCGCGACCCCTCCAAGCACGGGTCGATAGCCCTCTTGCGCCCAGATCTTCTGTCCCGCGGGAGAGAGCAGGTAGTTGACGAGCTTCTGGGCCTCCGCGGTGTTGCCGCCGCTGACGATCGCGATTGGGTTCTGGATCAGGATCGTGTCCTTCGGGACCACGTATTCGATCGGCGAGCCCTTCCTCTGGTCGGCGATCGCCTCGTCCTCATAGTCGATCAGAGCGTCGCCGCGCCCGGCCAGGAAGGTCTGCAGGGCGTTGCGCGCCGAGCTGTCCTGGCTGACGACGTTGTGGAAGAGCGCCTGCAGATACGCCTGCGCTTGAGCGGGCGACTTGCCTTCCTTGATCTGAGCGCCGTAGGCGGCCATGATGTTCCATCGCGCGCTGCCCGAGGTGAATGGATTCGGCGTCACCACTCCCACGCCGGGCTTGACCAGGTCGCCCCAGCCGGTGATGTGCTTGGGGTTGCCCTTGCGCACGATGATCACGGCCACCGAGTTCGTGACGAAGCCATGCGTGGCGTTCTTGTTCCAGCTCGGGGAGACGAGCCCGGCCTTCACGAGCCGGGTCACGTCCGGTTCGAGCGAGAAGTTGACGACGTCCGCTTTTAACCCGGCGGCCACCGCGCGGCTCTGGTCGCCCGAGGGGCCGTAGGACTGGCTGAAGCTCGCTCCCCTTCCAACGCTTGAGGCCTGGAAGGCGGGGATCAGGGACGCGTAGGCCGCTTGCGGGGTCGAGTAGGCGACGAGCGTCAGGCGCTTGCCTTCGCTGGAGGAGCCGCATGCCGCCAACCCGATCGAAGCGAGGAGCACTGCCAGCGCTGCCGTCGCGGTGAAAGCAAGCCACGCACGGGCGGTGGACCGGCGTGTGAGGCTCGAGGATGACTGGCGGGGAGGGATCATGTTGGGCATCATCACTTTCTTCATTGAGAACATGAGGATAAGGCCCAAAACTAATATCACAAAGCGGATCGGGTTTAGTGGCGCATAGGGCTACGACCATCAAACCGTCGGGGTCTTCCCCACAGATAGGCGAGCACACACCCGAGCGCGAACACCGCGACGACGAGCAGCACGGGGCCCGAGTCCTCGGTGAACGCCCCGATCACGCCCGCCGTCAGGCCTCCGGCGAGCGCCGCGAGCCAGGCGGGGTCCGAGTCGACTGGGGCGCAGATTCGCTCTCTTCGGCGCACGCCGTACGCCGACGCTCCCAGGGCGAGCGCGGTGGCGAGCGGCATCAGGTGGTTCTTCAGCTCGTCCCACGCGGCGCCGTAGCGGCGCACGATGATGTCGCGGATGTCGCCCGCCGAACGCGCGTCGAGCACGCTGCCGGTGAAGTGCCCGCCGCCGTGGGCGGTGAGGAGGTCAAGGGCGGCCAGGGCCACCAACCCCGCGACCGGCGCCCCCATCACGATCAGGATGCGCTTGCGGTTGACGGCGCCCGGCAGCAGCATTACGCTCGCCACCGCCGTGCCCGCGCTCACGAGGATCACGCCGCCCACCCCCGCGCCGATCCGCGCCGAGCCCTCGACGAGCGCGAGCGCGATGCCCGCGCAGGCCATCGCCAGCGCCGCGCGCCTCCCTCGCACGGCGGGGTAGAGCATGGCAGCGACACCCGCGAAGACGAGCACCGCGAGGCCCGACTTGAGCTCGTTGCCGATCCCGTAGAAGCGCGCTCCGAACGCCGGTTTGGGCCCGAGCAGAGAACGCATCAACAGCTGCGTGCCGGCGAGCGCGTCGATCGCCAGGGCGAGCACGACAACCAGCGCGACGAGCGCGGGCGCACGCGGCCAAGGCGCGAGCGTGTCGGTGAGCGCGCCGAGCGCGAAGCAGACCCCCACGATCAGCGCGAACTCGCCCGTGCGGCTCGGCTCGAGCGCCGCGGGGACGAGCGCTGCCACGGGGACCCACAGCAGCGAGAGCGCGCCGACCCGCAGCGCAAAGGCGCGGCGCTTGCGGCGAGCGCCGCCGAGCGGCAGGACGGTGGCGCCGACGAGTAACAGCGCCCAGGCGGCCACGAGCCACGCGGCCGCCGGCAGCCGGCGCGAGTCGATCACCATCAGGCGGGCCTTCAAGCCACGCAGGGCGGAGCCGTCGAAAGCGCCGTCGGGGCGTATGGGTCGTCCTCGCATGTCGGCCGGGATGGGGAGGAGGAGATGGGCGAGGATCGTCGGTCCGACGTCGATCGCGGCGATGAGCCCGTGCTCGTTGGTCGTCTGCGAGGTGAGCGTCTGGTGCCTCGCCTCTGCGCTCGCTCTCGCGAGGTGAGTGTCTGGCTGCCTCGCTCGTCGGAGAGGTGAGCGTCTGCGCTGCTTCGCTCGTCGGAGAGGTGAGCGTCTGGCTGCCTTCGCTCGTCTGCGAGGTAGGCGTCTGGCCGCCTTCGCTCGCCCGCGACGCCGGCATCCCGCCTTCCCGGCCGAGTCCCGCGAGCGCGATCCACAGCAGCTCGTGGCCGGGCCGATCGGGAGCGCGCTGGATGGCGATGAGCAGCTCGCCGGACGGCCGCGTGGCGGCGAGCGCGCGCAGCTCCCCATATCCGGCTGCGCCCGCCGCCAGGTCGGCGACGACGAGCGAGTGAGTGGCGCGCAGTCTCGCTATCCGCGCGAGCAGCGTGGAAGGCGAGCCGAGCGAGACGGCCGCGACATGTCCCGCGCGATCCGCGGCAATGACGCCATCCACATTTGGATGCTCGCCCGCGGTGGCGTAGGCGCCGCCGCCGGGGATCTGGGCGGCGAGCAGACCGGGATCGAGCAGCTGGGGCGCGCTGTCGGCGCGTTTGAGCACGGCTGTCCACGAAGTCACGCTTGCGCTCGGCGACGGTCCGTTCGGGGAGAGCGACAGCGAGAGGGGCGGTGGGTTCGCGGGGCTGTAGGCCGAGTAGGAGACCCGCGCTCCCTGCGTGATGTCGAGCAGCAGCTGGGCGGTCTCGTAGACACCCTGGGTGGCGCTGAGGATGCTGGTCGAGAGGGTCGGTATCGAGCTGAGCTCCGTCTCGATCGCGTCGTCTTCGGACTGGCCCTGGAAAAGCCCGCCGGCCGGGAGGAACACGACGAGCGCTGAGCGCGATTCGCTCGAGCCCTTTGCGCCGAGCGCCGAGCTCACCTGGTCTGACCGCCCGTTCGCGGCAAGTGCGGAGCTCCTGCTTGCGGCGGGCGCCGTGCTCGGACAGGCGCCGAGCGTGGCGATGCACAGGAGGGCCGCGGCGAGCCCCCCGCGCACCCTTCTCAGCTCTCCGTCCCCCCGGGCGTGCCTGCCGTCACCGGCTCCTCTCCAGAGGCGAACGCCGCGAACTCCGCTTCGTCCGCCGGGCTCAAGCGCGTGGCGCTGCCCTCGATGTTCAGGCGCGGCAGCAGCCGATTGAGCCGTGCGGGGATCGACCACGTTGTGCTCCCGAGGATGTCGAGCACCGCGGGGAGCAGCAGGCAGCGCACCACCACGGCGTCGAGGAACACCGCCGAGGCGAGGCTCAGGCCGAACTCCTTGATCACCCTGTTTTCGCCGAGCATGAACGACAGGAATACGCAGATCATGATCGCCGCGGCGGCTGTCACCACGCGCCCGGTGAGCGCGAGCCCTTCGCCCACCGCCCGGTGGGGGTCGCCCTTGCGCACCCACTGCTCGTGGATGCGCGACACGAGGAACACCTCGTAGTCCATCGACAGGCCGAACACGATCGCGAACAGCATCACGGGAACGAACGACTCGATCGGCCCGCCGTTGATCCCCAGCAGCCCGTCGATCCAGCCCCACTGGAAGACCATCACGATCACCCCGAGCGAGGCGCCGATGCTGAGCAGGTTCATGACCGCCGCTTGCAATGGGATCACAAGCGAGCGGAACACGATCATCAACAGCAGTGCTGACAGCAGCACCACGACGCCGATGAACAGCGGCAGCTTCTTGGCGAGCACGCTCGCGAAGTCGACCGCTCCGGCGGTGATGCCGCCCACGTAGACGTGCATCCCGGTCCCCGTGGCGACCAGCGGGATCGCCTGGCCGCGCAGGCGTGAGACGAGCTGGGTGGTCGCGTACTCCTGCGGGGAGGACGTGGGGTAGACCGAGATCGTGGCCACGTTGCCGGCTTTGTTGAACTTCGCCGGAGCGACCGCGGCCACGTCGGGGACGCGGGCGATGGCAGTGCGCAGCGTTTCGATCGGAGTGCCGCTCGCGCCCGGGCTGGGCACGGGCAGGAGGTCCCCATTTTCAGACGCCCCCTTGACCGGCTTGGCGGGGACCTGTGCCACGACCAGCAGCGGCCCGTTGAAGCCCTTGCCGAATCCCTCGGCGAGCAGCTCGTAGGCCCTGTGGGTGGTTAACTTCGTCGGGTCGTTGCCGGCGTCGCTGGACCCCAGTCGCAATGCGGTTGCGGGCGCCGCGATCAGCAGCAGCGCGAGCGTCGAGGCGAGCGCGATCGTCCACGAGTGGCCCTGCACGAACACGCTCCAACGCAGCCACATCCGGCCATGGTGGGGATCGGTGGCCCGCGCTCCACGGCGCCGCGCGCGCCGGCCTGGTCGTACGAGACGGGCGCCCGCGAACGTGAGCAGCGCGGGCAACAGCGTGAGCGATCCCAGCATCACGAGCAGCACCCCTATCGACGCGGAGATAGCAACCCCGTACAAAAAATCCACGCCCAGCAGCATCATCCCGAGCAGCGCGATCACAACCGTGCAGCCGGCGAACAGCACGGCGCGCCCAGCCGTGTCCATCGCCTGCACCACCGACTCGCGCACGTTGCCGAACGTGGGGCCGGGCGTCGCATAGGCCTCGCGGAAGCGCGTCACGATGAACAGCGAGTAGTCGATCCCCACCCCGAGCCCGATCATGGCGGCCAGCTCGGAGGAGAAGTTGGGCGTGTCCACCACGTGCGTGAACAGCGCGATCAGCCCGAGGCCGGTGCCGAGGCCGAACAGCGCCGTGACGATCGGCAGGCCCATCGCGACGAGCGACCCGAAGGTGATCAGCAGCACCACCATCGCCGCCAGCAGGCCGACCGCGGTCGTGAGCCCGAAGCCTTCCTGCTGTGTCTGCTCGATCGCCTGCCCCCCCAGCTCGATCTGAAGGCCCGGCGCGCGCGCCGCCTTGGCCGCCGCGACCACGTTCTTGGCGGCGCTTATGGGCAGGTTGTTGGCCTTCTGGTCGAACACCACCGTCGCGAACGCGATGCGCCCATTGCTCGAGATGGCCTTGCCCGCCGCCTGCGGCGTGTAGGGGCTTACGACCCCCGTCACATGCGGGAGTCCGCTCACCTTCGCGAACAGGGCGCCCATGCGGGCCTTCACAGCCGGATCACTGACATTGCCGTGGGACACCTTGAAGACGATCGTGTCGCGGTCGCCGGCCTGCGCGGGGAAGCTGTGCGACAGCAGGTCTGAGGCGCGCTGCGCATCGGAGTTGGGCAGCGTGAAGTTGTTGGAGTAGGTCGTGCCCGCCGATTGGGCGAGCATGTTGACCACGATCAGCAGGAGCACCCAGCCGATCGCGACGTACAGGCGGTGGGTCGTGGACCAGCGGGCGAGCTTGAGCATTCAGAGAGCTTAGAAAGGTCGAGCCGCGAGCGCGACGGTTTGGGCTCGGTAGTGAACCTGCGCAAGCAAGCGGCGAGAGTCTCGCTCAGCTTACGGGCTTGGCGTGTGGTCCTGTCATTCGACTGAGAACAGGTCCAGAGTCCCGCTGAGCTTGTGCTCGTTGGCGTCGCCCTCGGGCTCCACCACGTGCCCGTCGACGGCGATCGGGCTGTTCCAGTGGCCGGGGGCGCCTCCCAGCTTCGCGATCGGGCGCCCGGATCGCGGTCGGTAGACGTCGATCCCGCCGCCCGCGGGGTCATAGACGTAGAGCAACCCGCCCGCCAGCACGGGGCTCGTGCCGGGATTGCCGTTCTGCCACACCAGCCGCAGCCGTCCCGCCACCAGCGCGTAGGCGGCGGTGGCGTGTTCGGCGCCCACGAACACGGTTGTGCCGCCGCCCCGAGGCGTGCCGCGCCACACCGCGGGTGCGCTGAAGAGCTCGCCGCCGCCGGAGAGCGGCAATCGCTGGACTTCCCCGCCGAGCCTGCTTGGTACTGCCGGCGGATGGCCGTCCAGGCGCGAGAGCGAGAGCACGCGCATGATGCCGTCCTTGCCCGCGATCAGCACGCGATCGTGACCGAGCAGCGCGGGGGCGCTGGAGCCGAGGTCGCTGTCGCTTTCGCTCAATTCAGCCTGGTTGGAGGGGGTGAAGGCTTGGCTGAAGCGCAACCCCGGGAGGGTCAGCTCGACTACGCTGTCGCCGAAGTTGGCGCGTCCGTCCCAGGGTCCGTTGCCCGTCGAGATCAGCAGCCGCCTGCCGCCCGGCTCGACGACAGCCCCGCCGCGCGAGAGGATCGCCGAGTCGCTCGCCCTACAGCTGCTCGGCACGATGATCTGGCGACGGTTTGCGCAGAGCGTGTTGAACACGTTCGCGATCCGCCCGCTCGTGCGGTCGATCGCCACGACATGGCCCTGGTAGGGGGGAGCGTCGCCGAAGTACCCGCCGCTCGTCGCGAGCACGTAGCGCCCGGCGATGTTGAGCGCGGCGGCGAGCTTCTCGTGCGTGGCGTCGCGCGTCACCGACACCGGCCATCCCGCGGCCTCTTTGCCGTCGGCGAGCGCAAGCTTGTGGAGCAGTCCGTTCGGGGAGGCCCCATACACGAAGCGCCCGCCCGAATCGGCGATCGGCGAGGTCGTCGTTATCTGTGAGCTGCCCGCCCAGCGCGAGTAGCCGGGCGGCGTGAACGTCCACAGGATGCCACCGCTGCTTGCGTCCAGTGCGAGCGTCTTGCCGTATGTCGTCGTGACCACCACCACGCTGTGCGTGGCGCCCGCGACCCTCGCTTCATGCAGGTAGACGGGCGAGGAGTCAACCGTGCCCGGCAGGTCGACCCTGACGCGGCGCAGGTGGGTCACGTTGGCGGCTGTGATGCCGGTCGTCAGCGAGCTCACGTCCGAGCGCTGCGGGTTCAACCCGAACTCGGGCCAGTCGAGCAACCGCGCGCTCGAGCTCTGCGCCGTGCTCGGGATCGCCGCAGTTCCCGCCGTGGGCGTTGACACGTCGGCCGGCGCGCTGCTCCCGCAGGCGCTCAGCAGCGCGCATGCGGTGAGCGTCGCGGTCACGCGCGAGAGATGGCCCATTCGCGTCCGCATTCCGAGGTTGTAGCGCAGTCGCGGTCAGGACCTCCGAGATACATCCCTTGCACACTGCCCGACTTCGCAGCCGCTGGCCACAGCCGACCCCGAGCTATGAGAAACGGTGCCTCTCAGCGGCGAGCGAGCCGACGTCCGCTCTCAGTGTCCGGGGGGTGTAGTTGAGCTCGTAATGGTGGTAGAGGGCAGACTCGTCCGCCGGGCCGCGGGAGGGGCGTCTGAACCGCCCACGTTACAGCGGTGGGACCTGGTTGTTGACCTGCGTTCCGTGGTACAGGTGGTCGTGGTCCTTGCAGGCGGTCGGGAAGAAGAACTGGACGCTGTCGCTGCGCACGCCGTTGTAGCTCGCGAACAGGGTCGCGCGTCCGACGGTTCCGACTTTACATTTCCGATCGTTGCTGGCTCGCACGCGGACCCTGATCTTCATGATGTTCCCGGGGAAACCCCACATCACCGCGTAGTGGGAGTGGTAGACGAGGTGGTGCTCCACCGACATGATGATCACGCCGGCCCGATCCTGCTCGCAGATGACCCCCGAGACCGTGTTGGCTTCGAGGTTGATGTTTCCGTGGCCCTTGGCGAAGCTGCGTTCCCCTGTGTATGAGCCCGTATGAAAGCCCCATGGGGGGATCCCGTAAACGGTCGGTACCTCAGAACAGGACGTGGCGCCGCTGGCCGAGCCGGCCATGCCGCTGAGTGCCAGCAGCACTGTCATCGCCAAAACGGCGAGTCCAGTACGTCGCATGATCTCCTCGCTCAACATACCTGCCATTGGGAAGGCTCCTGGTCCTGCCTATCGGATCGCAAGCGGCTAGAGCTGAAGCGTCAACGAGATGATCGGCCGAATGTCGAGTGGACCCGCTTTGGCTTGCTGCTTGGCGGGCTTGATCGACGCGGTGTGCCGGTGGCTGTAGCGAACTACCGGAGGTCGGCTGGGTGTGACGATCAAACCGGGCGCTCAGATGACGCTCGCTTCGCGCATCCGGCGACCCAACGGGCCTCGCAGGATGAGTGTGAGCCGGACGATTTCGGGGCTCCGCGAAGTGTGCGTTCCCGCTTCTGCGCCGACGCGAGCGTGCAGGCATCGAGGGCGCGCCTTGACATGACGTAGATACTGTTGGTATGCTAATACTAATGGTATGGTAATCGGAAGAACATCCCAGCACGCGGGGCGGGCGCGGCTTACGCGGGCGCAGGCCAAGGAGCAGACGCGCGAGCGTTTGCTCCAGGCGGCTCGCCGGGTGTTCGTCGAGCGCGGCTTCCATTCGACCACGCTCGACCAGGTGGCCGAGGAGGCTGGGTACACGAAGGGCGCCGTCTACTCGGCGTTCGAGAGCAAGGCTGACCTGTTCCTGGCGATCTTTGAGGAGCGCACCCATCGCCGTGCCGAGGAGCTCACGCGGGTCGCCGCGCGGGTTGGCTCGCTGGCCGAGCTCGCGCAGGCTGGCGAACGATTCTGGATCGCGACACTGCGCGACGAGCGCGAGTGGTCGTTGCTGTTGGTGGAGTTCGAGGTCTACGCCGCGCGCGATGCGGTCTTGCGCGAGCGTCTGGCCGGCATCCTGGGCCGGTTCCGGTCCGCGATGTGCGAGGCGATCGAGGCCGTGGCCGCAGCCTCCGGGGAGCGTATGCCGGTCCCGGCCGAGCAGCTGACCGTGGCGACCCTGGCGCTCGGCAACGGGATCATGCTCGAGGGCCTGACCGGTACGACCTCGGACACCGTGGAGACATTCAGGGCGGCCTTCGCGCTGTTCTTGCGCGGTGCGGCTGCGCCGGGAGACATGTCGTGAGCGGGGGATCGGTGCTCCGCCGTCTCGGCGATGCCGCGGGAGCGATGCGCCACTACCGGCAGCTGACGTCGGTGGGCACGCCGCGCGAGGAGTTGCTCGCTCTCCAGCGACACCGTTTGGTTGTGGCGGCGCGTCACGCGGCGGCGGCCTCACCGCTCTATCGCGAGCTGTATGCCGGCATCGAGCTTGCCGACGACCTCGATGTGCGCGTGCTTCCGGTCGTGACCAAGGCGATGCTGATGGAGCGCTTCGAGGAATGGGTGACCGATCCGCGGCTACGGCTGTCGGAGATCGAGACCCATCTCGAGCGGGTACGCGGTGACGAGCTTTACCTCGGCGCCTATCGCTGCATGCCGACAGGCGGCACGACCGGACGCAAGGGCGTCTTCGTCTACGACCGTGACGAGTGGCGTCAGTGCCTGACCGCGTTCCTGCGCTGGAGCGAGCTCATAGGACTGCGGCCACGATTTCCCCGCCGCGTGCGGGTCGCCACCGTCGCGGCGACGAGCCCCCTGCACATGACGGCGCGCTTCGGCCTCAGCACCGATCTGGGGCTGTACGCTGTGTGCCGGCTCGACGCGCGCACGCCAATTGGCGAGCTCGTAGTCGCGCTCAACGAGCACCGCCCCGAGTATCTGTTGGGGTACGCGTCGATCGCCTCGCTGCTCGCCCTCGAGCAGCTCGAGGGCCGTCTACGCGTCACTCCCCAGGTTGTGTGCACCACGAGCGAGGTTCGCACCGAGGAGATGACGGCCAACATCCGTGCCGCGTGGGGAGTCGAGCCGTTCGATGCGTATGGCACGACGGAGAGCCTCTATGCCGGCGACTGCGAGCACCATCGGGGGATGCACGTGTTCGAGGACCTCGGCCTGATCGAGGTCCTCGACGAGCGGGGCGACCCAGCCCCCGACGGCGTCGCCGGCGCGAAGCTGCTCGTCACGAGCTTCATCAAGCGCACCCAGCCGCTGCTGCGCTACGAGGTCTCGGACATGGTCGCGCTCACGACCGCACCATGCCAATGCGGGCGCCCGCTGGCACGGATGGTGTCAGTACAGGGGCGCAGCGACGACATCCTGCGCATGGCGGGAACCGACGGGCGGACCATCGCGGTGCACCCGCTCACTTTGAGCAGTCCGATGGCGGGACTTCCAGAGCTGCGCCAGTACAAGATCGTCCACGACGACGACGGCCTGCACGTGCTCGTCGTGCTCCGAGACGCCGCCCCCGCCGACGAGGTCTCCCGACGCGTCGAGCAGACGCTGCGCTCGAAGCTGCTCGCCGCCGGCGTCGCCGACCACCGGCTCGACGTCAAGATCGTCGCCGAGCTGCCACGCGAGCAGGGCCACAGCGCGAAGTTCAAGCTGATCGAGTCGCGCACCAGCTCAAGTGCTGCGGCCCCAATGCCCGCGCCCTAACGCCGCCGTGTCACGCTCGCTCCCGAGGGGCCAGTCGGGAGGCGCGACCGAGGGAGCCCGATGAGCTCAATTCCCATATTGTGGTGATGTGGGCGGCCGGCCGGGGGAAGGGGTGAGTGGCGGGTGTAGGGTGCGCTCGTGAGGGTGGCGCTGGCCGCCCGGCGCATGGCGGACGAGGACGGCATCGCAGCGGCGGTCTCCCACCTGGAGCAAGGCCTGGGGTCCGTACCCGGGCTCACTCAGGGTGTAGGCTCCGCGAGAGGATCCGATCAGGCTGGCAAAAGCGTCGAGCAGCCACCCCAGGAGGGGAGCCCCATACAGCGCAGCGATGTCACGTTCGAGTCTGACGGCACGGTCTGTGCGGCGTGGCTGTATCGACCCGACGGCCAAGGCGAGACTCCCTGCGTCGTGCTCGCGCATGGGTTTGGCGCGGTACGCGAGCTTCGCCTCGACGCCTACGCTGAGCGGTTCGCTGCGGCGGGTCTGGCTGCGCTGGTCTTCGACTACCGCCATTTCGGCGGGAGCGGCGGAGAGCCGCGCCAGCTGATCGACGTCGGCTGGCAGTTGGAGGACTGGCGGGCGGCGATTGCCTACGCTCGCGAGCTCGACGGTATCGACTCACGGCGCATAGCTCTGTGGGGCACGTCGTTCAGCGGCGGCCACGTCGTCGCCGTTGCCGCCACAGACGAACGGATCGCCGCGGTCGTGTCACAGGTGCCCTTCACGGACGGAATCAGCGCCGCGCGTGCCGTCGGCCTGCGGCAATTCGCTGCGTCTCACGGCGGCTGCGCTGCGCGACGAGTACAGGGCGCGGCGCGGCCGCTCACCGCACTACATACCAACCGTCGGGCCGCCCGGGTCACTCGCGGCACTGACCGCGCCCGGCGCCCAGGAGGGAGTCGAGGCGATGACGCCACCCAACTTTGAGCAGGACAATCGCTGTACCCCTCGCGTCGGCCTGCGAATGTACAACCCATACCGCCGGCTGCGACAGGTGCGCTGCCCGGTGCTCGTGTGCGTCTGCGAGAAGGACAACACGACACTCCCAGCGCCCGCGATAGCGGCGGCGCAACGGACGCCGAACGCCGAGCTCGTACGCTACCCGATCGGCCATTTCGACGTGTACGTGGGCGAGGCATTCGAGCGGGCGGTGCGCGACCAGACGACGTTCCTCACACGTCATCTGCTCGGCGAGAACACGCCATCGTCGGCGGCGGCGCAAACACAGCCCACCTGAGCCAGAGCTCGCTCAGCCCCAGACCACTCCTCTGTGCCAAGCGCGAGAGTGTGAATAGTCTCGCGTCCGCCGGTTGGACGAGGCGAACGGTGGGCGGAGACAGAAGCTGGCGGTCCACCGGCTAACGCCAGGCGAGCCGTGGACCGATCAGCGCCAGCGGACGCGCGCCCTCGAAGCGATCGAGCAGACCGTCGAGGTCTATGGGCAATCGCGGGCGAAGGTCGCCGAACGGGTCATCTTGCGGCTGATCGGCCGGCGCTTCCGACCACGCGGGCTCCACTGAGGCGTCATTTCAACGGGTCAGAGGCGTAGCGTGAAGCTGTGTGTCGGCGAGGACGATGCGCAGGCGCTGCTCGAGCGCGCCATGCGTGGGTCAGCGTGCGCTCGATCGCATGTGCCCATCGCTCGGTGTGGCGGTTATGGGGGTCGCGTGGGGTTCTGAGCGTCCGTCGCCGTGCGGGAGCATGACCTCCGCGGCCTCCGCCGGCGTCACGTCGGGGTAGAGCACTCGCAGTAGCGCGATCGCCGCGAGGCCCCCCACGAACTGTGCGGCGATGAATCCCGGTACGGATATCGGCGCGATGCCGGCGAACGTGTTGGAGAAGATGCGCCCAATGCTGATGGCGGGGTTCGCGAAGCTCGTGGAGCTGGTGAAGAAGTATGCGGCGCCGATGTACGCGCCCACCGCCGCCGGCGCCGCCGCCCCGCGCCGGGTGCGGGTGAGCGAGAAGATCACGAGCATCAGGCCAAGCGTCGCGACCACCTCGGCGAGGAGGTGAGCGCCCGAGGCGCGGTGCTTGGCGGAGATCGTCACGAAAGCCTGCGCGAACATCGCGTTCGCGACGATGGCGCCCGTGATGCAGCCGGCGATCTGAGCGGGCGCGTAGGCGAGCGCCTCGCGCCAGCGCATTCCTCCGAAGCTCGCATCGATGAGTGACACGACGGGATTGAAGTGCCCGCCCGAGACCGGTCCGAACATGAGGATGATCGCGAACAGCCCCGCCGCGGTGGCCGCCGCGTTCTCGAACAACTGGAGACCGACGTCTCCGGGGGAGAGGTGCTGGGCGGCGATGCCCGAGCCGATCACGACCGCGGCGAGGAACGCCGAGCCGAGGTACTCCGCGAGCAGACATCGACGCAGCGGCTTACTCATGGCCTCAGTGCCGCTCGCGCGGGTGACCGTGTCGCTCTCATCCTCGTGTCCCCGCCTGTGTGGCTCTCATCCTCATGTCCCCGTCACGAGCTTGTCGGCGAACTCCTCGGGCAGCCCCACCCTGCGGACCTCGGCGGCGACGGCATGGGCGTCGTATGTGACGCGTTCGATGTGCACCCCCACGTGCTCGCCGCTGGGCGTGAGGATGGCGAACGCGCCGCGTGGGTCTGAATCCTTGGGCTTGCCCACCGATCCGCAGTTGACGAACAGCACCCCGCCGTACTCATGCGTCCACGGCTTGTGCGTGTGACCGAACACGAGCACGGGATCGCTCTCGGCGGCAGCCAAACGTTCATAGAGGCGTGCCGGCTTGTCCTCGAACAGGTACTCGTTGACCTTTCGTGGTGAGCCGTGAACCAAGTGAACATCGACGTCGCCGACCGGGAAACGCAGATCGAATGGCAGGCCGCGCATGAAGTCCTTGGCCTCCCTCCGGGTGTGCGCGAGCGTCCAGTCCACCGAGCGCTGACCGAGCTCGCGGTCATGCGTGGTGACATACGCGCAGCCGCAGTCCTCGAGGTCCCGCCCGACGGCATAGTCGTAGTTGCCGTAGATCGTGGGAATCTCGCGTTCTGAGATCAGCTCGCAGACCTCGTTGGGGTGCGGCCCGTAACCGACGAGGTCCCCTCCGCAGAACACCCTCTCGATCCCAAGCTCCTCGATTCGCGCAAGAGCCGCCTGCAGCGCGGGCAGGTTGCCGTGGACGTCGGTGATCACCGCAACCGTGTCGGGGTGGGCGCTCACGACCCCTCCCAATTGACGAGCTCCTCGTCCACGAACAGCACGTGCCGGACCGCTCGCTCGCTCGGTTGCGGATCGGGGAGATACACATCGCTCGTGTTCATGGCGCCCATCGTAATACATCGACAGACGTGAGTGTTATTGATATAAGTAGATCGATGCCCGTCGATTTGGAGCTGACGCCCAAGCAGAAGCGAGCGGCCGGTGAGCGGTGTTGTGTGCCCGTCGTCTACCCCGACGTTCAGCGCGATCACGCGTTGCGGATGGCCGAAGTCGCGAAGGCCATCGGTGACCCGATCCGGTTGCAGCTCGTGGACGTTCTGCGCAGGCACGCCGGCAAGGTCTGCGTATGCGAGCTCGTGCCGCTGTTCGACATCTCCCAGCCAACCCTCTCCCATCATCTGAAGAAGCTCCGCGACGCCGGGATCGTGGACTCGGAGCGACAGGGCCTGTGGGCCTACTACTACGTGATCCCCGACGCGCTCAAGGAGCTGTCCGCGTGGCTGACGTGAGCACCGATCCCTGCTGCGCACCGGAGCAGCAGGCCACATGCTGCGAGCCGAGCACCAAGGCCGGCTGCTGCGGCCATGGCGAGGGCTGCGGCTGTGAGGAGAACGTGCGGTTCCACAGCGGGCACATCGAGGAGATCCCGCTGCCCGACGCCAAGGTCGCCCGTCAGTAGGCGTAGGAGCCCTTGAAGTAGCTGTTGCCGCGCAGCTTCCGGCCGGCGCGCAGCAGCTGGTAGAGGTTGTTGCGCCCGTACTGCTCGTCGCCGCCCGTCTGAACGTTTTCGGCGTTGAAGTAGCGCCCCGCGCAGGAGATGGCGATGAGGCCGCCGGAGGCCTCGACCTGGCCGCTCTGACGGTTGCGGCAATACGCGAGCGTCTGCGAGCCGCGCACGTGGCCGGTTGTGGAGATCTCGCTCAGCCGCACAACGCCGTGCGGCTCGCCGGCGAGCAGCTCGATCGTGCGGCGCGGCGCGTCGAAAGCGACGTCGATCACGAAGCCGGCGTGACGCAGGCGGATCGCTCGCCCGAGGCGCGCGCTGAGCGTGCGCACGACGATGTCGCCGCGCCCGACGTCCTGCGCCAGCGCGGAGGCGCGATCGCCGTCGGCGAGCGCGAGGAAGCCGCTCGTCGCGAGTGCGCGCGCTCGCGTGATCGCGGTCACGTGCAGCAGGGCATGCGTCAGGCCGACCCATAGGCCGCCGTGCCCGTCCGCGAGCGCGAGCCACGAGCGCTCGCCGAGCAGGTGGCCCTGCGCGCCGGCGCTCGCCGACGACGACGCCAGGTCGCGGGGTGGGCCGGCGCCTCCCGCTGCGCTGACGTCAATCGCGGTGAGGCGTCCCGCAGCCGCCGTCACGACCCACCAGCCGCCGCTGTCGTCCGCGCTCACCGTGACGGTCTGAGCGCTCACGAGGCTCACCGGCGCCGACGGGGACGGGACTCCGGCGCCGGAGACGACTTGGATGTGTGTGCCGGTGTCATCCGACCACACGACCGCCCTCGTGCGGCCGGGACCGACCGCGACGTCGAAGTCCCTCACCTTGCCGGCCGCGGCGTGCATCGCGCCGGCGCGCGCGCCGTGCGCGCCGAGCAGCGCGCTCTGGAGACCGAACGCGCCGATCCACGCGGCCGCGCTCGTTGCGCCGCGGGCGGCGAGCGCGGGCACGCCCGTGCCGGCCGTCGACCGATCGAGGGTCACGTGGCGCCAGTGGCGGTCGCCCGGCCCGAAGCTCTGGACGCCGACGTCCGTCGTCGTGACGGGTGGGTAGGGGCCGGCTTCGCCCATGTTGTCGGTGGAGAACGTGGGGAGCACGAGCCGGCCCCCGGAGAGGACGAATGCGCCATCGGCCCAAGTGCTGAACCCGCCGACGGTCGTCGCGACGGCGGGCGCCGCGAAGACGAGCAGCGCCGTGAACAGCGCGACCGCCGCGCGGGAGGCATGCGTCCAGGGCATGCTCGCTTCAACGTTCGTGCCGCGCGAAAGTTGCTTTCGCGCGAGCAGCGCGCGCCCGCCGAGCGTCTCGGCACACGCCTGGATCGGGCGACAGACCAGCAGCGATGGGTCGTTGCCGCCTGTACTTGACATGGGCTCACGTCGTTCGGGAATGTCCGTTGACGCACCTCGATCGCTGGGCTAAGGTCAGGCCCACCCGAGCCAGGAGGACTTCGCCATGAGCATCCTTATCCGCTTCGCTCCCGCGTCTTTGACCGCCAAGCAATACGACGAGTCTGTACGGAGGCTCGAAGAGACCGGCGACTGGCCTGCCGACGGGCTCGACTACCACGTCTGCTTCGGCTCGGAAGGCAACCTACGGGTCAGCGAGATCTGGGACTCGCGGGAGCAGCTCGACGCGTTTGGAGAGCGTCTCATGCCAGTGCTGGCCGAGGTGGGGATAGAGCCGGGCCAGCCGGAGCTGATGGAGATTCACAACATCGTCAGGCGCTAGTCGTCCAGCGCACGCCGGGGCCCCAGCTCGGCATGCCCTTTTGGGAGCCGAGCGGCAGCCTCCAGCGCCAGTCGAGCGCCCGCGTCGCTTCCCTTGAGGAACGCCGGCAGGCATCCTGACTCGCCACACGGTGTAATCCCTGGGGCACTGCCGGCCATAGTGTGGTTATGAAGAGCGATCCGGCGGACGCCATCGGCGGCCTGTATGAGCGCCATGCCGCGGCCGTGCGCCGCTACGCGCTGCGCCGCTCCGACCAAGAGACGGCCGACGAGGTCACCGCGCAGGTCTTCCTGGTGGCTTGGCGTCGTCGCTCCTCGGTGCCAGACGACGCGCTGCCCTGGCTGTATGGGGTCGCCCGCAGGGCCTTGGCCGACCAGCGGCGTGGGGCATCGCGACGTCGAAGGCTCGGCGAGCGGCTCCGCAGCGTGGCGATCGAAGACGCTACCGAGCTCAGACTGGACGATCGAGGCCTGGCGGAGGCTCTCAAGCGCCTGTCGGCTGCCGATCGCGAAGCGCTGCTGCTCTGTTACTGGGAGGAGCTGGAGCCGGCGCAGATGGCGCGTGCGATGGGCTGCTCGCGGGCAGCCGCGGTCGTGCGCCTGCATCGTGCACGCCGCCGGCTGCGCCGAGAGCTCGACGGCGAGGAGCACGTCGAGGACGGAGGACCCGAGCACGCGTGCGTCGCGAGGAGGGAATCGGTATGAGCAAGATGAATGAGATCGAGCGGCGTCTGCGTTCGGCGCGCCCTCAGACCGAGGGCTCCCCGCCGCCGCTCGCCGCGGTGCTGGCCTTGGTCGAGCAGGCCGCGGCAGAGCCGCGGCCACGACACTGGTGGCGTCGGAGCCGCGTCGTACTGCCGTTGGCCCTCGCGGCTCTGGCGCTCGCGGGCGCCGGTGGTGGGGTGCTGCTGCTGGCGCCGGGCAAGCTGCTCCCACCCGCGTTCGTGCTGCCCGCCAACCCGAACACGGGCCTCGGCCGGCCGGTCCCGGCGAGCCTCGCGCTGCTGCCCATGCGGGCTCCCGATCCCGCAGGGGGCCCGCCATGGGGGATGCGCGCGATCCACACCACCCGTGGCCTGGTATGCCTTCAGGCCGGTCGCGTCGTCGGCGACCAACTGGGAGGTCTCGGCACCGGATATGCGTTCAACGCAGACGGCCGCTTCCATCCCTTCCTGCCCGCGGACGCGATCGGCGTCGATGCCTGCCCGACCGGGGACGAGAACGGGCCGGCCTTCATGCCCGGGTCTCCGGTCATCGTGACCGCCGACGGCCTGCCGCTGGCCGGCGAAAACCTGTGGCCCGGCGAGCGCGTCCACTGCGACTTGCCCGGGGAGCAGAACTGGGGTGTGCGCTGCCCGCAGGCCGAACTGCGCCAAGTGGCCATGGGGCTGTTGGGAGCGGACGCCACGAGCATTCACGTGAGCGCGCCGGGGCGGGACTTTACGGTCAAGCCATACGGGCCCGAGGGCGCGTACCTGATCGTGCTGCCCGCGCAGCCGAACGCCAACACCAGCATCTGGTCGGGATCCTGGGCGGGCCACGGCGATGTCAGCAAGGCTCCGGGCGGCACCCGGCTCACGGTCACCTACAGCGACGGCTCACAGTGCCAGATCCCAGCCGCCAGCCGCCAGCAGCAATGTCAGCGCAAGGGAGTCGGCTCCGGCGGCGGCGCGCTTCCCAGCTCCGCGCAACTGAGCGCACCAGTGGATGTCCGCTACCTGCCGCTGGTCAGCCATCCCACAGCACCGCTGATCGTGGACGCTCGCACCAGCAACCGCTTCTCGCGCCGGCGCTTCTCGGGAGGAATGGACAGCGGGCCTCGGGGCACTGGCGAAGAGCAGCCGGGCCCCGCGCTGGCGATCGGCTTCGAAGCGCGGGTCAGCGCGCAGAACGAGTCCAGCGGTTACGTCGTGGAACTTCAGCCCCAGGCAGCGCCCGGCTGCGCGACACCTGCCCTTATCGTCAGCCAGCCCACCGAACAGACCATCCCTGCCGGGCAGCGTGTGGAAATGACGGTCCCCCTCGAAGACAGCTGCGCCACGACCTATTCAGGCCGCGTCTTCTTCGCCAAGTCATCGAGCAAGAGCGAACCCGGGGTGTCCCACAGTGAAGACGAAGGCCCACTCTACGAGGTCATCGGCTCGCAATTCGGCGTCAGGCCGCACTCATTGCGATTCCCCACGGTCGGTCGTTTCCAGATCTCGGTGCCATGACGCGACCAGCAGCCTCCGAGTGCGAGACAGCAGTCCAGTATGGGCTGGGCTGTTGGGACTGGGCGCCGCGGTGGTTGAGGATGTTTACTGCGGCGATGAGGGGGAGCTGACCGTGCTTTAAGCGTCACGCGACGCCACCACTTCCGAGATGAGCCGCGGCCTCCTCCAGACGATCATCTCCCCAGAACAGCTCCCCGCCGATCGCGATCGTGGGGACGCCGAAGACGCCCAGTGCGTGTGCGGCGTCGGTCGCCTCGCGCAGCGCGAGCTTGATCTCAGGGTCGCGCGTCGCCTCGTCCACCTCGTTTTGGTCAAGACCCGCGTTGCGGGCCGCTTCGAGCACGCGCTCGGGAATGCTGAGGTCGTGGCCTTGCTGGAACGCCGCGCGTAGTGCGCAGGTGGCGAACTCGTGGCCGCGCCCCGCTCGTGACGCGAACGTGGCCGCTCGCATAGCCATCAGATAGTTGCCGGGCCAGGGGTCCGGCCAGCGTACCGGCGGCAGCCCATAGGCCAGCGCGCGCCGCTCGACCTCGGCGATCCCCGCCTGCCGGCGCTCGGTACCCCCCAGCGCCCACGACGAGCGGCCGCCCAGCTTGAACAGCGCGCCCAGCGACACGGGTTGCAGCCGGACGGGCTCAGCAAACAGATCCTCCAGGCGCTCAGCCGCGAGATACGCGTACGGCGATCCGACGTCGAAATAGAGGGTCGCTTGCGACTTGGACACCCGACCACCCTGATATGGAGTGGCGGGCAGCTCAGTCGCTCCACCAGCCGGTGACCATCTCGCCGTCTTTGGCGAAATGCTGGCTGAACACGAGGATCTCGAGACCCTCCTCGCCTGCCTCGAACGCACGCATCGTCTCCGGCGAGACCCGGATCGCGTCCAGCTTCGAGACCTCGACGATCTCCTCATCCAGCTTCATGCGGCCACTCCCGGCGAGCACCACATAGACCTCCTCCGCTTGGTCGTGGCGGTGCCCGAACTGCTGGCGCTTGCCGGGCCGCAAGCGCTGATGACCGAGGCCCGTCTGGGTGGCGCCCAGATCCCCGCCGGCGAAGCGCGCCTCGCCCTGGTCACTCAGACCATGGCGCTTGGCGACGTCCTCCACCGCCTCGATGTTCTTGATCGTGTATCCCATGATTGGCTCCTTGTGGGTGTGTGAGAGGATCAAAGCATGCAGCAGCGCGTCAGCTTGATCACGCTCGGCGTGGCCGATCTCTCCCGGGCGCGGGCGTTCTATGAGAAGCTCGGCTGGCGGACGCGCGCCGAGCCGGATGACGACGTCGTCTTCTTTCAGGTGGGCTGCCTCATCCTCGCGCTATGGGATCGCGGCAGGCTCGCGCGGGACAGCGTGATCGATGACCACGGCGGCTGGGGAGGCGTGACGCTCGCCTACAACGTCGATTCTCCAGCGGCGGTCGATGAGGTATTGGCGCAAGCCGCCACGGCGGCGCAAGGATCGCGCGCGGAGGCGCACCGACGTTCTGGGGCGGCTACTCAGGCGTGTTCGTCGATCCCGACGGGCACCCCTGGGAGATCGCCCACAACCCGCATTGGACGCTCGGTGACGACGGCTCGGTGACGCTGGCGCCTTGAGATCGCGAAGCAGTCCGATCTGGCATATGGCGTGGGCGCGCTGTTGGCTCCCGCGAAGATGGCCAGCGCACGGCTGGCGGCGGATACCGAAGGGCAGCCTCAGGCTCGGTTGTTCGTGCGGGGCTTCGGTGCTCATCAGGTGGCCGTCGCACTGCTCGGCCTCGCCAGTCGACGCTGGCGGCGGCTTGAAAAGCCAGCCGCATTGGCTGCCGTTGCGATCGATGTCGCCGACATGGTCTCGGCGGTAGTGGAGGCCGGCGACCGAGGACAGACTGACGCGGATCTGGCCGGTGGCCTGGTGTTCTCCGCGGCGGGCGTGGCGACGGCCGGGATCGCCCTCATCGCATCGGAATAGAAGCGTTCGCCTTACCACCCCAGGCTCGTCATCAGCATCGGCAGCGCGTAGGCGCCGTGGCGGGGACTCACGGTGTCAGCGCTGCCACGAGCTCGCCGGCGGGTCGGATGTCGCGGATGCGCGCGACGGTCTGGCCGGCGTAGAGCGCCCCGGCGTCGAGGAGATTGTCGTTTCGATCGTCGGTGACCGTGATCGGCGTCAGCAGGCGGCTTCCGGGATGCTGAGCGCGGATCATGCGCTCTTGCATCGCGGAAGGGATGTAGCGAGCGCCGAAGGCCGAGAGGCGGTTGAGCGCGCGGTTTGACGCGGGGCCGCGTGTATCGCCGGTCAGCCGGCGCTCGGTCGCCGCATTGCGCAGCACGCGGTGGGGCGCCGGCCAGCCCAGGCCGAACAGCTCCGTGAGGACCGTCTCGTCGGCCTCGACCAGTCGCTGCTTATAGCGTGGGTGCGCTCGGCTCTCCTCGGAGAGCAAAAAGCGCGTGCCTGCCACAGCCGCCACCGCCCCGGCATCGAGGGCGCGCCCAACATCGCCGCGTTCTGCGATCCCGCCTGCGAGCAGCAGCGGGTAGTCGCGCGGCAGCGCAGAGCGGACCTCCTCGAGCAGGTCGAGTGCCGGCGTGGCGCCCCGAACATGGCCGCCGGCCTCCACGCCCTGGACGATCACTGCGGAGGCGCCCGCGGCGTGAGCGGACCTCGCCTCCGCGACCGAGCCGCACTGGTGCAGCCACGCTCCCGGCGTGCGTCGCTTCGGCGCGCCCCAGAAGGTTATGACGGCGTCGGCGCCGGCCGCGGCCACGAACCAATCGCGCCGTGCGAAGGGAAGCAGCACATTCACAGCGATCGGCCGTCCTGTCAGCGCCCGCGCCGCCTCGAGCTCGCGCTCTATGTTTGCCGCCCCGTTGACCGCGATCGTTCCAAGGCCACCGGCCTCCGAGACGGCGGCTGCCAGCTCATGCCGGCTCAGCCCACCGCCCATCGGGGCTTGCACGATAGGCGCCACGACCCCAATCCGCCCAAGAATCACACTTGAAGTCTGCCAAAACCCGTCCCATCACACCGCGACGAGCGCTCGCCGGAGGTCAATGCTCGGCATCGCGTATGCGAGCCGCTATGTGTATCCGTTCGCGAGATACAGCCCGAGCCAAACGACCGCAAGTGAGCAGAGAAAGATCGCGCCCTCCAGGACGTGCAGTGTCGGGCGGCGCATGTGCCAGACAACGATTATGGCGATCACCGCGACGAGCGCGAGCTTGACCTGAAAGGTCGTATCGCCCCAGAGGTGCAGGTGGCTCGCCATCGCGCTGCCGGTCGCGAGCAGTACTCCGAGCGCGGCGAGCGTCCCGTAGGCGAAGCGCCGGGCGATCGCGCGCAGCCGCTCGCGTTCGGGCGAGCGTCGCTCCACGGGTACGACGATTGCCGCCAGGAAGAGCTGCCCGCCGACGAAGAACGCCATCGCGAGGATGTGCAACCAGCGCAAGATGAACCAGACATGACTCATGTCGAGACTTCCATTGCAGAAGGATCGCGGATACTGAATCGTCCCGGGTTTCTTGGAGGGCGTTGACGTTGGGCCTACGTAAAGCCCTCGTAGCGCGTCACAGATCGCCGGCGCCGGCAGATGTATGGCATGATGTATGGCATGAGGCGTACCACCATCTACCTACCTGATGATCTGAAGGGGGCCCTTGAGCGGACCGCTGCGGCCGAAGGTCGCAGCGAGGCTGAGGTCGTTCGATCCGCTTTGGCCACCGCGACCGCCGAGCACTCCTATCCGCCACCACGCCTACCTCTCTTCAGCAGTGGCGACCCGACGCTCGCCGAGCGGGTCGACGAGGAGCTCGTCCGCGGCTTTGGCGAGTGATCCTGCTCGACACAAGCGGTCTGCTTTCCGCCCTCGACAGCAGCCAGAACCACCATGAGCAGGCGGCGGCGAGTCTCGCGTCCGCGCGTCCGCCGCTGTTGCTCTCGCCTTTCGTGCTGGCGGAGCTGGACTACCTCATCGCTTCACGTGTTGGTTTCGCCGCACGAGCAAGCCTGCTCGAAGAGGTCAAGCGTGGTGCTTATGCGCTCGAGCCGATGGAGGCCAGGGACGTTGCCAGCGCGCACGCCATCATTGAGCGCTACGCCGATCTCGGGATCAGCCTCGCCGATGCGTCGGTCGTCGTGCTCGCACGGCGCCATCGCGTGCGAGATGTCCTCACGCTTGACGAGCGCCACTTCCGCGTCCTTAACGCGGAGGGCAAGCCGTTCCGACTGCTGCCAGCCGATGCTTAGAGCCTATCCCGGTTGGGCGGCGGCGATGGTCGCGAGGTTGGCCTTCTTGAACGCGATGAGGCCGCTTGAGAGTTGTAGGAGGGCGAGGTGGTTCTCGTCCTTCTTGGACCAGCGGATGAGGATTCCGCGGTTGCGATTCAGCCAGGAGTGGCTGGCCTCGACGACCCAACGTCGAGCTTTCCAGCCGGGAGTGCGGACCTTCTCGGCGATCTCCTCACCGCGCGTGCGGATGTGCGGGGTGAGGTCGTAGTCCTCGATCAGCTCGCGGACCTCGGCGTTGTCATATGCCTTGTCCAGGCAGATGCCCTGCGGTTGCTCTACGGTCGGCTGGGGACGCTCGATCGGGATCGAGTCGAGCGTGCCCTTCAGCAACTTGTGATCGTTGCGGTTCGCACCGTCGTGATCGAGCCCGACCGGGACCCCCGCGGCCTCGCAGAGAACCGAACGCTTCGCCCCCCCTTGGCTCTATCAGTGGGATTCGGCCCGGTCTTGGGACCACCCAACGGCGCCTTGGTCATCGCGCCGTCGGCTGCCAGCCACGCCCAGTCGATCCCCACGACCTCGTCGTACTCCAACAACCCCTGACGCCAGATCTCGTGGAACACTCCGGCCTGCTCCCACTCCTGGAAACGCCGGTGAGCCGAAGAGGAAGAGCACACCCCCGTCGCGTTCAGCGCGTTCCACTGCATCCCGGTCCTGAGCACCAGCAAGATCGCGTCCATCGCGTCACGATCGGGCACCCTTGAGCGGTGAGTTCCCAACGGGTGAAACGGCGGTGGCGGCAGCAACGGCTCGACCCGCTCCCACAACCAGTCCGGCATCCGCCAACCATCATCCTTGCTGACCATGTAGCCCATCGCAGACCCCCTGATCGAACGGCATGACGACCTCCGATCAGGAGTTCAACCCAGCGCTACAAAACCCTTCCGGGATAGGCCCTTAGCTGCGCCTCGTGCGGCTCCGAACCCGGCGAGCCTTCGCGAAGGGGGAGGTTCTATACCGGCCGGATGCGCGCGCGGGTGCCCGTCGCGTCGAGTAGGCGCTCGATGTCGTGCGGGTCGCTCGTGAGGATCGTGTCGCCGTCGTCCACGAGCAGGGACACCGCCGCGTCCGCGATGTCGCGGGTTCCGCTGCGTGCCAGCAGCGTGCCGCAGTCGCGTGCCCGTGCCGGGTTCAGGTCGCTCTCCAGGAAGCCGGCGAGCGCGCGCGAGAGCCTGGCTTGACGGGCGGGGTTGCGCCACACCTGCGCGACGCACGCCGTTGACGTGACGGCCTCCGCGCCGCTTTCTGCCGCGGTCGCGAGCAGCGCCGCGATCGCGCGATCGCCTCGCTCGAGGGCGATCAGCGCGCCGCTGTCGAAGACGAGGGCAGCCACCGGCGGGCCTCGCTGAGCTCCTGCTCGGTGAACGGGCCCCCGGTCTCGTGCGCTATCTCCTCGGCGACCGCGAGTAGCGCGTCGGCGCGCAGGCGCGCGGCCGCGGCCGCGGCGAGCCAGCCGGACACGCCCTCCGAACCGGCGGCGTCGCGTACGCGCCCGTAGAGGTCGTCTTCGAGGCTCACGCTGATCTTCGCCATATCGTACATAGTAGCACCGATGGTACTACCAGGGCGTGTGGGCTTGCCGTGGGTGGCCAGTTGGGGCATTGGAGAGATTGTGCCGGTTGCCCGGGACGGTTCTCGGCGCGGTGGCACGCGCGGGCCATGACTTTCGCCGCTACGAGGGGGCTCGACGCTAACGATCCCTTCCATAGTGGAGGGTCGCTCCTTGCCGCTCGTCGCCGTTATCCTGACCGCGACGCGCAACCAAGCCGAGGCAAGGAGCTGGACATGGCCAAGACACCACGCGTGGGCGAGCAGGCGCCGGACTTCGAGCTGGAGAGCACGAGTGGCCCGTTCAAGCTCTCAGAGCACCGCGGCGAGCGGGTCGTGCTGCTGTTCTACCCGGGCGACAACACGGTGGTGTGCACGAAGCAGTTCTGCTCCTACCGCGACCGCGCCGATGACTTCGCTTCGCTGAACGCCACAGTGGTGGGCATCTCCTCGCAGAGCCTCTCCTCGCATGAGGAGTTCACGGCCAAGCACGGCCTCAACGTGCCGCTGCTCGCCGATGTGGACAAGGCTGTGGCGAAGGCCTACAGCGCGATCATGCCCGGCGTCGGCTCGACGGCGCGCGCGGTGATCGTGATCGACGAGCAGGGCATCGTGCGCCACCGCCACGACCATCGCCTCGGGCTCGACTACCAGACTGTGGACGAGCTCAAGACGGCGCTGGACTCGCCGGCGTAGGCGTCGCCGGCGCCTCGCGCTCGGCGGGACGCGCTTCGGCGGCGCGGCGGGCGTGCAGCTCCATCAGCTCCACCTGCAGGTTGCGCGGGCGCTCGCCCGGTCCCGGCGAGCGTCGCCGCCAGGTCCCGTCGGCGTGAAGCTCCCACGAGCTCTGGTTGTCGGCGAATGCCCGTTCTAACGTGTCCATCAGCTCCGCCTGAAGTCGCGGCGAGGAGATCGGCGCGGCCAGCTCCACGCGGTGGTCGAGGTTGCGCGGCATGAGGTCGGCTGAGGCGATGTACACCGTGCGCTCGCCGTCGCGCTCGAACGTGTACACGCGCGAGTGCTCCAGCAGGCGCCCCACGACGGACACCACGCGGATGTTCTCCGAGACGCCCTCCAGGCCAGGGCGCAGGCAGCAGATGCCGCGCACGTTGAGGTCCACCCGCACGCCTGCCTGCGATGCGCGGTAGAGCGCGCGTATGCAGTGACCGTCGACGAGCGCGTTCATCTTCATCGCGATCCGTCCCGGCGACTCGTCCGAGTGGGCCGCGATGGTGGCGTCGATCTCCGCGATCAGGCCCTCGCGCAGATGGGCGGGTGCGATCAACACCTTGCGGTAGCGCAGCGGACGGCCGTAGCCGGTGAGGTTGTTGAACATTTCCGCCACGTCCGCGCCGATCTCCTCGTCGATCGTGAACAGGCCGAAGTCGGTGTAGAGGCGCGCCGTGGCGGAGTGGTAGTTGCCCGTGCCCACGTGCACGTAGTTGCGCACCCCGTCGCCCTCGCGGCGCACAACGAGCACGCACTTCGCGTGGGTCTTCAGGGCGGGCTGTCCGTACACCACGTGCACGCCCGCCTCCTCGAGCGCCTTGGCCCAGTGGATGTTCATACGCTCGTCGAAGCGCGCAGTGAGCTCCACCAGCGCGACCGCCTGCTTGCCACGCTCCGATGCCGCGATCAGGTCGGGCACGAGCGGCGAGTCGTCGCTCGTGCGATACACGGTCTGCTTGATGGCGAGCACGTTCGGGTCGGCCACGGCCTGTTCCACGAAGCGCTCCACCGACGTCGAGAACGAGTCGTAGGGGTGGTGCACGAGCACGTCGCCGTCGCGCATCGCCGCCAGCACGTCCGGGCGCTCCCCCTCGTGGCGCAGCAGGCGCGGGTGGGTGACGGGCGCAAACGGCGGGAAGCGCAGCTCGGGCATCCCCGGCAGCTTGGCGATCTGCCAGAGGGCGCCCATGTCGAGCAGCCCGTCCACCGGATACACCTCGTCCTCGCGCACCCCCAGCAGCCCCACCAGCTCCTCGCGCAGGCGCTCCGAGCAGCCCGCGCCGATCTCCACGCGCACGATCTCCCCGAAGCGCCGGCGGCGCAGCTCGTCCTCGACTGCCTGCAAGAGGTCGGCGGCGTCGTCGGACACCTCCAGGTCGGCGTCGCGGGTGACCCTGAACACGTCGCAGTCCACGACCTCCATGCCGGGGAACAGGGCGTCGAGATGGTGGGCGATCACGTCCTCGAGGGGCACGAGCGTCGCTCCGCTGGACGAGCGCACGGTCACGAAGCGCGGCAATATCTCGGTGGGGACCTTCACGCGCGCGAACACCGTCTCTCCGCTCGCGGGGTCGCGCACGATCACAGCGAGGCTGAGCGACAGGTTCGAGATGTACGGGAAGGGCCGTCCGGGCGCCACGGCCAGGGGGGTGAGCGCCGGGAAGATCACGCGGCGGAAATGCTGCGCGAGGTGGGCGCGCTGGGAATCGTCGAGCTGCTCGACGCTCACCACGCGCACCCCCTGCTCGAGGAGCGCGGGCCGCAGGCGTGTTTCGAAGCAGCCGCTCAGCCGCTCGCCGAGCTCGAGCACGCGCTCACGGATGCCGTCGATCGTGTCCGACGGCGTGAGCCCGTCCTGGCTCGGGTTCTCCACGCCCGCGTCGATCTGGTCGTGCAGGCCGGCGACGCGCACCATGTAGTACTCGTCGAGGTTCGTCGTGTAGATCGCGCAGAACTTCACGCGCTCCATCAGCGGCGTGGTCTCGTCCTCGGCGAGCTGGAGCACACGCTCGTTGAAGTCGAGCCACGAGAGCTCCCGGTTGATGTACAGCGACGGGTCGTGCAGGTGGTGGTTGTGTGGCGGCGTGGCGCCGCGGCTCTCACTGTGGTTCGCATCTTGGGCGCCGCGACGTCCAGGCTCCGCAAGCTGTTGGGTCTCACCGGCGTGGGGCCGGGGCCCTCCGTCGCCGTGGTGTCCGTGCTCGTGCTCGTTGCTCATCGTGGCGCTCAACTCATCTATGCTCGCAGAACACCATGGCTATGGCCCGTCAGCTCTGGCTGCTCCGTCACGCCGACGCGGAGCCTCACGGCACGCGTGCCGACGCCGAGAGGCAGCTCACCGAGCGCGGCGAGCGCCAGGCGCGTATCGCGGGTCTGGCGCTCGCACACACCGGAGTGGCGTTCGGCGCGGTGCTCGCGAGCCCGAAGGCGCGCGCGCGCGAAACCGCTGAGCTGGCGCTCGCTCAGATGGGCGACTCCCAGCGCGACTCGCTCGAGCTGCACCCGCCGCTCGCCGGCGGCTTTCGCGCCCGGCAGGCGCTCGACGCGTTTGCGGGCATGGGCGCCGAGGGGCCGTTGCTGCTCGTCGGTCACGAGCCCGATCTCTCCGGCGTGGTGGGCGAGCTCACGGGCGGCCGCGTGGACCTGAAGAAGGCAGGTCTCGCCGTGGTGCGGCTAGGCGCCGGCGGTGGTGAGCTCGTACTCCTGCTGCGCCCCGTCGAGCTCGCCCTGATCGCGGGCGTCGCCGTCGTCGAGGTCTAGCTTGCCGCCACGTCCCTTGCCGCTCTCGGCGCCGGGGCTTGCCGTTGTCTCGTCGTTCGTACCGCCGGCGACCTCCGCCGCGAAGCGGTAGCCGATGCCGAAGTGGGTGTGGATGTAGCGCCAGCCGGGCGACGCCTTCTCGAGCTTCTGGCGCAGCTTGCGCACGAACACGTCCACCGAGCGGTCGCCGCGCACCATCGCGTAGCCCCACAGGCGCGAGTAGATCTCCTCGCGCTCGAGCACGCGCCCTTCGCCGCTTGCGAGCAGCTCGATCAGCTCGAACTCGCGCCGCGTGAGCTCGAGGCTGCGACCGCCCACGAACGCCTGGAAGCGATCCGAGCGGATCTCCACCTCGCCGGCCGACACGGGCTTTGACTCGGTGCGCGCGGTCGCGCGGCGGCGGCGCCTGGCGAGTCCCTGCACGCGCGCGATGACCTCCTCGGGGTGGCAGGGCTTGGTGATCCAGTCGTCCGCGCCGAGGCGCAGTCCGCGCACGCGCTGGGCGACGGTGGAGGGGCCGGTGCAAACGACGATCCCGAGCTCCGGGAGACTCCCGCACAGGCGCTCGAGCCATTCCCAGGCCTGGGGGCCGAGTACCGCGAGGTCGACGACGAGCGCGCTGAGCCGCATCGAGGCGATCGCGTCGGTGGGCACGGGCGAGGCGAGCACGCGATGCTCCCAGCCGAGGCGGTCCATGCGCTTGCTCAGCACCTGGATGAACCCGCTGTCGCGGTCGAGCACCGCGATGCGCAAAGCGGATGCGCCCCCCGCGCTCGAAGCGACTCCTTCATCCTTGGAGAGGATGCCCGTCGTCATCTGCGCGCAGTGTATAGGCGCTCCGGACACGCAGGGCAACCGATGCGGACGATGGTCACAGGATGTTCACATGCGTTTGCCGTGTTTGCGCGACGCGAAGGGCGCTCTTGCAGGCGGGTTGCGCCGGCCGCGGGCGGGTCCCCGCGCGCGTGGGGGGTCCAAAAAGACACACCACCCCCGGCCCGCTTGCCGTGCTCCGAAGCGCTGCTCAGCTGCCGAGCGGGCTCGATTGATCCGAGAACTCGCGGAACAGCCCCGTCACCACGAACGCCACCTGCTCGCCCACGTCCACCGCGTTGTCGCCGATGCGCTCGAGCGCTCTGGCCACGAGCACCATGTGCATCGCCCACTCGCGCGTGTCGGGGTCATCGCCGATCTCCAGCGCCACGCGGAAGATCTCGCGGTTCAGGCGGTTGATCTCATGGTCCTGGCGCGATGAGATCCTCGGCCAGGCCGATGTCGCGGCCGGAGAAGGCGGCCTTGCACTGCACCACCTCCGAACGAGCGTGCGCGCCCATCTTCAACAGGGTCTCCAGCACCTCCGGGCGGACGGGCGGCTCATAGCCTGACAGGGGGATCAGCTTGGCGATGTTCACGCACTGGTCGCCCATGCGCTCGACGTGCATGATCACGTGCAGACAGGGCCGCCACGAGCCGCAGGTCGCCCGCCACGGGGGCCTGGGTGGCGAGCAGCGAGAGGATCCCCTGGTGGACTTCCAGGTAGCGCCCGTCGACGCGGTCGTCGTCGGCGATCACCATCTGGGCGAGCTCCACGTCCTGGTGGGCGAGCGCCTCCAGCGTGCGGTCGAGCTGCTCCACGACGACGTCGAGCCCGCCGAGCGCGCGCGTCTCGAGCTCCTGCAGCTGCTGCTGGAAGTGCAGCCTGCCCTGCGGGCCGGTCAGCCGCATGGGCCCCTCAACGCCGGCGCTAGCCGAACTTTCCGGTGACATATTCCTCGGTCCTCGGGTCGCTGGGGTTTGTGAAGATCTTTTCGGTAGGACCCACCTCGACGAGCTCTCCGCCCAGCATGAACGCGGTGCGGTCGGCCACGCGGGCGGCCTGTTGCATGTTGTGGGTCACGATCACGATGGTCACGCGCCGCTTGAGCTGGTCGATCAGCTCCTCGATCTTCAGCGTCGCGATCGGGTCGAGCGCGGAGCACGGCTCGTCCATCAGGATCACCTCGGGTTCCACCGCCAGCGAGCGCGCGATGCACAGGCGCTGCTGCTGGCCGCCCGAGAGGCCGGCGCCCGCCTCGCCGAGGCGGTCCTTGACCTCCTCCCACAGCCCCGCGTTGCGCAGCGCCGACTCGACCTTGTGGTTCAGGTCGCCCGCTTTGCGCGAAGACAGCCGCAGTCCGGCCGCCACGTTGTCGAACACCGACATCGTCGGGAACGGGTTGGCCTTCTGGAAGACCATGCCGATGGCGCGTCTCACCGCCACCACGTCGACCGCGGGGTCATACACGTCGAGATCGTCGAGCAGCACCCTCCCCTCGGCGCGCGCTCCCGGGATCTCCTCGTGCATGCGGTTGATGCAGCGCACCATCGTCGACTTCCCGCAGCCCGACGGTCCGATGATCGCGGTGACCTCGCCCGAGTGGAAGTCGAGGTCGATGCCCTTCACCTGTTCCACCTCGCCGTAGAAGGCGCGCAGCTTCTCCAGGCGGACGTTCAATCCAGGCCGTACGTGCGCCGGCGCGTGCACGTCGACCGCGGGGCTGGACGGGGAGGTCGGGGTGGGACGGCTGGGGTTAGGCTGAAGCATCTCGCGTGGTGGCGTGTCGGCGCTCATACTAGGCTGCTCCGGCGCGCCACGAGGCGTGCGAGGAAGTTGAGCACGAGAATCATCGCGACGAGCGTGAGCGCCGCTCCCCAGGCACGGTTTACCACGGTTGTGGTGGGAGACGTGACGTCCGTGTAGATCTGCACGGGCAGCGAGTTCATGAAGCCGTTCAGCGCGAAGCTAGTCTTCAGGGTGGCCGCGGCGGTGAACAGCAGCGGCGCGGTCTCACCGGCTGCGCGCGCCACCGCGAGCAGCACGCCCGTCACGAGCCCGGGCAGCGCGGTGGGCAGCACGATCCTCGAGATCACCCTCCAGCGGGGCGCGCCGAGCGCAAGCGCCGACTCGCGCAGCGAGGCGGGCACGAGCAGCAGCACCACCTCCGCCGAGCGCGTCACGACGGGCAGCATCAGCAGGGCGAGCGCGAACGAGCCCTTGTAGGCGGCGAATGAGGTGCCGGTGCCCACGACAGCACGATGTACACGAACAGGCCGAACACGATCGAGGGCACGCCCGTGAGCACGTCCACGAAGAAGCGCACCATGTGGGCGAAGCGGCTGTCGCGACCGTACTCCACGAGCCACACCGCCACGCCGATGCCGATCGGCACCGAGAGCAGCGAGGCGAGCGCCACGATCTCGATCGTGCCGAGGATCGCGCTCTTGATCCCGCCGATGGAGGAGCTCGCGAAGAACGTGTTGCCGGTCGGATCGGTCGTGAAGAAGTCCAGGGTCCACGAGCCGAGCCCCTTGCTGAGCAGGTAGTAGACGATGAGCGCGAGCGGCACCAGCGCGACGGCGGTGCCGCGACGACGAGCGCGCGCCGCGCATCGCCCTGGTCGGTGCGGCCGGCTGTGCGCGCGACTCTCGGGGAGCGCGGTCAGCGTCGGCGCCGCTCCGGCGCTCCGCGTGCCGGCGGGGTGAGCACGCTCTGCCCGCGCCTGCCGCGTGCGCTAGTCGTGCGCCGCGCGCCGGGCGATGAACGAGTCCGCGCGACGACGTTCACGAGCAGCGTGAGCACGAACAGCACGAGCCCGGCCGCGAACAGCGCCGAGCGGTGCGAGTTCCTGGCGCCTCGCCGAACTCGTTGGCGATCACCGCCGCCAGCGTGTAGCCCTGCTGAAGACGGTGGCCGCTGAGCGTCGGCGAGTTGCCGATCACGAGCACACCGCGATCGTCTCGCCGATCGCGCTGCCCGAGCCGAGCATCGCCGCGCCGGTGATGCCCGTGCCGGCAGTAGGGGAGCACCGCCATGCGGATCATCTCCCAGCGCGTCGCCCCGAGCGCCGAGCGCGGCCTCCTTGTGATCGGTGGCACCGTCGCGCATCACCTCGCGCGAGATCGCCCGACACGATCGGCAGGATCATGATCGCGAGGATCAGTCCGGCGATGAAGTAGTTGCGGCCCCGGGACCGCGCCGCCGACGAACGGCAGGAAGCGGAAGGTGTCCGCGAACCACTGCTCGGCGGGCTCAGCTTGGGAATCAGGACGAACACGCCCCACAGCCCGTACACGACGGACGGCACCGCGGCGAGCAGCTCGACGAGGATGGCGACGGCGGCCGCGCGCGCGCGCCGCGGGCACAGCTCGGTCAGGTACACCGCCGTGGCGACCGCCACCGGGACGCCGATCGCAAGCGCGATCGCCGAGGTGATCAAGCGTCCCGACGACCAGCGGCCAGGCGCCGAAGACGTTGCGCGGGATGTTCCAGTCGTTGCGAAAGGCGAACCCGAACACCCCCACTGCGATCGAACGCGGCCGTCGACTGGCCGATCAGGCGAACGAAGAAGTACCCGATCAGGATCAGGATCGCCGCCGCGAGGGCGGTCAGCCCCCACTTCAGCGCCCGGTCGGGAAGGCCGCCAGAGCGGCGACCGCCGCTCGAGAGCCGAGCGGTCGCCGCCTACTCGCGGTAGTGGCGTTGGCCTGACACCGACCGCCCTTACGACAGCGGCGCGCCGTTGCAGGTCAGGGTGGCGATCTTCGCCGTCGCCGCTTGGCTCGATCGACGCCGGCAGGGGCGCGTAGTAGAGCTTCTGCACGGTTTCCTGGCCCGCTCAGTGCCGAGGGCGTAGGTGACGAACTTCTTCACGCCGGAGGCGACCGCTTGGCTCACGCCCTCCTTGCACATGTCCTTGTAGACGAGGATGAACGTCTGCGACGGCGATCGGGTACGCCGCCGGGTCCGTCGAGTTGATCGCGCTGAAACGCAGGTCCGGCGGGAGCGTGATGCCGTCGGCGGCCGCGGAGGTCGACTCGAGCGTCGGCGCGACGAACTTGCCGGCCTTGTTCTTCACGCTCGCGGTCGTGAATTTGTTCTGCAGCGCGTATGCCTGCTCGACGTAGCCGATCGCGCCGGTCGTCTGCTGCACGCGCCGCGCGACGCCCGCGTTGCCCTTGCGCCGGTGCCCGTCGGCCACTTCACGTCCTTGTCCGTCGCCGACCTTGCGACGTCCATTCGGGCTGTACGTCGGTCAGGAACGTGGTGAAGCCGGCGGTCGTGCCGGAGGAGTCCGAGCGGTGCACGACCGTGATCGCCGTGCTCGGCAGCTGACACGCCCGGGTTGAGGCCTTGATCTCGGGGTCGTTCCACGTCTTGACCTTGCCGAGGTATATGTCGGCGATCGTCTTGCCGTCGAGCTTCAGGCCGCTGCTGCACGCCCGGCAGGTTGTAGGAGACCGTGATCGCGCCCGAACCGAGTCGGGAACTGCTGGACCGGACCGAGCCTTTCGACGGTCGTGACGTCGGCAGGCCTTCATCGGTGGGTCGCTGGCCCGCGAAGTCGACCGTCTCGGCCTGAAGCGCGGTGATGCCGGCGCCCGAGCCGACCGACTGGTAGTTGACGGTCAGGCCCGGAGGACCTTCGAGCCCCACTGCTCGTAGATCGGCGCCGCGAACGTCGAGCCGGCGCCGGAGATGGTCGCAGACGTCCCGCTGCCCGTGCCGGTCGAGCTCGTGGAGCTGGATTTGGATTTGCCGCACGCGCCGATGCTGAGCGCGAGCAGCGTGCAACTCGCTAGCACGCCGATCTTGTTCTTGTGCACGACTTCTCCTCTGACTGGATTTTTGGACGGCGTCGGGGCGTGTAGGACCCCGCGCCGGCTCAGTGCTCGCCCAGTCTCGTCAATCGCCGACCCGCCCGTTGTGAACATCTCGTGAAAGCTCCGGCGGCGACCCCCAGGGCTGCGGCTGGAAGCGATAGCCGAATCCGGGGTGCGTGTGGATGAAGCGCCTGTCCGGCATCGCCTCCTCCAGCTTGCCCCGCAGCTTGCTCACGTACACGTCCACCGAGCGGTCTCCGGCGCGCAGCTCACCGTCCCACACGGCGCCGTAGAGCTCCTCGCGGGTGACGATCGCGCCGGCCCTGCGCGCAAGGGCGACCAGCAGCTCGAACTCGCGCACCGAGAAGGTCAGCGCGCGGTCGACCGCGAGCACCAGACCCTCGCCGAGCCTGATCTCGAGCTCGCCCGCATGGAGAATGCCGGCGTCGTCGTGCTGCAGGGCGCCAGCGTTGTCTTGGTGCACGGCCACCACCGCGTAGGGTCCCTCCGCGCGAGACGTCGATGCGTTGCGAACTCGTGATCGACTCGTGAAGAAGTCGTGAAGCGGGCGACGCGAGCATGGGCGGATGCATACCCTTGCCGGATGGGCTTTTTGCGGCGCTCGGCCGACCCCACCCTCGTCACGCTCGTGGAGAACGCCGGCGGCAACATCCTGCGCTCCGGCCTGCTCCTGCGCGAGCTGCTCGCCGAGCTGCCCGAGCACTCCGGGCTCGTACAAGACCTGAAGGCCCTCGAGCAGGAGGGCGACCGCATAACCCACGACATCATCCACCGCTTGAGTCGGGCCCGCCCACCCGGCCGGCGCCTGCGCCTGCCGTTCGACGCGGGCGACGGCTACGCGCTCGCCACGGCGCTCGACGACGTGATCGACCACACCGAGCAGACCGCCGCGCTGCTCTACCTCTACGGGGTCGAGGCGCCGATGGAGCAGGCGGTCGAGCTCGCCGACGTGCTCGTCGGCGCCGACGAGCAGATCGTCAAGGCGCTGCAGCGGCTCGGGACGGGCGCCGAGCCCGGGCCCCACCTGGTCGAGATCCACCGCCTGGAGAACGAGGGCGACCGGCTGTTGCGCGACGGGGTCGCCTCGCTGTTCGCGGGCGGCGCCGACCCGATGGTGGTGATCCGCTGGAAGGACGTCTTCGAGTCGCTGGAGGCGGCGGTGGACGCGTGCGAGACGGTCGCCCACGTGATCGAGGGCATCATGCTCAAACGCGGCAAACGCCACCGCTGAGCCGCGGCCCCTGGCCCTGAGCTGCGGAAGCTGGTTCACCCTTCCCACAAGCCGCTGATCGGCACAGCCCAGAGGCGGTCGCCCAGCGGAGTCGTCTGCGCCGTCGAGCAGACCACGACGCCGGCTCTGAAGCGATCGCCTGCGCGGTCGCGCAGCCGCTCCATCGCTCTGAGGTCGCGGCGGGCGATCGATGCCGCGGCCTTGACCTCGACGGCCGCGAGCTCGCCCGCGCGACTCTCGAGTACGAGGTCGATCTCCTCGTCGCGCTGACGGTAGTGGTGTGCGGTGGCGTCGATCCGCGACCAGTCGGCGTGCTTGAGCACCTCGGTCACGACGAAGTTCTCCAGGGTCTTGCCGGTCACCTGGTCATCGCCCGCAATCCTGTGTTCGTCTGCGCCGAGCAGGTGCGCGAGCAGTCCCGAGTCGACCATGTAGGCCTTCGGCGCCCGCGTCTCCCTGGCGCCGATGCCTGGGCGCCACGCGGGCAGCAGGCGGACCAGGAAGATGGTCTGCAGCAGGCTGACGTACTCGTGGACCGTGTCGTGGCTCAGCTGGAGCCTGGCGGCGAGACTGCGGTAGGAGAGGACATTCGCGGCCTGGGCGGCGAGCAGTCGCAACAGGCGCGGCATCTCCGCCAGCTTGCGGGCGTCGCTGAGCTCGCTGAGGTCCCGGTCGAGCGTCGTGTCGATGTAGTTGGCGAACCAGCGTCCGCGTCGCCGGCCGGTACGGGCAAGCGCTTCCGGGTAGCCGCCGGCCGCCACGATTTCCACGAACGCGTTGCGGCCGACGGTGGCGCCTGTGACGCGAGGCGGCGAGGACGCGAACAGCGCGTCGACGAAGTTCGTGTCGCTCCCCTGAATCTCGCTCTGTGCCAGCGGCCACAGCGCAATCGTCTCCATGCGCCCGGTGAGGGCGTCCTTGACCTTGCGTGCGGTGCGAACGTTCGCCGAGCCCGTCAGCAGGAAACGTCCCGGGGTGGTGTCGCGGTCGACGGCGGCCTTGATGGCGAGCAACAGGTCGGGCGCGCGCTGGACCTCGTCGATCAGCACACTCCCGCTCAGTCCCGCGATCATTCCCTCGGGATCGGCGAGCGCTGCCTCGCGTGTCTGGCGGTCATCGAGACTGAGCTCCGTCGTGGGATGGTCGTGAGCTGCTCGCATTTCGGCTATCTGGCGCGCGAGTGTGCTCTTGCCCACCTGTCGCGCGCCCGCGACGAACACGACCCGCGTGTCAGCGAGCGCATCGAGCACGAGCGGCTGAGCGTGACGGGGAAGCATGTGGGCGGCGGCAGGCACGAATAACTCCGGCAGATGGCGATTTCAGCTCTGGCAAGTGGCGACTTCGCTACCGGCAGATGGCGATTAGTATAGCGGCAAACGGCGATTTCAACTGCGGCGAGAGGTTGCGTCTGCCGGCGGATGGCGGAGGCGGCGGTCGACGCGTGCGAGACGGTGGCCCACGTGATCGAGGGGATCATGCTCAAACGCGGCAAACGGCGCTGACGAGAGCGGGGCGGAGCCGATGGCCCCGCCCCGCCCGATGAAGTCACGGATGCAGCGGCTCACCCGTGCTTTCGTTGAGGAACAGCTTCGAGCTTGCGTGCCTGCGCGGGCTGAAGCTGAACATGTTCGAGAGCGACCCGGCGCGTGCGTCGAACGAGCCGTCGCCGATGCGGCCGAGCCCCCAATTGTCCTCGACGAAGCGGAGGATTGAGGACTGGTCGGTGATGGAGTGGTCGACGAAGTTGCGCTTCGCCCACGGCGAGATCACCAGCAGCGGCAGCCGCGGACCATAGCCGCAGCGATCCTGATAGCCGCCGGCCGGCGTCCCGTTGCCGCATTTGCCGGGACCGTTCAGCGCGTCGGCCGGGGAGGCGGACGGGTTGACGATCGGGGGCATCACGTGGTCGTAGAAGCCGTCCGAGTCGTCATAGGAGATCATGACCGCCGTGCTCGACCAGTCGGGCGAGCTCTGCAGCGCGTTGATCACGTGCGTGAGGAACGCCTGCTCGTCGTGCGGGTCGGAATAGCCGGCATGGCCATCCTGGTACTTGGCGGCCTTCAGATAGCGACACCGCCGGCAGCTCTTTGGCTGCAGCGCGGTGTAGAAGTCGGACAGGTCGTACTGGTGGTTGGCCTGATCGTGCTTGCCGATCATGTCGATCGAGCTCGGCGGCAGGTGGTGCGGGTTGCGGTCGACTGGTAGTACTTGAACGGCTCGTGGTGGGCGCTGTAGTCGGCCACCGTTGCGCCGCCGACGTTCTTGTGGCTCGAGCCGCACACCGCCTTGCCGCCGCTCGTGCTCGTCGGCGCGAAGCCGCCCTGGAACCAGCCCCACGTGATGCCCTTCGCGTTGAGCAGGTCGCCGACGTTCTTGTCCGGTCGAGGCCATCGCGATGGTGGAGCCTTTCGAGCAGTCGTCGTACGTCGGGTCGGCGTCGCCGAAGTCGGTCCCGTTTTCGGTGACGTCAGTCCGCGACGCGGGGATCGCGCCGTGGGTCTGCCCGGCGACGAGGTTGAGCGCTCCGGGAGTGGAGGGCCCGAACGTCGGTGCCGAACGAGTTGTCGCTCATCGCGAAGTGCTGCGCGTAGTTCCACAGCGCGGTGACGGTGTTGCCGTCGTAGTAGCCCATCGTCAGTGTTGTTCTGCCGGCACATGCCGCCGGTGAACTGCACGAACATGTCCATCAGGCCGCCGTCGAACGCCTGCTGCTCGGGCGTGTAGTCGTGGTCCTGGTCGCAGATGCAGCTCCTGCGAGCGGTCCAGGCGGAACGGGTTGGCGAGGTTGGGGTTGCTCGTGAGCAGGTCTTCGTTCAGCCCGTTCACGCTCGGCGTGCGCGCGAGCGGCGTGAACGACGGCTCGCCGGCCGGGTTGGTCGCGTTGGGGTAGGTGCCGAAGTAGTGATCGAAGGAGACGTTCTCCTGGAAGATCACGACGAGATGCTTGATCGGGGTCGCGGTCGTCTGCGTCGGGGTCGCGTGCGCGGGCATGGCGCCCACGGCACACGTGGCAAGCAGAGCGGCAACCACCAGTGCTCGATTGCGCAAGGGATGCTCCTTGGTTTGTGTGTTCACACGGGCAGCCACCGTGATGGCCGGCCGTCGTGGCTGTCATCCTCGGCTGCGCCTCCGAGCGCCAGGTAACCCTTCGGTTGTCCTGGTGTGACCGTCTCGTTACGCAAGCCGAGCTGCTAGAAGGTGGTCGGCGGGGCGCTTGCTTCGATCTGAGCGCCCTCTGGGTCGCCCACGAAGTACACCTGGAAGGGCGCTGTCGCGCCTGCCGCCACTTCGGGGAGCGCCGCCCTTCCCGCCGCCACGACCTTGCCCCCCTTGCGTGCGACCGCGTACACCACGAGGTGCTCCTGGGTCACCTTCGATCCGTTCGTCACGTTTCCCGCCGCGCCCGCTTCTTCGGGCGGGTGGGCTCCCCCTTCTCCGGTCTGGTGGACTCCCGACACGCTCATCCGCGGCACGCCTGCGGACGCCCGCGCGCCTTCGCCCACCTTCGCGCTCGCGGTGACGGGGGTTCCCGTCACCTGCACCTGGTCGTCCACCCACACCGTCACGCCGCCGGGCGCCAGCAGCGAGACTCTCGTCAGCGAGGGATCCTCGCCGGGCGCGTTGTTCTGGAACAGCACGCCCCCCTTACCGTCGCGCACGGTTATCTCGATCGGCGCGTTCTCGAGCGTGTGCGACGAGGTGTTGCGCAGCTCCACCACCACCGCCGTGCCTTCGCGCGAGCGCACCACCGTGCTAGCCACGACCCTCACGCTCGGGCTCTCCCGCGTCACGGACACCCCCTGCAGCGCCAGCTTCTCGTGTTTGGCGCGCCTTTCCAGCTCGGCGCTCTTCTCCGCCGTGCTCTGGCAGCCTGAGCACGCCAACGCGAGGGAGATTGCGGCGAGAGTCGTGGGCACCGACCCGAACGACCCCCTCCCCCAAAAAAAAGACGCTTGACTCGACCGTCCGGATCGCGTCTCACGGCCCCCGGCTCGGATCATCGCCGCACGCGCCGCCACCGGCTCATCCGAACGCGCCGCTCACGTACTCGCGCGTGCGCTCTTCGCGCGGGCTGTCGAACACCTGCGCGCTCGGCCCGTACTCCACGAGCTCGCCGAGGTGCATGAACGCGACGTGATCCGCCACGCGCATCGCCTGCTGCAGGTTGTGCGTCACGATCACGATCGCCACGCTCTCGCGCAACCCCACGATCAGCTGCTCGATCGTCGCCGTCGAGATCGGGTCGAGCGCCGAGCAGGGCTCGTCCAGCAGCAGCACCTCCGGCTCCACCGCGAGCGCCCGCGCGATGCACAGGCGCTGCTGCTGGCCGCCCGATAGCCGCAGCGCGGGATGGTCGAGATCGGCCGCCACCTCCTCGTACAGGCCCGCGCGCCGCAGCGCGTCGATCACCTTCGGCTCGAGCGCCTTGCGCGAGCGCCTCCCGCGCCCGCGTCCCCGCCTGCCCCCTTGGGGGTGCTCCTCGCGCAGCGCGTACGCCACGTTCTCGAAGATGCTCATCGGGAAGGGATTGGGCTGCTGGAACACCATCGACACGCGCCGCCTCAGGCCGTTCACCTCGATCTCGCTCACCTCCTCCCCGTCGAGCGTGATCCGCCCGGCCCGCGCGGCCCCGGCCGTGATCTCCGTGAGGCGGTTCAGCGAGCGCAGCAGCGTCGTCTTGCCCGACCCCGACGCCCCGATCAGCGCCAGCACCTCGCCCCTGCGCACGGGCAGGCTCACGTCGCGCACAACCCAGCGATCGCCGTACGCCAGCCACACCGACTCCACGCGCATACGCTCCGTCACGGCGCCCGCGGGCGAGCGCTCCGCGCGCGCGCGGCCACCGTCCGCGCGGGGCGCCTGGGGGACGACTCCGTTCGGCGGCGGGCTCACCACCGTCGGCGGGTCCTCCAGCGCTATGCGCCGCACCGGCGGTGGCATCAGCGGGTCCACGCCAACCACCTCGGCTCTCGCCGCATCGCTCGCATCAGCCCATCCACGGCAGGCTCGACACTATCCGCCGCAGGCGGCTCGACCCGTCCGGTCTCGCAGCGCTCAGCCGCATCACGATCAAGTTCAACACCAGCACCATCGACAGCAGCACGAACGCCGCCGCATACGCCTTCTCGTGGGCGTTCCCTTCGCCGGCGGGCGAGTTGTAGCGCACGTAGCTCGTCAGCGTCCCGCCCGACCCGCGCAGAGTGGACAGCACCGGCGCCCCGCCCGCGCCTTCCACGCGCAACCCCGCGCCGAGCAATATCACGATGATCGCCGTGTCCCCGACGATCCGCCCGATCCCGAGCGTCACGCCGCTCGCGATGCTCGGCCGCACCGACGGCAGCAGCACGCGCCTGATGGTGGTCGCCCGCGTCTTGCCGAGCGCGTGCGACGCCTCGCGCAGCTGCGCAGGCACTCCCATCAATGCCTCGCGCGTCGCCGTCACCACCAGCGGCAGCGCGATCAGCGACATCATCGCCCCCGCCGTCAAGAACGACTTGCCGGACACCGTCCCTCCCGCCGAGGTCTGCGACATGAAGGCGAGCACCGGCCGCGCGAACACCACCAGCCCGAACAGCGCCAGCAGCACGCTCGGCGCGCCGGAGATCATCTCCACCGCCGACTCCGCCGCACGCGCGAGCCCCGCCGGGCGCTGGTACTCGGACATCCACACCGCCACCGCCACGCCCACCGGAGCGGCGATCGCGATCCCTATCGCCGCCACCAGCAGCGTCCCCTCGATCGGGTCCGCAAACCCGCCCGAGGTCGCCTGGCTCTGTGAGGCGGTCGGCGCTTCCAGCAGCAGTTTCAGGCTCACATACGACAACCCCTTCACGAGCATGAACCCCACGATCCCCGCCGTCACCGCGCACAACCCGATCCCCACCGCCCAGCACATCCCGTACGCCAGCCGGTCCACGAGCGGCCAGCTTCCCACCGAATCGCGCCGGTGGCTGATCCGCACGGTCCCCGCCGGCGGCGTCAAGCCGGGCCTGGCGGTCAACGCCTGGGGTGTGCTCATCAGCGAAGCTCCCATGGACATGCAGGGCAAGCTGGGCAAGAACGCAGTGAGCGCAGTGTGCTTTGCACATAAGTGAACGAGGACGCCGATCCAGCGCAGCCATGCATGTTCATGGCCTGATCCCGTAGCGCTTCATCGGTTGCTTCGCCGCCCACCCCGCCAGCGACAGCAGCCCGCAGGAGACGAGCAGCACGGCCGTCATCGCGTACAGCGTCTGCCCCAGCGGCGCCACCGACAGGCTGTCGATGTAGTCGATGACCGTCGCCGCCAGCGGCCTCACCGGCTCGTAGAAGAACGTCAGCCCGTCGAGCGGGTTCGGCGCGAAGCCGCGCGATCCGCTCACCATCGAGAGCATGATCGCCTCGCCGAGCGCCCTCGCGGCGGCGAGCACCGCGGCGGCCACGATCGCCGGGCGCGCCGTCCGCAGCGACACCCTCCACATCGTGCGCCAGCGGTTCACCCCGAGCGCCGCCGAGCCCTCCGTCCACGAGCTCGGCACCGCCTCCAGCGCGCTCACCACGATCGCCACCATGATCGGCACGATCATCAGCGTGAGAATCAAGGTCGCCACGCTCAGGTTCGCGCCCGTCAACTGCACCACGTACTCCACCGAACGCTTGCGCTGCGTGGAGATCAGGTTGTGTTCCACCCACGGCGCGATCGCGAGGATCCCGATCAGCCCGTACACCACCGACGGCACCCCCGCCAGCAGCCTGATCGCCGGGTCGATCACCGCGCGCACCGCCCCCGGGGCGAACTCCACGACGAACACCGCCGCCAACACCGACACCGCCATGCCGAGCGCCACCGCCAACCCCGAGGTCAGCAGCGTCCCCCAGATCAGCGGCCACGCGCGGAAGTGGTACACGTAGTGGGCCGGGTCCTTCGGCCCGTTGATCATCGCCCCGAGCTGCGTATCCACGTCCCCGCCCGACCCGAACCAGCTCAAGCCGTTGTGCGCGAACGACGGCCACGCTTTCGAGAACACGGTCACCGCGATCAGCGCGATCGTGCCCAGCAGCGCCACCACGAGCGCCCTGTGCGCCAGCTCCACGCGCCGCTCGTGCGCGGCCGGGCCCGGCTGCCATATGGCCGGCAGTCGGGCCCTCACGCGCGCCTCCCGCCCGTCGACGCGGGTCGTGGGTTGCTTGCATCCGGACCCCCCTCGCGCACGCGCGCACGCGCGAGGGGGGTCCTCCCGGTGGCTAGTGGATCGCGATCCACTGGGAGGAGATGATCTTGCGCGCGGTCGCGTTTTTCGAGCTCGTCACCCATTCGATGAACTTCTTGGCCGCGCCCTTCGGCAGGCCTTTCGTCACCATCCAGAAGTTACGCACGCCCTGGTACTGCCCCGAGCGGGCGTTGCGCAGCGTGCAGGGGATGCCCTGGTAGCCCACCGTATGGACGCCGGGCGTGAACGCGAACGACACGAAGCCGATCGCGTGTTCGTCCGTTTTGACCTTGTTCTGCACGAGCCCGTTGCTTTCCTCCGCCTCGGCGCTCGGGGAGATCTTCAGCGTCGGCCCGAGGAAGATGTTCTGGAAGGCGTCCTGGGTGCCGGAGGACTGGATGCGGTCCACGAGGTCGATCGGGCCGCTCATTTTCGCTCCCGGCACTTCGCCCCATTCGCGCACGTTCCCCGTGAAGATCGCCTGCACCTCCTGCTGGTTGAGGTTTCCGATCGGGTTCTTCGGGTTGGTGATCATGCACACCCCGTCGCGCGCGATCTTCGTGAACACGAGCCCTTTCGGGTCCGAGCCGATGATCGGGTCGCGCGAGACGTCGCCGATGTCCACGCGGCCTTTGCTCACGTCGTTGACGCCCGCGTCCGAGGTGCCCTGGCTGACTTTGGGAGTGGGCTGGCGCGTGGCTTTGTGGTAGGCGCCCGCCAGCTGATTCATCAGCGGGAACACCGAGGTCGAGCCGTCGATCAGCAGGGCGCGCGCGCCGGCGGCGGCGGGCGCCGCGAGCGCGAGCGCGGCTATCAGCGAGACGGTGAGGGTGCGAGTCGTGCGCACGATGGATGCTCCTTTTCGACGGGTACCCGGCCAGTCTCGGTGGGGTCCCGACCTCAAACGTGAACAAGATGTGTTCAGGTCGAGAAAAATCCGTGAACGCTCTCCGGGTGTTATCGACTCGGTTAACACGATCGCCCTCGCTTGCGATCAGCCTGTGTGGGTGTCTCACGCGTCCGGCTGGAAGACCTTTGCGCGGCCAGCCCTTCGCCTCCGCGCGGGCCCGTCGCGCGCGGGGGGCGCGGTGTCGCGCTCCGTGGCTGTGCTCGTCGCGCTGCTCGCCTGGGCGTCCCCCGCGCGCGCGGAGATCTCCTCCGTCGCCCCCATCGACGGTCCGAGCGCTGAAATCGTCGACTTCGGCGGCGCCGCGATGGCCGCCGACGGCAGCGGCGGGATCGTCTACCGCAAGCGCGTCGAAGGGCGCATCCACATCTTCGCCGCCCAGTACGCCGGCGGCAAATGGGGAGCGCCGCAGCGCGTCGACGCCGGCGAGACGTTCGACTCCTCGTTTCCCGCCATCGCCGCCGGCGAAGGGGGACGCCTCGTGGTGGTGTGGGCCAACCACTACTCCTCCACCGCCGACGGGCTCTTCTCCGCCACCATCGACCCCGGCTCCGCGGGCTTTCAGCCCCCCGTGCCGGTCGATCTCAACATCGGCCAGGCGACGGGAACCTACCCGTCCGTCGCGATGGACCTCGCCGGCCAGGCGCTCGTCGTCTACCGCGTCGTCACCGCCGTCTCCGGCCCCTCCACGCCCAACATCCCGCCCGGCTACGTGCTCGCCGACATCCGCATGGCGCGCTTCGACGGCCAGTACTGGTCCTCCTTCGGCGTACCGCTCGAGCGCAACCCCGCCCAGCCGGTGCTCCAGCCCACGGCGGCCAACTCGCCGGAGGTCGCGATCGACCTCACCGGCCAGGGCCTGATCGCCTGGCAGGAGCCCGACGACTCGTTCGTCAACCGCGTCTACGCGCGGCGCATCTTCGGGATGACCCCCGGCAACCTGCTCCAGGTCAGCCCATCAACGTTTAACGGCCACCCCCTCAACGGGCCGGCGGACGAGCTCTCGCTCGACGTCGCCGGCTTCGGTCAGGGCGCCGTCGCCTGGCGCCAGCAGCCCGCTCCCGGGTCGGGCTTCGCGCACGCGCGCGTATTCGAGGCCGAGATCCCCAGCTCGTTCGACCCCCACGGCTCCGTGTTCGCCGCCGCCAAGACGGTCGACGGCCCCGCGGGCGCCGACGGCCCCAGCGCCTCGCTTGGCCCCCTCAGCATGGCCGTCGACGGCAAGGGCGGCTTCGACGCCGGCTACGGCTCGGGCGATCAGAGCTTCGACGCGGGCGGGTCGGCGACGGGGATCGCCAAGCCCGTGCGGCTCGACAGCGGCTCGGAAGTCCCCGGCGACCCGGTGCTCACGCGCGCCGACGACGGCGCCCTGGCGGCCGCGTGGAAGGTCCAGGTCGGCGGGTCGGGCGCGGTCGCCGTGCTCGAGCGCCGCGCCGACGGCACCCCCAACCGCGCGCTCGTCGCCGCGCCCCACGGCGGCGCGGTGCACCAGCTCGCGATCGGCGGCTCGCACCGCGGCGACGCGATCTTCGGCTTCCTGCAGGGCGACGGGTCGAACGCCCAGATCGCGGCCGTCGTCGTGCGCGCCCCGCCGGGCGAATTCGTCACGAGCGCGCCCTCCGGCTGGGTCACCGCCCCGCGCTTCCCGCTGCAGTGGGAAGTGCCGCTCGCGGGCGCCGGCCATATCGCCTACTCGATCCTCGTCGACGACCAGGAAGTCGCCGAAGAAGTCTCCGGCGACGAATACACGCTCACGCGCGGCCAGCTGGCCGACGGCATCCACACGGTCCAAGTCGAGGCCACCGACTCGCTCGGGCAGGTGGTCGACTCGGTGCCCGCCACGATTAAGGTGGACCGCAGCGCCGCCGCGCGTGCGCGTGAGCGTGCGCGGCGCGAACGTCACGGTGCGCGTCATCGACGGCGCGAGGGCAGTGCTCGGGCGTGCGGGCGGGCTCGGTCAAGGTCCGCTTCGGCGACGGCGGCTCGGCCCACGGGCGCGCCACGCTCAAGCACTCCTACGCGCACGGCGGCTCCTACACGATCGTCGTCTACCGCGTCGGACAACGCCGGCGAACAAGGCCACAGTCCATCGGCGGGTGCGGGTCGCATGAGACGTGTGCTCGTACCGCTCGTCGTCCTCCTCGTCCTGGTGCTCGCTCCATCCGCGCGCGCGATCTACGGGCCGGCCGCGGGTGGCTTCGGCGCGGACATCGTGTCGGTGGACAACGCCTCCGACGAACAGGGCAACGCGCCACGATCGACGCCGCCATCTCGGCGCAACGGGCGCTATGTGGTCTTCCAGACGCGCGCCACCAACTTCTTCGAAGACGACGGCGGGGTGGTCGGGCCGCACGGGCGTCGAACCGGACGCCGAACCGCCGGGCACGCTGCGCGAAGGCGGGATCTTCCGCTACGACCGCGTCACCGGGGCGATTCAGCTCGTGGCAGACGGGAGCGAGATCCACACCGAAGGTCCCGAAAAGGGCAAGCTGATCTTCCAGGGCGCTCAGAACCCGTCGGTCAGCGCCGACGGGCGCTATGTCGCCTTCTCGACCGCCCAGCAGCTCGTCCCGCAGGACACGCAACGAAAACGTCGACGTGTACGTGCGCGACATGGACGTGCCGCTCACGGCCGCTCGCAAGGACTCGGGGCATACACGCTCGTGTCGGCGAAGGACGGCGGCGAAGAACCCGCGACCTACGCGCCGCGCAGCCCGCCGCTGACGGGCGCCGAACCGGGCGTCGACGTGTGGCCGAACACCGTCGATCAGCGCCGACGGGCGCTATGTCGTGTTTCGCACGACCGAACTCGAAGTCGAACCTGCCCGACCAGCGCGGCGGTCGACACGCCGCCGGAACAGCTGTTCGTGCGCGACCTGCAGGCCAAGACGACGACGCTGCTGAGTCGCGAGATGACCAGCGCCGAATATCCGAGCGGCGATACCGCTCGGCGAACCGGCCGGCGGCGCGATCGGACCCGCCACGATCAGCGCCGACGGCTCGACCGTCGCGTGGGTCTCGACGAACGCGCCGGAACAGACACGCCTTCTTGCCGGGTGAGTCCGGAACACGCAAGCGAGCCGCTACTACCTGTGGCGTCGCTGGCAGGAACCCGACGCGGTCACCCGCCGTATCACCGGGATCGCCGATCCCGACGATCCCCGATGTCCACGAAGGAAGAGAGTCACCGCTAACCACCACTGCCACCGGCCCCTGCTACGGGCCGCTGAGCGAGCCAGGAGTCGAGTCTCGCGAGCATCGCGTGACGGCCCCCGGTCTGAGCGCAGACGGCTACACGGTCGCCTTCCTGGCCGGCGCCGCGCTGCGCCCGAACATCACCAAGTCCAACGGCCTCGACGTCTTCCTGACGAGCATGCGCCCAGGCGTCACGCGCAAGGCCGGCACCCGCGAGCTGACGCTGGGCGTCCAATCGGGCGCGCAGGGCTCGACTCATCGATCGAATCGCTCGCGCTCTCTCCGGACGGATCGACGATCGCCTTCACCTCGTTGCGCGACAGCTTCGTGCTGGCCGAACCCGCAGCCGATCGGCGCCTTCCGTCCCCTTCCCACGGCGAGCGACCTGTACGTGATCAACCTCGCGCAGAACACGCTCGAACGCGCTGTCGTCGGCTACGAAGGCGGCGAACCCGAAGGCTCGGTGTCCACCAACCCGACGCTGACCGAAGACGGTTCGACGGTCGCGTTCGTCCTCGGGCGCCCCGAATCTGATCGCGGCGACGCAAACGGCTTCTCCGATGCGTTCACCGCGACACTTCAGGCTCCGGCCGGCACGGCCGCGCCGCCGGCCGGCGTCAACTCCACGCAGGGCGGCTTCTCGCTGACCGCGACCGCCTCGCCCGAACTCGGCCTCCACGTCAGGCGGGCGAAGGACGGCGGCCTGATCCTGCTCGTCGAGACACCTGGAGCGGGCAGGCTGACGGCGCAGGCGCGCGGGACGATCGTCACGAAGTCCGGGAAGAAGACCCGTAAGAAGATGGTGCTCCTGGCGCACACCTCGGGCATCGCGCGCTCCGAGGGGACGACAACGCTCGTCCTGCACCTAGCGTCCAAGTACGCCAAGGACCTCAAGCGCGGCGGCAAGCTGAAGGCGCTCGTCACCGTCGCCTTCGCGCCGCCCGCCCCCGCCGAAGCGCTGTCGGCCGAAGCGAACTCGACGTTCGTCCCGGCGAGCGCGAAGAAGGCGGCCAAAGGGTCCTCGAAGGCGAAGGGCAAGGCAAAGAAGGGGTGAGTTGCGCCCGTGCGATCGCCGCGCGGAGCGACCTCCGATACACGGCCGCACGACTGTTCTTGTTACCACCTCGTTATGACGCTGAGATTAAGTTGTGAAACGTGTTTTGGGTTTGCTGACGGACATGTTTCACTGCTGTGACCAAGATGTGTTGCTTCTGTAAACAGGGATTGCGCTCGTCCGCGCGCGCTGTGAGACTCGGGTCGTTCATGGGATCTACCTGTGAGCTACTCCGAATCTCTTTGAAAGGACGAACCACGCTCATGCGCGCAAGTCATCCTCTGGCCGCCGAGGGCGGTCGTATCCGTGCCGCTGTGGCGGCGCTCTGTGCGGTGACCGCACTGGTCATCGCGGCTGCCGCGGCGCCGCCATCGGCGCACGCGAGCTTCACCATCGAACCGTGCCATGGCTCCGCAATCCAGGGCGAGGGCTCGTCGTTCCAAAAGGTAGCCCAGCAGCAGTTCTGGACCACCACGATCTTCGACAGCTCGTTTGGGTGCGGCAGCGGTGCGGCCTCTTCGACTCCAGTGACCTACGTGCCAGACGGCAGTGGCTGCGGCATAGCATCGATCGGTGGCGGTGGATCGACCGGCAAATGCTCTGACTTCGAAAGCGAAAACGCCAACGCCGGCTACCGCGACCCAAACACGCGCTTTGCCGGCAGCGACGCTCCCCTGACCCCCACCCAGCAGGCGGCCGCTGACGCAGCCGGCGGCGAACACCCTGGTGTGATCCACACACTGCCCGTCGCCAACGGCGCGGTGACCGTGATCGTGCACTTCCCCGAAGGGTGCTCGCTCGAAGATCCTACGGCTGGCGGCGGCAACGGAAACACCAGCACGGGCGGTCCGAACGACCCGGGCGGCAAAGATGGCACGGGCGACACGTATGCAAATCAGGACCTCAGGGTGCATATTCCTGCGGCGACTCTTGAGCAGATCTGGGATGGCACGCCAACCACCTGGGGCGAAATCGTCGGCACACACGTGACCGGCAAACCGACCAGTACGCTGAACAGCGGCTTCACAAAATGCGAAGAAGTCCCGGTGCGTCGCATCGTCCGCCGCGACGGCTCCGGCACGACGTACAACTTCAAGGCATATCTGAGCCTCCTGCCAGGTGCGCCTACGGGTCTGTGGACATCCGCGCCGGTCGTGGGTGACAACACCACGTGGCCAATAACCACCAGCTCGAATACGACATCGGTCGAAGTCAACAAAACGAACAACGTCTGCGAAGACGCCAGCCACATCTGTCATGGGACCGAAAATGGTGGTGGCTCTCTGGCCGCCGCGGTCACCGCGACAGACGGCTCGATCGGCTATCTCGATCTTGCCACGGCACGCCAGAAGGGGTTCACAGTCATTGCCGCGAAATCCCCTGCCACTCCGGACCATACGTACTGGATCCCGGTGCAGACGATAGACCCCAGCAACAACAACCACGTTGGCACAAACTACGTAGAGCCGACAGCCAGTCCTCTGTCCAACATCGAAAGCAGCGGCAGCCCCAACGGCTCCAACTGCACGAATGCCGACTACCGCGGCATCCCGACGACCCCGGCGAGCGACCCGACGCTCGGCGACTGGTCGCAGGCGATAGCCACAGGCAGCACGGACACCAGCACGTATCCGGTGTGCGCGTTGACGTACGTCTTCGCCTTCGATGACGATGCGCCGGTCTACGGCAACACCCAGGCCGAGCAGGAAAAGGCCCGTACCGTCAAGGACTACCTGACGGCGATCGAGTCCCCCGCCGGCCAGTTCGGTCTGGCCAGCGCCGACTACGGCACGCTGCCGGCGAACGTCGTCCAGATCGCCCAGAACGGCGTCAATGCGATCGACTGGAACAAGGCGGCCGGCTCGGGCGGAAGCAAAGAAGAAGTCAAAAAAGTAGAAACCAAAACAGAAGAAAAAGTCACCGGAACGACCGTCGTCACCCCCCCGAGCAACGCGTTCTCGATCGCGGGCGCGAAGGTCAAGGGCAAAGCGATCGTGCTGTCGCTCGTGCTGCCGGGCGCCGGCAAGGTCCAGATCAAGGCGACCGGCGGTGGCGTGACGGTTTCGAACGTGAGCGCCAACGTGTCGGGCGGCAAAGGGACGGTGACGCTGCCGATCTCGAAAGCGGCGCTGAGCAGGCTGGCCAAGATCAAAGGCCACAAGTTCAGCGTGAAGATCACGATCACGTTCACCCCGACCGGTGGCAGCGCGGCGAGCAAGAGCAAGACGCTCACGCTCACGCGGGCCGCGGTCACCCCGAAGAAAAAAGCAAGCAAAAAAGGCAAGAAGAAATAGGACAAATGGGCTGACAGCCCGCGTGTGAGCGCTCGACGGCGTCCGGCTCCCCGTGTGGGGTCGGGCGCCGTTGGTGCGATATGCGCAGGCAGGAGGCTCTCGTAAGCACATGAACGACGACGAAGACATGACCGGCGACGACACGCAGGCTCAGCCCCCGCGGGGCAACGGCCGTCCCGCGACGCCCGCGCGACCGGTCCAGCGCGCGCAGGTGCGCTCGGGCCTCGCGCAGAAGCGCAACCCGGCGCTCGCGACGCTCGGCGCCCTCGCCGTCGGCGCGCGGCGGATCGTCTTCCGCGACAAGATCGCGCTGTTCCTCCTCATCGCCTCGGCGGCGCTGCTGATCGCGTTCTTCTCGCTGCTCGGGGCGATCGGACCCTCCAGCCACGGCTCGCAGCTGCCGATCAGCCGCGTGCTGTCGCTCGCCGACCACCGCCAGATCGCGACCGCCACGCTGCTCGACCACGACAGCCGCGTCCAGATCACGCTCAAGACGCAGGCGGGCGCGACGACGACCACGGCGGGCATGGCGACCCCCGGGCCGCTCGAATACTGGGCCGCCTATCCCGCCTCGGGCGTCCAGACACAGCAACTGCTGCAGAGCCTCGCCCGCTCCGGCGCGGTCGTGACCGTCGACCAGCAGGCAGGCAAGGCGCCGCGCGCGATCCTCGTGCAGTTCCTGATCCCGATCGTGCTGCTCGTATGCCTGTTCGCGTTCTTCATGCGCTTCGGCGCCGACGGCGGCGCCGGCGGGATCGCCGGCTTCTCCGAGTTCACTGGCAAGGGCAGGCGCAAGGGCAAGGGCACGCTCGACCGCGTCACGTTCGCCGACGTGGCGGGCGCCGGCGAGGCGGTGGCCGAGCTGCGCGAGATTCGCGACTATCTCGCCGACCCCTCGCGCTATCTGAAGGTGGGCGCCGCCGCCCCCAAGGGCGTACTTCTTGTGGGCCCGCCCGGCACCGGCAAGACGCTGCTCGCCAAGGCGGTCGCGGGCGAGGCCGACGCCGCCTTCTTCTCGCTGTCGGGCTCGGACTTCGTCGAGTCGCTCGTCGGCGTCGGCGCGGCGCGCGTGCGCGACCTCTTCCGCAAGGCGCGCAAGACCGCGCCCGCGATCATCTTCATCGACGAGTTCGACGCCGCCGGGCGCAAGCGCGGCGCCGGCATCGGCCAGGGCAACGACGAGCGCGAGCAGACGCTCAACGCGCTGCTCGTCGAGATGGACGGCTTCTCGGGTGACGGCGGCCTGGTCGTGATGGGCGCCACCAACCGCCCCGACATCCTCGACCCCGCGCTGCTGCGCCCGGGGCGCTTCGACCGGCAGGTGACGATCGACGTGCCGGATGTGCACGGGCGCCTGGAGATCCTGCATCTGCACGGCGACAAGCGGCCGATGGCGCCGGACGCGTCGCTCGAGGAGATCGCCCATCAGACCCCCGGCTTCAGCGGCGCCGAGCTCGCCAACGTGATCAACGAGGCGGCGCTGCTGAGCGTGCGCGACGGGCGCGAGCTGATCGACCAGGCGACGCTCGAGGAGGCGATCGACCGCGTCGTCGCCGGCCCCGCCAAGAAGCACATCCTCACACGCGAGGAGCGCTGGCTGATCTCGATCCACGAGGCCGCCCACGCGGTCGTCGCCGATGCGCTCGGCCACGCCACCTCGACGCGCAAGCTGTCGATCGTCGCGCGCGGGCGCACGCTCGGCACCGCGGCGCACATGCTCACCGACCGCGACCAGCTGATCCAGTCCGAGCCCGAGCTGCAGCAGCAGCTGATCGTGATCGTGTCCGGCACCGCCGGTGAGCGGATCGCGTTCGGCCGGCTGTCGACGGGCGTGAGCGACGACCTGCACGCGGCCACGAGCCTCGCCCGCACGATGGTCACCTCATACGGCATGTCCGACGCGCTCGGGCCGGTCACGATCGGCGAGAAGGGGGGAGAGGTGTTCCTCGGCGCCTCGCTGCAGGACCTCGGCTCGGTCGGGCCCTCGACGCTCGATTTGATCGACCGCGAAGTGGAGCGACTCGTCGGCGACGCGGAGGCGAAGGCGGCCGCGATCCTCGACCGCAACTGGCAGGCAGTCGAGGAGACCGCGCACGCGCTGCTCGAGCAGGAGACGCTCTCCGGCGTCGCGCTCGACGCCGTGCTCTCCACGGTGGGAGAGATCGAGCTGCGCGAGCTGAGCGAGGTGCGAGGCCGCAGAGCGCCCGAGCAGGATCCGGGGCACGGGCCTTGAGAGCGCGGGCGACCGTGGCTCTGCCGGCCGTGGTCGCCGTCGTCGCGGCGATCGCCTCGGCCGGACCGGGCGTCGCTCAGGGCGAAGCCACCTGGCGTCTGGAACAGCCCGCGCCGCCCGCGGGGGCGCGCTTCAAGGCGCCCCTCGGCGTCCCGGACGACATGCAGTTCCTCGCGCCCAACGAGGGCCTGTTGAGCGTCGAGGGCAACGCGGTCGTTCCCACCGGTCTGCTCTTCTGGAACGGGCGCGCCTGGCATCAGCTCTCCACCGTCTGCGGTGGCTCGGGCGAAGCCTCGCGGATCGCGTGGGCCGGGCCGGACGAGTTCTGGACGATCACCGAACCGAGCGAGCCGCGCGTGGGATCGGGACTGGCGCTGTGCCACTTCAAGAACGGCGTCGTGGTCGGCTCCTACTCGACGCCGCTGCAGTCGCCCGATCCCTTCCGCCCGATGGACGCCGCCGCCTGCGACGGGCCGAACGACTGCTGGTTCGCCGGGATCGGCAGCGAGGACCCAGCCGGCCAGCGCGTCGGCGCGTTCCACCTGCACTGGGACGGCACGAACCTCACAACCTCCTACCAGCCGCAGGGCCGCGGCGTGAGCGGACTGGCGTTCTTCGGCGGCACGTTCTACGAGAGCGCGCTCGTCGGCGCCCAGGCCGGAGACAACACCGACGCTGTGACGCTCGCCACGCCCGAGCCGTACGGCCCGATCCTGATCCACAGGCTGGCAGGCGAAAAGTTCATCGACGCGAACTTCCTGCCGTTCCCGTACTCCGGCGTGCCCCCGGAAGGCGTCGAGCTGCTGTCCGCGAAATCCGACGGCGCCGACCTGTGGTTCTCGGGCGGGGGCGCGGCGTCGGGCCCGGCCGCGCCGCGCGACGGCTCGGTCCCGAGCCCACCGCTCGCCGTCCACTACAACGAACCGTTCTTCCAGCAGGCGCCGATCGAAACCTCGCTGTTCAGCGGCGAAGACCGCTTCGTCGACATCGCGCCGGTGCCCGGCACGGCGAGCGCCTGGGTCGCCGACCAGGCGCTCTCCGAACGCGGCAGCGCGACGGACAGGGCGAAGGTCGCGCTGATCGGCGCCGGCGGCGGCGCCACGCTCGACACGCTCCCGGCTTCGGGCGCCGGGCGCGGAAGCGCACAGCTGGTGGCGGCCACCGGCCCCGAAGAAGCGTGGATGGCGACCTCGGCGGGGTGGCTGTTCCACTACACGAACGGGACGCTCCTGCCCGAAGACAGTGACCCGGCGTTCGCGACGACGATCACCCAGCGTCCGAACGAGGCGATCGAACAGTTCGTCCCCGACACGCCGCCGCCCGACGACTCGACGCTGTTCGCGCCGCCTCCGGTGCAGGTCGAAACGAAAACGAGCGAACCGGTGCAGCTTGTGATTCCCGCGCTGCTCAAGAACGTCAAAGTCTCGCGTCACGGCCTGACCGTGACGATCAGCTTCGAGCTCACGCGCTTGGCGAAGGTGCAGCTCGTCGCCAAGCTGCACGGCAGGGTCGTCGCGCGCACGCGCGAGGAGCGCATGAGGGCCGGCAGGCGCAAGCTCGTGCTCACCTTCCAGCGCAAGCGCTGGCCAGACGCGCTCGGCTTCAAGACGAAGGAGCTCACAAAGCCGAAGCCCGTCCCGGCCACCGGCTCCGAAGGCGCGGCGAAAACCGGCCCGTCGGCCGTCAGCACGAGCGTGCGCGGGCATGGCTGAGCGCTTCCGCGGGCAGCCCCACGCGGGGCTCGCGCGCGTGCGTGCGCATCGCGTTCGCCTGCTGCTTGCGCTCGCGGCGGCGGTCGCGATCATGCCGCTCGCCGTTCATGCGGCGGGTCACGGCGCGCGCGCGGCTGGACCGGGCGGCGCCGACCCCACGCCGCAGCCGGCGCTCGGCACGGCCGACCGCTCGACCGTGTTGATGGGCGCCGCCACGGCCGGCGCGCCCGGCGAAGCATGGGCCTACCGGGTGCTCCCGCTCGACGTGCCCGCGCCATCGGTCGGCTCTGGAAACGCCGCATTCGCGATCCCTCCTGCGGGTGGGGCCGCGCCGCCCGGACAGCTCGTGTTCGAGCGCGCCGCCGACGCGGACCCCGCCTGGACGATCCAGGAAACCCCCGTGGACGAAGAAGGCAAGCCGTACCGCGGCATGGAGCCCAACCGGTTCTCGGCGCGCATCACGCCGCACGCGGGCGGGCTGCTCGTCGGACAGGACTCCACACGGCCCACCGGCAAGCAGACCGTCGTGCTCGCCCGCGACCCGGGCGGGCGCTTCCGCGTGCTGCCGGAACCGCCCGCCGGGGTGTTGCTCGGCGCGGGCGAAGGCGGGGAAGCGGGTGAAAGCGAACCGAAGGCCGAGGCGCTCGCCGAACGGGAAGGCGCTGGCACGGTGGCCGACGCGGCCGTCGAGAACGGCAGCCATACCGAAGCGTATTTCGGCGCGCTCGGGCGTGGGCGCGAGCTCGGCGTTGCGCGCTGGGACGGCGAACACTGGACGCGCGAGCCGATCGAGCTGCCGGCCGGCTACAGCGGCGGCTTTCAGATCGTCGCGATCGCCGGCAGCTCCCCTCAGAACCTGTGGCTGCTGGGCGAGCCGAGCCAGAGCAGCGGGCTGGGGATCGTGCTGTTCAAGCGCACCGAAGCCAAAGCGGGCGAATACCGCTGGGAAGCGGCCTCGCTCGGCTCGGCGCTGTTCGCCGCCGCGGAAACGCCGGCCGACGGCGTCACGAAGCTCGGCCCGCTCACCGGCGCCGCCCAGCCGCTCACGGTCACAGCCAAAGGCGTGTGGATCGACGGCAACCTGCAGGCGCCCGGCGGCGGCAGCGACGGGTACGACTTCACGCTCTACTACGACGTCTCCGAAGGCAAGCTCACGGGCAGCTGGTGCGATGCGAGCAGGGGCGGCGGCGAAGCGCTGTGCGAACACCCATTCGGCGCGCGCTTCGGGCGGCAGGCCGGCTACCGCAGCTTCGCCTTCGACGGCCCCGGCTACGGCACGCGGATCGTCACGAACCCGCTGCTCCCCGGCGGCGACGACACAACGAACCTCGGCAGCTACCTGAGCTTCGAAGGCACGACGTTCACGCGCATGCCGGGCGCGGGCGCCGACAACTCGCCCGGCGGCGCCTTCTACAGCGCCCGCGACGGCTGGCTCGAAGGGCCCGTCCAGGTCACGCAGATCCCAGCAGCCCGCGCGCCTGGTGAGCTGGCCGGTCTCCGCGCGCGCTCCGTTCACCGCGGTCGCGACTGCGCCCGGCTCCGCGCCTGGCGACCCGGGCGCGCAGGCGCTCGCCGTCGGCGCCGAGGGGGTCGTGGCGCGCTACATCCCCGGGCACGGCTGGGAACGGGAGTTCCTGCTGACGGGCAGCGGCGCGGTCAGCTCGCCGACCCTGCGCGGCGTCGCCTGGCCGGACGCCAACAGGGCGTTCGCCGTGGGCGATCTCGGCGCGATGTGGGTGTGGCGCGGGGAAACCGGGCTGTGGGAGAAGGATCCCGCCGCGCCCCTGAACGGCTTTCAGGGCAACCTGCTCGGGATCGCCTTCGACCCGACCGACCCGGCGATCGGCTACGCCGTCGGCCTCGGCGGCACGCTGCTGCGCTACGGCAAGAGCTGGACGCAGGAGCAGCTCCCGAGCGGCTTCTCCGAAGCGAACTTCACGTCGGTCGCGTTCGCCGGCTCGGAGGCGATGGTGGTCGCCGAACACGACCTGCTCGTCAACGACGGCTCGGGCTGGAAGGTCGACCCCGAAGTGCACGCGCTGCTGTCGAGCCTGCCCACCGCGCCCACCCTGAACGTCGTAGCGGGGCTGCCGAACGGGGGAGCGGTGGCGGCCGGACGCGACGTCGTCATCGAGCGCGACAGCGCCGGGGCGCCATGGCGCTTCTCAGAGCAGCCGATCGTCAACGAGACGGCCATCGCCGCCGCGCCGATCCTCGAAGGCTCAAAGGTGCGCGCGCTGCTGTCGGTCGTGCCCGAGTTCGCCTACCCGCCGCCCGCTGATCCTGCCGCCCGTGGACCCCAACACGCCCGGCCCGCTGATCCCGCCGAACCCGCTGCCCGGCGACGGCTACCTGCTGCGCGAGACGTCCGCCGGCTGGGAGGACGAGGAGCGCGCCGCCTACGCGGGCGACACGCGCGACAAGCCGATGAAGGCCGACCCGATCGCCGCGCTGGACGTCGGGTCCTCCGGAGCGGGCTGGGCGCTCGGCGGCTGGAGCGGCCACGCCGACGACGCGGGACGCGGCAGCGACGCGAGCGGCTCCGGTCAGGCGGTTCGAGCCGAAGTGCAGACCGGCGGCGATCTACAGCTACGCGCCGGGCGGCAACCCGCCCGGCCCACCCCGGCGAGCTCACCGCGCCCGTGGCGCTCCAGAGCGGCGTCGCGACGTTCGCCGTCGGCGGCCACGCCGAGTGCATCGAGGAGTGCGCCGCGCTCGCCGGCGAGGCGATCGCTCCCGACCGCAACCTGAGCGCCGCGCTCGGCGCGGTCGATGGCCTCTCATCGCAGCCTAACGGCCCGCGCATGCTGCTCTACACCGGCGGGCGCGAGACGCCGGGCGAGGGTCCGGAGCAGCTCGCCGAGGCCGACCGCTACGCGCAGCTGCTCTCCGCCGGCGGGAGCCTGCCCGTCTACCCGGCGCTCTCGGCGGGCGACAGCGAAGGCGGCGCGGCGGGCGCCTTCGGCGCGGCGTTCGCCTCGTTCGCCGCGCCGTTCGGCGAAGGCGCGACGCCCGGGGGGGTGAGCGCCGCGAACATCCCCGCCGGGCCCGCCCCCGGCCCGGGAGCGCGCACCCACTACGCCTTCGACAGCGCCGGCCCGGCCGGCACGGTGCGCGTGATCGTGATCGACAACTCGCGCGGCTCGCTCGCCGCGAGCGACCCCTACCAGAACCCGGCGCAGGCTCAGGGAGCGTGGCTCGCGCAGATGCTCGCCGACGCGAAGGCGCGCGGCATCCCGGCGATCGTCGTGGGCAGCCGCGAGCTCAACCCCAACCTGCCGCCCGCCCTGAACGTCGCGAGCGACGCGCGCCGAAGAGGCCGCGATCATGGTCGCCGGCGGCGCGTCCGCCTACCTGTACGAGCGCCCCGAGGAAAGCCGCTCGAGCCGCATCCCCTCCGGTGCGGCGGTCACGATCCCCGAGTACGGCACGGGCGCGCTCGGCTACCGCTCGTCGATCTCCGGCTCGTTCAAAGCGGGCCAGCCCGACGCGCTGTTCGGCACCACCGGCTACCTGCTCTTCAGCGTGGACGTCGCCAAACGCGATCCCGCCACCAACGTCGCGCCGGTGAGCGCGCGGCTGATCCCGCTCGTGCAGTCGGTGTCGCTGGACCCGGTCGACGGCACGCTGCTGCGGCGCAGCGCGCCCGCCCTGTTCACCGGCATCGGGCGTCGCCCGCTCGCGGGCGACCGCTGGGGGCCGGTGTCGGCATCCGACGGCAATCCCAATCCGCCCGGCGCCGACCCCTACAGCGAATTCCCGCCGAAGCTGTGCGTGCAGTCGGACTGCTCGAGCGCGATCGAACCGGAATACACGTTCACCTCCTCCGAACCTGAAATCGCCAACTTCGTCGAGCAGGACCCCAACTCGACCAACCTGCGCAAGCCGCTGCAGGACTCCTCCGGCCACGTGATCCCCGACGCGCACTCGGCGATCCTGTGTGCGTTCAACGCCGGCACCACGACTGTCACGATCTCCGCCGGGGGTCTCTCCTACTCCACGCCGGTGACCGTGCTCGACGGCAGCGTGGAGCAGCCGTGCGGAACCGTGCCGCTCAGCCCCAGCCACTTCAAGCACGTCGCCTCCGAAGCGGCGGCGCCGCCCGCCTCGCCGCCGCCCTCGCCCGCTCCGGCCCCCGCGCCGATCGCGCCGCCGCCTCCGCCGCCAGCGGCCGCGCCCGCGAAGGCGCCCGCGCCGAAGCTCGCGCCGAAGGTCGCGCTGCCGCTCGCGCTCCTGCCGATCGTCAAGCTGCCCTCGAGCGGCCCGATCCCGGCGATCCCGCCGCCGCCGGCCGCCGCCTTCGCGCGACCGATCCCGCCCGGCGGCGCGACCGTGCGCGTGTTCGAAGAAAAACGCGAAGAGGAGGCCGCGCCCGAGCAGTCGCAGGCGTTCGCGCGTGCGCCCGTGCACGTGAGAGCGGCCCGTGGGTTGTCTCACTCGACGTTCCCCCCTCGCGCACGTACGCGCGCGTGGCATCGGGTGGGGTGGGTCCCCAGTAAAGGCTCCTCCCACCTTGCCCTCTACCTGCTCGGCCTCGTCCTGCTCGCCGCGGCCGGCGGTGCGACGATCCGCTTCGACCCGGATCGCCGCCGCCGCGCCGCGCCGGCACTGCTTTCCATCGACCAACCAAACCCACGCCCAAGGAGGCGAACATGAGAGAGCGCATCTCCCGCCACAGCGGCACGGCCGCGCTGGCGATATCGATCCTCGCGCTCGCCGGCTCGACCACCGGGCTGGCAAGCGCCGCGCGCAAAGCCGTCGTGAGCGCGATCGGCGGGCATCCGATCAGCGCCAAGCCACGCCCTGGCGGGCTGCTGCTGCTCGGCCGCAACAAGCAGTTCGCCGCCGCCGCGATCCCGACCGTCAAGAACGCGACACACCTCGGCGGCAAGGCGCTCGCCGACGTCGAACCGAGCTGCCAGCCGACGACGGTGGACATCGGCACGTGGTGTTTGATGACGTCGTTCTATCCGCTCACAAACGCCCAGGCGGGGCAGAACAACTACTTCTGGGCGAGCCAGGCGTGCGTGCAGATGGGCGGCTACCTGCCGACAGCGGCGCAGCTGATCGGGGCCGCGAGCCGCGTGAAGCTGGCCGGGACGATCCACGACTCGCAGCTCACCTCGACCATCTCACTGGACCCGAGCGTGGGCCTGAAGGACCTGCGCGAGATGAGCGCCTCGCTCGTGACCACCGCGGCGGGCTCGGACGCCGCGGGCTCCGAGGGGGTGAGCACCGGCGCGACCGGCGACCCGCGCACCGGCGAACCGAACCCCGTGCCGCTGCCGGCGGTGCCGGCCCCCTCGACGCTGCAGTACGTGACGGTCTACTCGAACGGGACCAAAGGCGGCTTCGCGGGCTGTGAGCCCGTCTCGACGCCCGAGAACTTCCGCTGCGCCTTCAACAAGGTGCCCGGCGCCAACTCGGCCGCGAATGGGTAGCGCGGGTGGGGGAGCGAGCGGTCGTTCACAGAATCGTTACGAGTAGAGGGCGGTAAGGGTGGACGATCTCAGCGTGACCGAGCCAGCTGCCGCGGGTGGGCCGGCGTCGGCCGTGACCCTGTCGATGCCGGTCGTGAGTGAGGCGTGCGCGCAGTGCGCGGCGCCGCTGGCCGGCGACCAGCGCTACTGCCTGCACTGCGGCGAGCCGCGCCCGCACGTGGGCGGGCCGCTGCCGGCCAGGTCCGCGAGCGAGACGGCGTTCGGGAAGTCACTCGGCGGATCGACGATCCCGCCCGTCCCGCCGGGGAGCTCACTCGTTGGATCGGCGACCCCGTCTGCCCCGCCGGGGAGCTCACTCGGCGGATCGACGACCCCGCCGGCCCCGCCGGGGAGCTCGCTCGCGCCGCCCGCGATCCCGGGCGCGTCGTCCGCCACACGCAACAACAGCCTCGCGCTGATCGCGGGGGTGGGCGTGCTGCTGCTCGCGATGGGCGTCGGCGTGCTGATCGGGCGAGCGGGCGCCGGCTCGGCGAAGGCGCCGCCCGCTCAGGTGATCACGCTCGGCGGCGCCGCCGGCGCCGGCGCTGCAACCACCCCCACGACGACGACGCCTGAAGCTCCCGCCGTGCCCACCAAGAAGAAGGGAGCGAAAGCCAAGGAATCCTCGGGCGCGGGCTCCTCGATCACCAAACCGGCGCCGCCGAGCTCGGCGGCGAACCTGCGCTCGGGGGGCAGCGGGCAGAGCTACGAGCAGCGCTCCAAGAGCCTGCCGAACGTGGTGTCGACCGGATGAGCGCCCTGCGGCCCGAATACGCGCCCGGCTCGGAGCTGCGCCGGCGTCGCGACGAGCTCGGCGCCTGGCCTCCCGTGCCTGCGCCCGGCTCGGAGCTGCGCCGCCGCCGCGACGAGCTCGCCGAGCGGGTCGCCGAGCTGCAGTGGAACCTCGGTGGGCTCACCTACGAGATGGCGATTCGCGACCACTTCCGCCTGGACGTGCTCCTGCGCCGCGCCGCGATGCTGCAGGAGTGCGAGATCGAGCTCGCCGAGATGGATCGGATGCTCGCCAACGGCAACGGCACGCTCGGCCGGCCCCTCCAAGCGAGCCCGTGAACCTCGACCCGCTGTATCGCTGGGAGCGGCGCATCGGCGCGCTGCCGATGCCCTCTCCGATCGTGTGGGCGGCGCTCGTCGCGGCGTTCCTCGGCTTCGGGGTGCTGATGGGGCGCGCTACCGGGCCCGAATCGGTCGGTGCGCTCGCGTCCAAGCGTTCGCCGTTGAAGGTGGTGGTGGCGCAGGGCGCGACGAGCGCCGCCGCCGGCGCCGGCACGAGCACCGCCGCGACACCGCCGCCGGTGCAAGCCGAAGCGACCCCCGAACCGTCGTCCCCGTCCGGGAGTCCGTCCACGGGCTCCAAACAGCCGGCCGCGAATGGCGCCTCCTCCACGTCGTCGGGATCGCCCGGCGGCTCCGAAGAATCCTCGGGGGGCGGCGAAGGCTCCTCCCCGGAAGGCTCGAAGGCGAAGCTCCCGGCGATCAAGCACGTGTTCGTGGTGATGCTCAGCGACGAGCCCTACGCCACCGCGTTCGGTCCCGCCTCGCCCGCACACTACCTCGCGGGGACGCTCGAGAAGCAGGGCGAGCTGCTGGTGCGCTACTACGCCGTCGCCCACGAAGGGCTCGCCGACGGGATCGCGCTGCTCAGCGGGCAGGGGCCGACCGAAGCGACCGCCGCGAACTGCCCCGCGTACGCCGCCATGTCCTCCACGAGCGCCGGCGCCGGCGGGCAGGTGCTCGGCAAGGGCTGCGTGTACCCCGCCTCGACGAAGACGCTTCCCGGGTCAGCTCACGGCCAAGCACCTCACCTGGAAGGCGTACGTCGAAGGGATGGACGAAGGCGGGGGCGGGCCGAGCGCCTGCGCGCATCCGGCCGCGGGAGCCGCCGACCCGAGCGCCGTGCAGGCCACGGCCGGCACGAGCTCCGTGCAGCCGGCAACGGGCACGCAAGCGGGCGGCGGCGCGCAAACGGTCGCCGCCGCGCAGGCAGCCGTCGCCGGCTACGAGACCTGGCGCAACCCGTTCGTGTACCTCGGCTCGATAGTCGGATCCCCGGCGTGTGTGTCACACGACGTGGGTATGAATGGATTGAGGGGCGATCTCGCGAGCAAAGGGCGCGCCGCGAACTTCACCTACATCGCGCCCGGACCGTGCGACGACGGCAGCCCCACACCGTGCGCGCCCGGCAAGCCCGCCGGCATGGCCGCGGCCGACTCGTTCTTGAAGAAGGTCGTCCCGGAGATCCTGGCGTCCAAGGCATACAAGAAGGACGGGATGCTGGCGATCACCGTCGACCAGGCTCCGGCGACTGGGGAATACGCGGATTCGAGCTCCTGCTGCGGGCAGCCGAAGTTTCCGAACCTGCCGGCGCCCACGGGCGCCGCGGCGCTGTCACCGCCCGGCGGTGGGCAGGTCGGGTTGCTGCTGCTCTCGCCGTTCATCAAGAAGGGCGGCGGGCTGGCGCAGGACACCTACGACCACTTCTCGCTGCTGGCCACTGTGGAGCAGGTGTTCGGCCTCTCCAAGCTCGGGTATGCCGGGCTCTCGGAAGTGAAGCCCTTCAGCGCTTCGCTGTTCTCGGGCGGGTAGGGCCCACGCGAGGTCTGGCCATGGAGGCGAAGGCGGCGGCTGTATAGCTGTTGTCCGAGGTGATGTAATATTACATCACTATGCACCGGACCCAGATCACCCTGACCGATTCCCAGTATGCGCGTCTGCGGGACGAGTCCGCCAGAAGCGGTCGCTCGCTGGCCGAGATCGTCCGCCGCGCGCTCGATGAGCGCTATGACGTGGTGTCGAAGGCCGATCGGCTGCGGTTGCTCGACAGTGCCTTCGGCGCGTGGAAGCATCGCGGCGAGAGCGGCGCCGAGTTCGTGGAGAGGGTTCGTTCGGGCACGGCCCGCAGGCTTCGCTCGACCGGGTGAGCGCACTGGCCGACACTTCGGTGCTCGTGGACTACCTGCGTGGAGTCGAGCCGGCGCGCGAGCTCAACCCCACCTGATCGGAGTTGAGCTCATCCTCGCCGTGAGGCGCCTCGCGCCGCGCGGCGGATCGAGAGCGCCAGCAGACCGAGCGCCGCGAGTGGCATGATCCACCAGTCGGAGACGGCGGCTTCGGCGAGCAGCGCCGTGAGCGCAAGGGCGAGCACCACCCCAAGGGCGGTGCGCCAGTCGTCGCCCACGACGAACTCCCATACGCCGAGGAGGAGCCCCTTCACGCGCGTCATGCGCTCACCGTCGCCTGCTCGGCTACCTCGCCCTGCACGATCTGCTCGATGGTGGCGGGGCGCGATGCACGGCGCAGGGTCCATGCCATCGCGTTCGCGGCTATGAGCACCCCTGGGACGATGGCCAGCAGAGCGGCGTCGTCGCCCGGCCAGCTTGCGCCGGCGCCCATGGCGCCCCAGAACATCCCGAAGGAGCTGAGCATCACGCCGACCGCGAACTTCATCGTGTTCTCGGGCACCTTCGCCAGCGGGGCTCTGGCTGCGACGCCCGCGGCGATCACGAGCAGCACCGCGAGCCCCGCGGCCGCGGCGGCCAGGGGAATACGGTGCTGGTTGGCGCCGAAGGTGAGCACGATAAACGCGACCTCGAGGCCCTCCAGGAGCACTCCCTTGAAGGAGATAGTGAAGGCGTAGCCGTCAAAGCCGGGATGCCTGGCGCCGGCGGCGCGCGCCGCTTCGGTCTGCGCCCGGAACGTCTCGAGCTCGTCGTGCCTGGCCTTCAACCCCGCCGAGCGCAGGATCGCCTTGCGCAGCCACTGCAGGCCGAAGATCAGCAGCAGGCCGCCCACCACGACCCTCAGCGCGTCGATCGGCAGGGCGGTGAGCGCCGGTCCCAGCGCCGCCACGATCGCGGCGAGCGCGAGCGTCGCGGCGCCCACGCCGCTCATCGCCGATGACCAGCTGCGGGTGGTTCCCACCGCGAGCACTATCGTGAGCGCCTCCACGGCCTCGACGGCGCAGGCGAGGAATACCGAGAGGGCGAGCGCGATCTCCGCGCCGCTCA
>CAVSPS010000002.1:0-63040 GCA_963729925.1 uncultured Solirubrobacterales bacterium | reverse complement strand
CCCGCGGCCACCAGGCCCCAGGCGGCTGTCCTGATGGCCCTCGACCCCCGCACGGGGCCGGGAGTATATGGCGCTATGCGGCGGTCCCCTCGGCCACGCGCTCGCGCATGTGCTTCTCGGCCTCGGCCACGAGCGCGCCGACGACGTGACTGGTGTCATCCGCCTCGGGATGCCATTGCACGCCGAGCACGAAGCGGAGGTCGGGCATCTCGATCGCCTCGGGCAGTCCGTCCATCGCGGAGCGGCCGCTGATGAGCAGGCCCTCCCCCAGCCGGTCCACGCCCTGATGGTGGTGGGACTTGGTGGCGTGATGGGTCTCCCCGGCCGCGCGTGCCGCAAGCGAGCCCTCGACCAAATCCACGTCGTGGTCGGCGCCGTCGAAGGTGCCCGCGACGCGCAGGTGTTCGTGATGGCCGAAGCGCTCGGGCAGGTGCTGCAGGAGCGTGCCGCCGTAGGCCACGTTGATGAGCTGAATGCCGCGACAGATCCCGAGCACGGGAAGGTCGCGCTCGATGGCGGCGCGCACGAGCGCGATCTCGAAGCGGTCGCGCTCGGGGACCGTGTCCACGGTCTCGGGGTGGGCCCGCGCGCCGTAGCTCGCGGGGTCGATGTCGGCGCCGCCCGCGAGCACGAGGCCGTCAAGCAGGTCGAGCACCTCGTCCGGGTCCTCGAGCAGGCGCGCGTCGGGGGGCACCATCAGCACGAGCCCGCCCGCGCGTTGCACCGCTTCGACATAGCTGCGCGCGAGCAGCACCGCGTCCTGATCCCACAGGCCCCAGCGAGCACGCTCGAGCGCCGTGCATATGCCGATCACAGGCCTGGTCATGCCCCACACCATATGACCCACCGAGGTATGGATGGAGGGGATGGGGTCGTTCTTGCAGGTATTCTCGCGCGGGTCCCAGCGACCACAGACCTCAACCGGCGCCGGATCGCGCCGTGCGCCGAAGACGAGGAGAGAACCAAAGTGACCGAGCACGACACCCAGCTTGAGACGGTCAATGTGCTGGTAGAGGAAGGCGCGGCGACGATCGAGCTGAACCGGCCCGAGGCGCTCAACGCGTGGAACAGGCGGTTCGGCGAGGACCTGCTCGCCGCCCTGCGAAAGGCGGCGCAGGACGAGGCGGTGCGCGCCGTGCGCCTCACCGGCGCCGGACGCGCGTTCTCATCGGGGGCGGACCTGAAGGACATCAGCGGCGAGGACCTCACGCCCGAGGGACGTCCCAACGTGCATGAGGTGCTCACCGAGCGCTACCACCCCATCATGCACGCGATCCGCGAGATGGGAAAGCCGGTGGTTGCGGCTGTGAACGGAGGAGCGGTGGGCATCGGCTGCTCGCTGGCGCTCTGTTGCGATCTGGTGGTGGCCGCGGAGAGCGCCTATTTCCTGCTCGCGTTCGTGAACATCGGGCTGGTGGCGGACGGCGGCTCCTCGCTGTTCGTGCCCGCCAGGATCGGCACGGCCCGCGCGACCGAGATGATGATGCTCGGCGAGCGCGTCTCGGCGGCGCAGGCGCTCGAGTGGGGGCTGGTCAATGCGGTGCACTCCGACGAGAGCCTTGCCGCCCGGAGCGCCGAGCTGACCGCGCGCCTGGCGGCCGGCCCGACGCGCTCCTATGCCGCGGCCAAGCGCGAGCTCAACAACCAGATCTACGCGAACATGGCTGGGCAGCTCGAGCTCGAGGCGGACCTCCAGCAGCAGATGGTCGGGACGGATGACTTCGTGGAGGGCGTGGGCGCCTTCCTGCAGAAGCGTCCGGCCCGCTTCTCGGGGCGTTGAGCGGCAGCACGCGCGTTCCGCCCGAGCGTGAATAGAATCCCGCCCGCCTTGGGCCACCTGCTTGCCACACCCCTCGCGTTCTTCACCCCCCAGTCGGGCGGGTCGCCGAACGCAAACTCGATCGACGGCCTCTACAAGATCACGCTGTACGTGGCGCTTGCGATCTTCGTGCTCGTCGAGGGCGCGCTCGGATACGCGCTCTGGCGCTTCCGCGCGCGCAAGGGCGCGGTGGCGGCGCAGATCCGCGGAAACACGCGCCTGGAGCTTGGCTGGACGTTGGGCGCGGCGGTGATCTTGCTGGCGCTGGCGGTGCTCACGTTCGCCAAGCTCTCCTCGATCCAGGATCCCGTGAACTCCGGACCGGAAGGCTCCACGCTCGTCAGCGACTCCGCCGCGCGCGCGTATGCGAGCGCCGATCGCAAGCTGCCCCCGAACGGGAAGGTGCTGCACATCACCGTCGTGGGCCGCCAGTTCGTTTGGGAGTACGTTTATCCGGGCGCAAGCGAAGCGGACGGCCTCGGCGCGCCCTTCTCCTACGAGAAGATGGTGGTGCCCACCGACACCACCGTGTCGCTCGACATCGTCTCCGCCGACGTGGTGCACTCGTGGTGGGTGCCGCAGCTCGGCGGCAAGTTCCAGGCGGTGCCGGGCTACCACAACTACACGTGGTTCAAGATCGAAAAGCCCGGCGTCTACCGTGGCCAGTGCGCGCTCATCTGCGGACGCGGCCACGCGCGCATGATCGCCACCGTCAAGGCCGTCCCGCCGGCTCAGTTCGAAGCGTGGCTGGCCTATCAGAAGGAACTGATCGCCGAAGCGAACGCGGCCGCGCAGGTGGCGCGGGCGAAGCTCGCCAAGCAGGTCGGCGCCGGACAGGTTCAGAACCCGTGACGCGCGGTAGCTCGGCAAACCCACACCGAACCTTCGACTCAGGACACTAGGAGCCCGGCAAGAGATGGCCACCTACGCAGCCCCAGTCCCTCAGATCGTGTCGCACGACGCCGAGCGCGAGCCGCGCGGGTGGACGAGCTGGATGACCACCACCGATCACAAGCGCATCGGGATCATGTACATGGTCACGACGTTCGTGTTCTTCGTGCTGGGGGGCATCGAGGCGCTGATGATCCGCCTGCAGCTGGGGCTGCCGAACAACACGCTGGTGTCTCCTCAGATCTACAACCAGCTCTTCACGATGCACGGGACCACGATGGTGTTCCTGTTCGTGGTGCCGATGATGGCGGGTTTGGCCAACTACTTCCTGCCGCTGATGATCGGCGCGCGCGACATGGCTTTCCCGCGCCTGAACGCGCTCTCCTACTGGCTGCTGCTCGCAGGCGGCATCGTGTTCTACGCCTCGATCTTCTGGAACCCGCCGGAAGCGGGCTGGACGAGCTACGTGCCCCTCTCGAGCGCCACCTATTCGCCGGGCGGCGGCCAGGACGCTTGGATCTACCTGATCCATCTCACGGGCCTGTCCTCGATCCTGGGCGCGATCAACTTCTACGCGACGATCGCCAACATGCGCGCGCGCGGCATGAGCTGGGGCCGGCTGCCGCTGTTCGTGTGGGCGATCCTCACCTATTCGATCCTGCTCATCTTCGCATTGCCGGTGATAGCGGGCGCCGTCACGATGCTGCTCACCGACAGGCACTTCGGCACGCACTTCTTCGACCCCGCGAACGGCGGGTCGGCGCTCCTGTGGCAGCACCTGTTCTGGTTCTTCGGGCACCCCGAGGTGTACATCATGGTGCTGCCCGGCTTCGGCATCGTGTCGGAGATCCTGCCGGTGTTCGCGCGCAAGCCGATCTTCGGCTACAAGGCGATCGCGGCCTCGACGGTGGCGATCGCGTTCCTGGGCTTCCTCACCTGGGCGCACCACATGTTCACCACGCCGATCCCGACCGCGGTGATCGTGTTCGTGATGATGACCTCGTTCCTGATCGCCATTCCGACGGGCGTGAAGATCTTCAACTGGATCGCCACGCTGTGGCACGGTACGGTGCAGTTCAAGACGCCGCTGCTGTTCTGCGCCGGCTTCATCGCGCTGTTCGTGATCGGCGGCATCTCGGGCGTATTCCTGGCCATCTTCCCGGTCGACTGGCAGCTCAACGAAACGTACTTCGTGGTGGCTCACATCCACTTCGTGCTGATGGGCGGCGCCGTGTTCACGATCTTCGCCGCGATCTACTACTGGTTCCCGAAGATCACCGGCAGGATGATGAGCGAGGGCCTCGGCAAGCTGAGCTTCTACCTGATGTTCTTCGGCTTCCTCGCGACCTTCCTGATCCAGCATGTGATCGGCCTCGACGGGATGCCGAGGCGGGTGTACGAGTACGACAACGTGGGCAACCTCGCCCTCTACAACCTGATCTCGACGATCGGCTCGTTCATCCTCGGCGCGGGCGTGCTCGTGACGATCGTGAACGTCGCCCGCAGCCTGGGGCACGGCGCGGTGGCGGGGCCCGACCCGTGGAAGGCGAACACGCTCGAGTGGTTCACCACCTCGCCCCCGCCGGCAAACAATTTCGACGTCGTGCCGCTCGTGCGCTCGTACGAGCCGATGAAGGACATCAGGCGCGAGATCGAGCAGCGCACGTCGGCCGCGCCCGCTCCCGGAGGGGCCACGGTGCCGGCGGGCGCCACACAAGTCGGGGTGTAGACGCCGTGACCCTCGCGCGTCGGCCGAGGCTGCGCGCCCGCAATCGCGTGCGTCTCCGCGTCGGGCCTTCACGGACGCGGCGCGGCGATAGAGTTCGGATCGTGATGGAGACCTCGCCCAGCTCGCGGTCGGGTTCATGATGGACGGCTCACCCGCATCCGCCTACGCCCCACGCGCCGCGGGCGCCGTCGTCGGGCCGCTCCAGAGCACCCGCTCGCGAACCAGACAGGCGCTGCATGACTACGTCGAGCTGACCAAGCCCAAGGTGCAGTCGCTGCTGCTGCTGACGACGATCACGACGATGCTCGTCGCGGGCGACCCGTCGGTGGCGCTGATCGCGCTCACCTGCATCGGGGGGTATTTGTCGGCGGGCGGCGCGGGGGCGGTGAACCACTGGTTCGACCGCGACATCGACGCGAGCATGGCGCGCACCGCCGACCGGCCGGTGCCCTCGGGACGCGTGTCGCCGCGGGCGGCGCTCACATTCGGGTGTGTCCTTGCCGCCCTCTCATTCCTGGAGCTGTCGCTGACGGTGAACGTGCTCGCCGCGGGCCTCTCCTTCGCGGGCTTCCTCGGCTACGTGTTCGTGTACACGGTGTGGTTGAAGCGGCGCACGCCGCAAAACATCGTGATCGGCGGCGCGGCGGGCGCGGTGCCCCCGCTGGTGGGGTGGGCGGCGGTGAGGGGCTCCGTGGGTGGTGTGGCGGTGCTGCTGTTCTTCATCGTGTTCTTCTGGACGCCACCGCACTTCTGGGCGCTGTCGCTGCTCATGAAGGGCGAGTACGAGAAGGTCGGGGTGCCGATGCTCCCCGTGGTGCGCGGCGAGGCCGAGACGCGCCGCCAGATCCTGCTCTACACGGTGCTCCTCTATGCGGTCACGCAGCTGCCGTTCTGCGCGGGCGGCTTCGGCGGTGTGTACCTGGCCGCCTCGCTGCTGCTCGGGCTCGGCTTCATCGCGGGCGCGGTGAGGCTCTACCGCCGCGCGGACAGACGCAGCGCGCTGCAGCTGTACCTCTTCTCGCTGGGGTACCTCGCGCTGCTGTTCTGCGCGATGGTGGCCGACGCGAAGCTGTAGTCGCGCCCATCACGGTGCGCGCACCTCAGGCCGTGGCGGCCGATGCGAAGTGCTCGCAGCGCCGGTCACGGTGTGCGCACCTCAGGCCGTGGGCGGCCGATGCGAAGCGCTGAGCCTCGGGATATACTGCGCGCGCCATGAACCGCCGCCTCGCGAAAAAGAACATCCGCACGGGCCTGATCGTGGCGGGCATCTGCATGTTCATGTTCGGAATCACCTTCGTGGTGGCCGCGGTGTACGTCTCGTGAGCCCGCTCGACCCCGAGATCCCGCCCGCGGGCGAGGAGATCCACCTTCCGGGCCCGTCGGTCCTGCCGCTGCTCACGGCCGCCGGGGTCACCTTGGCGATCGTGGGCGTGACCACCAGCCTGATCCTCGTGATCGGCGGCGGCGTGCTGACGATCGCGTGCGTGATCCGCTGGATCATGGACACCCGCCGCGAAGTGAACGAGCTCCCGCTCGACTCGCACTGACGCGGTGAGGCGCCGCGCGCGGTCGCCGTCCGCGTGCGGCCTCAATGGAGAGGTCGCGCCCGCCTCCCCACGGCAGGCGTCCGACCTCCCCCTCCCTCACCCCACGGCTGCGCTCGCTGGAACGGGGCAGATGGCGCCCTCGTCGGTCCAGCAGCGCACGACGTCGCGCACGGAGAGGATCCCCACAGTCTCTCCACGCTCGACGACGATCAGGTGGCGAAAGCCCCCACGGACCATTGCGGCGGCTGCTTCCTCCAGCGACCAGCTCGGCTCGGCGAACACCACGTCCCGGGTCAGGTGGTCCGCCACGAGCTCCACGTCGGGGCTCTGGCCGGCGCCGATCGACGCGAGCACGTCACGCTCGGTGATGATCCCGGGACCGCCCGCATCGGGGTCGATCACGACGGCCGCCCCGACGTGGCGCTCGGACATGAGCCGAGCCGCGTCGCGAAGCGTGTGGTGTGGACCCACCGTCAGGACCATCGAGCTCATTCCTTCACGCACGTCCATACCGGCTCACCTCCCGTGCTCGAAACTGCTTGCAACGATTGCCTCAATGTATTGCCTGGAGGGCCTCCCGTCAAGTGACCGTCGCGAGAGCCTCCACCGACCTCTGAGGGGCCCGCCGGCCCGACGACTTACGTTCATCGGGCGGAGGCATTAGGATCACCGCCTTCATGATCGCCCACGCCCAAGCCAAACGTGCAGCGCTCGCCCGTGGAGGCGCCGGCGATGCCCAGTAGACGCTCGATCGTCGCAGCCGCCCTGGCGGCGCTCACCGCCACCGCGATCGGGATCGCGCTCAGCTACGCGATCCACTGGTTCCCGGCGCAGGCGTCCAAGCAGGCGCACAACACCGACACCCTCTACCACGTGCTCGTGATCGCCTCCGTGCCGATCTTCGTGCTCGTGGTGACGGTGGTGCTCTTCTCGGTGTGGCACTTCCGCATGAGGCCCGGCCAGGAGTTGCAGGACGGGCCGCCGATCCACGGCAACACGCGCCTGGAGGTGCTCTGGACCGCTATCCCCGCGCTGATATTGCTCGGGCTTGTGTCCTACTCCTTCGTGGTGCTGCGCGACAACGAAAAGAAGCCCGCCGGCCCTGAGATGAGGGTGGAGGTCACCGGTCAGCAGTTCGCCTGGTCGTACTCATATCCGAGCTCGGTGACCGGCGGGGCGCCGCTGAACACGACCCAGCTCTACGTGCCGAAGGGCGAGTCGGTGTACTTCGCGATCCACTCCAAGGACGTGGTCCACGCCTTCTGGATTCCCGCCTTCCGCCTTCAGATCGACGCGGTGCCCGGCATCACGACCCATTACCGCGCAACGCCCGACCGGCTCGGCTCCTACCCCGTCGTGTGCAACCTGCTGTGCGGCGTCGGGCACGGCCTGATGCGCTCTACGATCCACGTCGTGACGCCCGACCGGTTCCAGGCCTGGCTGAAGCGCCAGGGGAGCGCTCCCGCGAGTGGGGCGTGAAGGTAAGGTGACCCGATGATCGCCAAGCTGCGCGCGCCCGGCCTCTACCGCGCCGCCCTGGGCTTCCTGCTGGGCATCCCCTTCGCGACCGGGCTGACCTGGCTCGTGCGCATGTCCACAGGGCATGCCACCTTCCACCACTACCTCAGCGCAGAAGCGATCACGACCGTGTCACTGCTCGCCTCGCCGATCTTCTTCCTGATCGGCCTCGGCGGCTTCGACTACTGGTTCTACTGGGCCTCCGGACGCCCGACCCGCCCCGAGGACCACTCGGGCCACGGCGCGTACAGCTGGAGGGACTACTTCCGCATCAACACCGATCACAAGGTGATCGGCATCCAGTACACGGTGACCGCGTTCTTCTTCCTGCTCGTGGGCGGGCTGCTCGCGATGCTGATGCGCGCCCAGCTCGCCCAGCCCGGGGCGCAGTTCGTGGACGCCAACACCTACAACGGCCTGTTCTCCGTGCACGCCTCGCTGCTGATCTTCCTGTTCGTGATTCCGGTGTTCGCGGGCCTCGCCAACTACGTGCTGCCGCTCATGATCGGCGCGCCGGACATGGCCTTCCCGCGTCTGAACGCGCTCTCCTACTGGCTGCTGCCGCTGGCGGGGCTGATGATGCTCTCGAGCTTCCTCGCCCCGGGCGGCGCGTTCGCCGACGGCTGGACCGCCTACACGCCGCTGTCGATCGACGCCCCGGTCGGGCAGAACTTCTTCTCCGTCGGCGTACAGCTCGCGGGCGCCTCCTCGATCATGACCGCGCTGAACTTCCTGGTGACCATCATCACGATGCGCGCGCCCGGGATGAGCTTCTTCAGGATGCCGCTGCTCGTGTGGGCGAACTTCGCGACCTCCCTGCTCGTGGTGATCGCCACTCCGTTCATCGCCGCCTCTCAGTTCTTCGTGCTGCTCGACCGGGCGCTCGGCTTCAACTTCTTCGATGCGGGCAAGGGCGGGAACGTGCTGATGTACCAGCACGTCTTCTGGTTCTACTCGCATCCGGCCGTCTACATCATGATGCTGCCCGGGTTCGGGATCATCAGCGAGATCATCGCCGTGAAGTCGCGCAAGCCGATCTTCGGCTACCGCATGATGGCGTTCTCGCTGCTGGCGATCGTGGCGCTCGGCTTCACCGTGTGGGCCCACCACATGTTCACCTCCGGCATGGCCGCCTGGATACGCATACCGATGGCGATCACGACGGCGATCATCGCGGTGCCCACGGGAATCAAGATCTTCTCGTGGCTGGCGACGCTGTGGCGCGGGATCCTGCACCTGGACACCTCGATGCTGTTCGCGCTCGGCTTCCTCACGACGTTCACGCTCGGCGGGATCAGCGGCGTGATGCTCGCGATGGTGCCGTTCGACATCCACGTGAGCGCCAGCTACTTCATCGTGGCGCACATCCACTACGTGCTGTTCGGTGGCTCGCTGATGACGATCTTCGGCGGCGTGTACTACTGGTTCCCGAAGATGACCGGGCGCATGTACGACGAGCGGCTCGGAAGATGGCACTTCTGGACCACCTTCGTGTTCTTCAACATCACGTTCGCGCCGATGCACATCCTCGGCCTGCAGGGCATGCCCCGGCGCGTGCCCACCTACGCCGCCAAGTTCACCGACCTCAACCTCCTCATCTCGATCGCCAGCTTCGCGCTCGGGGCGAGCACGCTGATCTTCGTCTACAACATGATCACGAGCTGGCGCGGCGGGCCGCGCGCGGTGGGCAACCCCTGGCGCGGGCTCACGATCGAGTGGCAGGTGTCCTCGCCGCCGCCGGTCTTCAACTTCGACCGTATCCCAACCGTCGTGGGCGGCCCCTACGAGTACGGCGTGCCCGGCGCGGTGCACGGCATCTTCGCACCCGCCCCCACCCCGGCCACGGTGGGCGGAGCGGCGGGCACACCAAGCGGCGTCGTCCATGCCCCGGCGGAGTAGAGGCGTGAGCGACAGCGATCGACACACCCGGACAGGCACTTCGCTTGCCCTGAGACACGCTCCCAGGAGGAAGCCGGCCCAATGAGAGAAGTTCTCGTAGTAGCCAACCGCACGCTCGGCGGTGAGAAGCTGCTCGCGGCAGTGCGCGAGCGCGCCGCCGCGGGCGACACTGTGTTCCGGCTCGTGGTCCCCCAGACGAAGCCCACGGCCGGGCTGGTGATCTACGACGAGGCGGTGCGCGAATCCGCTCAGGTGCGGGTGGATCTCGCGATGTCGCTGCTCGCCACGGAGGGCATCGCGGCGTCCGGCGAAGTCGGCGACCCCGACCCGTTCCTGGCGGCGATGGACGCGATCGCGCAGCGTCGCCCCGACGAGGTGATCGTCTCCACGCACCCCGCCACCCAGTCGGGATGGCTGCGAAGGGACCTGATCGAGCGCATCCAGCGGGCTTCGGGCCTGCCGGTGGAGCACATCGTGGTTGACATCGCCCATGAGGGCCTGCCGTTCGACGTGACGCTCGTGGTGGCGAACAAGACCTCCGGCGGGCAGGAGCTGATCGGCCACCTCACCGCCAAGGCCGCCGGCGGCGAGGGGCGCCGGCTGTTCGTCGCGGTGGTGCCCCAGCAGGACCGCAGCGGGTCGGCCCCCAGGGAAGCTCGCATCCGTCTGGGCGCAATGCTCGAGCGACTCGACGCGGCGGGGCTGCTCAGCGCGGGCATGATCGGCGATCCCGACCCATATACGGCTGTCATGAACGCTCTGGAGCTGTTCAGGGTGGACGACATCGTCATCTCGACGCTTCCGAACGAGCGCTCGGGATGGATGCGCGCGCATCTGATCGAGCGTGTGCGCAACTCCACCGCGGCGCCGGTTGAGCACGTTGTGGTAGACGTCCAGTCGAACGCGACCGCGGCCCCGGCCGCCGGCTAGGGGGAGGATCATGGAGGCCGCCAGCGTCACCCACGCAACCGCTCACGACACCCACGGGGGTGCAGGCGACCATCACCACGGCCCGCCCCCGGCGCACCGCAGCTCGCGGGTGGAGCCGCAGCTGCTCGGAATGCTGCTGTTCATCATCTCCGAGATCATGGTGTTCGGGGCCTTCTTCACGGCCTACTTCTTCATCCGCGTCGCCCAGGGAGATCCCTGGCCCGCACACGGGACAACCCTGCCCGTGGCTGTGGCGGGCGTGAACACGGCGATCCTCATGTCATCCTCGTTCACGCTGCACTGGGCCGAGGCGGCGATCAAGAAGGGCAACCGCTTCGGCTTGAAGGCGGGGATCCTCACAACCTTCCTGCTGGGATGCGCGTTCCTGTTCATCCAGATCAACGAGTACGCGAACATCGGCTTCGCCCCCCAGGACCACGCCCAGGCGACGATCTTCTACTCGCTCACCGGTCTGCACGGAGCTCACGTGCTCATCGGCCTCGTGCTGCTCTCCATCGTCACGATCAGAGCATTCCGCGGCCACTACTCGCCCGAGCAGCACCGCGGCGTCGATGTGCCCGGCATCTACTGGCACTTCGTAGACGCCATGTGGCTCGTCGTTTATTTCACCGTCTACGTGTTGTAGGCCGGCGTGCTGAACCCGCTGCGCTCGGAGGGCGAGGCGTTCAGGGCGCTGATGTACGTTCTGATCGCGTTCCTCGTGCTGGTCGCGATCGTCGTGCTGATCCGCGTGCTGTAGCCCTCGAGGCTACGGGCTACTTCACGGTGAGTGTGCCGTACATCCCTGCCGCGCGGTGTCCGGGGGCTTGGCAGAAGAACGTGTAGGTGCCGGGCTTGAGCGTCACGGCGATCGAGGCGCTGCCCTTCGTCACGAACTTGCTGGCCGCAAGCGTGGACCCGCCCGGGGTGGCTCCGTGTGAGCCGGCTTCCACGGCGATGTTGTGCGACACGCCGGATGTGTTGGGCATCGAGATCGTAACGGCGCCGGCGGTGGCGGTCGCCTTGTTGGTGACGTAGGCGAGCTGACCGCTCGGGTCGGCGGCGATTTCGAGCTTGCCGCCCTTCTCGACCGCCGGCTTGCCGGCGCCGGGCGCCTGCACGGCGGTCGCGAGCAATCCCGTGTCCTGACCAGGCCGGTCGACCGACTGGGCCACATACGCCGCGATGCTGGCGAGCTTGGTCCCGGAGGCGAGCCCGCTCGGCATGACGCCGAAGCGATTGGGGTTTTCCACCTGGCCTTCGACAACCGTCTGGACCGCACTGCGCTTCAGACCTTCGGCGATGTCCACGCTGAACGCCACGTCGAGATTGGGACCTGCCGTGCCCTTCGTGTTCGCCCGGGCGAGCATGTGGCAGGCACCGCACTTGGCGACGAACTCCTGCTTGCCGGCGATCAGGTTGGCACCTTCTCCGCGCTTCAATCCGCCGCAGCCGGAGGCGCCAAGCAGCAGGCAGCCGGCTCCCAAGAGCACGCCCAGACGGGCAGGGAGCGGGCCGCGATGGATCGTCGGGGCAGACATCAGCGCGGGAACTCTATCCAAAGGGTCGGGCGACGGGCTCGCCGCGCGCGGCCGCGATCACGCCGCGGGCGACGCCCTCCCAGGACCAGCGCTCGCGCGCGACCGACACGAGCGCCGAGCGCGTGCGCGCGCGCAGCTCCGAGCCAGCCTCCAGCCAGCCGTTCAAGCATGCCGCTATCGCGCCCACGGCATCGTCGTCGATCGGAAACGACAGCAGCAGCCGCGCGTCCACGGGCACGGACGCCGCCAGAACCTCGCTGACCTCTGCCAGGCCGGAGTGCGCTGCGCTGACCGGCAGGACGCCGCAGGCCGCCGCCTCGACGGCGACCATCCCAAAGGCCTCGGGGAACGTGCTCGGCACGACCAGCGCCTCGCACAGCGGCAGCACGTACGGCAGCTCGTCGTGGTCGAGCCGCCCGGTGAAGATCACCCGCTCCCCCAGCTCCGCCGCCACCGCTTCCAGACGCTCGCGCTCGCTGCCGAAACCGATCACCAGCAGCCTCGCCCGCGGGTGGCGCTCGACCACGCGCGGCCAGGCTCCGAGCAGCAGGTCGACGCCCTTGGCCGAGATCAGCTTGCCGACGAACGCGACCAGCTGCCCCCTCGCCACCGATCGGCGATCGACGGGACCGCCGATCAGCCAGCACACGCTCGAGCGCATCAGCTACGGCCCGCTCGTCGCGAGCGAAGGCTCCCTCGGTCTCCGCCGACTCCTCGCCGCCGCGCAGTTGCTCGACCAGGCCCGCCAGCACCTGCGCGGCCTGCTCGTGCTCGCGCGGCACGAACCGCTTCACGTCGACCCCCGGCGGCCCCAAGCGGGTGCGGCTCGGCAGCGTAGGGTCGCCAAGCGCACGCCAGAGGCTCTGAGCGGTGTGCTTGGAGCCGACCAGCACCGTCCTTGCTTGCGCCAGCCCCTCGCGCGCGTAGGCGCAGGAAACGCTCCGGTTCGGGCTTCACGGTGTACTCCAACGCGCTCCCGTGAACCTTCACCGCGTAGGGCGTCTCGCCGGACAGCGCGCGCGCTAGGATCACGGGCCCCATCACGAGATGGTTGGCGAGCGCCGCTTCCGGGCGCACCCGCTCGGCCACCTCCCTCACCGCGTCCACGTTGGCCTGCACGTAGGCGGCGACCTCCGCGTCGTCGCATCTCGCGAACGTCTTAGCCTCGATGCCCTCGTAGCTGTCCTGTACATACACCGGGAGCAGCCCACCGATGTCGGGGCGATACACGGTGCACCCACCCGGCGTGTCGGAGGGACGCGCGCTCAAGGCTCTCAACCGGAGCCCGCCGCTGTCCCAGTCCCCGGCGGCGTCCACGAACGGCTGGCGCTCAGAGTGCCTGTCCTGGCTGAACAGGTGCACCTCATGCCCGAGCTTCACGAGCGCCTCCGCGAGACGCGCGTTGTACACGTTCGAGCCGGTGCCGCTCAGCAGGTAGCCGTGGAAGATCAGGATGCGCACGCTCGGCAGCCTATGGCCTACGCCCGCACGCTCCGCTAGATCGGCAGCCTATGGCCTACACCCGCACGCTCCGCTAGAGTGCCCGTCGTGAGCACCGATCAGCGCTATCGCCTGCGTACCCCCTCCAGCGGCCGCGAGATCCTGCTCGAGGCGTCCCCGGGCGAGATCTACCTCGATCGCGAGTCGGGCGAGCAGATGGAGGTCGTCGGCAAGCTGCTGCCGCTCGCCCCGACGACTTCGCGGCTGCCCTGGGCCGTCGATAACCTGCGCTTCTGCCCATGGTGCGACCAGCTCGCTCAGAAGGATCTCAACGACTGCCCCACCTGCGCTCGCCGGATGGGTCCGCTCGGCGCGTGACCAGCAGTCCGCACCGTTCGCGCCTGATCGCGCTCGCCGCGAGCGCCCTCATACTCCTCGCCGGCCTTGGCGTCAGCTCGTGCGGTGGGACGAGCGTGTCGGACGTCACGCCCAAGAGCACACCCGAAATCACGCCCCCGAACGACACGTCCGCGGAAAGGGAAGCGACCGAAACGACGTCCACGTCCACGACTTCGAAGGCCACCACTTCCACGACCGGCACGGGCTCCACCTCCAGCACCGAAGAAGGCGGGGGCGAATCCAGCGAAAAAGCCTCAGGGGAAAGCGGCGCCGCGGGTGGCACGTCCGCAGGCGGCGAATCCAGCGAAAAAGCCTCGTCGGAAAAATCGTCCTCGGGCGGCGGCGAAAGCGGCGGGTCCTCCGCCACCGGCGGCGCCAGCGCGCCCTCGGGCTGACGCCCCTCGCCCCAGATGAGGGTGTAAGGGTCGTGCCGCAGGTTAGACGGGCAGGCCGGTAGAGACCGGTCAGGGCGTCGAGATGAGCGTCGCGCTGTAGGTCAGGCGGGCGGTCTGGTACAGGCAGTAGTACTGCACGAACGAGCCGACCTGCACCTGCGCGGTCTGGGCGTTGGTGGTGGTGCACTGCGCCTTGGACCTGCTCGCCCGCCAGGAGGTGCTCTTGGAGAAGCCGAGCGCAAGCGCGGGAGCCCAGGTGGGCACCGTGAGCGCGACCACGTCGCCCTTCTTGACCGGAATGGTGCTGGCCAGCGGGAACTGGGCGGTCATGCCGAAGTACGGCTGCAGCTGCACGAGCGGGCTCTGGCCGATGAGCTTGAGGTTGTAGTGAAGGTTCTTGTGGTGGCGGTCGGGGCGCAGGACCGCTATACCGGCGGACGCGGCTCCGCCCTCGTTGGCATCGAAGAACTTGATCTGCGCGGGGTTCGGCTTGCCGAGCGCGATCGTCCATGCGACGATCGTCCCGTCGCGCGGCACAGCCAGCGGGCCGTGCGTGGAGCCGACGCTGACCTGGTAACCGGTCGTGCGGCTCACCGCCAGGCAGGTGGGGCTCGGACAGCTGGGCACGCTGGGCGGTGTCGTTTCCGGCAGGACCCCCACTTCGGTGAGCTTGGCGAGCGAGCCGGCCGGCATGACCAGCACCAGCCCGCAAGCGGTCAAGATCACTGTGGATAGACGTTTCATATGCACCATTCAACAGCAAACACGAGGATGGAGACGATGTAGCGGTTCGACGCGCGTGCCGGTTTTCCCCCTGGACCGCCGTGCAGGCAAGCTATTCGGCCTTGATCGCCGCGGCCGCGGCCGCGATCTCCGCGGGGTCTCCCGGCGCCGGGGTCCACGGCAGCCTCATCGGATCGCCCTGGTAGCGAGGGATCACGTGCAGGTGGAAGTGGAACACCGTCTGCCAGGCCGCCGCCCCACAGGAGTTGATCACGTTGACCCCGTCGGCCGTCAGACGCTCCTTCACACGGGAGGCGAGGCGTTGAGCCGCGCTCCCCACCGCGGCCAGCTCTGACGGCTCGATGCTCAAGAGGTCCGTGGCGTGGACGCGCGGCACCACGAGCGCATGGCCGCGCGTGGCGGGGTTGATGTCCATGAAGGCGATCGTGCGCTCGTCCTGGTCGACGATCGTCGCCGGCAGCTCGCCCGCCACGATCTTGCAGAAGATGCAGTCCTCCTCGCCCATAGGCGCGAATCCTAGCCGCCCCGACGCGCGACTGGTCAGGTGGCGCCGGCCCTCGACCCCTGCTCGCGCACGAACGCGATCGCCTGCTCGCGGGTGCTCACCTCGCCCGTGTACTGCGCCTGGACGAGATCCGCCAGCAGCTCTCCCACGCGCGGTCCGAGCGCGATGTCGAGCTCCTCGGCCAGCTCGTCGCCACGCAAGAGCGGCCTGGGCGGCCCTTCGCGGCGCCAGCGCAGCGCGTCCGCGAGCATCGTCTGCGCGAGCGCCATGTGCGTTTCGATCGCCCCCTGCGCCTTCGACCCGCGCGTGGCGAGCCGGTCGCATACCGACAGGAGGGTGACGTCCACCTCCACGGGATCGCAGTCGCGCAGGTATGCGAAGACCGTGTCGCGCGCGAGCGGCTGGGGCTCGTGTACGAGGAAGCCGAGTCGTAGGTGGTGGCGCACGAGCGCCGCCACGTGCTCGCGCAGGCGCACGCTTGCCCGCAGGCGGCCGAGCACGTCGCGGGCGAGCTCGGCGCCGACCACGTCGTGCCCGATGAACGTGACGCGCCCGAGCGCGCGCACGGAGCGGGTGGCGGGCTTGGCGGCGTCGTGCAGCAGTGCCGCCCAGCGCAGGGCATCGCCCCGCGTGAGCCCGTCCGCCAGCGGCTCCTCCAGCAGAGCGCGCACCTGCGCGGCGTGCTTCTCCCCCAGCAGCTCCGCCGGATCGGAGCCGGTGAGCGCCACCACGCGGTCGAGCACCTCGAGCGTGTGGCCGTAGACGTCGAGGTGGTGATAGCGGCTCTGCTCGACGCCCCTCGTCGCATCGAGCTCGGGCAGCACCACCGCGGTGGCGCCCAGCTCGCCCATCAGCTCCAGCCCGCGTGGCGCCCGTGCGGCGGCGAGGATGCGCTGGAGCTCCAGGAACACGCGCTCGGGCGATACCTCCGCGAGCCGCGCGACCTGCTCGCGGGCCGCCCCCATCGCCGCCGGGTCGGGCTCCAGGTCGAGCTCCACCGCGACGCGCACCAGTCGCAGCACCCGCAGCGGATCGTCCTTGAAGGCGCCGGGGCCGGCGAGTCGCAGACGCCCTGCGCGCAAGTCGGCGAGACCCCCGAGCGGATCGAGCGGCTCTCCCCCCTGCAGCGGCTCGGCCAGAGCGTTCACGGTGAAGTCGCGCAGCGCGAGGTCCGCCTCGAGCGACCCGCCGCGCAGGCGCTCCACGTCCACCTGCCAGGAGCCCTCGCGCGCGACGACACGCCATGCGCCGAACTCCTCGGAGAGCGCGAAGCACGCCGCTCGATCGCCCGCGGCCCTGGCGGCCCGCGCGACGGCGCGCGCCGCGTCCTCCGGATCGCCGTCGACGACGAGGTCGAGGTCGGCGAGCGGCCGTCCGAGCGCGAGGTCGCGCACGGCGCCGCCCACCAGCCAGGCGCGCCGGCCCGCCAAGCCGGCGCGAGCGATGTCCAGCGCGGCGGCGCCCATCAGAAGCCGGCGCCCGCCGGGGGCGCCACGCGCCCGCCGGGCGCGTCGTTCGCGGGCTCGCCGTCGCGATGGTAGATCCGCGGCACCCGTGCGGTGAGCGCGCAGGTGACCTCGTAGTTGATCGTGTGCATCCGCCGCGCCAGCTCCTCGGCGGTTATGCGCTCCTCGCCACGCGCCCCGATCAGCACCGCCTCGCCACCGCACAGAGCGCTTGCCTCGGGCGCATCACCGAGATCGACGGTGAGGTTGTCCATGCTCACGGTTCCCACGATCGGACGGCGCTGCGCGTCGATGAGGACGTCCGCGTTGCCCGACAGCGCGCGGCGCCAGCCGTCGCCGTAGCCGATCGGCAGCACCCCGAGGAAGGTGTCGCGTTGTGCGACGAAGCGCCTCCCATAGCCGGCGCTCTGGCCGAGCGCGCATCGCTTGACCTCCGCCACGTAGGAGGTCAGCTCCAGGGCCGGGTCGAGCCCGCGGGCGGAGGGGTCCTCTCCGAAGGGGTCCATGCCGTAGACCGCTATCCCGCAGCGCACCATGTCGAAGTGCGCTTGCTTCTCGCGCAGGGTGGCGGCGCTGTTGGCAGCGTGCACGAGCACTCCCGGGTGCGAGGCCTTGATGTCGCTCGCCCAGCGGCTGAACACCTCAAGCTGACGATCGAAGAAGGGATCGTCCCGATCGTCGGCGGTCGCGAAGTGCGTCATGGCTCCGGCAAGCTCCACGCCGGGAGTGTCGACCGCCAGCGCCACCACGCGCGAGGCCTCCTCGGGATCGCGCGTTCCGAGCCGCCCCATGCCGCTGTCGAGCTTCACGTGCACCCTCCCGCCGCCCGCCTCGGCGACCGCCCGGATGTCCTCCTGGCGCCACACGACCACATCGGCGTCGACCTCGAGCGCTTCACGCAGCTCGACGGGGCTGAGCGCCCCCATCACGAGCAGTCGCACATCCTCGAAGCCCGCCTTCCGGAGCTCGACCGCCTCGCGCGCGCCGGCCACCGCGAGCCGGCTCGCTCCGCCGTCAAGCGCGGCGCGAGAGCCGGCGGCCGCGCCATGTCCGTAGCCGTCGGCCTTCACGACCGCGCACAGCTCGCAGCCGCTCCTCAGCTCTGAGCGCAGACGGGCGCAATTGCGCTCGATGGCGGCGAGGTTGACGCGCGCGAGGGCCCGGCGCACGGCCTGATCCTCGGTGGCTTTCCGCGCTGTCTGATCCTCCGTGGCTGTCCGCGAGGTCTGATTTTTCTCGTCTGCAGGGGGTTTGTCAGGGCGTGCCCTCACGGCCGCCTCGCTCTCGGCAATGCGGCGATCACGTCGGTTGCGATGACGCCCTCGGCGGCGCCCTGCGCGCGCGCTGCCTCGCGCCCCGCCCGCGCGTGCAGCTGCACGCCCGCGGCGGCGGCGGCGAATGGGTCCATGCCCTGTGCGAGCAGCGCCGCGATCGCGCCCGTGAGCACGTCGCCGGTGCCGGCCGTCGCGAGCGCGGGGCTTTCTCCGCGGCTGATCGCCACCCGACCGGCGGGCTCGACGATGAGCGTGTCGTCGCCCTTGAGCACCACCACCGCCTGCGCCTGCTCGGCGGCCGCCCGCGCGTGCGAGAGCCGCTCCCGCGTCACCTGCTCGCTGTCGGTGTCGAGCAGCCGCGCGAGCTCGCCGGCGTGCGGCGTGAGCACGGTGGGCGCCTTCCTGGCCGAGAGCTCTTCCAGACAGCCGGCGTGCGCGTTCAGGCCGTCGGCGTCGAGCACCATCGCCACCGGCGCCTCGCGCGCGAGTCGCCGGGCAAAGTCGACGGCGCAGGCCTCTCGACCGAGCCCCGGCCCGAGCGCCAGTGCGCGCGCTCTCTCGAGCGGCTCCATCGCCCCGGAGAGCCCATCGGGCGTGAGCGAGCCGTGTTCGTGGGGCAGACCGCGCGTCATCACCTCCATGAGCTGCGTGTCGAGGATCGCGCGCAGCGAAGCGGGGACGCACGCCGTCACGTAGCCGGCGCCCGCACGCATCGCCGCGAGCGCCGTCATCGCAGGGGCGCCCGTCAACCCGGGCGAGCCTCCCACCACCACCACATGCCCGCTCGTGAACTTCGTCGAGCCGGCCGTCCTGCGCGGAAGCAGGGCGAGCACCTTCTCGTCTATGAGGCCCGTACCGGTGGCGATCGGCGCGCCGCGGGGAATGCCGATGTCGATCGTGACGGTCTCGCCCGCGTGGCTCTTGCCGGGATTGATCCACAGGCCGGGCTTGCCCAGATGGAAGGTGACGGTGCGGTGGGCTTCGATCGCCGCTCCCGCGACCGCGCCGGTGGAAGCGTCGACGCCGCTGGGCGCATCGATGCTCACAACGCGCTTGCGCGCGACGTTCACAGCCTCGATCGCCTCGGCCACGGCGCCGTGCGGCACGCCCGCGAAGCCCGTTCCGAGCAGGGCGTCGACGAGCGCCTGCGCCGCCTGCATGGCGGCGCGCGCGGCGGGCTCGCCCAATCGCAGGGGCGGCGGGCCGGGGAGGCGCTCGAGGTTGGCGCGCGCATCCGGCGAGAGCTCCTCGGAGGAGCCGATGCAAACGACGGTCACCTCCCTTGCGGCCTGGCGCAGCAGCCGCGCGACGACGAGGCCGTCGCCGCCGTTGTTGCCCTTGCCGCACATCACCACCAGCGGGCCGTCGGGCGCGAGCCGCTCGACGGATTGCGCGACCCCTTCCCCGGCGCGCTCCATCAGATCGAGCGAGGGGATCCCCCGCTCCTCGATCGCCCAGCGGTCCACCGCCCGCATCCGCGGCGCCTCCAGGAGCGGCTCGCACCAGTCGGGAAGGGCACTCATGCGTTGCGATACTAAGGGCTGCGCCACACGCTTCCGGCGCACACTCCAGGCTGGGCTACTCGACCGTGACCGTCTTTGCGAGGTTGCGGGGCTGATCGACGTTCAAGCCGCGGCGCCTCGCGACTTCGTAGGCGAGCAGCTGCAACGGGATGACCGCGAGGATCGGCTGGAGCATCCAGTCGATGGCGGGCACCGGGATCGCGACCTCCACCTGGCCGGCGATCTGGGCGTTGCCCGCGGTCGTGATCGCGATCACGTGGGCGCCGCGCGCGCGCACCTCCTGCATGTTGGACACCATCTTCTCGAGCACCGGGGAATCGGTCGCGATGCACACCACGGGGGTGGAGTCGTCGAGCAGCGCGATCGGCCCGTGCTTCATCTCGCCCGCCGCATAGGCGTCGGTGGCGATGTAGGAGATCTCCTTGAGCTTCAGCGCCCCCTCGAGCGCCACAGGCAGGCCGACGTGGCGTCCGATGTAGAGGAAGAACTCGTCGCGCCAGTGATCGTCGGCGACCCTCCCGATCTGCTCTCCCACCTCTGAGATGACCTGGTCGATGCAGTGCGGCAGACGCTTGACCTCGCCGACGAGCTCGGCGATCCGCTCCGGCGGAAGCGTGCCGCGCAGCTCCGCCAAGCGCAGGCCGAGCAGGTAGATCACGGCCAGCTGGCACACGAAGGTCTTTGTGGCCGCTACGCCGATCTCCAGGCCGGCCCGCGTGAACAGCACGCCGTCGGCCTCGCGGGTGACCTGTGAGCCCATCACGTTCGTGATCGCGAGCACCTTCGCGCCGCGCTCGCGTGCCATGCGCATCGCGGCGAGCGTGTCGGCCGTCTCGCCGGACTGGGAGATCCCGATCACGAGATCCCCGGGACCGACGACCGGGTTGCGATAGCGATACTCGGAGGCGATGTCCATCTCGACGGGAAGACGAGCCCACTCCTCGATCGCGTAGCGCCCGACCAGGCCCGCGTGGTAGGAGGTTCCGCAGGCGACGACCACCACACGGTTCACGTTCGCGAGGATCGCCTCGTCGAGGGCGCCCTGCTCGTCGAGGTCGACACCGTCGCCGCGCGCCACCCGGTCGGCGATCGTCTCGGCGACCGCGTCGGCCTGTTCGTGGATCTCCTTGAGCATGAACGTCTCATAGCCGCCCTTCTCGGCGGTGTCCTCGTCCCAGTCGACCTGCTCGACCGCTCGCTGCACCGTCTCGCCGGCCGCGGTGAGGATCGTGACGCCGCCGGGGCGCAAGACGACGATCTCGTCGTTCTCGATGTACTGCACCGCGCGTGTTTGCGCGAGGAACGCGGGCACCGCGGAGGCGATGAACTGCTCGCCCTCGCCGCGACCGACGACGAGCGGGCACTCCTTGCGCGCACCCACGAGCGTGTCGGGCTCCTCGCAGGCTCATCGCCACGAACGCGAAGTGGCCCTCGAGCTCGCCGAACGCGGCGCGCACCGCCGCGGCGAGATCGCCGTCGTGGTGGGCGGCGATCAGGTGCGCGATCACCTCCGCGTCGGTCTCCGAGGTGAACTCGCTGCCTTCGCCCAGGAGCCGCTCCTTGAGCGCCATGTAGTTCTCGACGATGCCGTTCACCACCACGTGCAGGCGATCCTCGGAGTCGTAGTGGGGGTGGGCGTTCTCCTCGCTGACGCGCCCGTGGGTGGCCCAACGCGTGTGCCCGATCCCGGTCGTTGAGGTCCCGCCCACCCGCTCGGCAAGCGCGACGTTCGCGCCCCCACCGAGCGCTCCCTCGCCGACGGCGCCTCCACCAACCCCCTGCTCACCGACCGAGCTTGCGCCGTGCGCGTCGTCGGCGGCGTGGGATCTGCCGATGGCGTCGAGCTTCGCCTGGAGCGCGCTGAGGTTGCCGACCGACCGCACCGCCTCGATGCGGTCGCCTGAGATCAGCGAGATCCCGGCGCTGTCATAGCCGCGATACTCGAGCTTCTTCAGCCCGGCGAGCAGGAGCTCGCGGGCGGGACGCTTGCCGACGTAGCCGACGATGCCGCACACCGCGACGACGATATCAGCGGTCCAGCCGGCTCGAAGCCCGTGAAATGCTCGCGCCGCGCCTGCGCCTCCGCGGGCGCCCCTCGGTCAGCCGCGCCTCTGCCGTCGGTTCAGCCCAGCTCACGCTCAACGAGCGCCACCAGGCGCGAGCAGGTAGCGTCGGCCTCCTCGTCGGTGGGCGCCTCGACCATCACCCGCACGAGCGGCTCGGTGCCGCTGGGACGCACGAGCACGCGTCCGCGACCGGCGAGCGCGCGATCCTCGCTCGCGCACCGCCTCCGCCACGCTGTCGGCGCTCGGCGAGCGCGCCGCGGTCGCGCACCGGCACGTTGACGAGCCGCTGCGGCAGCTTCTCCATCGCGTCGCGCTCGGCGAGGTCGCGCCCGGCGAGCGCCTCGAGCGTGAGCAGCGCGCTCGCGATCCCGTCGCCGGTGCTGTTGAAGCCCATGTCGATGATGTGCCCGGACTGCTCTCCGCCGAGCGCCCAGCCCTTGCGACGCAGCTCCTCGAGCACGTAGCGGTCGCCCACGCTCGTGCAGGCCACCTCGATGCCCGCGTCGCGCATCGCGGCGTGGAAGCCGTAGTTGGTCATCACGGTCACCACCACCCCGTCGCCCGCGAGACGCCCGTTGCTCGCGCAGGTGCAGCGCGACGAGCGCGATCAGCTCGTCGCCGTCGACGACCACGCCCGTCGCGGTCGACGGCGAGCACGCGGTCGCCGTCGCCGTCGAAGGCGAAGCCGAGCGCGTGCCCCCGAGCGCGGACCCGCTCGCCGAGACCCGCTATGTGGGTGGAGCCGCAGTCCGGCGTTGATGTTGCGCCCGTCCGGCGCGGCCGCCATGACCGTCACGTTCGCGCCCGAGGCGGCTGAAGATCTCCGGAGCGACCCTGTAGGTGGCGCCGTTGGCGCAGTCGAGCAACACGTCGAGGCCGTCGAGGCGCAGGTCCGCGAAGCGGGCGTCGAGCTCCCTGAGGTAGTCCTCGTGGGTGCCGCGCAGCTCGCGGACGTGCCCGATCGCGGTCTCGCGCGCGCGCACGCGCGCAGGGCCCTCCGCAGAGGAAGACTCCACCCCCCCGCCCCCCGTGCCACTCGCGGCGTTGCGGGCGACCACGGATGCGCCGCCGGTGAGCTGGGTGTGGGCGCCGGCAGGCCCTCCCTCACCTCTGCTTCGATTGCGAGCTCGTCGTCGTCGGAGAGCTTGAAGCCGTCGGCGCCGAAGAACTTGACGCCGTTGTCGCGGTAGGGGTTGTGCGAGGCGGACAGCACCGCCGCCAGGTCGAAGCCGTAGCGCCCCAGGAGCAGCGGCGCGGCGGGCGTGGGCAGCACGCCGCCGAGCAGCGCGTCTCCCCCGGCGGCGCTCACCCCGGCCGCGAGCGCCGCCTGCAGCATCTCACCGGACTCGCGCGTGTCGCGCACGATCAGCACGCGCGGGTGCTGCGCACGGGTGTGCCCGGCGGCGGCCTTGCCGAGGGCGAGCGCGAGCTCCGCGCTCAGCAGCTCGCCGGCGACGCCTCGAACGCCATCGGTCCCGAAGAGCTTTGAGTCATTGCGCAATGTAAACCGGACGATTGGGCTCGGCTGAGCGGGACGGTATTCGAATCCGGCCGCCCGCCGCGCAGCGGCCCCCGCGGCCGGAGGCGAATACCGCTCCCGCTACCGCTTGGAGAACTGCGGGCGCTTGCGGGCCTTCTTCAGACCGGCCTTCTTGCGCTCCTTGGCGCGCGAGTCGCGTGTCAGGAACCCGCGCCGCTTGAGCTCGCCGCGCAGGTTGGGGTCGGCCTCGAGCAGCGCGCGGGAGATCCCGTGGCGCAGCGCGCCGGCCTGAGCCGAGATCCCGCCGCCGTGCAGGCGCGCGACCACGTCCATGCGCTCCTGGTAGCCGACCGTCTCCAGCGGCTGGCGGATGTTGCGCTGGAGCGTGGTGCGCGGGAAGTGCTCGTCGAGCGAGCGCCCGTTGACGAGATAGGCGCCGCTGCCCGGCCTGAGGATGACTCGCGCGATCGCCGTCTTGCGCTTGCCGGTGGCCTTGTAGCGCGCGCCGGCGGCCAGGTCGATCGCGGCTGTGGCGATCGGCTCTGAGAGCCGGCCGCTCTCGGACTCCTCCTCGATCTGCGGCTCCTCGTACTCCTCGATCGCGTAGGGATCGGCGGGCTGCTCGGGAGCGAGCGGATCGACTCCCTCGGGGACGATGTCCACTTCGAGGTGCGCTCCAGGGACGCTCGGCTTGACGCGGGGAGTGGGCGCCTCTTCCTCCTCCTCGGAGTCACCCGCGTCGGCGGCCGCCGGCTCCTCGGCGACGGGCTCCTCGGCAGCGGGCTCGCTCGCCACGGGCTGCTCGGCGTCGGTGTCCGCCACGGGCTCCTGCGCTGCCGCGGTCTCCTCCGCGACAGGCTCCTCGGCCGCCGGCTGCTCCGAGCTCTCCTCGACGGGCGCGGCCGAGGCGTCCTCGGCGAGGGGCGCCTCAGGGGTGGGCTCGATCGGCTCGGGCTGCTGCTCGTCGGTGTGCTCTGTCGGCTCGTCGGCCATCAGGCCTCGATCTCCATCGGTTGCGGTTTCTGGGCGACATGGGGGTGCTCGGGGCCCGCGTAGACCTTGAGCTTGGTGATCTGCTTACGGGCGAGGCGGTTGCGCGGCATCATGCCCTTGACGGCGAGCCTGATGATCTCCTCGGGCCTGCGCGCGATCATCTCCTCGAACGTGCGCGAGCGCAGCCCGCCCGGGTAGCCCGAGTGGCGGTAGTAGCGCTTGGCTTTGCGCTTGTCGCCGGTGACCGAGATCTTCTCGGCGTTGACGACCACGACGAAGTCGCCGGTGTCGATGTGGGGCGTGTACTCGGGCTTGCGCTTGCCGCGCAGCGCGTCGGCGATCTGCGTGGCGAGACGCCCGAGCGTCTTGCCGTTGGCGTCTACGACGAGCCAGTTGCGCTCGCGGTCGGTGGGCTTGGCTACGTAGGTCTTCATGACGTGAAAAAGGCCACGCGAAGACAGCGCGCGGCGCGGAGTGCATGATAGGCGATGTGAAGCCGCCTCGCAGTTACGGACACCAAGCCGCCCTGGTGGGCGGATCGGGGCGGCTGGCACGGACGCACCGACCGCGGTGTGCTACGCACATAAGGGAGGGAGGACACAGCCAGACGCCCCGAGGCGCCCACCAGGGTCACTCCCACTCGATTGTGCCGGGTGGCTTGCTGGTTATGTCCAGCACCACCCGGTTGACCTCGCGCAGCTCGTTGATCATGCGCGAGGCGATCGTCTCGAGCAGGTCGTACGGCAGGCGCGCCCAGTCGGCGGTCATGGCGTCGTCGGAGGTGACCGCGCGGATGACCACGACGTAGCCGTAGGTGCGCTCGTCGCCCTGGACGCCGACGGTGCGCACGTCGGGGAGCACGCAGAAGGACTGCCACAGCTCGCGGTAGAGCCCGGCCTTGCGGATCTCCTCCTGCAGGATGTGGTCGGCCTCGCGCAGCACGTCGAGGCGCTCCTTGGTGGCTTCGCCGCCGACGATCCTGATTGCGAGACCGGGACCGGGGAACGGTTGGCGCCACACGAGCCGCTCGGGGAGGCCGAGCTCGGCGCCGACGGCGCGCACCTCGTCCTTGAAGAGGGCGCGCAGGGGCTCGACGAGCTCGAACCGCATGTCCTCGGGCAGCCCGCCGACGTTGTGGTGGGACTTGATGGTGGCGGCGCCCGTGCCTCCGCCGGACTCGATCACATCCGAGTAGAGCGTTCCCTGCACGAGGTAGCGCGCGGGGCTGGAGGCTGAGATCTTGGAGGCCTCCTCTTCGAAGACCCTGATGAACTCGGCGCCGATCGCCTTGCGCTTGGCCTCGGGCTCGGTGACGCCTTTGAGCTTCTCCAGGAAGCGCTGCTCGGCGTCGACGGCGACGAGCGGCACCTTGAAGGTGTCGCGGAAGGCGCCGATGACCTGCTCGCCCTCGTCCTTGCGCATGAGCCCGTGGTCGACGAACACGCATGTGAGCTGATCGCCGACCGCCCGGTGCACGAGCAGCGCCGCGACGGAGGAGTCGACGCCGCCGGAGAGGCCGCAGATGACGCGCCCCTCCCCCACCTGCCGGCGGATGCGGGCGATCTGATCCTCGGCGATCGAGGCGGGCGACCAGGTGCGCTCGCAGCCGCACACCTCCGTGAGGAAGCGGCGTGAGGATCTCCTGGCCGTAGGGCGTGTGGACGACCTCCGGGTGGAACTGGATGCCGTAGATGTCGCGCTCGCGGTCCTCCACCGCCGCAACCGGCGAGCCGGTCGAGGAGGCGAGCGCGGTGAAGCCGGCGGGCGCCTCGAAGACCGTGTCGCGGTGGGACATCCAGCAGGTCTGCTCCTTGGGCATCCCGGCGAGCAGCACGCCCGGCTCTGTGACGGTGAGCTCGGAGCGCCCGAACTCGCCCACCTCGGCCTGCTCGACGCGCCCGCCGAGCTCGTGGACGAGCAGCTGCATGCCGTAGCAGATGCCCAGCACGGGCACCCCGAGCTCGAGCAGCTCACGCTCCAGGCGGGGCGCTCCGGGCGCATACACCGACGCGGGTCCCCCGGAGAGGATGATGCCGCGCGGTTTGCGCTTGACGACCTCCTCGATCGCGACATGGTGGGGCAGAAGCTCGGAGAACACCCCGCAATCGCGGATGCGCCGGGCGATCAGCTGGGAGTATTGGCCGCCGTAGTCAAGAACCACAACCTCCTCGCGCGCGGCCGCCACCTCTTCGCGCCCATCGGCGGTCGGGGCGGGAACCGTCGCGGCCACGTCAGTCATTTACCAGCGCGGCCGCCTTGCCGTTGGCGCCCATTCCGACGGACTGCTCGCGCTGGAGCTGCTTGCCCTCGGTTTGGAGGGCGGGCGCGATCACCACCTCCGCGCGGTTGAACTCCGCGAGATCCTTGTGGCCGCAGGTGGCCATCGACGTGCGAAGCCCTCCGAACAGGTTGAAGGTGCCGTCGTTCTCGCGGGCGGGGCCCACGAGGATCTCCTCGAGCGTGCCGTTCTGGGTGGTGGCGACGCGCGCGCCGCGGGGAAGCGTCGGGTGGAAGGTGGCCATCCCCCAGTGAAAGCCGCGGCCGGGCGCTTCGTAGGCGCGGGCCAGCGGCGAGCCGATCATGACGGCGTCGGCGCCGAGCGCGATCGCCTTGGAGACGTCGCCGCCGTTGCGCATGCCGCCGTCGGCGATCACCTGACAGTAGTCGCCGGTCTCGAGCATATGGGTGGAGCGAGCGTGGGCCACGTCGGCGATGGCGGTGGCCTGCGGCACGCCGATCCCGAGCACCCCGCGGGTGGTGCAGGCGGCGCCGGGTCCCACGCCCACGAGCACTCCGGCGGCGCCGGTGCGCATGAGGTGCAGGCCCGTCTGGTAGGAGGCGCATCCGCCGACCACCACGGGCACGTCGAGCGAGGGGATGAACTCCTTGAGGTTCAACGGCTCTGAGACCGTGGAGACATGTTCTCCGGAGACCACCGTGCCCTGGATGACGAGCACGTCCAGTCCCGCGTCGAGCGCGAGCTCGTGGTACTCGAGCACCCGCTGAGGCGTGAGGGACGCCGCCACGACCACCTTCTGCTCCTTGATCTCGCGAATCCGCCGCGCGATCAGCTCGGGGATGACCGGTTGGCTGTAGATCTCCTGCATCTCACGCGTGGCCACCTCCTTCGGCAGCTTCGCGATGCGCTCCAGTTGCTCGTCGGCGTCCTCGTAGCGGGTGAAGATGCCCTCGAGGTTGAGCACCGCGAGACCTCCCAGCCCTCCGACGATCGCGGCGGTGCTCGGGGATACGACGCCGTCCATCGCCGAGGCCATCATCGGGAGCTCGAACTGGTAGGGGCCGAGCTTCCAGGAGATGTCGATGTCGTCGGGATCGCGGGTGCGCCGGGAGGGCACGATCGCGATGTCGTCGAATCCGTATGCGCGGCGGCCCTGCTTGCCGCGTCCAATCTCTACTTCCATCGAAGAATCCTTGCAGTCGCGGCGGACGAGCATAACAACCTGCTCGGGGCCCTTGGGTATGCTCGATCGGTGAGCAAGCGCACACTCCCAGACTACGACCCACACGCGATCGAGCATGCTCGTCAGGCCGCATGGAGCGAGCGAGACGCCTTCAGGACACCCGAGATCGGGGGCGATCGACCGCGTAAGTACATAAAGCCCTCGGCGCCGTTCACGTCGGGGAACATCCACATCGGGCACGTGCGCAGCTACTCGATCGGTGACGCCTACGCGCGCTTCTGCCGTGCGCGTGGCGAGGACGTGCTGTTCGCGTTCGGCTTCGACTCCTTCGGACTGCCCGCCGAGCTCGGCGCGATCGCCGGCAAAGAGTCCCCGAGCGCATGGGTGGAGCGCTGCGCGGAGCACATGATCGGCCAGCTGCGACGACTCGGCTTCTCGCTTGACTGGGAGCGCGCGTTCATGAGCTCCGAGCCGATCATGTACCGCTGGTCGCAGTGGCTGTTCCTGACCCTGCTGGACGCCGGCCTCGCTCTATCGAGGGACCGGGAGCGTCGACTGGTGCGACACCTGCCAGACCACGCTCGCGACGATCCAGGTCGAGAACGGGGAGTGCTGGCGTTGCCACAACCCCGTGCGATTGATCCAGCAGCCGCAGTGGTATCTGCGCATCAGCGCGTATGTGCAGGAGAACGACGAGCGCCTGGCGGAGCTGGCGGAGAGCGGGATCTGGGACGAGAACGCGCTCGCCTCGCAGCGCTTCGTGATCGGCAGAGTGGACGGGGTGGAGCTCGATTTGAGTGGCGAGGACGGCGAGGCGCTGACCGTCTTCACACCCCACGGCGACGCGATTGAGCTGGCGCGGTTCGTGGCCGTGTCGCCGAGACACCCGCGGGTCGAGGAGTGGTCACGGGATGAGGTATGGGCTCGCCGGCTCGAGGAGCTGCGAGCGGGTGGACTGGAGCGAAGCTCTCGCGAGGCGCAAACGATGCCCGTCGTGGATACCGGCCGCACGCTCGCCTCCCCGGTCGGCGGCGAGCCGATTGCCGGTGATCGTCACGCCGACGGTGGACGGTCGGTTTGGGCCGACCGCCGTGCTGGGGATCCCCGAGCGTGACCGCACCGACGCGATGATCGCCGAGCGCCTGCTTGCGCCCGTCGAGGGTGTTCGGGCCATCGGACGGCTCTGTGCGGAGACGGCTTGCCGCAGACGATGCCTCGCGCGCGCGCGAGGGGGTCGGCGAGGAGAGGAGCACAACCTCGCCGGACGGCTCCGCATCGTCCAGCCCAACTCAGAGCCCCCGCGCGCGCGCGAGGGGGTGCGCTACAGGGCCAACGACTTCACGATCTCCAGGCAGCGCTCGTGGGGGACGCCGATACCGATCGTGTACTGCGAGGTGTGCGGCGCGGTGCCCGTGCCGAAGGAGCAGCTGCCGGTGGTGCTGCCGCTGGATCTCAAGCCGACCGGCGAGGGCAACCCGCTCGCCGAGCGAGAGGACTTCGTCGAGACCGCTTGTCCGGTGTGCGGCGGCGATGCGCGCAGGGAGACCGACACGCTCGACTGTCACTTCGACGCGCTGTGGCTGTGGGTGCCCGTGTGCGTACCGCCGAGCGAGCGCGAGCGTGCGCTCGAGGAGATCCTCGCGCTCGATGATCTGCGCGCCTGGCTGCCGAGCGAGCGAGTGGTGGCGGGGTCCGACAGCGGCAACTTCGTGTTCGACCAGCGCACCGTCACCAAGGCGCTGCGCGACATCGGGCCGCTCGCGTTCCTGGACGACGGCGAGCCGTTCGCGGGCTGCCTCTTTCACGAGATGGTGATCTCCGACGGACGCAAGATGAGCAAGCATCTCGGCAACGTGGTCGATCCGGACGAGTTGATCGAGCGCTACGGGGCCGACACGATCCGGCTCGCGGTGCTGTATGCCGCACGACCGCAACGCTCGTTGAACTGGAGCGACAGCGCGGTGCAGCGCTGCCGGCGGTTTCTCAGGCAGTTGTGGGACTACTCGCAGGCGCGCTTCGCCCCCATCGACGCGGCGGAGGCTGCGGCGGTGAGCGGAGCCGGCGGATCGGCGGCCGGTGGGGAGCAAGGGGCGGAGATGGGCCCTGAGAAGACCGAGCATCTGCGCAAGCGGCTGGAGCAGTGGTGCGAGACGGCGGTGGAGAAGATCACCGAGGACCTGGTGGAGCTCGAGATGCACAGCGCGGTGCGCAACGTGATGCGACTGTTCGAGCGCATCCGCGACTACGAGAAGCGCGTGATCGCAAAGCGCGGGTCGCTGTGCGCGGAGGATCGCGAGGCGCTCGTCGCGGCGCTTGCGCTGCTCGCGCGCGTGCTGGCGCCGTTCGCTCCGCACATGGCTGAGGAGCTGCTGATCGCGTCGATGCCCGACGGGACGGGCGAGATCGATGCCTCATGGCCCGCCGGAGAGCTTGTGTCACGATGAGCATTACCCTGATGCCAACCAACACGAGAGGAATGGGTGAGACCGGATGAGCACCGCTCCAGGGCGCGCTGAGCAGGATGAGACGACGCGCTCGTGCGTGACGGAACTGGTGTGTGAGAGATGCGCGGTGAAGCTGCCGATCACCGACAGGGAGGCGTTCTGTCCGGAGTGCGGCAAGTGCCTCGACGTGGCCTACGACTACGAGCTCGCGGCCGACCGTCTGCGGGAGCTGCCGATGGAGGAGCGTCCGGCGAACATCTGGCGCCTGTCCGAGCTGCTGCCCATCAGGGACGTGCGCGCGCAGGCGCGCGTGGGCCAGTACTCCGGCTTCACGCCGTTGATCCCGGCTGCGCGGCTCGGGGAGAAGCTGGGGCTGAAAAACCTGTATGTGAAGGACGACAGCACGTGCCGTCCGAGCCTCTCCTACAAGGACAGGGTGGTGTCCACCGCGATCGCCCGCCTGCTGGAGCTCGGGCGGGAGGAGATCGGGTGCGTGTCGACCGGCAACGTGGGCACGGCGGTGGCGTCGCTTGCGGCCAAAGCGGGGGTGACGCCATACGTGTTCTACCCCAACCGGCTGGAGGAGACCAAGGCGAAGGCCGTCAGGGCGCTCGGCGCGAAGGTGTGCCAGGTGGCGGGCAACTACGACGAGGCCAACCGCGAGTGCAAGAAGGTCGCGCAGGCGAGCGGGCTCGAGTTCGCGAACATCACGTTGCGCCCGTTCTATGCGGAGGGCGCTAAGACGATGGCGTACGAGATCGTTGAGCAGCTCGGCTGGAAGGCGCCCGATCACATCGTGTCGGCGACCGCCGGGGGCACGCTGTCATCACGCCTGCACAAGGGCCTCGTCGAGCTCGAGACGGTGGGCTTGGCGAAGACGAGCGCCACGAAGATGCACATCGCCCAGCCGGCGGGCTGCTCGCCGATCGCAAGCGCGATCGGCGCGGGCGACGCGGAGATCCATCCCTGCACGCCGGAGACCGTGGCGCACTCGCTGGCGATCGGCACGCCCGGAGACGGCTATCTCGTGATAGAGGCGGTGCGCTCGCGCCACGGCAGCGCCGGATTGGCAAGCGACGAGGAGATATTCGCGGGCATCGATTTGCTCGCCGAGACGGAGGGGATCTTGACCGAGCCCGCCGGCGGCACGACGATCGCGGTGCTGAAGAAGCTGGCGCAATCCGGCGAGCTCGACCCGGATGCGGTCGTGGTGGCGATCATCACCGGCAACGGGCTCAAGACGCTCGACGATCACCCGCGGAAGACTTGGCCGTCGGTGGAGTGCGAGTCGGAGACGATGCTGTCGGTGCTGAGCGACTTCCAGCACGAGCAGGCCGCCTTGGAGGGCCAGCCGCTGCCGGCGTAGCGCTGAAAGCGCCACGCGCGCGCGGGATGCGCTTGAGGTCAACAACCCCGGTCGGATGTCGTCGTCAGTCGTCCACGCGCGCGGGGGGCGCCGTTTTTGGAAGTCGCAACCTCCCCGTCCGACGGGATGGTCAGTCGCCCGCGGCCGCCGCGTCGGCGAGGATGAGGACCCGCTCCGCCGCCACGCGTCCGGCCGGGATCGAGCGGTCATGGCGGCGCAGGCGGGCGAGCGCGTCGAGCTTGTCGGCGCCCGTGACGACCCAGAGCAGCACCCGCGAACGGTCGATGACCGGATAGGTGATGGTCATGCGGCGATGTTTCATGTAGGGCCGGGTGAGCGCGACATCGCGATCGAGGACGTCGAGCACCGGGTCGCCCGGGACGAGCGACGCCGTGTGTCCGTCGGGCCCGAGGCCGAGATGGACGAGGTCGAAGCGGTGGGGCAAGGACTGCGCGTATCGAAGCGCGGCGGCGTCGAGGTCGGTGTGCTCGACCGGCATCGCGCGCACGCGTGGGAGGGCGGCGGGGGGAAGACTCTCGAGCAGATGGGTGAGGTTGCGCTCGGGGTCGCCCGCGGGGACGATGCGCTCGTCCACCTGGTAGATCTCGGTTTGACTCCACGGGAAGGACGTGCGCGCGAGCTCGGCGAACATCGCCCAGGGCGTGCGGCCGCCACTGACGGCGAGCGTGAACGCGCCACGCTCGGCGACCGCCGCGCGGGCCTGCTCGGCCAGGATCTCGGCGGCGCGTCGCGCGACGGAGGCGACATCGGGCAGGAACTCGATGCGGAAGCTCACGGCTCGCGGCGCAGCGCGCGGTAGCGGCGGATGAGCGCGTTGGTGGAGCTGTCGTGGCGCAGCGAGGGCTCGACGTCGCTTTCGAGCTCGGGGACGATGCGCTTGGCGAGCGCCTTGCCGAGCTCGACGCCCCACTGATCGAACGAGTCGATGTTCCATATGACCCCCTGCACGAAGACGCTGTGCTCGTAGAGGGCGATGAGCGCTCCGAGCGCGTGGGGCGTGAGTTGCTCGGCGAGCAGCACATTGGTGGGCCGGTTGCCCTCCATCACCCGGTGGGGAACGACGGCGTCGGGAGCGCCCTCCGCACGCACCTCCTCGGCCGTCTTGCCGAACGCGAGCGCCTCGGCTTGCGCGAAGACGTTGGACATCAAGAGGTCGTGGTGGTTGCCCAGGGGGTTGAGCGTGCGCGCGAAGCCGATCAGGTCGACGGGGATCAGCCTCGTTCCCTGGTGGATCAGTTGATAGAAGGAGTGCTGTCCGTTGGTGCCGGGCTCTCCCCAATAGATGGACCCAGTATCAAAATCGACCGGCACGCCGTCGAGCGTCACATGCTTTCCGTTGGACTCCATCGCAAGCTGTTGGAGATAGGCGGGAAAGCGATGGAGGTACTGGCTGTAGGGCATCACCCCGACCGTTTGGGCGCCGAAGAAGTTGCCGTACCAGACCGCGAGCAGCCCCATGAGGACGGGCAGGTTGCGTTCGAAGGGGGTCGTGCGGAAGTGGTGGTCCATCGCGTGCAAGCCGGCGAGCAGCTCGTGGAAGCGGGTGGGCCCGACGGCGAGCATCGTGGAGAGGCCGATGGCGGAGTCCATCGAGTAGCGCCCGCCCACCCAGTCCCAGAAGCCGAACATGTTGGCGGTGTCGATGCCGAACTCGGCGACCTCCCGGGCGTTGGTGGAGACGGCGACGAAATGCTTGGCGACCGCCGCGTGGTCGCCAAGCGCGGCGAGCGACCACTCGCGCGCGGAGCGGGCGTTGGTGATCGTCTCGAGCGTGGTGAAGGTCTTGGAGGAGACGATGAACAGCGTCTGGGCGGGGTCGAGGTCGCGGGTGGCCTCGACGAAGTCGGTGGAATCGACGTTGGAGACGAAGCGGAAGGCGATGTCACGGCGCGTGTAGTGGCGCAGCGCCTCATACGCCATGACCGGACCGAGGTCGGAGCCGCCGATGCCGATGTTGACGACGCTCGAGATCGGCTTGCCGGTGTGGCCGGTCCACTCGCCCGAGCGGACCCGGTCGCTGAAGCTCGCCATCCGCTCGAGCACCGCGTGGACCTCTCGCACGACATCCACTCCGTCGAGCGGTAAGGACGCATTGCTCGGCATGCGCAGGGCCACATGCAGGACGGGGCGATCCTCGGAGACGTTGATGCGTTCTCCCGCGAACATCGCCTCTGTGCGCTCTGACAGGCCGGACTGCTCGGCGAGGTCCACGAGTAGACGAACAGTCTCATCGGTGATCCGGTTCTTGGAGTAGTCGAGATGGAGACCGGCGCCTTCCGCTGTCAGCCGCTCGCCACGGGTGGGGTCGGAGGCGAACAGCTCGCGCAGATGCGCCGGCGCGAGCTCGCGGTGGTGGCGGATCAGCTCGCCCCAGGCGGGGAGGTCCCTCAAACCCACCTTCCGCGCCCCGTCCTCCTTCTCCATGTCATCCGACTTCCGCCGCGTGTCCACCTACCCCACCCCTTCCGACGTCCACACACTGTGCGGACGTCCTTTCCGTAGCGACTTGGATTTGCTCGGCGCGCTCATAGCGTGACGACGGGGTGGGCGTGTCCCTCGCTTTGGAAGGCGTGCGCGCAGTGCTCGCTGCAGAAGTACAAGGTCTTCCCTCCCATGTCCACGCGAATCGCCTTGGCCTTGTCGACCTTCATGCCGCACACCGGATCGGTGGCGCCCCGTCGCATCGTGAGGGCGAACAGCGCGGCGAAGATCGCGACACCGAGGATGTTGGTGAACAGCTTGTAGTCGACTTTGATTTCGCTGAAGATGTCGGCGCGCGTGGGACGCGCGTGGGGGATCAGCCCGGCGGCGCTGAAGAGGCCGTCCACGAGCAGAGCGGAAAGGACCATCGTGATGAACATGAGGGCGACGATGCGCAGCGTGAAGGGCACGCCGTAGTACTTGCGGTAGATGAGCACGATGGGCAGCACGAGGAGGTCGGCGAAGATGAACGAGATCACCCCTGCGAAGCCGATCCCGCCCGACCACAGGACGGCGGCGAGGGGGATGTTGCCCACCGAGCAGACGAAGCTGAGCACGGCGATGAGTGGCCCCACGAGGGCGTTCTCGACCAGCCTGATACCCGCGGGCGCGTGGGTGATGAAGAGGGCGTTGAAGAAGCTGTTGTGAAGCTGTCCAATGAACCCTGCGAGCAGGAACCCGAGCGCGATCTCCTTGTAGAGCATCGTCCAGTCGTTGCGGAAGTTGTGGGCGACGTCCGACCACGCGGACACTGACGTGAGTCGCTCGCGGACGCTCACGTGGGCGCCGGCGGATTGGTGCTGGTGGCCGGAGTCGGCCTGAAGGGCGTGCTCGCGGGCCTGCTCTTCAAGGCGCTTTGAGACGAAGAGCCTCAGCAGCAGGGTCATCACGACGACGAGGATCAAGCCGCCGACGAACTCGGCGAGCGTGAACTGCCAGCCGAGCAGCACCCACACGACGATGCCGAGCTCGATCACGAGGTTGGTGGAGGCGAACTGGAAGGCGAGCGCCGACGCCGCGGAGGAGCCCTTCTGGAAGAGGCTCTTCGCGATCGCTATCGCCGCGTACGAGCACGAGGACGAGGCGGCGCCAAGGCCGGTAGCCAGGGCGACGGGCCGCGAGCCCGAGCCGCCGAGTGCCCGCTCGATCCGCTCGCGCGGGAGCCAGGCTTGGACGATCGCTGAGATCGCGAAGCCGAACACGAGCGCCCACCACACCGCCCACGCCATGAGGAAGGCGTCCTTGAAGCCGTGGCCGATGGTTGTGAGCATGGCGCTCACAATAGGCAAGCCCCGCGAAGGCCGGAGACTCGCTCAGCCGATCGATGAGCCGGCGAGCGACATCGAGGGCGAGCGAGAGCGCGCTTCGGCCGGGTCACGCGAAAGACGCGACGAAGTCCGCAACGGTCATACCAGACGCTATGCTTGCTCCGTGCTCGAACTCACCGATCTGTCTCGTGAGCTGGGCGCCGACGCACGCACGCTGCGGCGGGCCGTCGCGGACGGCATGGTCCACTGCGAGCGTGTGGGCCCCCGCCGGCGATACGTCAGCGATGCGGAGGCTCGTTACGCGACGGGCCATTGGCCGCTGCTGAGCGCCTTGCGGCAAGCGCTGCGCACCGAGCGGGGCGTTCGCCTGGCGGTCGTCTACGGCTCGGTGGCGCGCGGCGACGACACGCCCGACTCGGACCTCGACCTGTTGGTCTCGTTGGCCGAGGACCGTCCGGACGCGGCAGTCAAGCTCGCCGTGCGCTTGGAGCGCACGCTCGGCCGTGAGGTTGACGTGGCGCGCCTGAACCGGGTGGAGCAGGACGCGCCGCTGCTGCTGCTGCAGGCCATCGAGGAGGGGCGCGTGGTGCTCGACCGCGACGGGGAGTGGAGCGATCTGCTGGCCCGCCGCGCCGAGGTGGCACGCCGTGCGCGGCGCGCGCATGCCGCAAGACGTCGGCGCGCACACGCATCGGTCCGCGAGCTTCTCGCCGAGGAACGGTGACGGTCCCCGCACGCGACCCCTTCGACGCCGCCACGACGGGCAACCCCCGCGCCGGAGGCGATCGTGCTCGCACAGCCGAGATCGACCGCATCAGCATCAAGCTCGAGCGGCTCGCGCCGCAGCGAAGGGCGCTTCGCAAGGCGATGCGCCAGTTTGGCGCGGACTTCGACGTGAAGGCCTGGACGGATGCCTTCAACTCCCCCGACCCCGATGAGATCAACCGCGTGTTCGCCGTGACCGGCGGCTACCTCGCGTTGATCAACAACACGATCGAGGCGATCAAGACGGGGACCGGGCTGGCCGGCCAGCCCCCCACTCCGGGCATGGCTGGAGTGAGCGGGCTGATAGACGCGATACGCGTGGACGGCGGCTTCAGCGACCGGCAGGCTGAGACCTTCACCGAGCTGTGCCGTACGCGCAATCGCCTTCAGCACTCCTCTCCCGACATCCAGGCCGACGAGGTGCACAGGCAAGTCAAGCTGCTGCTGCGCCACCTCCCCCGGCTGATCGAGAGCTACCTCGCCTGGCTTGCAAGACGCGGCGTCAAGCTCTGAGCGCTCTGGAGTCCACGCGCGTCGCAAGAATGAGACGCTCCTCGGATCGAGGCGGAGATCGCCGGACCAACTCCCGGCAACGACCCCAGCGCAGAGGATCGGACGACGGCGGCGAGCTCGGCGCTCGCCGCTCATCGCGCCGACCCTGCCCCAGCCCGCCCTACAGATCGAGCCGCTGAGCGGCCACCGCCGCGCGCGTGACGAACACGAGCTCGCCGCAGCGGTGGACGAGGCCCGCGCCGTGCAGGTGTGCCAGGGCGTCCTCGACGTCGGACTTGCCGAACTCGCGCTCGATCTCGCCGACCGACCACGGCCGCTGCTCGCCGGGCGCGAGCAGCGCCGCGAGGATGGCCCCTTCGACCGCCTCCGGCTCCAAACTGGGGGTACTCTCTTGGTGCATGGGAAGTACGCTCCTTTCCGTGCCGCGGCCCCGGCAGCACTAACTGCGCGGGGCCAACTTTTTCTACTACGGCCGATCACGATAGGCCATGCCCCGGACGGACTCTTATGACAATCGTCTGAGACCTCACTGCGTGCCTCTTCACCCCGACGGGACACGCCGCCAACACGATTGGGATGTAGACCCTGACACGATCAGGCTGCAAGCTGCCGGGCCGTGCCAACACGCGACCCACTGCTCGTCGGCCTCGGCGAGACGATCCGAGCGCTGCGCGCCGAGCGCGGCAACATCTCCCAGGAGCGCCTCGGGCTCGACTCGGGCGTGCACCGCAACTACGTCGGCGGGATCGAGCGAGCCGAGCGCAAACCGACGGTCGAGAAGATCGCCATGCTCGCGGCGACGCTCGGGATGGCACCCTCGGAGCTGCTCGCCAGAGCCGAGCGCGAGGCCGAACGCCACGGCGCGAGGTGGCCGGCCGCCGAGCACCGTGCGAAGGACGCCGGATAGGCCCTGCCTGCCCGCCGGCAGGCGTGGACAAACGGTTGCGCTCGGGCGCACCGTCGGACGTCCGAGCGGCCGTGAGGATCGCTGCCGTCCTCATCGGCTGGCGAGCTCTCTGGCCCGCTCGCGCCAGCCTTCCACCAAGCGGGCGAGCTGCTGGTAGCGTGCATCGTCGAGCTCGAACTCGTCTCGCCGCAGGCGACCGAAGCGACCGAGCATCTCGGCGAGAACCTCGGGAAGGAAGCCACGGTCCTTCTCCGCCGCAAGCTCGCAGAGCCGGTCAAAGCCGTAGCGTGGCTCGAGCGCCATGAGGTCTTCGAAGTCCCTGGCCTCGGCACGTCCGAAGATCGCGAGCACCTTGTCGACGGCCAGCTCCTCGCCGCTCAGGGTCGGCGCCAGACGGCCCGGCTGCGCGGCAAAGAGCCTTGCGTCCGCCGCGATGTCCACCTCGGTCACCTCGCCGTCGAGCTCGACCAGCAGTCGAGCGAAGCCCGGGCTGCGCTGGACGTGCTCCACAGTGAGGCCCGCCGCCCGCAGGGCGGCCTCGACGGCGGGGACGAGCATATCGACCGCGGTCGTGGTGAGCCCGAAGAAGTCGAGGTCGCGGGTGCTGCGCTCAACCACGCCACGGAGAATGAGCGCCGCGCCGCCGGCCAGAGCGAAGCCCTCCGCCTCGTTCAGGCCGGCGATGATCCCGGCCACCTGCTCCTGCAGCCGGCTCAGCATCTTTCAAGCGCTGTGAGCGTGCCGCAGCCGCTGAGCCCACGCCTGCCGGACGGCGGGCGGCAGCACCAGCTCGTCGAAGAGCTCGGCAAGCTGGTCGCCGTCGATGTAAAAGCGCACGTCGTCCTCGGTTCCCTCGCGCAGCACCTGCTCGTAGACGCGCACACGGTCGGCGCGGTCAGCGAGGTCATAGGTCATCGCGGACCCGCTCCAGCGGATGTGCAGGGGGAGCTCGACCTTCCCCTTCGCCTTAGCGAGAGAGGGGTCATCCAGGTCATCAGGCACGGCGACCGGCCGCGCCGCAGGACCCAATTCGGTGGTGCGCACACTGGCCATGACGAGACCAGTCTAGGCGAGCCGCCGGCCTACAGCCCCCGGCGACGTTCGGGATAGCACCCTCGCACCTGCTCGCCAGAGCCGAGCGCGAGGCCGAACGCCACGGCGCCACCTGGCCACCACCACCCGCAGCTTGAGGATCAGCTCGGGGCGCTTGGACGGCATGTCGGCCTGGGCGGTTCCCTCAGGAGCATCGCCCCGGGTCGGCCTGCTGCACCAGATGCCCGCTCGATGAGCTCATACTGGCGCTCCGGGTCATGAGGCGGCATCTCACCGCCATCGCCGTGCGTAGTTGAGAAGCTACTTTCCAGCGTTGCCGCGACCGCCGATGATCGCACCCGGCTCGGGCTTGATCATCGTCTTGATCGGGACTGGTGGGGCTGGCCGCGGGGCCAGCTTATCGGACACGAAAGTCATGTTAGCTCCCCTGGCCGGCGCGTCCACCCGCGTCACGCTACAGGAGGCCATAGCAGCCTGAACGGTATTTTCCCTTTAGCGCGAGCTGCAGACCCCACAACAGAACCTCGATGACTATCGCCGCCGACGCGAGCGTGAACACCCGACCAAGGGCTCACGACGTAATTATCGCTTTGGTTGGGAGGGTCTTGGTGGCGTAATGTCGAATTGGTCGGCATGGTTGATGAGAACGCGATTGCTGAGCGGTGGGAGTCGATGAGGGGCTGTTTGGATGAGCGTCAGCGGCGGTTGTGGGCGGCGTCGGAGGCGCGCTCGCATGGTCGTGGTGGACTGACGGGTTACGCAACCATTGGAGATCGTCCTCGGTGGCGGTGCGAATGTCATCGCTCATGTCTCGTTCTCCTTGTCTGACGGTATTGGCAATTGAAGGCCGACTTTCCCCACGATGCGCCGCTCGAAGTCTTCAGCGAGCCCTCGTTCGCGCTCGCGTCTGCGAGTATCCGCGCGCGGACCACGCTGAGCACGGCGCCGACGAGGCCCTCAGCCGTCAGGGGTGGTGGACCGTCGACCTCAGCTCGATGGGGTCTGTGAATCCGCATAGCTCCGAACGGCACACGGGCGCCGCGGCCGGGAGGGAGCTCGGCCACGACGCCGGTTGTGTTGATGGGAGAGGGACCGTGCGCGCCGGCGATCTGCTCGCCGCGCGCGCCCGATCTCCTTGAGCGTCGCCCGGAGAGGGATGTGGGCGCCGTCAAGCGTTGAGGAGCTGGTCAGCCTTTCTTGTTTGTCTTCGAGCTCGCTTTCGTGTTCTTGTCGCTGGCTTTCGATTTCGGGGCGTAGCTCTTGCGGGCCTGCCGTTCGCAGGTTGTACGCTTTGACTTTGACTTCTGGTTCTTGTACTTCCTGCGACAGGAGCTCAACGCACGTGCGAGCCGCTGCGCTCGGGTGAGCGGTTTCGACTTGGCTTCGGTCGGCAACAGGAACGTGGCGAGCACTGCCGGCTCCTGGATCAGCGCCTGCGGATAGGCCGCGGTGGTGAAGGTCCCATCGGCCCCGTAGGCGACGCCACCGGGGCTTGCCGCCACGAGGCGGAAGTGATAGACGGTGGCGGGCAGCAGGTTCTGCACTTCGACGGACACCGGCTGTGCGCCTTCCAGCGCCCCCAGCTCCACGGGCACGGTCGGCCAACTCGCGCCGTACGCCGTCGTTGGGCCGTACTGGAACTCGTATGTGGTCGGCCAGCCATGCGGATCGACTGAGCCGGAGAGCGTCGCCGAGCCGACCGTCAAACCGCTCGCGCCGCCCGTGCTCGCGCTCGGCGCGGGTATGCCCGGTGTGGCGAACGTGCCTTCGGGCCCTTCGAACGTGCCGGCCGCGCTCGACGCCACGAGCTTGAAATGGTACGTCGTGCCGGCCTGCAGGCCAGACAGCGCCTGCGAAACCGTTCTCTGCCCGCGCACCACGGGCAGGCTCACGTCCGGGATCGGCGCGAGTTGCCCGGCGGCCTGCGAGGAGCCTTCGGGCCAGTAGAGGAAGTGATACGTGCTCGGCGCTTCGCCTGGTTCGATCCCCGCGCTGACAGTCGCGCCAAACTGCGTGACGCCGGACGCCGAGCCTTCCGTCAACGTGGGCGCGGTGACGAGGCGCTGATCGCGTGTCACACCGCTTGACGCCGAGAGGCCCTTCAGGTTGACGGCCGTCAACTGGTAGTGGTATTCGGTGCCAGGCGTGAGATTCCCCACGCTCACGCTGACAGGCACCGGCTCCTTGCCATTCCCGATTTCCGAAGGACCCTGTGCGCACGGCGCGCTGAAGCCCGACCCGTAGGGGTTTGCGGCGTGCGCTTCGACGGCGGCCTTGTATGCCGCCTGCGTCACATATTCAAACCGGCATTCGGTGAGCGAGAGCCCTTCGGGATTGACCAGCCCGTTCAGCGTCGCGCCCACCGCCGACACGCCCGACGGCACGCCGGCGCTCACAACCGGAGCCGGCGGCGGCGGACCGAGGACGTCCACGACCGGATTCGTTGCGCTGCTGCCCTGTTCAAAGTCCTGCGAAATGTATATGTCGCCGGTCGCATCGTCCACGCCCACACCCCGCAGACCTTCGACTTGCGGCGCCTGCTTGGCGATCGGGCCACACGGGCTCGCGCCCGGTACACACGGGATTTCGGTGATCTGCCCGCGGTATTCTTCGACCGCTTTCACCGCGCCTGCGTTTTCCACTTCCTTGGGCACGAGTTCGTCGATCACGCCGTGCACGGCGTCCGCGACCAGCAGACGCGACGTCTGGCGGTCGAACGCCACATAGAATCCTCTTTCGCTTACCCGTGGCACGAACGATTCGGCCGGTGTCTTGGCGCCTCTCCATTCCCCCATGTACTTGAAGCCCGGGAGGGTGCTGAACACGAAGATCGCGCCGTCGAACGGCGCCGCGACAAACAGCATGTGCGCCGTTTCGTCGACCGCCAAGCTCGTCACGTTCTCGACGAAGCTCGTGCCTTTCGGCAGCTCCGCTTCGGTGATCTGGCCGACGCATTCTCCGCTCAGCGCCTTGACGACCTCGATGACGAACGACGTGAAGGTGCCAACCGAAATTTCTCGAATGACATACACGTAGCGCGTCGATTGGTCGATCGTGACGCCTTGCAGGAGCGATTCGTTGAACGATTCCCCGCAGGCGCTCGTTATCTGGTTCACGAATTTACCGGCGGAGTCGAGCACGTTGAGGACGCCCTCGGCGCTCTGCGCGCCCGGCGGGAAGGTCAGGCTTGTGACGTAAACATCGCCGGTCGCCTGGTCGACCACGACCGGCTTTGAGCCGAATCCGCGCCAACCTTCCTTGTATTTGAGGGAGGGGTCGAATACGGCCACGCCCTGGTACGGTGGTTCTTTCAACATTTCGACGTGCGGCAGCAGCACGTCGCCGGTCTTGTCGTCGACGCTCACGGATTCGACTCCCAGAAGTGTTTCCTCCGGCGTCCCCACACCTGTGATCTGCCCGAGGAATTCCTGTCCCGTGCCGGCAATCGCGGGCGTTGCCGTCCCGGCGATGGTCGTGGCGGTCGCGGTCAGCGCGAGCACCACGGTGAGGATCAGTCGGCGTATGCGCATCGTATTCATCCTCGGTCGCGGGCCTGGTTGAGAGGCCAACCGCTATGTGGTGTTGGGTTCACATTCTGCTCCATGCGTGAGTGGGAGAGCTCCTCCTAGGCGCCGCCCGGAGAGGACGGCGCCCCCGGAGGACGCACAGGGCGGCGGGCTCGGCTCATGCTCGCCCGTCGCTCTGCGGGACATTGTCAGTTAGCCCTTCACCGCCCATGTCCCATACGCGCTTTCGCGTTTTCCTTCTCCGCCAATGTCGGTCCAGAAGAGTAGGGTCCCGGTCGTTCCCGCTACGAACGTGTTACCGGTGGCGGCGTCAAACCCGCCGACGAGCGTAAGGTGTTCGTCTCTGGAACTTTGCGAACACGCATAGGTTGCCCGGTTCCGCTTCGGGTTTGGCTACGTTTCCTTTGCATCCGACCGGGAACGGTTTCTTTGCTTTCCCTTCGCCTTCCCCTTCTTCCGGGCCAAAGTAGTTTTCGTTGATGAAATTTCCTGCGACTTCTTCGCCCGGGAACCGCGGCGCCGACGCCAAGGGTATGGGGAACGACACGCCAGAACTGTCGACTAGGTCGAAAGATGTCGGCGCGAGATCTGTCATCAACCACTGACCTGTCTCGGTCGCGCCTTTAGGCAACGTGTTGTTGGGCGTCCACGGCGAGCCGGTGGTTCCGGTCGCGCCCTTCGGGCCGGTCGGGCCTTCTTTGCCGGTCGGGCCTTCTTTGCCGGGTTCTCCTGGTTCGCCTTCCTTGCCGTTGCAGGCTGTGGTCTTGCCGTTGGAAGCCGTGAATTCGGAGCCGCCCAGTTTGCTGCACGTGGCGCTGCTGGTCAGGACGCTCGCACTGGTGACGCTCACGCCGTCTTTGCCGTTCGTGCCGGGTTCGCCTTTCGCCCCTTCTTTGCCTGGCGCTCCTTCTTTGCCCGGCGCTCCCGTGGCGCCCGCTTTGCCTTCCGGACCGGCCGGTCCGGCTTTGCCCTTCAGCTGCGCGAGCACGCTCGGCTTGATCTGCTTCGTCGAGGTGATCAGGTATTTCTTGGCGGCGTACGCGCCGCCGGTCATAGCGAACACGAGCGCGAGCGTCATCGCGACGTTCGCGAACGTGAAGCGTTTGCGTATCGATGAGAACATCTCGTTCCTCCCCTGGTTGTTTGTCCTATCTGTCATTTGTGGCGCGTGGCCTTTGCGCCCGTCGCTGCCCGCTTCTGCTTCGCGCATCCGGTCACAGTGATCGGCGTCTGCCGCCTTAGCTGAGCGCCGTCCTGCGCGGTGAAGATCGTCGGCATCGAGAGGCTCGCCGGCTCGCGCTTGTGGGTGATGACCGTGCGGTGCACGGTGCTACCACCCACCCGCTGCGTGACCTTGCGTTTGATCGTGACGAGCTTTGTGAGTTGGCAGAGGTTCCTGTTCGCCGAGAGCGCGGAGTTCGATCCCTCGGGCAGATAGAGCTCGAAGCTGGAGAACGGCACATCCGGCACCTGCGTGAATGTCGAGCTGGTGATGCCCTTGCTGTTGATGAACGTGGCGCCGTGCAGATCGACCCGCACCCCGTAGCCCTCGAGCACGATCACCAGTTCCGGGAACTTCGCGCCCCCGTAGGAGACGAAGTAGGCAGGTCCGACCAGCTGTACCGGCAGAACAGGCGTCTTGACACGCGCGGCCCCGACAATCGAACCTCTGGGGCAGGCGGCGGGGTTCGCTTCGAACGTGGCGGCCAAACAAGCCTTTTGCAGGGTCGTCAGGCGGCTCGGCAGGGCCTTGGGCAGTTCGACCTTGACCTTCGCCACGTTCGACTGAGCGCCCACCGGCACCGTCAGCCTCGCGTCGAGGCTCGCCCCCTTCGCACGCGAGGTCCTTCCCGATGTGGACACGCTGAACTTCGGGCCGAAGTGCAGGCCCGCACAGCCCGATACCGCGAACGGCACCGACTCGTGACTGACCGCGCCCTGCGCGCCCGTGATCGTCGCGACGAATGTGCTGCTGCGCGCAATTTGTCGGGTTGACGATGAAGTTCGGCCGGTCGACGGTCACGTTCGCCAGGCGCAGCCGCAACGGCACACCGTCGATGACCTGCGGGAACGGGTCGGACGTGGTCGTGAGCGCCGCCGTGTGCGGGTCGATGCTGACCAAGGCGCGCACGACCACATTGCCGAGGTTGAACGGGCCCGCCACGGTCGGCACGACGATCGACAGCCCGAACGGCGCGCCCTTGTACGGGCCGGTCAGGTAGATCTGGCCCTTCTCGTAGAAGGGGTGCGCCACCCGGCCCGGCGGCGACGGTCATGCTCCCGATCCGCGAAGCCGAAGAACACGTCCCGAGGTCCGCCTGGGGCTCGCCGCACAACGGGATGCCGGCCAGCGAACCGGTCAAACCCGCAGGCAGCACGACCTGGACGCCGGCGAGGTCCTGTTCGCGGTCTTCGCGATGGAAGCTGACCGTCAACGGGGAGAACTGGCCGGCGTTCGGATTGGACGTGCCCGCTTCGAAGACGGGGCTGAACGGGAGCGTCGTCGGGCACGCGCCGCCGTTCCCATCCCAGCTCACGTCGAACGGCGAGAGCGGCGTCGCATCCGGAGTGACCGGGGTGCTGTAGGGCACCAGGTCGCTCGTGCTCGTGAACGTCCCGCACGACTGCGGCGTCGCGAACCCCGCGCGCAACCCGCCTTTGAAGTGCAGTTCGATGTGACTGACCGGCTCCTGCGGTATGCCGGTGAACGTCGTCGTCAACTGGCCGGTCGTCGTGTTGAGGTACACGACGCCTTCCTTCTTGATGACCACGCCCGAGCCCGAGACTTCGAGGAAGCAGGCGGACCATGTTGCCGTCGGAGGCGTCGGCGTTCGAGCACGGATTGCAGCGCGGCGCTCTCCAGGAAGACGCCGCCTTCCAGCGGTTCTGTCAAGCAGCGGCGTCGTCACCTTCGCCGTGCCCAATTGCGACCCCTGCGGGCAGTGGCCCGGCACTCGCCGAGAGCAGTTCGATCTGCGCGAGCGCGCAGCCTTCCAGGCCGTCCGCTGCCGACGGGGAAACGGAGATGCCGGAGGGCAGCGTCACGGTCGCCGCCTTCAGCGCCGGGGAGCCGAGCTCGCCTTCGGTCAGCGGCGCCTGCGGAAGGTTCAGATCGACGGTCATGCCCGCCGGCTCGTCCGCGCGGGTGGCGTCCGGACGGACTTCGAGCGACGGGTTGAACTGCAAGAGCTCGCAGCCGCTCACTTCCGGGAAGACGACGGTTTGCGCGCGCACCCAGTTCGGGTCGCTGAGGTCCGGGGCGCCGTCGGGAAGTGTGGCGGCGAGCTGTTGCCATGTGTCGGCGTAGACGTGGGCGTACTGCGGTTCGGTCGTGCAACCGGTCGGGTTCTCCAGGAACGCCGTCTGCGTCGCGCCGGAGTTGTGGTTTGCGTAGTCGGCATTGGCAGACGGCGTGCCGAAGAACGTGGTCGAGGAGCCGAGCACGTGGCCCGCGGCCGGTATGTCGGGGATAGTCACGCGCACGCTGTAGTTCGTCTTCGGGTCGACGGTCGCGTACAGCGTCACGGGCGTCTTGTCGTAGAGCTCGAACTCCGCCGGGAAGCCCTGCCCGGGCACGACGTTGTAGATCGGACTGATCGTCACCACGTTCTGCAGCGCGCGCGAGCCGGCCGGGGGCGCGCTGTAGATCTTCGCGACGCCGATCTGCGTGGTGGCGGGACATTCGCCGGACGGAACCTTGTATTGAGGACACCGTTCGATCGCCGACGGGTTGCCGAGAAAGCCGGGCGGCAGGTCGAACACGAGGTCCTTGACGGCCCCGGCGCTGCCGCCCAGCCCACCGGCCACGAGATAGTCTTCGCGCTGGGCCCGCGGGACGCTGTCGAGCGTGAAGGAGACGGTGTTCTGGTAAGGGTGCGCGCCCGCCTGCGTCTCGGTGAGCCCGTTCGCGCCGCCAACCAGGAACGCGAAGCTCTGGACGCCGAACGGGACTGCAAGCGATTCGGCTGCGCCGCCGACCGGCGTCGTCTCGCGTGTCAGCGCCGTGGCGGCGCCGCCGCCGGAGGCGGTCGCGGTGTTGGTCACCGACCCGGCCGTCCCGGGCGCGACGGCCACGACGATCAGCACGCGCAGGCTGTCGCCGGGCGCCAGCGTGCCGCTGTACGCGCACCGCAGCCGCGCCGCCCATTCGCAGGACAGCCCCGTGCCGAGTTCGCTGGACTGCAGAATGCCGCCGATGCTCTGCGCCGCCAGCGAATCCGCCGGCGTGTCGCCGATTTCGATCGCGCTGCCATCAGTCGGCTCGCTGCCCGAGTTGGTGACGGTCAGCACGTAGGAGTCCGGCGTTCCCGTGCTGACGTGTTCGGGCGAGAAGACGCTCGGCAGCGCTTGCGATTCGATCGTCAGCGCCGGGCCCGGCGCCGCCGCCCAGGCCGGGGCGCCGCCGAGCAGCCCCGCGAGCAGCAGGCAGGCCGCGATCTGGCAGAGAGCGCGTCTCATCGCCGGCCCCCAAGCCGAGCTGCGGTCGCCTTGCGCGCAGACCGCTTCACAGCCTTCTTCCCGTACCGCCTGCGCGCCTTGGCTTCGCAGGCTCGCCGCCCGCTCTTCGGCCTGTCCCTGCACGCTCGTAGCGCCCGCGCGAGCTGCTGAGCCTGCGTCAACGACTTACGCTTCGGTTTCGCCGCCGGCTTGGATGCCGCCGGCGGCGGATTGCCGCCGGCCTGGAACTGACTGCCGGGCGAGAGCAGCGTCGGCGCGACGCTCAACGCGCCCTGGCAGGCTTCTTCCGAGCACGAGGGCGGCGCAGAGGGCGGTGGGAAGCCGCCGCCGACGCGGGCGTCGTAGACGTCCGGGATTTCGTCGCTGTCCTGCCCGACCAGTTTGTCGGCGGTCGTGAAGAACACGTCCTGTCCGGACGCGTCGGTGCCGTACAGCGTGACCGCGGATCCGCCAGCGTCGATCTGATCGAGTCCGTCGGAGATCAGACGGACGGCGCCGTCTTCGATGTTCCCACCGAGCGAGCTGTACTCGTAGACGTTCTCCGCGTAGACAACTTCGATTAGCCCCTTAAAGATCACGTGGTAGTCGACCGCCTGCGGCGTGAGCGCGTCGGCGCTCTGGAAGAAGACCTTCGAGCCGTCCGCGGAGACGGCCAAGTGGCCCCAGTACATGGACGGTTCGAAGCGAACGTTGTAGGTGGTACGTGTGGAGTATGTGGGGACGACGATCCCCGCGTGGACGTCTTCCACGTCGGTGTTGCCGTCGTGGTTGTAGCCTCCCTGGCCGATCGAGACGCGCACGAGCAGTCCGGTCTGCGCGTCGTACTCGAAGATCTGCGACGCGGTGCTCGTGTCATCGGGTGTCAGGTCGCCGTAGCTTTCGAAGACGAGGAAGCGCCCGTCCGGCGTCACGTCCGAGCCCCCTTGATTGAAGCCGCCGGCGCCGCCCCACAGCGACAGGTCGTTGCCGCCGTGCGATTCGGCGGCCAGCTGCGATTCACTCAAGCCCAAGGGGCACCGCGAATCGCTGACGGAGCCGGAGCGTTCAGGGCCCGAGCAGAGATCGGCGACGAACGCGGATTCCCGCGTTTCCGTATTCGACACGTACAGGTTGTCAGCGCCGGCCCGTGCGCGCTGACCCTGCGCGTTCGGGCCGGTCGTGAGGCGGCCGTGGGCGACGAAGTAGACGCGCGAGCCGTCCTCGGAGATCTGCACCACGTTGCCGACCATTTCGGCGGGGCCCGGGCTGGAGATTCGCGCTTCGGGCGCCGACACCCGCACGACCCGTTCCCCGGCCGGCGCGGCGAAGTCGTACTCGTACAGGTTCGTGCTCGTATCGCCGCCGAGCAGCGGCTGAGCGGTGCTGAAGAACACCTTCGAGCCTTCCGCTGATGCGCCTTCGAAGTGCGCGCCGGCCAGGCCGCTCGTCGTGTTGCACCCAGAGCAGTCTTCGACGCTCGGCTCGGAGATCGCGACCGTGCGCGCGCCCGGCAGGCCGCCGTCGATGCGGGCGAAGATCTCTGTAACCGGCGGTCCGGCGCCGGCGCAGACATTACTGGGCGCAAGCGCGGTGAAGAACACCGTCAGGCCGTCGCGCGAAACGGCATTGTGGGCCACATCCATCGTGCCGTCCCGGCTGCCGCCCAGCGCAGTGCCGCACCGGCTGATCTGCCTGCCTTGGCTGTCCACCCCGACGAGCAGCGGTTCCCGTTTCGCCGCGGCGCATTCGACCGCGGTGCCGCACGTGCCTGCATATTCGTACAGGCTGCTGTAGGCGTCGCCCGCTTTTGGTGGAACCGTCGCGTCGCCCGGCCAGAAGTCGCTTCGGAGGCTGAAGAAGGCCTGCTCGCCGTCGGCGGAGAGCCCGGCGAGGCGCAGGCCGCTCTGTTCGGCCGCTTCTTCCGGCGTGCGCTGTTCTTCGGGCGAGCCCGGGGCCGCCGGGGGAAGCGCGGGCCCCATGTCGGCAAGCGAGCCGTCCGCGTGCTTGATCGCCAGGTCGAGCGAGCCGGCCGGTCCTTCCACCGCATGGGCGACCTCGACGAAGCTCGTCGCTTCGATGTCCGTGAGCTTCGGCGATGCTTCGGTGCTTACGCCTTCGATCACGGTGTAGCGCGAGCTGGGCAGCGCCATCGGCGTCGTCGTCCAACCGGCAGAGCCGCGCGCGAGCCGGTACCAGCCGCCGGGTATGCCTTCGTCGCCCGGCGTGCCGGCGAACCCGGCGAAGCTGAAGGCGATCATCGCTTCGCCCGAACGAGCGATCCAATACGGCGCCACGCCGCTGCCGTTCTTGTACGACGGGGTGACCAGCTCGTACGCGCGGCAGTCGGGCAGGGGTGCCGAGGGGCCCGTGCGGAAGGCGGCGTTTGGACATGCGTTCGCACGAGCGGAGCGAGCCGAGACGAGAACGATCGCGATACCGCAACAGGCGGCCACGATCGCCAGCTCGGCAAGAAAGCGCCGCCCCATAGACCCGCCGCGCTTGCCTGTCACATCACCTGCGCCAAGACTCGATTCCCCATACCAGTCCCTCTCCATACGATTCCCCTTCGACACGTCATTGGGTGTTGGACGAACGTGAGAATGCGGATCTGCATGCACCCCCAACACGAAGCATGACCCCGGCCCAGCCGCACACAGGCGGCCCGGCCGAGGTCACGCGATGAGGCAGTTACGCTACCGTCTCACACCGGCCGTCTATCTGACGTCCCATGCGTTTCCGCGATTGGCGCCCCACAGTTCCGCTTCGGCTTCAGCGCTGAAGCACGCTTCGCCTTCGAATGTGCCTTCGCCCAGTTTGGTTTCTTCACCAATCAGGTCTTCCAGTTCGTTCGCTTTGATTTCGTTGCCTTTCCAGTTCCAGAATTTCTTTGCGCACGGTTTTGTGCTCGAGAAGACGAACGACTGAACGATCGCGTAGCTTTCCGGTTTGATTTCCGCGGCGTAGCCGCATTCACCTTCGTTTGCTGCGCCGGGCAGACCCACTGGTCCAAACACTTTAGCTTTGGAGCAGACCACTTGGTCTACATTGGGTGGTTTGACCGGACACGATCCACCTTCTATGTGTATTAGCGCAAACAGGCCAAATTTTACACCTTTGGCGTTCGTCAGTTCTTCGGGCAAGAAGTCATCCCAGATTTCTTTGCTGCCCTGCGTGGGTTCGGTTGATTTCGTCTGGACCAGCAGGCTCGCGCCTTCAGCAGTAGGAGGAGTGATGATTTCTTTGGCGCTCGCAGCAGTAAGTTTGCACACAAGCGCAGCTATGCCTGCAACTCTGCATTCTTCAAAGACGACGACGCCGCGATCACGGCCCGTTCTGCCTTCGAAATTATAGATGAAGCCGTGTTCTTCCAGCACCCCTCCATTACGGTGCTTGAGTTTCAGTTTCTTACACTTGATTTCGGCTTCTTGGCCGCCGACTTTGCTAATGAGTGTTGCTTCCGTGCCAGCCTTCAGATGGGCTTCGATCGATTCTTCTACGCCGTTGGGAATACCCTTACTTTCCCATTCTCCTTCTTTTTTCGCGTTTTCGGTGGTACATGCTTTGGTTTCGAATTTACCGGTTTTCGCGGGTTCGGCTTTCACGCAGTACCACCACGTACGTTTCGCCGAAGCGGTCTCAGCCCCAACCGATGCCAGACCCAACAGGGCCACAACAGCCACAAGGCTGAACATCTTCATTTGCTGCGCGCGCATCATGTACCTCCTTCTCGATTACGTTGCCTGTAGAGGCATCCGGCACCGACCCAGGCGGCGTCCGGCTGCCCCGAGTACTGCGCGCTCCGTGTTGTTCGACACGGCATGTGAAGCACGGTACCCCTACGCCGGCGAGCCGTAGGCCCGTAAGGGCCAAATGGTTCCTGGTTGAGACAGGACACGCACCAGTGACTGTGCGTAGGCCGGCATCTACCGCTCACGCGCGCGCCTCACGGCGGATCGCGAGACCCGCACAGGTCCTCGCGCGCCTGCGCCGATCAGGCGCGGCGATGCGATGCGCGGCGCTGAGGCGAGCTCGTCCGGTGGCGAGAGCGCGCGTGCTGCTTTCGCGCGCGAGGCGCCCTCTGCTTGACGGACGCGCTCTTCGCCTTGACGGACGGCACCGGAGCAGAGACGATCAACGGCACGGGTATGAGTGGCGGAGCCACAGGCGCCACGAGCACCGCGCTGGGGTAGGTCGGTGTCGTGAACGTCTCATCGGCGCCGTAGGTGGCGCCGAACACGTTCTTCGCCACGATCCGATAGTGATACGTAGTACCGGCCGCAAGGCCCTGCAGGGTGACCGTGACCGTCTGCGCCCCTTCTTCGTAGCCGGCGTCGCCGAAGATGCGGGTGCCGTAGCTCGTGTCGGCGCCCAGATCGAGCTCGTAGGTCGTCTCGCTGCCCTCGTTGTCGATCGTCGCCGTTAGCGTCGTGTTGTTCTGGCTGACTTCGATCGCCGGGCCGGTCGACGCCTGCGGAGGCGAGGACGGCGGTGGCAGCGCAGCCTGCGCGATCGCAGCGACCGGCCAGCACGACGCCAGCGTCGCCGCAGCGGCGAAGCCCGCCAGTCTCCGTGCCGTACCGATGCAAGTCACGACCGCCACCGTAGGCCCAGCGAATCGCGACCACTCGCCGCTGGGCACCAAATGGTTCCCGGTTGGCTCCACCGCCGGCAGCGCCCAACACGATCAGGCTGTCACGTGTCGGCGCGTGTGTATAGGATGTAACCGCCTCCGTCGGTCCACGGATCGGCGAGGGATTACGTTGCCGGTGCCGGGGCGTCGAACCCAGAATGCAGCACAAGACGCCCCGGCGCCGACTCCCAGGTCGCGGCGAAGCGGGACCGCACACCGGCGGGCGGTCCGATTCCGCTCGTGCAGCGACAACGGTGCCAGGCACCGTTCGCTCCGTTCTACCCACTCGCGGCGATCTCCACGGCGCCGATGTCGACTTGGTTCCTGGTTGCGTCGTGGGGAGCGCCGCCTTTATCAGAAACTCGCAACCATGTAGCTTGCTAGCGTCGATTCGGTTCCTGGTTGCGTGGGCGGGCAACCGCTGACGCATGAACCGCGTGCGAACGAGGCGGCGCGATGCGTGGATGGCTCGCGACGCCCACGGGCGGCATCAGACGTGCGAGCACCTGGCAGGTGGCCGGCAGGCGCTGCGCGCCGCCATGGGCTGAGAGGTGGCCCATGACCGCCCACACCGCCGCGGCGCCGGCGCCGTGCACCACGTGCGAGGAGCACCTTTCCGGCGGCACCCTGCCGGCCAGCCCGCCCGCAAAGGTCTCGAGCAGGCGCGTCTGCGCGCGCACGCCGGCCGGGCCGGCGGCGAGCACCTCGCAGAAGACGATCCTCGCCAGATCGGGGCGCGTCGCGAGCCGATCGGTGAGCCGCTCCAGCATTGGGTGCGGCATCACCGATGGCCACGATGACGGGGCATATGTACGCACCAGCGCGCAGCGGAGCAGATCCCCACAGACCATCTCGTAGGCATCGAGAAAGCACTCGCGTACGTCGGTGAAGTGGCGCCGCAGGGCGCCTCGGGGCACCTGGGCGTCCTTCTCGATCCGCGAGATCGTGAGCGAGCCATAGCCGCCCTCGCCCGCCAGGCGGGCGCACGCCTCGAGCATCCACCGATGCTCGTCGCACAGCTCTCCATCTCCTCGCGACGCGATCTCGGGGGCAATCATCGAGGTTTCGCTCGCGGAACTCGCCGCGGCGGCTACGGGTGACACCGCCGCGCCCGAACAGCAGGCGCAGGCCCACGCGGCCAGCTCGTCGACCACGCGCCTCGGCAGCTGCAGCTCGCGGCCGGCCAGCAGGTGCGCCCGCGCGACATGGGCCACGCCAGCGAGGATTCCCTTGACGACGAGCGGCGGCGGGTCCTGGCCGTCAGCCTCGCTGAACGAGCCGGCCAGCAGCTCCTCGAAGCGCTCCCATCCTGTCGCGAGGGTCTCCAGCGCGCCGGCCTGGGGGTCGTATGCCTCGACCAGCACGACGCTGGCCGCACCCGGATGGCGCGCCACATCCTGCGCGAGCGCGCCGAGCGTGAGCGCAAGACGATCGCTCCACTCGTCACCGCGGCGCTGGAACGTCTGCGCGCGCTTCAGGGAGGCCACGAGCACCGCGTCGATGGCGCCAAGCAGGCACCGGCGCTTGGCGTCGTCGTGCCCGAAGCGGTCGTACAGCGTGTGCTTGGAGACCCCCGCCAGCCGGTGCAGCCGGGTGACTGTCACCTTGCCGTAGCCGTGCTCGGCCACCGCGTGCACCATTGCTCCGCACAGTCGCCCGCGCTGGATGTCGGCGACCCGGTCGCTGCTTATCGTGTGCGGAGCCGGCACGAGCTTCTCGTAAAGCGGCGGCGGCGGATCCCACCCCTGGCGCTGCAGGCGCGCGGCCTCACGCGGTGCCGCCGGTGCGCTCATGTCGCTCTCATCCCCTCTCCCTCTGTGTGACGGTCCTCAACACGATCAGACTGCCAACACGATTGGGATGTAGAAAATAACACGGCCAGGCTGCAAGCTGCCGGGCCGTGCCAACCCGAGACCCACTGCTCGTCGGCCTCGGCGCGGCGATCCGAGCGCTGCGCGCAGAGCGCGGCAACATCTCCCAGGAGCGCCTCGGGCTGGACAGCGGCGTGCACCGCAACTACATCGGCGGGATCGAGCGTGGCGAGCGCGAACCGACGGTCGCGACCATCGCCAAGCTCGCGCTTGCCCTCGGCGTCGCGCCCTCGCAGCTGATCGCAAGGGGCGAGCGCGAGGCCGAACGTCAGGGCGCGTCGTGGCCTCTCGCCGAGCCCAGCGAGAGCCCGGCTCCTGTCGGCTGAGCGGCCCACGCCGGTGAGCGGCGAGCGGCTCGCACCTCATGGCTGCACCTCCTGTCGCAGTGCTCCCAGCCCTCGGGGCTGTCGATCCGTCAGGCCGGAACCCGGTTTGCTCGGTTCGACCCCGTTGCGCTCCCCGTGACGGTGCGCGCCGGGGTCCTCCCGCGCTCGGAGCGCGCGGGAGCAGCCCTTCTACCACCCGCCGCTGCGCCCATGGAACGCGCCGGCGCGCGCCCTGCCGCGCCGGCGTCGCGACTTCGCCCACCGGGCCTCCGCTTGCCGTCGGGGCCTGTGCGCCGCTGCCCGCGAAGCGCCGGCGCGGCCCGCGCGCGGCGCCGCGCGCGGAGACGGTCCACCGAGTCTCCGCAAAGTTTTAGGTGGGGTTTAGGAGACGTCGCCCGTTCGCGGTCGATCAGGCCTTCAGAGCGCCCGCCAGCGCGACCAGCACGGCCAGCGCGAGCTCGCGGTCGCCGTCGATCTCGATGCGCTCGAAGTCGCCGCTGAGCAGCGCCTCGCACCAGACCACGTCGCTCGCCCGTATGCGCGCCCGCGGCCGCTCCAGCGGGCCCTCGGCCAGCAGCGACAGGCGCCCGCGCGCCGCCGAGACGTGCGCCGGCTGCCAGTCCACCCGGCCGACCGCGCCGGGGTCGACCAGCGCCTCCATGACGCAGACGCCGTGGATGCCCGGCGCCACGCGGGCGACCGGCCCCAGCAGCGCCATCAGGCCCGCCACGTTGCCCGCCTGGCTGGGCGGATGGCGCGGCGCGATGCGCAGCCGCCAGGCCAGCGCGCTGAGGGCGATCAGCGAGAGCGGCCCGCGGGCACGGCGCACGAGCTCGTACCGTCCGCTGCCGTTGCCGGGACGCAGCACCACCAGGCCGCTCTCGCGCAGGCGCGCCAGGTCGCGCCCGAGTTTGCCGTGGGTGATCCACGGCAGCTGACGCTCGAGCGCGGCGGATCTCAGCGCTCCGCCGGCCAGGATGCGCATGATCGCGCGCAGGTGCGCGTCGGCGACGACCTCCGCCACCACCAGCGACCGGGCGCGCAACGACGTCGGCGACCGGGCGCGCGCAGGCGCCACACGCCGCGCGCAGTGGGCGATGAGGTCGTAGAGCTCGGGCAGCGCGAGGCCGAGCTCGCCGAGCCGCCACGCGACGCGGTGCGAGGGATCCCTGCTGCGCACGCGCATGACGACCCCCATCCTCACGAGGACGCCTATCTGCTCGCGCGCGGTGCGCTCGGAGACCTCGACATGCCGCGCAAGCGCCTCGGTGGTCCACGGCTCGCCGTCGCGCAGCGCGAGCACGATGTCGAGCGTGCGTCCCTGCGCGAACAGCGCGAGGTAGCGGCCCTCGCCCGGCGGCGCCGGGCCGGAAGCGGGAGCAGAGCCTGCGTCGTCGGAGTCCATCTCAGCCGCCGGGGCGGCACAGGACGATGCGCTGGAGCGCTGAAACCGTCGGGGCCGTCTCGGCCCACCTATCCCATCGGCGCTCGTCGCCTCCGGCTTGAGCCGCCGCGGCGCGCGGCGACGGATGATCGAGCGTCCCGGTCGCACCCCGCTGTTCGCGCATCGTTGCTGTAGCCTCCCCAATGCAGGGGTCCCGGCCCTTGGGCTGTTCGATCCGTCGGGCCGGAACCCGGTTTGCTCGGTTCGGTCCCGGCGCGCTCCCCGTGACGGCGCGCACCGGGCCGATCCGCGTCGTCTGACGCGCGGGCGCGACACTGATACCACCGCCGCCGCGTGCGATGCTCGGCCCCGAGGCGTGCCCCGATCCCGCCCCCACACGAACATCGCCCACGAGGCGTCCACTTCGACGGCGCGCTCTTCAGCGCGCCCGCAGGGGTGCCGGACGCGCACAGCGCCCCACAGCCGGGGCGCTACGCGCGCGAACGCCCGCCGGCACGGGCACGTCCGGACCTCCGCATGCGCCGCAGGCCCCCGAAAGCGGCCCACCAGATGTCCGAAAAGTTTTATCCGTGCTTAACCTGCGTTCGGCTGTTTGGGCCTTGCCCGGCCCGGTTTGCGCGGCATACGGCTAGATTGCGCTCACTGTGAAGAGCAAACCGTCGCTCACCGCGCGCGCCGTGGCGCTGGACCAGGACGTGTGAGCCCGCGAAGACCGCCGAGGCGATGCCAGGGTGCGCGAACAGCGCCGTCGCCGCGAGGAAGATCCCGAAGCCTGGCACGCACCTGGCATCCTCATCGCGCGGACATCGCGATGGTTCCCTGCGATGGGCCCGCTTGGCGCGGATACCGAGGCGTTCGCGGCCGACGCCGGCTTCTTTGGGTCAGGAACCCTGGTCCGATGAGCCTGGCGCCCTGCGGCAGTCTCTTACAGCAGGTGCGACACGAATGGAGCGGAGATGAGCAAGCTTAGACTCAGTATCACGATGTCGCTGGACGGCTACGTCGGCGGCCCAGACCAAAGCGAGGAGCACCCGCTCGGCATCGGTGGGATGGAGCTGCATGAGTGGTTTTTCCCGCTCAAGGCGTTCCGGGAGATGCGCGGCGAGGAGGGAGGCGACGTCAACGCCAGCACTGCTGTGGTCGAGGAGCGCCGGGCAAACATCGGCGCCACCATCATGGGCCGCAACATGTTCGGGCCGATTCGGGGTCCGTGGCCGGACGAGTCCTGGCGGGGCTGGTGGGGCGAGAATCCCCCCTACCACTATCCGGTATTCGTGCTCACCCACCACCCGCGCGAGCCACTTGAGATGGAGGGCGGCACCACCTTCCACTTCGTCAGCGACGGGATCGAGTCAGCGATAGCGCAGGCCAAGGACGCCGCACGGGGATGCGATGTCTGGCTGGCCGGCGGCGCGTCGGTGGTCAACCAGTGCCTGGCTGCACGGCTGGTTGACGAGATCGACGTCTCGATCGCGCCGTTGATCCTCGGAGCCGGCGTTCGCCTATTCCAGGGGCTCGACTGCGGGACGATCAAGCTCAAGCAGATCCGGGCCATCGACGCGCCCGGCGTCACACACATCAAGTACGAAGTCAGCTGACCCGCTTTCACCAAGCTGCCCCGTTCTCCGCGCAGGTCCCGGTAAGATGTCTTTCGCGCGGAAAGGGGCGCCCGTGAGTCGCCAGCGAGCCGCCGAGCTGGACGAGCACCGAGCTTCGGGTGCCAACGCGAGCGCTTCCGCTTCGCCCGGCTCGAGCGAGCGCGAGGTGATCATCGGTCGGAGGCGCCCGGAACGTCCTTTGCGAGCGCGAGATCGTGGACCACGATGGCTGTCGGTCGTGCTCACGAGCAGAAGCAGAGCGGTCGGTCCTGGCTTGGCGAGAAGCGGTAGCCCGCTGCTCCTGTCGTGTGCGTCCGCGTAAGCTGTCGCGGTGAGGAACGGGATGAACGATACGAGCACCGGACACAGCAAGATCGTCGTGAACAGGTGTATGTCGCTTGACGGCTTCATTGCCGCTGCCGGCCATGTGATGGACTGGGGCGCTGGTCGCCAGCTCGCCGACTTCGTCGGGCCGGACGAGTTCCACAAGATCGCGGCGGCCACCGGCGCGATGCTCGTCGGCCGGCGGACCGCCGACATCGGCGACAGGATGGAGGCCGAGAAGCCGGGCAGCGTCGACTACCCCTTTTCCGGACCCGTGTTCGTCCTCACCCATCGGCCACCGGAGCCACCGGATCCCGACATCACGTACCTCACCGGTGACATCGGGGAAGCGGTCGCCACGGCGCGCAGCGCCGCGGGCGACAAGAGCCTGGAGATCCTCGGCGCCGACGTGGCCGCCCAGTGCCTGCAGCGGGGCCTTGTCGACGAGATCCTGGTGTACGTACTGCCGGTGCTGCTCGGCGACGGCATCCGCTTCTCGCCCCCGAGCCTCTCCCGGATCGACCTGGAACCGGTCAGCACCACGCGGTCGGGCACCGTCTCCATCCTCCGGTTCCGCGTCCGCAAGTAATCCCTGCGTGCGGTTTCCGGGCTTGCTCGTCTCAGCTTGCCGCTTCCGGGCTTGGAAGTACCGCTGCCCGCACCGGCCAGTTTGGAACGAAAGCAACAACGCCCGCATTGCCCGGTCGAACGACTCCCTGCGCGTGAAAGGGAGCGCAACCGACACGGTGCGCGCTGGCCGCCGTGCCCGTTCCCAAGGAAACCTGCTTGTCGGATCCCCACGCACAGACTGCTGGTGAGATCCGATGTAGTGCACCTGAATAGACTCCAACCCGCGAGCTAAACCGATCTTGGAGGTCAATCCGTGCGTGTTCAGTTCGTCTCGACTGTCGCCATCATCACGCCGAACCCTGAGAAGAGCCGTGAGCTCCTCGTTGACGCCTTGGGCCTGCCGCTCGCGGGGGACGCCTACGCCCACAGCGAGGACATCGAAGGCGTGAAGCACCTCGGCGTTTGGCCGCTCGCCGACGCGGCGCAGGCGTGTTTCGGTGCCGACGCTTGGCCGCCCGACAGGCCGGTTCCACAGATGAGCATCGAGTTTGACGTCGAGAGCCCCGACGCGGTTGAGGCCGCTGCGCATGAGCTCGAACATCGTGGCTACCAGCTCCTGCACGGCGCACGAGAGGAGCCGTGGGGGCAGACGGTGGCGCGGCTCCAGTCGATCGAGGGCGCGATCATCGGGATCTCATTCGTGCCCTCGATGCACTGACCCGCAACGAGTCAATAGAGCTTCGTGGGCGGCTCGGCAAGCCAGGTTCGGGTGATCACGCCAGGTCAGCCTGCGTCGGGTCGAGTCCTCAGGCGTGTTGTGCGCTGTCGCTCCCCGATCTTCGCGACAGCCTCAGGTGGTCGGCTCGACACTCGGCTCGCTTCCCGTTTCGCGTGATTGCGAGCGCGTTGTGAACGTCATTCACGCGCCTGTAACGGACGGTGGGTGTCGCGCAAACCCCCGGTCCGTCCGACGTGGTTAAGACACTTCAGGGCATGTCCTACAACTTTTTGGCGTGTGATCGTGAGCAGGTGTTTTTGATGCCGCCGGACCCCCGCGATTGGTTGCCGGAGGGTCATTTGGCGTGGTTCGTGTTGGCGTCGGTCGAGGAGATGGATCTGAACGCGTTCTATGGTTCCTACCGCCAGGATGGGTGGGGCCGCGCGGCGTTCGAGCCTTCGATGATGGTGGCGCTTTTGATGTACGCCTACGCGCGTGGTGAGCGCTCATCGAGGGGAATCGAGCGCCGGTGTGTTGAGGATGTCGCCTACCGGGTGATCGCTGCACAGCAGACGCCGGATCACGCGACGATCGCGCGGTTTCGTGTGCGCCACGAGGCAGCCCTGGCGGGCTTGTTCAGCGAGGTGTTGGGGCTCTGTCGGGAGTCGGGGTTGGTGAAGGTCGGGGTGATCGCGATCGACGGGACGAAGGTGCACGCGAACGCCTCGCATCACTCAAACCTCGACTACGAGCAGCTCGCGCGGGAGATCCTGAAGGAGGCTGCCGACGTCGACGCCGCAGAGGACGAGCTTTACGGGGAGGCGCGGGGGGATGAGCTGCCTGAGCATCTGCAAACCCGTGAGGGGCGAGCTGCTGCGCTGCGCAAAGCCAAGCAGAAGCTCGCGCGCGAGCGTGCAGCCAGCGAAGATACAAACGGCGAGACGGCTGACGCGCAAGGTGTGGAGCTCGCGCTCGGCCCCGAGGTGATCGTCGCCCGCATGCAGGGGCGTGAGGGGTGGTTGCGCGAGGCGCGCCACCAGCTCGATGAGCACCGGCGCCTACAGGCTCAGCCGATTCCACGCTCGCGAGCCGAGAGGCTGCTGCAGGCAGAGCAGCGACTTCGGGAGAACCTGCGGGTCGAGCGCGAGGCCAACGACGCCTATGAGCATCATCGGGCGACTGCCGTGACGAAGGACGGCCGGCGCTTCGGGGCGCGACCAAACCCCTACGTGGCGCCCGAGGTGCCGCCGGGAAAGATCAACGTGACCGATCTGGATTCACGCAACGTCAAGACGCCGCGCAGCTACACCCAGGGTTACAACGTGCAGGCTGCCGTGAACGAGCATCAGATCGTGCTCGCTGCCGAGGTTACGCTCACCTCACCAGACTTCGGCCAGCTTGAGCCGATGGTCAAGGCCACCCGGCGCGAGCTACAGCAGATCGGTGTGAGCGACACGCCCGGGGTCGCGGTCGCGGACACCGGTTACTGGCATGAGCAGCAGATCGACCAGGTAGTGAGCATGGGCACCCAGGTCCTGATCCCGCCCGATGCCGGCAAGCGCGACACGCCGCGCCGCGGCTGGGATGGCGGGCGCTACGCCTTCATGCGCACCGTGCTCGCCGGTGACTACGGCGGCGGGCTTTACCGAAGACGCAAGGCGATGGTCGAGCCCGTGTTCGCTCAAACCAAGCACAACCGGCGCATCAATCAATTCCAGCGACGAGGCAGATCCGCCGCACGCTCGGAATGGCGGCTAATCACCGCGACACACAACCTGCTCAAGCTCCACAAACACCACCTGGCCGCCCAGGCCGCCTGAAACGACACCCAGGCCGCACAGACACCCGACCAGGCCCGCAGAACCCGATCCCTACGGGCACCATTGCCATCGCCGCTGGCGTTCACCCATCGCCCGCAGCAACTTTGCGCGACACCCACGACGAGCCACGAGTGCGCAGATCGTGCCTTGGATCACCACCGCTTTCCGCCGCGATCGTTCCGCCGCGAGCGGGCGCGTGCGACGCGATCCTCACGCCTTGAGAAGTCATGCGCGCGCGTCGATATCGATCCAATGACTCGTCTTGCGATCAGCTACGCCGATCGCGTTGGCGCGGGCCGCTCGGCGCAGGCGCGCTACCGCGCCACCTACCGGGCGTGGCGGGCGAGGACGCGGCTCGTCCGGCTCGTGGCGATGCTGCCGGTCCCACTGGTGATGCTGGCAGTCGCGTTGATATGGCCGGCGGACGCCTCATTGGCGCTGGGGACCGCCGTCGGCGCGACCGTGATGTTCGCGCTGTCGACCACGCTCATGGCCCCCCAACACATAGACAGCTGGCGTCACGGCGCCGAAGGCGAGAAGCGCACCGCGGGAGCGCTGCGAGCGCTGACGAGACGGGGCTGGACGGTCATGCACGATCTCCCCGACGGCTATGGCAACCGCGACCACGTGGTGGTGGCGCCCTCCGGAGAGATCTTCCTGCTCGACACCAAGGCCCCCGGCGGCAGGGTCACGGTCGAACACGGGGTCCTGCGCGTGCGGTGGCTCGAGGATCCCGACCGCGGCTACGAGAACGATCTGACGCCGAGGATGAAGGGCGCCGCCGCCGGACTCGCCGACGAGTTGACGCAAGTGCTCCCCCGGCGTCCATGGGTCACGCCCGTGGTGGTCATCTGGGGCCGTTGGGACGGCGCGCCCCACAAGCACGCAGGCGTGGCCTGGGTTCACGGCAAGGCGCTGGCTGAGCGACTCACCGCCAACGTCAGCGCGCCCGACCATGCGAGGCAGGCTCGCGTCGTGCAGGCGTTGCGAGCTCGTGTGGCGGAGGCGCCTTCGGCGTAAAACGCTCGTCAGCGCGCTGGCGTGGCGTTGTGTGCGCGACGTTCGAGGCGGAAGGCCGGATGATCGGGGGCGATCCGCGAGAGCTCCTCGTCGCTCGAGTCCGCGCTGACCCCGCCAAAGAAGACTCCGACCTCCCACTTCCACCGCTTCAGATACGCCCGAAGCAGCGCGGGCTTCTCCTCGTCGGGCACCTCGACCGCAACGAACGCCTCAGCGCGCCGGCCGACGAGCAGGCGGCCCTCCGCGCTTGCCCGCAGGTTCTTCACCCACTGGGTGCTTCCCCGCGGCGCCACGAGATATCGCTCGCCGTCGAACGTGAGCAGATTGACAGGGGTGCGACGCCACTGGCCGGTCTTGCGCCCGCGCACCTCCAGGATGCGAGAGCCGGCGAGGCTGATGCCGACGCGGGTCAGCGCGGCGACAGCCCGGTTGAAGACGTGCTTGGTGAACCAGCCAGGTCGTTGATAGCGCTCGGCCATTCGACTTACCCACGCAATCTACCCTCAGGCGGGACTCGCCGGCACCGGCACGACCCGGCCGGCGCCTGTGCCCCGGCCCCACCGAACACCACGTAGCGCACGGCGTGACGCTCCAGAGCCTCGACGATCGCCTGGCGATCGGGGTCTATTGGGTGATCCTCCGTCATGCCGCGAGTCCTCTTCGCTCGACCCGACGCCACCACCCGCTTGCGATCCGCCGGCACACCTACTATCCATTCGTGTGCGGCACGGAGCGCTGCCGGGGTGTACCCGGGCGCCCGCGCCGAGCGGTTCCATAGAGATCGCCCCTGTGTGGGGTTCCCATCTCTTATCCGGTCAAGAACCTGGCGACTGCACCCATAGAAAAACCCCGCCGTGAGCGGGGCTTTTCCTTAGCAGATCGATAAGCCGGATTCTGTCGTTGAGCAGCCATCCATCTGAGCGGCCTACCTGGATCTCGGCGGGCAACCTGCAAACGATCCGGTTTGACCTTGCATCGGGTGGGGTTTGCCCAGCCGCCGCGTCACCGCGACGCTGGTGCGCTCTTACCGCACCATTTCACCCTTGCCTGCCGGCCGTTCACGTGGGACGGCCGGCATCGGCGGTTTGTTTCTGTGGCACTTTCCCGCGGGTTTCCCCGGGTCGATAGCTCGACCACCCTGCCCTTTGATGTCCGGACTTTCCTCGAAGGCCCAATGAACCTCCGCGGCTGCTTGACCTGCCCTTCCACGGTAGCGCGCGCGGGCCGTCGTGTGAAGGGCCGGCCGGAGACCCGCAGGCGAAGGACGGCGCGGGTTACGCGAGCCGCGACCCTCGACTGGAAGACCGCGCCGGCCCTGGGTTACGAGAGCCGCGAGCCGCAGCTCAGGCAGGCGCCCGCGGTTTGATCGCCGCAGCTCTCATGGGGACCGGATGCCATCGGGCCCTCGCACACCGGACATTGGACGGTGGCGCGCACGGCGAGGCCCTCCCACACGCCGGTGATGAGATCGTCCAGCGTAAGCCTGCCGTGCGCGTCCACATGCCCCGAGATGGACGCGCCGTCCAGCCGACGGCGCGCGCCGTGCTCGAAGCCTTCTTCGAGGGCCGGGGGTCGTTCGAGCAGAAGGGTGGTCATTACATGCTCCTGAGCAGGCCCACCACGCGTCCGAGCACCTTGACCTCCTTGGTACGGATCGGCTCCATGGTGTCGTTCTCGGGTTGCAGGCGGATGTGGTCGGGTTCGCGGAAGTAGCGCTTGACGGTGGCCTCCTCGCCGAGCAGCGCCACGACGATGTCGCCCTGCTGGGCGGTGTCCTGCTGATGGACCACCACGAGATCGTCTTCGACGATGCCGGCGTCCTTCATCGATTCGCCGCGTATGCGCAGAAGATAGTCGCCGTCGCCGCCGCCGGCGAGGCTGGGAACGGGGACGTACTCCTCGACGTTCTCCTCGGCCAGGATCGGCTGGCCGGCGGCCACCGAGCCGAGCAGCGGAAGGCTTTCGGGACGAACGATGCTGCGAACACTGTCCACGGCGCTCCCGACCGCCCGGTCGAACAGCTCGATGGCACGCGGCTTGGACGGATCGCGACGCAAGAGGCCGATCTTCTCGAGGTTGGCGAGATGGGCGTGGACGGTGGACGAGGACGCCAAGCCGACCGCCTTGCCGATGTCACGGACGGTGGGCGGATAGCCGTACTTGGCCGAGTAACGACGGATGAAGTCGAAGATCTCCTGTTGCCGCTTCGTCAAATCCATGTGTGCGGGGCTCCCCGGTCGCGTTGATTGAGGCCTGAAACGAACATGTGTTCGTACAGTAGCGCGGCCCGTGGACGGATGCAAGCGCGAGCCGTCGGGAACCCGGCCGACGGCTATACTCGCCCCCTCTGCGCCTGTGGCGGAATTGGTAGACGCGCAAGGTTGAGGGCCTTGTG
>CAVSPS010000001.1:0-163041 GCA_963729925.1 uncultured Solirubrobacterales bacterium | reverse complement strand
GCGGCTTCGAATCCCGCCCGCCGTATGCATGAGGACATCCGTATCTAGCGCTACCCACGGAGGCCTGCGATGTCAACCGCCGACGCCACAACAGCTCGCCGCAATCCCACACATGCGGGCGGACGAATGCTGTTCTCGATCCCGTTCGCCTGCCCGATGAGCGACGCCGACGTAGCGTTGCTTGCCAGGCTGCTCCAGATGAACACCCACATGCACCCCAAGCTGCATGGAAATCCTGCCGGCCCTGGCACCGCACTCCTGGACTTCGACTCGGGCCTGTTCCTGCGACGCGGCGAGGGCGAGGGACATTGGACCCTTGAAGGCCGCACCTGGGGCAACCCGGCGGCGCCAACCGTTCACGAATGGGAGATCGTCGCTGCCGATGTTGCACGCCGCCTCGACCCCACAGGTCGGGGTGTGGGAGATCATCGAGCAGCGTCCCGGATGTGCTCGCCGAGCGCATGAAGCTCGGGCTCGGGGATGGCTGCTTCGATGAGCGGGAAGACCTCGCGCTCCTCGAGTTGAACGTGGCTCGCGAGCCGGCTACCGAGGCTGTGCAGCAGCTCGAGTGGGGGCGCGTCGGCGAGCTTCACCGCGTCGCGGCGAATCAACATGTGGTCGCACAGCATGCGGATGATCGCGGGATGGCCGACGTCACCGTGGGCCGCGTATGCCGGGAGCAGAAGCTCCTCCTCGAGGCGGAAGTGCAACTTCTCCTCTGTGTCCCAGTGGGTGAGAAATGCCCGGGCGGTGTCTGCTGCGGTCTGGCCCGTCGCGGTTCCCAGACGCTTTGCGATCACGAGCGCATGGTGGTGATCGCGCGAGAGCGGGATGAGGGAGGGGTGGCGCTTCATGACGGTGCGGGACGTAGTACGCGCAGTGCGAGTGTGAGGACGCGGAACGCCAGCACGCCGGCCACCGCGACGGCGAGGGCCGCTGCCGGGTCGCCGAGCGGTCTGAGGCCGGGAGTGTGCGAGAGCGTGAGCGCCGCCACACCGACGCCGGCAGTTGCGGTCAGCGCACGGTCCAGGGTGGGACGTGGTCGGGGCATCGGGAAGGTGAAGCTCTTGACGCGCGCGAGGATCGCCAGCAGGTGCAGCAGCGAGCCCGAAACCGTGAGCCCGATCCAGCCGACCAGTAGAAGCACGGCGAGAGCGGCTCCCGAGGAGCCACTGAAGGGTCCGGCGACGCCGGTGCTGATGGTGGCGGCGAGCGCGACGAGCAACCCGACGGCCAGGAATGCCTGGGCAAGCGCGATCAGCCGGGGGGGAAGTGCGAGCGGTCGTATGGCGCCCCGCAGCGACGCGAGCATGTTGGCGGCCAGCCAGTCGCGGCCGCTGAGCTCATACGCAATCGCGGCGAGAGCCGCGGCCAGCATGAAGCACAGACCGGCAGCGAAGAACGCACGCAGCAACTCGCTCGGGCGCAGCGAGCAGGGGGCCACGGCGCGTCGCCGACAGCGCCGTTCGCTCAGCTTGGGGGCATGAGATTCGCGTATCGCACGCATGCTCACCGCGCAATCCGAGCGCCTTCGAGAGCTGCGCCGCCACGCCGCGCATGGCCCGCTCACGATCCTCTACGCTCCTGACCGGCCGGAGAGCGCGGCTGCGTTGAGCCCGCGCACGCGTGGGAAAAGCACGTTGTTCTCCTCGTGGACGTGCTGGTGCAGGTCCGCCTCCAACGAGAGCAATGCGTCGAGCAGCGCGCGGTGCGTGCCGCACAGCGCGTGGTCGATGTCGTAGTCGCTGGTGAGCTCGCGCAGCGCCGTCAGGCTGTCGCCGACGTGCTCGTGGTCGTGTTCGTGCTTTCCGATCAGCGGCTCGTCGATCGCTGCGCCGTCGGTCTCGAGCTTACGGGCGGCAGGGAAGAAGATGTGCTCCTCCAACCTCAGGTGGGGCAGGAGCTCTTCGGACATCCCTGTGAAGGTCCGCTGCAGGTCATGCAGTCCCGCGTGTCCCTGACCGTGTACGCGCACCACGGTGGCGAGCAGCTCCTCGATCCGGGGAAGCTCTCGGCGCAGGCCTTCGTGGTGGCGTTCGACGATGTGGTCGCACAGCTCACCGATGCTTGCGCGACGCCAGTCCTGACGCTCGAGCTCAGCCTGCCGCCGATCGGGCTCCTCGAGCGCCTCCAGCAGGGCACCCACCGTGCGCTGATCGAGCCCCTTGCGAGCGCACGCCTCAGTCAGCGTCTGGGCGCCGCCGCAGCAGTAGTCCAACCGTAGCCGCTCCAGCATTGCCGCTCTGGCCGGCGCTTCGTTGACCAGCTCCCCAAGGGTGATGTTCGGATCGATTCTGTTCATGACGTGCCTCTCAGCTGACCTGCTCGTAGTAGGCGGAGTTCTTAGCGATGTAGTGCTGCCACTCATCCGGGACCTGATCCTCGGCGAAGATCGCATCCACCGGGCACGCCTCGACACAGGCATCGCAGTCGATGCACTCCTCAGGATCGATGTAGAGCATCTCGGCCGCGTCGTAGCTAGGCTCGTCGGGTGTGGGGTGGATGCAGTCCACCGGACACACCTCGACACACGAGTTGTCCTTGGTGCCGATGCAGGGCTCAGTGATCACATAGGTCATCGGGCGAGCTCCCTTCCAATAGATTCTCACATCGTCGCTAGAAGAAACCGTATCACGCCCAGGCTGGCTTTTCATAGTTTGCGTGTGTAAACTGGGGCGAGATGATGGACCTGCCGCGCACCGGAAGTCCCGACGATGCGCTCTCCCAGCCCACGAGGGCGCGTCTGTTCGCGCTGCTCGGTGAGCTGGGTCGCCCGGCAGGCACGGTCGAGCTCGCTGAGCGGCTGGGCTTGCACCCCAATGGTGTACGTCTGCACCTCGAGCGCCTTCAGCAAGACGGGCTGCTCGTGCGCGAAGGCGAGCCGCAGCCGCGCGGGCGACCGCGTGACATCTGGCGGATCGCGCCCGACGCGCATCCCGGCGGACGCGCGCCGCGCGCCTACGCCGATCTCGTACGCTGGCTCGCACGCGCCACGGGATCCGGCTCTCGCGGGCTGCGTGGGATCGAGGCCGCGGGCCGCGAGATCGGACAGGAGCTGGCCTCGCGCCAGGGCACGACCGGCGAGGACGCGTTCCAGACCACGCTGACCGCGCTGGGTTTCCAGCCCCGGGTGCAGAGCCGTACCACGAAGGACGTCGCGATCCGCCTGGCCAACTGCCCCTACCGTGACGCGGTCCGCGAGAACCAGCCGGTCGTCTGCACGCTGCACAGAGGCATCACGCGCGGCTTGCTCGACGTGATGGCGCCGGACGCCAAGCTCGCCGGCTTTGAGCCGCACGACCCCGACCGTGCAGGCTGTCTGATCAAGCTCGCCGGGATGGCGGCCCGCAACGAAGCTGCAGGCTCCGGATGCGGGTGAGTCACTCGCTTGTGTCTGCCGCGCCGACCGGGGCACGGTCGAGCGCCAGCGGCGGGCGGCCGCGCACGTGTCGCGCGTACCAGCGCCGGCCCATCAGACGCTGGGTATTCCAAGCGATGGCCGGCACGACGCCGCGACGGTGCAGCCAGAACCGGTCGGGCACCCGCTCGCGCGGCTCCGTGCGTTGCGTCTCCACGTCGGCGATCACGTAGCCCGAGCCTTCGGAGCCATCGCGGCGGGCCAGCACACGGCCGTGCGCGTCGGCGATCTGTGCCCCGCCCTGGAAGCGACCTTGGTAGGCGACAGCGGGCAGCTCGGGCATCGGGCACGAGAACGCGCCGGTGATCGCCGCGTGCACGACCGGCGCGCCGACGTAGCGGCCGAACACGCTGGGAGCGCGCTCGGCGGTGGCGGCGTTCGCAGTCTCGGCCCGGCGGGTGTAGGCGGTTGGAGGCCATCGGGGAATGCTCCACCAGTTGGAGCCGCCCATCACGAGATCGACGCGCCCGCGCAGACGGCGCGCGGTCCCGCTGCGCATGAGCTCCCAGCAGACCGCCGCGCCGACCGTCAGGCCGGGAGCCTCGATGATTCCGTCATCGTTCCCGCCGACGTAGAGCGCGTTCTCCCACATCGTCGGCAGGTCCTTGTCGTGGCGCCCGAGCAGCCCATCCGGACCGGCGAGCAGGAACGCGTTGCGGACCTCTCCGTCGGCGTCGCGGCACAGGAACGACCCGCCGATCAGCACACCCTCCTCGCGGCCAATCCGAAGCAGCATGTCCGTCGCTGGGCCGTCCGGCGCCAGCGCGGCGTTTGCGAGCTGGGGAAGGAAGGCGGCACCGGTCGTGAAGAACTCGGGCAGCACGATCGCCTGCGCGCCCGCCCGCGCCGCGTAGCACGCCAGCGACTCGCACGTGGCGAGGTTGGCGGGGACGTCCGCAAGCGCTACATCGAGCTGAATGGCCGCAACCCGCATGCCGCGATCGTACCCCGCCAAATGGCGATCGGCTCACGCTCGCTCTACCGTGAACCCAGAGGTGGCTCATGAGGATCGGCGTGGGTTGCGGCTCGTCGTAGATGAAGCGCTCCAGGGCGGCGATCGCCGGAGGGACCTCCCGGGGCGGGCGGCGGTACGAAGCGAGCAAGACCCGGTCGGCGCCCGCCGAGCCAGTTCTGCGTGCGGTGAAACTCGCCGGGCGCCTTGCGGGCGCCGCGGCCGCTGCGCAGCAGCCGGGCATGCACTTCGCGCAGGAGCCGTTGAAGCGATCGCTGCAAGGGGACCCACTGGGGACGGGTTAGGGACATTCCCGATTGCGCGGGCGGCGCTGCGGGTCGACACTGTCCCCATGCTCGATGCGGAAGGTTCGGGAATATTCACAACGATCAATGAGGCAGCCGATGTCCACCTCTGAGAGCGAGCGTAACCGGCGCCCCCGCCTCGTCCGCTCGCGACGCGGGCGTCTGATCGGCGGTGTCTGCAGTGGCCTGGGCGCTCACTTCGGCGTTGACCCGATCCTGTTTCGGATCGCGTTCGTGGGGCTTGCGATCTTCTCAGGAGTAGGGATCGCGCTGTACCTGGCGATCCTCTTGCTGGTGGCGGAGGAGGGGGTGGGCCGGGCTCCGATCTGCCTGCTCTGGCGTGGTTCGGTCGGGGATCAGTGGCACGCGAGCGCCGACCGGCGGCTGCTTCGCTGGCTCGTACTCGCGACAGCCGTCGTCGCCTGCGCGGTTCTGCTCGCACTCGCGGGCGCGTGGCTTGCCGGTACCCACGCGCAGCTCGCCGCCTGGGCGGTCGTGGCGATCGGCGCGATGATAGTGCTCAGCGCGTTCACACACACGATCCGCTGGTTTGTGCTGCCAGGTGTCGCGTTTGCCCTGGCGGTCGCCACGATCGCCGCTGCCCACGTCGACCTGCGCGGTGGCATCGGCGATCGCTTCTACCGTCCGCAGAGACTCAGTGAAGTTCGCAACGGCTACCGGCTCGGCGCCGGGCGGCTCGAAGTCGACCTGCGCGGCATCGCCTTTCCAGCGGGCGCCACGCGGCTGCACGTGCGCCTCGGCGTGGGCGAGCTTGTCCTGCTGGTACCCAAGGGCGTGTGCGTCGCGACCAGCGCGCGCGTCGGCGGGGGCTACGTCGGCGCGCTCGAACGGAGGTCTGCGGGACTCGACGTCAACTGGTCCGAACGTCCCTCCCCACCGCCCGGCACGCCGCGACTGGTGGTGGACGGCAACGTCGGGCTCGGCGCGCTGCTCGTGGCCGACCGCCCCGTTGAACGCGGCTGGAACGGTTGGAACGGTTGGGGCGGCGAAGGCGGCTGGTTCACAAGCCACTACCACCGCGTCGCGCTCGGCACCAACGAAGCCTGCTTCCCTGCAGACGCCGCCAGCGGCTCTCCCGCGGAGGGCACGAGTCGCATTCCCGCGGCGGGGGCGAGTCGATGAGGCGCTCGCCCAACATAACGGTCCTGCTGTGTGGCATCGCGGTGCTCGTGCTGGGTGTGCTGCTCGTGCTGAACGCCGGTGGCACGATTGATCTGCGCTTCGCCTACACGGCGCCCGTCCTCGTCGGTGCGCTCGGGGCGATTCTGCTCGCCAGCGGTCTCGCCAGCCGTCGTCGCGACCGTGGCTGAGAACATAAACGTTTATGTCCTACCCCGCGAACCAGCCTAGCGGCGGTTTTAGGATCGCGATCGGCATCGGCCTGCTGGTCGCCAGCGACCTGCTGTGGGTGCGTGCGGCGGGGCCGTGGCCGGGAGACGCGATCGTGTGGCCCGCTGCCGTTGCCGCGCTGGGAGCGCTCCTGATCTGGCGCGCTCCCGCCGTCGCGTCGCGGCGCCGTCGCGGCTGGGCCGCTCACCGCCAGTCCGAGCCATCGCCGCGACGCCAGCCGTCCGTGCGCATGCGCGCGTTCAGCCGGCCCGAGGTGAGCCGCGGCGGGCTCGGCGTCGCGCTCGTGCTCGCCGGCGGATTCGCGTTCCTGTGGACCAGCGGCGCCACGCGGCCCGCGGGCGAGGCGCTGCTCGCGGCGCTCGCGGTGCTGATCGCGGTCGCGCTGATCTTCGCGCCCTCCTGGCGGCGTCTCGCGCGCAGTCTCGCGGTCGAGCGCACCGAGCGCATCCGCTCGCAGGAGCGCGCCGACGTCGGGGCGCACCTGCACGACTCGGTGCTGCAGACGCTTGCGCTGATCCAGCGCAGCGCCGAGGATCCCAAACAGGTGGCGGCGCTTGCCCGACGCCAAGAGCGCGAGCTGCGCGGCTGGCTGGCCGGCGGGGACTCGCGCGAGCCCGGTGACACGCTCGCAGCCGCTCTCGACACGGCCGCCGCCGAGGTGGAGGCGGCGGCGGGCGGCTCGGTCGAGGTTGTGTCGGTCGGCGACTTTCCGCTCGATGAGCGCGGCCGCGCAGTGGTCGCGGCCGCGCGCGAGGCGATGCTCAACGCCGCCAAGTTCGCCGGCGAGGCGCCAATAAGCGTCTACGCCGAGCTCTCCGGCGAGCGCATCCAAGTGTTCGTGCGCGATCGCGGCGCCGGCTTCGATCCCGCGGCCGTACCGCACGAGCGACAGGGAGTGCGAGAGTCGATCCTCGGCCGTATGCGTCGCGCCGGCGGCAGCGCCACTGTGCGCTCCTTGCCGGGCGGAGGCACAGAGGTAGAGATTGCGATCGATCCCGGGGATCGATCGTGAGCGGGGATCAAACCGTGAGCGAGGGGTCGGTGCCGCGGGTCCTGAGTGGAGAGTCGCTGCCCCGCGTCGCGATCGTCGACGATCACGACCTGTTCCGCGCAGGGGTGCGCACGAGCCTCGGCCCGCGGGTCGAGGTCGTGGCCGACAGCGGCGACGTGGAGGGCGCCGTGCGGGCGATCGAGCAGCTCGACCCCGATGTCGTGCTGCTCGACGTCCACATGCCGGGGGGCGGCGGGGTGGAGGTGATCCGGCGTGTGGCCGATACCCGGCAGGCCGTTCGCTTTCTCGCGTTGTCGGTCAGCGACGCCGCCGAAGACGTGATCGCGCTGATCCGCGCGGGCGCGCGCGGCTACGTCACCAAGACGATCTCCGGCCCCGACCTCGCGGACGCCGTGTGTCGCGTGCACGCGGGCGACGCCGTCTTCTCGCCACGCCTTGCCGGCTTCGTGCTTGACGCCTTCGCGGGCGAGATCCCGGCCGCGCAGGTGGACCCGGAGCTTGACCTGCTCACGCCGCGCGAGCGCGAGGTGCTGCAGCACATCGCGCGCGGCTACATGTACAAGGAGATCGCGGTCCAGTTGGGCATCTCCGCCAAGACCGTCGAGGCGCACGTCTCCGCCGTGCTGCGCAAGCTCCAGCTCTCAAGCCGCCACGAGCTGAGCCGCTGGGCTGCGCACAGGCGGCTGGTCGAGGAGTAGGAGCATGAGGGGCAAGTCAGGGACATTCCCGATTGTCCGGCCTGCGCCGCTACCCGACACTACCCCGATGCTCCAGCGTCTCGCCGACCCTGCCAGGCCATGACCAAGCGGTTGACGGCGCTCGCAACCAGTCGTACCCGGCGCGTGCTGGCGGCGGCGGTCGGGGTGTTCGGCCTAGCGGTCGTCATCGGCGCGCCCGTGACGGGGATGCTCGGCTCCAGCGGCAGGGATTTCCAGGATCCCGCGTCGCAGTATGAACGGGCGAACACCGCGATCACGCATGCGACACGACAGGACTCCTACTACGAGGTGATCGCGCTGCTGCGTGCTCCCACACGGATCGCCGCCAATGCGGCGTCCGGGCGCGCGGTGCAGACGCTCGCCGCGCTGCTCGCCGACCAGCGGGGGTTCCGCAACCCCCCGACGGGCACGATAACGCGGTCGAGCCCGCTGCTCTCTCGCGATGGCCGCGAGACGATCGTGACCGCGACGTATGCCGATGCGACAGACGCGACCGACGCGGTCGCGCATGTGCGAGCGTCGCTCTCGGCGTCGGGCACGAAGGCGAAGCTCGCCGGGATGAGCGTGCGTTTCGGCGGATATGCGCTGATCAACAAGGAACTCAACGAACGCACGACCTCCGATCTGGCGCGCGCCGAGCTGCTCGGGTTGCCGTTCCTGTTGCTTCTGTCGTTCTGGTTCTTCCGTGGGCTCGTCGCGGCGCTGCTGCCGATCATGGTAGGCGGCCTGGCGATCCTGCTCACGTTCTTGGCGCTGCGCATGATCGACCAGTTTGTGCCGGTATCGGTGTTCTCGCTGAACCTCGTCAGCGGGATGGGCCTTGGCCTCGGCATCGACTACAGCCTGTTCGTGCTGTACCGCTACCGCGAGGAGCTCGCCGCGGGCCTCGATACGCACGGCGCGATCGAGCGCACCCTGGCGACAGTGGGACGCACGGTGCTGTTCAGCTCGCTGACCGTCGCTGCCGCGATGATGAGCCTGCTCGTGTTCCCGCTGCGGTTCCTCTACTCGATGGGCATCGGGGGGACGGTCGTCGTTTTGTGCGACGGCGCCGTGGCGCTGCTCTTGCTGCCCGCCGTGCTGGTGGCGCTCGGGCCGCGCATCAACGCGCTCTCGCCGAGATGGCTGCAGCGCCGTGCGGCGCGTTCGGCGAGGACGACCGAGAACGGCGGGTGGTGGCGGCTCGCGCACGGCGTCGTTCGCCACCCCGCTCCCGTCGCGGCGATCAGCTCCGTCGTCCTGCTCGCCGCCGCGATACCCGCGCTTCACCTGACGTTCACCTCACCCGGCGCAAACCTGTTGCCGGCCAACGCGCCAAGTCACGAAGTCGAAGGAGCGCTCGCGAAAGACTTCCCGGCGAACCCCGGCGAACAGACCGAAATCGTGCTCGTGGGATCGAGCTCGTCGGCGCGCGCCCTCGCCTCCGAGGAGGCCGGCGTAGCGGGCGCGCTGGCGAGCGTCTCGGCGCCCAGGTATGTCGGTAGCGGCGCCTGGGCGAACACTTTGGCGCCGCACGGATCACCCTACTCGGGCGCGCAACAGCGGCTGCTCGCGAGGCTGCGCGCGCACGCGCGCTCCTACGGAGCGCTCGTGGGAGGCGCGACCGCCTACTTCGTCGACCAGCGCAGCGCGGTCGCCTCGCACATACCCCTCGCGCTGCTGATCCTGCTCCCGCTCACCGCGGGCTTTCTGTTCTTGATGACGGGATCCGTGTTGATCCCGATCAAGGCGCTGGTGATGAACGCGCTCAGTGTGAGCGTCGCCGTCGGGCTGCAGGTTCTGATCTTCCAGGACGGTCACCTCTCCGGCCCGCTCGGCTTCACGCCGATCGGCGGCCTCGAAGAGTCGAGTCTCGTGCTGATGCTGGTACTCGCGTTCGCGCTGGCCACCGACTACGAGGTGTTCGTCCTAGCCCGCATCAAGGAGGCCCACGACCGCGGCCTGCCCAACCGCGAGGCGATCGCGCTCGGGATAGAGCGCACCGGCCGGATCGTCACCGCCGCCGCGCTGCTCTTCTGCGTGGCGATCGGAGTGTTGAGCACCTCCGAGCTGTTCTTCACCAAGCAGCTCGGTCTCGGCGCCGCGCTCGCGGTGGCGATCGACGCGAGCATCGTCAGGGCGCTGCTGGTGCCGTCCCTGATGGCGCTAATGGGCAAGTGGAACTGGTGGGCGCCGCGCTGGCTGAAGCGACTGCACGCCCGCGTCGGGCTGGACGAGCGTGCTTTGGCCGAAGCATAGAGCGCTCTCGACCTTCGGTATGGCTTGACATCGATCCTCATGGTTCGGCGAATGTCGTGCCCTCTCCGGCGCCGGTGTCTGGATGGCGCCGCACGACAACGAAGGCGATCACGGTGGCCGCCGCCACGATTGCCAGTGCGATGTAGGGGAACTCGCTGTAGGGCGAGGGCTGCCCAGGCTTGCACAGCTCGACGAACGGGACGACGAGGGTAAGGGCGCCCAGGAGCGGGATGACTACGTGTCGGAGAGCCGAGAACGACTGTCGGTGGCGGCGCCACATGAAGATCGGGAGGGCGAGCGTCGTAAGGAAGTAGACGAACAGGATCACGATCGTACCCATCGTCGAGCACTCGGCATAGAGGCCGACGGGGCTCGTCGATCCCTCCTCCACGCCGATGAGGTGCGCCGCCCACCAGACCGCGATGATCCCGAGCCCCCCGCAGGCCATGACCAGCAAGGCGTTCACCGGCGTGTCTGCGGGCTGGCGGACGTGACCGAGCCGTGCCGGCAGCAGCCCGGATCGGCCACCGTCAAACAGCATCCGGGACTGGGAGTTCACGCCGGCGACCAGGGTGGCCAGCACGGAGACGATCCCAGCGAGCCACGCCAAGAGGGCCGCTGCGCCGAGATAGCGGTCGGCCACAGCCAGGAACGGGACCGACGAGCGACCGATTGAAGAGACGTCGTAGCCAAAGCCGGTGACGGTGGCATACGCGAAGAGGACGAAGAGGGCGGTGGCGATCGCGATCGATACGTAGAGGGCTCTCGGGACGGTGCGCCTCGGATTGCGGCACTCCTCGGCGAGGGCTGGGCCGTTTTCCCAGCCGATGAACATGTACAGGGCAAGTGGGAAGCCCGCGGACAGGCCGGCCAGGCCACCGGTGAGGTGGGCCCAGGAGAACGGGATACCCGAGAGGTGGGCTCGCTGGTCGACGAGGGTGACGACGCAGACCACGAGCATGATCGCCACCTGCACCACGACAGCCAGACCCACCGCCGAGGTGGAAAGGCGGACGCCGCGCGCCGTGAGCCAGATTGCACCGGCAGTCAGCACGAGGCTCAGCGGCTCCCAGGGCGGGTGCCAGGACGTGTAATGGGCGAGGGTCAACGCCACCATGCCTCCCGACATGGTGAACACCCCCGCGATAGCCACGGTGAACCCCACCGCGACCAGGAGGGCCGTGACGACGCCGGCCCTCGCTCCCAGCGAGGTCTCGACGTAGGTGATGAAGCTCCCCGCCGAGGGCTCGGCCCTGGTGAATTCGGCCACGATGAACGCGAGCAGCACGACGGCCACACCTCCCGCGAGGATCGTCAACGGCGCGGCGACCCCGGCGGTGACGGCGATCACCCCGAAGGCGAAGTAGAAGTCGATCCCTGGCCCGATGTTGGCGACCGTTGAGGCCGTCACGTCCACCGTGCCCAGCTGCCCAGCCTTGAGATGTTCTATGCTCATATCGACCTTGCGCGCATCGCGTGGACGATATTCGCCGATGCCCCGGAGCGGACGGGTCGCGGCCGGCTCTGCCGCATCGAGCCAAGAGCGAGCGTCTGCTCAGGCTGAGCGGGCTTGGGGAGGCGACTGCGTGTGACAAGCCGTTCAGGCCGCTGGGCCTCGGCCTGCTCAAGCGAAACGCCCATCGTCTGTTGCAGTCATCGACCTGTGTCCGGTGCCGGTAGGTCCACTACGAGCAGGTAGGGCGGCTGCAAGTGCGGTGCCCTCGCCAGCTGGGCGCGCGCACACGGCTTCAGGTCCTGCTCGTGGGCGGATGGCATAACCGGGTTGAACCGTTCGCCGGGTTGGCGGGCAGCAGGTCGCAGAACACGAACCCGTCCCGTTCGACGACCTCGCCCGTCTCACACGGGATCGGCTCGGCGAAGATCGGGCCGGCGTGGACAAAGGTGTGGAACTCGCCGTTCTCGCCGCAGGGATCGACCCCGGCGGGCAGGTCGGCTAGGAGTTGCTCGTTATACGTCCGCCCGGCGAACGACGCGGGCAGGTGTCGCGGGTCCACGCACACGAGGACCGCGCGAAACCCCGCCGCGATGAACTGGCGCGCGAGTAGGTCCGTGTCCTGCTGCCACAACGGGAACAAGCCGCGCCTGCCGGCCGCGCTCAACCGCTCCTCACGATAGGCCCGCACGTCCTCGAGAAACAGGTCCCCAAACGCGACGGTCTGAACCATCGACAGCGGCGCGGACGCGAACGCGTCGGTCATGCGCTGCTCATACACCTCGTTCACGCACCCCGGTGGGATCGGAACCTCGACCAACGGCACACCCAGAACGTCAGCCTGAGCCGCCAGCAACTCCCGGCGCACACCGTGCATGCTGATCCGCTCATACCCCTCCGTCACCGTCGTGATCAGCGCACGCGGCCACACCCCTTCGCAACGCAACGCCCACAGCGCAAGCGCCGAGTCCTTCCCGCCGCTCCACGACAGGGCGAGGGCATCAACGGTTCCAGGCTCCATTGACGCGCACGATAACCGGCATGTCGAGTCAAGCCCAAGACGCGTGTTCGTGAATGAAGCTGCTCTTGGCCTCGGTGTATGCCTCGCGGTCGTCGCGGTAGCGTCCGGCGAGCACGCGCTTCAGCGTCAGGGCGGGCCACCGGGACCCGGGGTCGACAGCTCCCCGGAGGGTGATTCGGGTGACGGGCGCCGTGCGCGCCCGGCGAAGTTCCCGACGAGCACCCCGATCACCGTGACCAGGTAGAGCTGGCCGAGCAGCATCTCGACGACGGCGAGCGCGCGGCCGACTTTCGTGACGGCCGAGAGGTCGCCGAAGCCGGTGGTTGTCATGGTGGTGAAGCTGAAGTACACGATCTGGCTCGCGGAGGCGTTCGCCTGCTGGGCGAAGTACTGGGTGCTGTCCACTTTGGCGACGAAGCCGATGACCCACGCGAACACCAGTCCCAGCAACAGGTACAGCGTGAGCGCTCCCGCCACCGCCTGCGGCGTGACGCCGCGCGCGCGCACGAGCCGCATGAGGCCACCGATCAGGGCGAGTGGGATGGCCGCCGAGAGCAGCCCGCTGATCGCGAACAGCACCGTGTCCGAGAGCGCGCCGGCGGCCTCGCCCGCCACCGTGAACGACGCGAGGGCCAGGAGCACGACCGCCGTGGGCCTCCGCACGCCGCTGCGCGCGCGCGAGGTGGCCACGACGGTGAGCAGCGCGAGCCACTGCAGCGCGCACCCCACGGCGCGCGACCAGTCCGCGCCCGGCGCCACGATGACGAACACGAGCAGCGTGAATGTCAGCAGGAAGACAAGGCCAAACCTGAACCCGGCGTCGCTGCTCTCAGAGGACGCCATCACAGGACAGATTGTGGCCTATGCGACGGCGCGACTCATCAGCGCCACCGCAACCGCGAGGCCCGCTGAGCGTCGCAGCGTGGCGAGATCTGGGTCGGGCCTACGCGTTCAGCCGCACCGGCAGCGTCTTGAGCTGGTTGATGAAGCCCGACTCCACCATCAGCGGTCGACCGTCGAGCTCCATGTTCGGGAAGCGCGCGAGCGTCTCCTCGAAGAGGATGCGAAGCTCCAGGCGCGCGAGCGCGGTGCCGAGGCAGAAGTGCCGTCCGCCGGCGCCGAACGCCTGGTGCTCGGTGGTACGACGCAACTCGAAGCGGTCGGGGTCCTCGTGGCGGGTGTCGTCGCGGTTGGAGGACACGTACCACATCACCACCTTGTCTCCCTCCTTGATCTGCCTGCCGCCCAGCACGGTGTCTTTCGTGGCCGTGCGCCTGAAGTGGGCGAACGCCGGGAACATGCGCAGCGACTCCTCCACCGCGCTGGGGACGAGCGTCGGGTCGTCGAGCACGAGGCGGCGCTGGTCGGTGTCTTCGAGCAGCGCGCGCATCCCGCTGCAGTAGGTGGCCTTCGTGCTGTCGTTGCCGGCCGCCACGAGCAGGAAGAAGCCCATCACGATCTCGTGCTCCTCGAGCTTCTGGCCGTCCACTTCGGCGTGCACGAGCACGCTCGTGAGGTCGTCCGTGGGGTTGGTTCGGCGCTGGGAGATCATCCGCCCGCAGCGCTGGAAGATCTCGGGAATCTCTTTCTCCATGACCGACTCGACGCCGTCGGGGTTGAGGTCTGGGTCGCCGGCTCCGAGCGTCGAGTTCATCAAGCGCGCCCAGATCGCGTCGTCCTCGGGGGGGATGCCCATGAAGCTGCCGATCACGCGCGAGACGACCGGCTGGGCCACGTCGTTCACCAGGTCGCAGCGCTCACGCCCGGCGAGGCCGTCGAGCGTCTTGCGCACGATCTCCCTGATCGCGTCCTCGTGGGCGGCAATCCGCTTGGGGGTGAACCCTGCCTGAAAGAGCGCCTTCACGCGGTCGTGCTTGGGTGGGTCCATGCCGATGAACATCGCCCGTGCGAGCTCGACGGGGAACACGGAGGAGACGACCGTCACCCCGCCCAGTTCCGAGGAGTAGGTCTGCCAGTCGCGGCTGACGGTGTGCACGTCCTCGGCCTTTGTCACCGACCAGAAGCCGCCTTCCTCGGGGAATTCGGTGATCTCCCGGGTCCAATGCACAGGGCAACCCCGCCGCAGCTCCTTGAACAGCGCGTGGGGCGGGCCGTCCACCCAGTGCTCGCGCTCGAGCACAAGCTGGCTCTCGAGACTCATGTCGGCCGGCCGGCCCTCGAGATTTGCGTCGGTCACCGTCATGAAGCCTCCAAGTCGCTGCGCGGGGGATGCGGGCTTCGATGTTACCCACCGCCGGCCCGTTTGGCTACGTAGCCAGCCGGCGCTTTTTCGGCGATGTCCACAGGTCTCTCTCGTGGAAACTTGAAGAATATCTTGGCATGCCTTATTCTGATCTGTATGGCCACCAAGGAAAGCGTGCGCTCGCCGGCTGTAGAGGACTATTGCAAGGCGATCTACACGCTCGAAAGCCGCGCCGAGGAGCCTGTTTCCACGAATGCGCTCGCCGAGCGCCTCGAGCTGACGACGGGCTCGGTATCGGGGATGCTCAAGAAGCTCGACGAGCTTGGTCTGATCTCGCACGTGCCCTATCGCGGCGTGCGGCTCACCCCCGAGGGGCGCAGGCTCGCGCTCGAGGTGGTCCGCCATCATCGCCTGCTCGAGCTCTACCTGGCGGAGGCCCTGCAGATGCCGTGGGATCGCGTGCACGACGAGGCGGAGGTGCTGGAGCACGTGCTCTCCGAGGAGCTCGAGGAGCTGATCGCCGCCAAGCTCGGCCATCCCACGATCGACCCGCACGGCGACCCGATCCCCAGCGCCGAGCTGGAGCTCGACGAGCATCCCACCCGCAGCCTGGAGAGCCTCGTGCCCGGCGACGAGGGAACGTTCGTGCGCGTGTCCGACGCCGACCCGGAGATGCTGCGCTACCTCGCCCGGCAGGGGATCCTGCCCGGCGGGCGCATCCACGTGCTCGAGCGCCAGCCGTTCGAAGGCCCGCTGCTCGTGAGCGTCGACGGGAGCGAGCACACCCTCGGCGGCGCAGCTCGCCGGCGCGATGCGCGTCGAAGTCGACCAGATGTCCAAACAGCGCCGAGCCCGTACCCGGAATGAGCCGGTCGATGGCCGCGACTGAAGCCACCACGTTCCCCGGTCTTGCCCTGCCGCCGCTGACCGAGGAGGACGCCGTACGGTCGTGGGACCGCTCGCGCGTCCATCGCGCTCGCCGGCACAGCAAGCGCTGGCACCTGCTGTGGCTGCTCGTCGGGCCCCGGGATCCTCGCCATGCTCGGGGAGAACGACGGGCCGAGCATGATCGCCTACGCCTCCGACGGCGCGCAGTACGGGCTCGGGTTCTTCGTGCCGTTCATCCCGGTGCTCTTCGCGATGGCCTTCGTCTGCCAGGAGATGTGCATGCGCGTCGGCGCGGTCACCCACCGCGGCTACGGCGAGCTTGTCCTGCAGCGCTTCGGAAGGGTGTGGGGCTGGTTCGGCGCGGGCGATCTCACCCTCACCAACCTGGTCACGCTCGTGGCCGAGTTCGTCTCAATCCGCGTCGGGCTGGCCTACTTCCACATCGGCGCCGGCGTCGCCGTCGCGCTCGGGCTGGCGCTGGTCCTGTTCACCCTCAGCGGCGGTCGCTACTGGCGCTGGGAGCGCATCGTGCTCGGCCTGGCCCTCTTCAACGGCCTCTTCCTGGTGGCGGCGATCCTCGTCAAACCCCACGTGGGGACGCTCGTCAGCTCGTTCGGCTTCAGCCCCTTCCCCGGAGGAAGCTTCAACACCCTGCTGCTGCTGCTGGCCTCCACGATCGGCGCCACGGTGACGCCATGGATGATCTTCTTCCAGCAGAGCGCCTCCGCCGACAAGGGAATGACTCCCGGTGACGTCAAACACGGACGCTACGACACGGCGGCGGGGGCGGTGATGGCCGCGATCTTCGGGGTCGGGGCGCTGATCGCGGGGGCTGCTCTGCTAACTCACGGCGGATCGGCGATCCAGGGGTTCGCGGGCGCCGGCTTTCCCCAGGCTCTGGGGCACGTCGCAGGGGGCGCCGCCGGCACGGTGTTCGCGCTGGGGCTCATCGAGGCCGGAGCGGTGGCCATCCTCACGATCTCCGCCAGCACCGCCTACGCTGCCGGAGAATGCGTCGGAGTCTCCCACAGCTTCAACAGCTCGCCCCGCAACGCCGCCGTCTTCTATGCCGCGAACGTCGGGGTCGCGCTGGTCGCCGCGCTGGTCATCCTCATCCCGGGCGCGCCGCTGCTCTCGATTGCGCTCAACGCCAACGTGCTCGCGACCGTGCTGCTCCCCGTCAGCCTGGTCTTCATGGTCATGCTCGCCAACGACAAGGGACTCATGGGCACGTGGGCGAACAAGCGCTCAACCAATGCGATCGGGATATCGGTCATCGCGTTCGTCGGGCTCTGCGGAACCGCATACGGCATCGACTCCTTCCTGCTGAGCATCCATCTCATCGGCTCATGAGCACAGAGACGCCAGTCATCGATGACGCACAGCGGGGCTCTCCCATCCGAGAAGCACCGGCCATGAACGACGGGCACCAGAGCCCCGCCATCCGAGAGCAGGACCTGCAGCCGCAGGAGCGCTTCGAGGACGAGTTGATCATGCACCTCGAGCGCGACCAGTTCGTCGCCGAAACCTCCCGCCCCGTCCCGCGAGCCGTACTCAGCGCACGCGCCACAGCCGGACTGTGGACGCTTCGAGTCTTCGTCGTGCTCGTCAGCCTCATGGTCATCTACACCTTCATCGACCAGCTGCACTGACCAACCCGTCTGGCCTATGCGCGTCTGCGGCGCATCCCGAGCCACAGCCACAGCGGATAGGTGGCGAAGATCGCGGTCGAGAGCTTGTGGGTGCGCGGTCCGGCGGCTCTCCAGTCGAATCTGAACACGCCTGAGTTGAGCATCCAGTCGCGTCCGGACGATGCGCGGCACATCTTCCACACCGGCCTGGTCCAACCCTGGTCGAGGTACAGGCCGATGCTGATGCCCCAGAACACGGCCATGTACGCGACGCCGACGGTGAGGTCCCGCCTGGCGCTCGGCTGGAGACCCTGCGTCGCGCGGGCATACGTGCGGCCACCGCTGTACAGCAGGGGGGGATCGATCAGGAACGACATGCGTGCGTCTCCTCTTCGCTTGAGTGTGGGTCGCTTCGAACGTGCATCAATCCTCTCATCGTGCGGCCAGCCGGTCGGCCTGGGCGCCCTCCACGTCACGGCCGAGCAGCCCGAAGGCAAGCCGCGTGGCGAGCGCCATGATCGTCATCTGGGGGTTCACGCCTAATGAGCTTGGCACGGCCGAGCCGTCCGTCACGTACACGCCGCTCACCCCGTGCACGGCGAGGTCGCCGTCGATCACCCCGTGCGTGGAGCGCGCGTCGGCGCGGGCGGTGCCGAGCGGGTGGAACGCCATCAGCTTCAGGTCCCGCAGGCGCGCCCGCTCGGGGGCCACGCCATCCGGCAGCGGCAGGTGGATCTCGCGCGCGCCGGCCGCCTCGAACAGCTCGCGCATCCGCGCAAGGCCCGTGCGGAAGCGCTGCAGGTCCGCGTCGAGGAGGTCGTAGCGGATCAACGGCCGGCCGGCCACGCTGCGCACGCTGCCGCGCGAGCTGTCGGACACCATCACGCCGAACTGAGCGAGGCGCTGGTAGTCGGCCATCGCCTCGGCGTGACGCGCGCCCGTCAAAGGCAGCGACATGGCGGCATACGCCGGCGGCCCGGCGACCCCCTCGAAGACGATGCCCTCGCCGGCGAACTCGTCGACGTAGAAGCTCTGGGGCACGCCCTTCGCCATGTCCACGACCTCATCCATGCGCGCGAACACCGCGGTGGCCGGATGCAGCGAGAGATTGCGGCCCAACTGGCCCGAGCCTCCGCCGAGTCCGCTGCGCCCGAGCAGCAGGGGAGTGTGGATCGTGCCGGCGGCCACGATCACGATCGGCGCGCGCACCTCGATGGTGGCGCCACTTGCCATGCGGGCCCGCACACCGCGTGCCGTCGGCACACCGATCGCGGCCCGCACACCGCTCGTCGCCCCGTTGCCGATCGCCTTCGGCGCGGTGACACCGTGCGCGTGCGCGAGCGTGTAAGTAGGGGCGCCCCGCTCCACCAGCACGCGCTCCACCCGCGCGCCCGTCACGATCCGCGCGCCCGCCCGCTCCGCCCGCGGGATGTAGGTGATGCCCGTGTGCTGCTTGGCGGAGGTGGGGCAGCCGAACGCGCACACGCCCGACCCCACGCACCCGCGCGCGTTACGGCGCAGGTAGCCGTGCGACCAGCCCAGCCGCTCTGCGCCGCGCCGTGCCACGGCGGCGTTCCGACCCGCCAGCTCGGGGGTCACCTCGCTCACCGACAGCGCCTCCTCGACGCGCTCGAAGCAGGCGCGCAGCGACTCCTCGCTGACATCGAGGCCGAACTCGCGCGCCCAGCGCTCGAGCACGCGCGGCGGTGTGCGGAAGCAGGTGCCCGAGTTGATCAGCGTGGTGCCACCCAAGCCGCTCCCCAATGGCAACATGATCGGGGGAGCGCCGAGCGTCATCGTCTGGCCGCCGTCGCGGTAGAGCCGGGCGAGCATCTCCGGCGGCCGGGCGGTGAACGTGTCGGGATCGTGCCAGTGGCCCTCCTCGAGCACCACCACGTTCATGCCGCCCTCGGCGAGCTCGGCCGCCACGACGGCCCCGCCGGCGCCCGCGCCGATCACGCACACGTCGGCTTCGATTCGACCGGAACGGTCACCGCTCATGGTGGTGCGCGTCTTCCCTCGTGCGATGCCGATGCTCGTGACCGGGGTCGGCGTCGTCCCCGGCGATCCCGACGCTCACGGTCGCCCCTCGGCATTTCGCAGCGCTCGCCCGCGGGCCACGACCTCGGCGTCGTCCCATCCCAGTGCGCGGCCGACCTCAGGATCGTCGTAGCGGCCCAGCGCAAGCACGATCTGCGCGAGCTGGTTGGCTGCGGGCGCGTACGCGAGCAGCGCGGCTCCACGTGGCCTGCGGGCAAGCGCGACCAGCGCGCGCATCCCGGCCCGCTGCAGCGGTGGGGCGGAGGCGACGAATGCGTCGAGCGAGCCGCGCGATGGTGAGCCGGTCGGCATGGCTCGGCCACCGTATCAGTGGCGGGCGGAAAGTTGGCCGAGCAGCCAAGACGGCGGCTCGCGGTGGGTGGACTGGATGGGTGGACTGGATGAGTCTGGAAGACACGGGGGTCAATATGTCTTTTTACGATTTTACTATCATAGATACGTTTGTAAATACTATCGCAAAATTTCAAAAGAGAGAAGTCCCGCCTCCCTTCAGGCTCTCAACACCGACCCGGATCATTCGCGGAAATCCGCGTCAGCCGTCGGAGAACGGCGCGAGCGGGACGCCATGATCGCGCTCGCGCATGCCGAGCTCATACGCCCCGCCGTGACGGGTGTGGAGCGTGCGGGCCGCCGAGCCGCTTGTGCCCTTCGGGGTGCGCGGGCGCACGTTGAGCGCGAGCGCCGCCACCGAGCAGTTGACGACGTCGTGCTCGCCCCCATCTGGATCGGCGTAGCGCCAGCCGGCGGCCACGCCCTGCGGCATGTCGATATGGGCTTCGACGGTCAACCCGCCCTCGCCGGGCAGCGAGAGCGTGCAGCGGGAAGCGCTCTCCGCGACCTTCAGCCCGCGCGCGCCGAGCCCGCCGAGGCGCGTCCGTCGACCATCGAGCGAGATCGCTCCGCTCGCCATCCACGGCGTGAGGCGTCCCGCCACAAGCACCCGCCCAAGCGCCACGTCCAGCCACGCCGAGGGGTCCTCCTCGAAGCCGATCCCGTGCAGCCAGATCCAGCGCTCGGCGTGCTCGGAGCCCCAGTTGTGGCCGATCATGCCCTGCCATCCGCGCAGCTCCAGCGTGCGGTCCGGCAGCTCGATCGTGCCGTCGAAGCTCGCCGCCGGGGTGGGGCTCGTGAGCTTGGTGCGCGGCAGCGGGGCCTTGTACAGCCAGGCCTGCTTGAGGTGGCGAAGTTCGGGTGCTTCGGGGTTGATGCGCAGCGACCAGCGGACCTCGTCGGAGTTGCCCTCGTCAGGGCCCACGGGCCCCGGGTCGGGCCGGGCGTCCCGGCCGATCGCGATGCGGCCCTCCGTCAGTTTGGCCCCGAGGCGGGCGTGCGGCCCGATCGCGATCCAACCGTCCGCCGGCACGGTCACATCCTCGGTCGTGTGCTTCTGCATGAAAGGTGGGCCCGCGGAAGCGTCGAACACCGTGCACCACAGCGACCCGCTCGGAGCCTGCCCGGGGCGCTTGTGAACGGTGTAGCGGATCCATGCTCCGACGGGCTCGTCCGGTGAGACCGCGCGTAGGTAGAAGGACTCGTACATCCCGGCGCCGATGGAAGCGCTCGGGAACATCGCTGTGACCGCCATGCGAGGATCATGCCATGAAGCGCGATTCGCTAGTGACGCTGCCGCCGGCTCTGATTGAGCCGCGCCCCGGGGCACACGGCCCGGAGGGCCGGGTCGGCGCGCGCTTCGTGATGGGGGTCGACGGGGGCGCCACCAAGACGCTGGCGGCGGTGCTCGACGTCCGTACGCTGACGGGCACACCCTCTGGGGCGCACCCTAAAGGGCACACCCTGAAGGGCGCAGGCAGGCAGGCGGGCGAGCGCACGCTCCATCTCGGCCACGGCGGCTCGAGCAACCCCGACGCGGTGGGCGCGCGGGCGGCGACGGAGTCCCTGCTGAAGGCCACCGACGAGGCCATCGGGCGAGCCGGGATCGCGCGCGAGGAGCTCGACGCGGCCGTGCTGGCGATCGCGGGCACCGACACCGACGCGGTGGCCGCCCACGTGCGCGAGCGATGCCCGAAGACGTGGGTGGTGGTCAACGACGTGGTTGGGGCCTGGGCGGCGGCCACCGGCGCCCAACCGGGCGTCGGCGCGATCTCGGGGACCGGCAGCAACGTGTTCGGGGTGGGGCGCTCCTGGCGCGCCTGGCGGGCCGGCGGCTGGGGTCACATACTGGGCGACGAGGGCTCCGGCTACCGGCTGGCCGTGCAGTCCATCAGGGCCGCGCTCGCCGACCGTGAGCGCTCGGGCCCGGAGACGGCGTTGAGCGCGGCGGCGGTTCGCTTCTTCGGGGTGCGGTCCGTCGAGGCGCTCGCGACGCTCGTCTACTCCAAGCCGCTCACCAAGGGCGAGATCGCCGCATTCGCCGTCGAGACCGCGCGCGTGGCGCATGCCGGGGACGCGGTTGCGCGCGGGCTGTATGAGCGCGCCGCCGTCGAGCTCGGCGGGCAGGTGACGGCGGTGATCGAGCAGACGGGCCTCGCGGGAGATTTTCCCGTGGGGCTGATCGGCAGCGCGTTCAAGGCGGGCCCGCTGTTCGTCGAGCCGCTCGCGGCGGTGGTGCGGCGGGTCGCGCCGCGGGCGCGCGTGGCGGTCGTCGAGATGGCGCCCGTCGGCGGTTGCCTGCTGCTCGCCGCGCGCGTCGCCGGCCGCGAGCAGTCGGTCGACCCGCTCGAGCTCAAGACGCTGCTGGACGCGGTGCTCGCGCGCGAGGGCGTCTTTCGCGAGTAGATCGCGCTCGTCCACGGCGGCTCTTCGGCGAGTAGACGGCGCCCGTCCAGCGGTCGTTCGCCGAGCGAGCGGACGTAGGAACCTCGCTGTCCTACACGTCGCGCTTGGGCTCATCCGCGCGCAATACGGCCTCGACCTGCGCACGGCCCCCGATCGCGTCCGCTCCCACGCCCGCGATGCGAACGGCGGCGGCGGCGTTGCCGAGCGTCGCGGCCTGCAGCGGCGTGCGTCCCTCCGCGAGCGCGACGAAGAACGCCGCCGCGAACACGTCGCCCGCGCCGATGTCGTCCCGAACCGCGACGACCGGCGGGATCGCGCTCTGCACGACCTGCCCACCGGCGGACGCGGGCAGATGAACGGTCGCCGGCCGGCCCCCGGCGGTGACCGCCACGCAGGCTCCGCAGCGGCGCGCCGCCGCGAAGAGGGCGTGGCAGCTCGGGCACTCGTGCTCGGAGATCACGGCCGCGTGGAAGCTGTCCGGGAGCAGGTCCGGGTCGAGCGCGACCGCTGAGATGTCACCGGGGAGTGCGCCGCTGTCGGGCGGCGCGAGCGGGATGTCGCCCAGCAGCGATCCTGTGTCGAGCGGGACGCCCTCGTGCTGCTCCCAGCGCCGTACGAGACCCTGCGGGGTGACGCCCACGAAGTCGGCGCGACCCTCCCAGGCGACGGGTGTCTCGCGGGCGACGGGGGCGAGGTGCAGGATCGCCGTATCGAGCTCCACCGGCTCGAGAATCGGCCCGGCCCACGCGAGCACGCGTTGAGTGCGCCCGGCGCCCGAGCCGCGGGTGCTCAGCGTGGTGGTGCGCCGGGCTCCGATCACGCGCAACTCGAGCTCGTCGCGGTAGGGGGCGAGCAGCGCTTCGATCTCGCTTGGGACCCCTTGGGTGAGGATCAGCGTACGCATCCCGAGGCGCGCGGCCTGCAGAGCGCTGTAGAAGGCGCTCCCGCCGGGCCGGCGGATCGTGCCGCGGGCGGGGCGCTCGACCGCGTCGCATGTGACGTGGCCGACCGTTACGTAGTCGTAGCGCCGGGTCACGCCACGCGCGGGGGGATGCGCAGCGGCAGCTCGGCGCCCGCGATGCTCGCCGCGGCGAGCCTTCCCGTGAAGACGCACCCGCCGAGGAAAGTGCCCTCCAGGGAGCGCTTACCGTGGACGCCGCCGCCGCCGAAGCCGGCCGCCTCGCCGACCGCGTACAGACCGGGGATCGGATCGCCCGCCACGCGGGCACACAGCCCGGAGGGCTGGGTCGGGCGCGGCGCCGGCTCGCGCAGGACGCGACAGCCGAGGTCTGTCTGGATCCCGCCGAGGCTCTTGCGCGCCATCACCTGCAGGCGGATCGCGACCAGGGGCATCGCCTTCGGGTCGACGATGCGCTGGAAGCGCGCGGTGCGCAGGCGGTCGCCGCGCCAGTTGCGCAGCTGGCCGATGCGGCGCAGCTGGTCGTCGTTGAAGAGGCCCTTGCCGCGCGCGATCGTGTCGTCGTAGCGGCCGATCTCGCGTTCCAGCGTCTTCGCGTCGATGGCGCTTTCGCCGGTCACCTCGTTCATCTTCGTGGCCAGCTCGGCAAGCGTCGAGGCGGACACGAAGTCGGGGGAGCCGTCGAGGAAGTGCTGGACGAGGCCAGGCTTGCCCAGCAGCACGCCGACCAGAAACGGGACGACGCGCTTCTCGCGCAGGTCGGGGTTGTGCTGGGAGCCCGACACGTCGAGCTCGCGCTTGGCGATCTTGAAGTTGCAGACGAGCCACGAGTACTTGCGCTCGTCCTCGCATATGCGCTCCAGGGCGGCATAGGCGTCGAACGTGGGCATCACCGGCACGGGGCCGTAGCGACGGCCGTCGGGGTTCAGCATCACGCCCGAGCGCGGCGGGATCAGCTTCAGGCCGTGGTGCTCGCGCTGCGGTTTGGGATGGCGCACCGCGTCGGCGTAGTTCCACATCTTCGAGAGATGAGTGACGTTGCCGCCGATCCGCCGCACCTCTTCGTGGAGCGCCCCGTCGGCGTAGTAGTGGGAGCCCATCAAGAGCTTCTCGGGCGGGGAGCCGAGCTCTGAGGTGGGCCATTCTCGCCGCACCATGTCGAGGTTGCCGCCGATCCCCCCGCACGCCAGCACCACCGCCTTGCCCGCGCGGGCGTCGTATGCGTCTGCGCCGACCCCCTCGCGCGCGCGTGCGCGTGCGGCCCCCTCGGAAGTGTTCACACCACCCACTCCCTCGCGCGCGGACGGGCCCCTTCGGAAGTGTTCACACCACCCGCTCCCTCGCGCGCGGGCGAGGCGCCTTGCTCGGGTATGACGCGACAGCCCACCACGCTCGCCTGCCCTCCGGATGGGGGCTCCTGCACGATCAGGGACTCCACGCGCGCCCCGAAGCGCACGTCCAGCGCGCGCGCGGCGCGGGTGGGACTCGATCGCTCCCCACACGGCCTGCACGAGCGCCTTGCCGGTGCCCCATGTGAGGTGGAAGCGAGGCACCGAGTTGCCGTCGCCGAAGTTGCCGCGCTCGGCCCAGTTGACCACCGGGAAGAAGCGCACGCCGATCTCGCGCAGCCACACGCCCACGTCGTCGCGGGCGCGGGTGACGTACTGCTCGGCCCAGCGCCTGGGCCACGTGTCGTCGGGATCGAAGTCGGCGATCCGCAGCCAGTCTTCGAGCGCGAGCCGCTCGCTGTCGGGTATGCGCGAGCGGCGCTGCTCGGGCGAGTCGACCATGAACATGCCCCCAAACGCCTCCCTCGCCAGGCCGCCGATCTCCTCGGGACGGCAACGATCGAGCAGCAGCACGGTGTGGCCAGATCGCAGCAGCTCGAGCGTGCTCACGAGCCCGGCGAGCCCGGCGCCGACGACGATCACATCGGCAGGAGAGTCGTTCATGGGGCGACCTCCGGGGCTGGTCGAGTGGTGCCGCCGGCGCCCCTCACGCGAGCGCCATCCCCGGGGCGACCCTCACTTCCACCAGCTCGGGCTTGTCCGAGGCCAGCGCCTCACTCAGCCCGCCGGCCAGCTCCTCCACGCTGCTCACGACCTGCGCGTTCACGCCGTACCCGCTCGCGACGGCGGCGCAGTCGAGCGCGGGCAGGTCGAGTCCCGGCGCGCCGACGATGTCCTCGAGCATCCCGAACCACTTGAGGATCGCGTACTCGTCGTTGCGCAGCACCAGGAACGTGACCGGCACGTCGTAGGCGGCGGCGGTCCACAGGCTCTGGATCGCGTATTGGGCCGAGCCCTCGCCGATCACGCACACCACGGGACGGCTCGGCTGCGCCAGTTGCACGCCGATCGCGGCGGGCATCCCGAAGCCGAGCCCCCCGCCGGAGGAGAAGTAGTAGCTGCCGGGCGCAGACAGTCGCAGCTGGTTTCGCAACGCGAGCGTGGCCGACGGCGACTCGAGCACCACGATGCCCTCGTCCGGGAACACCTCGGCGAGCGCGCGCACGGCCGTGGAGGGGCTCATCGGATCTGTGATGGGCACGGGCTCGGGCGCCGGGCGGGCGGGCGGCGCCGGACGGTCGGACTCGCCCACGGTGTCGGCCAGCGCGGCGAGCGTGAGCGCGGGGTCGGCCACGATCGCGTCGCCCATCGGCGCGCGCGCTGCCTCGTCGGGGTCGCTCGTGACCGCCACGAGCGCGGTGCCGTCTGCGAGCAGCGGGCCGGGGACGTTGGGGTAGTAGGGGAAGACGGACGTGCCCACCGCCAGCACGAGGTCGTGCGCGGCGAGCATTTCCCCGACGGGGAGCACGGCCGGCGGGAGGATGCCCTGGAAGAGCGGATGATCCTCCGGGAAGCCGATCCGTCCGCCGCCGGGAGCGGGCGTGGCGTAGACCGGCAGGCGCTGGAGCTCGGCGAGCCTGACGGCGGCGTCCCAGCCGCCGGAGGCGTCGATGTCGGGACCGGCGACGAGCGCGGGGCGCTCGGCGCTCCGCAGCCGCTCGGCGATCTCGGAGATCATGGCGGCGCCCGGCATGCTCGTGCCCGACACAGAGCGGCCGCTCTGGTGGCGCACCGCCGCGTCGTCCACCTCGGCCCCCCAGTCGTCCATCGGGATCGACAGGAAGGAGGGTCCGCGCGGAGGCAGCGCCGCGGTGTGGATCGCCCGCGCGAGCGCATGGGGGACGTCCTGCGCGCGTGGTGGCTCGTAGCTCCACTTCACGAGCGACCGCGGCATATGGGTGGCGTCGCGGTTTGTCAAATTGGCCTGCAGGGTCATCAGCGAGCGGTACTGCTGGCCGGCGGTGATCACGAGCGGGCTCTTGTTGGCCTGAGCGTTGAAGATCGCCCCCATCGCGTTGCCCACCCCGGGGGCCGTGTGGAGGTTGACGAGCGCCGGCCGGCCGCTCGCCTGGGAGTAGCCGTCGGCGAGTCCCACCACGGTGGCCTCCTGCAGACCGAGCACGTAGCGAAAGTCGGCTGGGAACTCGGTGAGCATCGGAAGCTCGGTGGAGCCCGGGTTTCCGAACACCGTCGTCATCGAGCGTTCGCGAAGCATCTCGAACACGGCCTCTCTGACTGTCGTCACGCTTCTCTCCTAACGTCGTCGCCACGCCGGGCACAGTCGTCCCCCAGGCCGGGCACAATACCCCCGACCGCATCCTTTGCGTATGTGGTTTGTTGTGGGAGACTGATCTTGATCAGGTGGCACGGCCATATCCGACGTGCCTGCGCTCGGTCGCTGCCGGCGGCCGTCGCGGGCATCCCCGCCGTCATCGGCGTCCTTGCCGTGGCGAGCGCCCTGGCCGTCGCGGGCGTGCTCGCGTCGCCGGGCTCCCCTGCCCGGGCGGCCGTCCACCGGCACGGAGGGGAGGGCGCCGGGTCGCGCTATCCGGCGGGCGCCGAATATCCGCGCAAGTCGGCGCGGCCCGGCGAATTCGCCCACAGCTCATCCAACACGGGCGGCGCGTCGGTGGGCTCGGGCACGCACACGAAGACGAGCAGGCACACGAAGAAGAAGCCCAAGCGCAAGCCCGGCCTGCACGGCAATCCTGCGCGGGCGCTGCTCGGGTATGGGGCGATGCAGCAGAGCTTCTACATCCCCGGCACGGGCCTCTACGTCGGCGAACCGTACTCATTCCTGTGGCCCTTCTCCCAAGCGCTGGCGGCGACCGTGAGCGTCTCCAACATCCCGGGTCAGGCGGCCAAGCAGTCGGTGACGTACTCGCGCGAACTGCAGGTGCACATGTACGGCCTGGCGAGATATTGGGGCCCATCCGCCCCTGCCGGCGAACCGCTTCCCGGCGAACAGCCCGAAACGGAAGAAGCCGCCGAAGAAGGCACGGAAGCGCCTGAAACGGCCGGCGTCCCGCCCGTGACGTTGCCGTCGTTCAACGGCAGCACGGTGCCGCCCGGCGGAGTGAGCTACTACGACGACAACGAGTGGGTGGGGATCGAGCTCGCGCGCCTCTACAAGCTGCGCCACGAAGCGCCCCTGCTCGAAAAGGCCGAGCAGATCATGGCGTTCGTGATGGCCGCCTGGCAGACCGACCCGAAGCTCGCCTGCCCGGGCGGGGTGCCGTTCTCGGACTCTCCGAGCAACACCGACCGCAACACGGTCACCGACGGTCCCGCCGCCGAGCTCGGCGTGCAGCTATACCGCCTGACCGCCAACAGCGCCTATCTGCAGTTCGCGCAAACGGCCTACGAATGGGTGCGCAGCTGCCTGATGGCGCCGAGCGGCCTGTATTTCGATCACATCCGCCAGCACGGCGCCATCGGCCAGGCGCTGTGGAGCTACAACCAGGGGTCGATGATCGGCGCGGGGGCGCTGCTCTACCAGGCGACCGGCAACGGCGCCTACCTCTACCAGGCGCGCCAGACAGCCGCCGCGGCGCTGTCGTACTTCACGCTCGAACGGCTGCTTGGCGAAAACCCGTTCTTCCCGGCCGTGTACTTCAGGAACCTGATGTACCTCGACTCGGTCACCCATGACCCACCCGGGGCGCGGCTCGCGCAGTCCTACGTGAACTACATGTGGGTCAACCGGCGCCTGAAGAGCGGGCTGTTCGTGTTCGGCTCGCCACCCGCCTCGCAACTGCTCGTGCAGGCGGCGATCGTGCAGATGTATGCGCTGCTCTCGACGCGCCCCGCCACCTACTTCTGAGCTGGACGCCGGTGTCAAGGGCGCGGTTGTAGTCGGTGTCTCGGGGGTCATGGTGGTGGGTGTGCCGGGGGCGGGCGACCGGCGGGCTCCGCATTGCGGGTAGGCTTCGCCCGGAATGAGCGCCGAAGCAGCCAACATGATCACCGTCGAGGGACTCGCCGAGCTCGAGGCGGAGCTCGCCGCTCTCGAGGGAGACGGCCGTCGCGAGATCGCCGAGCGCATCAAAACGGCTCGTGAGTGGGGCGACTTGAAGGAGAACAGCGAGTATCACGACGCCAAGAACGACCAGGCTCACCTGGAGACGAAGATCGCGAAACTGCGCGAGCGCATCTCCACGGCCGCCGTGGTGGAGCAGTCAGAGGCCGGAAACGGCGCCGTGGGCTTCGGCTCGACCGTCGTGGTGAGCGACGAGGCGGGCGTGGAGCGCACCTGGCGGATCGTCAGCTCGCACGACGCCTCGCCCTCAGAGGGGCGGCTGTCGGCGGACTCGCCGGTCGCCCGCGCCCTGCTCGGGCGTCGCGCCGGCGAGCGGGCTTCCGTCGTGCTCCCCAAGGGGGAGAGCCTGCTCACCGTCGTGAGCGTCGTCTGAGCGCAGAAGCCCGTCCGGCGCGAGCAGCCGTCCGCGCGCGAGCAGCCCGCCGCCGGCGTCCACGTTCAGGCGGGACCCCACGCGCAGCGCGGCGGCTTCCTCCTTGCGCCGGTACAGGCGCTGGTCGGCGAGCTGCAGGATCGAGGCGGGATCGCTCATCTCTCCCGGGATTCGCACCACTCCGTGCGACGCCGTTATCGAGAAGCCGGGTCCCTGCTCGGTGAGTGCCGCGAGGCTCGCCCCCACGAGGCTCTCGCCGTCGTCCCGGGAGAGGTCGAACAGCACGCAGAACTCGTCGCCGCCCATGCGGTAGGCGGTCCCGTGGGTCTCCACGGCGCGCTGCAGACGCTCGCTCAAGTGCACCAGCAAGGTGTCCCCGGCGGGATGGCCGAAGGTGTCGTTGTAGAGCTTGAAGCCGTCGAGGTCGTACAGCACGAGCCCGCACGGCTCCTCAGGGTGGGCGGTCTCGCACGCGAGCCGCAGATCCCCCATCAACCGCCGCCGGTTTCCGAGACCGGTGAGCGGATCGGTGAGCGACAGGCGTTGGGAGTGCACGAGCAGGGCGAGGTTCTCGCGCCAGGTGACCAGCAGGTGGGCCCCCACCGCGAGCACCGTCGCCGCCGCCAAGATCACAGCCGCAACCGTGAGCCGCGGTCCAAGGTTGCCGTACACGAGCACGCCGACCGCGCTGAGCAGCGCGATGGTCGGCACCGACATCATCGGCCAGCTCTGCATCCGGCGTGGCTGCACGCGGCTTGCGGGCATCCAGGCGGCGATCGCAAGCAGGATCGCCGCGGACGGCCACAGGCATTCGAGCCACGTGCCCGACCGATAGGAGTCGGTTGCCGTTTGATAGAGGTAGGTCGAGTCGGCCAGCGCGCTGATGAGCATTCCGGCGGCGATCAGCAGCCACATTGCGCCGGGACGCCGGCCGATGATGCCGATCGCGCCGAGCACGAAGGCCGTCAGCAGGAAATCGCCGATGGGATAGGCAAGCGACACCACGATCGAGCCGTGCGCGCCGGTGGCGTGGTCGAGGATGGGCGGGAGGATCAACGCGGACGCCACGCTCGCCGCGCCGAGTCCGGCGATAAGCCCGTCAAGCCACATGCTGGCGCGCACGTCCCGCAGGTGGCGTCTGGCGAGCAGGACGACCGCCACGTAGAAGCACGGGTACATCGCCAGGTAGAGCGCGTCGGCGGGAGACACGCTCCCGCCCGCTTCTGCGCTCGTGCCTTCGATGAACAGCGAGTAATACAGTTCGCCGAGGCTCCAGAACAGCAGCCCGGCGCCCATCGCAAGCCAGGCGGCGCGCTCCTCGCCGGCCGAGGCTCCCCGCGCCAGCACCGCCAGCGCCGAGCCGAGCATCAGGACGTTGTAGACGCCGTCTCCGAACACCCCGTCGAGTCCTTTGCCTCCGAAGTCGAGCATGGTGTGGAGCGCAAAGACTCCCAACCCCCCGATCAGGGCGGCGAGGAGGAGGGTCGAGGGATGGAGTCGTGGTGCGCGTACGGGCATGCGGTCGCCAAGTACATCGGCGGCGCCCGGGGAAACCCTGAATCAGTGGCTGAGCGCGTCGCCCACGTGGCGCGTGAACGTGCCCGGCCGGTCTCCGTAGAGGCGCGCTCCGGCGGCGAGCGCCCGCTTGCGCAGACGCTTGCGCCGTCGCTCGGTGAGCTCCAGCAGGACCTCGCGCGCGGAGTCCTCGGCGCCGAATGCGTCCGGATGCTCCTCGGCATAGACGGCGAGCATCCACAGATCGTGCTCCTCGCCGAGCATGTCCCCGAGGCGCTCGGCGCGCCTGGTTACGCCCCGTGTCCCTTTCGCGCTCGCCCCGCCGAGCATGTCGAGCGCGTAGTAGAGGCTCTTGACGCGCTTGCGCCATTCGTGAAGGTCCTCCGCCTTGCGCGCGCGCTCGCGCTTCACGCGGGCGTAGCGGCGGCGCCCTTCGCGGTAGACGCGCCGCAGCCCGGGCGCGAGGCGCTCGAAGTCGTGGTCGAGCAGATCCCAGCGCGAGAGGTCGCGGCGCATGTCGGCGATATCGCCGAGCACCCCCGTCTGTCCGCTCCCCTGCGCTCGCTCGTGCTCCAGGCGGGTGCGCAGCAGCTCGATGCCCTCGAGCGCGAGAGCTTTCGGATGGCGCGCGCTCAACCGCTCGAGCGTGGCGAGCCGCACCTCCGCGTCGCGTGCCCCCGCCAGGCGCTGTCCCGCCGCGCGCAGCGAGGCGTTGATGCGGTCGAACTCCGCCTCGCCGACCTCATGGCGCAGCAGCCGCGCGAGCGCCCGCATGCGCTTGATCGCCTTGCGCGCCTCGTGCACCAGCTCGGCATGGTCAGCCGGGTCGAGGTCTGCGCTCGGGTCGGCGCGGCGGGAGGTGGCGCTCGGCGCGGGCGGCTTCGGATCGTCGCTCGACGTCGCGGGCTGAGAGCCTGCGTTCGCCTTCGAATTTGGATCGCCGCTTGCAGTCATCGCGCACCACGCCTGTCTTGCAGGCTATCGCCGCGACAATGCGGTCATGTCAAGATTGCCCGCGGCTCGATGGTGGACGGTTCGAAGCGCCCATAACCGCAAGCCCGCGACCTACCGCTGCCCTTTTTGCGGGCGGCAGCTGGCGGCGCTCAGCGACCACATGCTGATCTTTCCCGAAGACGACAAAAGCGCTCGCCGTCATGCCCACACGAAGTGCGTGATCGCGGCCCGCCGCCGGGGGGACTTGGTGATGCGCGACGAGTGGTTGCGCACCCAGCCGCGCCCCCCGTCGCTGTGGAGGCGGCTGTTGGGACGTGTCACGCGGGGGTGAGCCCCCGCGTGACGCGTCAGCTGGGGTATACGTGCACGTGCTCCGGGTCGATCCGCACGATCACGCGCTGTTCGCCGGGCTGGCGCAGGGGGTAGGACTCCTGCCCCATGTACTTCATCGCCAGCGCGTCGATGTGCTCGTCGGCTCCCTCGGTGGTGCGCTCGCCCACGCGTCCGCGGATCGTGACGTACTCGTAGGGGTTCTCCATGTTCTGCACGGTCAGCGTCACGCGCGGGTCGCGCTCCAGGTTGCGCGGCCAGGCGCGCCCCTCGGCGGTGTTCAGCACGGGGCGGCCGTCCTGCACGTCCACCCATGTGGGCGCCGCGTGTATCGATCCGTCCGGGCGGATGGTGGACACGACACAGAAGTTCTTCGCTTTCAGCAGCTCCTCGGCACGGCCTTCGATCGCTGGGCTCATCGGATCCCTTCCTGGTTGAGAGGCGTCTCCGAGCAATGTACCCGTGCGGAGCATTCCAATCGCAGGGCTCCGAATCTCAAATCGCGGAAGGGGCGGTCAGGATCGAGCGAGACTAGGACGCAGCGAGCGTAGCGTGCTCGGCACGTAAGCGAGCGAGGACGCAGTATCGCGAAGGTCCTGGGCGTCCCTACTGCCTGCTCGTGCCGGTACTCGAGCTGGCCGGCGGGATCGGGTCGAGCGCGAGGAGGCGACCGTTGTTGAGCTGGAAGCGCACCGTCGCCTGCCCCGCGCCCGGGCAGCACAGCGGGTCGTGCGGCCTGTAGAGGGGGTAGGCGAGCGTCACTTCGGTGTCGCTCTGTCCCACCACCTTGACCCCCGCGCTCGGCTCGCTCGTGTCGGTGCCGATGTAGCGGCCGCCCACGAAGAAGAACGCCTGCTGCGCATAGCCGTCGCCCGAGCCCGTCCGAGTCGCGACGAGCACGCGCAATGTCTGGCCCGAGTGGTAGTCCGAGCTGTTGTTGGCTGTGTACCCGCGGGCTTTGACCACGGCCAGCGCCCCGCTCAAGCCTTCGGCGCTCGTGGTTTCCTTGGTGAACGCGGGAGCGGTGGTCGTGCGCGTCGCTTCTGCGCCGCCGGGCGCCGTCGTGCCGGTGCCGGTGGTCTTGGGAGAGGAGGGGGTCGTGCTCGTGGCGGTCGTGCTCCGGGTGGTCGTCCCGGAGGTCGTGGCGCTTGACACCGACACCGTCTTCGTGCCCCCCGATCCGCACCCGCTCAGCGCGAGCGCGCCCGCCGCCGCGGCGAGGAGCAGCATCCGAGCTCGCTTGGCTCCAATCATCGTCCTGGCTTCAATCATCCTGGCAACCCTATTCGTCCTCACCCGCCGTCATCCTCGCACTGGTCTGCTCGTTGCGCGCCGGTTCTCGCCGGTGGGGGCGCCGGTCGGGCCGCCCGCCGACTCTCCATTCCGATCGCCCGTCCGGGACACCCTGCACGAACCACTCCCCCAAAAATTATTAGCGACTGCTAAGCTAGAGGAAAATGGATGCACATGAGCATGGGAGATCGCCGCATGACAGCCACACGCAGAAGCCGGACCCTCGGCCCATTGCGAGCATGGAGATCCACGTGACGTCCACACGCAGAAACTGGACCCTGGGAATCGTGTCGGTCGCCCTCTTCATGGTGGTGCTCGACAACCTCGTCGTCTCGGTGGCGCTGCCAAGCATCAGACGCGACTTCGGCGCCTCGATCCAATCGCTCGAGTGGACGGTCAACGCCTACGTGCTCGCCTACGCAGTGCTCCTGCTCACCGGCGCCGCGCTCGGCGATCGCTTCGGGCGCAAGCGCATGTTTCTCGCCGGGCTCTCCCTGTTCACGGCCGCCTCCGCCGCCGCGGCGCTGGCGCCCACCAGCGGCCTGCTCGTCGCCGCCCGCGCCGTCCAGGGCGCCGGCGCGGCGGTCGTCACCCCGCTCACGCTCACGCTGCTCGCCGACGCCTTCCCGGCGCAGCGCCGCGGGATCGCGCTCGGAGTGTGGTCGGGCATCTCCGGCACCGCCGTCGCCATCGGCCCGCTCGTGGGAGGCGCCGTCGTCCAGGGCATCTCCTGGCATTGGATCTTCTGGCTGAACGTCCCCATCGGCCTCGTGCTTCTTCCGGTCGCGCTGCGCAGGCTCGCCGAGAGCCGCGGCCCCTACGGCACGCTCGACCTGCCCGGCCTCCTGCTCGCCGGCGCCGGCGCCTTCGGGATCGTGTTCGGTCTCGTGCGCTCCCAGTCGCTCGGCTGGACCAGCCCCACGATCCTCGCCTCCCTGATCGGCGGCGCGTTGCTGCTCGCCGGATTCGTCGCCTGGGAGCGCCGTGCGCCCGAGCCGATGCTCCCGATGCGCTTCTTCGCCAAGCGCTCCTTCGCGGTCACCAACGTGGTGTCGCTGTCCATGTACTTCGGCATGTTCGGCTCGATCTTCTTCCTCTCCCAGTACATGCAGAACGTGCTTGGCAACACGCCCCTTCAGGCCGGCCTGAAGCTGCTCGTATGGACCGGCGCCTCGATGCTCGTCGCCCCGTTCGCGGGCATCTTCTCCGAGCGCTTCGGCTCGCGCCCGTTCATGGTCGCCGGGCTCACCCTGCAGGCGGTCTCGCTCGGCTGGCTCGCCGCGCATGACCTCCACGAGCCTCCCCTACACGCACATGCTGATTCCGTTCATCATGGCCGGCGCAGGCATGTCGCTCGTATTCGCCCCCTCAGCCAACGCGGTGCTCTCGGCCGTGCGCGTCGACCAGGCCGGCCAGGCCTCCGGCGCCAACAACGCCATCCGCGAGGTCGGCGGCGTGCTCGGCGTGGCCGTGCTCGCGTCGGTGTTCACCGGCTCGGGCGGCTACTCCTCGCCGCAAACGTTCGTCAGCGGGCTGATCCCCGCCATGTGGGTCGGGGTCGCCGTGCTCGGCGCCGGCGCGCTCGTGGCCTTGCTGTTGCCGTTCCGCACTCCCCGTGCGGCCGACGCCGCGCTGGTTGCGGACGCGCAGGATCGGACCGTGGCTGAGGCGCCGCTCGCGGTGCTTGCGGGAGACACCGCATGAGCGTCGAGCCGTCGAGTCCGAGGCCTGATCCCGCCGAGGAGCCGGTGGACTCGACACGGCCGGGTGGCCGTGTTGCCGCGGAGGGGGAGCTGGGTGGTGATGTCCCTGCGGAGGGGACTCGCGCGCGCGCGCGCGTACGCGTGAGGCTGGGAGGGACGGTGCTCCGATTGTGGCCCCCCCACGCGCGCGCGAGTGCGGCTGGGGGGACGATGCTCCGATTGTGGTTGCCCCCCGCGCGCGCGGGGGCAGCGCCGGCGCATCCCCGCCGCCGAGCGTCGCGAGGCGCTGATCTCCGCCGCCGTCCACGAGTTCGCGAGCAGCGGCCTCCACGGTACCCCCGTCGATCGCATCGCGCGCCGCGTCGGTGTCGCCCAGCCGTACGTCTTCTCCCTGTTCGCGGGCAAGCGCGAGTTGTTCCTCGCCGCCGTCGACCACTGCTTCGAGCGCTTCACCGACACGTTCACGCTGGCGGCCGCCGAGTTCCGCGCCGGCCGCGCCCCCGAGGACTGCGAGGACGTGCTCATGGCCATGGGGGGCGCCTACAAGGAGCTGCTCTCCACCGATCGCGACTACCTGATGCTCCAGCATCAGGCCTACGCCGCCTGCGACGACCCCCTCGTGCGCGCGCGAGTGCGCCGCCGCTACGCCGAGCTGGTGGCGTTCGTGGGGGAGCTCTCGGGCGCCGACCCCGAGCGCCTCGACGACTTCTTCCGCCACGGCATGGCCCTCAACGTGGCCGCCGCCATGGGCGTCGCCGAGCTCTCCGCGGGCTGCTCCTGGGTCCAGGCCGAGCTTGCGGCCCACGCCGCTGCCGCCGAGAGCTCCCCGCCCGCCGCCGAGAGCCCCCCACCCGCCGCGTAGATCGCGGTTGCGAGACCGGTTCCAGCGGGTAGGATCACGCTGCCGATGTCCGAGTCAACCCAAACACCGGAGCGCCAGCGCAGCCGGCGCGAGATGGCTCGCACCGGAGGCTTGGTTCTGCTCGCGGTGCTCATGACCTTGTTCGCGGTGCTCAACGTCAAAGAGGTCCAGGTCAACTGGATCTTCGGCAAGAGCAACACGCCGCTCATCATCGTGATCGTGGTGTCGCTGCTTGTGGGCATCCTGCTCACGCACTTCGCCGAGCTGCGCTACAGGCGCAAGCGCTGAGCGCGGTCGCATGACCTCGCCCAAGCGCATCACCGAGGACCAGGCCCGCGAAGTGGGCGAGGCGATCGGCATCGACTGGTCCCGCGCCCGGTTCGACGTCGCCCAGTTCCGCGACGGCATGGAGGTCGAGCTGGAGCACGGGTCGCACGACCCCGCCACCGACGTCACCGGCGACGATCCGCTCGTCACCGGGAAGATCGCGCTCGCCCACCTCAACGAGTTTCCCGACTACTACGTGCGGCTGGAGCGCATGGAGGAGGACGCCAAGCGGGAGTGGCGCACAACCTGAAGGTTTCGATCGTAGATGAGAAGACTCTATTGGGGTGCATAACATGCGCTTAGGTGGTCTGTAAAAGGTTGTGGCATGTTCGCGTCTCCCAAGGACTGGGACGCGCGCGTCGCCGAGGCTGAGGTGATCGCGCGCAGTCCCGGGTTTCGCGACCTGCGCGAGCGAATAGTCGAGTTGGCGGAGCCCCAGGCGCAGGACATCGTCGTCGACCTCGGCTCCGGCACGGGATTGCTGTCACTCGCCTTCGCCGCTCGCGTCGCTCGCGTGTGGGCGATCGACAGCTCGCCCGCGATGCGCGACTACCTGCGCGTGAAGGCCGCCAGCGCAAACCTCCCCAACATCGAGAGCGTGGTGGCCTCTGCCGTAAGCCTTCCTCTCGTCGACGGCATAGCCGATCTCGTGGTCTCAAATTACTGTCTGCACGAGCTGCGCCACGCCGACAAGCGCCGCGCCCTCGCCGAAGCCAGACGGGTGCTCAAGCCGGGCGGACGGATCGTGATAGGCGACATGATGTTCTCGCTCAACCCCATTCAGTCCCGCGACCGTCGCGTAGTGGGCGCCAAGCTGCGCAAGATCGCACGTCGAGGACTCCCCGGTGCGTGGCGGTTGCTGAAGAACGCCGCCCGCCTGGCCACCGGACGGTGGGAGTATCCCGCCAACGTCGCCTGGTGGGATGAAGCGCTGAAGCAGTCCGGCTTCCAGCGCGTCAAGATCCAAGCGCTGGATCACGAGGGTGGAATCGCGACGGCTGAAGTACCTGCAGCCCCCTCTCCTACGGCTCGGACACCAGCGAAGCGGTCTTTGGAACGCTGCCAAGCGAGGGGAGACGCAACAGGGCCGCGGGCTTGTGCTTGAGATATCCGTCAAGGAACGCGATTGTCACCCGCTCGACGATCCCGAGTTGTGGCTGCTGCGTGGAGTAGGGCGGCAGATGTCCCGCGCCCGGCAGGCTGAGCAGGTACTTGGGTCGTTGTGCCACGTCGAAGAACGCGTGCGTCGAGCTTGGCGGATTGACGCTGTCGGCTGTCCCCTGTATCGCCAGCAACGGTGGGCTCCCGCGCGGGAATGCGAACCCCCCCACGCCCGGCATCTCGGCGCCCGACAGGATGACCGCCGCGCTCACCCGCGGGTCGCGATAGTAGCGGTTGTATGCGACCGCAAGCGCCGTGTCCCCGCCGTCGGAATGTCCCGCGACCGCGATCTGTGCCGGGTCGACCAATCCGGCGAAGGGGCCGGAGCTCGCGCCGGCGGCCGCGAGAATGCCGGAGATGACAAAGCGCATATCGCGGGGCTGATCAACCAGGTCGGACTCATCGGGACCGCCGGGCGCGTTCGCGTTCTCGAGCGGGAACACGGGAGCAGCCACCACATACCCCGCGCGTGCCCAACTCTGCAACATGGACGCGTAGGCCCCGGGTGTGAGGGCGAAGCCATGTCCGAACACGACAAGTGGAAAAGGGCCGTCCGCTCGCGCCGCGGGCGCGCCCATCACGTCGGTCCCCTCAGACGGTCCGAGCGCCGGGTAACGGACGTAGGTGAGCAGTGTGCGAGGCTCAGCCGTCCCGCTCGGGAGATCGATCGTCCGACTCCTGTCCACGAGCCGCACCACCCGCAGCCCAACCGCGAAAGAGGAGGGTGGTGTCGCGGCCGGGCTGCGCGTCTCGGTCGTGCTCCGGGTGGGAGCTGCCCGCGCCGGCATGACGTCGCGTGGCGGGCGTGATCGTGCTCAGCGCAACCAGGATGACGGCCGCGACGACGAGCACGACGGTCGCGAGCGCCAGCAGGCGCTGACGCCGGAGCACCCGCGTGCGCTGCGCCCTCACCAAGTCGCGCTCCGCGACCCTCCGACGGGTGGCCTCCCCGCTTGGGGGATCCGACGGGTGTTGTGGTGTGGACGGCACAGGAGCTCGCGGTGACTTTGGGCGACGGCGCCCAATGAGGATGCTTCCGGGACGCCCAAAAAGCTAGCGACCGGGCTCGCGCTCGGCGCTACCGCACCACCGTGACGAGCATCGCGCCGGCTCTGGATATGTCGAGCGTGATCGCTCCGGCCCGATTCGGTCGAACCTCGAGCTGTGGCGGGGCGCGCCATCCGCGCCTGCGCGTCCGTGGTTTCCACGCGGCCCAGCCAGTAGATGCCACCGTTGGACGTGGCACGCACCCCGCTAGGGTTTCCGCTATGAAGGGATTGTCGCAGTTGCCGCCCCAGCTCGCCCCCGCCGCCAGGGCGGCCCGCGAAGAGCGGGATCAGCGGATGGAGATGATGCACGACTTCGACGACGCGCCGTTCACGATCGCGTGGGAGGTGACGAGGGCGTGCGCCTACGCCTGCGAACACTGTCGCGCCGACGCGCAGCACAAGCGCGACCCGCGCGAGCTCGACACCGAGGAGGGGATGCGCCTGATCGACATGCTCGCCGGCTTCGGCACGCGCCCGATCCTCGTGCTCACGGGCGGCGATCCGCTGATGCGCCGCGACCTGTTCGAGTTCGCGCGCCACGCCGACGAAAAAGGCCTGCGGGTGTCGCTGACGCCGACCGCCACGGCGCTGCCGACGCGCGCGCGGATGCGCGAAGCCCGCGAGGCGGGCATCCGCAGGGTGGCGTTCAGTTTGGACGCCGCCGACCCGGCGGTGCACGACCGCTTCCGGGGCTTCGAAGGCTCCTTCGACCGCACGTTCAAAGGCATCGAAAACGCGCTCGCGGAGGAACTGCCGATCCAGGTGAACACCACGATGTGCGCGCTGAACGCCGACCAGTTCGAGAAGCTCGTGCCGCTGCTGGAGTCGGTCGAGGTCGTGCAGTGGTCGGTCTTCTTCCTCGTCCCCGTCGGCCGCGGCAAGCAGCTGGAGATGCTGAGCCCCGAGAGGCACGAGGAGGTGCTCGAGCGGCTGTACGAGCTCAACGGGAAGGTCAGCTTCGACATCAAGGCGACCGCGTCGCCGCACTATCGGCGGATCGTGCGCGAACACTCAGGCCCGACGTCGGGCGCGGGCTTCCACTTCGCCGACGGTCTCGACCGTCCGGAGCACGCGAAGGGCGTCAACGACGCCCGCGGCTTCATGTTCGTCTCCCACATCGGCGAGGTCATGCCCTCCGGCTTCCTGCCGATCTCGGCGGGCAACGTGCGCGAGCAGGACCCCGTCGCGATCTACCGCGACTCGCCCCTCTTCCGCGAACTGCGCGACCCCGAAGCGCTCAAGGGCAAGTGCGCCCGCTGCGAGTTCCGCGAGATCTGCGGCGGCAGCCGCGCGCGCGCCTACGCGGTGACCGGCGACCACCTCGCCTCCGACCCGAGCTGCCCGTATCAGCCCTGAGCGTCCGCTCGGCCGGCGTCCAGGTCAGCCGTAAGAGGCTGCCCGGCCCGTCGTCCACGTCAACGACCCCAGCGTCGCCAGCGCCAGCCACGTAGCCGCCGCGAACGAGGAGTGCACAACCTCGGTGGCGGTGGTGTCGGTGACGCCGATGATGAGGAACCCGAGGAAGGCCTGCACGAAGAACATGACGCAGACGGCAGCCGCCGTCCGCTTGATCGCGGGCGAGTCGGTGCGATCGCGGCGACTGCGCAGGAGCACGAACACCGCGAGGAGGAGCACCGCCCCGGCCCACACGCGGTGGATCAGGGCGATCGCGACGAGGTGGTTGAAGGTCGGCAGCAGCGAGCCGTTGCAGAGCGGGAACCCGTGGCCGCAGACGGTGTTGGAGCCGGCGTTGGCCTGCGTCGAGCCCGCCAGGAGCAGGCCGAAGGTGAGCGCGACGAACCATGCGGTGAGCCGCGAGAAGGAGTCGCGCGGCGCCCGCTCGCCGGCCGGGAAGGCGAGTCGCACGGCCACGAGCGCGATCGACCACACCAGCAGCGCCGCCGCGCCGAAGTGGGCGACCACGGTCCAGGCGACGTTGCTGAGCAGCACCGTCACTCCGCCCAGCACGACTTGGAGCGCGAGCATCGCGAGCATCCAGGTCACCGGACGGGTCAGCCGCCGCTCACGGCGGTAGTCGCGAAAGACCATCAACGCGAGGCCTACCACCGCGACGACGAGGATCGTGGCGAGCCAGCGGTGGGCCTCCTCGATCAGGGCGTGGTGGCCGCCGGCCACGAGTTTGCCGTGGCACGCGGGCCAATCGGGGCAGCCGAGTCCCGATTCGGAGGCACGCACAAATGCTCCGAGGGTCATCATCGCCCACCCGACCAGCGCCGTCCCCGTCGCCCAGATCGCGAGGCGCCGTCTCGTCACAGCGGCGAGCAGCCCACCACCCCGATGAACAGCCGCGGGGGCGCCATCGCTCGCGGAGGCGCCATCGCGCGCGGCGACGCCGTCGCGCGCGTCGGCCTGTGCGAGGTCGTCCGTCATCGCCGCCGGATCAGCACGGGGCCGTCTGCTGCTCGACGTCTTCGGGTGAGCGGCTCAGCGCGGCGAGCACGCCGTCGGCCGCGGTCTGGCCGTCGCGGATGCAGCCTGCCACGCCGACGCCTCGGTACGCGGCGCCGCAGAGGCTCACCCCCGGAAGCCCGACCAGCGCCGCGTCGATGCGCGCGATGCGCTCCCGATGGCCCACCGTGTACTGCGGCAGCGCCCGCTCGAAGCGAAACACCTTCGCCTCCAGCGGCGCCGCGTGGAGGCCCATGGCCTGCGCGAGATCCGCGCGCGCCGAGCCGATCAACTGCTCGTCGTCGAGGTCGAGCGCAGCGCCGTCGCCGGCGTGGCCGGCGGAGCACTTCAACAGCACCGTGTCGCCCGCGAGGTGCGACCACTTCGCCGAAGACCACGTGCAGGCCGTGATCGTGTGCCCGCGGTTGCGCTGCACGAGAAAGCCGCTCCCGGCCGGCCGGCTGTCGAACGCCTCGATCGGATAGGAGAGCGCGATCGTCGCCACCGACGCGTAGGAGATCCCTTCGAGCTCCCCTGCCGCCGCCGGGCAGGCCTCGCCGAGGATGGCCGCCGCGGCGAACGCGGGCACGGCCAGGATCACGTGGTCGGCGTCGAGGCTCTCACCGTCGGTCAGCGTGAGGCGCATGCCGCCGGCGGGCAGCGGGGAGAGGCTCCGCGGCGCGGTCCGCGTCCGGAACTCGACGCACGCCTGCCGCTCGCGCAGCGTCCGCACCAGCTCCTCGAGGCCGCCGCTGAGCGTCAGGAATGTCGGCCCCATCGGAGCCTGTGGCGATGCCCTCGAGAGCGCGCGCAGTCCGCGCACGAGGCTCCGCCGCTTCCGCAGCGCTGCCTCGAGCTGGGGCGCGGCCGCGCGCACGCTGAGCTCGTCGCAGTTGCCCGCGTGGATACCGCCGAGCAACGGGTCGATCAGCCGCTCGAGCACCTCATCGCCCAGGCGGCCGCGCACGAGCGCTCCGATCGAGACGTCGCGCTTCGGCCGGCGGGCGGGCACGATCAGGTCGACGCCGGCGCGGGCGAGGCCCACCGGCGAGAGGATGCCGGAGCCGATCAGCGCCCGCGAGCCGTCGGGCACGCCGGACATCAGCCGCGGCGGCAGCGGGCGCAGACGGTCGGTCCACACGTAAGGCTGGTCCTCGGTGGGCGCCACGAGATCGTGCTCGAGCCCGAGCTCCTGACAGAGCTCGAGCGCCCCGGGCACGCGCGCAAGCAGCGCCTCGGCCCCGACGTCGAGCGGACGTCCGGCGAACTCCTCGGTGCGGATGTTGCCGCCGATGCGCCCGCTCGCCTCCAGCAGGACGATCCGCGGCCCCGCGGAGCTCGCGCCGCCGGCCGCGCGGTGCACGCCGTCCAGACGGTCGGCGGCGGCGAGGCCGGCGATCCCGCCTCCGACGATCGCGACGAGGGGCCGCTCGCTCATCGCCGCGGGCACGTCCGGCTCATGCCGTGACCTGTTCCCGAGCCAGCCTGTCGAGGACGACGCCCGCGAGCGCGTCCAAGAGGCGCGGGTCGGTGTTCGGCGAGGCGGTTCGGGCGAAGGCGATCCCCAGCTCCCGCGCGCGCTCGACCGCTTCGACGTCGAGGTCGTAGAGGATCTCGAGGTGGTCGGCGACGAAGCCCGCGGGGCAGACCACGACGGCGCTCGCGCCGGAGGCGGCCAGCTCGTTCATCGCTTCCAGGACGTCGGGGCCGATCCACGGCTCCGGCGTGCGCCCCGCGCTCTGCCACGCCACCGACCAGCGCTCGAGGCCGGTGCATGAGGCCACCGCGGCGGCGGTCTCATGCAGCTGCGCGGGGTAGGGATCGTCCTCGGCGAGGATCCGCTTGGGGAGGCTGTGGGCGGTGAAGAGGACGTGTACCCGCTCCTTGGCCTCCGGGGGCAGCGTCCGCAGCGCGTCCTCCAGCGCCGTGGAGAGGAAGTCGAGGTAGCCGGGCGCGAGGTGCCAGGAGGGCACGACCGAAACCTCGGGCCGCCCGCCCGCCGCGCGGCCGCGGCCGCGGCCTGTACCCGCTCGGTGTACTCGCCGACGCTCATCCGCGAGTAGTGCGGCGCGAGCACCAGCCCGACGATCCGGCGTGCGCCGCCGGTCGCCAGCTCGGCGACGGCGTCCTCGATGAAGGGCGCCGCGTGCTTCATCCCCAGCGCGACCCGGATGTCGGGGCGGCCCGCTTCGGCGAGCGCCCGTTCGATCCCCGCCACCTGCGCGCGCGTCAGCTCCAGCAGCGGCGAGCGGCCGCCGATCGCCGCATACCGCCCGCGCAGCTCGGCGAGCAGCTCGGGAGTGGGGGGCCGCCCGCGGCGGATGTGGGTGTAGTAGGCCTCGAGCTGCTCGGGCCCCTCGGGGGTCCCGTAGGCCATCGCCAAGACGGCGGTTTCGCTCACCGCTCCACCTCTCGCGAAGCCGCGCGGTGGGCGTGGACGAGCTCCACGATATGCGTCAGCACGCCCGGGTCGGTCTCGGGCGCGACGCCGTGGCCGAGGTTGAACACGTATCCGCGCTCGGGCGCCTCGGCGAGCACCTCGGCGACCTCGGCCTCGAGCACCGGGAGCGGCGCCAGGGGGGCGACCGGATCGAGGTTGCCCTGCAGAGCGATCCCTCCGGGCAGGCGCAGACGGCCCTCCTGGAGCGGCACGCGCCAGTCGAGCCCCACAGCGTCCGGGCCGGCCGAGCCGATCGCCTCGAGCAGATGGCCGGTACCCAAGCCGAAGTAGATGCGCGGCACCCCAAGGGCCGCGAGCCCATCGAACAGACGCCTCACGACCGGCAGCACATGCTCCGTGTAGTGGCGCGCCGACAGCGACCCGATCCAGCTGTCGAACACCTGCACCGCCCGCGCTCCGGCCTGGACCTGCGCGGCGAGCGAGGCCAGCGCGACGTCGGCGAGGTACTCGAGCAGCGCGCGCCAGGTGGGGGGATCGGCGAGCATCAGGGCCTTCGCGCGGGCCTGGGACTTGGATGGGCCGCCCTCGACCAGGTAGCTGGCGAGTGTGAAGGGCCCGCCGGCGAAGCCGATCAGCGGCACGCTCAGCTCCGCGCAGGTCAGGCGCACGGCCTCCGCCAGCCACGGCGCGTCGGCGGCCGGCTCGAACGGGCGCAGCCGCCGCAGATCGCGGGCGGTGCGCACCGGCGTGGCGATCACGGGACCGACGCCGGGACGGATGTCGACGTCCACGCCGACCGCCTCCAGCGGCGTCACGATGTCCGAGAAGAGGATCGCGGCGTCGACGCCGTGGCGGCGCACAGGTTGCAGCGTGACCTCCGCGGCAAGCTCCGGCGAGTGCGTGATCTCCAGCAGCGTCGCACGCTCGCGAACGGCGCGATACTCCGGCAGCGAACGCCCCGCCTGACGCATGAACCAGACGGGGATGTGCTCCACAGGCTCCCCGCGCAAGGCACGAAGCAGCGGCGCATTGGAGAGTCCGGGGTCTCCGTTCACGGTCGCTGGAGCAAGCATTCCACTCGGCACGCCGTTGACCCTAAAAGCACACGCGAACCTCCACAAGTGGAAAAGCCACACACAGAACCGTAATCGCTACCGAGCAATTCTCCGTAGTCTCCACGGCCAAGCCCGACCGCCGTTCCAGCCGCCCGACCGGTAGAATACTATGCCGAATGGCACAGTCGGCTTTATGGCCGGCATTGTTGGGTGTCGATATCTACGGCAACCCCACGGAGCCAAGGAGCTAAGGAAAGTGGACCCCTCAGAAGGCCCTGGAGCGTCAGCTCCCGGTGATATGAGACGACAGAAGACCGGGACCGGCACGGGGTCGGTCTCCCTCCGCCGCCTGAGGGTTGCCGGCGTCGTCCTGCCCGTGCTCTTCGTCGTTGCGCTCGAGCTGATCCGCTCCCTCGTCATCGAGAACAACTTCGCCGACTACAGCCCCCACATCGTCCTTGCGGCGCTCACCGTCGTCGCCATCGTCGGCTTCTCGTTCGTCATGTTCCACTTCGTCGCCCGCGCCCAGGCCGAGACGGCCCAGGTCGTCGCGAACCTGCGGCGAAGGCAGCGAGAGGGCCACGCCTTCTACGACGTGCTGCTTCGGATCTCCAACCAGGATCCTCTCGCGGACGTGCTCGCCGCTGTCGCCCGGCACAGCCGCGACCTGCTGGCGAGCGACCACGCGGCCGTCTGCCTCAACCACGCCACGACCCGATCCGTCCAGCTCGACCCGACGCCGGCGGGCGCGGCCCCCCCGCGGGACGGAGTCTGCATCGTGCCCGACGCCAACGGGTCCTACGACCTCCACGATCTCCGGCACGCGCGCTCGGCGCGCTCGTCCGCGGAGCTCAAGGAGAGCATGCAGGTCGAGGTGCACAGCTCGGGCAGGGCGTTCGGCGAGGTCTGGGCCGGCCGCACCTCGGCGGTCCCCTTCGAGGAGCGCGATCGGGAGTTCCTGACGACTCTCTCCGACATCGCCTCGATCGCCGTGACCAGCGCCCGAATGCGCGAGAGCGAAAGGCAGGGCGCGATCCTCGCCGAGCGGGAGCGGATCGCCCGGGAGCTGCACGACAGCCTCGCGCAGGTGCTCGGGGCGGTGCACCTCCGGCTGCGCCTGCTCGCCTCGCGCGAGGACGCCCTCACGGCGGCGATCGCGCTCGAGCTGATCGAGCTCGCAGACGTCTGCGAGGAGGGCTACGGCGACGCCCGCGGGGCGATCCTCGACATGCGCGAGTCGAGCCGCGTCGGGCGCAGCCTGCTCGACAGCCTGCGCGCCTATTTGGAAAAGTACAGCAGCCAGTGCGGGATCGCGACGTCGCTGGAGGCGAGCCTCGAGCACGACCTGGCGCTCCCGCCGCGCAGCGAGATCCAGATCATCAGGGTCGTCCAGGAGGCGCTCACGAACGTGCGCAAGCACTCGGGGGCGGCGGCGGCGACGGTCTGCATCGCCCAGGACAACGGCACGGTGACGTTCGTCGTCGAGGACGACGGCCAAGGCTTCGACGTGACCGAAGAGCCGTCCGACCGGAGAGCGGGTTCGGTCTGCACTCGATGCGCGAGCGCATGGAGCTGATCGGCGGCACGCTGCTGATCGACTCCGCCTCCGGCCGCGGCACGCGCATCGTCGCCGAGCTTCCCAACGTCCCCGCACGAGCGCCGATCCCGTCCATATAGATGTTGGCGGAGCCGACCGAGCCGATCCGCATCCTGCTCGTCGACGACAGGGGCCTCTTCCGCTCCGCGATCGCGGAGCTCATCGACGCGCAGGACGGCCTGGAGGTCGTCGGCGAAGCCGAGAACGGCCTGGAGGCGGTCGAGAAGGCTCGCGCGCTGAAGCCGGACGTCGTCGTCATGGACATCGAGATGCCGGTGATGGACGGGGTCCAGGCGACACGCCTCATCCGGGAACAGGTGCCGAGCGCCAGGGTCCTCATCTTGACGGTGTCCGAGTCCGATGACCATCTGCTCGAGGCGATCCGCTTCGGCGCGCAGGGCTACCTGCTGAAGAACCTCCGCCCGGCGGATCTCTACTCCATGATCAGGGCGGCGATGCGCAACGAATCCCCCCTCTCTCCGGGCATCGCCAAGCGGCTGCTCGGTCAGATCCGCGACGGGACCACGCACCACCCGGTCACGCCGGCCCCGCCGCCCGAGACGCCCGCGCTCACGCGGCGCGAGCTCGAGGTCCTGCAGCTCGTGGCGGACGGCATCAGCAACAAGGAGATCGCCACGACCCTCTTCATCACGGAAGGCACGGTGAAGAACCACATCCACAACGCGCTGGAGAAGCTCCAGCTCGAGAACCGCACGCAGGCCGCCGCCTACATCGTCCGCCAGGGCCTGGCGCGAAGCGCCGAGAGCGGCTGACTCCTCAGAAGCGACGGAGTCGAAGCAGAGCCCGCCTGTACCGGAAATCTACCCCCCGACGGATTGAGCGGGTTCACTCTCGGCGCGACAATTCAGTTCAGTTATGAGTGAGCAAACCATCGATCGGTTGATCCGGGTCGGCCTCAAGGCTGTGGGGGTGGGCATCGCCCTTGTGGTGGTCGCCTATTTCCTCACGCGGCCCGGCACGGCCCCCTCACTCGTGAATCGGCAGATCGCGGCCGGGGAAAAGGCGGTCCGCGCCAGCCCGGCCAACGTCGGGCTGCGGCTGCAGCTCGCCGAAGTCTACCGAACCGCGCACAGGCCCGAAAGCGCCCTCGAACAGTACGGCGCGGTCCTCAAGGTCGAACCGAACCAGGCGGCGCTGCTTGGGCGCGGCGAAGTCCTCGCTGAAAAAGGAGAGCTCTCCGCGGCGAGGCAGTCGTTCGAGAAGGCCATCGCAAAGGCCGGCGGCCAGTACGCCCGCGTCAATCCGCAGCTCGAGGGCGCCTACTACGCCCTGGGCTCGGTGATGCTCAAGCAGCACCAGGCGAAGGAAGCCATGCTGCAGGAGAAGAAGGCCCTGGAGATCGAACCGAGCGACGCCGACGCCCTGTACGTGTTCGGGACGGCCGCCATCGAGGCCGGCGCCTACGACCGGGCGGTCAAGGCGCTTCGCCAGGCGGTGCTGTTCGTGCCGAGCGGCTGGTGCGAACCCTACGAACAGCTCGTGAACGCCTACCGGGCCCAGCATCTGGGGCCCCAGGTCGAATACGCTGGCGCGATGGTGGAACTCTGCCGGAAGAGGCCGGCCGACGCGGCGCGGCGGCTGGCGCGGCTGACCTCGGGGCCGGTCGCGGTCGACGCGATGCTCGGGCTCGGGATGGCGGCCGAGGCGCAGTCGCGGAGTGCGAGCGCAGCCCGCTGGTACCGCAAGGCGCTCGCCGCCGATCCCAAGAACTTCAACGCGCGCGCCGGTCTGGCCCGGCTCGGCGTCCCCGCGGGAGGCAAGTGAGATGGCGCCGCGGGACGAGACCCTCCCGCTCGTCGGTGAGCCGCTGCCGGACGGCGGCGAGAGCGGCGCGGGCGGCGCGGCCGATCGGCTCACCGAGGAGGAGCGCAAGCGCCGGCGGCGGAAGATCGCCGCGCTGGCGGCGATCCTCGTGGTGCTCGCGATCATCATCTACATGATCATCCGCGCGCTCTCCGGCAGCAGCCCGCTGCCGAGCATCCCCTCGGAACTGCCGCACCACGTCTCGGACATCTACGGGACCGACCAGCCGATGGGCGTGGCGGTCAGCCCGTCCGGCGACCGGATCTACGTAACCGAAAGCGAAGGGCCCCGTCTCGTGCGGGTCTACGACAGCTCAGGGCGCCAGCTCGGCGCCCTGAAGCCGCCCGGTCGCAACCAAGCGTGGCGGCTGCCGGTCTACGTGGCGGTCAGCCCGCGGTCCGAAGACGTCTACGTCAGCGACCGCCTGCGCCAAGACGTCGACGTCTACGGCCCGAGCGGCAAGTTCCTGCGCGCGATGCGGCCCACCGGAAGCCTCGGGAAGGGCGCGAACCCGCTCGGGCTGGCCTTCGGCCCGGAAGGGGACCTCTACATGACCGACGTCGCCGGGTCCCGGAAGAATCACAGTGTCCTCGTCTTCGGCGGCGCCGGCGAAGCGCCTGTGCGCAAGGTCGGAGCCCGCGGCTCCCTGTGGTTCCCCAACGGGCTCGCGCTCGACGGAAAGAGCGATCTGTACGTCGCCGACAGCAACAACGGGCGGCTGGCGATCTTCGACCCGGCCGGCAAGCTCGCCGCCTCGATCGCGCGCGGTGCCGGAGAAGGGGATCTCGGCCTGCCGCGCGGAGTGGCGATCGACGGCGACCGTCTCTTCGTCGTCGACACGACCGCCGACGCCGTCAAGGTCTACCGCCTCCCCGGCCAGGCGACGGAAGTGCCCAGGTACATCGGATCGTTCGGCGGGGAAGGTATCGGCGATGGGCAGTTCCAGTACCCCAATGGGATCGCGATAGGCCACGGCGGGCAGATATACGTCACCGATCGTGAGAACGGGCGAGTCCAGATCTGGTCGTATTGAGAGCCGGGAGCAGATACCGATGCGCGCGACATGGACGATCAGAGCAGCGACGGTGTTCGCCGCGGCATGTGCCGCGGCGCTATCGCTCTGCGCCGTCGCCTCGGCCGACAACGGGCCGCATGTAGAGATAGGCCCGCTGGGGAACGCCACCCCGGACAGCTGCGCGATGTGCCATCGTGCCCACACCGCCCAGGCCCCCTATCTGCTGAAGCAGTCCCAGGAAGCGCTCTGCTACAGCTGCCACGGCTCCGCGGGCACAGGCTCCAACCTCGACGTCGCCGACGGCGTCGGCTATTCGGGGCCCGGCCGCAGCGGCGCAGAGGGGGCGCTGCGCGGCGGCGGCTTCGAGTATGCCCTGATCGACTCGGCCAATCCGTCCGGCAACGGATACGTCGGTGAAGTTCCGGCGAGGACCACCGGCGCCGCGGTCACCTCGGCCCACTCGGTGAACGAATCCAGCCAGATGGCCTGGGGCAACGGCGCGATCAGCAAAGAACCCGAAGACTACGGCAGGAAGATCAAACTGACCTGCGGCTCCTGCCACGACCCGCATGGGAACGGCATGTACCGGATCCTGAGGCCCATCCCGACCGAATCGGGCGCGACGACGGGCGTGGAAATCAAGGAACCGAAGGAAATGCCCCACGTCTACACGACCGGAAACTACTGGGAAGTCGAAGACGCAAACGATCCGAGCTTCATCGTGAACATCTCGGCTTGGTGCGCCACCTGCCACACACGCCTCCTGGCGGGGACAAAGAGCGCCATCACCAACAGCGGCGACGCCGTCTACGCCTTCCGCCACCGCACCAACGAAACGTCGGAGAGCTCGCCGACCTGCATCAAGTGCCACGTCGCGCACGGCACGGACGCGACCATGGGGCCGTATGCCTCGGCCGTCCCCAACCCCGACGGCAGCGCGGCGGGATCCGCCAGCTTCCTGCTGCGGATCGACAACAGGGGCGTCTGCCAAATGTGCCACAACAAGTGATCGCGGGCCGGCATTGCCGCGAGAAAGGCACACGGCAACGAACCATCTGGATCATGACCGGCACGAGAGCACACGACAGGATGGGCAGGCGGGCGCTTCTCGCGCTGGGCTGCGCCCTGTCGCTGCTCGCCGGCGCCGCTCCAACGTCGGCCGACAACGGGCCGCACGTGCAGGGCCAGGGGCTCACCACGGACACCTGCGCGATCTGCCATCGCGCCCACGCCGCTCAGGCCCCCGATCTGCTGAGGGAGCCCGAAACAGAGCTCTGCTACACCTGCCACGGCGCCGCGGCCGCCGGCGCCGGCACCGACGTGGTGGACGGCGTCGGCTATTCGAAGAGCGAACGGACCGGCACGCCCGGCGCCCTGCGCGGCGGCGGCTTCAAGTACGCACTGATCGACTCCGCCCACCCGTCCGGCCAGGGGAGCGAAGGTAAGGATCCCGGCGGCGTCGTCCCGGTGCTCGCCACCGGCGCCGCGGTCACCTCGGCCCACTCGGTCAACGCATCGCCCCAGACGGCCTGGGGCAACGGCCCAATCAGCGCCGAAGTCAACTACGGCAAGACCATCTCGCTGAGCTGCGGCTCCTGCCACGATCCGCACGGGAACGGCGACTACCGGATCCTGAGGCCGATCCCGAAGGAATCGGGGGCGGAAAGCCCCGTGAGAATCCCCGACACCGCCACCAAGCTCTACACGACCGAAAACTACTGGAATGTCACGGACGAAAACGCGCCGGACTTCATCGCCGGCATCTCGGCCTGGTGCGCCACCTGCCACACGCGCTACCTCAGCTCCAGCTCCTACACCGAAAGCGGCGACGCTGTGTTCACCCTTCGCCACATCTCCGACGGGACGACGCAGGGCTCGGCGAACTGCATCCAGTGCCACGTCGCGCACGGCTCGAACGCGAGCGTCCCAGAAGCCGGCTCGCTCGCCGTCCACAGCCCGCAAGCCGTGCCCGCGGCCCCCGGCAGCCGGCTGCTGCGCATCGACGACAAAGGCGCCTGCCGGATGTGCCACGCCGGATGACCGCGACGCACCCATCGGCGCGCCTGCGCGACGACCGACCGGCATAGAGCCCCTGTATCCCCTGGCCTATGCGGCCGGTCGTTGTGCCGGGCTGCCTCTACCCAAGAGATATCACCCGACGGATTGCGGTCGACCGCCCAAGGCGCGTTAATCATCTCGATGATGAAAACCCACGAGCCGGCTTCGGCTCAGGAGGTCCAACGATGAGACGGTCGGTGCTCTTGATAGCCGGTTGCATGTTGTCGCTGCTTGTCGGCGCCGGCCCCGCCCTGGCGGACGCAGGGCCGCATGTAGCGATAGGCCCGCTGGGGAACGCCACCCCGGACACCTGCGCGGGTTGCCACCGGGCCCACACAGGCCAGGCTGCCTATCTGTTGAAGCAAAAACAGGAACAGCTCTGCTTCTCCTGCCATGGCTCCTCGGCCACGGGTTCCAACCTCGACGTCCAGGACGGCGCCGGCTATGAAGGCGCGGGCCGAACAGGCAACGAAGGCAAAGCGGTCGGCGCTCTGCGCGGCGGCGGCTTCAAATTCGCTCTGATCGACACGAGCAAAGTGGAAGAAAAGGAATACCCCGGAGGACGCCTCAGTAAAGCGAACATCCCGACCTTGCCGCTGGCGGAAGCCGGCAAAGCGGCAGCAACGACTTCGGCCCACTCGATCGACGAATCGAGCCAGATCGCCTGGGGCAACAGCGTACCGGGGGTTGTCAACAACCCTGTATACGGTAATGCGGTCGAACTGACCTGCGGCTCCTGCCACGACCCGCACGGGAACGGCAACTACCGGATCCTGAGGCCCGTCCCGAACGGAGCGGAACAGTCCAAAGCGACGACGAAAGTCACGCCCGTGGAAATCACCGAAACCGCCGAAATGAAGGAAAACAACCACACCAAGGGCCACGTCTACACGACGGCGAACTACTGGGAAAGCTGGGACCCCAACGACACGGCATTCGAAGAAAAGATCTCCGCGTGGTGCGGCACCTGCCACACGCGCCTGTATCAAGGCGCCGGCAGCGGCAGCTACAAGACCAACAGCGGCGATGCGGTGTTCACCTACCGCCATCGCACCGAATTCTCGGAAACAGAATTCGCAACACTTGCCAAAGAACACGCGGAAGGCAAAGAGAAAGCCAAGCCGACCTGCATCCAGTGCCACGTCGCGCACGGTACGGACGCGACCATGAGCGGATACGCGCAGGGGGTCACGCCTAACGGCGGGGCAACGGGCGAACCGGCCAGCCAGGAAAGCTTCCTGTTGAGGCTCAACAACAGAGGCGTCTGTCAGACCTGCCACAACAAGTAACCGCTGAGCTCAAGTTCGCCCCCGGCGGCCGGCAACGGCCGCCGGGGGCGAATCCATTTCATGATCGCGGCGAAGTCTCCTTGCACCTCGGGCATCGCGCCGCCCCTGCTCTTCCACGACGGCGCGTGTCGCCCTCGCCGCTGAGCCTTCCCGCGGCGTCCGAGCCCCATCCAACGGATACAGGCGCGGCTGTATCGCTTGGACGGTCGGCTTTCGCTCATATCTATCTAAAACGTGTCGCCCGACGGGTTGTGGTTGACAAGGCTGCGCTCGAAACTGTCCAAGGTTGATTAATTCGTCAACGCCACCCGGAGGTCCTGACGAGGCACACCTCGGCGGCCCACCGGCCAGAAAAGAGAGCAGACGAGGCCCGACACCATGACACGCTTCCCAAGACCGAGACTACGCGCACAGGCCGGCCGGCTCGATCCCCACGCCCGGATCGGCCTCACCCCCGAGGCGAGCGCCGAGGACGTCGAGAGAGCCCACAGGGAGCTGGTGGGCTTCCTGGAAGGCGCTCCGGAGGGCGTGCGCCGCTGGGCCCGAGAGGAGATCGCCGCGGCCGACCACGCGTACGCGGCGATCTCCGATCCGATGGCTGCGAGGGCTCCTCGGCGCCCCTCGTCGCTGAGGCGAATCGCCGTCGGGACGCTCACCCTCGCCGTAGCCGCCGGCGTTGTCGTCGGCGTCTACAACATGGGCGGCGGTTCGAGCAAGGCGAAGTCCGGGCAGGCCGGGGGAGCCGAACCGCAGAAGCTCACCCGCAGCGAGGAAGCAAGCGTGTCGCAGCTGATGGTGAAGCTCAAGGCGAACCCAAAGGACGTCGCCACGCTGGTCGCGCTCGGCGACGTCTACTTCACGGCGCACGACTACAACAACGCCGGCGGCTGGATGAAGCGGGCCGTCGCGGTCGACCCGGGGAACGCGACGGCGCGCCTGGCGCTGGGCGCGGCGGAGTTCAACATCGGCGACCCCGCCGACGCCCAGAGGGACTGGCGCCGCGTCATCGCGGCCGACCCAAAGAACGTCGAAGCGTACTACGACCTCGGCTTCCTGTATGTGAGCAAGGAACCGCCCGACATGGCGGATGCGAAGAAGATGTGGGAGAAGGTCATCGCGCTGGCCCCCAATTCCAGCGCGGCCAAGACGATCGCCACGCACCTCAAGGGATTGACGAAGGAAGGATCGGCGAAGAAATGAACGAGGTCGGCATCCCAGTCGCCTTCCTCGCCGGGATCGTCTCCTTTGCGTCGCCGTGCCTGCTGCCGCTCGTGCCCGGCTACGTGAGCTACATGGTCGCCATAAGCCCCGACCGCTCGGCGGCGTCGCGCCGCCTCGCCTTCTTCCATGCGCTCGCCTTCGTGGTCGGCTTCTCGGTCGTCTTCATCGCCATCTGGGGCTCGGTCGGGCTGATCGGCTACCTCTTCCGCGACTACGTCGGCCTCATGCGGCAGCTCGGCGGCGCGGTCCTCGTCTTCATGGGCCTCCACGTCGCCGGCGTGATCAGCATCTCGGCGCTCTACCGCGAGAAGCGCCTGCCCATGGGCGCCGCCGCCGGCGCCTCGAGCGGGTCGGTAAGCGTCGGCCTCGGAGGCGCGGGCTCGGGAGGCGCCGCCGCGAGCGCCCCCGGCTACGGGCGCTCTGCCCTGCTCGGCGTCGTCTTCGCGGCCGGCTGGACGCCCTGCATCGGCCCGATCCTGGGCGGGATCATCGGCCTCGCCTCGGTCAGCGCGAGCGTCGCCCAGGGCACCGCCCTACTGCTCGTCTACGCGCTCGGCCTGGGCATCCCCTTCATCCTCGTCGCGCTCGGCGTCACCGCGGTCAGCGAGCGGCTCGGTTGGCTGCACAGGCACAACGCCGCGGTGAGCGTCGTGACCGGGGCGATGCTCGTCGGGATCGGCTTCTTGATGATCACCAACACCTTCGGGCGGCTGTCCGGCGCCCCTTCGTTTATCGGAATCTGAGGAGCGAACATGAGCCAGACAGCCACCGCACCCCCGAGGCCCGCAATCCCGCGCCCGTCGGCCGCCCCGCCGCGCCGCGCGGCCGTGCCGCCGCACGTCTGGCTCTTCCGCCGGCTGACCTCGATGCGGACGGCGTTGACGCTGCTGTTCGTGCTCGGGCTGCTGACCCTGGCGGGCACGCTGCTCGTCCAGGTCCCCTCAGGCGTCGCGGGCAGCCACGCAGCCTACGCCGAATGGCTCAACACCGTGCGCCCGCGGTACGGGGGCTGGACCGACGTCCTCGACAGGCTCGGGCTCTTCTCCGTGTTCTCCTCGATCTGGTTCAGGGGGGCGGCGCTGCTGCTGACGGCCAGCGTGGTCATGTGCTCGGTGCGCCGGATGCCCGGCCTCTGGAGGACGGCGACCAAGCCGCGGATGGTCATGACCGACGCCTTCTTCGAGCGCGCGCCGCACACGGCCAAGATCGCCGCGGGAGAGGACACCGGCGCCGCCCTCGCCGCGCTCGGCGGAGCGTTCCGCAAGAACCGCTTCCACGTCGCCGTCGAGCGGGACGGCGAGGACGTCCACGTCTGTGCCGACCGCTTCCGCTGGTCGCCGTTCGGCAGGGTCGCCGTCCACGTCAGCTTCATCGTCATCCTGATCGGCGGGATCCTCACGGGGACCGGCGGCTTCCGCAACGAATCGTTCACCGTTCCGATCGGCTCGCGGGTCGAACGTGGGGCACGGGACCGGCCTCGCGGTCGAAGCGAAGTCGTTCGTCGACTCCTACTACCCGAGCGGCCCGCCACGCGAATACGTCAGCCGGCTTGCCCTCTACCGGGGCGGCGCCCGGGTGACCGAACAGACCGCGCGCGTCAACCACCCCGTGCGCTACGACGGCGTCACCTTCTACCAGTCCTTCTTCGGCCCCGCGGTGATGATGCGGGCGAGCACCCCCGACGGCCGGGTCGTCTTCGACCAGGGCGTGGCGCAGCCGTACTCCTCGCGGGACGAACGGGACGTGATCGGCCGTTTCGCGCTCCCGCGGCAGGGGCTCCTGGCCTTCGTGGTTTCGCCGGCCTCGGGGGCGACCGACCCGGGCATCCCCACCGGCGAGACGCAGCTGGAAGTCTACAAGGCCGGCGACAACGCCCCGGTCGGTATCCGTGCCCTCGCGCCGGGCAGGCCGACGACGATCGCGGGCGTCGACTTCACGTTCATGCGCGAAGGCGAGTTCACCGGGCTGATCGTCGCCCACGACCCGGGGGCGATCGTCGTCTGGATCGGCGCGACGCTGCTGGTGCTCGGCCTGTTCACTGCCTTCTTCTTCCCGCACCGGCGGATCAGGGCCGTGGTCCGCCGCGGGACGGGCGGCAGCGAGATCGCCGTCGGGGCGATCGAGCGCCACCATGCGGCATTTTCGGCCCAGTTCGAGCACCTAATCGAAGACATACGGCGCGCCGTGAACCCGGGCGCGCGACCCGCGAAAGGGGGCACAGTCCATGCTTAACCTGTCCCAGTACTGCGTCTTCGCCGGCATCGTCACGATCTCCCTGGCGCTGATCGGCTATGTCCTGGCCTTCGCGTCCGAGCGCGTCGCCCGGGCCCGCACGGTGCTCGTGGTGGAGAGCGCCGGCGGCGAGTTCGCGACAAGCTCCCTCGGTGGCGAGGTCGGGGCGAGCGCCGCCGGCGAAGCTCCGAACCGCGCCGCCCTCATCGGCACGCTGATGACATGGCCGGCGCTCGGCTTCCTCACCGCGACGCTCGTCTTCCGAACGTTTGCGACCGGCCACGGCCCGTTCGCGAACATGTACGAATTCTCGATCGCCTTCGCGTGGGGCGCCCTCCTCGTCAACGCCTACTTCCTGCGGCGCTACCGTCAGTGGACCATCGGCGTGGTCGTGCTGCCGATCGCGCTGGCGCTGCTCCTCTACGCCACGACGGTTCCCAGCGAAGTCGAGCCGCTCGTGCCGGCGCTTCAGAACAACCTGCTGCTGACCGTCCACGTGGCCACCGCGATGATCGCCTACGGCGCCTTCGCGGTCGGCTTCGCGGCCGCGTTTCTGTACTTCCTCCAGGGCGGCAGTCCGCGACGGCTGCTGCCCAAGCGCGAGCTGCTGGACGAGCTCTCCTACCGGGCGACCCTGGTCGGCTTCCCGTTCCTGACGCTGACGATCGTCCTCGGCGCGATCTGGGCCGACATCGCATGGGGCAAGTACTGGAGCTGGGACCCCAAGGAGTCGGCCTCGCTCGTTACCTGGATCGCCTGCTGCGCCTACCTGCACACCCGCGCCACCCGCGGCTGGCGCGGCAAGCGGGCGGCGCTGATGCTCATGGTCGTGTTCGTGGCGACGCTCTTCACCTTCTACGGGAACCTCTTCTTCGGGGGGCTGCACAGCTATGGCTCGCAGTAAAACTCACCTCAGCCGGACCAAGACGCTCCTGGCGATCGGCGTGACCGCCGCCGTCATCCTGGCGGTCTCCTATCTGGCGAACCGGCCGGCGGCGGGCGGCAGCCCCACTTTGGCCGGCCTGTCCACCGGCGCCGCGGGCCCGGCGCCGGAAGTCGGAAAGCCGGCCCCGAACTTCACCGCGACGACGCTCGAAGGCGCGAAGGTCACGCTGAGCGGGCTCCGCGGCCATCCGGTCTGGCTGAGCTTCGGGGCCCCCTGGTGCCAGCCGTGCCGCGCGGAGAACCCGGACGTCGAGGCCGCCTACGAAAAGTACCGCGCGCAGGGTCTGAAGGTTCTGTGGATAGTCATCAACGACAACAGGTCGGACATCGAAAGTTACGCGAAGCGAACGGGCCTCACGTATCCGATGGTCGACGATTCCAGCGGCGCGATCGAAGCCCGCTACCGGATCGACGGCATCCCCTCCCACTTCTTCATCGACAGCTCCGGGATCCTGCGCGAGATCAGGATCTCCTCTCTCAGCCCGTCGATGATCGAGGAAGACCTCGCGCAGATCGGAGTCAAAGTTGCCGGATCGAGCCGATGAGCCGGACCCCGTGCCGGGCGAGCCCGCGCGGACACTCCGCGGGCGCGTCGGCGCATTCGTCGTTCGCCACACGCGGCCGCCGCGCACCATGCGCGGCTTCCTCATCTCGCTGGTCGTCGTGGGGGGGGTCGGCTCCGTGGCGGCGATCGGGGGCACCGCCTTCCAGAAGTTCAGCGAGACGGAAGGCTTCTGCTCGCGATGCCACACGATGGCCCCGGAGGCGGCCGCACACAAGCGCGGGGTCCACCGCGACGTGGCCTGCGGCGAGTGTCATGTCTCACCGGGCATCGTCGGCCTCGTCAAGTCGAAGCTGCGAGGCTCGATTCAGGTCTTCCAGCTGGTCACCAAAACGTACCCCACGCCGATCCCACCGCCGGATCCCAACATGCTTCCCGCGCCCGAAGACACGTGCATGAAATGCCACCCCCTGAGTGAGATCGCCGGTGAAGGTAGTCCGATGAAGCTCGTGATGCATCCCATCTACCGCGAAGATGAGGCCAACACGCGGGAAACGGTCGCCGTTATGGTCCGTCCGTATCGCCTCGGCGAAGGGGAGGTGAGCCGCGGCGCGCACTGGCACGTCGAGCAGAAGGTCGAATACGCGACCGCCGACAAGAACTCCCAGAAGATCAATTGGATTCGGGTCACCTACAAGGACGGCCGCACCGAACAGTTCATCGCCCGCTCGCAGGTCGCCGTCTCCAGCGACGTGCGAGGAGACATCAGCCGCCTGGCGCGGACCGAGACGGTGCGGCAGATGAACTGCACCACTTGCCACAATCGCGTCGGCCACGAATTCCCCAGCCCCGCCGAAGCGATCGACGGCGCGATCGCGGAAGGCAAGATCAGCCAGTCCCTCCCCTACATCAAGCGCGAAGGGGTTGCGCGTCTCGGCAAGCGCTACCGGTCGACCGGAGAAGCGGACAAGGCGATCGAAGGCATCCGCGGGATGTACGCGGCGAAGTACCCGCTCCTCTCGAAAACCCGCGGGCGGGAAGTCAACGGCGCGGTCGAGCCAGCTCAAGCAGATCTACCCGCTTGTCGCGGACCCCGCCATGAATGAGATCTCGGCCGATTACCCCAACAACCTCGGCCACCAGTCGGGCCCCGGCTGCTTCCGCTGCCACGACGGCTCCCATTTCCAGGTCGGCCCCGACGGCCGCCTCCTGAACAAGACGATCCCCTGGGAATGCACGACGTGCCACACCTTCCCGCAGGTCGGCAAGACGGTGTCCAGCGTGTCACTGCTCGCCCCGCCCCCCGATCACCAGTCCAAGCTCTGGGTCTTCGAACACGCACACAACCCCTTGGCGCTCGGACCGTCGGCGAACAGCAGCTTCTGCGCGAACTGCCACAGCTCGGGCGCGCAGAAGGTGAACCACGAAGAAATGCTCTACCACCACCCGCAGGTGATCGAAAAGGCCGGCCTCCAGGCGTGCGGGTACTGCCACCGGGAGGCCTTCTGTGCCAGGTGCCACAAGCAGCCCGTTCTGGGCTCGAGCGAGTTCGGTACGCCCAGCGAAACGAACCTCCTACCCAGCGCGAGGCGAGAATGACCGATACACAGCAGACATCCGTTGCCGAGGAGTGGCTGACGCTGCACGAAGCCTGCTCGCTCGTCGGCGTGTCGCCGGCCACGCTGCGCCGCTGGAGCAAGAACGGGGACATCAGCACGTTCACGACGCCCGGGGGCCACCGTCGCTTTGCCAAGTCGGCGATTCTCGGCCTCCTGCCGGCGCCGAGGGGAGCATCCGCCAAGTCCGCCGCCAAGTCCGCCGCCAAGTCCGCCGCCGCGTCCCTCGCCGCATCCCCCGCCACGTCCGCCGCCGCATCCTCCGCCGGGGCCGACCCACGCGCCGGAACCGACGCGCCGCTCCCCTCCCTCGTCGCCCTCGTCGCCCAGGCGCGCCGGGTTCCGACCGCGGCGCGCGAGGCGTTCGCGACCGAACTGGCCGCGCTCGAGCACAACGAGGCGGCGATCGTCGTTCACACCTGCCATCGGGTCGAGCTGTACGGGACTCTCGAGGGGCTCGGAGAGGGGCCGCTTCCCGACCTGCCGCCGGGAGCGCAGCGTTTCGAGGGGATCGAGGCGGCACGGCACCTCGTCTCGGTCGCCTGCGGGCTGGACAGCGCGGTGCTCTGCGAGAACCAGGTCCTCCACCAGCTCCGCGAAACCCTCACCCGGCGTCGCGCCGAGCATCCGCTCGACTCGACCCTGGATCGGCTCTTCCAGGTCGCGCTCCAGGCGGGCCGGTGCGCCCGCAGCCGGTTCGGCGGCTCGACGCGATCGCTGGCCGACGTCGCGCTCGAGCGGGTGGAAGAGCGGGCCGGAGCGCCCGAGGGGCAGCCAATCCTCGTCGTCGGGGCGGGCGTCATGGGGCGCCTCGCCGCGCTTGCCGCGGCGCGGAGGGGGGCCGAGGTGATCGTCACGAGCAGGACCGGCGAGCGAGCCGCCGCTCTCGCACGCGAGGTGGGCGGACGGGCGATCCCGTTCGAAGGCGAGGGTGTCGTGCCGAAGGTGGCCGGCGCGATCGTCGCGCTCCGCGGCATCTGGCCGCTCGCCGACGAGGATGCCCGCGCGCTGGCCGGGAGCGGCGTTATCGTCGTCGACATGTCCTCGCCGCCGGCCGTTCCGGATGCGCTCCAGGCCGCGCTCGGCGACCGCCTCGTCTCGGCCGACGACCTCGCCCGGGGAGAGGACGTCGAGCTGCAGGACCGGCTCCGCGGCCAGCTCGAGAAGCTCGTGGCCGAGTCCGTCGACTCGTACTTCCGCCGGCTGCGCTCGCGCAAGGCCGGGTCGGCGATCAAGGCGATCGGCGAGGCCGCGGACGAGCAGCGTCGCGGCGAGCTGGACTGGCTGTTCCGCCGTCTGCCCAGCCTCGCCGAGAAGGAGCGCTCGCTGATCGAGCAGATGAGCAACCGGCTCGTGGCGGACATCCTGCACGGGCCGCGATCGGCGCTCAACGCGGATGACGGCGGTCAGCTCGCGCAGGCCGCCCGAGAGCTCTTCGGAACGTGAGCTCGACATATGGTCCCTCGCGTCATGATCGACCGACGGGAGGGCTGAACGGTGGCTAGCCCAGGGATGGCCGGAGTGCGGCGGTCGCCCCGGCCTCGGCCCCTGCAGCGGCCCCGGCGTCGCGTGCCACGGTGGCTGTGGGTTCTCGGTCCGGGGTTGATGGTGATGTTCGCCGACACCGACGCGGGCAGTGTGATCACGGCTTCCCAGTCGGGCGCGCGCTGGGGCTACCGGCTGCTGGCGCTGCAGGTGCTGCTTGTGCCCGTGCTCTACCTGGTGATGGAGCTGACGGTTCGGCTGGGGATCGCGACGGGCAAGGGGCATGCGCAGCTGATCCGCGAGCGCTTCGGCCGCCGCTGGGCGCTCATATCGATCGGCACTCTGGCGGTGAGCGCGCTCGGCGCGTTGGTGACGGAGTTCGCGGGGGTCGCCGGGGTCGGGGAGATGTTCGGGATCTCGCCGGCGCTGACCGTGTTGCCGGCAGCGGCGCTGCTGGTGGGGTTGGTCGTCTCGGGCGGCTACCGGCAGGTGGAGGTGGTCGGGATCTGCCTGGGACTGTTCGAGCTCGCCTTCGTCGTGGCGGCCGTGCTCGCCCACCCGAGCGCGCACGCGCTCGCCTCGGGGATCGCTCACCAGCCGCTCGGCCGGTCCGGCTATCTGACGCTGGTCGCGGCGAACGTCGGGGCGGTCGTGATGCCATGGATGCTCTTCTACCAGCAGGGCGCCGTGGTAGAGAAGGGCTTGACCGCACGCGATCTGCGCCCGGCGCGGATCGACACCGCGATCGGCGTGCTGCTGACGCAGCTGATCATGGGCGCGGTGCTGGTGGTGACCGCGGCGAGCTTCCACGGTCGCGCCGGGGGCTCGCTACAGAGCGTCGGGGCGATCGCCGGAGCGCTCGCGCCGCTGCTCGGCGGCTCGACGAGTCGCATCGTGCTCGCGTGCGGGGTGCTCGGAGCCGCGCTGGTCGCGAGCATCGTCGTCTCGCTCGCGGCCGCCTGGGCGATCACCGAGACCGTGGGGCGGCCGCGCAGCCTGAGCGACGGCTGGCGCCGCGCGCCACACTTCTACGGCCTCTACGCGGGCGCCGTCGCGTGCGGCGCGCTGCTCGTGCTCGCCAGCCGCTCGCTCGTGCGGCTCGCGATCAACGTTGAGGTCCTCAACGCCCTGCTGCTGCCGCTCGTGCTGGGCATGCTCGTCCTGCTCGCCCACCGGGTGCTGCCGGCGCCGCACGCGCTGCGGCGCGGGCACCGCGCCGCCGTCAGCTTCGCGGCGATCGCCGTCACGCTGGTCGGGCTGCTGTGGCTCGGCTTCGCATTCGGGCTCTGAGCAGGCGAGCGCTGCCAATGTTTGCCCATCTCACCGAAACGACAGGCGAAAACCTCGGGGAGATCGGAGTCGATGTTGCCTGATCCAGCGGACAAGTCCGATGCTGTGCCCGGCGAGCCTGCGCGGCCGCGCTACCGGCGCATCGGCGAATTCGCCGCTCGACACCGGCCGCCGCGTAGCTGGCGCGGCTTCGGTGTCTCGCTGGTCGCCGTGGGCGCGCTCTGCGCGGTGGCGGCGATCGGCGGCAGCACCTTGCAGAAGTGGAGCGAGACGGAAGGCTTCTGCTCGCGATGCCACACCATAGCCCCGGAGGTGGCCGCACACAAGCTGTCGGTCCACCACGACGTGGCCTGCGGCGAGTGTCACATCGGACCAGGCGTCGTCGGCTTTGTCGAGTCGAAGCTGAAAGGCACGAAGGAGCTTTTCGACTTCGTCACCGGCAGCTACCCGAAACCGATCCCGCCGCCGGAGCCCAACCTGCTTCCGCCCCCCGAAGAGTCGTGCATGAAATGCCACCCCCTGAGCACCATCACCAAGGAAGGCAGCCCCGTGAAGCTGGTGTTGCATGCTCACTACCGCGAAGACGAGGCCAACACGCGGGAAACGGTCGCCGTCATGGTCCGTCCGTACCGTCTCGGTGAAGGGGCGGCGAGCCGTGGCGCGCACTGGCACGTCGAAGTGGAGATGGAATACGCGAGCCCCGAGGAGGACTCCCAGAAGATCAATTGGATTCGAGTCACCTACAAGGACGGCCACACCGAAGAATGGATCGCCCGCTCGCAGGTCGGCGTCTCAAGCGACGTACGACCGGACGGCAGCCGTCTGACGCGGACCGAGTCGGTACGCCAGGTGACGTGCATCACTTGTCACAATCGCGTGGGCCACGAATTCCCGCTTCCCGGCGAAGCGATCGACAGCGCGATCGCGGAAGGCAAGATCAGCCAGTCGCTGCCCTTCATCAAGCGCGAAGGGGTTGCGCTTCTGGGCAAGCGCTACCGCTCGACCGGGGAAGCGGAGGAGGCGATCGAAGGCATCCGCGGGTACTACGCGGCGAAGTATCCGCTGCTCTCGAGAACCCGTGGGCGGGAAGTCAACCGTGCGGTCGACCAGCTCGAGCAGATCTACCCACTCGTCGCCGACCCCGCCATGAATGAGATCTCGGCCGATTACCCCAACAACCTCGGCCACCAGTCGGGCCCCGGCTGCTTGCGCTGTCACGACGGCTCCCACTTCAAGGTCGGGCCCGACGGTCGCCTCCTGAACAAGGTGATCCCTTGGGAATGCACGACGTGCCACACCTTCCCGCAGACAGGCAAAACGGTGTCCAGCCTGTCTCTGCTCGGCGCGCCCCCCGATCACCAGTCCAAGCTCTGGGTCTTCGAACACGCGCACAACCCCGCGGCCCTCGAACCGGGCGCCGCGAAGAACAGCTTCTGCGCGAACTGCCACAGCTCGGGATTGGCGAAGGTGGACCACGAAGAAATGCTCTACCACCACCCGAAGGTCATCGAAAAGGCCGGTTTACAGGAGTGTGGGTATTGCCACCGGGAGGCCTTCTGTGCCAGGTGCCACAAGCCGGGCTTGAGCCTTTTCGGCCGCCCCAGCGAAGCGAGCCTCCTACCCCGCTGACCCCCCCGGGTCTCCGTTGTCCCGGGGAGGTGGACTTGTTTTTCTGTGCGGTGTGCTATCCAGCCGAGCCAGCCGACGGTGCGGCGGATGGAATCCGGCGGGTTGCTGCCCTTCCCGGCTCTTCCCTGACGTTCAGCATCCAGTTGAGCATCGGCAGTGTGAACAGGATCACTCCCAGCACGATCAAGAGGATCCCGGCCAGGATCGCGATGCTGCCGAGCTGCGCCCATCCCCACGCGTTGAGCAACAGGCCCTTCAGCGTCTCGCCCGTGAACAGCGTCGTGCGCTCTCCGGCGAGCTTCGCGTTCTTCATGCCGCCGGCGATCCATTCCTCGCTGACCTGGGAGTAGGTCTTGCCGCCGGCGACCTTGTTCAGGTCGGGACCGAGCTGGTCGTTGGCGAACGCCTGAGCCTGCGTGCCGTTGAGCACCTGCTGGCCTTCGTACTTCTTCAGTGACGGCTGCGTGGCGGGCTTGGGGAAGTAGATCTTCTGCGGTCCGAGCTGTTCGCGCACGACCTGGTGGTCATAGCTTCCACCGACGATCGACACGATCCCCAGCACGATCATCCCGATCGCCGCGCCCGCGGCGATCGGTGTGAGACTCGTGATTCTGCCTAGGAAATTACGCATCATGCCTCCGATCTCATGTTTTGCCCGCAGGTCCGCTCTTGTGGCTTGCGGTCCTGCTGGGCCTCCCAGCAAATTCGTTAGGCTACCCTAACGCAGACTGTCGAGTCCGGTGCCCAAGTCGCGGTCTGGATCCGGCGGCTCGCAGGCGAGCTTCTACGTGTGGACGTTCGTGCTGCTCGCGGTCGCCGTGCTGTTCGTCGTGCTCGGCCGGCGTTCCTCGCCGACCGGCCACCCCCCTGAGCTTGGGTCCGCTGCCGAAGCCTTGCGCCGGTGCGTGGGCTGTGTCCGAGTGGGCGAGCTCGAGCTACTGTTCGCGACGTATGAGCACCTTCGTGGCCGCCCGCGCGTCGACGGGGCGGATCTCGTGGCCGATCTGAACGCGAAGCTCGCTCGCGGCGTGTGCAGAGGCGCGCGTAAGCTGGGCTCCGGGCACGAGCCCGATCTCAGACAGTCGGGCGAGCATCGGGCGGTCCTGCTCTGCCAGGCGCGCCACCGTCGCCCGCTCGCCCGGGGCGAGCGTGGCCAGCGTGCTCAGCTCGCGGCTCTCCTCGCGCGAGCGGGCCGCGTCAACCGGCCACCCGTGTGGGCAGCGCTCAGGGTCGCCGAGAGCCCGACAGACCCGTTCGATCGCCTCGTCGTCGAAGGCCCCGTCGAGTAGCCTGGCGTGCTCGTAGCACTCGGCCGGCGTGTAGCCGAGGAAGTCGCCGGCCAAGCGCTCGAGCAGCCGGTGGCGCCGGACGGCGCGGTCGGCCGCCAGACGACCCTTGCTCGTCAGCATCAGCTCCTTGTGAGGGCTGCGCTCGACCAGGCCGGCGGCTTGAAGCCGGGCGAGCATCTCCCCGGCGGAGACGCGCGAGACCGAGAGGAGGCGCGCGACGTGCGCCGCCAGGACGGGCGCGTCGGCGGCCAGTGCGCCGCACGCGACGACCGTCGAGGCCAGCGCGTCGATCGCAAGCAGGTAGTCATCGATCCCGTGCGCTCGCTTCGTCGGCGACGCGGGATCTGGACGGGCTGGTCGTGGCACTCGTGCGCGTCGCTCGGTCCTCGGCCTCAGGCGAATCCGCGCCGCAACGTCGGCCGCGAGCCGCGCCACGTCGACCTCGCCCGCGCTGCGCCTCTCGACGCCCAGCTCGGCCAGGTTCAGCGCCGAGCGCGCTGTCACGCCCTTAGCCCGCAGCAGGCGCGCGCTGCAGCCGGAGGCGCAGCCGTCGAGCGCGATCACCGCTGAACCTGCACGCGCTCTGCGGACAAGCAGATCGGTGTCCTGCGCGGTCTCCACGACGCCCAACTCGCCGAGCGCGGCGGTGACCCGTCGCGCGAGTTGCGCGCCCGGACTGCCGCCCTGACAGGAGATCAGCAGCGGAAGTAAAGCGGCGACCGCCATCGGATCGGACTCACCTCGAGTTGTTGGTGCTGCCTGACGAGTGATGGGAGTTAGGACACCCTAACTATACCGGCTCCGCGTGGCGCTCGATCTACTCGGCACTCGTCGTCACGATCCGCGAGATCTTCCAGGCAAGCCTGTTGTCAGGCGCAAAGCCTGTCGACGCAGCGCCCGGGTTGACCGAGCCCTGCCGGCAGGTCGCCGCTGGCAGATCGATTGCTACCAATGCGATGATTGCAATCGTTGCAGCAAACTGCTACCGTGGGGGCCATGGCAACCTCACCGACGATTCCCCGCGTGGATCTGCAGCGAGTGCTCCCGAGCTTCCGCCAAGCCGCCGCGCTCATCGACGTGCATCCTTCGTTCATCACCCGCGCCGTGCGCGAGCTGGGGATAATGCCGGTCGAGTGGGGCCGACGTGAGCGCTACCTGCAGATCGCCGACGTGCTGCTGATCGCGACGCACGCCCGACGCAATGGGGTCGAGGAGGTCGCGGGGGGCTTGGTCGAGCTGGCCGAGCAGCACGCCCCCGAGCTCGCGGGGTGGGTGACCGCGGAGGCTGAGCGATTCCTCGCCGCGCTTCCCGCGCCTGAGCCCGAGCAGAGCGACGCCTTCCTCGCGGAGTTGCGCAGCGAGCTCCCTGGGGAGTGGGCCGATCGCGCGGAGGCGATCTACCGCCACCATCTCAAATGACTAGACGGGGTGAAGCCGTTCGCGGTATCCGCGGTCGGCCCAGCCGCCGTTGGGCTCGCCAACACCGGGCGTGAACCCGAACGCGTCGAGCTCGGAGGGGGTGAGGACGATCGCCGAGTCCTCGAGCACGCCGACACGGCCGTGCGCGACGGTCACCGTGTCGATCGCCGACACGACCAGCGTCAGCAACAGAGCAGCGGCCATGTACTCGCCGCGTAGCCTGCCCTCGACATCCTGGCGGACACACACAGACGTGATCAGATGCGGGCGCCGCCGCCCGCCCTTCGCTCGGGGCGGCTTGATGCTGGGGTCCTCGAAGTGCCAGGACAGGAAGGCCGCGATCAGCCGACGCCCCTTCGCCGCGTCAGCACGGTGCCACTCAGACCGAGCCGGCTCGGGGCCCGGAACACCGATCAGCCTGTGCCGCGCGGTGTAAAGACGCCAGCGCACAGCGCTCCCAGCGCCTCCGACGGACGGCATGTAGTGGTCGAGACGGACCCGTGTCTGTGGATCGCCGGACCGGCGTGCGTCCGAGACGGCCAGCGCCACCGCCAGTCGTTTGATGAGTTCGTCGTGATCAGGCACAGCAGCACGGTCGGGAGGGTGCTCCGGGACCCTACAGCTCCGGGCCGACCGGTTCATACGGTGGACGAAACGTGCCGGTCACAGACGGACGCCCAGGTCGTCCCGGGGTGCTGAGCCGGCACCCTCCTCCTGCCCGCGGCGGCAGGATGTCACTCAGAGCCAGGCCATCTCGTGGGGTGCGAGTTCTTCACCCCAGCGGTCAAGCAGGCCGCGGAGCGCCCGGAGTTTGTCCAGATTCTCGGTGCCACGCGCCGACGAAGCAGCGCTTCGAAGGCGTGCGGCCCCACGCCGACGCGTGGGCGCAGAAGAGGTGCGCGTCGGGTGTCACGAGGCTCTCCTCGACTACCAGCGCGCGCACAACGGTGCGAGCTTCGACGGCCTGCCGGCGGTCGAGCTGCCCAGCGGTTAGCGCTCGAGGCGCGCGAGCGGGCAACGCAGCTTCCTTGGGACGGAGGAGGCAGGGCTCACCTCAGATCAGTCAAGCTTGGGCACATGGAAAACGTTGCGCTGTTCTTTCACCTGCTGGGAGCGCTGCTGTTCGTCGCCGGCATCGTGCTCGCCGGCACTGCGTTCGAGGCGGCGCGCCGCCGCGAGCGACCCGCGGAAGTCGCGCTCCTGCTTGGAGTGACGCGGATCGGTGTGGTGCTCGTGGCCGTCGGCGGCCTGCTGCTGCCGGTGTTCGGGCTGTGGCTTGTCCATCTCGGCGGCTTCGGGTACGGCTCAGGCTGGGTGGACGCGGCGATCACGCTCTACCTCCTCGGGCTCGCGCTCGGCGGCCTCGGCGGTCAGCGACCGAAGCAGGCGCGGAGACTCGCGACTCGGCTCGCGGCCGAGCAGGCGCCGATGAGTGCTGAGCTGCGGGTGCTGCTCGACGATCCGCTATCGCGCGCCGCGAACTACTGCTCGCTGGCGATCGTGCTCGTGATCCTCGTGCTGATGGTGTTCAAGTAGAGGCGCTCGCCCATAGAGTTCGCTCGCGGCGTCCCCAGGGCCGGGGACAAGTACGTAGTCCCAATGTGGGTTGGTCCGGTGGTCGGCGCCGACAAGAATCGCTCTGCTCTATGCGAACGAGTTATGCAAGCGCCGAAGACCGGGGGATAAGTCCACGTTATGAGCCAACCTGGCCTGAGAGCTGCCGCTATCGATGAGCTACGGACATTCTGCATGGCTGCTGAACTCGGCAGCCTGGGGCGCGCCGCGCTATCGCTTCACGTAACTCAGCCCGCACTCTCCAGACGGCTGGCGCAGCTGGAGGCCGCTGCCGGAACGCAACTGCTCGAGCGTTCATCGCGTGGGGTCAAGCTCACCCCCCCGGGACGCCGACTCTACGAGGAGGCCCGTCGATTGCTGCAGCAGGCTGACCGTGTCCAGGAGGTCATCGACGGCCTGCAGCGTTGCGGTGGACCTGTGCGCCTCGCATCCAGCCACTCTGCGACGCGAGGCGCTGGTCGCCGACCTGCTCGGCTGCCTGAACGAGAAGCGCGCTCTTCCGGTCGAGCTCGTCATAGCCAACTCGAGTGTCGTCCGTGATCTTGTTGCCGACGGGCGCGCGGACCTCGGTGTGGCGGCCAGCCGCCCCGACCACACCCCATACCCGGGCGTGAGGGAAGCGGTGCTGGCCGAGGACGCCGTCGTGTGTGCCGTACCCGTGTCGCACCCGTGGGCGCGACGGCAGAGCATCAGCCTGGAGGAGTTCGTGGGCACGCCGATGGTGACGCGCGACCCGTCGTCCAACGCGCGCTGGACCGTTGCCGCGGTCCTGCGCGAGCATGAGCTGACCGCTGCCCCGCCCCTGGTCGAGGCCGGCACGCCCCAGGCCGCGATACGCGAGGCGCGCGCTCGCAACGCACCGCTCCTGCTCTCGCGTCAGGTGCTCGCCGGCCACGACTTCCACGAGCTGGAGATCGAAGGACTCTCATTCCCGCGCGAGTTCGTCATTGTGCTCCCAGCCTATGGCGAGCCGACAGGCAACGTCCTTGTCCTGATGGAGAAGCTGCGCCGCCACGCCGCCCTCTGGTGTCGGACGCGTCGCCTGACACCAGCCGCCGCTGCATAAGCCGACATCATGGCGCTCATAAGCAATCAGCATGACTTGCGACCGATCACGGCTCGTCATTCGACGAAGCCCGGCATACCGTCACGGTCTGTGAGAGTCGGCCCCGTGTTTCCCCTTCCGACGCTCAGCGGCCATGGCCGCTGAGAAGACCAAGACAGGCCCCCTGGACCGTCCTCGCTTCTTCGACGGACAGGCCAACACCGACCCGGCCGGGGACGACGGCGCGCAGTGGCGCACGCAGTCCCGTCATTCGCGCGAGTGGGAGCGGCTCTACCGCGACCGCTGGCAGCACGACAAGATCGTGCGCACCACGCACGGGGTGAACTGCACGGGCTCCTGCTCGTGGAAGGTCTATGTCAAGGATGGGCTCGTAACGTGGGAGACCCAGCAGACCGACTACCCGTCCAATGGCCCTGACGTTCCGGAGTACGAGCCGCGCGGCTGTCCCCGCGGCGCTTCGTTCTCCTGGTATGTCTATTCGCCGATTCGCGTGCGTCATCCGTATGTGCGTGGCGCGCTGCTGAAGCTCTACCGCGAGGAGCTCGCACGCACCGGCGATCCGGTCGACGCCTGGGCCGCGATCGTCGAGGACCCCGAGAAGGCGCGCTCCTACAAGTCTCAGCGCGGCATGGGCGGCTTCCTGCGCTCCTCCTGGGATGAGGTCTCAGAGATCATCGCGGCGGCCCACGTCCACACGACCAAGGCCTACGGGCCGGATCGCATCGCGGGGTTCTCGCCGATCCCTGCGATGTCGCAGGTTTCGTATTCGGCCGGCACGCGCTTCCTGTCGCTGATCGGCGGCGTTTGCCTGTCGTTCTATGACTGGTACTGCGACCTGCCGCCGGCTTCTCCGCAGATCTGGGGCGACCAGACCGACGTGCCCGAGTCCGCCGACTGGTTCAACTCGAGCTACGTGATCCTCTGGGGCTCGAACATCCCGCAGACCCGCACGCCGGACGCGCACTTCATGACCGAGGCCCGCTACCGCGGCCAGAAGGTCGTCGTTGTCTCGCCCGACTACGCAGGCCACACGAAGTTCGCCGACCACTGGATGAACGCCGAGCCCGGCACCGACGCCGCGCTCGCCCTGGCGATGGCGCACGTCATCGTCAAGGAGCACTACCTCGACAAGCAGACCCCCTACTTCGACGCGTACGCGAAGAAGCGCACCGACCTGCCGTTCCTCGTCACGCTGCGCGAGCGCGACGGGGCATACGTCACCGACCGCTTCCTGCGCGCGGCCGACCTGGGTGAGCGCTCGCAGAACGCCGAGTGGAAGACCGTCGTGCTCGACGAGGCGACCGGCGAGCCCGTCGTGCCGAACGGCTCGCTCGGCTTCCGCTGGGGCGAGGAGGGGGAGGGGAAGATGGAACCTCGAGCTCGGCGAGGTGAGCCCGCGCCTGTCGATGATGGGCGCGCACGACGAGCTGGTGCCGCTGGACCTGGCGCGGTTTGAGATCGGCGAGACCGAGGGCGGCGGGATCATGCGCCGCGGCGTGCCCGCCAAGCGCATCGGCGGCGCGCTCGTCACGACCGTCTTCGACCTGCTCTGCGCGCAGCTGGGCGCAGGGCGCGAGGGTCTCCCGGGCGACTGGCCGGAGAGCTACGAGGACCCGCTGCCGTGCACCCCCGCCTGGCAGCTCCAGCACACCGGCGTCGACGCCAACCTCGTGATCAGGGTCGCGCGCGAGTTCGCGCGCAATGCCGAGGTCACCGAGGGTCGCTCGATGATCATGATGGGCGCCGGGACCAACCACTGGTACCACAGCGACCAGATCTACCGGGCGATGCTCAGCCTGGTGCTGCTCTGCGGCTGCCAGGGCGTCAACGGCGGCGGCTGGGCGCACTACGTCGGCCAGGAGAAGGTCCGTCCGATCACCGGCTTCGGCGTGATGGCGTTCGCGACCGACTGGACCCGCCCGCCGCGCCAGCAGGCGACGACGTCGTTCTGGTACCTCGCCACCGACCAGTACCGCTACGAGCGCTTCCTTGCCGACGAGCTGACCTCGCCGCTCGGCGAGGGCAAGCTGAAAGGGAAGCATTTCGCCGACTGCGTGGCGCAGTCCGCGCGGATGGGGTGGCTGCCCTCCTATCCGACGCTGAATCGCAATCCGCTCGATGTCTGCGACGAAGCGGCGGCCGCCGGGAAGACCCCGCAGGACTACGTCGTCGAGGAGCTGGGGAGCGGGAATGTGCGCTTCGCCGCCGAGGACCCGGACGACCCGGCGAACTTCCCGCGGATCCTGACGCTCTGGCGGGCGAACCTCCTGGGCTCCTCGAGCAAGGGCCACGAGTACTTCCTGCGTCACCTGCTCGGCGTCGAGAAGAACGCCGTCACCGCTACGGAGACCGGCGAGGACGGCCGCCCGCGGGACGTCCGCTGGCGCGAGGAGGCCCCGAAGGGCAAGCTCGACCTCTTCACCACGATCGACTTCCGCATGAACGGCTCGGCGCTCTACTCTGACATCGTCCTGCCGGCGGCGACGTGGTACGAGAAGAACGACATCTCCAGCACGGACCTGCACCCGTTCGTTCACTCCTTCAACGAGGCGGTTCCGCCGCCATGGGAGGCGCGCACCGATTGGGACGTGTTCGACAAGGTCGCCGAGCAGTTCCAGCGCTTGGCCAAGAAGCACCTCGGCGTGCGCCGGGACCTCGTTGCCATGCCCCTTCTGCACGACACGCCGGAGGAGATGGCCCAGCCGGGCGGCGTCGTGCGCGACTGGAAGGCCGGCGAGTGCGAGCCGATCCCGGGGGAGACGATGCCAAAGCTCGTGGTTGTCGAGCGCGACTACGGGGTCGTCCACGACAAGATGACCGCGCTGGGCCCGCTCGTCGAGAGCGCCGGGATCTCATGGAAGGGCATCTCGTGGAAGCCCGAGCAGGAGGTCCAGGAGCTGGGCGCCATGAACGGCCTCGTAAGGGGGGGCGTGGCCGACGGGCGCCCTCAGCTCACACGCGACGTTCACGTCGCCGAGACGATCTTCAGGCTCTCCGGTACGACCAACGGGCGGCTCGCCGTCGAGGGCTTCAAGGCGCTCGAGCGGCGCACGGGCACGCGCCTGGCCGACCTCGCCGAGGACCGTGAGGACGAGCGCATCACGCTCGAGGACGTGCGCGTGCAGCCGCGCAAGGTCATCACCTCGCCCGAGTGGTCGGGGATCGAGAGCCGCGACCGGCGCTACTCGCCGTTCACGGTGAACGTCGACCGGGACGTGCCGTGGCGCACGCTCACCGGTCGCCAGCACTTCTATCTCGACCACGACTGGATGCTCGAGCTCGGCGAGGGCCTGCCTGCCTATCGGCCGCCGCTCGCCACCGCCCGCCATGCGGCGGGCGCGCTCGACCCGGGCGAGGCCGAGGTCCTCGTCAAGTGGATCTCGCCGCACTCGAAGTGGTCGATCCACTCAGAGTTCCAGGACAACCTGCACATGCTCACGCTGTTCCGCGGGGGTCCGGTGGTGTGGCTCAGCGCCCCTGACGCCGGCCGGATCGGCGTCGCGGACAACGACTGGGTGGAGGTCTACAACCGCAACGGCGTGATCGCCTGCCGTGCGGTCGTCTCCCACCGCATCCCCGAGGGGAGCGCCTTCATGTACCACTCCCAGGATCGCCACATCAACGTCCCGATCAGCGAGACGAGCGGGACGCGCGGCGGTACCGACAACTCGGTTACCCGCATCATCCTCAAGCCGACCCACCTGATCGGTGGCTACGCACAGCTGTCCTATGGCTTCAACTACTACGGCGCGATCGGCTCCCAGCGCGACTCGCTGGCGATCGTCCGCAAGCGCCGCAGCGAGGTGAGCTACTGATGCGCGTGCCCGTCCCCGACGCCGCCTGCGCGCCGTCAGGCGCGCGGACGGCCGACAGCGAGGTGAGCTGCTGATGCGCGTCATGGCTCAGGTGGGGATGGTGATGAACCTCGACAAGTGCATCGGCTGCCACACCTGCTCGGTCACCTGTAAGAACGTTTGGACGAACCGTCAGGGCGCGGAGTACATGTGGTTCAACGACGTCGAGACCAAGCCCGGCGTCGGCTACCCCAAGCGCTGGGAGGACCAGGAGCAGTGGAAGGGCGGCTGGGAGCTCGACCGCCGCGGGCGCCTGCGGCTGAAGGCCGGCGGCCCGCTGCGCAAGCTCGCTTCGATCTTCGCCAACCCGAACCTGCCCGAGCTCGACGACTACTACGAGCCGTGGACCTACGACTACGAGTCGCTCATCAGCGCCGGCAGACGCGAGCACCAGCCGGTCGCGCGCCCCAAGTCAAAGGTCACGGGCGAGAACCTCGACCTGCAGTGGGGCCCGAACTGGGAGGACGACCTCGCCGGCGGCCCCACCCAGGTGCGGCTGGACCCAAACGTCCGGGACGGCGTCGAGGAGAAGGTGAAGGCCGACTACGAGTCGGTGTTCATGATGTACCTGCCGCGGATCTGCGAGCACTGCCTGAACCCGGCATGTGTCGCCTCCTGTCCGTCCGGCGCGATGTACAAGCGCGAGGAGGACGGGATCGTCCTGGTCGACCAGGAGAAGTGCCGCGGCTGGCGGATGTGCGTCAGCGGCTGCCCATACAAGAAGGTCTACTTCAACTGGCACACCGGCAAGGCCGAGAAGTGCACCCTCTGCTACCCGCGCGTGGAGGCCGGGATGCCGACCGTCTGCTCGGAGACGTGCGTCGGGCGCATCCGCTACCTCGGCATCGTCCTGTATGACGCCGACCGCGTGCACGCCGCCGCCTCCGCCCCGGACGAGCACGACCTGCTCGACGCCCAGCTCGACGTCTTCCTCGATCCCAACGACCCGCAGGTTCGTGCGCAGGCGCGCCGCGACGGCATCCCCGAGGACTGGCTGGACGCCGCCGTGCGCTCCCCTGTCTGGAAGCTCGCGATGGACTGGCGGATAGCGCTGCCGCTGCACCCCGAGTACCGCACGCTGCCGATGGTGTGGTACGTGCCGCCGCTCTCGCCGGTGATGTCGCTCGTCGAGGGGCCGGGATCGCAGGCCGACCCGGACGACGTCTTCGGAGCGATCGACGAACTGCGTATCCCCGTCCAGTACCTCGCGAACATGCTGAGCGCAGGCGATGAGACCGTCGTACGCGGCGTGCTCAAGCGCCTGGCCGCGATGCGCAGCCACATGCGCGCGAGAAACCTCGGCGCTCCGCCGGACACCGCGATCGGGCAGGCGGTCGGCATGAACGCCGAGGAGATCGAGGACATGTACCGGCTGCTCGCGATCGCCAAGTACGACGAGCGCTACGTGATCCCCAAGGCGCACCGCGAGGTGGCTGACAACCTCAGCGCCCGCCAGGGCGGCTGCGGCCTGGACTTCGCCGGCGGCCCGGGCTCGTGCGGCGCCGGCGCAGACGAGGTCGAAGGCGAAGCGGCCCCCAACCTCCTCGAGCTCGCGATCACGCGGCACGGCGGGGCGCCATGAACAACGACACACTGCGCCTGGCGGCGCTGCTGCTCGACTACCCCGACCGCGAGCTCTACGAGGCCACTCCGGAGTTCGCGCGAGCCGCAGCGCGCCTGGCCAGCCGCGCCGGCGGAGAGGAGCTGCAGGCGTTCATCGCGCACCGCGCGGCGATCGGCGAGACCGCCGCGCAGGAAGAGTACGTCGCCACGTTCGACTTCCACAAGCGCGCGTCGCTGCACCTCTCCTACTACCGCGATGGCGACCGCCGCCAGCGCGGCATGACGCTCCTCGGCCTGAAGCGCCGCATCCGTGAGGCCGGCCTGGAGCTGCGCGGCGGCGAGCTGCCGGACTACCTGCCCGCGCTGCTCGAGTTCGCCGCGCTCGTCCCGGGGGAGGCCGAGCCGGTGCTGCGCCGCTTCCGTGCGGCGATCGAGCTGCTGCGCGCGTCCCTGCGCGACATCGACAGCCCCTATGCCGGCGTGCTCGACGCCGTCTCGCGCGTGCTCCCCGCGATGAGCGCCGGCGAGCTCGCCGAGGCGCGACGCATCGCCGCCGAGGGCCCACCCGAGGAGGAGGTCGGCCTCGAGCCGTTCGCCCCGCCCGAGGTCATGCCCTACGCCGAGGTGGGCCGATGACCATCGCCACCAGCCGTGGCGCCCAGCTGTTGTGGGCGATCCTGCCGTATCTCGCGATCGCGACGTTCGTCGTCGGCCACGCCTGGCGCTTCAGGCGCGATCAGTTCACCTGGACGACACGCTCCACGCAGCTGTTGGAGTCGCGCTGGCTGAAGCTCGGCAGCCCGCTCTTCCACTTCGGCCTGCTGGCTGTCATCGGCGGCCATGTGGTCGGGATACTCATCCCCCAGAGCGTCACCGAATGGCTCGGTATCCCAGAGAGCACCTACAGGATCTTCTCAGCGACGATGGGCACGCTCGCGGGCGCCGCGATGCTCGCGGGCCTGGCGATCCTGATCGTCCGCCGGCTGCGCAACCCGCGGGTCGCCGCCACCACGCGCGGGATGGACGTGGCGGTGATGGCGCTGCTCGCGTTCATGGTCGCAACCGGCATGTGGAACACGGTCGTCGAGAACCTCATCAACGGCGGCTACAACTACCGCGAGACGGTCTCGCCGTGGTTCCGCGGGCTGTTCCTGCTCGACCCGAACGCGTCGCTGATGACCCGCGGCGCTATCCCGCTCAGCTACCAGCTGCACGCGATCGGCGGCTGGCTGTTGATCATGGTGTGGCCGTTCAGCCGCCTCGTCCACGCGTGGAGCGTCCCCCTCGCCTACCTGCGTCGCAACCCGATCGTCTACCGCTCACGCGCCCCTCGCGGGGTTCGCGTGGGCGCCGGTGGCCTGTCCTCCGATACTGCCGCGCATCTTGTAAACCCCCCGGAAGGAGCAGTCCATGTCCGCCAGTGAATCCCCCGAGCTGCACGAGGAGGGAAACCCCCAAGCGCTGACGCTGGCAATGCTGGCGTTCGGCGTCTGCTTCTACGCTTGGGCGCTCCTCGGCCCGCTCGGCCCGGAACTCCAGGAACATCTCCACCTGAGCGAAACACAGCTCGCGATCACGGTTGCGATCCCAGTCGTGCTTGGCTCACTGATGCGGGTCCCGCTCGGCATTCTCACGGATCGCTACGGCGGCAGGCGCGTGTTCACCGCCCTGATGGTCTTCACGCCGCTGCCGCTCATAGGGTTGGCACTGTTCCACGACTCATGGGCGCCAGTCCTCGTCTTCGGGTTCCTGCTCGGGTTTTCCGGCGCCTCCTTCGCGATCGGCATCCCGTTCGTCAACAGGTGGTATGCCCCGAGGCGCCAGGGATTCGCGCTCGGCGTCTACGGCATCGGCATGGGCGGCTCGGTCGTCACCGCCCTCACCGCTCCACGTATTGCCAAGGCGACGAGTCTCGCCGTCCCGTTCTGGGTCGCGGCGGGCCTGGTCGCGGTCATGGCGCTCATCTTCTGGACCGCGGCACGCGACGCCCCCGGAGCGCTCGCAGGACAGAAAACGTCTCTCTTGGCGCCGCTGTCCGTGTTCAAGGACAACGCCCGCGCATGGGCGCTGACGGTCTTCTACTTCCTGTCGTTTGGGGGGTTCGTCGCGATGTTCCTCTATCTGCCGAAGCTGCTGCACGGGGTACACCACCTTTCTAAGACCGATGCGGGAACGCGTGCCGCGGGCTTCGCGCTGCTCGCCGTCGCAGCGCGGCCGATCGGCGGCTGGCTGTCGGATCGCATCGGGGCCAAGAACGTCCTGATCGTCTCATTTCTCGGGACGGGAGCACTCGCTGTCGTCCTCGCCGCCGCCTATAAGCAGATGGCGCCGCTCACGATCGCATGCCTGACGATGGCGATCTGCCTGGGCCTGGGCACCGGTGCGACGTTCAAGCTCGTGCCGGAGTGGTTCCCGGAGGAGGTCGGCGCGGTCACGGGCGTAGTCGGCGCCGCGGGTGGCCTCGGTGGCTTCTTTCCACCGCTCGTGATGGCCATTGTCAAGTCAGACACCGGAAGTTACGCGCTCGGCTTCATCCTGATGGCAGCCGTCGCAGCGATAGCCCTCATCGTGCTCATAGCGATCAGCGGGACGGCACGACCGACAGCGCTGGCGCCGGACGAGCGACTCCGCAGCGGTCGAGCCGCAAGCAGTCCCGGCTAGTGAGGCGACCGCTTGCCGGTGACCAGCTCGACGGCGTGGCGCAGGGATGCCTCGATCCCTGCGCCAGCCTGTGCGATGCTGTCAGGGCTGCCCGGGAAGTTGACGATCAGGCTCGACCCGCGGATCCCCGCCAAGCCGCGTGAGAGCATCCAGTGGCGGGTGTGCTCGCGGGAGACCTGGCGCATCGCCTCTGGAATCCCGGGGGCTTCGCGCTCTATGACAGCTCGCGTCGCCTCCGGGGTGACGTCGGTGGGGGCAAAGCCGGTGCCCCCGGTGCTCAGCACCAGCTCGCAGCGCTCGACGTCCGCCCAGTACCGGAGCCGCTGCTCGATCAGCTCGCGGCCGTCGGGGATCAGGTCTCGACCGGCGATCTCGGCGCCGACTCGCGCCGCGAGCTCCGCCAGCCTGTCCCCGCTGGTGTCCTCTCCCTCGCCGGCGGACTTGGAGGTGCTGATCGTGATGATCGCGGCCCGCATCGCCGGCTCAGCCTGCCGGCTCGTCGTCTTCGCGCCGCCAGTGACTGCGCCCGCCGCTCTTCTCCAGCAGCACGATCCTCTCTATCTCGACCCCCCGCTCCAGGCCCTTGATCATGTCGTAGACCGTCAGCGCCGCGACCGCGCAGGCGGTCATCGCCTCCATCTCCACGCCCGTACGCGCCACCGTGTGAACCTCGGAGGTCAGCTCGACGAGGCCCTGCTCGGCGTCCACGCTCGTGGTCACGTCGATGAAGGTCAGAGGGAGCGGGTGCGCGAGCGGAATCAGCTCGCCGGTTCGCTTGGCGGCCTGGATGCCGGCAATCCGAGCCACCCCGAACACCTCGCCCTTGGGCGCGTCGCCGGCTTCGATAGCGCGTGCCGTCGCCTGCGACATCCGCAGCCGGGCGCGAGCCCGGGCGCGCCGTTCGCCGGGCTCCTTGGCGCCGACGTCGACCATCCGCGCCGCGCCGTGCCGGTCCAGGTGGGTCAATCGTCGCTCGCTCATCGTTTTGGCTCCCGCTGGGAGAGCTCATCAGCATCAGAATGTGGCGGCGCTCCCTCGACCGAGCGCACCGTCCCATCCCGGTTGACTTCCTGCTTCCAGATCGGTGCCTCGGCCTTGATCCGATCGATCGCCTCCCTCGCGGCGGCGAAGGCCTCTGACCGGTGGGCCGCCGACACAGCGACGATCACGCTGGGCTCTGAGAGCTCGACCTTCCCGACGCGATGCTCGGCCGCGGCGGCATGAAGGTCATGACGCTCCATGCAGTTGCTGAGGATGGCCGCCATCTGCGCCTCCGCCATCTCACGGTAGGCCTCGTAGTCGAGCCGGCTGACGTCGCGGGGCATGCCCTGGAAGGCGACGATCGCACCCGCCCCGGGACGGGTGACGTCCCGGGTCAGCGCCTCGAGCGACAGCGGCTCCTCGGTGACACGAACGTGGATGTCGACGCCGCCGCTGACGGGAGGAATCAGAGCCAGCTCATCGTGCGCACCGAGGCGGGTCTCCGCCGTCGCGTACTCACGGTTCACAGCCATCGCGACCGGCAGGCGGTCAAGGACTCCCGCCAGCGCGGGCAGCTCCGAGAGTGCCCGCAACGCATCCGCGACCGTCGCCCCCTCTGCCAGGTCCATCTCGACCGACTCACGGCCGGCACGCTCGCGCAGGATGGCGAACAGACGCACGCGCACGGTCACCTCTCCATGCTACCCGTCGCCGAGCAGCTCGATCTCGACGCGCTCGCCCGCCCGCACGTCCCCGCTCGCGGTCGGGATGATCGCCAGCGCGTCGGCGCCGAGCATCGAGGTCAGGATATGCGAGCCGTGCCGCTCGGCGGGCCGGGCATGCCAGCCGTCCTCGCGCAGCTCCAGACGGCAGCGCACAGCATGCGCGCGGCCGGGGCTCTTCTTGTAGTCGCGGTCGAGCCATGCAGTCGTTCGCAGGCGTTCGGGCCGCCCGCCACTCAGTGCCTGCAACGCCGGACGGACGAGCAGTGCGAAGGTGACCATCGCCGACACAGGGTTGCCCGGCAGCCCGAAGACAAGGCCGGCCTGATGGGCGCCGAACCAGGTCGGCTTGCCCGGCTTCAGCGCCACACCCCAGAAGACCTCCTCGACTCCCAGGTCGGCCAGCGCCTGCTTGACGTGATCATGCGCGCCAACCGAAACGCCGCCGCAGATGACGGTGAGGTCAGAAGCGAGCGTTTGCGCTATCGCCGCTCGGGTGGTGTCGGCGGCGTCGGGGACCGCTGTGACCCCGGCTATCTTGGCGCCCGCCCGCTCCGCCAGCGCAGGGATCGAAAAGGCGTTCGAGTTGCGAACCGCGCCCGGTCGCAGAGGCTCCTCGGGCGCGATCAGCTCATCGCCGGTCGTCAGGACCGAGACGGTCGGCTGTCGGTGGCAGCTGACCGCCGAGCGGGCAGACGAGGCGAGCACGCCGAGCTCGGCTGGCCCCAACCGAACGCCGCTGTGGAGCACCGTGTCACCGCCGCGCATGTCCTCGCCCGTGTATCTGATGTCACAGCCGGGCTGCACCTCGCAGCGGACCTCAAGCATCTCATCTCCCGACCCCGTCTCCTCCACCCGGACCACCGCGTCGGCCCCTGTCGGGATCACGGCGCCGGTCGAGATCGCGATCGCCTCCCCGACCTTCAGGCTGCACCTCGCCGGATGGCCGGCGCGCGACTCATCGACGATCCGCAGCCTCACCGGCGAATCGCGCCGGGCGCCGCGGGTATCGGCGGCGCGAACCGCGAATCCGTCCATCGCCGAGCCATCAAAGGCCGGCACGTCCTCAGGGCTGGCGACATCCTCGGCGAGCACACGTCCGAGCGACCCGCTCAGCTCGACACTCTCGCTCGGCAGCGGCGATACGTGCTCGAGAACCAGGCGCCGAGCCTCCTCGATCTCGATCATGTGCCGGCCACCTCTGGCCACCAGTCTATTGGTCGGCTGCCTAACGTGGGCAGGCATACGGGATTCCGGGCGATTCCGTGACCCCTACCCGGGCGGATGGGAGACTTCATTGCGTGAGCGCACCGGCGCCTGACGCAGCACTCAGCACCGCGATTGGCGTCGTCCTGGCCGGCGGGCGCGGCGAGCGGATCGGAGGAGCGAAGCCACTCACAAAGCTCGGCGGACGACCGATGATCTTCTACCCGCTGGCGGCCCTGCGCGCGGCCGGACTCCACCCGATTGTCGTCGCCAAGACCCACTCCCCGCTGCCAGAGCTGACCTGCCCGGTGCTCCGCGAGCCCGACCTGCCAAGACATCCCCTGTGTGGAGTCACCACCGCCCTGCGCGCGGGTGGCGGCCGGCCCGTCGTCGTCGTCGGCTGTGACATGCCGTTCGCGACCGGGCCGCTGCTCGCCTGGCTGGCCAGCCTGGATGGTCTCCTCGTGCCCGAGGTCGGCAACCGGCTGCAGCCGCTGCTCGCCCGCTACGAGCCCGCACACGCCGGTGCGCTCGAGCTCGCCCTGCACAGGGGCCGCTCGATGCGCGACGCGATCGTCGGACTGCAACCGCGCATCCTCGACGAACGCAAGCTCCAGCGCTTTGGCGACCCAAGCAGGCTCTTCTTCAACGTCAACGACCAGACGGACCTTCGGGTCGCCGAGCGACTGCTCCTCCAGGATGAGTGAAGGCTGCTCTTGCGCCGCGAGTACGCTCAGCGAACAGCCATGACCGCCACATTCGATAAGCGAGCCCGCCCGCTACGCGACCTGCGCATCTCAGTCACCGATCGCTGCAACTTCCGCTGCTCCTACTGCATGCCGAGCGAGATCTTCGGACGCGACTTCGCCTTCCTGCCCCGCGGCGAGCTGCTCTCCTTCGAGGAGATCGTCCGCCTGAGCCGGCTCTTCGTCGATGAGGGTGTCACAAAGGTTCGGCTCACCGGTGGCGAGCCTCTGCTGCGCCGCGACCTGGAGCGGCTGGTGGAGATGCTTGCCAGCCTCGATGGCATCACCGACATCGCCCTGACCACAAACGCCGCCATGCTCGCCGCCAAGGCTCGGACTCTGGCCGACGCCGGCCTGACTCGTGTCACGGTCAGCCTCGACGCGCTCGACGACGAGGTGTTCGGCGCGATGAACGATGTCGGTTTCCCCGCCGCGCGCGTCCTCGCCGGCGTCGAGGCCGCCGCGGACGCCGGGCTCACACCCGTGAAGGTCAACATGGTCGTCAGGCGCGGTGTCAACGACCACTGCCTGCTCGAAATGGCCGAGCACTTTCGCCGCGCCGGCCACGTCCTTCGCTTCATCGAGTACATGGATGTGGGGACGACCAACCATTGGAGCATGGACGATGTCGTTCCGGCCGCCGAGATCCTGCACACGCTCGACGCCTCCTGGCCGCTGGAGCCGCTACAGCCAAACTACCCAGGCGAGGTGGCCACCCGCTACCGCTACCGCGACGGCGCTGGGGAGGTGGGCCTCATCGCCTCGGTCACCCGCCCATTCTGCGGAAGCTGCACTCGCGCGAGGCTCTCCGCCGATGGCAAGCTCCACACCTGCCTGTTCGCCACGGCCGGGCACGATCTGCGCGCCCTGCTGCGCGGCGGAGCATCTGATCGGGAGATCGCCCGACGCCTACGCTCGATCTGGACCAATCGGGCCGACCGCTACTCTGAGGCGCGCACCGCATTGAGCGCTGACCAGCCGAAGGTCGAGATGTCCTATATTGGCGGCTGATCCGCGGCTTGCGGCGCATTTCCCCGGAGGACGTTGGCGCTGGTGAGTGCCGCGACCATCGCACTGGCAGGACTGCGCAGCAGCTCGTTGGGCGTGGCGAGCTGCACCAGGCGGCCATCGTCGATCACCCCCACACGCTGAGCCAGGGCGGCCGCGTCGTCGAAGGCGTGGGTGACCAGCAGGGTGGGAAGCCCGAGCTTGGAGAGAACGTCGGCGAGCACGTCGCGCACCTGCCGGCGCGTGATGGCGTCGAGTGCGCCGAACGGCTCGTCGAGCAGCAACACGCGGGGCTCGCGCGCGAGAGCGCGTGCCAGCGCCACCCGTTGACGCTCGCCACCTGAGAGCTGGCGCGGTCGCGTGCGAGCGAGGTGCTCGATCCCGAAGCGCTCGAGCAGGTCTGAACGGTCGCGCTTGCCGGCGAAGCGCACGTTCGCTGCGACGGTCAGGTGTGGGAAAAGCCCGTAGTCCTGCGGGAGATAGCCGACGCGGCGTCGCTCGGCATTGAGGTGAATCCTCCGTGCCGCGTCGAACCAGAGCTCGCTGCCGAGCGCGATGCGACCGGCTTGTGGGCGCTCCAGGCCGGCGACGGTTCGCAGCAGCGATGTCTTGCCGGCACCGGAGCGCCCGACGAGCGCGATCGTCTCAGCGCCGAGGCTCAGCGCCGCGCGAAGACTGAACGCTCGCCGAGTGAGGGCAATGTCGATGTCGAGGAGGTCCACGAGCGAATGAGCAGCTTCGAGGTGAGCAGAATGGCGGCGCTCAGGCCGATCATCAGGACACCAATCGCGACCGCTTGGTCGAGATTGACGTCGAACAGCGAGTAGACCGCGAGGGGCAGTGTCTGGGTGCTGCCCTGGAAGCTGCCGGCGAACAAGATCGTCGCACCGAACTCGCCGATGCCCCGGGCGAATGCGACCGCCGCGGCTGCCCCGAGCCCGCCGCCGGCGAGCGGGACGGCGAGGTTCAACATCCGGCGAACCGGCCCAGCACCCAGCGTGCGTGCGACGTCGACCAGCGTCGGGTCGACGGCCTCGAATGCCGCGATCGCCCCTCGAAGGTAGAACGGGCTGGCGACGAAGACGATCGCGATCACGACGGTCGCCTGGGTGAAGGCGAGATCGATTCCGAGAACGCTGAGAGTGTGCCCGAGCAGCCCCAGGCGACCGAATGCGACCAGCAGCCCGAGGCCGGCCACCGCGGGCGGCATCACCAACGGCAACTCGACCAGGGTGATGACGACGCTTCGCGCAAAGAACCGGGGCTGAGCCAGGATGTAGGCGAACGGCGTTCCGAGCCCGATCATCACCACGAACGCGATCGCATTCGTCTTCAGTGAAACGATGATCGCGTCGGTGTCGACCTTCGTCCCGAGGCTGCTGATCAACAGGTGCAGCGGCTGGTAGGTGATCAGAGCGATGATCGGTAGCATCAGGAACGTCATCACCACGGCGATCACGATCGTCGCCGAGACAGCAACGGCCAAACGCCCGGGCGCGGGTATCCACCATGCCCGAGCGTCGTCGTCGATTGGTGTTCCGCTGGGAGCGGCTGACGTCACGGCTTGCCGAAGCCGTCCGCCCGGAGGGTTGCCTGACCCTTGGCGGAGAGGACTGTCTGGACAAACGCATTGGCCGCCGTCTGGTTCTTTGCAGACTTGACCACGGCGATGTAATCGGTGGTAAGCGGCTTCGCCTTTGCCGGGAGACGAATCACTGAGACCTTGCCGTTCGCCGCATTGGCGTCTGTGATGTAGACGAAGCCGGCGTCAGCCTGACCGAGTGCGACATCCGCCAATACCTGTGTCACGTCGGTCGCTTCGCTCACCACGTTCTTCATCGCGGCATCAGTGATGTCGAGGTTGGTGAATGCCGTCCGGGCATAGTCGCCACATGGAACCGTGGCATTGCAGATGACCAGCTTGACCCCCGGCCTGGTTGTGTCGTTGACCGAGGTGATGTGAGCCGGGTTGCCCCTCGGCACCACCAGTACGAGAGTGTTCGTGGCGAACTCGACCGGCTTCTCGACCATTCCCTTCGCATAGAGCGCGGTTGGCTGCTTCGAGCTGGCCGCGGCGAACACATCGGCTGGGGCGCCCTGTTCTATCTCCGTCGCCAGCGCACCTGAGCCCGCGAAGGTGTATTTCGCGCTCGCGTTGATCTGCGGGAAGACCTTCGTCAGCGACGCGGCCGCAAGCACCGTGGGCTGTGAGGCCATCGTGCTGGAGCCGCTGCTTCCGCACCCGATCGCAAGAGCCGAGACTGCGATGACGGCGGCCGTTACCCCCCGCCGTGGGCTCATCGCACGTCCCGCTCGATCATCACGGACGTCGCCTTGACCAGTGCCGTGGCCTTCACACCGGTGGCTAGGCCGAGCTCCTCGACCGAGTCGCGTGTGATCGCTGCGGTCACCAGGAACGGACCCGCCTGCATCTCCACGAGCGCCATCACCCCATCGACCTCCACAGAACGAATAGTCCCAGCGAAGCGGTTGCGCGCTGAGCTGGCCGTGCCGGTCCGATGGCGCCGGGGCCTCGCCGTCAGGCGGCGCACCTCCGCCTCGGAGACACGGCGACGATTGCGCTCGTCGCGATGGGTTCGCAGCTTGCCGGCGCGATCCCAGCGGCGCAGTGTGTCGGCGCTGACGCCGATCGCCTTGGCCGCCTCCCCGAGAGACATGTCCTTGGCCATCTGCATAAGTATTGCTTATGCAGCCCACGATTGGCCCCGACGTCGAGCCCCCGTCGTCGTGGCGCGAGATCGACCCGCGGCGGGCCGACGCCCGCGCGACTCGCCCGCCGTCCTACTCGCCCCGTTCGGCGCGCGAGACTCGCGTGGCGATTTCGTTCACCTCGTGCAGCGACTTGCCGCTGGTCCCTGCGAGCCAGGCGGCCACCGGGGCTGCCGTCCGCTCGGAGGAGTGCGCGGCGGTCGCCGCGAGCTCGAGGATCGCGTTGACCTCGTCCTCGTCGGGGGCGGAATGCCCGAGCGCCTCCGCGAATGCCTCGATCCACTGTTCTCCGGTCATATTGGATGCGCTCTCCTCGTGTGGCTAGGAGCCCTTTCGGGCCGTTCTTCGCAACGTGCCGACAGCTGCGCCCCCGCATGACGTATCTGACACCCGCCGATCACGCAGGAACTACGCGTCGATCCGCTGTTCGGCAACCCGAGCCAGGGGGTACGGTAGGGTATTCGGTGTTCTGATGAGGGGCGGTTGGTCGGGCCGATGCGCCGGTCGCAGGCCGCGGCGGGCGGGACGCCGCACGCGCACTTGCTCGGCGACCAGGTAGGAGGCGATCACGGCGATCGTGGCCAGCGCCTGCGCGGTGATCGTCTCAAGGGTCGGAAACAGCGCGAACCAGGTGCCGACCCAGCCGGGGAGTGTGATCCCCAACTGCGTTGTGGGCAGCCAGCCGGCGAGCTGCAACTCCTGGGCACTCTCACCGACCATCACGATCAGCACGAACCCGATCATCGCGCCGGTGACCACGAGCATCCGCCGGTAGGGCAGCTTGTGATGCGCGACGAACGTCAGGATGCCCACGACAGCCGTGAAGGCGAGACCGAGCATGACACCCTCCAGCACGACCGTTTCGCCGTACTTCAGGCGCAGGCTCTGCAGGAACAGCACGATCTCAAAGCCCTCGCGATAGACGGCGGTGAACCCCAGCGCGACCAGTCCCGCGGTCAACGTGCCGCCACCGGCACCGGCGAGCAGCGTACGCCGGCGCTTGTGATGGTGGGCGATCCAGCCCGTCCAGTACACACGATGGAAGAACCAGTTCATCACCACCAGCAACACGGCGACCGCCAAGAGCCCGGTCGCGGCCTGGATACCAAGACCCGGTCCGCCCAGCGCCCCGATCGCCCATGCGACGGCAAACCACGTCGCGATCGACGCAGCAAACGACAGCCCGGCACCAAGAGCAACAGGTCGGCGCTTGTCCCGGTTGGCGCCCATGAAGCTCGCAGTCACCGCCGCGAGCACCAGGATCGCCTCAAGCCCCTCGCGCAACACGAGCAGCCCGCTGTTGAGGATCACCGCGCCGCGGCTGAGATGATCAGTCGTAGTCGGATCGGGCACGCCGCCCCTGGCGGTGAGCGCGAGATACAGCAGAAGCCCAACTCCGAAGGCGGCGAACAGCGCCCAGGTACGCCGGCCGAAGGCGCTCGGGGACGACGACGGTGGCGGTGCCTCCCCCATAAGTTAGGGCACCCTAACACAAGGCCACAGGGGCCAGGGTGTCCGATCTAAAGGCGACCGCGCACGCGACCGCGTCACCGAGCAGGAACACGCGCAGTTCCTGCTCGAGCAGCATGCGGATGATCGCGGGGTGGTCGGGTTCGCCGTCAGCAGCTCACTCGGGCGGGGTGCGTCGGGAGCGAAGGCCCGCGGGCGATAGCGCCTCGCTGCCGTCGGCGCGTGGTGCCCCGGCCTGGCGCTCATAGCGTGTCGGGCGCGGCGTGGACCTCGCTGAGCTCGATCAGACAGCCGGCTTTGTCGGGGTCGCGTGGGACGAACCCGGCTAGCTTGGCGGACGGATCGAGCACGTCGAGCAGGCCGTGGGTGATGCCGCGGTGCAGGGCACACACCACCGGCTGGTTCTCTCTCACCGCGTCGCGGTAGGGGCAGTTGCCCAAGCCGAACGTGAGCCGGCTGCCCTGGCGAAGCTGCACTGTGGGCTGGAAGCCGAGCGCACTCAGTGTGTTCTGTAGGGCGTCCTGATCGAACGGCCGGGCCGACGGTGCGAGCTCCCTTCCGATCTCCCGGCCCGTGGCCTCGACGTGTCGCAGGCCGCTGGTTTGGGAGCGCATCGCACGGGCGAGCCAGCGGGCGAGCTCGGCGTAGGCATGCGGCGCATGCCCGCCCGGTCGCGCCTCGGGTGCGATGCTCCACACGTCGCGCGGCCGCCCGCGCGGCAAGCTCGCGCGGGCGCGTGTGACGAGACCGGCGCTCGCAAGGCGCTCGAGGTGCGCACGCACGCCGTTGGGATGGAGGCTGAGACGCTCCGCGAGCTCGACTGTGCCGGCCGGGCGCCCCAGCTCGCCCAGCAGCTCGAACAGGCGCGCCCTGGTCGGCTGGCCGAGCGCGTCCTCACGAGAAGTCGCGAGAGGAAGATCGATCACGATCCAGAGTTTTACACAGTCGCGCTAGGAAAATCAATGGTAGGCTTTATCCCACTGGCGCTGTAATAAAGAACGACGGAAGGACGCCCCGATGACCTACGTGATCAACGAGCCGTGCATCGCCACCAAGGACAGCTCTTGCGTAGAGGTCTGCCCGGTCGACTGCATCCATCCCACCCCTGACGAGCCCGGATTCGAGGAAGCCGAGCAGCTCTACATCGACCCGGAGGAGTGCATCGACTGCGACGCCTGCGTCGAGGCGTGTCCCGTCGACGCGATCACCCCCGAGGACCAGGTCCCGCCCGAGTGGCAGCACTACATCGAGAAGAACGCCGCCTACTACCGACACGCCCGGAGATGAGCGCCGGAGCCAGACCGGACGAACACCAGTCGCCAGCGGCGCCGACGGTCATGCGCCCGCTTCGCCCGATGATTGCGGGTGTCCACCGCGCTGTGCCCAATGCGCTCACGCAGTCCCAGCCTTCGCCAAAGTGCTACACAAGAGTGCTACCATTCTGCCCATGGCATCTCGTCATCCGCGCCTGGGAGTTGAACGCGACCCGGAGGTGCAGCGCGCGCTCACCCTCACCGAGCCGCTGCTCGACCCCGCCGAGACGCGCTCGGCGGCGGCGCAGATCCGCGCGCTGACGCTGCGCGGCGCGCAGGCGGTGCTCGCCGGCGCCGGCTCGGAGTCCCAACTGCAGGCCCGGCTGGCTGAGCGCTATGGGGCGAGAGTCGGCCGGGGCAGCCTGCTGGAGCTGGACCCTCCGCCGGGCGAGCCGGACCCCGCGGGCGCCGCGCCGGCGTCTGCGGCGCTGCAGTGGGTCCGCGGCGAGTGAACGCCGCCTACATCGACGCCTCCGCGCTGGTCAAGCTGTTCAAGGCCGAGCGTGAGACAGACGCCTTCCGCACGGCGCTCGCCGACTGGCCAGTACAGGTCGCGAGCGAGCTGATCCGCGTCGAGGCCATCTGCACCGCACGACGCCTCGGCGGCGAGGACGTCCTACAGCGTGCCAATGCGGCGCTGGAGCGGCTCAGCCTGATCCCCATCTCGCAGGAGATCATCGAGCTCGCCACCAATGCCTACCGTCCGACGCTACGTGCGATGGACGCGATCCACCTCGCCACGGCGCTCACGATGCGCGAGGACATCGGGGCGGTGTTCGTCTACGACAGCGACCTGCACGCCGCGGCACTTGCCCACCAGCTCGACCCGCTCGCGCCGCAATGAGCCCACCGGTGACAGCCCCCAGGGACCCGAGCCCCGTCGGGACGATGCCGGCGCCGCGGCGCTACGATGCGGGGCGTTGCCGACGTAGCTCAGCAGGTAGAGCACTTGCATGGTAAGCAAGGGGTCGCCGGTTCGAATCCGGCCGTCGGCTCTGCCCTGGAGGCCCGTTGCTCCGCCGACTGAGACGGGTGTCCGAGTCGGAACACCGGGTGGGTGGGAAGGCGTGCTGCGCGCGCCCGGGCGGCGTCCGGTGCCGGCGAGGATGGTGGGGCGAACGTGTGTTCGCCGAGTCCCGTCCGGGTGGGTGAGTAGCTTGAGCTGCGTCTACGAACGTGCGGCCTTGGCGACCTGCGGGCAAGCGGTGGACGGGGCCTCGGCGCAAAGGAGGGCCGAAGAGATGGACGGACATGGAAGTTGTGCGACGGCAGATCAGGAGAGGCGGGCGGAGGGAGCGATACTCGGTCTGCTGTTGAACTTCGACGCTGGGAGCCTGTGGTCGGTGGAGGAGCTTGTGCGCCGGCTCAGCGCGTCGCGCCTGGAGGTGGTCGACGGCCTCGCGAGCCTGCAGGCGGCAGGCTTGATCCATCGCGTCGGCGACTTCGTGTTCGCCACGCGAGCCGCCTCCAGCTTCGACAGGCTCGAGTTGTAGCTTCCGAGTTGCCTGGACGCGATTCCGAGTTGTTCGGACGCGACCTGGCCGTCGTCAGCTCATTCCCTCGAGCAGCTCGGCCGGCGAGGAGAGCTCGAGCCCCCTGGAGAGGATCACGATCGTCTCCAGTCGTGGTGAGCGCTTACAGCGCTCCAGGAGGCTGATCTCCGTTCTGTGGAGGTCGCATACGTCCGCGAGCGCCTCCTGGGAGAGCCCCACCCGCTTGCGATGGCGGCGGAGATTTGCGGCGAACTGCTCGCGTACGGGCTCCATGGGTCACACTGTCGCTGGCCGCAGACGGAAGGTCTACAGACAATCGTCGGGGATCTCTGTATCGGCTCTCACGCCGCCACCGCCGGGTGGCGGTCGTGGGAGGGGGCGACGGTGGTCACAGGCACTCCCATTCCAGACACCTTGCTGGGCAGGTCGAGCTTCAGCCAGCGCGCCAAGCGGAGACTGTGGGTCGAGATGATCACCTCGTCGAAGCCGTGGAGGTTGATCGCGTCTTCCACGGCCGCCACCGGGTCGGCATCGCCGACGATGCCCTCCACGGGCATTCCAGTGGCTTCGCGAAGCGCGGGCAGGGTGTCGCCGAGGGCGTCGCGCGCCTGCGCTGCTCCCAGGTCCTCCGGGTCGACGACCTTGTGAAGGCCGGGAGCCGGGTTTGGCACGAGCAGCGTGAACACGCACGGCCCGCGAAGCGCCCTCTCCCGGACGGCATCGAGCAACGCTTGCGTGGTGGCGGTCTTGTGCTCCACTACGAGCACACGGACTGGGGCGGAGGACTCCATGGCTGGAACTCCCTTCTGGCTGCGCCTGAGTTGACGACGACCCGATGAGGGTCTGCGCTGACCAACGAGGCCTGCGTCACCTACTTGATTACCCGTCCGGCGCCGCGCGAACTCGCGCGGCGTCTCGAAGGCTGATCGGGCGAATGGCGGGGGCAGGATTCGAACCTGCGAAGGCAGAGCCAACGCGTTTACAGCGCGTCCCCTTTGACCGCTCGGGAACCCCGCCAGGGCTCGCGATGATAGCGACCCCGCTTGCTCAGCTCGCCTCGCGAAGCTCCTGGGCCTCGGGCAGCGTTTGGAGCTTCTTGAGCGTGCGGGACTCGATCTGGCGGACGCGCTCGCGCGTTATGTTGAAGGCCCGGCCGACCTCGTCGAGCGTGCGCACGCGGTCGCCGGTGATGCCGTAGCGCATCTCCAGCACCTCGCGCTCACGTTGGGGCAGCGAGGCGAGCACCCGGCTGACGCTCTGCCGGCGCATCGCTTCCGAGGCGACCTCGAACGGCGACTCGGCAGTTGCGTCCTCGACGAAATCGGCGAGCGCCGAGTCCTCCTCCTCGCCGACAGGCTTCTCGAGCGACACGGGCTGTTGGGACATGCGCAGCACCTCGCGGACCTCGCGCGTGGAGCATTCGAGCTCGGCGGCGACCTCAGCGGGCGTGGGCTCACGGCCCAGTTGCTGGATGAGCGCGCGCTCGGCGTAGATGACCTTGTTGAGCCGCTCCACCATGTGCACCGGGATGCGGATCGTGCGGCCCTTGTCCGCTATAGCCCGGGTGACCGCCTGGCGGATCCACCAGGTGGCGTACGTCGAGAACTTGTAGCCGCGCCGGTAGTCGAACTTCTCGACCGCGCGGATCAGCCCGAGCGAGCCCTCCTGGATGAGGTCGAGGAAGTTCATGTCGCGTCCGAGGTAGCCCTTCGCGATGGACACGACGAGGCGCAGGTTGGCCTCGATCATGTGCTGCTTGGCGGACACGTCTCCGCGCTCGATGCGCTTTGCCAGGCACACCTCCTCCTCGGCGGTGAGCAGCGGCACGCGACCGATCGAACGCAGGTACAGGCGCAGCGAGTCGAGGCTCGGCTCGACGCTCATGTCGACCTCCGCCCTGCGCAGCTCCTCCAAGCGCGAGCGCAAAGCGAGATGGTCGATCTCGATCTCGTCCTCTTCCTGCTCTGCCACGAAAACGTTCGTGGTGAGGGGCAACCCCTCAGTGCTGGTACTCAACTTCGGACCCCCACAACCCAGATACGACTCCCCGTCGGAGCAAGGTCCGCTCCGACCTCCCCTGATCTGACTACGTGTCTCCTATGCGATTCCGTTTTGGCATTGACGGTCTCTGCGCCTCCTGCGCTCATCGGGCCCAACCCCGATCGACCCGCCGGTGACCCGTGCTATGTGCGGAGTGATACCAGATCTCGTGGCCGTTGGCTGCGGCTGCCCGGAACGGGCTTGCGCGGTCGCTAGTCTTGCCGTCGAGGTGCACACGACAATGCGCTCAACTCCCTCGTTATCTGAAGCGGTCGGCGCCGAGGACGTCCAGGCCCGCTTGCCGTCGATCCCCGTGCGCCTCTCGCGCGTGGGGGTCACCGGAGTGGAGAAGGTCATCCGAATCCGCGACGAGCTGTTCTTGGCGCGGTTGGAGTGCTTCGTCGACCTCAGCCCCGACCAGAAGGGCGCCCATATGTCGCGCTTCGAGGAGGTCGTGAACGAGGCGATCGGCGAGGTGGTGCTCAAAGAGTCGCCCTTCCGGGCGGAGACACTGGCTAAGCACATCGCCGAGCTCGTGCGTGAGCGCCAGGGGTCCGAGCGTGCCGAGGTGACGATCGAGGCGCGCTACCCCGAGCACAAGCCCGCGCCCGTGTCGGGCGTGCGTACGCAGGAGATCTACACCCTCTACGGCCGGGCGCTGGCGCTGCCGACCGGCACGCGCCGGGTGGTGGGGGTCTCCGCGACCGGCATGACCGCCTGCCCGTGCGCGCAGGAGCTCGTGACGGCGCGCGCGCGAGAGCGGTTGCGGGCGGATGACTTCACCGACGAGCAGATCGAGCGCGTGTTCGAGCACGTGCCCGTGGCCACCCACAATCAACGCGGCCTCGGCACGCTTCACATCGGCTGCCTGGAGGAGTGCGACGCGGAGATCGACGCCTCAGCGCTGCTCGCGATCGTGGAGGGCTCGATGAGCTCTGAGATCTACGAGCTGATGAAGCGCTCCGACGAGGTGGAGGTGGTCGAGAAGGCCCACCGAAGGCCGCGCTTCGTGGAGGACTGCGTGCGCGAGATGGTGGCGGGCGTCGTGAGCCGCTTTCCCGAGCTCGACGATGCCAGTTTCGTGTCAGCCCGTCAGGAGAACCTGGAGACGATCCACCAGCACAACGTGGTGGCCGAACGCCACGGGCTCATGTCGGAGTTGCGCCGGGAGATCGCGACGGGTCGCCCGGCGCCTCGTCAGACGACGCTGGACGGGTGGCTCGACGGAAGTAGTCGAGGCCCGACAGCACTGTGATCGCGACCGCGAGGTAGACGAGCAGCGAGACCCACAGCGGCGAGCCGTGTACGGCGATTACGGCGAGTATCGCGGCGATCTGAACGCAGGTCTTGACCTTGCCGAACATCGAGGCTGAGATGACCACGCCCGCCTGGCCGGCGTTTACGCGCAGCATGGTTACGGCCAGCTCGCGCGCGATGATCACCATCGCGACCCACCCTTCCAGGCGGTGCAGCGACACCAGGCAGAGCAGCGCCCCCACGATCAAGAGCTTGTCGGCGAGCGGGTCCATCAGCTTGCCGAATGTGGTGATCGAGTGTCGTGTACGCGCCAGCCAGCCGTCGATGAAGTCGGTGAGCGAAGCGAGTGCGAAGACAATCGCGGCGAGCACGTCGCCGGAGGGGGTGTTGCCGAGCAGCGCCACCACGAGCACCGGCACCAGCATGATGCGCAGCACCGTCAGCAGATTGGGGAGGTTCAAGGGCATCGATCCTTGCCATTATGGCCGCGCGGCGGATGCCGCGCGGACGGACCTCGGCGTCTCCTCGATAGGGTGAGGGCGTGCAGCCGAACATGCAACTGATCCCGATGGTCATAGAGCGCACCGCGCGCGGCGAGCGCGAGTTCGACATCTTCTCGAGGCTGCTCAACGAGCGGATCATCTTCCTGGGCACCCCGATCGAAGATCAGGTAGCCAACCTCGTTGTGGCGCAGCTGTTGCACCTCGAGTCCCAGGACCCCGAGAAGGACATCTCGATCTACATCAACACCCCTGGTGGGAGCGTCTACTCGGGTCTCGCCATTTACGACACCATGCGCTTCGTCAAGCCCGACATCGCCACGATGTGCGTGGGGGTGGCGATGTCGATGGGCTCGCTGCTGTTGGCGGGAGGCACGAAGGGCAAGCGCGCGGCTCTGCCAAACTCGCGCATCCTGATCCACCAGCCCTCAGCGGGCTTCGAAGGTCAGTCGACCGACATCGAGATCCACGCGCGCGAGATCCTCAATGTGAGGGAGCGCCTCGACGAGATCTACGCCGAAAACACGGGCCTATCCAAGGAGCAGGTGCGCGAGGACATGGAGCGCGACCGCTTCTTCACCGCCGAGCAGGCGCTCGAGTACGGTCTGATCGATCGCGTGCTCGAGAGCCACTGAAGCTCACTCGTACAGCGTGAGCGTCGCCAGGATCACGTAGAGCGCCACGAGCGCCCACCCCTCGAACGCGGCGGCCTCCCCGTCGGCGGTCACCTGCCACATCGCGAGCGCCATCACCAGCAGCGCCCCGACGTAGACGGGCGCCAGCGCGAACGTGAGCGTGGTGGCGAGCAGGAACGAGATCAGCACCAGCAGCGGGAACAGGAACGCGGCGATCTGGGCGACCGAGTTCTTCACCACCGAGATCGCCAGGTCCGAGCGGCCCTTCCATGCGAGCACCAACCCGGCCGTGTTCTCCACGGCGTTGCCCGCGATGGCGACGATCACGAGACCCGCAAACGCTTGGGAGATGTGCAGCTGCAGGATCGCGGGGGAGAGGGCGGCGACGAACCAGTCCGACACGAACGCGGAGGCGACTCCGGCGACGAGCAGCAGCGCGAGCGTGACCCGCAGCGAAAGCCTCGGACCGCCGACACGCACGGCGGCGGGCTGACCCGCCGCAAGATGCTCGGCCGGAGGCTCGCCCGGCGCGAGACGCTGCGCCTGGGGCCGCCCCGTCGTGAAAGCCCCGCCGCCGGCCTCGCCCGACGCGAGACCTTGCGCATCGGGCCGCCCCGATGGGAGATCCCCGGTGCCCGGAGCGGTGTCCGCGCGCAGGTAGGGCACCACCCAGGCGAGGTAGACGACGAGCAGGCTGACAGCCCCGACCGCCGAGATCGCTTCGACGTGGTGGCTTGCGGGGTCGTGCGACCCGAGCGACAGGCCGAGCAGCACGATGATGAACACGGTGACGAGCAGAAGCGTGGCGGTGTCGCGCGGGAGGCGATGCGAGAAGCGCATCACGCCGTCGGGGGCGCGGCGGGCGCCGACGACGATCACGAGGCCGAGCACGAGCATGGCGTTTGCGAACAGCGACCCCACGATCGCGGTCTGGGCGACGACCAGCTCGCCCTTCTGCAGCGCGAAGATCACGACGAACAGCTCCGGGAGGTTCCCGAGCGTGGACTGCATCATCCCCGTGATCGCCGGCCCGAAGCGCTCTCCGAGCTGCTCGGTGGCGAACGACACCACCCACGCCAAGCCCGCGAGCGCGAGCGTTGCCACCGCGAAGCGCGGCACCGCCGCCCAGTGCCCGTAGTTGGCGGCCCCGGCCAGCACCGTCAGTACGCTGATCGCCGCGAGCGCGGCACGCTCCAGAGGGGTGAGGCGGCTCATCGCCCGCCGACAATAGTGTGGCTTGGACGGGTACGCTTGCGCGGCCATGCGCCTCGCCACCTTCCTGCCCCCCGATGGCTCTTCCGCGCGCGCGGGGATGGTGTGCGGGGATCGAGTGGTCGCTTTCGCCGAGGAGAGCGTGACGGTGCTCGACCGCCTGCGCGACCCCACCGGCGCGCCCGCCGACGGCCCGTCGTTCGCGCTTGCGGAGGTCACCCTGCTCGCGCCGGTGCCCGAGCCCCGTGCGATCTTCGGGATCGGGATGAACTACGCCGACCACGTGGCAGAGATGGGCGCCACCCCGCCCGAGGCGCCGATCGTGTTCATGAAGCTCCCTTCCTCCTCCGCGGCTCCCGGCGCGGCCGTTTGCTGCCCCGAGGTGGTCAAGCGCCTGGACTACGAGGGCGAGCTCGCCGTCGTGATGGGCGCCGGCGGCCGGGTCGCCGGGTACGCGGTCGCCGACGACGTGTCCGCGCGCGATCTGCAGAAGCGCGAGCCCCAGTGGACCCGCGCGAAGGGCGCCGACGCCTTCTGTCCCTACGGTCCGTGGATCACCACCGCCGAGGAGATCCCCGACCCGCACGCTCTCGCGCTGCGCACGTGGGTCAACGGCGAGCTGCGTCAGAGCTCATCGACATCGAACCTGATCTTCAAGGTGCCTGAGCTTGTGGCGTTCATCTCCGAGACGTGCACGCTCGAGCCGGGCGACCTGATCCTCACCGGCACACCGAGCGGAGTCGGCATGGGCCTCGACCCACCCCGTTTCCTCTTATCGGGGGACGTAGTGCGGATCGAGATCGAGTCACTCGGAGCGATCGAGCACTCGATCGCGTGAGCGCCCGAGGGCTTCCCGCCGTCCCTCTCTTGACAGAAGGAACTGGCAGTATCCTTCCGTAAAGGTCCCATTTACGGAAGGATGGCTATGACCGGAACCAAGGTGCTCGTCCGTTGGAACGGCCGCACCGTCGCGGCGTGGGTGCCAGACCCGCTCGTGGGACGGGATCTGTCTTTGACGGAGGCCACGGCGAGGCGCACCGAGCAGGCGGCGGCTGCCGCGCGACGGGGCAGCGATTCGCTACCTCCCCGCTGGGAGGCGCTCGCTCGGCTGCTGCTTCGGGCGGAGGGGGTTGCGTCCTCGTTCGTGGAGGGCATCCGCGCTCCGTTGGCCGACGTGGCCGCGGCGGAGCTGGATCCCACGGTGGGGGAGACCGCGGCATGGGTGGCCGACAATCTCGCGACTGTCCTCGCGGCGACAGCGGAGGCCCGTCACGGTCCCCTCCGGCTCGAGTCCCTGCACCGTTGGCATCGACAGCTGATGGCGGGCGCAAGTCACCTTCCCGACAACCTGATCGGCGCCACTCGGGATCTACAGGGATGGATCGGAGGTACGAGCCCGCTCGATGCCGCGCTTGTGACGCCCCCTCCGGAGCGGATCGGTCCGCTGCTCGACGATCTGGTGGCGGCTGCCAATCGTACCGACATGGACGCGGTCACCCAGGCGGCTGTCCTACATGCCCAATTCGAGCTGATCCACCCCTACGCCGACGGGAATGGACGGGTGGGGAGGATCCTCGCCGGCTGGATCCTGACGCGTCGCCTGGGCCTGATCACCCCACCCGCCATCAGCGTCCGGATAGCCACGGACAGGGGTGGATATCTCTCGGGCCTCACTCTCTTCCGGCTGGACCAGGTTGATCCCTGGGTGGCGTGGTTCGCGGATGTGGTGGCCGGCGCTGGAGACGCCGCCACGAACCTCGTTACGGCGGTCGGCGAGTTGCGAGATCGTTGGGAGGGCCGCATCTCTGCTGTGCGCGCCGATGCGGCGGCCCACCGCGTCCTTGACCTGCTTCCGGCCCATCCGGTGCTCAACGCGTCTACCGTTGCCGGCGAGCTTGGCGTGACCGACCGGGCCGGGCGGGACGCGCTCAACACGCTGGAGGCGCACGGCGTCGTCGAACGCTTTCACCCGGCGATCCGCGCGCGGGGTCGCCGGTCGCGGTGGTGGGTGGCCGGCGAGCTGCTGTCTCTCCTGGCGTCTTGGTCTCGGTGATCCCCGGAAAGGGTTCAGCCGCGCAACAGTCCGCCCACGATCGCCCCTGCCACGCCGCCCGTGGCGGCGGCGCCGGCGTTGTTCTCGACGCCCTCGAGCGGAGCGATGAACATCGTCTGGATCGCCAGCCGTCCCGGGCCCGTGAAGCGGTTCCAGGTGAGCTTGCCCCCGCCGCCGAACATGCCCGACTTCAGCCCCATCGTGACCGCCTCGAGCTTCACCGTGGGATCCTTGAACAGCCAACCCCCGGCCTCCACGTCGATCTGCTCGCCGGCGCCCAGCTCGACGAGGAACACGTTGCCGTGGCCGTGCAGCCACACGAGCGCGTCCCCGTCGGTGGCCCTGAACTTGTCCATGAAGAAGCCCGACCCGCCGAGCAGCATGTTCTGTACGCCCTTGATGCGCTCAAAGCTGTAGTCGAGGTTGTCGGTGGCGGCGATGAACTGGTGCTCGCGCACGTCGAGCCCCTCGCCCTGGCGCAAATGAAGCGGCACGCACTGGCCGGGCGAGTCGCGCGAGAACGCGATCCTTCCACTCCCCGCGGTGCGGGTGACGAAGAACTCGAGCCCGGCTATCTTGCGCTTGATGGCGCCTGGCAGCTTCTTGAGCTCGACGTTCACGCCGGTCTCCTTCCAAAGCAGCACGTGATGCTCGAACATCACGCTCGTGCCGCCCACTTCGATCTGGAGCTCGGGCACGAGCTCGCCACGGATGTGGTAGGTCACGCCCGCGAACGTCTCGTCATGGACGGTCGCCTTGATCGGCTCCGGCAGGTGCATGGCTCGTGCCTCCTTCTCGCGGGTTCGCTCGGTGTGGCGCTCTTTCGCCTGCCCCATGCGCGCGCGTGGGGCAGGCTCCTTCGCCAGGCTGATCAGCACGCTTGTCGGCAGCCTCCGGCTGGACGTTAGCCGCTGGCTCACCCCGCGTCCGCCACACCCAAGCCGGGTGTCAGCCTCCGCCCTGCCCAGTCTTTGCGCCCGCGCCGCATCCAAGGCCCCCCGCGCGCACCTGCGCCTCGCTCGGCGGGTCGTCGGTGAGCAGTCGCGGCACGCTCACCGCCCGCAGGTGCCTGCGCTTCAGCGCGGCGAAGATGCTCAACATCGCGCGGATCGTCTGCCCGTGGTTCTCGTGCATCAGGATGATCGCTCCCGGGTGCATGCCGGCGATCACGTTGCGTTCGATCTGCGCGTAGTTCGCCCCCAGCGAGTCGGCGCTGTCCACGGTCCACAGGATCTCCAGCAGGTTGTGATCGCGCGCGATCGAGTCGACCGTCGCGTCGTGCGCCCCATAGGGAGGCCTGAATAGAAACACCGGCCCGCCCGAGGCGTGTTCGACCGCGGCTTGAGTCCGCACGATTTCCGATTCGGCAAGCGCGGGGGAGAGAGACGTGAGCAGGGGGTGCGTGAACGTGTGATCCCCCACCGCTCCGAGCGCCCGCTCCTGACGGATCGCCCCGGGGAGCAGCGGGATGTTGCGCCCCACGATGAAGAACGTCGCTTTGACGGCGTGCTTGCGCAGCTTCGCGATCGCCAGCTTCGTATAGGTCCCCGGACCGTCGTCGAACGTCAGCGCCACCTCGTCGCCTCTGTGCCCGGCGCAGTAGATCGGCTTGCCCAGGGCGATCAGGCCGCGGACCTGTGGGGACTCCGCGGATTCGTCGGCTGGGGGGGCGATTGGGGTGGTTGTTGTCCCGTCGGGGGGACTCGTGCGTGCGCCCCCGCGTGCGTCGCCTGCGCGCGCGGGGGCGTCGGGTCGGCTCCTGGGTCGGCTCGTGCCCTTGCCGCTTGCCAGCAGACCGGCGCCCAGCGCCGCGGCGCCCGTCACGAGGATTCCCGCGAGCACACGTCGCCTCCGTCGAGCCGGTTGCATCGCGCCACCGTAACGCCTGCCGTCGTAGGGAGCGCCCACGGGCCGAGCGCGCTAGACTTTGCCCCACCTCGCGCCGGGCGGGGTTTTTCTTCGCCGGGCGCCGCTTTCTTTCAACCACGCAGGGATCGCTGACTATGGCTCGCGGAGATGTTCGGATCGCAATCACCCTCGCATGCGAGGAGTGCAAGCACCGCAACTACCAGACAAACAAGAGCAAGCGCAACAACCCCGATCGGGTGACCCTGCGCAAGTACTGCCGCTGGTGCCGCAAGCACACCAGTCACAGGGAGACTCGTTAGCGCGGGAGCGCTGCCGTGGCCCGTGACCGCAAGCGTGCTAGACAACGCCGACCACGTCCTTCCGACGCGGTGCCCAGGCCCGTACGCGAGGCTGCGTCCGCTCCATCCCAGAAGCGCCCCGTGCGGGCGGATCTGCCCGGGGCGCTCGACCACGCTGGAGACGTCGACGAGTTCGACGCCGCGCTCGTCCGCGGCGCCGGCGGCGTCCCGGTCGAGCAGCAACTCGAGGTCAAGCGGAACGGCAGAGACTCCCGTGACGCCACGCCAGCCGAGCTCGTTCCGGCCGAGGGTGGACGTGGTGGTCGTGGAGGCGGGTCAGGCTCGGTCGAGGAGGCCTTCGGCGAGGGTGTCCCCGCAGAGAGCGTCCCGTCCGCCCGCCATCCCAGTCAGCCGTTCCGTGTTCGTGCCGTGGCCTTCCTGCGCGCAAGCTGGGCAGAGCTGCAACGCGTGCAGTGGCCCGATCGCCGACATGTCACGCAGGCCACGACCGTGGTGCTCGGCTTCCTCGTGGTCGCCGGCGTCTATCTGGGCGTCGCCGACTGGGCTGCCCAGCAGATCGTCAACTTGATTCTCTAGCAACAGCGCCTCCATCACCGCGCGGCGCGCAGTCCGTCTCCCTACTATCCCCTGTCTTGTCCACCCATTGAAGCTGTCAGGACGCTGAATGTTCCGTTGGTATGTAGTCAACACCTACTCCGGTCACGAGAACAAGGTCAAGCACAATCTCGAGCACCGCGTCGTATCCCTGGGCCAGCAGCGCGCGGTGCGCAATGTGGTCGTCCCCACCGAGTCCGTCTCGGAGATGAAGGACAACCAGAAGATCACCGTCGAGAAGCGCACCATGCCGGGCTATGTGCTCGTCAACATGGAGCTCAACGAGGACTCCTGGGGCGTCGTGAAGGGCACCCCGGGCGTCACAGGGTTCGTGGGGTCTTCCCAGGAGCCCGTGCCACTCACCCAGGTCGAGGTCGATCGGCTGCTCCACAAGGAGGTCGCCACCGCGCCCCGCACCCGCGCTCAGTTCGCGATCGGGGAAACCGTCAAGGTGGTGTCCGGGCCGCTGTCGGACTTCTCCGGAGAGATCTCAGAGATCAACGACGACGCCGCCAAGCTCAAGGTCCTGGTATCAATCTTTGGCAGGGAGACCCCCGTTGAGGTTGGTTTTGACCAAGTGAAGAAGCTTTAGACATGGCTAAGAAGGTATTGACAACGATCAAGCTGCAGGCGCGCGGCGGGCAGGCCTCTCCGGCTCCGCCGGTCGGTCCCGCGCTGGGCCAGCACGGGATCAACATCATGGAGTTCTGCAAGGCCTTCAACGCGCAGACCTTGAGCGAGACGGGCACCATCATCCCGGTCCTCATCACCGTGTATGAGGACCGCTCGTTCACGTTCGTCACGAAGACTCCGCCGGCCGCCGTCCTGATCCGCCAGGCGCTCAAGCTGGAGAAGGGCTCGGGCGAGCCCAACCGCAACAAGGTGGGCGCCATCACAGACGCTCAGCTGCGCGAGATCGCCGAGCGCAAGCTCCCCGATCTGAACGCCCACGACATCGACCAGGCCGTCAAGATCATCGCGGGAACGGCGCGTTCGATGGGCGTGGAGGTGGCATCGTGAGCGCTCATGGACGCCGCCACCGGGAGGCTTTGGAGAAGGTCGACCGCGAGCGCGAGCACCAGCCCGCCGAGGCGGTGGCGCTCGTGAAGAGCCTCGCGAGCGCGAAGTTCGACGAGTCTGTCGAGATCCACGTGCGCACCGGCCTGAACGTGCGCCACGCCGACGAGCAGCTGCGTGGCACCATCGCGCTTCCCAACGGACTCGGCAAGGACGTGAAGGTCGCCGTGTTCGCGCAGGGCGACAGGGCTCGTGAGGCGGAGCAGGCAGGCGCCGACGTCGTCGGCGCCGAGGATCTCGCCAAGCGCATCGAGGAGGGCTTCGATGACTTCGACGTCGCCATCGCCACTCCCGACCTCATGTCGGTGGTGGGGCGCCTCGGTCGCATCCTCGGCCCGTCGGGCAAGATGCCGAACCCGAAGGTCGGCACGGTCACGATGGACGTCGCCAAAGCGGTCGAGGACTCCAAGTCCGGCAAGGTGGAGTACCGCACCGACCGCACCGCAATCGTCCACATGGTGATCGGCAAGGCGAGCTTCGACGAGCAGCGGCTGCTCGAGAACTACGCTGCCGTGGTCGAAGAGTTGATCCGCGCCAAGCCCTCGGCGGCGAAGGGCCGGTATCTGCACAACATCACGATGACCTCAACCATGGGGCCGGGCGTGAAGGTTGACCCGACCCGAACCCGCGACATCGTCGAACAAGCGGCGGCGGCCTGATTTAATCCACGGCACAGCTCACCGCCCGAGACCCCCGGCGCCGCCGGCCGATCTGTGATCGGCGCGCAGAAGACCGGGGCAGGTGGAGCGAGCGAAAGCGGTTGCACTCCCGCTCTCGACGCCCGCCTGCACGCGGGCGTTGCGCGTTCTACGAGAGCAAGGGATGAGATGAACCGAGAGCAGAAGGCAGCGACCATAGAGGCCATCGCGGCCGATATCGACCGATCCGAGGCCGTCTTCGCCGTTGACTATCGCGGCATCTCCGTGCCCCAGGCGGCCGAGTTGCGTACGAAGCTGCGCGAAGCCGACGCCACCTTCACGGTGGTCAAGAACTCGCTCACCGAACGCGCCGCCGACCAGGTGGGCGCGGAGTCGCTCAAGCCCTTGCTCTCGGGACCCACAGCCCTCACGTTCGTTCGCGGGGACGCCGCTCTTGCGGCGAAGGCCATCGCAGACTATGCCCGCGCCACCCAGCTCCTGCCCTTCAAGGGCGGGCTGCTGGGCGGCGACGTGCTCGAGGCAGACCAGATCCGTGCGATCTCGCGCCTCCCCGCCCGGGAAGTGCTCTACGGACAGCTCGTGGGGATCGTCGCCTCGCCCGTCACGGGGCTGGTGCGCACGCTTTCCGCGCTCGTCGGTGGGCTTGCCGTGGCGCTCGCCCAGGTGCGCGAGAAGAAGGAGTCCGGCGAGATCCCGGCGGGCGAGTCACCGGCCGCTGAGGAGCCCCAGGCCGAGGAGCCCCGAGCCGAGGAGCCCCAAGCGGAGGAGCCCCAAGCGGAGGAGCCCCAAGCCGAGGAGCCCCAAGCCGAGGAGCCCCAGGCGGAGGAGGCCCAAGCTGAGGAGGCCCAAGCTGAGGAGCCCCAAGCGGAGGAGGCCCAAGCTGAGGAGGCCCGAGCCGAGGAGCCCCAAGCGAGGAGGCCCAAGCTGAGGAGCCTTCTGCCGAGGAGGCATCTACGACAGACCAAGCTGAGCCGGCATCCGAGCCGGCGCAAGACGACAACAAGACGGACGCTTCGGCGCAAGACCAGCCCGAAGGCGCCGAAGCGACCAAGGAGGACTGACCGATGGCAACAAGCACACAAAAGTGGATTGACGAGCTCAAGGGCATCTCGGTGCTGGAGCTCGCCGAGCGCATAAAGGCGCTCGAGGAGGAGTTCGGCGTCTCGGCGGCGGCTGTGGCAGCCCCGGTGGCCGCGGCCGCCGTCGGCGGCGGCGACGCCGGCTCAGAGGAGGAGGGCCCCACCACCGTGGACGTGATCCTCGCGGCGGCCGGAGACAAGAAGATCCAGGTGATCAAGGTCGTGCGCTCGGCCACAGGCCTCGGCCTCAAGGAGGCCAAGGCGCTCGTCGACGAGGCCCCCAAGCCCGTCAAGGAGGGCATCGAGCGCGAGGAGGCCGACAAGCTCAAGGCCGAACTCGAGGAGGCCGGAGGCACGGTCGAGTTGAAGTAGGTCCGATTGGGTCGAGGCCCCGTGGGGCGTACGCGCCCCCACGCGGGCAGAGGTCATGCGGGGTGGGGGTGTTCTGGTTCACGATTCGGGGTGCCCCGCGTGCGCGTGCGCGCGCGCGCGAGTCCCACCCCGTGTGGCAATCCCGTGTGGCAATGGTCGACCGTCCTCACAAGCGGTTCATCGAGTCCTCGACCGGGGCCGTTCGGAGTTCTCCCAAAATCGGCGTACTTCCGGTACAATCCCGCCCGCTGGCCGATAGTCGCAGCCACCCAAGCAACACGATGCCGCGCCACATACGCGGTCGTCAGGGGTGGGGTCCGTGAGCGCCGGCTGCCCCACTTGAGGGCGCCGATAGTCTGTGCTATCTTTGCTGGTCGCGCGTTTGCGCCCGCCTCTGCCCGTCTCTCGCCCTCCGAAGGAGTCACTTCTTGGCTGCTGTTGATGCTCTCCGGACGCGCCGGTCTTTCGCGCGTCTGACCAAGTCTGTCGACGTACCCAACCTCATCGATATCCAGCGCCGGTCGTTTCTGTGGCTCACCGATCCCCAGAAGGGCGGGTTGCGCGAGACGATCGACGATATCTCGCCGATCGAGGACTACACCGGCAATCTCGCGGTCCAGTTCGGCGAGTTCGTCTTCGACGAGCCGGTCGCCTCGCTGGAGCAGTGCCGCGAGAAGGATTTGACATATGCGCGCCCCCTGACGGTCACCGTCGCGTTCATCAACCGCGAGACCGGCGAGATCCGCGAGCAGTCGGTGTTCATGGGCGACTTCCCGTGGATGACCGAGCGCGGGACCTTCGTCATCAACGGCACCGAGCGCGTTGTGGTGACCCAGCTCGTGCGCTCCCCCGGCGCCTACCTGATGGAACCCAAGGACCGCGAGAAGCAGGTGTTCATCGCCAACCTCATGCCCGCGCGCGGCTCCTGGCTGGAGCTCGAGATCGACAAGAAGGGCAAGATCTTCGTCCGCATCGATCGCAAGCGCAAGCTCCCCGTGACGGTGCTGCTGCGCGCGATGGGCTATGCGTCCGATGAGGAGATCCTGCGGCAGTTCGACAATTCGCTCTACATTCGCAACACGATCGAAGCCGACACGGAGCAGACGCGCACCGAAGAGGGCGCGCTGATCGAGCTGTTCAAGAAGCAGCGCCCCGGCGAGCCGCCGAGCGTGGAGAACGCCAAGGCGCTGCTCAACCAGCTGTTCTTCGACCCCAAGCGCTACGACCTCACGCGCGTGGGCCGCTATAAGCTCAACTCGCGGCTCGGGCTCGACATCGACATCGACACGCGCACGCTCACCCACGACGACATTCTCGCGCTCGTCAAGGAGCTCGCCTCGCTACCCAAGCGCCTCGGCATGCCCGAGGAGCCGGAGATCGAGATCAAGGACTACGCGGCCGAGGCGACGAGCATGCCGCGCGAGCCCGTCGAGGAGCACCTCGACGAGTACGAGCACTTCGGTAACCGCCGCCTGCGCACCGTCGGCGAGCTGATCCAGGAGGCGTTCCGCATTGGGCTCTACCGGATGGAGCGCGTCGTGCGCGAGCGCCTCACCACCGAGGACGCCGACACGATCACGCCCCAGACCATCATCAACATCCGGCCGGTGGTTGCCGCGCTGAAGGAGTTCTTCGGCTCCTCGCAGCTCTCGCAGTTCATGGACCAGACCAACTCGCTGGCGGGCCTCACCCACCGCCGGCGCCTGTCCGCGCTCGGGGCGGGCGGTCTCACGCGCGAGCGTGCGCCCATCGAGGTGCGCGACGTGCACCCCACCCACTACGGGCGCATGTGCCCGATCGAGACGCCCGAGGGCCCGAACATCGGCCTGATCGGCTCGCTCTCCTCATTCGCGGAGGTCTCCGAGTACGGCTTCGTCACCACTCCCTATCGGGTCGTCAAGGACGGCGTGGCGACCGAGGAGGTCGTGCGCCTGGACGCAAACCAGGAGGAGGAGCAGCTCATCGCTCAGGCCAACACGCCGATCGATCCGAAGACCGGCAAGCTGCTCGGCAAGGAAATCCTTTGTCGCACCCAGGCCGGCCAGTACTTGACGGTCGGCCCGAAGGATGTGGACTTGGTGGACGTCTCGCCTGAGCAGATCTGGTCGGTGGCCACCGCCATGATCCCGTTCCTCGAGCACGACGACGCCAACCGTGCGCTGATGGGCTCGAACATGCAGCGCCAAGCGGTCCCGCTGCTGAAGACCGACGCCCCGCTCGTGGGAACCGGCATGGAGCGGCGTGCCGCGCTTGACACCGGTGACGTCCTGCTCGCGACGAACGCCGGCACGGTCGACTTCGTCGACGCCAACCGGATCGTCGTCGAGACCTCCGATGGTCGGGACGAGTACGAGCTGCAGAAGTTCATGCGCTCCAACCAGGGCACGCTCATCCACCACAAGCCGCGGGTGAGTGCTTCTCAGAAGGTGAAGGCGGGCGACGTGCTCGCCGACGGCTCCTCCACCGACAAGGGCGAGATGGCGCTCGGCAAGAACCTGATGGTGGCGTTCATGTCCTGGGAGGGCTACAACTTCGAGGACGCCATCATCCTCTCCAAGCGCCTCGTTCAGGACGACGAGCTCACCTCGATCCACATCGAGGAGTACGAGATCGACGCGCGCACCACCAAGCTCGGCGACGAGGAGATCACCCGCGACATCCCCAACCGCTCGGAGGAGTCGCTGCGCAACCTCGACGACCGCGGCATCGTCCGCGTTGGCGCCGAGGTGCTTTCGGGCGACCTGCTCGTCGGCAAGGTCACGCCCAAGGGCGAGACCGAGCTGACCGCCGAGGAGAAGCTGATCCGCGCGATCTTCAAGGAGAAGGCTCGCGAGGTGCGCGACACCTCGCTGAAGGTGCCCCACGGTGAGGGCGGCGTCGTGATCGACGTGATGACCTTCAGCCGTGACGCCGGTGACGATCTGCCGCCGGGCGTCAACGACCTGGTGCGCGTGTTCGTGGCCAAGAAGCGCAAGATCTCCGAGGGCGACAAGCTCGCGGGCCGCCACGGCAACAAGGGCGTGATCTCCAAGATCGTCGACCAGCAGGACATGCCGTTCCTCGAGGACGGCACGCCGGTGGACGTGATCCTCAATCCGCTCGGCGTGCCGAGCCGCATGAACGTCGGTCAGATCCTCGAGACGCACCTCGGTTGGGCCGCGGCGCAGGGCTGGTACGACGACGGCACCGAGGCATACAAGGACGCCCATTCAAACGGCGGCAACGGGCGTGTGTACGTGGCCACCCCGGTCTTCGACGGCGCCACCGTGCAGGACGTGGACACCGCGCTCGTGAAGTGGCAGGACGCGCACGAGGGTCGCATCCGCATGGATGTCGACAAGTCCCGTCGCGTCGGTGAGCAGGCCTCGGGCAAGATGACCCTGTTCAACGGCCGCACCGGCGAGCCCTTCGAGGAGCAGGTCACCGTCGGGTACATGTACATCCTCAAGCTCCTGCACCTCGTCGACGACAAGATCCACGCTCGCTCCACCGGGCCCTACTCGCTGGTCACCCAGCAGCCGCTGGGGGGCAAGGCGCAGTTCGGCGGTCAGCGCTTCGGCGAGATGGAGGTGTGGGCCCTGGAGGCGTTCGGCGCCGCCTACACGCTTCAGGAGATGCTCACCATCAAGTCCGACGACACCGTCGGGCGGGTGAAGGCCTACGAGGCGATCGTCAAGGGCGAGAACATCGCGGAGCCGAGCATCCCCGAGTCCTTCAAGGTGCTGCTCAAGGAGATGCAGTCGCTGGCGCTCGACGTTGGTGTGGTCTCCGAGGAGGGTCAGCACGCCGAGCTGCGCGACGAAGACGACGACCTGCTGCGCGCCGCGGAGGAGCTCGGTATCGACCTGTCGGGCGTTCGGGCTCCCACCGGCGAGCTCACCAGCGAGGTCGACACCGAGCTCCAGACGGCCGCCGCCGGGTCGCAGGACGCCGACGGTGAGGACGCCGACGGTGACGGAGCGCTGGACGTCGGCGATCTGATCGAGGGTGGGATCGACCTCGGCGGGCCGGACGGCGCCGACGAGGCGCTCACCGAGGAGCCGGCACAGGAGACCGAGACGTGAGGGTCCTGATCAGCACGCCCACCTCCCGCCGGCCGCGGCGGGAGGCTCAACGGGGTCGCGCCACCGGACGGGCGGTGGCGAGAGGACCCCGGGTCGAGCACCACAGCGACCCAACGCATCCCGTTTCACCCGCGAGCGAAAGCGCCACCAGATGATCGACATCAACAACTTCGACGCCATCGAGATCAGCCTCGCCTCCTCCAAGCAGATTCGCTCATGGAGCTCCGGCGAGGTGACCAAGCCCGAGACGATCAACTACCGCACGCTCAAGCCCGAGAAGGACGGCCTGTTCTGTGAGCGCATCTTCGGTCCCACAAAGGACTGGGAGTGCTACTGCGGCAAGTACAAGCGCGTGCGCTACAAGGGCATCGTGTGTGAGCGCTGCGGCGTCGAGGTCACCCGCTCCAAGGTTCGTCGCGAGCGCATGGGCCATGTCGATCTCGCCGCTCCCGTCTCCCACATCTGGTTCTTCAAGGGCGTGCCTTCCCGCATCGGCTACCTGCTCGACATGGCGCCCAAGGAGCTCGAGAAGGTGCTCTACTTCGCTGCATCGATCGTCACGTGGGTGGACGACGAGGCGCGCGCGAAGGACCTCGACTCGCTCGAGAAGGAGGTCAACAAGGTGCTCGACTCCTACGCGGCCGAGCTTCAGGAGCGCGTGCTGGAACTGCGCGAGTCGCTCGCGCGCCGCGAGAAGTACCTGCAGAGCGCCAAGCAGACCTCCTTCAACGACGAAGACCACCTGTGGGCCGACTCGCTCGACCTCAACCTCTCGAAGATCTCCGAGGAGGAGCGCGAGAAGCTCATCAAGGATCTCAACAAGACATTCGAGGCCGACATCGCCGACACCGAAGCCTACATCGAGGATGGGGCCGAGCGGATGCGCAACGTGTGGGAGCTCTTCAAGACGATGGAGCCCAAGCAGATCGAGCACGACGAGACCACCTTCCGCGAGCTCAAGGAGCGTTTCGGCTCGCCCTACGGCTTCGGCGAGTACTTCCGCGGGGGCATGGGCGCCGAGGCGATCCGCGACCTGCTCCAGCAGGTCGACCTGGACTCCGAACGAGCAGAGCTCGAGGAGCTGGTGAAGACCGGCAAGGGCCAGAAGCAGGCCCGCGCCGTCAAGCGCCTGAAGGTCGTCAGCGCCTTCATCCAGTCCGGCAACAAGCCCGAGATGATGGTGCTCGACGCCGTCCCGGTGATCCCGCCGGAGCTGCGTCCCATGGTGCAGCTCGACGGCGGCCGCTTCGCCACCTCGGACCTCAACGACCTCTATCGGCGCGTCATCAACCGCAACAACCGCCTCAAGCGCCTGCTCGACCTCGGCGCGCCCGAGATCATCGTCAACAACGAGAAGCGCATGCTCCAGGAGGCCGTCGACGCGCTGTTCGACAACGGCCGTCGCGGCCGTCCCGTGACAGGGCCCGGCAACCGTCCGCTGAAGTCGCTCTCGGACATGCTCAAGGGCAAGCAGGGACGCTTCCGTCAGAACCTGCTCGGCAAGCGCGTGGACTACTCGGGTCGCTCGGTGATCGTGGCCGGTCCCTACCTGAAGCTCCACCAGTGCGGTCTGCCGAAGATCATGGCGCTCGAGCTCTTCAAGCCGTTCATCATGGCTCGCCTCGTCGAGCGCAAGTCCGCTCAGAACATCAAGGCCGCCAAGAAGATGGTGGACTCGATGATCGGCGAGGTGTGGGACGTGCTCGAGGAGGTCATCCACGAGCATCCGGTGCTGCTCAACCGCGCGCCCACGCTCCACCGTCTCGGCATCCAGGCGTTCGAACCGCTGCTGGTGGAGGGCAAGGCGATCCAGGTGCACCCGCTCGTGTGTCACGCCTTCAACGCCGACTTCGACGGCGACCAGATGGCGGTGCACCTGCCGCTGTCGGCCGAGGCCCAGGCGGAGGCGCGCATCCTGATGCTCTCCTCCAACAACATCCTCAGCCCGGCGCACGGCGCGCCGCTCGCGACGCCCACCCAGGACATGATCCTGGGCGCCTACTACCTCACCTACGGCATCGAGGCGGACGAGCTCGCCAAGATCGACAGGGCCACCCACGAGCCCCGCCCGCACGTGTTCCGCACCGCCCAGGAGGCGGAGCTCTCCTACGAGGCGGGCGTCGTGAAGCTGCACGACATCGCCGAGTTCCGCCCGTTCGGGCGCGAGGGCGGCCATCTGCTGACGACGGTCGGGCGGATCATCTACAACGACCGCATCGAGCGTGCGCTCTCCGAGGCTCTCGGCGATCAGTTCGACGCGTCGAAGTACGTGTTCGTCAACCAGTCGATGAAGAAGCGCGACACCACGCGCTTGATAGACGCGTTGGTCCAAACATATGGCGCGACCACCATCTCGCTGGTGCTCGACGCCTTCAAGGACCTCGGCTTCAAGTACGCCACCCAGGCAGGCATCACGATCTCCAAGAACGACGTCGTGATCCCGCCCGAGAAGCAGTCGATCCTCGACAAGTACGACAAGCTGGTGGGAGACATCACCGATCAGTACGACATGGGCCTCATAACCCAGGAGGAGCGCCACGAGGCGGTGGTCGAGAAGTGGAACGCCGCGACCGACGAGGTGGCGGACGCGATGGTCGCCAACCTCGACACGCTCAACCCCATCTTCATGATGGCCAACTCCGGCGCCCGCGGCTCGTTCAAGCAGATCCGCCAGCTGGCGGGGATGCGCGGCCTTATGGCCAACCCGAAGGGCGAGATCATCGAGCGGCCGATCAAGTCCAACTTCATGGAGGGACTGTCGGTGCTCGAGTACTTCATCTCCACCCACGGCGCCCGAAAGGGCTTGGCGGACACCGCCCTGCGCACCGCCGACTCGGGCTACCTCACCCGCCGTCTGGTGGATGTCGCGCAGGATGTCATCATCCGCGAGGTTGACTGCGGCACCGACGAATACATCGAGATGGCGGTGTGGAACGAGGGGGGCGAGCCGAACGACAACCTCGTGGGACGCACCGCCGCACAGCCCATCACCACCAAGCGCGGACGTATGCTCGCCGAGCAGGGCGCCGAAATCGGTCGTGCGCATCTCGCAGAGATCGTTCAGGCGTTCTCAGACGAACACGAGAAGGGGGCGCGTGTCACGGTGCCGGTCCGCTCCGTGCTCAAGTGCAGGGCTCCCAGCGGCGTCTGCCAGGCCTGTTACGCCCGCGCCATGGCCACCGGCCAGACGGCGCAGATCGGCGATGCCGTCGGCATCGTCGCCGCGCAGTCGATCGGCGAGCCCGGTACCCAGCTCACGATGCGCACCTTCCACACCGGCGGCGTCGCGGGAGCCGACATCACGCACGGACTGCCGCGCGTGGTGGAGCTGTTCGAGGCCCGCAAGCCGAAGGGCTTGGCGAAGATCGCCGAGCAGGACGGGGTGGTGTCGATCGAAGAGTCCGAGAAGGCGCTCACGGTCGTGATCACCGACGAGGCGGGCGAGGAGCACCGGCACGCCTTCCCGCGTCGCACGCGGCTGTACGTCACCGCCGCTCAGAAGATCGAGGCCGGAACGCAACTCAACGAGGGTTCGCTCTACCCGCACGAGCTGCTCGCCATCCGCGGACGCACCGAGACCGAGCAGTACCTCGTCAAGGAGGTTCAGGAGGTCTACAAGTCCCAGGGCGTGGACATCAACGACAAGCACATCGAGCTGATCGTGCGTCAGATGCTCAAGAAGGTGCGCGTAGACCAGAAGGGCGACACCGACTACCTGCCCGGGCAGTTCGTCGATCGCTACGAATTCGCCACCGCCAACAACGAGGTGATCGCCAAAGGCGGCGAGACTGCCCAGTTCGAGGACATCATCCTCGGCATCACCAAGGCGTCGCTGAACACCGATTCGTTCCTGTCGGCCGCCTCCTTCCAGGAGACCACCAAGGTGCTCACCGACGCGTCCCTGGAGGGCAAGATCGATCGCCTCAACGGTCTCAAGGAGAACGTGATCATCGGCAAGCTCATCCCGGCGGCGACCGGCCTCAAGCGTTACCGGCGGATCGAGATCGAACCCTCGGAGCCGCTGCCCCGCGCGATCGACGACGTCGGTCTGCTCAACCAGGAGGAGATCGCGGCCGAGCTCGGCCTCTCAGACGGCGAGACGCTCGGCGCAGGCTACGGCAGCGAGTTCGACGCCGATCTCGCCTCGCTGGAGAAGATCGGCGCCGGCAGCTCCGACCCGGGCTTCGTCGAGGGGCTCGGCGAGCTCGAGGTGCCCGAGGAGCCCGAGGGGTAATCCTCCATATGTTGTTGACAGCGGCGCATGCGCCGCTGTCCCGGCCGGCACATGTGCCGGCCGGCGGGGGCGCACATGTGCGCCCCCGCTCCCTTGACGGGATGTGTATTGCTCCCACGCGGCATGCCCCGTGCGCACGCGCACGCGCGCGGGGGGCCGTTGATTCTGAAGAGCACAGACCTCCCGCGCACGCGCGCGGGGGGCCGTTGATTCGGAAGAGCGCAGACCCCTCGCGCACGCGCGCGCGGAGGCCGCGATTCGAGGCGCACAGACCCCCACGCACGCACGCTCGCGTGGGGATGCTGTTGAGAGCATTCTCACGACGTCTACCGTTCTCTGAGCAGGTCATCGGTGTTGCGGGCGGGTACATGAGCGCCATGGGCACGGCTCGTATCACCCGCCGGTCGTTGATCGCGGCTGCGGCGGCGATCGCCGCGGACGGCGCGGTGCGGCCCTACAGGGCGCTCGCGCAGCTGGTCGCGACAGGCTCGTCGAGCGTTGCGCTGCCCCACGTCACCTCCGGGCTGCAAGCGGGGCCCGGTCAGCCGCCCATCGTCGCCCGCGGCGCCTGGGCGCGCGGGAATGCCCACCCCAGGGTCGCGCCGGAATACGGCGCTGTGCGGCTCGCCTTCGTGCATCACACCGAGAACCCCGACGGCTACAGCGCCGCCGAAGTGCCGGCGATGCTGCGCTCCATCTTCGCCTTCCATCGCTACACCCACGGATGGAACGACATCGGCTACAACTTCGTCATCGATCGCTTCGGACGGATCTTCGAGGCGCGCGCGGGGGGGATCGACGAGCCGGTCATCGGGGCCCAAGCCGGCGGCTACAACGCCCACTCCACCGGCATCGCCGTGCTCGGGACCTACGGCTCGCGGCGCATATCGTCCGCCGCCCGCACCGCTCTGGAGCACCTGCTCGCTTGGAAGCTCTCGCTGCATGGGGCTCCCATCGAAGGTCGCGTCACCGTGCGCGTCACGCCCGGCGGAGCGGTGTACAGCCGCTTCCCGGCCAACATGCCCGTGTCGCTGCCGCGCGTCGCGGGCCACCGCGACGCCGACTCCACCGACTGTCCCGGCGACGCCTTCTACGGCGAGCTCACCGCTCTGCGCCACGCGGCCGCGCGGCTGGCAGGGCGTGCCGCGCGCGCCACCCTGCAAGCGCAAACGTCCGAACAGGCGGGCGCCGCGCCAACCGCTCTGACGGGAGATCTTCGATTCCTCGACGGCACGCCGATCGCGGGCGCTCCGGTGGAGATCCAGGCGCGCGCCGTCGCGCACAAGGGCGAAACCGTCTCAGAGCAGACCGTCGCCCAGGCCCTCACCGGCTCCGACGGCCGCTGGTCGCTGCCGGTGGGCGTCTCCTCGGGCGCCCCCCCCGCGACCGCTCTACGAGCGGTATGCGTCGGCGGCGCCGGCTTCCCTGCAGCCGTGTCCGACCCCCTGTCGCTGCTCGGCGCCGTGTCCTTCGGCGCACCGTCCGCTACGACGCCGGGACAAGCGTCTGGGCCCAGCGCTCCAGCGTCTGCGCCTCGCGCCGCGTGAGTCCGCTCGCCGGCGCGGTCTCCACGAGCAGGGTGGGCGCCGCCCGCGCCCGCGCCCACGCGTGGCAGGCGTCGTTGAAGGCGTCGTCGATCCAAGCCAGCGCCCGCAGCCCGGCATGGGCGTCGATCGCGTCGAGCTTCCAATGGGCGTTGGTCTGACCCACCGAACGCTCGAAGCTCAGGTGAGGCAACCTCGGCAGCCCCAATAGGTGGGGGAGGTATTCGTTGGCCTTCTCCTCCCAACCGCTGGCCCATGCCAGCTCGAAGGTCGGCGCCAGGGCGAGCAGGTGCTCGGCCGCCTCGGCCGAAAGGAAGTGCGGTATGCCGTCGATCGAATGGAACGACCCCTCCGGGTGTGCGCCCGGGTGTGCGCCCCGCTCGAACCCGAACAGCGAGATCACGCCATCGATATCCACCAGCAGAAGTGGCCGGCGCTCAGGGCTGAGGTCTCCGGTGTGCTTGGGGGTCATGTCCTCCAAATCGGGCTGCCCCACGCGCGCGCGTAGAACATCCCCTTCGAGTATGGATCGGTCGTCTTTAGCTTGCACAGAGGTAGCGCCCGGTAATCTGCTTGCTTGGCGTCGCCGCAGTAAAGCATCCCCCATGCGCGGCCGATGGATCACTCCGTCGGGCCTCCCCCTATGACTCTCTATCTCGGCATACTCCTCGCACTGGCCTGCGCCTTCGTGGCCAACCTGGGCTTCTTCTACAAGTACAGGGGCGCCAACTCGGTCGGCAAGGTCGACGTGCGCCGTCCGCTGCGCTCGGCCCGCGTGCTGTTCTCCTCGAAGTGGTTCGCGCTCGGGATGCTCGTCGCGGCCGGCTCCTGGGCCTTGCACGTGGGTGCGCTGGCGCTTGCCCCGATGTCCGTGGTTCAGGTCGCCCTCGCGGGGGGCGTCGTGCTGATAGCCGTGATGGCGGACCGCATGTTCGGCTTCAAGGTCGGTCCCCGCCAGTGGCTCGGACTGTGGCTCACCGCGGCCGGCCTCGTGCTGCTCGGCATCACGCTCCCCGCGATGCACGGGGCGCATTCGCATTTCTCCGATGCCGCAATGATCTCCTTCGAGGCCGGCCTGTTCGGTCTCGGTGGTCTGCTCATCATGGGGCCCCGAATCGGAGGGCCCGCAGAGCACCACGGGATGATGCTCGGCGCCGCCGCCGGCATGCTCTTCGGCGTGTCCGACATCTCCATCAAGGCGCTCACCGGCATCGTGGGCGCTCACGGCGCGCTCGGTGTGCTGCTCAGCCCTTGGTTGGCGGTGGCCGTGCTCGCGTCGATCGTGGCGTTCTACGCTTCCGCGCGCGGCCTCCAGGACGGCGATGCCGTTCCGGTCATAGCCGTAACGGGCACCGCCGCCAACATCGCCGGAATCACGGGAGGGATTCTCGTGTTCGGAGATCCGATGCCCGGGAGCGCCGTCGGGATCGTCTTCCAGTCGCTCGCATTCGTGCTCGTGCTCGTCGCGGCAGCACTGATGCCGGCCCCGATGCGTTCCGCCGGTCTGCGCGCCACCACCTGACGCTGCTAGGATTCCCGGCCGAATGCCCACCACCTCGCAACTCGTGCGCAAGGGGCGCGTAGCCCCCAAGAAAAAGCTTGCCACTCCCGGCCTGAAGTCCGGCAAGGGACGCAAGGAGAAGGTCGCCGCTCCTCAGCGGCGTGGGGTGTGCACGCGCGTTTACACCACCACCCCGAAGAAGCCCAACTCCGCCCTGCGCAAGGTCGCGCGTGTGCGCATCGCCGGGTCGATCGAGGTCACGGCATACATTCCCGGCGAGGGCCACAACCTGCAGGAGCACTCGGTGGTGCTCGTGCGCGGCGGCCGCGTCAAGGATCTTCCCGGTGTGCGCTACAAGGTGGTGCGCGGCACGCTCGACGCCGCCGGTGTGAGCGACCGCAAGAAGGCCCGCTCACAGTACGGCGTGAAGAAGAAATAGCAGCGGATACCATGCCACGCCGCGCAGCCGCCCAAGTGCGTCCGCTTGAAGCGGACCCCCTACACCGCTCCAAGCTGGTCCAGCAGATCATCAACAAGGTGATGCTCGACGGCAAGAAGTCCACCGCCGAGCGGATCGTCTATGACGCGCTGGCCCTGCTCGCCGAGCGCTCCGAGAAGGATCCGATCGAGCAGCTGGAGAGCTCCATCAAGGCTCTCACGCCGGCGCTTGAGGTCCGTTCGCGCCGCGTAGGAGGCGCCACCTATCAAGTGCCCGTCGAGGTGCCCGCGCGTCGCGCCCGCACGCTCGCGGTGCGCTGGCTCGTCGAGTTCGCTCGCTCGCGGCGCGAGAAGACGATGTCCCAGCGCCTGGCGAACGAGCTGCTGGACGCCCAGTCCCAACAGGGCGGGGCATACAAGCGCAAGGACGACATCTACCGCATGGCCCAGGCTAACAAGGCCTTCGCCCACTACCGCTGGTAGCAGGTTGCGTCCGGCGTCAGCAGCGCCTGCCGTTTCGCGAAGACGCACGCGGCCTCTTAAGCCGTGCTGAGTGGGGGGTGCTCCGCTACGGTGGGCCGCATGCCGAATTCCCCCGCCGCCACCGACCGTATAGAGCGTCATGTGTGGATCGTTGCGGGGGTTGTGATCCTCGGGATGATCATGTCGATCCTCGACACCACGATCGTCAACGTCGCGCTGGACACGCTCGGGCGCGACCTTCACAGCCCCATCTCGCAGATCCAGTGGGTGGTGACCGGCTATCTGCTTTCGCTCGCGGCGGTCATCCCGATCACCGGCTGGGCGGCGCGGCGCTTCGGCGCCAAGCGCGTATACCTGATCTCGATCGTGCTGTTCACGCTCGGATCCGGCCTCTGTGGGCTGGCCACCAGCAGCACATCCCTGATCGTGTTCCGCGTGCTCCAGGGAGCGGGCGGCGGCATGATCATGCCGGTCGGTCAGATGATCATGGCCGAGGTCGCCGGCCCCAAGCGGATGGGACGGGTCATGGGCGTCGTGGCGATGCCCGCGATGCTCGCCCCGATCCTCGGCCCTGTGCTCGGCGGCATGATCCTCCAAGGCCTGCACTGGTCATGGATCTTCTTCGTGAACCTCCCCATCGGCGTGCTCGCCGTGGCGCTCGCCGCCAGGCTGCTCCCGCACTCCGATCTCGGTCGCCCCGGTCGTCTTGACACCGTGGGGCTGGCGCTGCTTGCCACGAGCATGCCGCTATTCGTGTACGGCCTCTCGGAGATAGGCACGCGCGGCAGCTTCACCGCGCCCGAGGTGCTCTGGCCGATCATCGCCGGCATCGCATTGACCGCCGTGTTCATCTGGCACGCGCTGCGCTGGCCGATCGGCGATCGGACCGATCGTCGATCGGCGCGCCCGCTGCTCGACATCCGGCTGTATGCGAACCGCGTGTTCGGAGCGGCGTCGCTCACCACCTTCGGCCTGGGAGCGGCGCTGTTCGGGGCGATGATCCTCGTGCCGCTCTACTACCAGCAGGTGCGCGGGGAGAGCGTGATCGTGACGGGGCTCCTGGTTGGCCCCCAGGGGCTCGGGATGCTCGCGATGACGCCGTTCAACGGGCGTCTCACCGAGCGCTTCGGCGGCGGTCGCGTGGCGATCGTGGGGGTCTTGATCCTCTGCGCCAGCACGATCCCACTCGCGTTCGTCGGAGCGCACACCTCGATCCTCGCGATCTCACTCGTGCTCGCCGTGCGCGGGCTCGGCATCGGGCTGTCGTTCATGCCCACCATGACCGCCGCGTTCACAGCGCTGCGTACCGACCAGCTCTCCGACGCCACGCCTCAGATGAACGTGCTCCAGCGCCTCGGCGGCGCGATCGGCACCGCCGTGCTCGCCGTCGTGCTCCAGCGGGCGGCGCTCCACGCGAGCACCCCCGCGGAGCACGCGAGCGCCTTCGACGCCGCCTACTGGTGGTCTTTGGGGATCGCCGCGCTCACGCTCATCCCGTGTGTTGTTCTCCTGCGCGCCGAAGCCCCCGGGGGAAGGACCGCCCGGGTTGGCCCGGGGCCCGAGACGACGGCCGAGCCGCTCGGCGCTTAGCACCTCTCCGGTCGGGGTCCCCCTCTTCGCGTAGGACCTCTCGGGCCGGCGCGCCTCCGCGCGATGAGAGCTCGAGCCCGTTGCCGCCCGAGGCGTTCGACAGCCCAATTTCCTCTGCTATAGTCGCCTCCCGCAGGCGAAATGGACGTAGCCTGGCGCCTGCGTCCACGCCGAGCGACAAGCCAGCAATGGAGACTTTGACCAGATAACGAAGCGACCCGCCCGAGCACCGGCAGCGCGTGGGCCCGAGGGGCCCATTTTTTTGCCCTGAGCCGCCGCCGGGGAGCAGTCTTTCCAGTCCGCCCCAAACCCAACCCCCGTATCAACCGCCTCCCCGACCCCCACACCAGCCCCCCTCCACACCAGCCCCCACATGCCCCGCAAGTTCCCACTCGAGAAGACCCGCAACATCGGGATCATGGCCCACATCGACGCGGGCAAGACCACCACGACCGAGCGCATCCTCTACTACACCGGCCGCACCTACAAGATGGGCGAGGTCCACGAGGGCGCCGCCACGATGGACTGGATGGAACAGGAGCAGGAGCGCGGCATCACGATCACCTCGGCGGCCACCACGGCCGAGTGGGACGGCCACCGGATCAACATCATCGACACTCCCGGCCACGTCGACTTCACGGTCGAGGTCGAGCGCTCACTGCGCGTGCTCGACGGCGCGATCGCCCTGTTCGACTCGGTGGCGGGCGTGGAGCCCCAATCGGAGACGGTATGGCGCCAGGCCGACAAGTACCACGTGCCGCGCATCGCCTACATCAACAAGATGGACCGCATCGGCGCCGACTTCGAGAAAGGCGTGCAGACGATGATCGACCGGCTCGCCGCCCATCCGGTGCCGATCCAGCTGCCGATCGGAGCCGAGGGGGACTTCGAGGGGGTCGTCGACCTTGTGCGCATGAAGGCGATCGTCTACAAGGACGAGCTTGGCACCGAGCAGGACATCATCGAGATCCCCGAGCGCCTCACACAGGAGGCCCATGCGGCGCGCGAGCACCTGCTCGAGGAGGTCTCCCATTACGACGACGGGCTGCTTGAGCTGATCCTCGAGGAAGGGGAGATCTCAGAGGAGCGGCTCAAGCAGGCGATCCGCAAGGCCACGCTCTCCACCAAGCTGACCCCCGTGTTGTGCGGGTCCTCTTTCAAGAATAAGGGCGTTCAGCCGCTCCTCGATGCGGTCGTCGACTACCTGCCCTCGCCGCTCGACGTGCCTCCGGTGACCGGCGCCGAACCGGTCAAGGGCGACGGCGAGGAGCCCCAGATCGAGCGCCACGCCGACGATTCCGAGCCGTTCGCGGCGCTCGCCTTCAAGATCATGGCCGACCCCTACGTCGGCAAGCTCACCTACTTCCGCGTCTACTCCGGCCGCCTTGAGTCGGGCTCGCGCGTGCTCAACGTCAACAGCGGCCGAACAGAGCGCATCGGGCGCATCCTGATGATGCACGCCAACGAGCGTGAGGAGGTCTCCGAGGTCTACGCGGGCGACATCGCCGCGGCGGTGGGCATCAAGCAGGTCATAACCGGCGACACGCTGGCTGCCCCGGATGCTCCGATCAAGCTCGAGAACATCACCTTCCCGGAGCCCGTCATCAAGGTGGCCGTCGAGCCCAAGACGAAGATCGACCAGGAGAAGATGTCGGTGGCGCTCGGTCGCCTCGCCGAGGAGGACCCCACCTTCCAGGTGCGCACCAACGAGGAAACCGGCCAAACCGAGATCTCGGGCATGGGCGAGCTGCACCTCGACGTGCTTGTCGACCGCATGAAGCGCGAGTTCGGGGTCGAGGCCAACGTCGGCCGTCCCCAGGTCTCCTACCGCGAGACGGTGCGCGGCATCGCCGAGAAGGTCGAGGGCAAGTTCGTGCGCCAGACCGGCGGCTCCGGACAGTTCGGGGTCGTATACATCGATCTGGAGCCCGCGCCCGGCGAGGGCTTCGACTTCGTCAACAAGATCAAGGGTGGCGCGATCCCCTCCGAGTTCATTCCGGCGGTCGAGAAGGGCGTCGAGGAGGCGCTGGAGAACGGCGTCAAGGCCGGCTATCCGATGGTCGACGTGCGCGTCACGCTCGTCGACGGCAAGTACCACGATGTCGACTCCTCGGAGATCGCCTTCAAGGTCGCCGGATCGATCGCCTGCAAGGAGGCCGCAAGGCGCGCCAAGCCGGTTCTGCTCGAGCCGATCTTCGCGGTCGAGGTCGTCACGCCCGAGGACTTCATGGGTGACGTGATGGGCGATCTCTCGCGTCGCCGTGGGCACTTGCAGGGTTCCGAGCAGCGTGGTAACGCGCTTGCGATCCACGCTCGTGTCCCATTGAGCGAGATGTTCGGGTACGCCACCGATCTGCGTTCCAACACGCAAGGCAGGGCCAACTACACGATGCAGTTCGAGGGCTACGAGGAGGTGCCTCCGAACATCGCGGAGAAGATCATCGAGCAACGCACGGGAGAGCCCGTTCCCGCCTGAGATGATCGTGAGCGCTTCGCGATACTGCGTCCTACCGATTGGAGATCGACGGGATCTCCAATCGGCCAGCACGCGTACCCCCGTACGCCACGCTGCCTGCGTCCTCACCAACGGCTCACGCCGTCGGTGCCGGCTCGACTCACGATCATCTCAGCACCCCATCGAGCACCCCATCGAATAGAAGCAATCGCAGGCAGCAGTCAAGAAAATCCCCATTCAGATAGATTTCCCAGGTTCGCCCTACCAGCGGCGAACATCCAAGTCGATTACAGGAGCGAACACAAAGTGGCGAAGGAGAAGTTCGAGCGCGACAAGCCGCACGTCAACGTCGGCACCATCGGTCACATCGATCATGGCAAGACCACGCTGACCGCTGCCATCACGACCGTGCTGGCGGAGAAGATGGGCGGCGAAGCCCGCAGCTTCGAGGAGATCGACAACGCTCCTGAGGAGAAGGAGCGCGGGATCACCATCGCCACATCGCACGTCGAGTACCAGACCGAGAACCGTCATTACGCGCACGTCGACTGCCCCGGGCACGCCGACTACGTGAAGAACATGATCACCGGCGCCGCCCAGATGGACGGCGCGATCCTGGTGGTGTCGGCGGCCGACGGGCCCATGCCCCAGACGCGCGAGCACATCCTGCTCGCCCGTCAGGTGGGCGTGCCCTACATCGTGGTGTTCCTCAACAAGGCCGACATGGTCGACGACGAGGAGCTGATGGAACTGGTGGAGGTCGAGGTGCGCGAGCTCCTCTCCGAATACGACTTCCCGGGCGACGACATCCCGTTCATCACGGGCTCGGCGCTGAAGGCGCTGGAAGGCGACGAGGAGTACAAGGGCAAGATCCTCGAGCTCGCCGAGGCGCTCGACACGTACATACCCGAGCCCGTGCGCGAGCTCGACAAGCCGTTCCTGATGCCGGTCGAGGACGTCTTCACGATCACCGGACGCGGCACCGTCGCCACCGGTCGCGTGGAGCAGGGCATCGTCAACACCGGCGACACGGTCGAGATCGTGGGAGTCCACGACACCACCACCACGGTGGTGACGGGCGTGGAGATGTTCCGCAAGATCCTCGACCAGGGCCAGGCGGGCGACAACGTCGGCTGCCTGCTGCGCGGCACCAAGCGCGAGGAGATCGAGCGCGGCCAGGTGCTGTGCAAGCCCGGCTCGATCACCCCCCACACCAAGTTCAAAGCTGAGGTCTACGTCCTCAAGAAGGAGGAGGGTGGTCGCCACACTCCGTTCTTCACGGGCTACCGGCCGCAGTTCTACTTCCGCACGACCGACGTCACCGGCGTGGCGAAGCTGCCCGACGGCGTCGAGATGGTCATGCCCGGCGACAACGTCCAGATGGAGATCGAGCTGATCCAGCCGATCGCCATGGACCAGGGCCTGCGCTTCGCCATCCGAGAGGGTGGGCGCACGGTCGGCTCGGGCGTGGTCACCGAGATCATCGAGTAGCACCGGGGTGTCTCGCACGCGCTAGACACCTGTCATTGGCAGTCCGATACGACGAATAGCTTCGCCTGCAGTAGCGGTGAAGGGCGGATTCCCCCAAGAAGGAGGGATTCCGCCCTTTCTCTCGCTCTCCATGGAGGAGCCGGGGCCGTAGCGCCCTCACGCGAAAGCAACGACCCAAGCGAACGAAAGCAACCACCAGAGACACACCTCAAATGGCAGCCGCAACTCAAAACAAGATCCGCATCCGACTGAAGGCGTACGACACGTCCGCCATCGAGTCGGCTGCCAAGGAGATCGTGGAGACCGCCACGCGCACCGGCGCGACGGTGTCCGGCCCCGTTCCGCTGCCCACCGAGAAGAACGTCTACTGCGTGATCCGCTCCCCCTTCAAGGACAAGGACTCGCGCGAGCACTTCGAGATTCGCACGCACAAGCGACTCATCGACATCCACCAGCCGAGCCCCAAGACGGTCGACTCGCTGCAACGCCTGGACAACCTTCCCGCGGGCGTTGACATCGAGATCCGCCTCGCCACCTAGCCATGGGTCCGTCAGTGAACATCTTGCGGCCCGAGGCACCCGCTCCGCGGCGTCAGACGCCACCCACGATGCTCGACGTGCTACCGGCACGCCTGCGCTCGTGTGCGGCGTCTGCCATCCACGGCCCGACCCCCTCATCCCACAACCTGTTCCGTGACGAACCCTGATGTCAGCGATTCTTGCCAAGAAGCTGGGGATGACACAGGTCTTCCAGGAGGACGGAAGCCTCGCGCGCGTCACCGTGCTCGAGGCCGGCCCGTGTCCCGTCACGGCAGTGCGCACTGCCGAGCGCGACGGCTATGAAGCCGTGCAGCTCGCGTTCGGGCAAACCAAGGAGAAGCACCTCTCAAAGCCCGAGCTCGGCCACCTGCGGAAGGCGGACGCTCCCCCGATGCGCCACCTGGTGGAGTTTCGCCTGGATGGCGGCTCCCCCACCCAACTGCTGGTCGGCGAGTCCGTGACTGTCGACTCCTTTGAGGTGGGCACGCGCGTGAAGATCGCGGGCGTCTCCAAGGGCAAGGGCTTCCAGGGCACGATCAAACGCCACAACTTCAAAAGCGGCCCCAAGTCCCACGGCTCACACAACGTGCGGGCGCCCGGCTCGATCGGCGCCTCGGCTGATCCCGCGCGCGTTTTCAAGGGAATACGCGGACCGGGTCAGATGGGCAACAAGCGCGTCACTCAGCCGGGTCTCGAGATCGTGGCGGTGGATCCCGAGAAGAACCTCATGCTCGTGCGCGGATCGGTTCCCGGGCCGCGAGGCGGCGTGGTGGAGGTGCGCGGCGATGCCTGACGCGCCCATCCTCAGCCCCGCGGGCGGGGCCGCATCGTCCAAGAAGGTGAAGCTTGACGAGTCGGCTTTCGGCGCGCGCTTCCACGAGCCGCTCGTGCACCAGAGCGTGCGCGCCGAGCAGGCCGCCCGCCGGCGCGGAACGGCTGCCACCAAGACGCGGGCAATGGTTTCCGGCGGAGGCGCCAAGCCGTGGCGTCAGAAGGGCACCGGACGCGCACGCGCCGGTTCCAATCGCTCTCCGCTGTGGACGGGCGGTGGCGTCGTGTTCGGTCCCCAGCCCCGCTCCTACACCTTCAAGGTGAACCGTAAGGAGCAGCGCGCCGCCCTGCGCAGCGCTCTCTCGCTGCACGCTCAGCGCGGTTCGCTCGCGGTGCTCGACGCCGGCGCCTTCAGCGCTCCGAAGACCAGCCAGGCGCAAGACTTGCTCGAAGGTTGGGATCAGCCCCGTCCGACGCTTGTGGTGCTGGGCGCGGAGGAGTCCTCGGCGGCGCTCTCGTTCCGCAACCTCGCCCGTGTGGCCGTGCTCCAGCCTGAGAGCGTCGGGGTGGCCGACCTGCTCGGGGCCGCCTCGCTGCTGCTGTCAGAGGCAGCGCTCAAGGAGATCGCCGCGCGCGCGGGCGCGCAAGGGCGGGAGACCGCGACGGCTGCCAAGGCGACGACGCCGGCCACGAAGCCTGCCGCCAAGACGACCATGCCGGCCACGAAGCCTGCCGCCAAGGCGACGACGCCTTCCGCGAAGGACGCTAAGGCTGCCCGCGGCGCGGCCGGGGCGCCGGCTGACACGACAGGGGAGCAGGCCTGATGGAGAGCTCACAGGTGATCCTCAAGCCGGTGCTCTCCGAGAAGAGCTACGTGCTCTCGGCGGCGGGCAAGTACACCTTTCGGGTCCACCCCGATGCCCACCGCACCCACATCCGTCAAGCCGTCGAATCGCTGTTCGGCGTGCATGTCGTCGAGGTGCGCACGCTCAGCGTCAAGTCCAAGCCCAAGCGTCGCGGCGTCACCCGCGGTCGCACACGCACGTGGAAGAAGGCGATCGTGCAGGTCCGCGCGGGCGAGACCATCCCGATCTTCCAGGGCCTAGAGGGCCTGCAGGACTAGGAGCCAAACAACATGGCAATTCGCAAGCCCAAGCCCACCAGCCCCGGTCGACGCTTCTCCTCCTACCCGGACTTTGCCGAGGTCACCAAGACCGAGCCGGAGCGCACCCTCGTCGAGGGCCTGAAGAAGAGCGGTGGACGCAACGCCCACGGGCGCAAGACCGCGCGCCACCGCGGCGGCGGCGCCAAGCGCCTCTACCGCCGCATCGACTTCAAGCGACGCAAGGACGGCGTGCCCGCGAAGGTGGCCGCGATCGAGTACGACCCCAATCGCTCCTCCTACATCGCCCTGCTGCACTACTCCGATGGGGAGAAGCGCTACATCCTCGCTCCGCAACGTCTCACCGTCGGGATGACGGTCTCCTCTGGCGATGAGGCCGAAATCGCGGTCGGCAACTGCCTGGCGCTCGCCCGCATGCCCGTCGGCACCGTCATCCACAACGTGGAGCTGCAACCCGGTCGCGGTGGGCAGATGGCGCGCTCGGCCGGCGCTTCGGTCCAGCTGATGGCCAAGGACGGCGACATGGCCACGCTGCGCCTGCCCTCCGGAGAGATGCGCATAGTGCGCGCAGAGTGCCGTGCCACCGTGGGTGTGATCGGCAACGCCGACCATCAGAACGTGAAGGTGGGCAAGGCGGGGCGCAAGCGCCACATGGGCGTTCGTCCGCAGACGCGCGGTGTTGCGATGAACCCCGTCGACCACCCCCACGGCGGTGGCGAGGGCTCCACCACCGCGGGTCGTCACCCGGTGACCCCGTGGGGCGTCCCCACGCTCGGCTACCGCACCCGCAAGAAGAACAAGGGATCGGACAAGTACATCGTGCGCGGCCGTCGTCGCGGGAAGGGCAAGCAGCGATGACTCCACGAGCACGCATGGCGGCGCCGGATCGGCGTCCTCCCTCCCTCATGTGCCGAGCACACTTCGGTCGGTGCGTCCTTGACCGGCTTGCCCTGCGTACCCGTGGAGACGCTATGGACAGGAAGGAGGCACGATGAGCCGTTCAAGCAAGAAGGGACCGTGGGTCGAAGAGCGCCTGATGGCGCGCATCGAGGCCATGAACGCGGCCAATACGAAGAAGATGCTCAGAACCTGGTCGCGTACGTCCACCATCTTCCCCGACATGGTTGGTCACACGCTTGCGGTGCACGACGGCAGGAAGCACGTGCCGGTGTTCATCAGCGAGTCGATGGTCGGCCACAAGCTCGGCGAGTTCGCGCCCACCAGGATGTTTCGCGGTCATGCGGGCTCCGGGAAGGTGAGATGACCCCCGAGAAGCCCACCGACGAGCAGGCGCCCGAGGGCGAGGGTCAGGCCAAGCCCGAGACCAAGGCTGCCGTCGCCAAGAAGCCTGCCGCTGAGAAGACTTCCGACGCCGCAAAGCCCGCGGCGGCCAAGAAGCCCGCTGCGAAGAAGCCTGTCGCCGAGAAGCCGGCCGCGAAGAAGGTCCCCGACTCGGATGCCGGTGAGGTGGAGAGTGTCGCGGAGGGGGGACTCGCGCGCGCGCGTAAGGCCCCCGCGAAGAAGGCCCCCGCGAAGAAGCCCGCCACCGCAAAGCCCGAGAAGCCCGCCACGCCCAAGGTCGAGAAGCCCGCTCATGAGGCGCAGTCCGTCGCGTCGACCCGTGCGCGACGCAAGATCGTGCGCGCCCAGGCCCGCTACGTGCGCACCTCCGCGCGCAAGGCGCGCATGGTGTGCGGACACCTGCGAGGCAAGTCCGTCATCGAGGCACGCGCTATCCTCGCCTTCACCCCTCGTGAGGTGGCCCGCGACTGGAGCAAGCTGCTGGAGTCGGCTGTGGCCAACGCAGAGAACAACCACGAGTTGGTCGAGGACGACCTGTTCGTGCGCGAGGCGTACGCCGACGAGGGGCCCACGATCAAGCGCTTCCGGCCGCGCGCGCAGGGACGGGCGACGCCAATCCGCAAGCGCACCAGCCATCTGACGATCACGCTCACGCCCAAGTCGTAGGCACGGGCCAGGACACCGAGACAGGACTTCGAGAGACACATGGGTCAAAAGGTTCATCCAGAGGCAATGCGCGTGGGCTATATCCACGACTGGAAGTCGAACTGGTTCAACGAGCGCCACTTCGCCGAGTATCTCGCCGAGGACATCAAGATCCGCAAGCACATTGTGGACAAGCTCGCCCATGCCGGCCTGTCGGACATCACGATCCGCAAGGACTCCAACGAGCTCGAGGTCAACATCCACACCGCCCGCCCCGGCATCGTGATCGGCAAGTCAGGCGCCGAAGTGGACGCTCTCAGGCGCGACCTGCATCGCATGACCCAGAAGCAGATCAAGGTCAACATCCTCGAGATCAAGCGCCCCGAGCTCGACGCGAAGCTCGTGGCTCAGTCGATCGCCGAGCAGCTCCAGAACCGCGTGGCCTTCCGCCGCGCCATGAAGCGCGCGCTCACGAGCGCGATGCGCTCCGGCGCCAAGGGGGTCAAGGTTCAGGTCTCCGGACGGCTCGGCGGCGCGGAGATGGCGCGCACCGAAAGCTACTCCGACGGGCGGGTGCCGCTGCACACGATGCGCGCCGACATCGACTACGGCTTCTACGAGGCGCGCACCACCTTCGGGCGGATCGGCGTGAAGTGCTGGGTGAACAAGGGCGAGATCATGCCCGAGGGTTACACCGGCGCCGACCTCACGGACATGAGCGCGCCCCCTCCGCCGAGCAGCGACCGTGAAGGTCGCGGCGGCGGTCGAGACGGACGCGACGGGCGTGGTCGTGGTCGTGGCGGCCCGGCGGTGGCGGTCGCGGCGGGCCAGGTGGCGGTCGCGGCCGGGCCAGGTGGCGGACGCGGGGCGGGTGGGTCCGGATCCGGCGGACGCGGTCCCGGCGGCGGCCGAGGACCCGGCGGCGGGCCCGGCGGCGCCGGCGGCGGTCGCGGGACGGGCGGGTCCGGATCAGGCGGACGCGGCGGATTCTCCGGACCAGGTGGCGCGCGCTGATGCTGTCCCCCAAGCGTGTGAAGCACCGCAAGCAGCACCGTGGCCGTCGCCGCGGGCTCTCGCGCGGTCAGGTGAAGGTGCAGTTCGGCGAGTACGGGCTGAAGTCGCTCGAACAGGGCTGGCTCACCAACCGCCAGATCGAGGCTGCTCGTATCGCGATGACCCGCAAGATCAAGCGTGGCGGCAAGGTTTGGATAAACGTTTTTCCCGACAAGCCCGTCACCAAGAAGCCCGCCGAGACCCGCATGGGATCGGGCAAGGGCAACCCCGAAGGGTGGGTCGCCGTGGTCAAGCCCGGGCGCGTCATGTTCGAGCTTGCCGGGGTTCCCGAGCCGCTCGCGCGCGAAGCTATCCGGCTCGCCGCTCACAAGCTTCCGGTCAAGTCCAAGTTCGTGTTGCGAGAGGACTGAGCAGCTGTGAAGGCCAAGGAAATCAGGGACATGCCCGACGACGAACTCGCGGAGCAGATCTCCACGCTGCGCAAGGATCTGTTCGGGAAGCGCTTCGCGAACGCCACCGGCGAGCTCGAGGACACCTCCGGGGTGCGCTCCGCGCGGCGCGACCTCGCGCGAGCCCTCACCGTCGCTCACGAGCGCGCCCTGGCGCCCGCGCGTGGCAAGTAGAACTGACAAGCTGAACTGTGAAGACTGAAACGGATAGACATGGCTGACGACACACACAACGACACCCCCCAGGACGCCGAGGTCGAGGCTCAGGCGGCCGCCGAGGCCCAGGTCGAGCAGGCCGCTCCTGAGCCCCGGGCCGAGCAAGCTGCCCCCGAAGCGTCCGTGGCTGAGGAGCCCGCTGCGGTGGCGCCTGCTCCTGCGGCGCCCGCCGAGCCGCTCGAGCAGCTCTCGTCCAAGGAGCGTCGCCGCCGTGCGCGCTCGACTCACACCGGAGAGGCTCGCGCGTCGCGCACTCCCGAGGAGCGTCACTCAGAACGTGTCGCCGAGCGCCGCTCGAAGGCGCTCAAGCGCCGCGCTCGACGTCTCCAGGAACGCGCCAAGGCCACCGAGCGCCGCGCCACAGCACCGGCTCGCGAGCCGCTCGCGCCGGTGCACGCGCCGGTGGAGGGCGCCCGCAAGGTTCGTCAAGGGGTGGTTGTGTCAGACAAGGCCGACAAGACCATCACCGTGCGCATCGACGTCGCCCGCCGTCACCGTCGCTACGAGAAGATCGTGCGCAGCTCGGGCACGTTGCACGCTCACGACGAGAACAACGAGGCCCACGAGGGCGACACGGTGAGGGTCATCGAGAGCCGGCCCCTGTCGCGCACCAAGCGCTGGAAGCTCGTGGACGTGTTGGAGAGAGCTCGATGATCCAGAACGAGACACGGCTTCGGGTGGCCGACAACACGGGCGCGCGCGAGATCCTCTGCATCCGCGTGAAGGGCGGATCGAAGCGACGCTACGCGTTTGTGGGCGACGTCATCACCGCCACCGTCAAGCAAGCCAACCCGCACGGCGCGGTCAAAAAGGGCGATGTGGTGACCGCCGTGGTGGTGCGCACCAAGAAGCCCTTCGGCCGCGACGACGGCACCTACATCGCCTTCGACGACAACGCCGCCGTGATCATCGACGACCAGAACAACCCTCGCGGCACGCGCGTGTTCGGGCCGGTGGCGCGCGAACTTCGCGACCGCAACTTCATGAAGATCGTCTCGCTCGCGCCGGAGGTGCTCTGAGATGGGACGCACCCCCACAGCCTCCGTGCGTCGCGTGCTGAAGGTGCGCTCGGGCGACCAGGTCCAGGTGATGGCCGGCAAGGACCGCGGCAAGCGAGGGCGCGTGCTGCGCGTGGAACCCGCAAGCGAGCGCGTGTACGTCGAGGGCCTGAACATGATCAAGCGCCACATGCGCCCCCAGCAGGTGGCCGACACCAATCGCGGGCAAACGGTCGGCGGAGTGATCGAGCGCGAGGGGCCGATCCACGTGTCCAACGTGATGCTCGTAGACCCCAACGACGGCAAGCCCACCCGCGTGGGGGTCGAGCGCGAGAACGGCAAGCGCTACCGCGTCGCCAAGCGGTCCGGCACGAGGCTCGACTGAGGTTATGACGATGACCACAACTCCCTCCGCACGTTTGAAGACCCGCTATCTCGAGGAGATCCGTCCCGCTCTGATCGAGCGGTTCGGCTATACCTCGGTGATGCAGGCGCCCAAGCTCGAGAAGATCACCCTCAACATGGGGGTCGGCGACGCCAAGCAGGACTCCAAGGTCCTCAAGGCCGCACAGGTTCAGCTCGCGACGATCGCCGGTCAGCAGCCGAGCGTACGGCGCGCACGCAAGTCGATCGCCGCGTTCAAGCTCCGCGAGGGGATGCCCGTCGGCGTGGCTGTCACGCTCAGAGCTGAGCGCGGCTACGAGTTCCTCGATCGCCTCACCTCGGTCGCGATCCCCCGCATCCGCGACTTCCGCGGTCTGAACCCAAGATCGTTCGACGGTCACGGCAACTACTCGATGGGCGTCCGCGAGCAGATCATCTTCCCCGAGATCGACTACGACTCGATCGACCAGGTGAGGGGGATCGACATCACGATCACCACCAGCGCGAACAGCGACATAGAGGCGTTCGCCCTCCTGCAGGCCCTCGGAATGCCCTTCGCCGCCCAAGGGCGCCCTGCAGGCTTCGACGACGACGCCGGCGGGAGCACCGATGTCCGAGCACCGACACCGACGCGAGCACCGACATGCCCGAGAGCATCGACACCGATGCGAGCACCGACACCGCCGACCAGGGAGCACAGACTGATGGCCAAGACCTCGCTGCGCGTCAAGCAGGCGCGCCCGCCGAAGTTCAAGACACGTGCATATACTCGCTGCAACCGCTGCGGACGCCCGCACTCGGTGTACCGCAAGTTCGGGCTCTGCCGCATCTGTCTGCGCGAGCTCGCCCATAACGGCCAGATACCGGGCATGACGAAGTCCTCCTGGTAGACGCCACATCCCTTCGAGACCCACTTCAGATCAGAGCGCCCCATGTCCATGACAGATCCGATAGCCGACTTCCTCACGCGCATCCGCAATGCGATCCACGCTGCGCACGAGACGGTCGAGATCCCGGCCTCCAAGCTCAAGGCGGAGGTCGCGCGCATCCTCACCGAGCAGGGCTACATCGACTCTTGGGCGCTGATTCCCGCGCCCGACGGTGGCGCCGGTCAGCTCATCGAGATCCGCCTGAAGTACACCGACGACCGCCGCTCGGCGATCTCCGGCCTGCGACGCGTGTCGCGTCCGGGCCGGCGCACGTACGTCGAGGCGACTCGCATCCCCAAGGTGCTGGGCGGGATGGGAACCTCGATCGTGTCCACCTCGCGTGGCGTGATGACAGGCCACGACGCCCGCGCCGCCGGTGTCGGCGGCGAGGTTCTCGCGCAGGTTTGGTAGGGCTCTAGCCATGTCGAGAATCGGTAGACAACCAATTCCCCTGCCCGCCGGCGTGACCGTGGCGATCGAGCCCGAGTCAGTGAGCGTGAAGGGGCCGAAGGGAGAGCTCTCAGAGCGCATCCCGCGCGACATCGAGGTCGCCCAAGACGGCGAGCGCCTGCTCGTGTCGCGTCCCACCGACCGCGGCGAGCACCGTGCGCTGCACGGCCTCACGCGCTCGCTGGTGGCCAACATGGTGCAGGGCGTCACCTCAGGCTACGAGAAGCGCCTGGAGATCCAGGGTGTCGGCTATCGCGCCCAGATGAAGGGCAAGAACATCGAGTTGGCGGTGGGCTACTCCCACCCTGTTCCGATCGCGGCGCCCGAGGGCATCGAGTTCGAGGTGCCCCAGCCCACGAGGATCGTGGTGAAGGGCATCTCAAAGCAGCAGGTGGGCGAGATCGCCGCGATCATCCGCAAGCAGCGCCCGCCGGAGCCATACAAGGGCAAGGGCATCCGCTACGAGGGCGAGTACGTCGCACGCAAGGTCGGGAAGAGGGCATGACCGTCCTCACCAAGGAGACCCGTCGCCTCAAACGGCGTCGCCGCGTGCGCGCGAAGGTGTCGGGCTCGTCTACGCGTCCGCGCGTGTCGGTGTTCCGCTCCAATCGCGGGCTGTCGGCCCAGCTCGTCGATGACAACTCTGGTCGCACGCTCGCATCCGTCCACTGGTATGAGCCCGAGTTGCGTAAGCTCTCGACCGCCGACCGCACGAAGCGCTCCGGAGCGCTGCTCGCCGAGCGCGCGAAAGCGGCAGGCGTCTCGGAAGTCGTGTTCGATCGCGGCGGCTACCGCTACCACGGCCACGTGCGGACATTCGCCGAAGCCATCCGCGAAGCCGGCATAACAGTCTAGGCTCGGTCCCCCGCTACCCTCTCACCTGCACATGTCTTCAGATCGATCAGTCAACGCCGGCAGCCTCGACCTCCAGGAGCGAGTGGTGGAGATCAACCGCGTCGCCAAGGTGGTCAAGGGCGGCCGGCGGTTCTCCTTCACCGCGCTCGTCGTGGTTGGCGACGAACGCGAAGTGGTGGGGGTCGGCTACGGCAAGGCCAACGAGGTGCCGCTCGCGATCCAGAAGGGCGTGGAGCGCGCCAAGAAGGACCTCTTCCGCGTGCCCAAGCACGGCAGCACCATCACCCATCAGACCACCGGCATCTTCGGCTCGGGACGCGTGCTGCTCAAGCCAGCCTCCCCCGGTACGGGGGTGATCGCCGGCGGGGGCGTGCGCGCGGTGCTCGAGCTCGCCGGGATACACGACATCCTCTCCAAGAGCCTCGGCACGCAGAACCCCATCAATCTCGTGAAGGCCACCATCTCCGGCCTGCGCGAGCTGCGCACCCCCGCGGAGGTCGCCGAGCTGCGAGGACTGTCGATCGCCAAGGTGCTCGGCCTGACAGAGCAGCCAACCAACGGCGCCGCGGACACGGCTGACGGTGGGCAGGCCGCTCAGAGCCCCGCCGAGACTGCCGCCGCCGCGCCGGCCGCTCCGCCGCCGCCGCGCGTCCGCCGCTGAGACAGCCGCCGCCGAGCCGGCCGAGGTCGAGCCAGCCGAGGTCGCTGAGGGCGCCGGGAACACTGGGGCGGAGAACCCGGCGGACGCGACAGCGAGCGAGCCGGCGGTCGACCCGACGGAGGCGCCGGCCTGATGAGCACCCTCCGAGTAACCCAGAGCCGCTCGAGCAACGGCTCGAACAAGCGCCAGCTGGACACGCTTCGCTCGCTCGGCCTGCGCCGAATCGGCCATACGGTCGAGATCAAGGATTGTGAGCAGGCGCGCGGCATGGTTCACGCGGTGCGCCATCTCGTCGAGGTCCACCCTGCGGGGCGCACCCCGAAGGGCACACCCAGCCGGGCTCCGGCAGGCAAGCAGGAGCATGGCTCATGAGCCCGGCCGCGAAGGGCGCCGCAAGCACCGCCAAGCGCGCCGCGGGCGCCGAGGAGGAGCAGGAGCGCATCGGTCTGCACTCGCTCAAGCCCGCCCCCGGCAGCCGCCGTCCACGCAAGCGCGTGGGACGCGGCGAAGGCTCGGGCACCGGCAAGACCGCCGGGAGGGGCCAGAAGGGTGCGGGCTCCCGCTCGGGCGCGAAGAGCCGCGCGCGCTTCGAGGGCGGCCAGATGCCGATCCACATGCGTATGCGCAAGCTTCGCGGCCCGCACATGAAGAAGTCGATGCCGTTCGAGATGTTCCGCACCCACACTCAGCCGGTGAATGTCGTCGATCTAGAGAGCCGCTTCGATGCGGGCGCCGAGGTGACGATCGAGCTGATGAAGTCCAAGGGCCTGGCCACACGCAAGGACATACCGGTCAAGGTGCTCGCCGGGGGCGAGCTGAACAAGGCGCTCACCGTGCACGCCCACGCGTTCAGCAAGGCCGCGCGCGAGCGTATCGAGGCCGCGGGCGGCACCTGCAACACAGTCGAGAGCTAGAATCGGACCCCCGGCAGGGGCCGACCCGAAGCTCTCCCCGCCAGCCGGAGCACAAGCTCATGCTCTCAACCATCCTCAGCGCCTTCCAGGTTGCGGACATCCGCAAGAAGATCCTGTTCACAGGGGCGATGCTGCTGATCTATCGCCTCGGCTCGCACATCCCGGTGCCGGGCATCAACCTCAGCGCGGTCGCCAGCCTCCAGCAGAAGCTCGGCGGAGCGGGCATCCTCGGGCTCCTGAACACGTTCTCCGGCGGGGGTTTGGCGAGGATCGCCCTGTTCGCGCTCGGCATCATGCCGTACATCACGGCCTCGATCATCCTGCAGCTGCTGCAGGTGGTGGTGCCGTCGTTGGAGAAGCTCTCCAAGGAAGGCGAAGTGGGCCAGGCGCGGATCACCCAGTACACGCGCTACCTCACGGTGGGTCTCGCGTTCGCGCAGGCGATCGGCTACGTGTTCCTGTTCCGTTCGCTGCAAGCCAACAGCGGGGAATCGATCGTCTCCAAATTCGACGCCCCCCACGTCTTCCTGATCGCGATCTGCCTCACCGCCGGTTGCGTGCTGCTGATGTGGATCGGCGAGCTCATCACCCAGCGGGGGATCGGCAACGGCATCTCGCTGCTGATCTTCGCCTCGATCGTGTCCCGCCTGCCGAGCGGCATCCAGGCGTGGTGGACGAGCCAGGATCAGGTGTTCAAGGTGATGATGCCCTTCATGGTGCTCGCGGTGGTCGCGGCGATCGTGTTCGTGCAGGAGGGCCAGCGCCGCATACCCGTGCAGTACGCCAAGCGCGTGATCGGCAGGCGCATGTCCGAGGGCGGTCAAACTTATCTCCCGCTGCGCGTGAACATGGCGGGCGTGATCCCGGTGATCTTCGCGGCGAGCATCATGGCGTTCCCGCCGACGGTGGGGCAGCTCATCCATACGCCCTGGGCGAAAAGCGTCTCGGACTTCTTCACTCCCACGAGCTGGCATTTCGTGGTGGGCGAGTCGATCTTCATCATCATCTTCACCTACTTCTACACCGCCGTCACCTTCAACCCGGTCGACCAGGCTGACAATCTGAAGAAGTACGGCGGGTTCATCCCGGGGGTCCGCCCCGGGCGCCCCACCGCCGAGTTCCTCGACCGCATTCTCGCGAGGCTGACGTTCCCGGGCGCCCTGTTCCTGGCGGCGGTGGCAGCCCTGCCGACGATCCTCATCGCCCGCACTCACACGAACCTGGCGATCGGCGGCACCTCGATCCTGATCGTAATCGGCGTGGCGCTCGAAACGATGAAGCAGCTCGAGGCGCAGCTCATGATGCGCAGCTACGAGGGCTTCTTGAAGTAGGTTCGGACTGGGTCTCCGGCGCGTGGCGTCGTCGATCGTCCGGTACGTGGAGCTCGCCCCCCCGCCGCGTCATGGCGCTTGCGGGCGAGAGCTCAGTTTCTCCCTGGAGGCATCCCCATCGCTGCGCCAGCGGATAGTCTCCCCCAGGCGATGGCCCAAACGAACCTCATCCTGCTGGGTCCCCCCGGCGCGGGCAAGGGCACGCAGGCGGAGCGCTTACAGGCCGACTTCTCGCTCGCCCACATCTCCACCGGCGACATGCTCCGCGCGCAGGTCGCGCAGGGCACCGAGCTGGGGAGGGAGGCGCAGAAGTACATGAACGCCGGCGAGCTCGTGCCCGACGAGGTGATCCTCGGGATGATCGGGCTGCGCATCGGCGAGCAGGACGCCCGCGAAGGGTTCCTGCTCGACGGCTTCCCCCGCAACACCAGCCAAGCCGACTCACTCGCCGCGACACTCGCCGAGTCCGATCGCCGGCTCACCGCGGCGCTGCTCATCGACGTCCCCGACGAGGAGGTCGTGAGGCGCCTTGCCGGAAGACGCGTGTGTCTGAAGAGCGGTCACGTCTATCACGTGGAGTTCGATCCCCCCAAGCGCGAAGACGTGTGTGATCAGGACGGCTCCCGTTTGATCCAGCGCGACGACGACAAGGAGGAGACGATCCGCCGTCGCCTCGAGGTGTACTCGCGTCAGACCGCCCCCCTGATCGCCTACTACGACGCCGCCGGTCTGCTCCGCCGCTTCGACGGGCGCCGCGACCCCAACGAGGTGCACGACCACATCAGGGCCACGGTGGCGACGCTCCGCCTGGAGGACAAGCTGTAGGGAGAGCCCGCCCCGGCGGGACCTCTCTGTGGGGAGGGCCCGCCCCGACGGGACCTCGCTCTGGCGGGGCGAGGAGGGAGGATAAGCTCCTGTGGTGATCATCAAGAAGTCACCGCGGGAGATCGAGAAGATGGCCGCCGCCGGCGCGATCCAGGCGGCCGCGCTCGATCTCGTGGCCGGCAAGATCCGTCCGGGCGTGAGCACCGAGGAGCTCGACGGAGCCGTCGAGCGCTTCATCCGCTCGCAGGGCGCCACGCCCACGTTCAAGGGCTATCGCGGCTTTCCGGGCTCGATCTGCGCGTCTCCCAACTCGATGGTGGTGCACGGCATCCCGGGGAAATATCGACTGCGGCGGGGCGACATCCTGTCGGTCGACATCGGCGTGACACTCGACGGCTGGGTGGCCGACGCGGCGCGCACGTTCCCGGTGGGCGAGGTGAGCCCGGTCGCGCAGAACCTGCTGGGCGCCACCGAGCAGGCGTTGCATGCGGGCGTGGAGCAGTGCAGGGCGGGAAACCGAATGGGGGACGTGTCGCACGCGATCCAGCTGGTTGCCGAGGCCGCCGGTTTGTCGGTAGTGCGCTCGCTCGTTGGTCATGGCGTGGGCAAGAGCATGCACGAGGACCCTCAGGTCCCCAACTACGGGCGTCCTGGCAAGGGCCCGCTGCTCGAGGATGGCATGGTGCTCGCGATCGAGCCGATGACCACCGCCGGGCGCGCGTCGGTGCGCGTGGCGGGCGACGGGTGGGCGATCTTCTCCCAGGACGACTCGCTCGCCGCGCACTTCGAGTTCACCGTGGCGATCACCGGCGAGGGGCCTCGCATACTCACGCCGTGGCACGTATCGGCGCAGGAGCGAGGGGCGGGCCCCGAGCCCAGGGAGGCCGCTGCCTCGGCGTGACGGCCGGCGCGGGCGAGCGTCCGGCCCTGCGCGCCACGACGCGGCGGCCTTGGCATAGGAATTGATAACATCCGCTGTCCTGCTCGAATGCGCTGGAAGGTTGGCGCATGAGGGCAAAACCACGACGCGGTAGCGGCGGCCGTCCCGGCAGCCAGAGCCGGGTCGCAGGGACCAGCCGAAAGGGATCATGAAGGTAAGACCGTCGGTCAAGCCGATGTGCGAGAAGTGCAGGATCATCCGCCGCCACAAAGCGGTGCTCGTGATCTGCCAGAACAAGCGTCACAAGCAGCGGCAGGGATGACCTGGCGGCCTCAGAGGATCGCCATGCTGCGTCCTCAGTCGGGTCCGTGCGTTTGCGCCGTCCCCGATCTGCCTGTGCCCTCTAGGGTACGTCCTCGCCTGGCGACCCTTGAGTCTCGCCAGATCATCCCTGGTCAGGTCAGGACGAGCTAGATGGCCCGTATAGCCGGGGTCAACCTCCCCTTGAACAAGCGCGCCGAGATCGGCCTGACGTACATCTATGGGATCGGCCGTTCCACGTCCAACAAGCTTCTCGCCGAGGTCGGGGTCGGCCCGGACACCTACATCCGCGACCTAACCGAGGACGAGGTCGCCAAGCTTCGCGACGCGATAGACCGCGCGCTGACCGTCGAGGGCGATCTGCGTCGCGAGCGCTCCCAGGACATCAAGCGCCTGCAGGAGATCGCCTGCTATCGCGGTCTACGCCACCGTCGCGGTCTGCCCGTGCGCGGGCAGAAGACCAAGACCAACGCGCGCACCCGCAAGGGCCCCAAGCGGATGCAGGTCGCCGGCAAGAAGAAGGTCAAGAAGTGATGATCGTGTGTACCTCCACACCCGAGGCCCGTTGATGGCCGCGCCGAAGCGTCCCGCCCGTGGGCGACGCAAGCAGAAGAAGAACATCCCGGTCGGCCAGGCCCACATCAAGACGTCCTTCAACAACACGATCGTCTCGCTCACCGATACCCAGGGCAACGTGCTCGCATGGGAGTCGGCCGGCGGTGCGGGCTTCAAGGGCTCGCGCAAGTCCACTCCGTTCGCGGCGCAGGTCACCGCCGACGCGGCCGCCCGCAAGGGCATGGAGCAGGGGCTGCAGAAGGTCGAGGTGTACGTCAAGGGCCCCGGCTCCGGGCGCGAGACGGCGATTCGCTCCCTGCAGGCCGCCGGCTTGGAGGTGACCGGCGTCAAGGACGTGACCCCGCAGGCCCACAACGGATGTCGCCCCCGCAAGCGCAGGAGAGTCTGAGATGGCGCGTGATACAGGCCCACAGTGCAAGCAGTGCCGTCGCGAGGGACAGAAGCTGTTCCTCAAGGGCGAGCGCTGCCTCACCGACAAGTGCGGCGTCGAGCGGCGCTCCTACCCGCCCGGCGAGCACGGCAGGGGGCGTCAGAAGCAGAGCGAGTACCGCCTGCAGCTGCGCGAGAAGCAGAAGGCCCGTCGCTATTACGGGGTGCTCGAGAAGCAGTTCCACGGCTACTACGAGAAGGCTTCGCGTCAGCCCGGCATCACCGGCGAGAACCTGCTCGCGCTGCTCGAGTGTCGTCTCGACAACGTTATGGTGCGCCTCGGCTTCGCCGCCTCGCGCAGGCAGGCCCGCCAGCTCATCCGGCACGGTCACTGGACAGTGAACGGCCGCCGGGTGGACATACCCAGCTACCAGGTGAGGCCCGGCGATGTGATCGCGATCAAGGCGGACACTCCGGCTATGCAGGTGGTAAGGGACGCCACCGAGCTCACCGGACAGATTCCCGCGTGGCTCCAGGCCGACCACGAGTCGCTCACGGCCAAGGTGCTGCGCAAGCCGGAGCGCCGCGAGGTGGCCGCGCCGGTGCAGGAGCAGCTCATCGTCGAGCTGTACTCGAAGTAGTCGCTTTCCCAGCGCCGGCGCCCCTTGTGGGTGCGGCGCGCCAGAGCCGGTGCTCTCAGCAGGCGCCGGTTTGAGACCAACACGACGTTAGGACCCTGATGCTCGACTTCCAAATCCCCCGGATCACAAGTGAGTCCGTGGAGCAGAACCGTGGCACGTTCACCATCGAGCCGCTCGACCGCGGATTCGGCTACACGTTCGGCAACTCGCTGAGGCGCGTATTGCTCTCCTCCCTGGCGGGCGCGGCCGTCACCAGTGTGCGCATTGAGGGCGTGGCGCACGAGTTCTCCACCGTGCAGGGAGTAAAGGAGGACGTCACCGACATCGTGCTCAACCTGAAGGGCATCGTGTGCCGCATGCACTCCGACGCCTCCGAGGTGGAGGCGCCGCTCGTGGTGACCGGGCCGGGCGAGATCACGGCGAAGGACATCGATCTGCCCGCGGGCGTGGAGATCCTCAATCCCGACGTGCACATCGCGACGCTCGAGAAGAAGACGAAGCTCGAGCTCTACATGACGATCGGCCGCGGCCGCGGATACCGGCCCGCCGAGGAGAACAAGTCCTCCGACCAGCCGATCGGCGTGATCCCGATCGACTCGATCTTCTCGCCCGTGCGTCGCGTGGCGTACGCCGTGGAGCAGGCGCGCGTTGGTCAGAAGACCGACTTCGACAAGCTCACGCTCGACATCGAGACCGACGGCTCGATCGATCCGCAGGCGGCGCTGCGCGAGGCGGCCGAGCTGCTCATCTCCCAGCTCGCGATCTTCACAGACGCCGATCGTATCCAGGAGCTGAGGGCGGCTCCCGGCGGTCAGCTCGACGGTCACGGGCTCGCGGTCGGCGGCGGCGCGGCTCCGGCGGCGCTTCAGGGCGAGGAGTGGAGCATCCTGATCGAGGAGCTCGAGCTCGGTGTGCGCTCCTACAACTGCCTCAAGCGCGCCGGCATCCAGACCGTGGGCGACCTCATCTCCAAGTCCGAGGGCGAGCTCAACGCGATCCCCAACTTCGGCAAGAAGTCGATCGATGAGGTCATCGAAACGCTGGAGTCACGCGGACTGCATTTGCGCCAGGATTAGCGGAAGGGAAGATTGAGGAGGAGTAGGCGTTATACACTTTTTGAAAATTTACTATGATAGATACGGTACGTATATACAATCGCAAAATTTCGAAAAGTGAATACCTATCTCCACACTCCCGACGTGTCAGTCCGGGCGTGGGGGTCCCAAGTTCACGTCAAACCCCTAGACTGACGGCTCGCGGGAGCAGCGGTTTTTCCGAGCACCAATCATGAGACACCAGAAGACACGCAACAAGCTCAGTCGCGACTCGGCGCATCGTAAGTCGCTGCTCATGAACCTCACCAAGGAGGTGCTCGAGCACGAGCGCATCAAGACGAGCGAAGCGAAGGCGAAGGCCGTGAAGCCGGAGATCGAGAAGCTCATCACGCTCGCCAAGCGCGGCGACCTGCATGCGCGCCGCCAGGCGCTGTCGGCGCTCGCACAGGACAAGTTCGCCGTGCATAAGCTGTTCGAGGAGGTCGCTCCCCGCTACGCCGAGCGGCCGGGCGGGTACACGCGCATCCTCAAGCTCGGCCCGCGTCGCTCCGACGCCACCGAGATGGTTTACCTCGAGCTGGTGTAGGTCCCGCCGGACGGCGGCACGGAGAGTGTGCGGGGTGGGCGTGTGCGGTCGTGGCGTCGAGTGAGGCGCGATCGAGCGAGGCGCGTCCCGGGGACGTGCCACGGTACGTGTCACGGTACGCGACACGGGGCGCGCCACGGGACGTGCCGACCGGTGTCGTCATACGCTGGGGGCACAGTTACCCCTGCGGGGCATAAATGGTTTCCAAGCTCACGTTGCAATACGACGGGACCGACTTCGCGGGGTGGGCGTGCCAGCCGGGGATGCGCACCGTGGAGGGCGAGCTGGAGCGGGCGCTGCGCACGATCCTCGGCGAGCGTGACGCGGGCGGCGAGCGGCTCACGCTGAGCGTCGCGGGCCGCACCGACCGGGGCGTGCACGCGTGGGGCCAGGTCGCGAGCTATCGCCACGAGGCGGTGGACCCGCAGCGGCTGAATGCGCTGCTGGGAGACGATATGGGGGTGCTCGCGTGCGAGCCCGCGCCCGATACGTTCGACGCCAGGCGCGACGCCACGAGCAGGACCTACTGCTATCGCGTGCTCGTGCGGCGCACCCGCGACGTGTTCGAGCGCGGACGCGCGCTGTGGTGGCCGCGAGAGCTCGACCGGGCGCTACTCGAGAGCTGCGCGAAGCTGCTCCCCGGAAGCCACGACTTCACCGCGTTCACGCCCACCGAGACCGAGCACAGACGCTTCGAGCGCACGGTGTTGCGCGCCGAGTGGCGCGCGGCGGGCGACGTGGAGGAGCTGTGGATCGAGGCGGACACGTTCATGAGGCACATGATCCGCGTGCTGGTGGGCACGATGCTCGAGGTGGCCTCGGGGCGACGCGAGCCGGCGGAGTTCGCCGAGCTCCTGCAGGGCAGGCCGCGCACGCACGCCGGTCCCACCGCGCCGGCGCACGGCCTCGCGCTTGCCTCGGTGGCCTATCGCACCGGCTGACCCCGCGTACGCGCGGCACACGCACGGCCACGCACGGCGCACGCACGCACACGCACGCACACGCACGCGCACGCACGCACGCACACGCACGCGCACGCACGCACGCACGCGCGCGCGCACGGGGCAGCGGTTCTCGAGGAACCCCACGCCTCGCAACGACGCATCAAGCTGCGTGACGAACGAGACGCAGCAGAGACCGAACCGAACCCTATGCTGGAGGAAGAGATGCTGCACGTGCTGCTCACTAACGACGACGGGATCGAGGCCGACGGGTTGCAGGCGCTGCGCCACGCGCTGCAGCGGGTGGAGGGGGTGCGGCTCGTGGTGATCGCGCCGGACGGCAACCGCTCGGCGATGGCGCGGTCGATCACCACGCGACGCCCCCTGTGGGTCGAGGAGGTGTCTTTCTCCGACGGCGCCGTGGGGTATGCCACCGACGGCACCCCCGTGGACTGCGTGCGCCTGGCGAGGCTCGGGCTGGTGGAGGACTTCGACGCGCAGCTCGTGGTGTCGGGGATCAACCACGGGGCGAACCTCGGCGATGACATCACCTACTCGGGCACCGTGGCGGCAGCCCTGGAGGGGGTGGTGCTCGGCTTGCCCGCGATCGCCGTGTCGCAGCAGTCGCGCGGGCGCTCGCTTGACTTCCGCTACGACGGCGGCTTCGACTTCGGCGTCGCGGCGGGGTTCGTGGCGCGGCTGGTGGAGCGTTTGGAGGAGGTTCCGATGCCCGCCGGGACGCTGCTCAACGTGAATGTACCCGCCGGCGAGCCCGCCGGGATCGAGGTGGCGAGCCTCGGCAAGCGCATCTACCGCGACGAGCTGAAGGTGGCGCCCCACGAGGACGGCTCGCCGACGCGCAGGCGCTACTGGATCTACGGCGCCGATCCAGGCTTCCACGACGATCCGGGCACCGATCTCGCGGCGGTCGCGGAAGGGCGCATCGCGGTTACCCCGATCCACTTCGATCTGACCGACCGTCGCGGCTTGGAGGCGCTGCGCAAGTTCGATCTGCACGCCCTCATGGCGCCCGTGGGCGGCGACGCAGGCACGTGAGCGGCGGGCCTGAGCGACCGCCCTCGCGCCCCGCGGCGCGGAGGCCAGACCGGAGCCCTGGGAGGCGCGCGCGGAGGAGGCGCTCCACGGGGGAGCCCTCGGCAGACGAGCGCGCGCGGCGGAGCTGCGAGCGCAGCTCGAGTATCACGCGCATCGTTACTACGTGCTCGACGATCCGGAGATCTCCGACGACGCGTATGACGCGCTGCTCGACGAGTTGCGCGGGCTGGAGGGGGAGTTCCCGCAGCTGCTGACGCCGGACTCGCCCACGCAGCGGGTCGGCGGGGAGCCGGTGGGGCGGCTCGAGAAGGTGGAGCACCTCGAGCCGATGCTCTCGCTGGGCAACGTGCGCGGCGAGCAGGAGCTGCGTGCGTGGGTGGCGCGCATGCAGGGCCATCTCGCGCGCGAAGGCATCGTGAGGAGAAGCTTCGAGTACGTGGTGGAGCCCAAGGTGGACGGGCTGGCGGTGAGCCTGATCTACCGCGACGGGGTGCTCGAGCGGGGCGCCACGCGCGGCAACGGCGAGGTGGGGGAGGACGTGACGCACAACCTGCGCACCATCGGGTCCATTCCGCTGCACATCGAGGACGCGCCCCCGCTGTTGGAGGTGCGCGGCGAGGTGTACATGTCGCTCAAGGACTTCGCGGCGCTCAACGAGCGGCGCGCCGAAGAGGGGTTCTCGACGTTCATGAACCCGCGCAACTCCGCCGCCGGCACGATCCGTCAGCTCGATCCGGCGCTCGCGGCTGAGCGTCCGCTGTCGATGTGGGCCTACCAGGTGGGGGTGGCGCCCGAGCTCGCCTTCGAGGATCACTGGGAGGCGCTGCAGTGGCTGCGCGAGCACGGCTTTCGCGTGAACAGCGACATCCAGCGCCTGCGAAGCGAGCAGGAGGTGATCGAGCAGTGCCTGCGCTGGCAGGCGCGCCGCGGTGAGCTCGACTTCGAGATCGACGGCGTGGTGATAAAGGTTTCGGATCTCAAGCTCCAGCGCCGGCTCGGCTCGGTGGGTCGCGACCCGCGCTGGGCGGTGGCCTGGAAGTTTCCGCCCACCACAGCGATGACGCGCTTGAACGCGGTGATGTGGAACGTGGGCAAGTCGGGCGATTTGCGCCCCTACGCGATGCTCGATCCGGTGGCGGTGGGGGGCGTGACGATCAAGCTCGCGACGCTCCACAACGAGGAGGACATCGTGCGCAAGGACATTCGCGCGGGGGAGGACGTGATCGTGTTGCGCGCGGGCGACGTGATCCCGCAGGTGGTGTGTCCGGCGCCGCACGTGGTGGAGCATGAGCGTCGCCCGCCGGTGACACGCCCGCCGGAGCGCTGCCCGTTCTGCGACACGCCCACCGTGAAGCCGAAGGATTCGGTGTTCACCAAGTGCCCCAACCGCGACTGTCCCGAGCGGGCTTGGCAGCTGCTCAAGCACTTCGTGGGGCGCGCGGCGATGGACATCGACGGGCTCGGGGAGAAGCAGGTGGCGCTGCTCCAGCAGCGCAACCTGGTGAGGACCGCCGCCGACTTCTATCGCTTGCGCGAGCGCCGCGAGGAGCTGCTGGAGCTGGAGGGCTTCGGCGAGCTGTCGGTGGCCAACCTGCTCGACGCGATCGACGCCTCCAAGCAGCGGCCGTTCGCGCGCGTGCTGTTCGCGCTCGGGATCGAGGAGGTGGGGGAGGTGACGGGGCGCAACCTTGCGATGCGCTTCCGCGACGTCGACGCGCTGATGGAGGCGAACGTCGCGGACATCGCGCAGACGCCGGGGATCGGCGAGAAGATGGGCTCCGCGATCAGCTCGCAGCTGCACGACGAGCGCATGGTGGCCCTGATCGAGGACCTGCGCCGTGTGGGCCTGCGCTTCGCCGAAGCAGGGCCCGCGCCCACGAGCGGTCCACTGGCGGGCAGCACGGTGGTGCTCACCGGCACGCTCCCCACGCTCTCCCGCGAGCAGGCCACCGAGCGCATCCAGGCGGCGGGAGGGCGCGTGACGAGCGCCGTGTCGAAGAAGACCCACTACGTGGTCGCGGGCGAGGGGCCCGGGTCGAAGCTCGAGAAGGCCGAACGGCTGCATGTACGGGTGCTCGACGAGCGCGGGCTGCTCGCGCTGCTGGGGGATGGCTAGCATGGAGGGCGAGTGTCAGTCGTCTGCGACGGTCTTTGGCCGAGCGCCGGTAGCGCGCCCGTTGCTCAGATGTGGGAGGGAGGCGTGGTTTTGGGGGATGGGTTTGGCGTGCCCCCGGTGTGCCCACTCTGGGCGATCAGTAGCGCGCGAGCGTGATCGCCATGCTGTCCTGGATCGTGTGCGCCCGTTCGACGGCGATCCCGTCGCAGAAGAACGCGAACGCGAGGATGTCGCCGTTCTGGGCCTGGCAGTAGCCGGCGAGGTTCGACACGCCGATGAGCGTGCCGGTCTTCGCCTCACAGCGCCCGCTCGCGAGGGTTCCGCGCATCCTCTCAGACAGGGTGCCGCTGTGGCCCGCCACCGCGAGGTCTTTGCGCAAGGTCGTTCCGAGAGGGCTGTGGGCGAGCGCGGCGAGCAGGGTGACCACTTCGATCGGTGACGTGTGATCGGAGTGCGAGAGCCCCGAACCGTCGAGGATGCGGGGGTGGATGTGAAAGCGCGCGATCGTACGCCGCACGACGGCCGCGCCCGCAGAGGTGGTTCCCGCGCCGCCGTAGCGCGCTCCGAGATCCTTCAGGAGCGTCTCGGCAAAGAAGTTGTCTGAGGGCGGCAGCGTGAGCCCCAGCAGCCGCGCGAGCGTGGGGGAGCTCGCCGTGGCGAGCACCGTTGCTCCGGGGGGAGCGGTGGCGGCGCCGCCACCGTGCACGGCGACCCGCTCGGCGCGCAACGCGCCGCGCAGCTGCAGCGCGGCGTAGGCGGCGGGCGCGTGGGCGCCGCTTTGTGAACCTGTTTCGCCGCGGTTGAACGCGAGCGCGCTCAACTCGCCTTCGAGGTCGGGATCCAAGCCATAGCCGCTCGCCGGCTCGCCCCGCAACGAGTCGAGGTAGGACTCGTCGCCGTTGACCGTCCCCGTGACGCTGCGTATCCCGTCGGTCTTGGCGAGCTGGGTCGCGAGCGTCTGCACGGTGGCGCCCTGGCCGCCGTAGTGCAGCGCTGTGAACAGGGAGCTCCCGAAGGTGGGGTCGCCGCCGCCGTGAAGGTAGAGGTCGCCTTCCCAGCGCCCATCAGGGCCGAGCCGGCCGGTGCCGAGCACGGTGGTGGAAAGCGTGGCTCCCGGACCCATCAGCTCCAGCGCGGTGGCGGCTGTGTAGAGCTTCTCCACCGACGCGGGCGCTCGCGCGGCGCTCGCGCGCTCGGCGAACAACGGCGTGGCGGTGTTGAGGTCGTAAACGTAGGCGCCCGACGCGGGCCCCGCGGAACCGAGCTCGCGCCCGAGCTGCGTGGAGAGCGTGGTTTGGGTGGCCGCGGTGGAGGGAATTGCGGCCGAAAATGCGGCCGCGAGGATCGTGAGAAGGACCGTGCGCCTCATGGCATCACGTAACAGTACGTACAATCGGATGTATGGGTGAGGTCGTCAACTTGAAGGCAGCCGGTAGGGACGGCTTGGGTCCCGGAACACGGCCGAAGCCCAAGCGGAGCGCTCCGGCGAAGACCTCCAGCAAGCGCAAGCCGCGGCGCGAGAAGACCGCGCTCGTGCTCGGCGGTGGGGGATTCACGGGCGGGGTGTATGAGATCGGGGCGCTTCGCGCGCTCGACCTGCTCGCGGCCAACCGCACCATCAACCAGTTCGACGTCTACGTGGGCACCTCGGCGGGCGCGTTCGTGGCGTCGCTGTGCGCCAACGGGGTGACCCCCGAGGAGATGATGCAGGTGGTCACGCGCCAGGGGCCCCAGGCGTTCAGGGACATCGACCTCGGCGACCTTCTGCGCCTGAACCTGCCGGAGCTGGCGCGCACCGGTGTGCGCCTTCCGCTGCGTCTCGCCTCGCTCGCGCGTGAGCTGCTCCCCCAGATCGGCCAGGTGTCGCTGATCGACATCGTGCTCGGTATCGCCGAGGTCTTGCCAACAGGCGCCTACACGGGACAGGGCATCGAGCGATACCTGCGCAGGGTGTTCGAGGAGGACGGGCGCAGCGACGACTTCCGCGAGCTCGCACGGGAGCTCTACCTCGTGGCCACCGACCTCGACTCGTGCGAGCGGATCGTGTTCGGGGCCGACGGCTACGACGACGTGCCGATCTCCACGGCGGTGCGCGCGTCGGGGGCGCTTCCGATGGTGTACGCCCCGGTGCGCGTCGGCGACCGCGAGCTGATCGACGGCGGCATCGTGTCCACCACGAACCTCGACATCGCGGTGGAGGCGGGCGCGGATCTCGTGATCGTGATCAACCCGATCGTGCCGTTCGTCAACGATCGCAGCAGCGCCGACGGCGAGCTGAACGGGCGCGCGAAGCGGCGGATCTCCGACATGGGCTTCTCGAAGATCGGCTACCAGGCCTTCAAGCTGCTCGCCCACAGGCGGCTGCACGAACTCGCCGGCATGTGGGAGGAGCGCTATCCGGGCGTCGACATCGTGTTGATCGAGCCGGAGCCCACCGATGCGCTGATGTTCGAGACTTCGATCATGAGCTTCTCCTCGCGCATCGAGATAGCGCGCCACGGCTTCCAGTCGGTGACCTACCACCTGCTCGACGAATACGAGCGCTTTGAAGAGATATGGGCGCGCCACGGCATCGAGATCTCAGCGCGCCGGGTGCGCAGGGTGGTGGACCACTTCGAGGCCGAAGAGGAGCAGGTGGGTGCGTGGCGCAAAATCTTGGAAGGCACGACAGGCGCCCTGTTGCGCCAGTCCGGCTCGGCCGGTTAGGGCCTGTTCATAAATAACTTCGTGGTTTGCCCCGTTCAACTGCCCACAACATTCGACCCGACGACATCCCAACCTGCTGACTTATTTTTGAACGAGCCCTTAGGGTGCTTTGCGCGCCCTTCCGGCGCGAGCACGCACGCAATTCGACTGCGGGCAACCTCTCTCGCCGGGCGTCCTCACAACGCGAGAACGCCCCAAATCCAAACCATCACGACCTCCCACTCGACGTGGGCGCCGTGCTCAGGCGACGGCCCTGTCGAGCGCGCTGAGCAGGCGCTTGGAGGACGCCTCGTCGTGGATCGCGATTCGCACGTGGCGTGGCTCGCCGAGCGCTCCACCGGCCGCCACGAGCACGCCGGCGCGGGCCAGCCGCGCGGACAGCTCGCCGCCGTCGAGCGAGGGGTGGGCCACCCATAGGAAGTTGGCCTGACTCTCTGACACTTCGAAGTGACGCTGACGCAGCGCGGTGGTGAGGCGCGTGCGCTCCCGCGCGACGCCTTTCACGCGCTTGGTGAGCAGATCGGAGCAGCTGCGCAGCGCCTCGAGCGCTCCCGCCTGGGAGATCTCGCTCACGCCGAGGTCGGGTTCGAGCTCGGCGAGCAGATCCTCGGAGCCGGGCCCGCCGAGCGCGTAGCCGCAGCGCAGGCCCGCCAACCCCCAGGCCTTGGAGAAGCTGCGGAACACGAGCAGCCGCGAATATGTCTCGAGCAGCGCGAGCGACGCGTCGGTGGGCTGCGCGTCGGCGAACTCCACGAGCGACTCGTCGAGCAGTACGCCCACGCCTTCGGGCAGCCCCGCGAGCAGCCGCTCGAGCTCCTCGACCGAGAGCAGCTCGCCGGTGGGGTCGTTGGGGCTCGCGAGCGCCACCACGCGCGTGTTCTCATGCTCACCAACGGCCTCTAGAAGCGCGTCCACGCCGCCGCCCACGGGCACCGCGCGCCCGTGTGCGCGGCGCGCCATGATGGGGAAGAGCGGGTAGGAGGGCCAGGAGGTGACGAGCTCCTGACCGGGCTCTATGAGGGCGCGCGTGGCGGCGCTGAGCAGCTCTGCGGACCCGTTGCCGACGATCAAACGCGCCGGGTCCACGTCGTGGCGGTGGGCGAGCTGGGCGCGCAGTTGCGAGCCCCGCATGTGCGGGTAGCGCTGCAGGCCGCGACGGGCCACGAACGTGATGGCGTTGACGATGTCGGGGTGGGGGAGCTCGGGCCAGGTGGTTTGGGAGAGGTCGAGCGTTTGCACCCGCGTGAGCGCCTTGCGTTTACGCTCGGCGGCCTGCTCGCGCAGCTCGCTGTTGATCTCCTCCTCGGAGAGCGCCTCGAACTGCTTGTAGTAGTCGAGCAGGCCCATGGCTGCTAGCGGGTCTCCCGGAAACGTTGCACCCGAAATCCGCACCGAGAGTCGGCGCCGATGCTGGAGATCCGATGACGTTCCAGGTCGAACATCTCAAGACGACCCACCAGCGGCCGCCGGCTTCACGGCCTGTTGCCCGGCATCGAGCTCGAACCGGGCCCGTGGATCACCAGGAACCAGAACGAGAACCCCACGGCGCACACGGCGGCGGTGGCGGCGAACACGCGCCCCAGCACGCCCGAGCGCTGGTCGTAGCCGGCGGCGCGGCGCACGAGGATCCAGGCGTTGTCGAGCCTGCGCAGCAGCATCAGGGCGCCGAACAGCAGCACGAAGAGGGCCGCGAGGGCCATCACGATGCCGAAGAAGATGCTCCCCGTGAGGTAGCTCACCTGCGAGCCCACCCACAGGCAGGCAAGCGGGATGGGCCCCCAGCAGAGCAGGCTTCCGAGCACGATGGCGGCGAACAGGAGGCCCGCGAGGAAGCGGTCCATCTGCCGCCTCGAGCGGCTTCCGCGCTTGGGGAGCGCGCGGAAGCGTATCGGCGCCGTGCCGGGTCTGCGGCCGACGAACAGGCCGCCGTTGTCGCTTGGATCGGAGCGCATGTTCTCTGCGTATGTTCGCAGCTGTGCGAGCTCCTGCCGGAACCGGCCCGGCTAGCCCGCGTACAGGGAGTCGAGCACGTCGGCGTACTTCTCCGCCACCACGCTGCGCTTGACCTTCAGCGTGGGCGTCAGCTCGCCCGTCTCCTGAGTGAGGTCGTGCGAGAGGATCGCGAACTTCTTCACCTGCTCCACCGGCGCGTAACGGCTGTTGGCGCGGTCCACCTCCTTGCCGATCATCTCGCGGATCGCGGGCTCCTCGCAGAGCTCGGCGGTGTCCTCGGGGAGGCCGTGCTCGCGGGCGTAGGCGGCGATCTCCTCCTCGTCGAGCGTCACCAGCACCACCGGGTAGGGACGCTGGTCTCCGTGCATCACTGCCTGGGAGATCCAGCGGCACTGCTTGAGGTCGTTCTCGAGGTTCGCGGGCGTGATGTTCTTGCCGCCGGCGGTGATGATGATGTCCTTCTTGCGCCCCGTTATCGACAGGAAGCCGTCCTCGTCGATCGAGCCGAGGTCGCCGGTGTGAAGCCAGCCGTCCTCGATCGAACCGAAGGAGGCGTCGGCGTTGTTGTGGTAGCCCTGGAAGATGTTGGCCCCCTTGATGAGTACCTCGCCGTCGCCGGCGATCTTCAGCTCCACACCGGGGAAAGGCTTGCCCACCGTCCCGAACTTGTGCTCCTCGATCGTGCACACCGTGGCGGCGGTGGCGGTCTCGGTCATGCCGTACCCCTCCAGCACGGGCACGCCCGCGGCCCAGAAGAATTCGAGGATCTCCTTGGCGATCGGGGCGGCGCCGCTGACAGCGTGGCGCACGTTGCCGCCGAACACCGCCCGCACGTTCTTGAAGAGCTTCTCGTCGGCCTCTTCGAAAGGCCCCAGCAGCTCCTCGGGAACGTCTTCGCCCCTGGCTTGCAGCTCGCGCACCTTCATGCCGAGCTCGATCGCCTTCCGCGCCCTCTCCTGCTCCTCGGGCGGCTGGGCCTGCAGGGCGGCGTTGGCGAGCGTGTAGATCTTCTCGAACACGCGCGGCACCGAGGGGAGGTAGGTCGGTTTGACCTCGATCAGCTCGCCCACGATCTGCTTCGTGTCGCCGCCGAAGTAGGCCAATGTGCCGCCGAGATCGAACGCCGCCAGCTGAATGAGCAGTGCAAACGCATGAGCAAGGGGCAGATAGAGGTAGATCACCTCGTCGTCCTCGATCTGACCCACGTTACGGAGCATGTCCATCATCGAGCGGTAGTTGCCGTGGCTGAGCACGCATCCCTTCGGCGGACCGGTGGTGCCGGAGGTGTAGATGAACGTGAAGGGGTCCTCCGGGCTCACCGCTTCGCGGCGCGCCTGAAGCTCGGATGCGTCGCGCGCGTGTCCGCGCTCGCGCACCTGATCGAGGGTGATCGCGGGCACGGCCTGGTCGTGGTCCGGTGGGTCCATCACGATCACTGTGCGCAGGTGGGGTACCTGGTCGCGGATCTCGGCGATCTTCGCGAGCTGGGCGTCGTCCTCGCACACGATCGCGGCGGCGCCGGAGTCGGAGATCACCCACAGGCACTCCTCGGGGGAGTTGGTCTGGTAGATCGGCACCACCACGGCGCCAGCCGAGGTGATGGCCATGTCAGCATAGGACCACTCGGGACGGGTGTTGGCGAGGATGCACACGCGCTCGCCCGCTTCGATGCCGAGGTCGATCAGGCCGAGGCCGATCTCCTCGACGATGTCCGCCATCTGCTTGTAGGTGACGTCATGCCAGGCGCCGTCGCGCTTGTAGCGAACCGCGACGTGCTCGGGGCGCTCGGCGGCAGAGCGCGAGATCAACTCGGCGATCGTGTGCGAGCCGGTGGTGGACTCTGTGGCGCTGGCCTCCATGGAACGGCTCTCCTCCTCGATTGCCCTATGGGCCTTGGAATTGGACCCCTGGGATCTTAGGGCACGCTCAGGGCCTTCGGGTGCGGAGAGCCAGGGACGGCGGGCTGCCGAGCCGCCCCATCGGGATCAGGTCTTTGCGTGCGCGGCGCCCCCTTTGGGGGCGGCTCTGCGGACGCTCGCCATGAACAGGCTCTTGTCGATGCGGCCCTTGAAGATGGGAACGCCGTTCTCAAGGCACTTCGAGAGCACTTCTCTACGCCCCAATCCGGCTTCGCGAGCGAGCTCGGTGGGGGTCAGGTGGTTGGCCATCGGGAGGTCCTCCTGTCGTATGGGTCCGCCTAGTGCGTACGTATACCTGCGCTCTCGGACGCAATCAACGGGGGATTCCCGCAAGATGCGAGGAATATGCGCGCGATGCGCGGATTCCCTCGCGCAACGCGTCGATCCGCTGCCCGCCCACCGTCACGGTACCCGGCGAGGGCGCTCCGCGCGTCGGCGCGCGGCTATATGGGGTTGGGGACGTCGATGAACACGTGCTCCACATCGAAGCGCTCGCTCAGGTGCTCGCCCAGGCGCTTCACTCCGAGCGTCTCGGTGGCGTAGTGGCCAGCCGCCACGAAGTGGATGGCGGCCTCGCGCGCCTGGGTCATCACCCGCTCGGCGGGCTCGCCCGTGATGAACCCGTCGGCACCCGCGAGCACGGCGTCCGATAGGTAGTCGGCGCCTGCACCCGACACGATCGCCACGCCGCGAATGCGGTCGGGGCCGGCGTCGAACACGAGTGGCTCGCGCGCGGTGAGCTCGCCCACACGCGCAAACAGGTCCTCGGCGCCGATGCCCTCGCCGGGGAAGCTCGCGAGGAAGCCGATCGGCCGGCCCTCGTGGAGGGCAAAGGGCTCCAGCGCCTCGGCCCCGAGCGCGCGGGCGATGAGCGCGTTGTTGCCCACCTCGGGGTGGGCGTCCAGGGGGAGGTGGTAGGCGGCGAGGCTCATGTCGGCGTCGAACAGCAGTTTCAGGCGACGCTTCATCGGTTGGTCAATCGGGGCGGGCGCGGAGCCCCAGAAGAGGCCGTGATGGACCACGATCAGGTCGGCCCGCTCCGCGGCGGCCCGCTCGAACAGCTCGGCGCTCGCCGACACCCCCGTGGCCACCTTCGCCAGCTCGCCGCGCCCGGGCACCTGCAGGCCGTTGGGGCAGTAGTCGGGGAAGCCGTCCGGTTCCAGCAGGCGGTCGAGCTCGGCGACGGCGTCTGAGAGCAGGCAGGGCATCGCGCGACCTTACCGGCACCGACGCACCGCCGCCGCCGCCGCCGCCGTGTCGCTGGGCGCGACCTTCGAGCCGGCGGGCCGGGAGTGTGCGGTGGCGGTCTTGCCGGGGGCCCCTCGCGCGCGCGTGCGGGATGGCGTACAGCCGTCTTGCCGAGCTGCGCGCGGGGTGTGAGATACTCCAGCATGCGTCGGGGCGTGGCGCAGCCTGGTAGCGCGCGCCGTTCGGGTCGGCGAGGTCCCCGGTTCGAATCCGGGCGCCCCGATTGATGGCTCACAGCCACATTATACTTGTGCGGAAAGACACATAGCGTGGGTAGTTGAACCGGCGCTAACGCGAGTGCAGCCAGCAGCGCGCGCGGGCAGGTCCCGGTCCAGCACCACCACCGGAAAGAGGGACTCGATTACCGCCTGGGCATCAAGGAGTGGCGCGATGAACGGCAATGCTGGCGGTAACTGGGGCCCGCGGTGCGCGGGAGCCCTGGCTGTCGTGGCAGCCGTCGCCGTGCTGGCGGCGTGCGGCGGCAGCAGTCCCTCGTCCTCCACCGGAGCTGCCTCGACGGGGTCGGCAAGCTTCCAGGCGAACCTTGCCTACGCGCAGTGCATGCGAGCCCATGGGCTGTCCCGCTTCCCGAACCCCGGTCCATCGCAGGGCTTCAGCTTCGGCGGGCAACTGAGCGCCAGCCCCAACAGCCCCGCAGCGCGCGCCAATGACGCCTGCAAGCATCTGCTCTCTCGCAGCAGCACGGGAACGGGCGGCACCACAACGTCGCCGACGAGCAGCCCTCCTGGTGCGGTGGCGGCTGACTGTCTGACCTCCCAGCCACCGTGTTACACACCTTCACAGCTCCGAATCGCCTACGGTATTCAGCCGCTGCTGGACCGCGGGATCACCGGCCGCGGACAGACCGTCGTCCTGTTGGAGTTCCCTCCAACCACGGCAGGATCCTCGTCGTCGGCTACCGGCGTCCAGGTGCCGCCGTCTTCCGACATCCGGCAAGACCTAGCGCGATTCGACAGCGTGTTCGGCCTGCCTGCCGCGCGGCTGCGGATTGTGAACAGCCTCGCGCACGCGGCGTCGCCGTGGCTGGCGTCCGTCGAGGAGGTGGAGGACACCGAGATCGTGCACGCGATCGCGCCTGACGCCTCCGTCCGGGAGGTCCTGATTCCGTCATCGTATGTGGCCAGCCCGGGCACGGTGAGCGCGGCCGTCGTCGCCGCCTTGCGGCTCGGCCCCACGCAGGGTGGCGTGGTCTCGCTCAGCGCCGGCGCGGGAGAGCAGTGCTTCACCCCAGCCGAGGTAGCCCAGGTGAACTCGGCTCTACAAGCTGCTCAACGCGATCGGGTGACCGTGGTCGTCTCGACAGGCGACTCCGGCGCAGCCACCACTGCCTGTCCCCCCGAGACAGGTTCCGCCGCGGTGAGGGGGGTGGACCTGCCCGCCTCGGATCCCCTGGCGCTGGCCGCCGGCGGCACAAGCCTGCACGCCAGCCCGACCACCGGTGCCTACATCCACGAGAGCGCGTGGAACATCCCCGCTTCGGCGGGGGGACCCAGAGCCGGCGGCGGCGGGTTCAGCCGGCTGTTCGCCCGGCCCACCTACCAAACCGGCACCGCCGGCATCGAGGCGAACCGAGGCGTGCCCGACGTGGCGGCCGACGCTGACCCTCGTACCGGCATGGCCCTCGCAATCAGCGACGGCGGCCACCAGTACCTCATCGAGGCCGGCGGGGCGAGCGCGGCCGCCCCCCTCTGGGCCTCCGTCATCGCGCTAACCGACCAGTACGCCGGCCGGCAACTCGGCTTCGTCAATCTCGCCCTCTACCAGATCGGCCGCAGCGCCCACTACCACCAGGCGTTTCACGACGTGACCACGGCCACCAACACCGTGAACCTTCCAACGCGGACGATCACCGGCTATCAGGCCGCGCCCGGGTGGGACCCGGTGACGGGCTGGGGAAGCCCAAACGCGCAAGCGCTCGTCCCCATGCTCGCCCGCTACCTCAGCCCCTGACCCCTGTCCGCGGAGCTGATCTTACCTGGCCGCAAACGGCTGGCGATGATCACGTCGAGGGCGCGGGCCTGGCATCCGCGCAAGGCGGCCAGTCCCGCCCATCCGCGAAGTCATGCTAGTGGCATGTGCGCTGCTCAGAAGTACAGCTCGTAGGACGGTATCCAGGCGCAGTCACTATCCAGCACTACGCCGTATCGCTCCGCCAGCTCTGCTCGGTCGGTGAGCGCCTTGGCGCGCGGGAAGTCGGCAGAGAATCCGTAGGCTCGGTGCAGGGGCGCAAGCTCGGCCAGACGTGTGGAGATGTACTTGGCGCAGTAGCCCGCGTGTTGGCGCTCCGCGACAGCGAGCTTGTTCTGAACGCCGAACCCGCTCTTGACCAGCAGCTCGCGCCACTCGGCCAGGCCGTCGGCGAACCACGGCAGGTGCGCGATGCCGTGGAAATGCAGCGTTCCGTTCCGCTGGCGTTGCAGCACCCACCCGTATGCACCGAGATAACCCCGGTAGCGAAGTCGCGCGACGAGCGAGCGCCACGCGCGGTGCGCTTCGGATTCGTCGGGAGCGTGGGCGAGCGGGAACGTGAGCGTAAAGAACATCGGCACCTTGTCAGCCGGTACGTTCTCAACGCCTGCGATGAGCCGCTGTGTGAGCGTCATCTGCTTCCACAGTGCGCACCCAGGACAGACCCGCCATCTTTTGCACCGCACGGTTATGTCTTCGCCGTGGTTCAGACAAGTGAGGCGAAAAGGATTTGAGCACTCGAACGGTGACTTGTTTTCACACTTATTCGTAATGCTCCCTGCGGTCGCATTCAAGGAAATGTTGAACAGGTCATCCGGCATAGGTCGAGCATGCCACGCGCACGCGCGTTTCAGGTGTCCTTGGTGGCCGCCCCTTCGGGGCGGTCCCGCCTCGGCTCGGCCTCGCGGCCTCGCCTGCGGCGGGCCTACCACGCCTCACGGTGCCGTCAAGGGCGTACCGCCCTCAGCTGAGCTGCCCAACGGGTGACAGCACCGTGACGGCGCGGTTGTGTATCCGGTCAGGTTGGGCTGGTAGCCCACTGGTCATTCCAGAAGCACCCCACAGGCACGAGCTTCTTCGTACAGCGCATCAAGGTGACGCTTGGCGGTGCGGAGCACAACCTGCCGCTCGTCGTCTTCAAGGACGGCTACACCATCAGGCATCGCCGCCTCGCGCAACAGGTCGTAGAGTCCTTCCATAGCTTCGATGAACTCCTCGCTGGTTGGTATGGAGCGGTACGCCAGAAAGCTGCTCCAGACGGCACGCAAAACGTCATTGAATCCGTCAGGTGCCAGCTTTGGGTCAGTGATGCAAGCCCGCAAGGCGGCGAGCTGTACGCCGCGATACGGGGAAGTGGGTTGGGAGGGGAAAGGCCACCTGTGTTTCCTACGCTGCGAGGCCATCAGGACACCTCCTTGGCGTCGGCCAGGCCGACGACCTGAAGGCGGTACGCGTTGCCTTTGCCGGAGCCGGTGGCGGACAGGCTCACTTTTCGCCACCGGAGTTTGAGCGCGACTGCCTCTAGCTCTTTGAGAGCCGCCAGGCGTGCCCCGGTGTCGGCATCCAAGACAACGAGGTTCAGTGTCTCGCCGGTGTCGTCGAGGACTGTGGCGAGCAGCGACGGTGGATAGTCGTTCTTGCCCGGTAGTTCGTGGGTGCTGAGAAACTTCGCTTTCAATATCAACATCGTGCAACTCCTTGTTCGTGTTTCTACGAGCATGCGGGAGCGCACGGCGTTTCAAGCGGCTTTTCGCTTGTGGCCCCTGGGGGTGTCTGCGACTGGCGCTGTGCTGTCGTGTTAACCAGCGCCGCCAGCTCGCACGCGCTATCGGTGACGCTCTGTGGTCTGCGGTTGTGGTTGATGTAATCCTCAACGTCGTTTAGATAGATTGCGGTCGTCTCCAAAGAGGAGTGGCCCATTGCGCGCTGGATGGTGCGTAGGTCCATGCCGTTACCGGGGCCAAGTAGCGCATGGGCGATGAGATGGGTACAGGCGAAAGTTCGGCGCAACACCTGGAGTGTGAGTGCGAATGGCGGCAGGAGCGAGTCGTCCAGTTGTTCTCTTTCCACGGCCTGCTGGGCGAGGTCTCGCACCTTGGCGGTAACGGTTAGTGCAGCCTTCGCGGAGCAATGCTTGCTCGCATCGCGAACGATGCGCTCGTTATGCTTGCCATCAACGAACCGCACCGCCATCGAGGGGAACATCCACGCTGACGGACGCAGTGCGTGTGCGCGTTCATAGGCCCGCCATTCGTCCTGGAACGCAGGACTCACCGGCACGTGACGCAGCTTTGAGCCCTTGCCGATAATCGCCAGGCTCCCGTCCAGGGAGTTGAGGGCGCGGGGCTGAAAACGTATCAGCTCATCGGTGCGTGCCCCGGTATTCAGACCGGCACCCCAGATGAAGCGCTGCTGCGGTGTGAAGTGACGCTCCGTGACGAGCGCGTTCAGTGCCGTGACCTGCTCAGGGCGGAGCCAGTCGCGGCGTTCGGGACTCGGTTTCGCCTGTGGCCAGCCAGCAAGGACCGTTTCGTCGGCCCAGCGATTTTCGATTGCAAACTGCAACAATCCAGAGAGGGCAGCGCGGCCATTCTTGAAGCTGCTGGGCGCGAGTCCTGCGTGACGCTGGTGCAGCCAGGCCACGAACTCATGACCCTTCACACGGTTGAAGCGTAGGCCGCCCAGCTCTGAGCGTGCAAGTGTTACACCAGCGGCGCGCCGTCCTACGACGCGGCCTGAGCGCGGGCCGTATAGGACAGACACAAACCCGTTGGTGTATTGGTTCTGACGAGCCTGGATGAACAGCTCGACCGCTCGGGCGACGGTGGGAATATCGCGTTTGACTTCGGTGACGGACATTGCTCATACCTCCGTGGTCGCGGTTGGTATGAGCCATCTGGAAAGGGACATGTGCGAACCGTAGGGTTACTTTCGGTCCGTACCGGAACTTTTCTCCTAGAAGGACGGCGGGCTTGGGTGGTTGTGAAAAAAGCGAGCGGTCAGCCGCGCGGTTGCGCCTACCGTTCGCGGAATGTCTAGCCCGCGCTCTTACTACTCCCGTGCTGCCAGCTTCGTTCCTATCTCGACAGCATAGGGGCATTTTCGGCCCGTAAAGGAACTGGGCCGACGTTCCTGATGCCCAGGCCCTACCAGCCCCGTCTATGGAGACGGGAGCGGCAGGGTGAGTACCCCGGTTCGAATCCGGGCGCCCCGATTGGTAGGTGGTTGGATGTAGGGGGAGGCTGGTGGCCTCTGGAGGGGTCGAACCCATGCCCACGACGCGCTCTCAGGCTTGGCGCGCGAGGGTGAGTTCTGTTTCGTCTCGTTGCGTGGCGAGCACTGGACGCCAAGCTCGCGTGCCTACCACTGGAAGGCCGTCAGAGCCGCCGCAGGATGGGAGGTAAGCCTCTATCTCGCCACCCGCCACTTCGCGGGCCGGTACATGGTCAACGAGCTTGAAATGCCCTCCGAGGACGTAGCCATCGCCCTCGGACACCAGGACGGCGGAAACCTTGTCCGCCGCCTCTACGGACACCGCGACAAGGGCCGCGCACTCGACCGGATCGTCGGCGCATACGCCACACACGCCGAGAACCGTCCCAAGCGATCGGGATCATCTCCCCATGCCCCGCGTACGCCATCGCAGGAGAGCTTGTTCTGAAGCTCTCGATCCTTGATTATGTCTGACACAATTGCTAAACTGGATAGTCCCAACGTGCGGTTCGCGCGCTCCGCGACCCGTCACCGCATCTCAAAGGACCGCATCCGTCATGTCATCGTCAACTACCTCAACTACCGCATCCGCTTTCAGGAGCCGCCCCAAGAGGGACTTGGGCAGCGATCGATCCGCATCGTCTACCTCGGCACTGACGCCAATGGCCAGGAGCTTGAGGTGATGGCTGTCGAGCTTGAGAGCGGTGATCTCTACGTGATCCACGCGATGCCGCTATGCAAGAAGTACAGGACCAGATACGAGGAAGGACGATGACCAAGATAAGGACCGCCGGAGGCGACGAGCTCTCAGAGCAGGACATAGAGGCGCTGGCCGACGAGGCCGAACGCGGCTACGACCTAGACAAGGCGATCAAGGTCACGGTCGGGCGACCGCCGCTCGGCACAAAGGGGGCCTCTCCGCGCGTGCAGATTCGTGTCGACCCCGATCTCGCCAAGGCTCTGCGCGCCCGTGCCCGCAAGGAGCACCGCTCTGTCAGCGAGATAGCCCGCACCGCGCTGCGCGAATACGTAGGCCGCGCCGCCTGACCGCGCCGGTCTGGGCCTTGAACGCCGCCTTGGCGGCTTGGTCGATGAGATCCCCTTCGGTCAACTGAGGAGCGCCTCCAACGCCGGCTTCAACTGGGCACCGCCACCGAGCTCGCACAAACTCTACACATAAAGCGGATTATGTATAGGATTTGTTCCAGAGCCATATGCGTTGCACGCGGGATCGTGTTCCCGCTTCGGCTCCTGCTCAGGCTGTGATGGGCACGTGGCCCGGTTGGGCTGCGACACGATCCAGCCACCCGCCGATGGCCGGGTAGCCGGACAGATCGAAGTCGCCATCGCCGGCTACATGCGTGTAGGCGTAGAGCGCGATGTCAGCGATCGTGTAGCGGTCGGCAACGAGGAACTGTCGTGTCGCAAGCTCTCGCTCCATCGCATCCAGCGCTTCGTAGCCCGCCGCACGCCTTGCCTCGATGACGGACTCGCGCGGAGAGACAGCGGCAATAGATACCCAGTACCTGACAACAGCGATGTTGGGCTCGTGGCTGTACTGCTCGAAGAACATCCACTGGAGCACCTTGGCGCGGTCGAAGTCGTCGTCGGGCAGGTACCTCGTATCCAGGCCCAGATACCACAGAATTGCGTTGGACTCCGCGAGCGGACGGCCGTCATCCAGCACCAGCGTGGGTACCTGCAGGGCGGGGTTGACCTCGCCGAGTGAATTAGAGCGACCGGATCGGTCGATGACGTCGATCTCACGCCGTTCGTAGTCCAAGCCGAGATGGGCCAGCAGCAGCCTGACCTTGTAGCAGTTGCCTGAGACCTGGGCGTTGTAGAGCAGCAACGGGCTTGGCTAGTGCGCTCGCGCGTCGATCGACGGTCGGTCGGTCACAGACGCGATCATACGCGAGCGGAAGCCGGTGGTCTCGCCGCTACCATTTGACGCATGACGGCGAAGGAGAAGCTGCGCGAGAGAGTCGAGGACCTGACCGAGCAGGACGCTGAGGCGACCCTTGAGTTCATCGCTGCGCGCGGCCAGAGCTTCGGAGACTGGCTGAACTCGCGTCCCGAGGACGACGAGCCGCTGAGCCCCAAGGAGCACGCAGCGCTCGCCGCAAGCGACGCGGACATCGCCGCCGGTCGTACCGTCTCCTACGCGCAGGTGAAGCAAGGCCTCGGAGCCGAGTGAGCGGCGGGCGAGCGCTGCGTTTCACGCGCGCCGCCGAGAAGGAGTTGCGGCGCCTCGACCCGCCGATCCGCGCGCGGGTCTTGGGAGCGCTGGATCGTCTCAGCGCCGACGATCGCTCGCTCGATGTCCGGCGGCTCACGGGCAGCGAGCACTTCCGGCTGCGGGTCGGCGACTGGCGAGTGATCTTCGACTACGATCGCGCCACACAGACCGTACTCGTCCGGCACGTCCTCCGCGGGGCAGGGCATACGAGCGATAGCGGGTGTGAATCGCTATACGCACGTTCAGGATGGCATACACCCGGCCTCGACGGCTCGAAGCCCGGCATAAGGGTGGTCTGGAGGGCTGCAAACGGGATGTAGAAGCCCCAAATCCCCTGTATTCAAGCCAACTCTAACCGATCGCCCCGATTGGTTAGAGAACCGCGAAGGCCAGCGAACACGGGCGCACGAAACCGCTCACGCGGCGCCGCCGGCCCCCTAATCACGCGGACTCGCCGGCTGCGGAGGTGATGTGCTCGATCACCCGCTGGAACTCCTCTGTCGGTGAGAAGTCGACGTACTCGGAGTCCTCGAGCGCCTCCGGGGCATGGCCGGGGGCCCAGTAGAACGCTTCGCCGGCGGCGAAGTCCTGATGCCCGTCCAGTGTGTGCATCCGCACGCGGCCCTTGATCATGTACCCCCAGTGCGGACACGGGCAGAGGTCATGCGGGAGGCCCTTGGTTGCGGGGCGTAGGTCGGCGCCGGCTGGCAGACGCACGAACCCGACAGAGAGACCGTCCTCGTCGCGCAAGCGGACCTCGACGCCGTTGTCCTCGATTACGACAGGGACGTCCTCACGTGGAATGGATTGCATGGTGTGTCCTCCCTTGGGTTAGTTGAGCAGCTCAGCGATTCGGTTCGCCGCCCGATGGGCGCCGCCGGTCTCCACGTCTTGGCAGTGCACATCGCGCCCGATCTCCTGCGCGATCGCCTGCGCGATCTGTTCGGGTGGAGACTCGTCGTAGTCCATGCGACGACCTGCGCCGTAGCGTTCCAGGCGGTGACGGACATGGAAGTTCTGCTCGAAGTGATGGCGTAGCGGGAAGTAGAGAAACGGCCGCTTGCTTGCGGTCAGCTCCATCGACGTGGTCAGACCGCCCTGCACCACCGCCAGGTCACAAGCGGCGAGGTGCCGGTACAGGTTGTGCACGTAGGGGACCACCTCCAGGCCGGGATGTGAGGGGAGCGACTCGGGGTCGATGCGGGGGCCGGCGACGACGATCATGCGCAGCTCCGGGACACGCTCCTTTGCCTGGGGGAAGGCAGCCATGACCCGCCGCAGCAGGCTTGCGCCGACGCCCGACCCGCCGACGGTCACGATGCAAACCTGCTCATCGTCCCCATAGCCCAGTTCGGCGCGGAGCTTCGAGCGATCACTCAGATCGGCGGGGTCGAAGCCGGTGATGTAGCCGGTAAAATCGTAGTTGCGCTCGGCCCAATCGCGAATCATTGGCAGCTCCGGTCCGAGGCGCTTCGGGACGATGTCATCGGGATTACCGACGAACAGCGAGAGGTCGCGGACCTCGGGGTGCTCGGCGATGTGCTCGATCCTCTGGGCGTTGAAGTCGGCGGCCAGAAAGCTTTCCCGCGCGTTCCCGTCGTCCATCGGCAGGAAGCCGACGAAATCGCTCAACCACACGAACGGCACGCGCTTCTCGCGCGGGTTCTCGTGCAGGTAGTAGTCGAGCTCCCAAGCCTCGTCCCCGATCCACAGGTCATAGCGCTCCTCGCGCACGACGTCGTGGAAGACCATGAAGTTGGCGGCGAAGATCTCGTCCATGCGGCGGATCGCGTAGAAGGCGTGCAGGTCATGCTCTGCGGACTCCGACTCGATGTGCTCGGACTCGCTGGCCAATTGGGCGCTCGCGGGGTGGATGCGCTCGCCCTCCGCCTGAAGCACTCGGGTGACGGGGTCTTGGGCGAGCCAGTCGATCTGCAGGTCCGGGTGCAAGCGGCGCAGCTCGCGGGCGATCGCCACGTCGCGCTGCGCGTGGCCGAGACCGATCGGCGAGGAGACGAACAGCGCCCGGGGCCGGCCGTCTGGGCGGTGGACGGTGGGGTCGCGCGGCGTGCGCCGCGCTCCGAAGGCGTCCTCGGAGAAATCGCGCAGCGCCAGGTTGAACCCGACCGGCTTGCGGGCGTGCGGCAGATGGCCTGAGCCTCCCACCACGTTTAGTTTTCCGCCGCTCAGCCGCGCGAGCGCCCGTCCGTCGCGGGTCGCCGAAATCTTGTCGCGCTCGCCATGGATGACCAGTACCGGGCACTGGAGGTTCTGCGCCAGCTCGCGCAGGGTGCGCCGGCCACGGATGAACTCACCATGTCCCACCGTTGCGGTGAGCGTCTCCGGATCGCTGTCGAGCATCCATCCGACGCCGTCCTCGATGGCCTTGGTCGAGTGGGGCTCGGGGAAGCACCTCGGGATGAACCAGTTAGCGAACCGTGGGAGATTTTGACGCCAGTGAACGGGGTTCATGTGCGCCCACCAGACGGGCGTGGGTGAGTGAACCGAGCGGGAGAGAGATTGGGCCAGAGGATCGGTGAAGAGCGAGTTCTTAGACAGGGTGTAGGGGAACAGCGGCCCGATGAACACGGCGCCAAGCACCCGCTCGGGCGCTAGCCGTGCGAACTCGAACTGGTACTGCGCGCCGGTGGACAGGCTCGCCATCACCGCCCGCTCGGTGCCGGTTGCGTCCATCACCGCCAGGCAGTCGCGGGCGAACTCCCGGGGTGCGTAGCGCCTGGGGTCACGACAGCGCTCGGAGCGCCCGTTGCCGAGGCCGTCCATCGTAAGCACGCGGAAGTGGCGCGCGAGGTAGGGGATCTGCATCTTCCAGTGGCGGGAGTGAATCAGCCAGGTTGGGAGCAGGAAGAGGGTCTGCTCGCCTTCGCCGTAGACCTCATAGAACAGCCGCTGACCGTCGCGTTCGACGAAGCCCTCGGTGTCTGGGTAGCGAGCGCGGCTCTGCTCCGGCGCACCGCGGGGTGCCTCCGTGTCGTGCGGCGGTGATCCCGTCCTGGTTTGGATTGCCATTTGACCTGCCCCTTTCCTACAAGATTGTCTGTTTGCACCGTCGAGTCAAACGCGGCGACCTAGAGGGGTCGCCGCGCAGTCGTTCCTATGCCTTGAGCTCGTAGAGGACCGAGAACGGTTCTTCGATCGGGAGCTTGCGGAAATGCGTGAAGCCGGCCGCATACGCCAGCTCGCGCGCCTTCTCGTGCCCCATGCAGGCACCGATGCCCGCGCCGCCATGCGCGAGCGACGTCGTCATGCAGTAGAGGGTGCTGACGTTGTAGAGGAGCTTGCCGAGCGGGTTGCGGTTCTCCTCCACATGCCCGGAAGCGTTCATCTCGAGCATCAGGTATGTGCCGTCCTCCCGCAACGCCTCACGGATCGCGCTCATCAGCCCGACCGGGTCGACGGAGTCGTGTACGACGTCGAACGTGCTGATGAGATCGAACTGGCCCTCTGGCAGCTCAGCGCCGTCGGCGACCGTGAACGTCACCCGGTCGGCGACGCCCTCGGCTTCGGCGTTGACCCGCGCACGCTCAATCGAGCCGGTGTGGACGTCGGAGCCGTGAACCTCGGCCGCCGGGAACGCCTTGGCGATCGTGATCGGAGCGCGACCGGACCCGCAGCCGACGTCGCACGCGGATCCCCCCGCCTCGAGCTTCTCCTGGACGCGGGGCATCGCCGGGATCCAGGTCTGGACGAGGTGGTGCTTGTACCACGGCGCCGTGAGGCGCTCGATCGACTCGTACATGTCGGGCAGATACTGATCCTGCGTGACCCCCTTACCGGTCTTGAACGCCTCCGCCACCTGCGGCGCGACGGTGACGGTTGGGACGATCATCTGAAGCATTCCGCCGGTAAAGAAAGGAAAGTCCTCGTCGGCGAGCGGCAGAGCGTGCTCGGGCGGCAGGAAGTACGTGTCGCCTTCGTTGTCGTGCTCGACGTACTCGGCGGTCGCCATCGCCCCAAGCCACTCGCGCAGGTAGCGCTCATTGAGACCCGTTCTTTGCGCGAGCTCGGCGGCCGTCACCGGCCCGGCATCCGCCAGTGCCGCGAAGATGCCGAGGCGATCGCCGATGTACATCAGCCCCCCGCGCATCGCGGTTCCGACGTCGAGCACGACCCGCTCGACGAACGCTTCGAGCTTGTCCTGGTCAAGTTGCGCCTCGGTAGCCATCTGTGTTTCCCTTCGTGGTTGTGCGGTCCGGTAACTGTCCCAGGGCTCCGTGGCTCAAGCGCGAAGCGCGCGCGAAACAAGCGTGAATCCGCGTAGGCTTCGTCGATGTTGCGCGTCACGCTGTTGGGGGAGATGACACTCGAAGTGGACGGCGGGCAGCTCGAGTTGCCCTCCAGCCGCCGCGCACGGTCGCTGCTCGGCGTGCTCGCCTTGGAGCGGCGCACCCACCCGCGCGGCCAGCTCGCGGCGCGCTTCTGGCCTGACGTGCTCGACGAGAGCGCGCGCACGAGCCTGCGCAGCGCCCTGTCGGCTCTGCGTCGTGCGTTGGGCGCCGAGGCCGATCGCTACCTGCTCTGCACCCGCGACGCGGTAGCGTTCGCCGGCCCAGATCATGTCTGGACCGACATCGGCGAGTTCGAGCGTCTCGTCGCCGAGGGCCGGTTTGAGGATGCGCTCGAGCTCGCGCGGGGCGAACTGCTGGAAGACCTCGACGACGACTGGGTGTATGAGCGACGCGACGAGCATCGTGCCAGCGTGGTGGCGTTGCTGGAGCGGATGGCTGCGGCCGCAGAGGCTGCGGGGGATCTCGCGGCGGCGGTCGCGCTGACTCGCCGTCAGGTCGCGCTTGACCCGCTGTCTGAGGAGGCTCATCGCGAGCTGATCGGCCGCCTGGCGGCGAATGGGGACCGCTCGGCGGCGCTGACGACATACCGCCGCCTGGCTGACCGCTTCGCCTCAGAGCTCGGGATCGTACCCTCCGCGGTTACGCGGGAGCTGATCGAGCGGATCCGCGCAGCTGAGACGGTGCCGCAGCCCGTCGCTGCGCTGCCATCAGACATCCCGCCGCCCGTGGTGTCGTCGCCATCAGACCCCCCGGTGCCTGGGGCGCCCGTCGCGGCATCGGTGGCCGGCCGGACGGCGGGCACGGTGACACTGCTGTTTACCGACCAGGTTGGCTCGACGGAGACGCTCCAGAGACTCGGCGATGAGGAGGGCGAGCGTCTGCGCCGCGCGCACTTCGGCCTGCTGCGCGAGGCGGCTCAGATGCATGGCGGCGAGGAGGTGAAGAACCTCGGCGACGGGCTGATGGTGGCGTTCGTGAGCGCGGTCGATGCTGTCGTGTGCGCGATCACGATCCAGCAGGCTGTCGACCGCGCCCGTAGGACCGGGGAGCTCGCGTTCGCGGTTCGTATCGGCCTGAACGTCGGCGAGCCGATCCGCGACGAGGGCGACTACTTCGGCACGCCGGTGGTGATCGCGAAGCGACTGTGTGACGCCGGCGCCCCCGGGCAGATCCTCGCCTCGGAGCTGGTGCGTGCGCTGATCGGCACGCGCGGCGGGTTCGCCTACCGCGCGCTCGGGGCCGTCCCGCTGAAGGGCGTCGCCGACCCGGTCCCAGCCTGCGAGGTGATCTGGGAGGCATCGACCGAGGTGCGCGTCCCACTGCCCCCGTTGCTGGCGGGCGAGGACCGCGGCACGTTCGTCGGCCGCTCCGACGCGGCGGCTGCACTACAGGCGCAGTGGACGGTAGGTCCGCGAGCGCGGCTTGCGCGTCGTGATGCTCGCGGGCGAGCCCGGGATCGGCAAGACGCGCCTGGTAACCGAGTTCGCGCGCACGGCGCACGACGAGGCGCGACGGTGCTGGCGGGCAGCTGCCACGAGGAGACGCCACGTCCCCTACCAGCCGTTCGTCGCAGGCGCTGCGCCACTACATCGCCTGCTGCCCTCCGGCCGAGCTGGCGGTGCAGGTCACCCCACGGCGCGCCCAGCTCGCCGCGATCCTGCCAGAGCTCGAGGACGCGCGTTCCCCGTACGGGCCTACGGGCCTTGGCGCCGAGCAGGAGCGCTTCCGCTTGTTCGAGACGGTTTCCTCGCTGCTGGCCGACGCTGCGCATCTCCGCCCGCTGGTGCTGTTCCTGGACGATCTGCACTGGGCTGACCAGTCGAGTCTGCTGCTGCTTCGCCACCTCGCACGCTCGGCTAAGGGCGCGCCATTGATGGTGCTGGGCACCTACCGGCCGGTCGAGGTGGGCGACGAGCATCCGCTCGCCGAAGCGCTCGCGGAGCTGCGCCGCGCGCGGATGCTGCAGCGGCTGGCGTTGTCGGGACTCGACGAGGCCGAGGTCGGAGAGCTGATCGCGGGTCGCACCGGGCTAAAGGCTCCAAGCGGGTTCGTGCGCCGTGTCGCGGAGCGCAGCGAGGGCAACCCGTTCTTCATCGAGGAGCTGCTGCACGATGTCGATGCGGAGTCCGACTGGGATGTGGCGGCGGGCGGCGTGCCCGACAGCGTCAGGGACTTGTTGCTGCGCCGCCTGCGCGGTCTGGGGGATGACTGCCGCCAGGCGCTCTCAGTAGCCGCGGTCGCGGGCCGCGAGTTCGAGCTCGACGTGCTCGAGCGTGTCCTTCAGCATCCACGCGATCGCCTGATCGATCTCATCGAGGAGGCGATCGACGCCGACGTGCTGGTCGAGCCCGCGCAATCAGTGGGGCGGCTCAGCTTCTCCCATGCGCTCTTTCGCGAGACGATCTACGAGCAGCTATCGGCCACCAGGAAGGCGGCGATCCACGGCCGGATCGCCGCTGCGATCGAGCAGGCGCCCTCCGACCGCTCCGACGAGCGCGCCGGCACGCTGGCCTACCACTACCGTG